>JAFTXY010000004.1 GCA_017461425.1 Candidatus Gastranaerophilales bacterium | reverse complement strand
CTTATTTTAATAAAAAAATTAATACAAAAGCGTGCTAATCTAGTTGAGTAATCTTGATTTTAAGGCTCTATTGCCAATTGTTTTTTCGTATGTTTTAATTAGGGTAAAGATATAAAGGAAAACAATATGTCAGGACACTCTAAGTGGGCAAATATTAAACATAAAAAAGCAAAAGCAGACGCTGCTCGTGGAGTCAATTTTGCAAAATTCTCAAGAGAAATTATTATAGCTGCTAAAATTGGCGGCGGAGATTTAAATGGAAACTTCCGTTTAAGAACAGCTGTTGAAAAAGCAAAAGCTGGTGGATTGCCAAACGATACAATCAAACGTGCAATTGATAAAGGCTGTGGCAATTCTCAAGGAGATAATTTCGAAGAAATTACATATGAAGGATATGGTGCAGGCGGAGTTGCGATATTCATAGAAGCTGCAACAGACAATAGAAATAGAACTGCGGGAGATATAAGAAGCTATTTCACAAAATACGGCGGAAATCTTGGTGAAACAGGATGTGTTGGCTGGATTTTTGAACCATGCGGTTTAATTTCAATAGCTAAACCACAAGAAGTAGATAAAAGATCAAAAGAAGAAATAAAAATGTTTGATTTTGACAAACTTTTTGAAGATTCAATGGAATTTGATCCTATGGATGCTTGGGAAGACGAAGACGAAGATGATTATAAAATCAAAACGTCTGTTGAAAACTTGGAAAAAACTGCAAAAGGATTAGAATCGCTAGGTTATACAATCAAAAGTGCAGATTTAACAAGAATACCGTCTAATTCAAATGAAATTACAGATGCGGCTATTGCAAAAAAAATCGTTTTATTACTTGAAAAATTAGATGAACATGACGATGTTCAAAATGTTTATTCTAATTTTGAAGCAAGTGACGAAATAATGGCTTCTCTTGATGTATAAAGAATAGTAGGTTTTATGATAGAAAATATACCAAGCTTTTTATTTATGATAACAGGGTTTTTGCTATCCCTTTATGCTTGTGTTTCAAATGATGCCATCCAAACTTTAGGAACTTTCTTAAACACAACAAAAGAAAGGCCTGTTTGGCAAATTTGGCTTTATGTTAGCGCTGTAATGGTTTTAACTTTTGTTATTGGATGGATTGTAAATGATGGAGATATGGCTTTTGGAAGATTAGATAGAATTCCACATGCGCAAGTCTTTTATTGGTGGCATATATTGCCTCCTTTGGTTCTTTTATATTTAACAAAAAAAGGAATTCCTGTAGCAACAGCTTTTTTAATTGTTAGTGTATTTTCATCAAATACGGTAATTGGTTTAATGATTGCAAAATCATTTATTGGCTATGTTGCAGCATTATTAAGCTCTTTGCTTTTATATTTTTTCATCGCAAGACGTGTAGAAAAAATATTTCTATATATGAAAAACAAACCAATAAGCAAAGGTTGGATTGTTGCAAAATGGCTTTCAACTGCATTTTTATGGAGTGCATGGCTATTACAGGATGGTGCAGTTTTATTTATTTATTTACCAAGAAAACTAACATTATTACAAATGATATTGAGTTTGAGCATTTTTGCAGGACTTTTATTTTTGCTTTGTTATAAAAGAGGTGGAGAAATACAAAATATTGTTAAATTAAAAACAAACACTCAAGATACTCGCTCCGCAACAATAATAGACTGTGTTTATGCTTGCATTTTATTGTATTTCCAAAATGTAAATAATATTCCAATGTCTACAACTTGGGTATTTTTAGGAGTATTAGCAGGTAGAGAAATTGCTCTATATAACAGATTGCGTTTTATCACTCAAAAGAAAGTTTATAAACATTTGCTAAAAGATATTACAAAAGCAATTGTTGGCTTAGCTGTTTCAATTACAGTTGTATTTATTTTAACAAATCAACAAAAGATTATAGATGTAATAATGCACTACATTAATCTATAATCTCAATTCGAATTTCAAAAGATCTATCCCAAGGAAGAGAATATTTAACTTCTTTGGGATAATAATTTAAAAATTCTGAAATAATCTGAGCGTTTTCATTTAATTCAGCAGTTTTTTCATCTAATGCTTTTTTAAATTCAGGTGCCGACTCTCTAATATATTTTCTTGAAATAGCTTGATAAGCCCAATCATCAAGAAATCTTACGAATTGTAATTTCTTAAAAGCAAAATCGTTATATGAATTATTCTTTAAAGATAAATATTTAACAATTGCTGATAGAATAACACATCCTAACGTATTTGCACTTGTATTATATCCACAATAACCATAAAAATTATTTAATTTCTGATTAAATAATTGTCTTATTAATTTTTTATCAGCACCATTTGCATTATTTACATCGGCTATAAAACATGGTTTTTGCATGAAATTTATTTCTTTATCAGTAGAATTTATAATATCTCCTAAAACCAAATCTCCTTGCTCATTTTTAAAATTATTTATAATTAAATTTAAATCATAATTTTCAATATCAATTAAGCAATTTGCAAGTTCCAGCTGGCCTAAAACACAATTTTTTATAGAAACATCTTCATATTTTGATATTAAATCAATAGAATTTTCTTCTAAAAATATTGGATTTATTTTTATCTTTGCTTGCGCATTTAATACTCTCGCAATCAAAGCCAGAGGTATTTCATCGGCTCCAGTTTTTATTTTTGCGTTTTTTATTTCTTTTGTTTTAATTATTTGTGCTAATTCATTGGCTTCTTTCACATTCAAACCATATTGCGCACAATCATCTTTAGAAAAAATTAAAGTATCAAAAAAACCTTCTTGCGCCCATGATAAATACAATTTATTAATTTCAAAATTTCTTTTTCTAGTATTTAAATAATCTTCTAAAATATCTTTAGGAATAATATTATGAACGCAATTGTATGATTTTTCTAGTTCAGTTTTATGCAAATAAAAAGACCAATCAAAAATTCTTTTTCCCCATTGCGCCCAATATTCTTTTTCTTCTTCATTAATATTATTGTTTGAAATACGCATTATTGACGAAAATGCCAATATTTTTTTGGCTTTTTTTTGTATAATTTTTTTAAATTTTTCAATTCTATTTTTAATTTCATCAAAACTATCACTACATCTTCTTGATGAAACTAAACCACCATAAGCAATTGTATCTAGTGAAACTATTAAATAATCAATTTCATCTAATTCCTCAATAAAATCAAATATTTCATCAACATTGCTATTTTTTATCAATCCACCCAAAGAAGATAATTTAGGCAAAAATAATTGGATATTTTTATCCATAGCCAAAATATCTTTAATTAAATCATAGCAAATTGGACGATTATCAATAGGAATTACAGCAATTTTTTTCATAAAACAATTTTACATTATTTTTTCTTTTTAGCAAAAAATATTTTTTAGAACCCTTTAATGAACAAGAGTTAATTAGGATATCTTAAAATAAATGAATTTATCACCAGTAAACAGTATAACTTTTGGATACAATAAGAGATTAAATAATAAACTAAAAGCAAGATTAGAAGCTTCAGAACAAACAGCAACAATAAAAACTCTTACACAAGTTGTTGATAGTTGTAATCAAACAGAGGACCAAATAAGATCTTTAGAGAAAAAAGACAGAGCAAAAACAGATGAAAACGAATTTCAAATAAATATTTTATTAGATTATTTTATTAAAACTAAAAAATTTGTTTGTACAATGGTTGAAAGACTTTTCCCCGATTTAAATTATATGAAAACAGAATGTGACACATATGATGAAGAATCAACAAAACTTGAACCAAATCCTCTTGATAGTGATGAAATAGGGGTTAAAAAAGCTTGGTTGTGGCGAGATATGCTAGTTGACGAATTAACAGAAGAATTAGATAGCTATGCTTCATATATTGGTGATGATGTAGATGATATTGACGACTATATTATAGAAGAAAGTTCAACAACAAAAATAGAAACGCCAAAGCCCAATGCAACAGAGCAATCTAAAAAAACCAAAAAAGATGAAGGCACAAATTTAATAGAAAAATTCATCCCAACAAAACATTCTCCAAAAGGACTTGATGATGTTGTTGGACTAGATGCTGTCAGAGAAGATGTTAAAGATTTAATTATTTATCCTATACAGCATCCACAAGAGGCACAACAAAGAGAAGAAGATTATGGCATTGAAATTCCGCATTTCATAGTTTTCCATGGACCTCCAGGATGCGGCAAAACAATGCTTGCGCAAGCAATTTCACAAGAAACAGGTTGTGATATGTATTCTTTTGATATTTCAAAAGTTGGAGGCATGTATGTCAATGAAACATCAAGCAATATTGGAAAAGCATTTGAATATGTTAAACAAATAGCCAAAAAATCGGAAAAACCTGTTATTTTATTTTTAGACGAAATGGATTCTATGTTTGCCAAAAGAATAAATAGTAATTCTGGTGGCTCAAGAGAAGACAACAAAACAGTAAATACTCTTTTAACTTTAACAACTGAAGCACAAGAAAATAATATTATTATAATTGGCGCAACAAATATGTTTGATATTATTGATCCAGCTGCCAAAAGAAGAGTTGATATGAATGCATATATTGGCCTACCTAACAATGATGAAATAGCCAGATTATTAGAAAAATCTTTATCAAAATATGAAAAAGGTAAAACATTATCACAAAATAAAGATGCTCTTACAATATTAGCTCAAGAATTAAAAGGGCACAGCCCATCAAATATAAATAATATAATAAAAACTGCATTCAAATTAGCTTATAAAGCTCAAAGAGAAGTAACAGAACAAGATATTAAAGATGCAATCAAACAAAGTTCTTGGGAAAAAATTAAAGAAAAAGATTACATGCCTGAAAACAAAGCATCACAAAAAATAGGCTTTAAGTAAGTTTTTTTATGTTATAATCCATATGTTGGAGAATAATTGGATTTAATAACTATGGAAAAATTTTATACAACAACAGCAATTGATTATGTAAATGGAGCTCCTCATATTGGGCATGCATATGAAAAAATTCTTACAGATGTTATTTTTAGACATTTTCAACAAAGAACATCTGATGCTTATATGCTAACAGGTACTGATGAACATGGTATAAAAATTCAAAAAACATCAGCCGAATTAAACATAGAACCTCAAGCATTTTGTGATATGAATGCTCAAAAATTCATTGATGCTTGGAAATTGCTAGGCATAGATTATTCTCAATTTATAAGAACAACTCAAAAAGAACACAAAGAAATTGTTCAAAAAATATTTAAAAGACTTGTTGAAAAAGGCGATATTTATAAACATTCATATACAGGCTTATATTGTGCTGGTTGTGAAGCATTTTTATCTGAAAAAGATTTAGATGAAAATGGATGTTGCCCAAATCACCAAAAAAAACCAGAAGTTGTTTCAGAAGAAAACTATTTCTTTAAATTAACAAAATACAAAGATGCAATCATTAAACATATTAAAGAAAATCCAAACTTTATTGTTCCAAGCTTTAGAGCTAATGAAGTTTTAAATCAATTAGAAAATATTGAAGATATTTCTGTTTCAAGAGCTAAAACAAATGTTTCTTGGGGGATTGATGTTTTAGATGATAATGAACAAGTTATTTATGTATGGATTGATGCGCTATCAAATTATATTACAGCATTAGGTTATGATATTGAAAACCCTAGCGAAAAATTCAAAAAATATTGGCCAGCAGATGTTCAAGTTATCGGAAAAGATATTTTAAAATTCCATAGCATATACTGGCTTGCGATATTAATGGCTCTTGATATCCCATTGCCTAAACATATTTTAGCACATGGTTGGATTACAATTGACGAAACAAAAATGTCTAAATCTTTAGGAAATGTTGTATCGCCATCAAGCGTTATTGAATCTTTCGAAATGACAGAACCTGATGCGCTTCGTTATTATATGGCAACAGCAGCACCAGTTGGTAAAGATGGCAACTATTCAGATAACGATTTCAAAGAAAAAGTTAATGCTCATTTAGCAAATTCTATGGGCAATCTTTTAAATAGAACATTATCAATGCTTGTTAAATATTTTGATGGCGAAATTAAACCTGAATTTATCAAAGAAAACGAATTATTTGATAAATCATTAAAAACAATCCAAGAAGTAAAACATCATTTTGATTATTTTGAAATTGCAGAAGCTGCACAAAAAATAATCGAACTTGTAGATTTAACAAACAAATACGTTACAGATAACGCACCTTGGACATTAGCTAAAGAAGAAAAAATGACAGAATGCGGAAATGTTTTATACACAGTCTTAGAAGTTATGTGTGTAATTGCTTCTTTAATTAGCCCATATTGTCCAAATATTGCTCAAAAAATGGCAAAGCAATTAAAATATGATATCAATACAAAACTTGATGATATTAAAATAAATAATATTAAAACAGGAAAACTTATTTCTAAAGAAGAAATATCTCCTGTATTTTTAAGATTAGATAGCGAATTAGCAGACAAAGGCAAAAAATAGGGGAAAAAATGAAAAATACTGTTGTAGTTGGGGCTCAATTTGGGGACGAAGGCAAAGCAAAAATTACAGACTTATTAGCACAAGATGCTGATTTTATCACACGTTTTCAAGGAGGCTCAAACGCAGGACACACAGTTGTTGCGCACGGTAAAAAATATGCTTTTCATTTAATTCCATCAGGAATTTTATATGAAAACAAAACCTGTATGATTGGTGCAGGATGCGTTATAAAACCTGATGATTTAAAAAAAGAAATCGAAGATATTATTTCTCAAGGCGTTTCAAGAGAACACTTTGAAAAATTCTTAAAAATTTCTCCTCTTGCTCATATTACAATGAAATATCATATTGATATTGACGGTTATTCCGAATCCGAGCTTGGCAAAAATAAAATTGGAACAACCAAAAAAGGGATTGGTCCAACTTATACAGATAAAGCAAAAAGATGCGGAATCAGAGTTGAAGATTTATTTGATAAAGAAAACTTATCCAAAAAACTTGATATAATTCTTCCAAATAAAAATAAAGAGCTTCAATTTGTTTATAATTTAAAACCATACACAAAAGAAGAAATCTTATCAGAATGCGAAGAATATAGAAAAATTCTTGCACCATATGTTGATTTTAATTGGCAAGATAATCTATTAAATTTTAAAAATAATAAATCAGTTCTTTTTGAAGGCGCACAAGGTGTTATGCTTGATGTTGATTATGGCACATATCCATACGTAACTTCATCAAACCCAATAGCAGGTGGAGCCGGGGTTGGCGCTTCAATGGGACCAATGGCAATTGAGCGAGCAATTGGTGTTTTTAAAGCCTATATGACTCGTGTTGGCGAAGGCGCTTTTATAACAGAATTAGAAAATGAAACTGGCGAAAAATTACGTGAAATAGGCGGAGAATTTGGCGTAACTACAGGAAGAGCTAGAAGATGCGGCTGGTTTGATGCAATTAGCGCCAAATATGCGGTTTTAGTTGGTGGCTTATCAGAAGTTGCTTTAACAAAACTAGATGTTTTAGATTCATTTGATGAAATAAAAGTTGCAATCGCATATAAAAACAAAATCACAGGCGAAACCACAACACAATATCCAACAAATGTTTTCACTCATTATGATTGGGAAGCAGTTTATGAGACACATAAAGGTTGGAATAGCGATATTTCAAAATGCAAAACTTATGATGAATTACCTGAAAATGCTAAAAAATACCTAAAAAGATTAGAAGAGTTATTAGGTATTAAAATCACAATTATAAGTGTTGGCCCTGATAGAGAACAAACAATTTTTGTCTAATTATCTGTAATATCTTTGATAATAACCTGCTGAATATCTTTGTCTTGGATTAATTGGACGAGAATATCCTCTTGTTATATTTGGATAAGGGTTATCTCTTGTAGGGTATTGTATATTTCTTGTTGGAATTTTCTGCATTCTTCTTTGATTTATTACTGCACGAGCTCTTTGATTTTGTAATTGTTGTTGCAAACCAAGATACTGCGAATAACGATATTCACCAAATTCAGCAGCAAACACTTGAAAAAATAAAAAGATAGCAAATACATAAATAAAGAACTTCATACCCACAAGTATAAAGTTCTTTACCAAATATATCAACATTTATTTATAGGAATTAATTAATATCCCATCTTCCACATGTGCCACCCCAACGAGCAATAATATTTCCTTTAATATCAGAAATTTTTTCGATTTTATTTCTATCTTGCTCCTCTTTGCCTTCTAAAATTGTGATAACTTCACAATTATTAGAACAGCCATTGCAAGTGCAAGTAATACTATGAAATTCCATATCTTTAATTGTCCAACCTTTAAATTTTGTAGGTTGATTTGTAAATTGATGGTGTTCCATAGCAAGCATTGCAGCACCAATAGCGCCCATTGTCTGATGATTATCGGGAACTATAATTTCATGTCCCAATGCTTCCTCAAATGCTTTTACCATACCTTTATTTGTAGCAACACCGCCTTGGAATGAAATACATGGTAATAAATCTTTGCCTAACGCAAGATTTGAAATATAATTTCTAACCAATGCTTGGCATAATCCATATAATAAATCCTCAACAGCGTAACCAAGTTGCTGTTTATGAATTAAATCAGATTCCGCAAATACACCACAACGACCAGCAATTCTTGCTGGGGATTTTGATTTAAGAGCAATATCACCAAAATCTTTAATATCAACATTTAATCTTTGTGCCTGATGATCAAGAAAACTTCCGGTACCAGCAGCACAAACTGTATTCATTGCAAAATCGGTAACAATACCGTCTCTTAAAATAATAATTTTTGAATCTTGTCCTCCAATTTCAAGAATTGTTTGGACATTTGGTATAACTGAACTTGCAGCAACGGCATGAGCAGTAATTTCATTTTTAATTACATCCGCACCAACTAACGCACCTGCTAAATTTCTTCCTGAACCGGTAGTACCAACTGATGCAATTTCATATTCTCTGCCTTGTGCTTGAGATAATAAATTGTCTAAGCATTTTTGAACCGCAATAACAGGCTGTCCTGCAGTGCGTGTCATATAACTATCTACATATTTTCCGTTTTCATCAACCAATGCAATTTTTGTAGTAACGGAACCTACATCTATTCCCAAATAAACTTTCATCATACCTTTATTTTATTACAAAAATAGATTTTTAAAACAATTTTTTGCTATAATTAAGCTATGGAAAGAACAGTTATTAAATTTGGAACAGATGGATTTAGAGGTATTATTGCTCGTGAATTCACATTTGAAACACTAGAGCGTATAATAAAGGCAATTTGTCTTTATATTAAAAGTTTAAATAATAGCAAAAGAACAATAATTGTCGGATATGACCCCAGATTTATGGCACGTGATTTTGCAAAATTTTCTGCAGAATTATTGTCCAAATATGGCTTTAGAGCTATTTTATCAACAAAAGTAATACCGACTCCAATTGTTGCATACAATGCAAAATATTACCCTGATTCAATAGGGGCGATTATGCTAACAGCATCGCACAACCCAAAAGAATATCAAGGTATAAAATTTATCCCAAATTATGCAGGTCCTGCAACAAAAGAAATAACTGATAAAATTCTTGAATTTTTAGACAAAGATATTCAAGAAGAAACTATCGGAGAAGTGATTGAAAAAAATCTTGAAGAAAATTATTTTGAAGCATTGGAAAAAATTATAGATTTTAATGCAATAAAAGAAAATCCACCAAAAATAATATATGATGGGCTATTTTCTGCTTCAATCGGATATTTTAATAAAATATTAGACAAGCATAAAATCCCTTATGAATCAGTAAATATGTTCCACAGCCCAGATTTTGGCGGAGGTTTGCCTGAACCTAAAGCAAAGTTTATGAAATACCATCAAGAAAACTATATAACAGTTGCAAATGATGGCGATGCAGATAGATATGGGGTTATTGACGAAAAAGGCGAATATGTAAGTCCAAATATAATTCTTGCAATGCTTTTAAAATATCTATATGAAAACCAAAAAAAAGGTTTTATGATAAAAACCGTTGGGGTATCAAATATTGTTGATATAGTTGCTCAAAAATTGAATATAGAAACAATAACAACTCCTGTCGGTTTTAAATGGTTATCAGAAGCTATGAGAAAAAACGAAACCATCCTTGCAGGAGAAGATTCTGGCGGATTATCTTGCGGAAATCATATCCCAGAAAAAGACGGACTTTTTGCCAATCTATTAATTATTGAAATGATTGCAAAAACAAATATGCCTTTATATAAATTGGTTAAAGAAATAAAAACCTTTGCAGGCTGTGAATTTTACACTGATAGAATAGATATTCATCTTGAAAATGATGAAAAAGCGCAAAATTTATCTGAAAAGTTCAACCAATTTTCAACAATTGCAAGCCTTGAAGTCATAGATAAACTTGAAATAGACGGAACAAAACTATTTCTTGAAGATAGATACACTTCGCTTTTGATAAGAAAAAGCGGCACAGAACCTCTTTTAAGATTTTATATCGAAAGCGATAATCAAGAAAAATTATCCAAAATAAAAGATTTTATTAACGACAATATTAATTAGGAGAAGACATTTCTTTCAAAAATATTTGTGCTTTTGTAAGAATTGTTTCTCTAAGCGCAACAGGATCGTTTATTGTAAATTCCATTTTGGACATGATTTTTGGATCCAATAATGGATTTGGCATTGTAGATTGAATCATTCTATCAGCACAATAAACAATTCCGCATACTGTTGGCAGAGAACTTTGTAATGGGTCATGGTGATATCTAATACAATTTGTCAAAATAACAGGTAATTGCCATTTTTTAGATATTAATGCCCCTAAAACACAATGATTTGTGCCAAATTGCGCATCTTCAACTTCTATTAAATTTACATTCCCTTGTTGTGCTAAGTATCTTACTTTTGAATATTTTAAAGGATTTTTTGAATTTAAAAGCATTTTTCCAATATCATGTAAAAATCCAATAACAAAAGCGTCGTCAGGATTAATAACTTTATATTCTTTTGCTAAAATTTCGGCAGCAACAGCACATTTAATAGAATGTTCCCATAATTCACGAGAGCCTTGCGCTGTCATCATTTGTTTAAGCGCTAAACTCATAATAATATTTTTTGCTTTCATCATACCAAGTACAACTAAAGCTTTATTAATTGAAGTTATTTGTTGTCTAAAACCATAAAATGCTGAGTTAACAAGACTAAGGGTTTTTGTAGATATAGCTTGGTCAACTTGCATGATTTTTGCAAGCTCGGCAATTCCTGTTGAAGGATTTTTAATAACACTCAATGCTTTAACCATTACGTTAGGCATTGGAGGAATTTCTTTAAATTCCGCCACAATCTGTTGAGGATCTAATTTATTTGGATTGTTGTTATTCATCATAATTTAGCTATACCTGCAAATGCTTTCTTATACTTAAAAAACTACCAATTGAGCTGAAAGCTACACCCAATGTTAATACACTAAATAGTACGGTAAATTGTGCTAATGGGTCAATTGAAATCATGCAAAAATCATGCATTTTTATGATATAACTTTGCACAACATCAATTGGAATTATTGCAATCAATGCTCCTAAAAAGCCATATATCGCACCTTGTAAAATCAATGGTGTTTTAATATACCAATTCGAAACACCCATCAAACGCATTATTTCTATTTCTTCTTTTCTTGATTGAATAACAAGTTCAATCGTATTATTAATAATTGCAATTGTTAATATACATACTATGACAACAAATACCAAAGTAACAGTATTTATAATAGTATTTATCATTTCAAATTTTTGTATTAAATCTTTTGAGTAATTTGTTTCGCTAATTCCTTGAATTTGCTTCAATTGATTAGTTACAGAATTCATATTTTTAATATCATCTAATTTAACATGTAATGTATCAGGCAAAGGATTTACAATATCTGGAACATCGATTTGTTGCTTAAATTCTGCCCAAGATTGTTCTTTTCTAATTAATTTAACATTTTTAACATGTTCAATATTGTATACTTGATTAATAACAGTTTCTTTATCAGCATCAGATTCAAGATATGCGCTAATTTCTAGTGTTGAACCCATTGAATGCAAGAAAGAATTTGCAGCAAGTGCCACTCTAAATATTGAACCAAAAATTGTTAAAATAGCAGCAATGGTAGTTATAATTGCGATATTAACCAAGCCTGTTTGAACAATCCCTTTAAATGTTTCAATACCAATACGATAAGTAATTCTTATATCAGACATCCAGTCTTTTGGAATTTTAGATTTGACTTTTTGTTTTAAATTTTGGTTTTTATTTTTTCTAGTCATATGTTCCTGCTTGCATATCTCTAACTACTTGTCCATGATCAAGAGTGATAACTCTTTTTCTGAAATAATTAACCATAACCTGATCATGAGTTGAAACTAAAATTGTAATTCCTCTTTGGTTAACTTGTTCTAAAATCTGCATAACTTCTAAAGAGTTTTTAGGATCTAAATTACCAGTAGGTTCATCTGCAATCAATAAAGGAGGTCCATTTACAATTGCTCTTGCAATAGAGACTCTTTGTTGCTCACCACCTGATAATTCGCAAGGTTTTGATTTATATTTATCTTCTAAACCAACAACTTTCAAAGCACCCATAACTCTTGATTCAATCTCACGAGATGAAATACCCATAGTTCTTATAACATATGCAATATTGTCATATACTGTATGGTTTTGAAGAAGTTTATAATCTTGAAATACTATTCCCATGCATCTTCTTAAACTAGGAATTTTGTTTGGAGATAAATTACCTATATCAATCCCTGCGACATAAACATTGCCTCTTGTAGGTCTTTCTTCAAGGTAAAGCATTTTCATTAA
The DNA here is from genome assembly GCA_017461425.1 of Candidatus Gastranaerophilales bacterium. Taxonomy (GTDB): domain Bacteria; phylum Cyanobacteriota; class Vampirovibrionia; order Gastranaerophilales; family Gastranaerophilaceae; genus RUG14156. Next base: position 83,739 of record JAFTXY010000004.1, on the reverse strand, counting down.
AGTTGATTTACCAGCCCCTGATGAACCAACCAAGAAAACAAATTCTCCTGGCTTAATATGAAGATTTATACCTCTTAGCGCATATTTATTTTTATATTGTTTTACTAAATCTCTAACTACTATCATTTTACATCCATGAATCTAATTATTTTCTCGTAGATTTTCTTATCTGTTAAACCATAAAATTCCATTAATTGTCTTTGTTCACCAGATTGTCCAAAGGTATCTTTTGTGCCAATTCTATACACTTTTGAAGGTGCGTAATGACATAATGTTTCACAAACTGCTGAACCCAATCCGCCAATTACACTATGATTTTCAACTACAACAACTTTTTTTGTTTTTAGTGCACTTTCTTTCAAGGCAATATGATGGAATGGTTTAACAACAGGATAATGAAGAACATCTGCTTCAATTCCTACTGCATGTAACTTTTCAGCCGCATTTAAAACTTCAATTAAAGTTTCGCCATTTGAAACTATAGTTAAATCTTTTCCATCTCTAATTTTTACACCAGTGTTTGGATTAAATTTATATTCAGATGAAAAAATTGTTTTCAAATTTGTCCTTGGAATTCTAATATACATAGGACCTTTTGTATTTGCAGCATATTCAATAACTTGCTTAACTTCATTACAATCTGATGGAATAATAACTTTCATATCAGGAATTGAACGCATATAAGCAATGTCTTCTAGAGCCTGATGCGAAGCCCCATCTTCGCCAACTGTTATACCGCCATGCGTAGCAACAATTTTTACATTTAATTTTGAATAACAAATCGTGTTTCTAATTTGATCTAAACATCTTGCTGTTGCAAACATTGCAAAAGTGCTAGCAAAAACAGTTTTTCCCTCATAAGCCAGACCCGCAGCTGTTCCCATCATATCTTGTTCTGCAATTCCGCAATTAAAAAATCTTTCAGGATATGCATTTTTAAATTTACAAGTTTGAGTAGAACATGATAAATCAGCATCTAAAACAACAATATTAGGATTTTTTGCCCCTAATTCAACTAATGTTTCACCATAAACATTACGTGGAGATTTAATTTCTTGATTTTTACTAAGCATTTAATTCCTCCAATGCTTTTTGTAATTGTTCATCATTAGGAGCCTTGCCATGCCAGCCTGCTTGGTTTTCCATAAAGGAAACTCCTTTACCCTTAACTGTATTTGCAATTACAGCGCATAATTTAGTAGATTTTTTAACTTCAATCATAGTTTGTTCAATTTGCTCATAATTATGACCATCTATTGAATAAACTTCAAATCCAAAAGCTTTGAGTTTTTCATCAAGCGGCTCTAATGATTTAATATCGCAAGTTGAACCATCAATTTGTAGATTATTTTTATCAACTATTACAACAAGATTGTTAAGATGTTGGTTATTTGCATTCATTAAACTTTCCCAAACGCTTCCTTCTTGCATTTCACCATCACCCATCAAAACAAAAACTTTTGAATCTTTGTTTTCATCAAGTCTTAAAGCCAAAGCCATACCAACACCAATTGATAAACCTTGTCCTAAAGAACCTGTTGAAACTTCGATTCCAGGTAATTTTGTTCTTGAGCTTGGATGTCCTTGCAATTTAGAACCAAGCATTCTAAAACCTTTTAATAAATCTTTTGAAAAATATCCGCAATGAGCTAATACTGCATACAAAGCAGTTGAGGCATGCCCTTTTGAAAGAATAAATCTATCTCTTTGATTAAAATCAATCGCTTTATCCCATTCTATTGGCACATTCATAACTTTTTTATATAAAACAGACAAAATATCAACACACGAAAATGCGCCACCAGGATGACCAGATTTTGCATTATGTATCATTTTTAAAATGTCTTGTCTAACAGCATTAGTAAATGTTTTCAATTTATCAACCCTTCTTTAGTATAGTACTTATTATACACTTTATTAGGAATAATGGCAAAAGAGGAAATATTCTTTTAAATCTCTCTGGTTGAGATATTGTCCTATATAACCATTCAAGTCCCAGTTTTCTATAAATTTGAGGAGCTTCTTTTGTAATTCCCGAAAAAACATCAAAACTACCGCCAACTCCTACAAAAACACACCCTTTTAAAGATTCTTTAAGTTTAATTATAAATTCCTCTTGTCTTGGGGAACCTAAGCCCACGAGCAAAATTTGCGGTTGAGCTTTTTTGATTTCCTCAATTATTTCATCATCATTTTGAAAATAACCATTTCTAACATATGAAAAATTTAAATTTGGATATTCAATTAAAAAATTTTCTTTTGCTTTTTGAATAACTTCTTCTTTTGCGCCCAAAAAAGCAAGGCGATAATTATTCTCATTAGCTAATTTGACTAACGAGCGAGAAAAATCAACACCTCTAATTTGCTCTTGTTTAATTCCTTTTATTTTTAGAGCTATTTTTACACCAACACCATCAACAATATTTAAATCAGAAGAATTAACTATTTCAAAAAAACTTTTATTTTTTTGAGCGTTCATTATCATTTCAGGGTTAATTGTAATGATATGGAGATTTTCGTTATTGTCTATTGCTTCTTTAGATTTTTGAAGTGCAAAATTAATATCACACAAATCAATCGGACAATTTAGGACAGTTGCTCTAATACTCATAGACAAAACTATACCACAAATATTTTAATTTTTAAAATAAAAATAGCGATTTGTTTGACTATAAAATACTTGTTTATTAAAATTAAAATATAGACACAAACAAAGGAATCAAGAATGAAAAAGTGCGTTGCAGTAGTTGGCTGTGGTTTATGGGGAAGAAATATAGTTAGAAATTTCTACAATCTAAATGCTCTTCATAGCGTTTGTGATTTAGATAATGAAAATCTTAAAATGATTAATGAACTATATCCAGATGTTAATATCACAAAAAACTTTGATGAATTATTATCCAATCCTGAAATTACAGCAATGTGTATCGTAACTCCGAGTCATACACACTTTAAAATAGTTAAAAAAGCACTTTTGGCTGGCAAAAATGTCTATGTAGAAAAACCGATTTCAACATCATCAGAAGAAGCAAAAGAATTAAAAGAATTAGCTGATAAAATGGATGTTAAACTATTAGTTGGGCATCTTTTATTGTACCATCCAGCAGTAAATAGATTAAAAATGCTTATTGCTGAAGGGGTTTTAGGTGAAATAAAATATGTCCAATCTGATAGATTAAATATTAATTATTTTAAAAACGATAGAAGTGTTATGTGGGATTTAGCTCCACATGATGTTTCAATGATTGCCCATGTAACAGGAAAAGCACCATTAAAAGTTCTAAATGCTGTTGGGGTTGCAAGCGAATTTGAAAATATATGTGATATAACACATTTAACAATCGAATTTGAAGATGGAGTTATAGGACAAGTTTCGGACAGCTGGATTCATCCACAAAAAAGAGTTACTCTTTTAGTTAGAGGAACAAAAGCAACTGCAATATTAGATGATACATTAACTGAAGGAAAATTAAAAGTTTACGATAATCAAAAAAATTCTCAAAAAGATATAGAAATCTTTGATTATTTAGAAATCGAACCATTAAAACTTGAATGTCAACATTTCTTAAATTGTATTGAAAACAACAAAACTCCTCGCTCTGATGGGGAAAATGGTTATATGATTGTTAAGATTTTAGAAAGCGCTGAAAAAATGATGCTCGGTAAAAATAAAGAAATCTTGGATAATCACGAATTTAAATTATCAAGAAGTAAGTAAAAAATAAACCCCGAGTTATTTAATTAACTTAGGGTTTATTTAAAATGGATTTATATTCTACCAAGTGCCATCTTCGTTTCTATTTTCATCGCCCTCGGTTTCGGGAGGGTCTACTAGCACGTCACAGTTGTCTTCACCTGTACCTCCGCCTGTGTTGTCGTCTGTACCTCCGCCTGTGTTGTCGTCTGTACCTCCGCCTGTGTTGTCGTCTGTACCTCCGCCTGTGTTGTCGTCTGTACCTCCGCCTGTGTTGTCGTCTGTACCTCCGCCTGTGTTATCGCCGAAACCACCTTGTGTGCCACTAACTTCTTCACCTGTGTTTGTGCCTTGTTGTTCATCTGAACCGCCATCATCTCCATCATCCGGAATTGAAGTCTCTGGTTCTACGGGGTCTGGTTTTACTTCATATTCAATAGCACGATATGTTGCATAAACAACTACACCAAAAGAACAATCTTCAGATGCTTTAAAATTAACCCAACTAGTACGCTTATTAGTTTCAGGATCAATAAATCCATTTTTATCACTTCCTTCTGGAAGAGCAATATTATTTTTAACCAAGTGATTATAAACAATCAAACTTGCAGACGAACCAAGATTTTGTACTTGTTGAGCAGTATATCCTTCAAATATATAATCTGAATATTTTGCTCCTGCAGGAACGTGTTTACCCTCAGATTCAACCAAATCTAGTACATATAAATTATTTTGCGATTTATCACCTGGATCAGCTTGTCCAATATAATAAACCTCCGTTGTATACCCATCTGGAAGATCATTTGATAAATCTTCATCTTCTTCTTCTCCGGCAACCACTTGAGCTTCTACAATTTCGGACCTTAATCTTTTTGAGTCATTTTGCTCGCCTGTTGTTAATGCTTCTAATATCATTTGATTATCAGAATCCGCTAAATAATCATCAACTATCGCAGCATAATATGAATTGGTATACATATCCTTTACACCATTATTCCCATGCTCGCCTTTTGTAACTGTTACTGCATCAACATTACCTTCGATATTAATATTATCAACGTCAAGTGAATACATCTGATATGCGCCGTTATTTGTACTGACTTTATCACCCTTTAGTCCGCCAGCTACAACAATGGTAATTACATCATTAATATTAAATCCCATTTTTAGTCCTTCCTTTTTACTTTTACCACTTAACAATGTAATTCCACGAAATAAATTTTAATAACATGTATAAAAATAATAAACATTTAACAACATGTTATTATTTTTTCCAGACTGCCACGGCGACAAGTCACCTCATAGCGACATGGTTAATTTATAAATATTGCAATAATACAATATCGATACAATCAAAAAGCACCTTGCAATATACAGGGTGCTTTTTAAAAAATATTTAATAAAAACCTATTTTCCTTGCGGAGCAAGAATCATAATAACATTTCTTCCTTCGATTTGAGGTTTCTTTTCTACAACGATATTTTCACCCTCAAATTCTCCTAAGAATTTGTTAATTAAATCCATTGCAAGATGAGAATGCTGCATTTCACGACCTCTCAACATAACAACAACTTTAACTTTATTTCCTGAAGCAAGGAATTTTTTAGTCGCTTTAAGACGTACTTCATAATCATGTACATCAATCTTATAGCGCATTTTAACTTCTTTTATGTCAACAGTATGTTGTTTTTTCTTTGCTTCTTTTGCTTTTTTCTCAGTTTCGTATTTATATTTGCCCCAATCTAATATTTTTGCTACAGGCGGAGCTTGATTTGCAGATACAACCACTAAATCTAAATCTTTTTCTTTTGCCATTTGAAGGGCTTTAGCGGTTGGGATTGTACCATGATTTACACCTTCATCATCAATTAATCTAACTTCTTTGGCTCTAATTTTTTCGTTTAATAACTCGTTTTGAGCTCTATTATCTCTGCTAATGGTTTTATCTCCTTATATCTGCTACATATTTATTTATACCATAGTTATTTTAATTTGTAAAAATTTATTACCCAAATAGCTTATATATTTCATTTGGTTTAAATATACCATATTCTGTTATAATGCCTGTTATGAGCTCATTTGGAGTTACATCAAAACTTGGATTTATAACATTAACCTTATCTGTACAGATAGGTTTATCATTCACTATTGTTACTTCTTCTTTATTTCTTAATTCAATAACAATCTCATCGCCGGTTTTAATTGTTGGATCAATTGTTGATTTAGGAGCCGCTATATAAAATGGAATATTATGGTATTTTGCAGCAATAGCAACCATATAAGTTCCAATTTTGTTTGCACTATCGCCATTTAAAGCAATTCTATCAGCACCAACCACTACAACATCAATCATTTTTTTATTCATAAAATATGCACCCATACCATCTGTGATTAGTGTTGTATCTATCCCATCTCTAGTTAATTCATAAGTTGTTAATCGAGCACCTTGTCCTCTTGGGCGAGTTTCATCCGCAAAAACTTTTATTGTTTTATCTTTTTCAAATGCACTACGAACAACACCCAATGCAGTTCCCCAACCAACAGTAGCTAATGCGCCAGCATTACAATGAGTTAAAATTGTGGCACCTTTTGGAATAATTTCAGACCCATATTCGCCAATTTTTTTATTAATTTGAATGTCTTCATCTTCTAATTTAATAGCATTTTCGACTAATAATTCGATAATTTCAGAATTTGTCTTTTCTTTATTATTTTCCAAAACTTCAATTTGCTTTTTTAATGCCCAATTTAAATTAACTGCAGTTGGACGAGAAGAATTTAAATAATCCGCCACTTTTTTAACATCTTCAACAAAATTAGCGCTATTTATATTTTCAATTGCCCCCAAGACAACCCCATGGGCACCGGCTATTCCAATAGCAGGAGCTCCTCTAACTATCATTGTTTTAATTGCATCATACATTTCTTCGGATGATTTAATATCAACTTTTTTATACTCATAAGGAATAATTGTTTGATCAATCATTCTTGAAAAACCATCTGTTGAAGATGTTTTAATCCATTCTATTGTTTTTTCTGCGCTATTCATTTTATTTCCTTAGTCATTAATTTCTATATCTAATTGAGCATCATGGTTTTGTGGTTTTTTTTCAATATATCCTAATATCCAAGATGTTCCCATTCCGCTTGCTGAATTTGTCATTGCAAAAATAAGAGCAACCATAAAAATTATTACAAACAAAAGCCATAAACCTGTTTGAATCATATCAGGAATTGCATAGGAATAATATTTTTTAAATATCAAATGCAAAATACACACCATTGGACAAAAAGTTACAAAGAAACCAACAGTTGTAAAAAAACCAGATATAGCACCTAAAATTGCGCCTTGCTGATTATCAATAAAGCCTAAATACTTTTCATTTTTTTTCATATACAAAATCAAAATCGGAGCACTTAAAAAAGATAGCACAAATAAACACATCCCAATCAATGGCGGAATAACGGCGATTAAACCGATAACAGCTCCAAAAATAACGGAAAATATAGCTATTCTTTTTGCTATAAGTTCATTCATTTATTTAATCTCCTCTTTAAATCTTGCATTTTGCGCATGACATATCGCCAATGCTATTGAATCTATTGTATCATCTAATTTTATATTTTTATCTAATTCTATATAATTCTTTACCATAATTTTGACATCAGCTTTATCTGCTCTGCCATGTCCTGTAATTGTTTGTTTAACTACAAGCGGAGTATATTCATACATTGGAATTAAATTTTCTTCAAGGGTTACTAAAATAACCCCTCTTGCCTGTGCGACAGGAATTATTGTTTTTTGGTTTTTAAAGAAAAAAAGCTGTTCAATTGAAGCGCAATCAGGATTGTATTTTTTAATTAAAAAATCAATATCGGCTTTTAATTCCAAAAGCCTCTTTGGATGTGAGGCATTTTTATCCGTTTGAATTGAACCACTTGTAATAAGTTTAAATCTATCGTCATTAAACTCTATAAAACTATAACCTGTTATTCCAATACCTGGATCAATTCCCATTATTAACATACTTAAAGGATATTCTATTAAAAATTTATTGTCAAAAAATTAATCCAGCTTAATTAAACCTAAATTCTTTTATTATTTATAAGTTTATAGTAAAATTTCTGTATGCTAAAAATTTATAATACATTAACAAACAAAATTGAAGAATTTAAACCAATAGAGGAAAACAAAGTTAAAATGTATGTCTGTGGTCCAACAGTTTATGACCATGCGCATTTAGGACATGCAAGATGTTATATAACATGGGATACTTTGTATCGTTATTTAAAATTCAAAGGATATGATGTCACATATTGCAGAAACGTAACTGATGTTGACGATAAAATCCTTAAAAAATCAGATACAGAGGGAGTTGAACCATCTGTCATTACTGATAGATATTATAAATCATTTATCAATTCGATGAACGGCTTAAACGTTTTAAAACCAGATGTTGAACCAAGAGCAACAAAAACTCTAGGCGAAATGATTGCTATGGTTAAAAAATTAGAACAAGATGGTTTTGCATACGCAGTTGATGGCGATGTTTATTTTAGAGTTGAAAAATATTCTAAATACGGAGAATTATCTTCTCAACCAATTAAAGACCTTTTAAATGGTGCTCGTGTAGAAGCAAACGACAAAAAAGAAAGCCCTCTTGATTTTGCCTTATGGAAAAAGGACGAAAAATTTGGTTATAAATCGCCTTGGGGTGTTGGTCGTCCTGGTTGGCATATTGAATGTTCTGCGATGAGTAAAAAACATTTAGGAAACACTATTGATATCCATGCAGGTGGTGCCGATTTGGCATTCCCTCACCACGAAAACGAAAGAGCTCAATCAGAATGTGCTAATGGTTGTCAATTTAGCAAATATTGGATGCATAATGGTTTTGTTACTATCAACAAAGAGAAAATGTCTAAATCATTGAACAATTTCTTAACCATTGATGATGTATTAAAAACATATGATACAAACGCAATAAGATTATTTATTTTAACAAATCATTACCGCATGCCTGTTGAATTTAATGATGTAGCTTTATCAGGCGCTGCAGCAGGAGCCAAACGTTTAATTAATTCCATCGCAGGAATTGAAATTTCTTCTGAATATGATACTGAAGCAATTAAAGAATTTGAAAATGCCATGGATGAAGATTTAAACACTTCTAAAGCGCTTGCAATTCTTTTTGGTTTAGCCGAAAAAGTACGCAAAAATGAAAACAAACAAATCAATGCAAACACTCTATCTTATCTTGGTTCTGTTTTAGGTTTTGATTTTTCTTTATCTCAAAAAGAAGTGTCAGAAAATGAGCTTAAAGAAATAGTAGAGCCTCTTTACAATGAATTTAATATTGACAATACAATTGATTTTAAAAACGTTATAGATGAAGTAATAAAAATCAGAAAAACAGCCAGAGATAATAAAGATTGGGCAAAATCTGATGAAATCAGAGATAAACTTTTATCTTATAAAATTCAACTAAAAGATACTAAAGAGGGTACAACTTGGCAAATTCTATAGAAAATGCTCTATATGTCGTTGCAACTCCTATTGGAAATCTTGAAGATATAACACTTAGAGCTATTAATGTTCTAAAAAATGTTGATGTAATCGCAGCAGAAGATACCAGAAACACAAGTGTTTTATTGGAAAAATATTCAATTTCGACTAAATTAATAAGCTATCATAAATATAGCGAAAATTCTCGTATTGAATTATTTTTGAATTATTTAAACGAAGGTAAATCCATTGCTCTTGTATCTGATGCGGGGACTCCTTTGATTTCCGATCCAGGAAATGTTTTAGTTGAAAATGTTTTAAATTCTAATCATAAAGTTATTCCAATTTCAGGCGCAAGCGCTGTAATTACATTATTATCCGCCACTTCAAGAACTGATGAAGATTTTAAATTTATTGGTTTTTTACCAAAAATTAAAAATCAGATAGAAAAAATTATTACAAATAATAAAAACGAAAACCTTATTTTTTATGAAAGTCCTAATAGATTAATAGAAACAATGGAAACTATTAAAGAAATTTATCCTGATAAAAAAATCACAGTTGGACGAGAATTAACTAAAAAATTCGAAGAAATTAAAACATTTAATATAAATGAAATGATTGAGCATTTCAAAAACAACACTCTAAAAGGTGAAATAGTTGTACTTTTGCATAAAGATGCTCAAAAAGAAGAATTTGATTTTACAGATAAAATTAAGAAACTAAAAAAATTAAACTTAAAAGACAAAGAAATTTCTTCAATTTTATCTGAATTATATGATGCAAATAAAAATGCCATCTATAAAAAATGTCTTGAAATAAATAATTAATTTTTTGTTAATATAATTAATTTTTTTTCAAATAACATATATTATAATAGAGTATATTGCAAATTAAATAGTAAATGGAGGATATTATGATTAAACCTTTAGCAGACAGAATTGTTATCAAAGTTGTTGATGATGTTCAACAAACTTCAGGCGGTATTTTTATTCCAGATAGCGCTAAAGAAAAACCACAAAAAGGTGAAGTAGTTGCTGTAGGTTCTGGTAAAACCAATGATAAAGGCGAAAAAGAACCAATGGAAGTTAAAGTTGGAGATATCGTTTTATTTGCAAAATATTCTGGAACTGACGTTAAAGTTGACGATGTTGAATATAAAATTATTTCAGTTAAAGATGCTCTTGCAGTAATTGAATAGTATTGTGTGTATTAGTTAGAAAGAAGGAAAAATATTATGGCTAAGAAAGTCGTATTTGATACAGCAGCTCGTGAAAGCCTATTAAAAGGTGTTAACACAGTAGCTGACGCAGTTAAAGTTACACTTGGACCAAAAGGTCGTAACGTAATTATTGAAAAAAAATTCGGCGCACCTCAAATCGTTAATGATGGTGTAACTATTGCAAAAGAAATCGAATTAAAAGATGGTTTAGAAAATGCTGGTGCACAATTATTGAAAGAAGTTTCTTCCAAAACAAATGATGTTGCTGGTGATGGTACTACAACAGCAAGTGTTTTAGCACAAGCAATTTTTAAAGAAGGAATCAAAAACTTAACAGCTGGCGCTAACCCAATGGGCATTAAACGTGGTATCACTTCTGCTGTTAAAGTAGCTCAAGATGAAATCAAAAAAATGTCAAAATCAGTTGATTCTAAAGAAATGAGAGCTCAAGTTGCGGCAATTTCTGCTGGAAACGATAGCTTTATCGGCAACCTAATTGCTGATTGTATGGAAGTTGTTGGAACTGATGGTGTTATAACTGTTGAAGAATCTAAAACTTTCGGAACAGACAAAAAAATTGTTGAAGGTATGCAATTTGATAAAGGTTATATCTCTCCATACTTCATTACTGATGCAGAACGTATGGAAGCAGTTTTAGAAGATGCATATGTTTTATGTGTAAACAAAAAAATTAACTTAATTGCTGATTTAGTTCCAATACTTGAACAAGTTGCAAGAGATGGCAAATCATTATTATTAATTGCAGAAGATGTTGAAGGCGAAGCTCTAGCAACATTAGTTGTAAATACTATGAGAAAAGTTTTAAGAGCAGTTGCTGTTAAAGCTCCAGGATTTGGCGACAGAAGAAAAGCAATGTTAGAAGATATCGCTATTCTTACAGGCGGACAAATGTTTACAGAAGAACTAGGTATCAAATTAGAAAATATCACAGTTCAAATGCTAGGACATGCAAAACGCGTTACTGTTACTAAAGATGAAACAACAATCGTTGTTGGTGATGAAACAAAATCAATGGTAGCAGAAAGAGTTAACCTAATTAAAAAACAAATTGAAATGTCAGATTCTGAATACGACAAAGAAAAACTACAAGAACGTGTAGCAAAATTATCTGGTGGTGTTGCAGTTATCGAAGTAGGTGCAGCATCAGAAGTTGAATTAAAAGAATCTAAATTAAGAATTGAAGATGCTCTAAACGCAACAAGAGCTGCTCAAGAAGAAGGTATTGTTCCTGGTGGTGGTGTTGCATTGTTAAGAGTTCAACAAGTTCTTCAAAAAGAACTTGAAACAAGAACTTTTGATAATGATGATGAAAAAACTGGTTTCAAAATCTTAACAGCAGCACTAGACATTCCTGTAATCGCCATTGCAAATAATGCAGGCGCTAAAGGCGAAGTTGTTGTTGATGCAATCAGAAAAGAAACTGGCGCATATGGTTACGATGCTATGAATAACAAATATGTTGATATGTTTGAAGCTGGTATCGTAGATCCTGCAAAAGTTACAAGAAGCGCTTTGGAAAACGCAGCATCAGTTGCTTCAATGTTATTAACAACAGAAGCGGCAGTTGTTGAAATTCCTGAAGAAAAAGCTCCAGAAATGCCTATGGGTGGCGGAATGCCAGGTATGGGTGGAATGGGAATGATGTAATCACATTCTAAAATTTATTTTAAATGCGTCAGGACAATCCCTGGCGCATTTTATGTTTACAAACAAAATTAATATAGATACAATTTAAATATGAATAATCTAATTGATAATGTTAAAAAAATTATTAATAAATACCCACTACTATTTTCTGTTCTTTTTATTACATTAATTAGTCCATTATTATACAACACTCTTTTTGAAACACTCGGAACCACATTAACTGGGATACTATGGATTATAGGTGCAGTTATAGCAATTCCGCTTGCCTTTTTTTTAACACTAACATTAATTATTATGATACTAATAAGTATATTGCATTGGGCTTCTAATAGACCTCTTTTATTTTTAAATTGGCTCATTGTAAGTTTTTTTAGCTTATTATTAGTATTATATTTCTGCCATTTTATGCTATCACAATATTTAATAGGCTTATTTTTAATTTTATGTCTTACATTATGTTTCAATTCAAGCATAAAAAATAAACTTTTCAGAAATACCAGTTTATTTACAATACTATTTACGCTAATTTTTTGTAATCTTTATAATGAAAAAATAAACTACACAGAAGATTTTTTCACGAAGAAAGTAGGTTACAAGAGTTTTCATTGCGAAGGCAATAAATTAAAGTGCAAACCATACAGAATTCCAAAAATATACGATAAGATTTCATTAATTACACCTGATAAATATAGACATTGTCATTATTTTGAAGTAGAAAAAAATGGAAAAACTTATTATATAGACAAAAACAACGAAAAAGTATTAAAAAATATTGACAGTGTAAAAATTCTTAGAAATTATGGAGAATATGGAAACCCAAGATACATAAAATTTAAAAAGAACAATAAATATGGTTTATACAGAATAGACATTTCTTCATGTGCAAGCAAAGGAATATTTCTACCAGCAGAATATGACTCAATAGAAAGCATATCGAGCAACGACAAAGACACAAAACAGTATTACATTCTTGTAAAAAAAGATAATTTATATAGCCTCTATAGTGAAAGTTTCCCAACAGCCAAATTATTATTAAAAAATAAAAACGAAATCAAAATAGTTCCTACAGATGATAAGGGCACTCTTGTAAGAATATTTCCAGATGGCGAATATTACCATTATATACATGATCAAAGCAAATTAGAGTTATTAAATTATCCAATTAGATTAACTAATGCATATGGAATAATATTTGCTCGATAAATATTGCAAAATTAATTTAACAATCGCTAAACTCGCTCTTTTAGCTCCTGTAAAGTCGAAGATTTCTACGTCGCATTCGTCGTGCTATCGGCAAAGTTTATCACTTCGCCGATTTAGCACCGGCTTCCGCATTGTGGGTACGGTTTCGTGCTCGGCGCCTGCTCCTCGCAGCCGCTTTCGCACTTCACACACCTATGCCCTCGTCTTCGCTCGTTAAGCTGTCGCTAAACTCGCTCGACTCGGGTTGCAAAAAAAAATATTTTTGAGTATTATACATGTACTCACTCAAACCTCGCAGATAACGTAAGTTATTTTTGTGAAAGGAAAAAAACAATGGCAAACATTAAATCTGCTAAAAAAAGAGTACTTATCGCTCAAAGAAACACTGAAAGAAATACTGCATTTAAAACTTCAATTAAAACTGCAGTTAAAAAAGTTTTAGCTTGTGCTCAAAGCGAAGATAAAACTGAATTAAATGCTTTATTATCAAAAGTGTACCAATTATGCGATAAAGCGGTTACAAAAGGTATTCTACACAGAAATACCGCTGCCAGAAAAAAATCAAGATTAACTAAAGCTATCAACAAACTAGCAAAATAGTTACAAGATAGAAAGTTAAGATTAAAAAACCCTGAGAAGTCATTAACTCAGGGTTTTTATTTTTATTATTTTGTCTATTAAGCTTTTTGTTTTTCATTAAATATTTTTGTAACTTTAAAACGTTTGATGTAATCAATTAAATCCCTTTTAACTTCAGGACATAATATATATAGCGCAATAACGTTTGGAATGCACATTGCTATCATCATTGCATCAGTGATTTCAATAATTGATTTAACATTCATTGCAGAACCAATAACAATAAATAGACAATATATCAAATTAAATGCCAATACACGTTTTTTGCCTTCACCAAATAAGAATGTCCAAGCTTTCTGTCCATAATATGCCCAAGAAATCAACGTAGACATTGCAAACATTACCGCAATAATTGATAAAATAATTGGGAAAAATGGAATTACTGATTGAAACGCATTTGATGCAAGCTCAATACCAGAAATTTGACCAATTTGAGTATTTTGCAAAACTCCAGAAAATACAATTGCAAACGATGTAAATAAGCACAAAACACCAGTTAAGAATGTTTCTAATAAAGCAACGAAACCTTGAGAAACGGCTTCTTTTGTTTGCGCAGCAGCATAAACAATTGCAGCAGCTCCAGTACCAGCTTCATTGGATTGAACAGAGCGTCTTAAACCAATAATTATAGTTCCAAAAACACCACCGGCAACTGCTGTTGGATGAAATGCTTCTCTGATAATTAAAGCAATTGCACTTGGAATATTAACAAAATTAGCTAAAATTACAATAGTACCTGATATTATATAAAGAGCACACATCGAAGGAGTTAAAATTGTTGTAACTTTTGCAATTCCTTTAATACCGCCTACTATAACCAATCCAATCAAAATTGCAGCAACTAAACCAATTATCCATGCATTATTATGGAAAAAGCTTGCTTCTTTACCTGTAATAAAGATGATTTGGTGTGCAGTTTGATTAATTTGTATCATATTTCCACCTGTTATACCGCCGCCAATACATAAAATAGCGAAAATAACAGATAAAGGTTGACCTAGCCAACGCATTTTGCGTCTTGTTAAACCATGTGCAATATAATGCATTGGTCCACCTGAAACGGAACCATCTTCATTAAACCTTCTATATTTAACAGCCAACGTTGCTTCAACAAATTTAATGGACATACCCAAAAGCGCGCCAACAAAAATCCAAAACGCAGCCCCTGGTCCACCTATTGAAATTGAAATTGCAACCCCCGCAATACTGCCTATTCCAATAGTTCCAGATAATGCAGTAGCTAATGCTTGAAATGAAGACACTTCACCACAACCATCTGCGGTTTTTTCTGCAGGTTTTGATACAACTTCAATTGCATGTTTAAATCCCCAAACGGAAATTCCTTTGAAATAAATTGTAAAAAATATACCTGCAAACAAAATCCAAAAAATAATTGCAGGAACTTCATTTCCAAAGAAATTAATTGGGAAAAATATTATGTCTGCAATTTTATCTGAAAAAGGAGCAATATAAGTATCGATAAATTCATCTACATTGGCTGCTTTTGCAGAATTTGCACACACAAATAGTGTTAAAGCTAGAGCTAATAAATTTCTCATTCTTGATAAACCCTTTCTATCACAAGGTAGGTCTATATTATCAGGAATATATAAAAATTACTATTTAATAAGTAAAATTTTTAACATTTTGTAAATTACTTGCCTTGATAATTTGTTAAAAAATTCATTTTTTATTATTCTATTACTATGAGAATTTTATTTAATTTATTCGTATTATTTTTCTTTATGTGCGGAGTTTGCTTTTCTGAGGAAGTAAATTTTATCCATATAACAGATATTGATTTAAACACAAAAAACGCTTATAAACTTCAAGAAACAATAAAAGAAATTAATTCCTATCCTGACATAGATTTTGTTGTTTTTGGCGGAAACAATATCGAAAAACCAAACTTTCAAAATCTTGATACATTTTTATACCTTACAAAAAAAGTAAATAAAAAATGTTATGTTCTTTTAGGCTCAAGCGATGTTTCATCTAAAAATGGAATAACAAAAGATTATTATCTAAAAAGAGTAAGACGAGCATTGTTTTTTAGACATAACAAAAAACCAAACTATGTTTTTGAAAAAAAAGGATATGTTTTTATTGCGATGGATGGCTCTAAACAATATTTTCAATCCTCAAACGGATATTACGGAAAAGAAGAGCTTGCTTGGCTTGAAAAACAATTAAAAAAATACAACAATAAAAATATAGTAATATTACAACATTTTCCATTATTAGAAACAAAATCAAAATGGATTGAAACACCTAAAAAAGAGGAATATCTACAATTATTATCTAAATATAAAAATGTTAAAATGATAGTTTCGGGTCATTATGGAAATAACTATGAAACAGAAAACGATGGAATATATCATATAATTACAGAAAGTTATTCAAAAAATTCTGCCTATAAAATCATAAAAATTGACTCAGAAGACGATTTTATTGGGACATATCTTATCAAATAGCTTTTAATACGATTTGCTCTATTTCGCTTATATCGCAATTTAAAAGATTTTTCTTAAATTGAATAATTGTATCGAATTCTTCTTTTAAAACTTCAAACATAGAGCTATTTTTAAATCCATCATAATTAAATGGTTTCAAATATTCTATTTTATCTATATCTAAAATTTTTATAGATTCGATATTTTCTAAAATTTCTAATGTTATTTGAACGAAATTTTCACTAACTCCAAGAGCTTGTGCAAATCTTGTTAAATCAATTTCTCCGTTTAATTTATTTGCACAATATTTAATCATCCCGTTGATTTGTTTTATATAATTTTCAAGATTTTCATCAATTCTATGATTCATTAAATGAATTTTTTGCGGTCTTATTTGTTTTAATATCTCATCAAATTCATCTAATGAACTTGGATAATCAAAAAACATTATTCCTTTATGCTCGGCATTTTCTTGAATAAATCTATTTTTAATTTCATCATATTTTAACAACGCTTCTTTTGTTGCAGGGTTTTTTGCCCAAACAGCAATATCTATTCCAGACGCATTTAAATAATTTGAAATTTGCTCTAAAATTCCTGTTTTTTTTCTGTGATCAAAAAGCTTAAATTCATTTTTTTCTGTTTTTAAATTTTCACAATACATATCAACAATTTCAAGCTGAATTGTTTCAATATCATTAAAAACATTTAATCTTGGGTAAAATGCAATATCACATTTCGATTTAAGAGGGATTAAAACCTCATTTTCGCCCCATTTTACACATTGAATGTGTTTATCATCAACGGATACAATCATTCTTAAATGATTTAGGTCTTTTCCTATTGGTTTAAATTCTTCTAAAACAACATTTCTTAAAACAAACAATGGTGGTTCATTATCTTGTCCAAATGGTTCTAGTTTGTTTATTGTTTCTAAAATATTTATTTCTAAATCATCACTTTTTAATTCGACATCTGCATATAAAACATTTTCTGATTTTAATTGGGATTTTGTTTCTTTTATTGTTTTCAAAAGAGCATTTTTAACCTCTTCAAAAGAAACTTCATCTAAATTAAAAGAGCATCCGCCTGCAAGTTTATGTCCACCAAAACCCAAAAATAGATTTTCATTTTCTTTTAAAACATTATAAACATTAATTAAATCATTGCTTCTTATTGAACATCTTGCATTATTGTTTTCATCAATTGTCATTAAAAAACAAGGTTTATTATATTCTTCAACAATTTTAGCTGCAACTATTCCAATAACACCAATATGCCAATCCGAATTAATTAAAATTATTGCATCATTATTTTTTTCTTGAGAATTTTTTCTTAAATAATCAGATATTTCTTCGTTTATTTCTTGGCATTTTGCTTGTCTAATTTTATTATAATTATCCAATTTTTGAATAATTATCTCTAATTTATTGTCTTCATTTGTTGTTAAAAATTCAAAAGATAAAGAAGCATTTGCCAATCTTCCAACAGCATTTATTCTAGGAGCCAAAATAAAAGCAATATCCGTACTTGTTATATCTCGATTTAAATTAGAGGATAATAATTTATAAATTCCTTTATTTGCTTTTTCTTTGTTATTATTCAAAATATCTAGCGCAATTGTTACCATTGCACGATTTTCACCAATCAAAGGAACAACATCCGCTATAGCACCACAAGATGCTATAACTAACAATTCATCTTTCAAATTTTGATTTGAATTATTCTCCAATAAAGCCATTGCAAGCTTATACGCCACAACTGAACCTGAATTATATGTCAGAGATTGAATATCATCAATTTCAACATCATCTTTAATTGCATTTTTAACTTGTGGATTAATTATTGCATAAGCATTTGGAAGCTCGGTATCGGTAGAGTGGTGGTCTGTTATAATTGTATCAACCCCTAAACCCTTTAAAAGATTTACTTCAGACACATTTGATGTAGCACAATCAACAGTTATAACAAGTTTTATTCTTTCCCTTGATATTAATTTAATTAATTCTTTTGAATTTAATCCATGTCCATGGAGCAATCTGTCAGGAATAAAAGTTCTAACATTTGCTCCCAATTCAATTAATGCTTTATACAAAACAGAGCTTGATGTAACACCATCGCAATCAAAATCACCCCAAACAAGAATTGGTTGCTGCTTTTCTATTGCTTCATTTATTCTTGAAACCGCCTTTTGCATATCACAAAATGCATATGGCGAAATTAAATCATCTCTTGATGGATTTAAAAATTTATAAATCTCTTTTTCTTCTTCAATTTTTCTTAAAGCCAAAAGCTCATCCAAAAGAGAATCTTTGGTTGAGCTTTTTAAAATATTTGCTTTTTCTTTTAAAAGAATTTTTCTATATTGCATTATAAAAACTAATCTCTATTGTTCAATTGTGCCAATAATCTTAACACTTCAAAATATAACCAAATAAGAGTAACTAACAGTGCAAAACCACCATACCATTCAAAATAATCAGGCGCATTTGAATTTGACAATTTTTCAATTGAATCAAAATCAATAATAAAATTCAAAGCAGCAATAAAACATATAACACTACTTACTACAATTCCTAGTGTTCCACCATTAAATATTGTCATTGGATGACCTAGCAAAGCACCAATGAAACCAGCAATATAAAATATCATTATTGCAACAGTAGCAATTATAATTGTACTGCGGAATTTTTGAGTAGCTTGTATTATTCTTGTTTTATATAAAAACAACATTGTTAATAAAGATAAAAGAGTTATGCCAATTGCATTTTGAATTATTCCATCATATGCTTTTCCGTATGCGTAACTAACAGAACCTACAACCAAACCCTCGCATAGCGCATATATTGGTGCTGTAATTTTTGAATGTTCTGGTTTGAATGATGTGAATATTGCAAAAATAATACCTGCAATAATTCCAATCCAGGTTAATAACATTGCTTTATCGGAAAAACCTGTTGCGCACAAATTCCAAGTATATAAACTTGTTAAAATTACAGTTAAAAGTAAAACTATTGTTTTATTAATTGTACCAGAAATTGTCATTGGTTTAGTTGCTTGTCTTGCAACATTTTCAATAACTTTTGGTGCTAACATTGGATTTGATGTCATAATAAATCTAACTCCTTAAACTAACAATTGAATTATACATCAATTTTAAGTTAAAATAAAGCTATGCTTAAAGTAGGAATAACAGGTAACATTGCATCAGGCAAATCTCAAGTTGAAAACATTATAAAAAAACTTGGCTATATTGTTTTTGATTTAGATATTATTTCGCATAAATTATTAGAAAATAATAGCGATGTTAAAGCATTAATTTTAAAAGAATTTAACACCCTAGATAGAAAAATTATCGGAAATATCATTTTTAACAATAAAGAAAAAAAAGAAAAATTAGAAAAAATTATTCATCCAAAATTAAAAGAATTTTGCATTAATGAATTTAATAAAGACAATAAAGTAGTTTTCATATCAGGAGCGTTACTATATGAAAGCAGCTTTGATAGCCTTTTTGATAAAATAATCTATGTTGATGCAAATAAAGATTTGCGCATCGAAAGATTAATAAAAAGAAATAATTTAACAAAAGAGGAAGCTCTTTTGAGAATAAATTCGCAACAAAACAATAAATCAAAAGCAGATTTTATAATTGAAAATAATTCTGATTTAAATAAGCTTGAAGCTAAAGTAAATTCAATACTTCACGAATTAATTTGCAAGTAGTAGCAGTAGAAGTTTTTGTAATATCAACATCAGGAGCTAATTCCATAATATCAGCACCTATAATATTGAAGTTTTTCAAATACATAATCCATTCCATAAGCTCAAGATAAGTTAAACCACCAGCTTCTGGAGTGCCAACTCCGCTCATTAAAGAAGGATCTAAAACATCTAAATCAATTGTTAAAAATATGTTTTTATCTTTAAATTTATCCAATTGTTCTTTTTTAGTTTTCAAAGTGTCATATTTTTTAACCAAATCAAATTCTTCTTTTTCGCCACTTCTTAAACCAATTTGCGCAATATTTTCATAGCCAATTAACTCTGCAATTCTATACATAACACCACTATGGGTTAATTCTTCGCCAAGATATTGTTTTCTTAAATCAGTATGTGCATCAAATTGAACTACAGCAACATTATCGTATTTTTTTAATACAGATTTAACTGACGCCAACGTAATTAAATGTTCGCCACCAATTCCAAGAAGCTTTTTGTTGTCATTATAAATACAATCAACATTTTGTTCTGTTATATCTAATGCTTTTTGTGCATTTCCAAAAGGATATTCCAAATCTCCAGCATCATAAAAAGAGCAATCTTCCATATCGGAATTAAAATAAACGGAATATGTTTCAATACCAATACTTTCAAGTCTTGCTGCTTGTGGACCAAAACGAGTTCCTGCACGATTTGAACATGTGCAATCATATGGCATACCAAGCATTACAATTTTAGAAGAATTATAATCTGGGTTTGCGCCAATAAAATCTTTAGATAAAAACGGTCCTTTTAACATTTATATACCTGTATTTTCTTTATTTCTATTGATTTTTTCATTTAATTCTTGGGCTGATTCTTCATAACCCAATCTGCCCATTAATGCATATGTATAATTTTTTGCTTGCTCAACTCCTGGTTGATTAAATGCGTCAATGTTATATAATTCACCAATAATAGCAGTTTCCATTTCAAACATATAAAATAATTGCGCTAAATAATATTCATTAATTTTTGGCAATCTAATTGTAATATTTGGACGTCTATAATCAGCCAAAGCAACAGCTGTAGAATCAGCTTCAGCGTTGATTAATTTATTAATTGTTTTTCCACCAAGATAATTTAATCCTGTGTATTCAAATATATTTGGAATATCTAAATTTGTATCAAATTCATCAACTCTAATAAAAGTTACAACCTTATCGTTTTTGCCTTCGTTATAAAGCTGTATTTGACTATGTTGATCAGTAGCACCCAAGGCTTTTATTGGAGTTGGTCCGTTATTTATTCTATTGCCCTCTCTATCATATTCTTTTCCTAATGATTCCGCCCACAATTGAACATACCAATCAGAAACATATTTCAAACGAGAAGAATATGGCATCATAACAGATAAATACTTACCTTTTTGTTTATCCATTAAATAATGAACAAGAGCATTTTGAGCTGCAATGTTTTTTGTTATATCGGTATTTTTAAGGGTTAAATCCATTATTTTGATACCTCTGATTATTTCATCAATATCAATACCAACAAGCGCTAATGGCACCAAACCAACTGCTGAAAATACACTAAAACGACCACCGACATCATCAGGCACAACAAAAGTTTTATAGCCCTCTTCATTTGCTAATTGTCTTAAAATACCAACTTGTTTATCCGTTGTTGCAACTATATTTTTTCTATAATCATCGCCTAAAAGATTGTATAACCTATCTTTGATAATCATAAACTGACTCATTGTTTCAGCAGTTGAACCAGATTTTGTAATAACGTTAACCAAAGTTTTCTTTAAATCAAGCATATCTAACAATGCATTAATTTGGTCAGGGTCAATATTATCTAAAAAGAAAATTTTTGGTAAATTTTCACGTTGTTCTTTATCTAATAAATTCCAATATGGTTTTAATAATGCTTCTGATAATGCTTGTGCACCAAGTGCTGAACCGCCAATTCCTAATACCAAAACATTATCAAATCTGCCATCAACCATTGCAGCAAATTCTTTTACATACCAAACTGTTTCTTCGTTGTATCCTAAATTCATCCATTGAAGCCAAGAGCCCGGTTTATCTTTTCTCATATTTAAATTTGTGATGATTTCTTGTATTTTTGGCGCATATTCATTAAAGGATTGAGCTAAATCAAGCCCCTCTTCAAAGATAACTTTATTTGAAACATTTGTGAAATCAATTTTAATCATTGCATACGCACCTTAATAACTCCGACTTATCTTTATTGTACGGAATAATAATTTTTCGTAAAGCCTAAATGAGCTTAGTTTAGCCAAACAGTAACATAGTTTTACAATAAAAATTGTGTTCCGAAAATCAATTTATGAGAATCAGCCCTGTTATCATTTTGACAAAATACGTAATTAAAAATAAATCTTAATGCCTGTCCAAATACATAATAATTAAAACCAGCAGTATATTCTTTTGTATTATTGTTTGATATTTTTTTATCCGAATCAAAATCATCATATCTTAACAATACTTCTGCTTTTTTTGTTAATCTATAAGCCAAAGTAAGATTGTAACCTTGAGATTTTTTTGTTGTTAAACCAGCACCGCCATTTGAACCATCAGCATTAGCATATTCAGCCAACATCCAGAACTTTTTATAATCATATTTTATCGCAGCGGTTGTTGTAAAAAAGTCATATGAATTTCTATTACCAGCTTGAACACCGCCACCGATATTTAATTTTCCATATTTATCACTAACATTTGCCAAAGGTTTAAAATTAACCCAGGCACTTGTTTCTACTCCAGGAAAAAATTCTCTATGAAAGGTATCTGAACTATATCCACCTATATCGTAATTAACATATTTATAATCACCCTTTAATCTAATCCCGCCTTTTCTAGCGTTTCCTATAACTCTTGCTGTTTGAGAACGGTTAAGAAAAGGTAAATTATATTGGCTTTGTCCGCCCTCATATCCAACCATTGCCCTTGAATAGCCAAACATTAATGTATGGTTTGGTATTCTTTTTGTTTGAATCCAAGCATCGGCAACAAATCTTTGAATAAAATTATCATGAATATTAGGCGATAATTCAAATAAGAAGTTATATCCCTCTTTTTCACTTCTAAATTTACCCGCAAGCCCCAATTGCATTGTCTGATAATTAGCTTTTAAATTTGAATTATTATCTTCAATATTCTGTTTTAAAGTAACAATGCTATTTAATTCAAATTGAGCATCTTTTATAATCCCTTTTTGAAATTCTGCTTTTAATTGTTTATTTAATAATCCCTCTGTATCATAATTATTATATTCTTTTTCAATTATTGCCTTTAAAGCCCTTTTTGTATAAGGGCTTACTTTTTCTTCTTCTAAAACTACTTCTTTTTCGCCCTCTAGAAGTTGCCTTTGAGATTCAATTGCATCTTCTGGCAGCAAAATAACATCCTCATTTATTGCAAAAGAAGAATTCATTGTAAAAAATATTAAAATTAAAAATATTATCTTTTTCATTTCAATGGGAAGCTATATTCAACAGGATTTTATTATACTATAAATTTTCATTAAAATATATTGTTTATAAATATCTTTTTAAATATTTACCTGTATAACTTTCTTTACATTTTACAATTTGCTCTGGAGTTCCCTTAAATACAATTTCTCCACCATTATCTCCGCCATCTGGACCTAAATCTATAATCCAATCAGCGCATTTTATAATATCCATATTATGTTCAATAATTAAAATTGTATTTCCGTTATCTGCCAATTGATGAAGCATTTTCATCATTTTATCAATATCATAAAAATGCAAACCCGTTGATGGTTCATCTAAAACATATAAAGTTTTACCTGTAGCACGCTTATTCAACTCAAGCGCCAACTTAACCCTTTGAGCTTCGCCGCCAGATAATGTTGTAGCACTTTGTCCCAATTTAATATAGTCCAAACCCACATCATATAAAGTTTGCAAGCGAGTTGCAATTTTTGGAATATTTTTGAAAAATTCTAAAGCCTGCGCAACGCTCATATCTAAAACATCTGATATACTTTTTCCTTTATATTTAACCTCTAGAGTTTCTTGATTATATCTTTTTCCTTTACAAACATCACAAGTTACATAAACATCTGATAAAAAGTTCATTTCGATTTTTAAAACACCGTCACCAGAACATTTTTCACATCTTCCACCTTTTACATTAAAAGAAAATCTGCCTTGCTTATAACCTCGCATTTTAGCTTCTGGAGTTTGCGAAAACAATTCTCTAATATGCGTAAAAACTTCTGTATATGTAGCAGGATTTGAACGAGGAGTTCTTCCTATGGGAGATTGATCAACTATAACAATTTTATCAATATTTTTAAAACCTTTTATTACATCAACCCCCTGTGGTTTTGGTTTATTTTTAAGCAATTCAAATCGAGCATATTCAGATATAATATCCCCAACTAATGTCGACTTACCTGAACCAGAAACCCCTGTTATTGCAACAATTTTTCCTAAAGGAATATTTACATCAATATTTTTTAAATTATTTTTATGAGCATTTTTTACTTCTAAAAATTCTCCATTCCCCTCTCTTCTTTCTACTGGAACAGGGATTTTTCTCTCACCTGATAAATATTTTCCAGTTAATGATTCTGGACATTTTTTTATATCGTCCAATGTTCCCGAAGCAACAATATTTCCACCCTTAACACCAGCATAAGGACCAATATCTACGATATAGTCTGCTTTTTGCATAGTGTCTTCATCGTGTTCAACAACAATTAAAGTATTTCCAATATTTCTCAATTTGATTAGTGTTGAAATAAGCATATCATTATCTTTTTGATGCAAACCAATCGAAGGTTCATCTAAAACATATAAAACACCGGATAATCCAGAGCCAATTTGGGTTGCAAGCCTAATTCTTTGAGCTTCACCACCAGATAACGTACCAGCAGAACGAGCTAATGTCAGATATCCTAAACCAACGTCAATTAAAAACTTTAATCTCGCCCTTATTTCATCTAAAATTTGATGTGCGATTTTTAATTTAAATTCATCTAAAACAAGATATAGCTCTTGAATAAAATCATATTCTTTCAAAATTGAATCAGAACAAAATTCAAAAATATTTTTATTATTTACCTTAACACTTAAAGCAAAAGAATTCAATCTTCCGCCACCACAAGCTTTACAAGGATTTGTTACCATATATTTTTCAATTTCAGCCCTAACTAAATCCGAATCGGTTTCATATTTTTTAGTTAAATATGGAATAACCCCTTGATAACTCATCACGTGGGTTCTATATCTTTTTGTACCAAAATCTGCATATGTTATTTTGATTTTTTCATCGCCATTTCCATATAAAATTATTCCTTTTTGCGCAGGCGAAAGACTTTTAAACGGCGCTTCAAAATCAATTTTATAATGCTCGCAAACAGATTTTAAAACATCAGAATAATATGGATTACTTGTCTTTGCCCAAGGATATATAGCGCCTTGTGCTAATGATTTTTCCATATCTGGAACGACTAAGTCTGGACTAATTTCAAAATGTGCGCCAATTCCATTACACACAGGACAAGCTCCATAAGGATTATTAAAACTCATCATACGAGGAGTTAATTCTTCAAAACTTATGTTACAATTGGGACAAGCCAGCTTTTCAGAAAAAATTATATCTGAATTATCTTCTAATTTATTAACTATTAATAATCCATCAGAACGCAATAATGCAATTTGAGCTGAATCAAAAATTCGTGATTTTGCTTCTTCTTTAACAATTATCCTATCAACAACGATTTCAATTGTGTGCTTTTGAGTTTTTGTTAATTCTATTTCATCTTCTTCCAAATTATAAATTTTGCCATCAACTCTAACTCTCATAAAACCTTCAGACAATAGCCCTTGAAGCATTTGCCTATATTCGCCTTTTTTAGAACGAACTATTGGGGATAAAAGCTGAATTTTTGTTCCATCCCCCATAGACAAAATTTTTTCAACAATTTCATCTATTGTCTGAGGAATGATAATATTTCCACATTTTGGACAATGAGGAGTTCCAACTCTTGCATACAACAATCTTAAATAATCATAAATTTCTGTTATTGTGCCGACGGTTGAGCGAGGATTATTTGATGTTGATTTTTGATCAATAGATACAGCCGGAGAAAGCCCATCAATTCTTTCCACATCGGGCTTATCTAATTGACCCAAGAATTGTCTTGCGTATGCTGATAAGCTTTCAACATATCTTCTTTGACCTTCTGCGAAAATTGTATCAAACGCCAAAGAGCTTTTTCCAGAACCCGAAACACCAGTAAAAACAGTTAATTCATTTTTTGGAATTTTTAAACTAACAGAGTTTAAATTATGTTCATTTGCATTATAAATTTCAATAAAATCATTCATAATGAAATTATAACATATAGAATTTTCTATCCAACTTTACGCCAAACATTTGTATAAGCAGGCTTAGAATATTCATAAAATCTCTTTGGCAATTTTGAAATTCTATAATCCGTATTTAATGGTTCAAATCCGCATTCTTGCATCACTTCATAAACTTCGTTTTTATTTATGCCTTGAGCTTCTTCATTTTCGCCAAATACGAATAATCCGCCAGTAACTAATTTTCTATTAACATCCTGTGCAATATTTTTAATTATTTGTCTACTATTTCTTTTTAATGCTTTATTTGCATTTATATCACAAGCTAAGTGATATAAAGCATTTCTAAAAAATAAACAATGAGTACTGTTATCTTCTAAAATATCATCTAATTTAGTAATATCTCCAACTTCAAAAGAACAATTTTCACCATAGCCATCATTTAATTTATAATCATTCTCAAAGCTAAACGCATATTGCCAAAATGGATGCATATTTGAATTATTAATTCCTTTTTCGGCCTTTAAACTAAAATATTTTTTAAATAATTCTTGACATTTTTTCTGACACACACTTTTTTGATTGGCACGAACTAAAAAATTATCATTACAAACACTAGTATCTTGTGCTTCATAGGTTGGACCTTGTATAATAAATTCTCCGCTTTTAGCTTGCTCAATAGCCTGAGGACCTAAATCAAAACCAAAAATATCTACCCTATCTTTATATTCATCATAAAGTATTGCTTGCGAATACACCTCATACCCAGCCGAACAAGCCCCAACAACAATATTAAGAGGCATATTTTTTGATAAAAAAGTTCTTACAAGATAATCTTTCACAAATTCATCTGTATCTAATTCTCTAAAAAATGATGTCTCATGGATTAATTTCTGCCCTTGAACATTTTCTGTATAATTAGTACCTTTAAAATTAATATTGTTTAGAGCTTTTGAAGAATATATTTTATTGTAAATTGGAGTAATTTGCATATTTTTATAAAACCCAAGAATAAAAACATTTCTTTTTTATAAAGAGATATTAAGAAAAATTTTATTTTTTTTCATGTTTTCTATATAATGAAAAAGCTTATAAGCGATAGTATAACAAATAAAGGAAAGAAAAATGTCAATCAACTTGAAAAACAAACAAGAAATTATCAAAAAATTTGGTAAAACAGAGAAAGATAGCGGAAATATTGAAGTTCAAATCGCTATGTTATCTCAAAAAATTTCTGAACTAACAGAACACTTAAAATCTAACAAAAAAGATTTCCAAGCAAAACGTGGTCTTTTAGTTATGGTTGGTAGAAGAAAAGGTATGTTAACATACTTAAAAAATGCTGACTTAGATAAATACCGTAAATTAATTAAAGAATTAGGCATCAGAGGGTAACCCGAGCCAAGTGAGTTTAGCGTCAGCTTAACGAACGCAGGCGAGGGCAAAGGTGTGTGCAGTGCGAAAGCGGCTGCGAGGAGCAGGCGCAGAGCACGAAACCGTATCCAAGAGCCAAGTGAGTTTAGCGTCAGCTTAACGAACGCAGGAATTCTTAATAAATAATTTCAAGTTTAATAAATGCTACAAGAGTTATACCTTGTAGCATTTAATTTATTTATAAAAAATTATTTTTCTTTTACAACGGTATAAATATATGGTTTTGAAAAATATTTATTAGCTATTTCAATAATATCATTTTGGGAAACAGATTTAACAAGATTTTTATATTCTTCTAGAGCATTTAAATTTCTTCCCATAACATTATAAGAATTCAAAATATCCGCTTCATCCATGTTTGTTTCTATAGATAATAAAAATTGTCCCATTATTTTATCTTTAGCATTATTCAATTCTTCCGTTGTAACCATCTCTTTTTTAAGTATCTCAAGCTCATTCAAAATACCATTTTTAGCTTGCTCTACGCTTTCTTTATTTGTACCAATATATGCAACAAAAACCCCATCTTTAACATTTGTCATAACAGATGAACCAACGGTATATGCAAGGCCTTGTTCTTCTCTAAGTTTCACAAACAAGCGAGATGACATCCCTTCGCCCAATATTGCATTTATAACATTTAAAACTGCAACATCTCTTCTATTATCAATTCCACATGTTTTATAGCCCAAAGCAAGCCAATTTGCTTTGACTTCATCTTTCAATAATGTTGTTTCAATGTTTTTTTCAGGATGATAAGGAGTATAATTCATTTGCGCATAAGTAAATTTTTCTCCTTTTTTGTTTGGCTTAATAATTGTGTTTATTTTATTTGTAATTTTTTCTTCATCAATATCACCAACAACAGTTATAAACATATTTTCAGGGTTAACTATTCTTGAATAAAATTCAACAATATCATCTCTTGAAACTTTATTAATGTTGTTTAAAACAAAAGTTGAATTTTGACCATAAATTGAATTTAAAAATGCTAGTCTTTTAAATTCATCAAAAACAAAGCTCGATGGATTATCTGAAACACTTTTTAATTCTTGTATTTTTCTTGTTTTAATTTTATTTATTTCAACATCAGAAAAAATTGCTTTGTTCATAACTTCATCCAAAGCTATAAAAGCTTTGTCTAAATTATCTTTTGTTGTTTGAACCACAAAAGAAAACGAATCAGAAGAACTTGAAACCCCCATTTTTATACCATTTTCATCTAAATATTGCGCAAGTTGCGAATTTGTATAATTTTGCGTTCCAGACATAGCACTCGCTGCTGCAAGCATTGCGCTTGTTGGTTTTTTTTCTAATGCTTTAGAGCCTTTTAAAGTAATATCTATTGCAATAATAGAATTTGTTTTTTTCTTTTTAGTTATTAAAGTTGCACCATTTTTTAATAAAACTTTTTTTGCATTATCTTTTTGTTCAATCAATTTATTTTCTTTTTGAATTTGTTTTTCTTCAACATTATTCACTGGTTTTATATTATTTGGTCTTACTATTGATAAAGCGTATTTATCAATTAGCAAATATTTTTTTGCTACCCTTGCTATATCAGCTTTTGAAACTTTTTCTATATTTTTCAAGTAATTTTCATAATAATTTTCATCATTTGAAAAAGTAAAATCATAACCTAAATCATCAGAAATATTTGAAATAGATTCTCTTGAATAATATGTATCTGTTTTAATCATATTTTTGGCTTTTGATAAAATATTTTCATCAAAATTTCCATTTTGAATTTTAACTATTTCTTCTATTACTTCTTGTTCAATATTTTTTTCTTTATTTGGATTTAAGGTCATATAAATATAAAAAATTCCTGAATCTTTTTGAGAATAATTTCCGCTTGAAACCGACAAAACAAGCTCTTTTTCTTCTTTTAATTTTTGATTTAGAATAGAACTTTTTCCAGCAGAAAACATAGTAGCTAGAACATCAAGAGCATAATTATCTTTAGGTTCATTAAATTTTGGAGCCAAAAAACCCATTATCATATGAGCTTTGTTTATATCCATACTATCTTCAATACGCTCTATTTTATCTATAGGTTTAATTTTTGGATAAGAAACTTTTGTTTGTTTTCTTTTTGTATGCTTAAAGGCATCAGCAACTTTTTTTAATGCTTCTTGCTTATCGACATCCCCAACTATCACAGTTGTATATGCGTCAGGTGTATAGAATTTATTGTAATAATCCAATATTTCTTCTCTTGTTACGGTTTCAATTACTTCTTTTTTACCTATAACATTTCTTTTATATGGATGATTTGATTTAGAATATATAACAGAATACAAATTATCAAACATACGACTTGTTGGACTATCTTTTGTCTTAGAAATTTCTTCTATTACAACAGGACGTTCTCTTTCTAGCTCTTTTCTGGGGATTAAAGGATTTTGAAGCATATCCGCATGTAATTCAAGTGCTAAATCAAAATATTCTGATGGAATTTGAATATAGTAATGAGTATAGTCTTTGCTTGTTCCCGCATTCACTACAGCACCCTTTGAATCTAGGATTTTATCCATAGTTCCTGTTGGATATTTTTGCGTACCTTTAAAAAATAAATGCTCAAGAAAATGGCTTATTCCTGTTGTTTTATCATCTTCATTAATGGCGCCAGTATTTATCCAAGTATCAATTTTTACTATCGCATTATCTTTTACTTCTTTTATGATT
Organism: Candidatus Gastranaerophilales bacterium; assembly: GCA_017461425.1. GTDB lineage: Bacteria > Cyanobacteriota > Vampirovibrionia > Gastranaerophilales > Gastranaerophilaceae > RUG14156. The sequence continues at coordinate 53,157 of JAFTXY010000004.1, read as the reverse complement.
ACTTTTTGCCCACTTGGCAAGATATTTATACTTAAACCCTCTTCAAGAGCAAAAGCGCAAGAAAAAGACATTATTATCAAAGAAAAAATTAATATTATTTTTTTCATTATAAATCCCCAAATTAATACTAATAAAATTTTATCATCTATGAAAAATGTTGTCATCCTAATCAAATTATTAATTTTGGAACAAAAAACAAAATATTTCGTCAGTATTAAAAAAGGAGTTGAGGTATGACGTTAGAAAACAATTTTGATTTTTTACAAGAAGAAAAAGAAGAAATAAAAACCTTTAATTGCGTGACAAATAAGGATGAAGTTTTGCAAATGTATTTAAAAGATGTGAGCAAAATAAAACTTCTTGATAAAAATCAGGAACTAGAAATTGGGAAAAAAATAAAAGAAGGGAATAAGAATCAATCAATCATTGCTAAGAAAAAATTGATTCAATCGAATTTAAGGCTTGTAATTTCAATAGCAAAAAAATATACAGGACAAGGAATTCTATTTATGGATTTGGTTCAAGAAGGGTCATTGGGGTTAATTAAAGCTGCAAGCAGATTTGATTATAAAAAAGGATTTAAATTTTCAACTTATGCAACTTGGTGGATTAAACAAACAATAATAAGAGCAATTGCAAATAACTCAAGAGCAATTAGAATTCCTGTTCATATGAGCGATAAAATAAGAAACCTTAAAAAGGCAATCATAAAACTAAGTGTCGATTTAGGAAGAGAGCCTAATAATTTAGAGCTTGCAAAATATCTTAAAACTACAGAGAAAAAAATCAAATTAATAAAAGAAGCAATAATAAAAGAGCCAGTAAGCTTCACAACACCAATAGCGCAAGATTTAACCCTAGAAGATTATATTGCAGATAATATTGAAAATTCTCCAAATCAAAGAATTGAAAAATTAGATTTCAAAAAGGATATAAAATGCGCTCTAGATATATTAAACGAAAGAGAACGATTTATAATTTTAAATCGATTTGGATTAAACAATAGAAAAATAAAAACATTAGAAGAATTGGGGAATATTTTAGGTTTTTCAAAAGAAAGAATAAGACAAATAGAAATGGAGGGATTAAGAAAACTAAGAAATTCACAAGAAACTCAATACCTAAAAGAGTATTTAACATAGACCCCATAAGGGTCTTTTTATTTAAGAAATTTTAAGTTAAATTGCATCTTGATACATTTTTGTTGAATTTATTGTAAAATTAATACGAGAAACAAAAAGGATGGAACAATGAAGAAATTATTTTTAACAGTGTTATCAATCTCATGTTTAACATTATCTGCTTTTGCGGGTGATAAAGAAGATGTTTTAGCAACTTTTGATAAATATGTAAAAGATGCAAACTCATATTCAACTAATATTCCAAAATATTATGTTGATAATGCAAGAATTGTCCGCATTGTAAACAAAAAACAAGGCGGTCAAAGATCTATTTTAATTCCTTTTGATAGATATTTAAAAGAATTAGAAGGACATTCAGGGCTTGCAAAACTTGTTGGTTATAAAAACGCATACAACAATAGAAAAATAGAAAAAACAGGAAACGACTATAAAATTTCTACTATAAGAGTTCCAAGAAATGATAAAACTGGTTTACCTGCATATTTTATCTTTACAAAATCAGGTGATACTTGGAAAATCAAAGAAGAAATTATGACAACAAATGTTCAAACATTTTTAAGCGCAAAATAAAAAAAAGAGGCAAATGCCTCTTTTTTTATCTAACTTTATTTTCTTCGCCTTTTAATAATCTTTTTATATTTTCTCTATGTAAATAAACTATATAGATTGCTGCAATTAAACAATAGACAACGTATCCTATTGGATTTTTAAATACAAACATTAAAATTGGCGATAAAATTAATGCAATAATTGAACCTAAAGAAACATATTTTGAAACATAAGTAATTATTGCCCATACAACAGCAATTAATGCGCCGACTATTGGATTAAGAGCTAAAATTGTTCCTACACCAGATGCAACAGATTTTCCGCCTTTAAATTGTAAAAAGATTGGTTTTGAATGTCCAACAATAACCATAACGGCAGCAACAACAGCATAAATTCCATATACATCTGGCAAAAACATTTTAACTAAAACTACAGGCAAAGCGCCTTTTATTGCATCTAACAGAAGCACAATAAAAAACCATTTTTTACCTAAAACTCTTTTAACATTAGTTGCGCCAGTTGAACCTGAACCAACTTCTCTTATATCTTGCCCTGTTTTAATTTTTACAATCAAATATCCAGTTGAAATCGAACCAATTAAATATGCTATTGTAGCAACTATTAAAATATATACTAATTCCACTACTTATCTCCTTTTTGCCTATAAGAAACAACTATTGGTGTCCCTTTAAAGCCAAAATTTTCTCTTAATTTTTTAGACAAATATCTTTTGTAATGATCTTGGATTAAATCTTTGTTGTTTATAAAAATAACAAATGTTGGAGGATTATTTTTTGCTTGAGTAGAATAATAAACCCTTAAAGTTTTAACTTTAATTGAACTTGGAGGATTTAAATTATAAGCCTCATTAATAACTTTATTTAATAATCCTGTTGAAATTCTTTTTTCTCTTTCCATTTGAACCATTTGAGCAACTTCAAAGATATTATTTAATCTTTGCCCAGTTTTAGCAGAAATGTATATTTTTTGAGCATAATTTAAAAATGGAGCTTCTTTTTCAATTTCTTGTTCAAATTTATGAGTTTGAACATTTTTAATCAAATCCCATTTATTGAATGCTAAAATTAAACCACAACCTGCTTCTTCGCATATGCTTGCGATTTTTTTATCTTGATCAGATAATCCTTCTTGACTATCAACAACCAATAAAGCAACATCGCAATTTCTGATTGCTTTTATTGCTCTATCTACAGCAAACATTTCAACACCATAATCAACTTTGGATTTTTTGCGAATACCTGCTGTGTCGATTAATCTAAAAACTTTATCTTCATAGATAACTTCTTCATCAATTGTATCTCTAGTTGTACCAGAAACATTGCTTACAATTGCTCTTTGTTTTTTTAAAAGATTATTCAATATAGAACTTTTTCCTGCATTTGGTTTGCCAACAATTGCAATTTTTATAACGCCATCATTTTCTTCTTGTTCTATTTGTTCTTGCGCTTGAATATCTTCGGTAATAATATCTAATAAATCACCAACTCCACCATCACCATGAAGAGCTGATAATAAATGCATATTTTCAAAACCCAATGCCCAGAATTCATTTGCTAAATCAACTTGAGCCTTAGAATCAACTTTATTAACAACAAGCAAAACTTTTTTTTCAACTTGTCTTAATTTATTAGCAATATCATAATCATAAGGATTTAAACCAGTTTTAGCATCTACAATAAATAAAATTAAATCAGATTCATCAATTGCAATATCAACTTGCGCATTGATATTTTTAACAAATTCATCTTCGTTGCCTTCAACGATACCACCAGTATCAATCAATACAAAATTTTTATCTTGCCAATTAGCTTCAACATAAATTCTATCACGTGTGATATTCGGCATATCATCAACAATTGATAGTCTTTTGCCTGCTATTCTATTAACCAATGTCGATTTGCCAACATTAGGTCTACCTATTACTGCGATTACTTTTTCTTTCATATAAAGATTATAATATAAAAAAATTTCTTTTGAAATTAGGCAAAATTTAACATTGAATGGTTTTGTATAAATGGTATAATACTATTGTAGATAGGCAAAGGAGGTTAGTGTGATAAAACCACTTAAAGCAATATCTAACAAAACTATGGTATCTAACCCAATCGCCTTAAACCCTTCAAAGGCATATAGTAACACTATGAACTATTTACCTAAAGGCGAAAAATTAAACATCAATTGTAACGAGGTTCGCTCTCTTACAAAAGACGGTTTAAAACTAGATATCTTAGCTTAATTACCAAAAAGCCCGATTTTATCGGGCTTTTTACTTTTTTATTTTTATTTTTTATTTCTATAATTAGCTCTATTAAAATCAGCAGGTAAATCAACACAATAATCTGTTTCTGATTTTAAATCTAATTTTTCTGCAGCATCATCAATATTTTGAGTATTAAACATTAATGTTATTGATTCATCTTTTGAAATCTCAGCGAATAATTTTTTCATTCTTGCAATTTCAAATTCGCTTGATAATCTTTCATCCATTAAATCATCAATATTTTCAAGGAAAATTATTGTCTTTTCTCCTTTTTCTTCAAGACGTTTATTTGCGTTGTATATAGAATTTGCCAATCTTGCTATAACATTTTTATGATTTGTATCATATTGAACCACATCTGATTTCAAACCAAATTTATCTGCTACTTTTTGCATAAATTGTTGCGCCATAATGCAATTTTCACCAAATAGACCAATTGTTCTAGGTAGAGCTAATTGTGGTGTTTGTGAATGTTTATACGTTTTTATTTCAAAGAAGCTTTTAATAGTGTTAAACAATCGAGCTTTTTCTGCTTGCAATTTTTGGTAATCATTAGATTCATTTTGCGCACTATATTGTTCAGAAAACATATCATCAATATATTTTAAATATTCTTTAGAAAGCTCACGTCTTGCTTGTTGTGCCTGTTGTTGCGCTTGTTGTTGATATTTTTTTATAAATTCCTTTTTATCTTTTGCTCTAGATAATTCTGAAAAACCAAGCGAACAAACTATTTCAAATGCTCTATCTTCGCCTGCTCTTAAATATTTTTCTGCTTCTTTTTCAGCATTAGCTAATTTATCTTGCAATATTACATCAATATCTCCTAATTTTTCTTGATAAGCAAATTTATCTTCTTTTTCAAGATTAAATTCAATTATTTCATCATATTTACCATTTTCATTTAATCCTAATTGCTTGAATGCTTTTTGAATTAATGGAACTTCTTTAGAAGTTGCAGCTTTTAAAACTTCATTCAATCTTCCGCCTCTAATTAAAGAAGCGATAGCCTTAACTTTTGTAGCATCATCACATTTTGAAAATTCATCTAAAATTTCTCCAGCCGGAGTACCTACAAACGCTTTAGGAGAAATTTCCTCTGTTTGTACATCAATTCTTGTTACATTATTAAATCTGTCAACATAAAGATATCCACAAGTTCCATATACAAAAACCGGACCTGGAAGCATATTGCTTTCCGGTGTTCTTTCTAATTTAGTTCCTGTTTTATATTTCAACAAAAATAAGCCTTTATGAGTTTCGGGATTAAATTTTGGATATTGATCTTTTGATTCATAACTTTGATTTGGAGCTATTTTATGATAGGTGCGAAATCCATAATTATTAAAAATTGCGCCATCTCTAACTCTCCAAGCTTCAGGAACAACAAAGTTTTCTTCAGGAATAGCGATGCTTGGTTTTTTATTCAAATCAATGAGCATATCATTATATTGATTACCAAAATAAATTTGTTTACTTGAATAATTCAAAGGATTAGAATTATTTAATTGCACTTCTTTTTTTACTTTTTTCATAGAATTCAATTGCAATCCTGCAATATTAAAACCAATTTTTTGCATAGCACACCTTTATAGTTGTTATTTCAAGAAAAACAACGCTCATCAAAAGAATAAATTGCTTTTAGTTGAATTTGCAGCTTAATATTTGTAACAATTTATCTTAATCTTTTTGCAAAATTAGCTTCTTCAAAAGTTGCAGGTATATCTACTCTGTGATGACTCTTGCTTGATAAAGATAATTCTTCATGTAATTTTTCAAAGTCTTTTGTATCATACATTATAGTAAAACTTGTTCTTGCTACATCAAGAAATTCTCGCATTTTTTGCATTTGCTCTTCACTAGATAATCTACAATCAAGCAAAGCATCAATATTTTCTATATATAAAATTGTTCTTTTTTCACCAGTTCCATATCTTGCCAATCTGGAAATTTGATTTTTTATATCACTAATAACATCCTCATGGCTTACAGAATATTTTGCTACATATAATTCTACACCTAATTCTTCTGCAACATTTTTTGCAAATTCTTTTGCTAAAACATTATTTTCACCAACAAAACCAATACTATATGGCATATGTGCAGATTTTATTGAGAAATTTGAAAAGATACTTCTAACTTCTTTTTGGGTTTGCGCTTTTTTGGCTTTTAAGATTTGAAAATCAGCAACAGCTTGTTCGGCTCTTTTCAATTTGTCAGTAGTTTGAGTTTGATGTTTTGCATATGCTTCATTCAATTGAGTTTTTGCCTTTTGAGCCTTATTTTGCGCTTCTGTTATATATCTATTTTTATCTGAATTTTTCTTAACTGCTCTAACAATTTCTGAAACGCCAAGAGTTACAAAGAAATTAAATGCTCTGTCACTTCCTGATGGTTGCCAGTATTCCGCTCTTGATGGAGCATCATTTATTTCTGATTGCATTTGTCTATCAATTTCTTCAATTTTTCTATCGTAATGAAAACTTGGAGTTGTAGCAATATTAATTTTTAAATCTCTATCATATTCGCCTTTTTCATTAAAACCTAAAGCTTTTAATGAATCGATAATATAATCATGTTCACCATCAGCGACACATTCCATAATTTCACTCATTCTTCCATCTCTGATTAGTGCGCTAATAACTTTTGTATCTACAAGAGTATCATGATGCCTAAAATCTTCTATTACTTGTTTTGCAGGTGTTCCCAAAAATACATCTGGAGAAAATTCATCTACATTATTATCAAATTTAGTTACATGTCCAAAATTATTAACATACAAATAGCCTCTATTTTCATATGTATATACTTCTGTATGCGCAGGATCATACATTCCAACTCTATATGTATTTGAACCTGTTTTTAATTGCAATGGATACAAACCTTTGTGTTTTTGGGGATTAAATTTTGGAGTAGCAGCTATTACATGTTCAACGGAATTTGGAGTCCATAATGGTCTTCCGCCTAATGCATCATTATCCCTTACAACGCCATTTGATAAGCGATAATCATCTGGAACACGAAATCTTTCTTGTGGCATTGCAATTATACGAGGTTTGTTTTCTTCAACGTCAGATGTTTTTTCAATATTTCCAAAACTTATTGTATCCATCCCTAATTGCTTCATAGGAACAGTTTGTGCAAAATTTTTATTGTGTTGAACTTTTGCTACACGAATATTGCTAAAATTAGAACCAATTTTTTGTATCATAACACCCTCGCATTCTTTTATTAAAACTACAATACTCGTAATAAAAAAGCTTTGCTATTAAGCAAACTAAATTTTAACAATATGTAATAAATTGAATTTATTGCAAACGAAACAAACTAACAATATGCTTTTAATAATAAAATTCAATTAAAAGGAAACCAATGCAAGTATACCAAAGAATCTTCACTACTTATTCATATCGCAAAGCACATTTTTATATGGGCAATGTTCGCAAGAAGTTTTACAAGGCGTTGGTTCAAAGTTTTGTTCTTTAATACCTTTAATCGCTTTTCTATATTTATCTAAAACAAGCTCCATATCTTCTTTTGAATAATAAATTGTACAAGATTTATCATATTCTTGTGGGAATAAAAATGTCGTTTCTTCTACTTCTATTCCTTTAGTTTTTTCTAAGAAATATTTATATAAACCCATTTGAATATAGTAATCTTCGTGGATTCCCAACTTTTCATCATTAGAATCAGTTAAACAGATTTCTTTTTTAGTTTTTGCTCTACCTGTTTTATAATCATAAATTCTAAATTTTCCATCAACTAAATTCACTCTATCTGGAAGCCCTTTAAATTGAACTCCTTCAAAATCAGCTATGATATCTTGCTCAATATTATAAACAGCATCAATATCAGCTAAGCTTAAATCTTTTTCAAAAAATTCTTTTATTGATGTTTGAGCTATTGTTTTATATTGTTCTCTTTGATTTAAAGATGAAAAAGCAAATTTATCAATTTGACATTCAACATCTTTAACAAAAGTTTCACTATCATAAAACGTTTTATTTTTAATAGCATATTCAACCGCATTTTCACAAGCTTTATGAACAGCTAAACCAAAATTCATTGAATCTGGAATTGAAAAATTAGGAGAACTTAAACCTAAGATTTTATCAAAGAAAAACATCCTTGGGCACTTTAAGTATGGATTTATTAAAGATGGAGAATAATATTTTATTTCTGAAATTGCACTATCAATATTTGATTTGAAATCTCTAACATAATCATATTCTTTAATAGTTAGCGCATTTGCCCAATTATAAATTTGAGGTTCATTTTTTTCTTCGCAATAGTTATTTATTTCTAATAATTTTTCAGGAATTTCTTGAACTTTTAATAATGCGCTATGTCCATCTTCGGCACTTGTTCCAACATATGAAAGCCTCAAAGTGTGTTTTGCTCTTGTCATACCAACATACATTTTGTTAATTTTGTCTGCTAATTTATATGTTTTCCAAGTAGCTTCATCTCTTTCATCCTCTTTTGACAAAGGAACAGGTGGTTTAATTATTGGACGAGAACAACTTTCCCACTTGCTCGATTTTAAAGATGGCATATAAACATATTCATATTCTAAACCTTTTGAGCTTTGATATGTTGTTAATTGAATTGCATTCATTTTTATTGAATCTTTTTCAATTTTTAAATCGATTTTATCATTTTGAAGCATATCTAAATATTCAACAAAATCTTCTAAATTGACTTTTTTAAATTGTGTTGAATAAGTGTATGCTTCATCTAGCAATCTTTTTAGAGCTAAAGTATTTTCAAGTTTATTTGTTTCAAAATTAAAGAAAAAGTCTAAAATGCCAGTTTTTGATGCACACTGCGCAACTATTCTATAAACAGTTTCGCCACTTAACATTGTGTTTCTTAAATATTCATAAGTTTCAATGAATTTTTTAATATCATTTGGTGCTTCTTCTTTTTTAATTATTTCTTTCATAGCTAGAATAAAATTCTTATGTTTGGAATTTTCTTCTTGCAATAAGTTAAAAGATTCTGCTGCAATATTAAATGGCGGCAATAATAATAGCCTAAATAATTTATCTGAATTTAAATCTGGATTAACTAATGTTTGCAAGTAATAGTATAAAATCATAGATGATTTTATTGCAAAAATGCTTTTTCCTTCTTTTAATTCATAAGGGATATTTCTATTGTGCAATTGTTCGGCGTAATAAGCTAATTCATCATTACTTGTTGATAAAATTGCAATTTGAGAATAATCTTTTTCTTTTGTTTTTTCATCAACTGGGCAAGAAGATGAATTTATTAATTCATCAATTTCTTTAACTATATCTAGTGCTTGAGATGCCTCATCATAATAAATATTAAGTCGAACTTTATTTTCTTTAGCTGTAACTTCATCATTAACTGCTTTTAAGTTAATTTCTTTATCTAATAATTCTGTATTTTGCTCTGCTACGGTTTTAGCAACATCAAGAATTGTTTGAGTTGAACGTCTATTTTCGATAAATTTTATAGGAGATTTAATTTCATCTTTATATTTATCCCAAAAAGCTTGAATGCTATCAATTCTAGCTCCTTGAGAAGCATTGATAATTTGCTTATCATCACCAACTACAAAAACATTTCCCTTCATTGAATTATCAACAAGATGAAAAATTAATTCGTTTTGAGAGCGGTTTGTATCTTGATATTCATCGACGATAATGTAATCGTATTGATTTGATATGTTTTGAGTAAAACTTGGGTCAGATTCAAATTTTTCTAAAATATAATTAATCATATCGTCATAATCGATATAACCGCCAAGCTCCATTTTTTCTCGGTATAAATTGAAAAATCGGTATAGTTCTCTAATTTTCGCTATTTTAATTTCAATTTTTTCAATATTTGCTTCATAATTTTTTCTTTTTTTCGGTTCATTATCTCTTTCGTATTCTAAAGCATCAATTGCAGGCAACCATTCAGAATCACTTTTGATATTTTCTTCAAGTTGACAAGCTTCCTTATCTAAAATTCGATATCTTTTTAAATACGCAATACCATCTTTAATTGAATCAAAACTAGAATACTTGTTAGCTTTTTCGCTTTTATAATGCACAGCGTCACTAATTTCATCAATGCATTCTTTAATTAAAGCTCTTTTAATGCTATCAGGGATTAGTTGAATAGAGGCTGGAACATTGAATTCATCTGAATATTCGCCAATTAATTTATTGCAAAAGCTATGAAAAGTATGAATTTCAACGTTATTGTTGTTTTCATCTAACTCTTCCAAAACTCTTTTTTTCATCTCATCAGCACCAGCACGAGAATATGTCATACAAAGAATTCGCTCTGGCTTAACACCTTGCAAAATCATTGCTTGGAGTCTTTTTATAACAGTATAAGTTTTGCCTGTTCCAGGTCCAGCTAAAACAAGAAATTTGCCATCAAGATTTTTAACGCATAATTTTTGTTCATCATTAAGACTATCAAGAATCTCACCTAGTTTATCTGCTGCCATTTTAACTCCAAGATGTTTAATTAAAATTTAATTATTTTATTATATTTTATATAAATACAATAAGGGTTTCAAGTTATTTTGTATCTTTTGAATACATATTAATAATTATCTAAATTTTCTTTCAGATAAGCAACATTAATGCTATTGAATGCAAATCATCATTATTAAATGATACGAAAGTTACAATTATAAAAGAAACTAATAATAAAAACAGAATAAGAGAACATTTAGGTATTGTGTTATCGGTCCCACAAATAGGACAATATCTTTCGTTGTTACCATCGGATAAATCTTTATAGTCACATTTATAACAAATAAACATAATTATTCCTTATATTATTTATTATTATATATAAGGTGATGTCAAAAATGGACGTACTTATATTTTTTTACTTTGAGTTGTCCGACATTTGAAATTAAAAAAGTTCCCCCTAAAAAAGAGAGAATTTTAAATCATTTTAATTTCGTTGTCGGACATTTCAAATTTAACTGTCTATTTATAATTTACATTATAAAACCCACTGACTATTAATCAGTGGGTTTTAATTCGGAAAAAGAGGGATTCGAACCCTCGAGGCAGATTACTCCACCTAACACCTTAGCAGGGTGCCGCCTTCAGCCACTCGGCCATTTTTCCATTCGCTTTTATAATTCTATCACAAGCCTATATTTTTTAGCAAGCGCAATTATTTATAACTTTAGCTAATAAATCAATTTTTAATTACATATTTTCCAGACAAAACTAGTTAATATAGACCATTTATTAAGCAAAGTTGCAAAAAATGAATTTGTGTGATATATTGTTTAAGAACTTAGGGTTTGTTGCTTGGTTTTAAAGCAAAATCAAGTTTTTTACCCGGTTAATACAAGAATGAGGATATTTTTTATGACGAAAAAGCTAGTCAAAACTTTGTTAGTTGCTTTTTGCCTCGCAATTATCGCTCCTAACACAGCACAAGCGGCCCAATCGCCACACGAAAGTACCAAAAAACTTATTGTTCAAACAGCACAAAAGATTGGTGTCGACCCCCACATAGCATTAAGTATTGCTAAAATTGAATCTAATTTCAATACCAGCGCAAAAAGCCCAAGAGGCGCAATTGGATTATTCCAATTAACTCCATCAACAGCTAAAAAACTAGGAGTAAATCCTTATATTGTTAGCGAAAATATCGAAGGTGGCTTAAAATACTATCAAATGCTATATAAAAAATATGGTTCTGTTGATTTAGCTCTTGCAGCATACAATGCAGGACCAGGAAACGTTGCAAAATATAATGGAATTCCTCCATTTGGCGCAACTAAATGTTTCATTAAAAACGTTAAAAAAGAATATAACGATTTTAAGGCAACAAATATAGTTCAAATGTCAATGCCGCAACCTCCTGTACCAGAAGTACAAGAAGTACAAGAAATACAAGAGACGGTTGTTTCAGAAACATTATAATTTAAAAAACCTCAGGAAATCCTGAGGTTTTTTATTGACAATATTTTATTCAAAATTATACAGTTACTTTATGATAAATTTTCTTTCCTTTTTTGATTTTAACTCCATGAACTAAGTTATTTCGAATAAATTTATATCCCATATCGGATATTTTTTCTTCTTCAATACTTACTCCGCCTTGTTGTATCAATTTTTTAGCTTCGCCACGACTCATACATAATTTTGTTTCAACTAAAACATCTATTAAAGAAATTTCATCACCCTCAAAAGAAAGTTTTGTTGTAGGCATATTAGAATCATCTCCACCACCAGCAAACAATGCTTTTGCAGATTGTTGCGCAATATCAGCTTCTTCTTTGCCATGAACTAATGAAGTTAATTCATATGCTAAAATTTCTTTTGCTTTATTTAATTCAGCACCTTGCCAAGATTCCATTTTTTCAATTTCATCTAATGGCAAGAATGTAAGCATCCTTATGCATTTTAAAACATCATCATCCTCAACATTTCTCCAATATTGATAGAAATCATAAACTGATGTTTTATTTTTGTCCAACCAAACAGCGCCAGAAGCGGTTTTGCCCATTTTCTTGCCTTGAGAATTCATTAATAATGTAATTGTCATAGAATGAGCATCTTTACCTGTTTTTCTTCTGATTAAATCAGAACCAGCAAGCATATTAGACCATTGGTCATCTCCACCAAATTGAAGATTACAATCATAATTTTCATTCAAATAATAGAAATCATATGCTTGCATAATCATATAATTGAATTCCAAAAAGCTTAAACCTTTTTCCATTCTTTGTTTATAGCATTCCGCTCTCAACATGTTGTTTACAGAAAAACAAGCGCCAACTTCTCTTAAAAGCTCAATATAGTTTAATTTTAAAAGCCAATCTGCATTATTTACCATCATAGCTTTATCTTCGCCAAATTCAATAAAACGCTCCATTTGCCTTTTAAAACATTCGCAATTGTTATCTATCATTTCTTTTGTCATCATAGAACGCATATCAGATCTTCCGGATGGATCGCCAATATGACCTGTACCGCCACCAATAAGAACTATTGGAGTATTTCCAGCCATTTGCAATCTTTTCATCAAGCATAGAGCCATAAAATGACCAACATGTAATGAATCTGCTGTTGGGTCAAAACCTATATAGAATTTTGCTTTTCCTGAATTTATTAAATTTCTAACTTCTTCTTCGTTTGTAATTTGAGCAATTAATTGTCTTTGCTTTAATTCTTCAAAAATTCCCATTTGCTTTTCCTTATTAATCTAACCTAATCTTAATAAAAGCAATATGTTTTAGCAAGCTACAACACTCAAAATAAAAAAATAAAGCCGTTAAAAAACTTTAACGGCACTAAAAATTAAACAATAGAGGAGAATAAGGAAAACTTCTCTTTAACCTTAACTTAAATGAATGTTTCTGATGTTAAGGTTTGTTTTGCTCCGTCTGAAAGCCAAGGTAATTCTTCATCCACGGCTCCAGCTACTTTTTCAAAATTTACCATCGCGGCTTCAATATCAGCAACTCTATCTTCTCCCAAAGTAGAAATTGCTTTATTATATAGCTCTTCAAAACTTTCGGTCTTGCTAATGAATGCTTGACCATACACACCTAGCGCATCCAAAGTGCCATTAATTGCAGCTTCCGTGCCAGCATTTTGCGCAGCAACATTTGCTTTTGCGCTTTCATCCTTAACTTGTGCTTCCCCACCAGCATTTTTTGATGCAGCAGAAAAACTTGTTCCATAATTAGAATAATTTCCACTCACATGATTAACTGACATAACTTTGTCTCCTTATTGTCTATTGTTTTCTTTATTGTCTATATAATTCTTTTCGACAGACATTCAAAAAAACTTTAGGAATTAAAGAAGTTTTTTAACAAAAGTTTACAAAGACAAATCAATCTTGATATCATTGAGTTTTGAAGCAGCAGCAGCTTTTATATCCTTATCTTCGGTGACGATAAAATAAAAAATATCGCCTTTTTTAACAATTATTTCATCGCCATATTCAATTAAAGAAACAAAAGAATCATCATAAACTTGTTTAACGCCAGATTTTAAACGATTTTCCTCATTGTTTGTTATTAAACCATCAACAAAAGAAATGCCATAAGAAACCCCTGTAACAAAAAAATCTGCAACAGTTCCGCCAACTTTTTTTATAACACTTTTAGGAGGGATTTTTTTAATTTCTTCTTTTGATAATATTCTTTGCGCATATTTTGCAATAAATACTGTATCAATTTTATGTAAACCTAAGGAATCTTCATAGCTATCTATTTCAAAATATGCTTTTGCATCACGTTTCGCTCTTGTAGGAGCTTTTGTCTTTTGCAAAACGCAATTTAAAATATCTCCTTTAATAAGAAAAATATCTCCAATTTTACCGTCAGCAGCTAGTTTAACTTTGAATTCTTTCTTTGGTAAAACAGAATTAAAATCTTCTAGTGCCTCTACTTGCAATTTATCTGCTGCAAATACAGGAAGCATTAGAAAAAATATTAATATTAAAAATATTTTTTTCATATCATATTCCAGTAAACTCAATATAATTTTATATTATATTTTATTGGAATACAAACTATAAACTCTCGATTTTTTCCCAAGAGAAAGCTTTTATTTTACCCTCAAGAGAATTTCTTTCGAGCCTTACTTTTTTATATTTTTGATTAGAAATTAACTGTCCCATTGAATTTAAAACTTGGTATTCGTTATTTTCTTTTATTAAAATATATTCGCCGAGTTTTTTAATTTTATCGTATTTTGCTTCAAATAGAATATTTCCATTAATATCAGTTAATCCATATTTTCCGTATTTTTTCAATAAAAACGTATCATACAACAGTTTAATTTTTTCATATTCATTTTTAACCAAAACTTCATTTTGAGATGTAATTATTCCCCAATATCCATTTAATTTTGTTAAAAAGATATCAGTACCTATTTTTTCAATTGATTTATATTTTATCGGAACTATCACATTTTCTTGGATATCAATCATTCCATATTTTTTATCTGCACGCACAAGCAATATATTTGGCAAGACTTCAGACATTTTTGTATATTGCCTTTTTGATAATTGGATTCCATTAGAATCTAAAATTTTATATTTACCATTCTTTCTAACCAAGAAATAATGTTTTTTATTTTGGATAACATGTCTTACTTCGCTTAAACCTGAATCCAATATTGTTCCATCTTCTTTTAGAATTGAATAATAAGTATAGCTTCTTCTTGAACCATCAGAATAATAATAAACTGTAGTTTGAGCTATTAAAGAATGGTCCTTACAATCAGGAAAATATTGAGTATCTTCAAAATATTCTCTATTTACAATATAAACAGAATTATGATGATAATGATAACTTGAGCGATAATAATGCGGATGTCTATGTGTGCAACTTGGATGACAATAATACGCAAAAGCGCTTGTATTAATTCCAAACAACATAAATAACATTAAAGCTATTGTTATCTTTTTCAAAATATTTTCCTTATTATTCCTATAAATTATAAAACGATTTTTAGGATTTTTTGTTCATTTTTTCATTAATTTATATATGTTTTATATAAATAAGTTACATTTCTTAACTAAAAAGTAAATATTTTTAAGAAAATTTTTTTTATTTATCTAACAAGAAGAGAGAATATTGAAAGGATCCCCCCATTATGACAGTAACAAATGTTTCAGCCATGCCTATTGGTTTACCAAAAATTTATCAAGATTTGTAAGCGCATATAGAAGATAACAAAAGCAAATATGGTGCTGCTATAACAACTTCAAACATATTGGATGAAATAGATAACGAAATATATTCAACCCCATCTCCTTCAAAGCAACTAGAACTTATGGAAGAATGGGAAACATATTATTCAGAATTCGAAACACAATGTCAAGAATACTATAACCATTCAGCAAAACAATTTAACTTTATGGAAGGGCAAGACCCAAATAATAAAGAGGCCTACAATGCTCAATTGTTAAAACTTGGACAAGGTGATGTCATAACAATTGATACTAATGGAGATGGCAAAGTATCACAAGAAGAATATGTCAGATATGAATTATCCAGTCTCGGCGAAGCCGATACAGAAACAATGAAACAAACCATAGGAACAGCCGCATTTGTTTTTGATGTAATGGATATTTTATTTGACGAAGAACAAACACATACACTAGATGCAGACGATTTTGCCAAATTATATAAACAATTCGACAACCAAACAAATGGATTAAATGGCGAATTTTCCATTGATGACCAAGGCTTGTTCTTGGAATACATTATAAATGCAGTCGAAGGATCAACTTCAAGCATAGAAATGTACGGCGAAAGCTATTATAAAAAATTTCAACTAGAAGATCAATTACAATAACTCAGTCATAATCAAAGGACCGTCTGACGTTGCAACAACAGTATGTTCAAAATGCGCAGACGGTTTTTTGTCGTCTGTAACAACTGTCCATTCATCAGACAAAACATGCACTTCATCGCAACCTAAATTCAACATAGGTTCAATTGCAATAGCGCAATTTTGCTTAATGATAACGTTTGAATTAGTTCTATAATTAAACAAAAATGGCTCTTCATGCATATTTCTTCCAACACCATGCCCGCCATATTGTCTAACTATTCCAAGTTTATTTTCTAAAGCCACATCTTCAATTGCAGCAGATACATTTTCTAATCTATTTTCTGGAATCATTTGTTGAATTCCAGCAAATAAAGATTTTTCGGTTGCTTCTAATAATTTTTGTACTTCTGATGCGATTTTTCCAACAGGATATGTCCAAGCGCCATCACCAACCAGCCCTCTGAAAGTTGCGCCAACGTCAATTGATACAATATCGCCCTCTTTTAAAATTGCATCTTTGGATGGAATTCCATGTACCACTTGTTCATTTATTGAAGCGCAAATTGTATTTGGAAAACCAGCGTAACCAAGAAATGTCGGAATTGCTTTATTTTTTTTGATAATATCATAAGCAATTTTATCTAATTCAAGAGTAGAAATACCAGGTTCTATTACCTTTTTCATCTCTTGATGAACAAGAGCAACAATGTTTCCTGCCATACGCATTAATTTTATTTCTTCTCTTGATTTTTTATTCATTTTTATTTCCTTATAACAACTAAGCTCTAATAAGAGCGATTTAATTATATAATATCAAAAAATCTTTTTCAAATATAAAGCTATTCTTCAGATAGCGCTTCTTGATTTTCTTCTTTATTTTCCAAATTTTCTTCTTTTAATTTTTTATTTTTTTCTTTTTCTCGCTCTTTTAAGGTTTTCATCACCATAATTGAACCGGCATTTGCCATAGCAAGGCCATTCAAGGAAGCTCTTAGTTGAGCGGAGCGATCTTGAAAAGTTTCACGATTAAATTCAGATGATTCTTCTTCTTGCATCTCTTGGGCAAAGTATTCTCCGCCTTGACCTTGTTTTTCTTCAGACATCTTGTTAGCAGAGCTATTTGCATCGCCGGGTTTAAAATAACTTGATACAGGAGATATGCCTCTGTTATCTACCATTTTTTCTCCCTCATTTTGATAGATAATATCATTTTTTACTCTAAAATACAACAGTATTTTATACTACAATGTTCGTGAAAATTATTTTTTGTCAAAGTTCAAATTTAATGATAATATCAATGTATGAGAAATTTTTTATTATTTTTAACGGTATTATTAAGCATATCCCCTGCATTTGCCATAAATTATGATTTTAATAAATCTGGCGATACTAAAGCAAATGAAATTTTAAAAGAATATATTACAAATAAAATCCCAGAATTCGAGGGAGATGTTGTTGGATATTTTCACGACATAAATGAAGATAATAAAAATGAAATCATAGGAATAGTTAAATCTAATTTATTTTACAGTCTAGCAGGTTATAAACTTGTTGTTTTAAAAGAAAATAATTCCACTTGGGAAACTATCAAAAATGATATTTATTTTGATATAACTCAAAGTTTTGAAATTGAAAATAAAAAAATAACATACTATCACACAATTTTTTATAAAAACAAAAAATACACAGCAAAAATCAAAAACAACAAAATCACAACAAATCTTGGATTTTTAGATGTTGTTTCTGACAAAAAAGCGCAAAACATAGAAGAAATAACAAAATTAAACAAAACAAACGAACGCAACGACTTTATTATCGAGCAGTTTAAAGCGCAAAACCAAAGAAGCGTCGATATTAATTACAAAAATCTAAACGACAGAACAAAACATTATTTAGAATTAAAATAATCGTTTATTTCATCTAACGCTTCTTTTTGGGTATAACCAACTGAATCAGGTTCTGAATTACCCCATAAAGCAAGAATATTTTTGATTTTTGGATTAGTATTTGTTTTTAAATTATTTTGATTATCATCAACAAAAATTGCACTATTAAAACCATTTTTTAGCATATATTCATCCATAAATTCACCTTTAGAAGAATAATCAGCCAAGATTTCTCTTGCAATAACTTTTGATGAATCTATTTTAAAACCATGCGACTCAAATCTTTCTATAATAGCGGTTTTATTTTTCTTTGAAATAATAACAATTTCATTATTTTTTTGGGCTAATTCTTTTATTCCAAAAAAGAAATCATACGGGGTTTCTAAATTTTTCCAAAAATCATAATGATTTTTAACCAAATTTGTTCTAATTGCTAAAAATTCTTGGCAGAACTTTTCTTCTGCCTTTAAATCTCTATTTTCAAGTGCATTTTTATATCTTCTGATTATTTCATTTTCAGGAACTTTATCAAAAATTAAAGGATTAAAATAATGAAACATCCAAATGTTATAAACTAAAAATTTATATTTTGAATATAATTCATATTCTTTTTCATCAATTTTTTCAAATAAATCAATTCCTGAATAATGAAAACGATTTACAAGATACACTTCTTTTAAGGTATCAAATAAAACTCCGTCAAAATCTAAAAATAATAATTTCTTTTTCACAAGACAAGATTAACACAAAAATTAAATAGTTGAAGTTTTAGCTTTTGTTCTATATGTTTCAAATTTAATTTTTCTTGTCAAAAGTTTAATTCTAAAATCGCAATAGTCAAAGCCAAGCAATTCTTTTAAAAATTCGCTTTTTTCTTTTAATTCAATATTATTAAAGATTTGAGACCTTGTGTTTTCCATAATGACTTTTTTCTATCGCATAACATCTTACATGTTAATAAAGTATTTTAAAAAAAGTCGATTTCAAAGGTCATAAAAAAAAGAGCATTTTTGTAATAAAACTTAATGATATTGTAACAAAACTTAAAAATAAGATTAATTTAATTATCTTATATCTCTTTTCTTGAGCGGTTTTTAGCTGTTTTTTTGTTTGCTTTTTTGGCTTTTTATTTTGAGAAGCATTTATATTTTGTTTTAAATTTTTCTTTGCATTTTTAACTTTTTCTTTAATTTTTTTCTGAGTAGGGGTTAGTTCTTTTTTCTTTTTTTCTTTATATTTTTTTGGATTTTGAATAAAACTTTCATCCTTAAAGCCATTTTCATCTTTCTTTTCAACTTGAGAATGAAATTCGCCTTGTTTTGAATTTAAAAGCTCCTCTTTTTCTTGATTTGCAAGTTCTATATATTTATCAACTAATTTAACTTCTTTTTGAGGTTTTCCAGTTATAAGAAGAGTTGCATCAAATTGTAATTTATTTATTTTTTCGTCTTTTTTCTTTGAATAAGCATAATTTATCGCCGCTTCAAACGCTCTTTGAATTGCCTCAAGAGCAACTGATGGAGCAATATCTTCTCCGTGGGCACATTTGTTTCCTTGTTGCTTAATAAAAAATAAATCATCAATAAATTCTTGCTCTCTTTGGGTTTTAATCTTGTCTTTTAAGCAATTTAAAGTATCATCAAATGTCATATTGGAATCATTTGAGTCAAGAATTTTTTTAGACATTTTTTCAGCAAAAATTCTCAATTGCACAACGCATTGATTAAAATACTCATCTCTAAATAATTTTTGAGCATCTTGGATTAATTCAAAAAGTTCCTCATCGATTTTTTTTAAAAAATCAAAATTATCTGCCATACTATATTAATTCTTCCATTAATTTCATAAATTCAGGAAAAGATGTATTTATGCAATCAAAACCTTTAATTTCCATTTGCTCTTGATTTATTAAAGACATCACATAATAACTCATCGCAAGTCTATGATCTAAATATGTCTTTAAAGATACGCTTTTGCTGATTTCTTTTTTTCCTATAATTTCAAAGCCATCTTGATTTTCTTTAATCTCAATTCCAAGCTCATTAAATGCTTCAACAATAGTTTTAATTCTATCGGATTCTTTGTTTCTTAAGTCTTGCGCATCTTTAACAATTGTTTTTCCTTGCGCTTGTGTTGCTAAAACAGCCAAAATCGGTATTTCGTCAATAAGTCTTGGAATAATTTCTCCTTGAATTACAAATGGCTTAATATTTGGAGTGTATTTAACTTCAATATCTGCACATAATTCATTGCAAACAGTTTTTTGATTTAATAAATTAAAATTAATTTCCGCTTGTTTAAAAATATCCAATATTCCGGTTCTTGTTGGATTTATTCCAACATTTTTAATAATTATATGTGAATTTGGAGTAATTGCTGCAGCAACCATAAAAAATGAAGCAGAAGAAATATCTCCCACAACTCCAAGGCTTTTTGGAATTAAATTTGATTTTTCAATTTCTGTAAAAAACTCACCATTTTCTATTCCTGTTTTGATTTTCGCCCCTAAATATTCAAGCATAATTTCAGAATGGTTTCTAGATAAAGTTTTTTCATAGATTTTTGTTTTACCTAAAGCATTTAACCCTGCAAGCATTAAACAACTTTTTACTTGAGCTGAAGCTATAGGAGTATGGTATTCAATAGCATTTAATTCTTTTCCTTTAATTTTTATGGGCATTTTAAAATCATTTGAATTAATTTCAGCACCCATTTTAGTTAATGGCTCAATAACCCTTTTCATAGGACGCTTTGAAAGACTTTCATCTCCAAATAATTCACAATCAAAATTTTGACCTGCCAAAAAACCCATTAAGAGTCTTGTTGTTGTCCCAGAATTTCCACAATCAAGAGCAACTTTCGGAATACTAAATCCATTAGAACTATCTAAAATTAAATCTCTTTCAGAAATGAATTTGTATTTAACTCCAAGATTTTCCAATATTTTTAATGTTGCAAGACAATCTTCCCCCAAAGAAAGATTTTTAATTTCAACAATTCCTTTTGTTAAGGCTCCAAAAATCAATGCTCTATGAGAAATAGACTTATCAGGCGGAATAGTAATTTCGCCTGATAGTCCACTAATATTTTTTTTTGTTTTTAAAATATTATCCATTAGCTAATTCTTTAACAAAATTTGGAACGCAAAATACTGCGCTATGAAGTTCTCTATTGTAGATTTTACAAGTTTTTTCAATTTCACTTGCTCTTTTTTCATCAATTTTTGTGTAATCTCTAGGAATTTCAACATCATCACTACAAAATCCCCAAGACCAATATCCACCAGGATATGTTGGCATAGGACCACAATATGGAGCAACATTTTTAAACACACGTCTTAGCATTTGATATGTTTTTCTCATATTTTCAGATTGAGCAAAAGGTCCTTCTGTTTGAGGTACAACAATTCCGCCTTTTTTCAATGCACGTTTAACATTATTATAGAAATTATCATTAAACAAACCTTCTCCAGGTCCTATTGGATCTGTTGAATCTGATAAAACAACATCATACTCATCAACTTTATCTTTAATAAATTCAACCGCATCTTGTATTAAAACATTCACACGAGGATCCCCTAAAGCGCATGAAATTGTTGGTTGATATTTTTTACATCCTTCAACAACATCACCATCAATTTCAACCATATCAACACGCTTTACTGATGGATGTTTAAGAATTTCTCTAACTGTGCCACCATCACCGCCGCCAATAACTAAAACATATTCTGGATTTGGATGAGTAAGCATTGGAATGTGTGAAATCATTTCATGATAGAAAAATTCATCTCTTTCGGTTGTCATCATCAAACCATCTAAGGTCATAACATTTCCAAAAGCACGAGAATGAAAGAAATCTATTTGTTGATAAGGTGATTTCATTGAAAATAAATCTTTATCTTTTTCGATTGCAATTCCAAAACCCTCTGGAGTAATTTCATGATATAAATTTTCAGACATTATCTTTTCCTTTATTTAACTTAAACTTGTTTAAATAATTATACAAAAAAAATTGAATATTTGTTATAATTGGTTTTAATGAAAAGTAAAAATAAAATTATGGACTCGTTTGAGGAATTTATCGCACTACCGTTGTCTATTTTAAAAAATAGAATTATCCAAATAACAGGCTATAAGTCCGATTTCGTTTCCACAAAATCAATAGATATAGAATTAAGTGATGAAGCCATCCATATAAATTGTGTGAACAGTGAATCTGCATACAATCTATTAAGCAGCGTTATTTACAAACGCCAAATGAATAAAAAAAGATTATTACAAGAGCAAAAAGAAGCACAATCTCAAGAAGAAATTTTATTAGCTAATTAAATTTTTCCCAATATTGTTAATTTATAATCTAGCGCAACTTCTTCAAAACAGATTACTGGTATATCCATAAATAATTGAGATACAAGGATAAAAATAACTTGTCTATATTGTTGCGGAACAACTAAAATCGCACTTTGTTCAATTATTTCTTTTTTTGTTTCTTTTAAGATTTTTTTAAATTTAGAAAACTTAGATAAATCTATTCTCATGTTAGATTCATCTTTATTTGTTTGTTTTTCCAATAATTCCATTGTGTCATCATCAATCTCATATGCAAATATCTCTTTTTCTTTTGTAGCAACACTTTGAGATATTTGTCTTGATAGAGATAATCTGATTTTATCTAATAGATCAGCCTTGTTTGGATCATCAGAAAAATCGTTCAATTTTTCAAAAATATAAGTTATATCTTTTATGCTAACTCTTTCTCTAATAAGAGAGGTTAGAATATATTTTAATTCAGAAATACTAACAAATTCACCCAAAATAGAATCTGTTAAAAATGCATTTTGATTTGCAACAAAATCAACATATCTATTTAAATCGTTATAATCAAAAATTTCGTCAACATGTACAATTGCATAATAACTTAAATAATTTGCAATATATTCTGTTGGCTCAATTCCCTCTACCCAGAAATTTTCACATTCTTCTTTATTTATCCAAATAAGTTTTCTTTTAGTTAATGGGTCTTTTGTTTTAAATGAATTTTTAGGAATTTTATCAATATTTAATTCATCATCAAAAAACGCAAGGTGGTTTGGATAAGCTTTTGCACTGACAACACTTACCCCATGGATATTAATTGTAAATTCATATTCGTCCAAAGAAGTATTTTCAATAAATTGAACTTTTGGAATAATATAACCCAAATTTTTTGTTAATTCTTGTCTTACTTTAACAGTTTGAGATAATAAATTTTTATTTTGCGATAAATCACACAAAGAATAATTTTCGCTTGAAAGATTTATCGATAATTTTTCCTCACCTAAAAATTTTGACATTTTTGAAGGTGCTAAAATATCTTTTAAATCACGTTTTAAATCATTTAATTCATCAATATCTTTTTTAATTTCATCATTTAACAAGTCTCTTTCTTCATCTTTTGCATTTTCAAGAAACTTTTTAACACGTGAAATTTTTTCTTTTTTCTCTTTGATTTTTCTTTGTAGATTTAGACATAATTCATATGGCTCTTCTTTGGAATAGAGCATTCTTTCAACACTATTTCTGAAATTGATAATATCTTCTTCAGTTTCATCACCACTAACAGGCGTTTCTTTTACAAAAATGCAGTTATAAACAATTTTTGAATTTTGTTCTGCTTCATAAATTGAATACAACTCCCATCCTGTTGTGGCCATAGCATTTAGTGTATTTTCAAGTAATAACGTATCATCCGTTGGAATCGATTTAATCGAAAATTCTTGTCTAAATTCTTTATTCATATATTCATTTTAACATACTAAAAACTATATTACAGATATTTATTAAAATATGCTAAGATAATAAAGGAATATTTATGGGAAAAGTTTATGTTTAAATTTATTAAAGCTCTGGATTTAAGATTTTTTAATGCAAATTATATCTCTATCGTTGCATTAATTTTAAGTATTATTTTTATCAAATTAATGAACATTACAGAAATTTTGGAAAATTCCTTATTGGAAAATGTGCAACTAGTCGCTTTGTTTGCTGCTTTTGTTGCTTGCTTTTTTGTAAAAAAACATAAACCTTTATTTTATTTTATAGCAATGGTTTTATTTTTAATGTTTACAAGAGAATTAAATAACGGAAGAGCAATATTCTGCCAATATCCAGACAATCCACACGAATTTTATACTTGGTCACATTATAAATATGGCTGGCTTGCACATATTATAATTGGCGTGTATATGGGTTTGGTTGGAATTTATGGAATTGTAAAAAAAATATGGAAAAATATAAAAGAAATTTTTGATAATATAAAATTTCCTTTTTGGACATTTTTTGGATGTTTATTATGTACCATTGCACAAATAATTGCAGAAGAAAAAAATAATACCTGTATAGAAGAGACAAGCGAACTTGTTCTATATTGTTTGGTTCTAGCTTTTATTTTAATTTACAAAAAACAACTAAATGAAAATAATTGAAACTTTTAAAAGCAAAATACGTCTTATACAATATAATGCCGTATTTGCTACTGGGCTCTTGTAAAGAGAACAAGAGCCTTTCTTTGTAGATTAAATTAAATGGTTTATTGTTTTAAAAGAAATAATTTTATAAAATATAATATGATGGTGAATTAACATAATTTAACAAAGAATTAAAGAATTTCTGAAATTTGCCGTAATACAATTTGAAATAAGAAGAGGATAACTTTTGTGTTAAATGTAAAAAATGACCTTTTTTTAAATAGTTTCGGAGATTTAATCAGCGCAACAAGTGTACATAACGAACACACTATTTTAATCGTTGATGACGAAATTAATAATCTTCAACTATTAAAAAGGACTTTTAGGGGCAAATATCGTATAATGACGGCTTCAAATGGACTTGAAGGATTAGAAACCCTTAAAAGAAATTTAGATGATATCTCTCTTATTGTTTCAGACCACAAAATGCCTATTATGGAAGGTACAAAATTTTTAGAAGAAGCAAATAAAATTGCTCCTGATGTAATAAAAATCCTTTTAACTGGATTTTCTGATATAGAAATCATCACAGATGCAGTTAATAAATGTAACTTATTTCAATATGTTTTAAAACCATTTAATCCTGATGAATTACAAGAAGCAGTAAGAAATGGTTTAGATAAATTCGATTTAGCAAGCTCAAAATCTTTAATCTTAAAGGATTTAAAAGAGCTTTTCTATAAAACCATCAAATCAATAGCCTCTGCTCTTGATGCCAAAGACCCATACACCCATGGGCACTCTATGAGAGTAACATTATATTCAATTATTCTTGCAAAAGAATTAAATGTGGATGAAAGCATTTTAGAGCAAATCGAAATGGCAGGTTTACTACATGATATAGGTAAAATCGCAATTCCTCAAGCTATTTTATGCAAACCAGGGAAATTAACAGATGACGAATTCGTTATTATGAAATCACACCCTGCAAATTCAGAAAAACTTATCGCTAGTATTAAAAAATTACATGATGTATCACCTGGAGTTAAACATCATCACGAAAGATGGGACGGAAGAGGATATCCTGACAAATTAGCAGGCGAAGATATACCATTTTCCGCTAGAGTTATAGCTTTGGCAGATACTTATGACGCAATGACATCAACTCGCTCATATAGAGTTGCTTT
Organism: Candidatus Gastranaerophilales bacterium; assembly: GCA_017461425.1. GTDB lineage: Bacteria > Cyanobacteriota > Vampirovibrionia > Gastranaerophilales > Gastranaerophilaceae > RUG14156. The sequence goes on along the minus strand of JAFTXY010000004.1, from coordinate 27,365 downwards.
ATCTCATGAAGTTGCAATAGAAGAAATTCAAAAATGCGCAGGAGCGCAATTCGACCCTAATTTAGCGCAAAAATTCATTGAAATTCAAGATATAATTAAAGCCGCAAAAGAAAATCCTGAAGAATACTATGCAAGATATTCTTCTTTATATAAAGAAATAAATTAGACTACATTTTTCGCAATATCCCATTTTCAAATTACAAATAATATGCTAAATTTGTAATAGATTGTTGTTGGGGAAAATATGAATATTTCAGGTGTTAAAAATTTTAAAAATTTTTACAGTATTTCTGCTATAAAAAATCAGAACCCAAAAAAGCCGCTGCCACCAGCAAACCCAATCCTTTCTATAAAAATTTCCCAAAATTACCTTATTCATCCAAACCTATTATTTAAAGGAACTCCTAGAAAACTTCCCTCTTTAGAGGCTTACACGCAATGCGGTATTATTCAACAGTATAAATATTTAAAAGATGGCAGCTATTTAGACAGCCATGACGATATTTATAATCCTGAAAATAAAAAAATACGAGAAAATAATATAGCCACTTTATCTCGCAGCACATCATTTGAAGAGAAAAAAGCTTTTGTTGAATATTATAGAGAACTCACAGGCTTTCCTGATTTAAGACTTGTTTCTCAAAAAATAGAAAATGAGTTTATTTCTACAATTAAAAACGCACAAAATCGCTTTATGACAAAAGAATATTCTTGTATTAGCGCAGGGTATGACCCAACTTGTTCAGTTGGAAAAAAAATGGCTTTCCCTGGAAGTGATTTAGATAAAGCATATATTATTCTAGTAGGCAGCAACAGTCAACAAGAAGATGAAAAAATCATTGCTGATTTTTCGGCATTTTTATGGAAAAACACTGATCAAAGAATATTGAGCTACAACCACGATACTTCTTTTCCTACAATAATGACTTTAAGACAAATAAGAGAAAAAATTTCAATAATTGAAAACTCAACAAAAAGCCTAGAACTGGACCACAAATTATATTCATCACTAGTTGAAAATGAATATGACAATCTCGAAAAAGCTGCAAGTTATAATATTTTGATATCTGATAGATTTCCAAGAAAAAGCAAATACTCAAATCAAGCTCTAAACAAAGAAGATGTGAAAAATTTTGCATACTTTATTGAAGCATTAAGAGATGGTAAAGAAATTATCTCCACTCCAGAAAGCAAAAATTTAAAAGATGAATTATCAGAAAGTAATTTCTACAAATACAGTAATGTTGCTCAAATTAGAGCCATGAAAAATGCAATCCTACAAGGAAAAGAACAAAAAAGTAAAATTTTAAAACGACAAGAGCTCGAAAAAAAATTTGATGCAATGAGAGTTTTTGAACAATTTAATCTAATTATAGACATCATAAAATATTCTTGCGAACTAGAAAACGGACATATAGAATATTTTCGCAATGATTACGATATCAAATCAAAATACAAGCCCTTATTGGGCAGATTAACAAAAGGCGACAGGGAAGAATATTTCATACCCGAATTTAAAAAAATTCCATACGGCGTAAATATGCAATACTCAAAAAATTCTTCGGTAAATTTATACAACGGGTACAGTGATGAAATATTGTGGATTGATTCATCAAATTCTTCAGATATAGAAAGAGTTTTAGAAGAAATAGACAGAATTAAAACAATTACACAATTCAAAAACATTAAAAAAATTCAATGTCCAAAACCAAGCAACAACATATCGAACTTTGGCGCTATTGGTCATTACACAGAAAATGGTATACAAATATATGAAACGGATGCATTATGAAAATAACAAATTTAAATTCAAACTTATATTTAAAAAATTCATACAAAAATTTTAAAGTACCACAAATTCCAAGAATTAAAAACGAAGCTACTATAGCCAATGAAAACAAAAAAATCAATTTAAAACCATTGTACTATGCACTTGGTATTGCTGGTGCTTTTGCAGGGGGTATGATAGCACACAAATTACTTTTTAAAGGAATTTCAAAAACATCTAGCATTCCAAGAAACCCTATAATTCAAAATAGTAATACAATATCATACAAACAAAGTCTGCTTGAAGGTATAGAAAAAACTTTTGGTATCAAACTCAACATAGAAGCCTTATCTTGCATTCCAGATAAGAAAGAATTTAGAGAAATAGTTACTTCTTTAAAAGAAGAAAACTATGTTCTAAGTCCAAAAAATATGCTTCAAGGAATTTATAGAGCAGACTTGCACTCACATTCAAATATTTCTGACGGAAAAGGTAATCCTTTAGATATTTTAGAACAAGCAAGAAAATATTCTGATGAGTTATTTCAAAAAACAGGAAAAAAATTTGCATTTGCACTTAGCGACCATGACAGTGTTGATGGTGTAGTAGAAATTTTAGGACAAATTGCAAAAGAGCCACAAAAATATTCAAATTTAAAATTTATTCCAGCAATTGAGCTAAGCTTTGCGCATATTGCAGATAAATCAGCAAACAAAACTGAAACTAGCGAACTTCTTGCATATTGCATAAATCCATTTGACGAAAAATTAAAAACATATCTTCAAAACCTACATGCAAAAAGAAGAAATATGATTGAAGATACAATAAAAGAATTCCAAAAAAGATTTCCTCATATGTCTTTTAGTAAAGAGGAATTTTCAAAAATATATGGAGTTGATTTACAAAAAGATATGTTTGGAGCAAATCTTCACTGGAAGGTAGCGCATTATGGACAAACAAAATACGCAATTTCTAATTTAGCTAACCAAAAAGGAAAAAATTCAAACACATATTATGAACAAATAATGCAAAAAACCGATAGAAACAAAGCGCTAGGAAATTTAAAAGATTTAGGTTTAATACCACAACATATCCAAGAAAATGAAGAAATATCCAGAATAAGAGCAACTCTGCAACCATTAATTCAGACAAATAAAACCATCCAAGCAGCAGGAGAAAGTACAAGTGGTGAAATTTTTAGTGCTTTTGAAAATCAAGACTGCACATTTGCCTTTGCACATCCATACTATTTTACAGAAAGATTGCATACACCATTTTATATATTTAAATCAATAATCGCAGAATCTAAAGAGAAATTAACCATGTCCGAGGGATATCATCAAGCTTATGCAAAAACAATAGATAAAAGTAAAATTAATGAACAAAATCAAATGTTTGAGTCTTTAGGTTTAGTTTTATTGGGAGGACAAGACAATCATAAAATAAACTTATTTTTATAAATTACAAATTGCATAAAGCCTATAAGAATGTTAAAATCAATCATAACAATGTAATGTGAGGGTTTATGAAATATAATTTTGGTGTTGTCAAAGAATTAAAAGAAGGTGAAACCAGAGTCGCCATTACTCCAGATGTAGTTGCTATGCTATGCGCAGATGGATTAAATGTTTTAATAGAATCAAAAGCAGGAGAATTATCAGGCTTTAGCGATGAAGATTATACTCAAAGTGGCGCAAAAATAGCTTATAGCGCTCAAGAAGTATGGGATAATTCTAAAGTTATAGTAAAAGTAAAAGAGCCTCAAAAAGAAGAATTTAAATATTTCAGACCCGATTTAGTTATATTCTCATACTTACATCTTGCAATAGAGGAAGAATTAACAAAAGAATTATTAAAGAAAAAAGTAACTGCAATAGCATCAGAATCAGTTAAAACACAAGATGGACAACTTCCATTATTAACTCCAATGTCTGAAATTGCAGGAAGATTATCTGTTCAGATAGGTTCAAGACTTCTTGAATCTCACAAAGGTGGTTCTGGTGTTTTATTGTCAGGAGTTCCAGGGGTTCAACCTGGAAAGGTTATTATCATAGGTGCCGGTGTTGCAGGTTTTAATGCAGCCCAAATTGCAATTGGTATGGGTGCAGATGTTTCAATTTTTGATATAAATCCAAAAAAACTTGTACAAATTGATGGAATTTATGGAACTTCAATCAAAACTCATTATTGTAATCCAGCAAAAATTGCTCAAGAAATTCCAAAAGCAGATTTACTGGTAACATGCGTATTAAATCCATCCCATGTTGCGCCAAAAATAGTTAGCGAAGATGTAGTTAAATGTATGAAAAAAGGCTCTGTAATTGTTGATGTTGCAATCGATCAAGGCGGAAATGTTGAAACAATTGATAGGATTACAACTCATCAAAATCCAACATTTGAAAAATACGGAGTATTACATTGTGCTATTCCAAATATCCCGTCAGCTGTTCCAAAAACAGCTTCATATGCATACTCATATGCAATGTATCCATATCTAAAATCTCTAGGCGAAATGGGAATAATTGAGTCCATAAAAGAAAATCAAGACCTATCAAATGGAGTTACCACATTTAACGGCGAAATTACGGATGAAGCAGTTGCTACATCATTAAATCAAGAATATACACAAATAGAATTATTAGTAGGCTTTAAATTAAAATGATAGAAAATTCTAAAAGGATAGTTTTTAAATTCGGCACAAATATTTTAAGAAATGAGCATGGAGAAATATCTCTTGCTCATTTATATTCATTTATTGAAGACATTTCTTATTTATACAAACAAGGAAAAGAAATTTTAATCGTAACATCCGGAGCCGTTGGATTAGGGGCTAAGAAACTTGGAATAGATACTTCAACCTCTACAACTCTTAAACAAGCAGCTGCAAGTGTTGGTCAGCCTATGCTTATGGGTATTTGGCAAGATGGTTTTGAGAAATATGGCATCACGACAGCGCAAATTCTTCTAACGGAAGAAGATTTCGCAAATAGAAAAAAATATCTTTCTTTAAGATTAACCTTATCAAAACTTTTAGAAAACAAAGTTATTCCAATAATCAATCAAAACGACGCTGTTTCGCCTTCCGAACTAGAACATGTTTGTTTTTCAGATAACGATAAATTATCATCAATAGTTGCTTCAAAGCTTGATGCTGATTTATTAGTAATGGTTTCAGATATAGATGGATTATTTGACAAAAATCCAAAAGAATACAAAGATGCAAAACTTATTTCAAAAGTTGAAAAGGTAACTCCAAAAATAGAAAAACTAGCCACTGGCGCATCTGTTGGTGGTAGAGGCGGAATGATAACAAAACTTATCGCTGCAAAAGTTGTTACATCAAGCGGATTATATGCAAAAATTGTGAATGGAAAAACTCCTGAAATCATTAAAAAAGTTTTTGATGATAGTGTTGGAACAGTATTTTTACCAAACAAAAATCTTTCTCATAAAAAAAGATGGATTGCATATGCAACGAATATTATGGGTAAAATAATTGTTAATGATGGCGCAAAAGAGGCAATAATAAACAATCAAAAAAGCCTTTTATCTATAGGAATTACAGGAGTTGAGGGTGAATTCAAAAGAGGTGAAATAATATCTCTTGTTGATTCAAATAATGAAGAATTCGCAAGAGGAATTTCAAGCTATAATTCATCTGATATAAACAAAATCAAAGGCTGTCATAGCGACAAAATCTGTCAAATTTTAGGTTATAAATTTGATGACGATGTTGTAATTAAAGATAATTTAGTTGTAATTTAGGAAAACAAAATGAATAATATCGATATAATACAAATTGCAAAAAATGCCAAAGACGCATTTTTAAAAACAATGAATTTAGATAATGCAACAAAAAATAAAGCATTAGAAAATATTATTGAGGCATTAAAAAAATATGAAAACGAAATTTATACAGAAAACAATAAAGACCTAAAATACGCAAAAGAACTTTTAGAAACAAATAAAATCAACAAAGCAACTTTTGATAGATTAAAATTTAGCGAAACAAAATTCAAAGATTTAATTCAAGGTTTAAAAGATTTAATAACTCTTGATGACCCTGTTAACAATATTATTTGGCAAAAAGAACTTGACGAGGGCTTAATTTTAAAAAAAATCTCAACTCCAATTGGAGTTATTGGTGTAATTTTTGAAGCAAGACCAGATTGCTTCATTCAAATTGCATCTTTAATTATAAAATCCGGCAATTGCGCTATTTTAAAAGGCGGAAGCGAATGTAACAACACAAACACCTTATTTAATAAAATCGTTAACGAAGCATTAAAAAATACACAAAACTTTCCAAATAATGTAATTAATCTTGTATATTCAAGAGAAGATATTAAAAATATGCTTGATTTAGATGAATATATAGATCTAATCATTCCAAGAGGTTCTAATTCATTAGTTAAATTTATAAAAGAAAATACAAAAATCCCTGTATTGGGTCATGCATCTGGAATTTGTCACATATTTTTAGACGAAGATATGGATTTAGAAAATTCAAAAAAAATTATAATAGATGCAAAAACACAATACCCAAGCGCTTGTAATGCTACAGAAACTCTTTTAATTCATGAAAACTTCAAATATATTGAAGAATTAAAAAAAGAGATAACAAACGCACAAATTAAAATTATAGAAAACCCTGAAAATTATTCTGTGGAATATGGAGATAAAATTTTATCTATAAAAATCGTAAAAAATATAGATGGAGCCATCGAACACATAAATAAATTTGGTTCAGGTCACACAGATTCAATTTTAAGCAACAATAATGAAAACATAGAAAAATTTATGAATTTAATTGATTCTTCTTCTGTTTTCGCAAACTGTTCAACAAGATTTTCAGATGGCTTTAGATATGGTTTTGGCGCAGAAGTTGGTATTTCAACAAACAAAACTCATGCCAGAGGTCCTGTTGGACTTGAGGGTTTAACAATTTATAAATATAAATTATATGGAAATAATCACATTGTAGATGATTATGCTAAAGGCAAGAAAACTTTTAAGCACAAATATATTTAATTAAGATATATTACAATTTTATTAAAACAGTTAATTTGCTTTAAAATAAATACTTTAATTATATAAGAAAGTATATCTTTTTTATATAAAAGGCAAAAAATTGATACAACTAAACGTCGATTTTACATTATTAAATAAATTTTTTGGAATTCCCGCATCCAAAATTCCTCAATATGCCAATAAAGGTCTTGAGGAAATTATGGAGCTCGAAGCAGCAAACGGGAATACCAAAGCTGCTGAATATAAGAAAATCTTATCTGATCCAGACAAGATTTTAGAAATATTTAAACTTGCAGACCCAGAAAACAAACTCATTATTTTACAAAATATGGCAGAAAGCGATTTAGATTCCTTATTACCTTATTTAACATCGGAACAATTATCAAAAGGTCTTAACTTCTTCACTGAAGAAAAATTGATGACATTATGCCAAGCATTACCTTTAGAAGAACTAATTGGAATGGTTTTTCAAAAATTCGATGTGTTTGACGTTTTGCAATTTATGAATGATGGCGCTATGAATAGTTTCTTGGATGAACCAGCATGCGAGCGCAAATATTCACAAAAATATTTCGAAAGCCTTGATCAAAAGACACTAGAAGATATTATGGTGTATTCTTTTGGTGCGGAATTTAAGGGAAAACGACAAAAGGAATATCTTGAACATTTAGAAAATTTAGAAGATGGCGATTATAAAAGATTTCTACATTCCATGGAAAGAAATTCAAAAATGGGCTTAATTAATGGAATGATAGAACAAGAAGCTGATTTATTACTTTTATTCAAACCAGAACAAATCGCACAGCCATTAAATATGCTAATGAAAGATGAAAAAATTAAATTAATGAGCAGTTTAGACCAAGAATTCTTAATACCAATGATTCAAGAATTACCTATGGATTTAACTCAAATCGTTGCGACACAAATCGATCCAAAAGACTTTAGTGAAATTTTAGCCAGAGATTTTAGAGATATATTAGCTTCAGTTGTATTATTTGAAAAAACTTAGCTAAATCTATATTTTGTATGCTTTTTTGTAAAACAAATATCCACCAACTGCCATAATACTAATTACAGGAAGCCAAGCAGCAAGAACTGGTGGAATTGTGCCTGTTGCACCCAAATTTAAAGAAAAAGCTCTTATTACATAATAAATAAAAATTATTATAATGCTAAATAAAAATCCTCTATTATAACGCACCCTTGGCGGAGTAATAGCCAATGGAACCCCAATAACAGCAAGCGCAAAAGTTGTAACAGGCAAGGCTAATTTATCAAATAAATTTATCTTATATTCTAAAACAACTTTCTTTTCTAGTTTTGATTTTTGTTTTTTAATATGTTTCATTAACTTGAAGAAATTAAATTCATTAGTTGATTCTTCAACCATCTCATTAACATCACCTATTCCAAATGTTACATTTGATTCTTGGAATAAACTCCAATTAAAAATTTTACCATTTTTTGAAATAGTATAGATAACACCATCTTCAAATAGCCAGCCGTAATCAGAAGTTGAACCCTTTTTTGCTTGAACTATTTGGATTGTTTTAGGATTTGATATATCTATAACAGTAACATTATTCAATGTTCTGTCTTTACACCATTGCGCATAAAAAAGCCTTTTTAAATTCCCCTCTTTATCAATATCTTTCACAGTGAAATTCATTTTATTTTCAGGAATATGTTTTTGTTCTAATGAATATATTGCCAATGATTTTGATTGCACAGAAGCTACAGGCACAATAAATTCATTTATCATAAAACTAACCAATGTCATTACAAGTGCAAAACAAAATATTGGTCGAGCAACTCTTTCTATGCTGATTCCACATGCTTTAAATATTGTTATTTCAGATTTTAAACTTAAATCATTAACTGTCATAACGGTAGCAAATAATGTTGAAATAGGAATTGTAAGAACAAAAACCTGTGGCAAATTAAGAACAATCATCATTATTGCGATATGAAATGGAATTCCATACAAAGAAATTTGCTTGATTAATTGAGTAAAAGTTTCAGAAGCAAAAATTATTGATGTAAATATAATTACACCCAATACAAAAACATCAGTTAACTGTTTTAAAACATATCTATCCAAAATAGATAAAGAGTCATATTTATCTTTAACTTTTTGTTTAAGTTCTTTATATTTTGAATATATTTTTTCCATTTTTGTCATACATTTTTGCTCTATTTTGCGCAATTGCTTCAAATAATTTGATTCTCTCATTATCAGAAAGATTTTTCAAGCGATTTAGTTTTTTAGTTAATAAATCAAAGGTTTTTAATATATTTTCTTCATTGTTTTTAAACATAGAAAAAACTAAATCAGAATTTGTCATTGCAAGACGGGTTGTATCTCTAAAGCCGCTCGATGCAATTTGTTTTGAATCATTTGATGCGCAATCATACAATAAAAATGATAGTATCGCAGGCAAATGAGATATTTGAGCGCAAGCTAAATTATGTTTTTTCATATCAAATTTTAATGAAATTGCACCAGTGTCTTTTATAATTTTTTCTAAAATTTTGTTTTCTTTTTCAACAAGCCATTTTGCACCAACAAAAAGATTTTCATCCGCAGCATTAAAACCTGATTTTTCAGAGCCTGCCATAGGATGGGATAATATAAATTCAAATTTGTATTTTTTATATTTTTTTTCTTTTACAGAAGCAACATCAACAACAATTGTATTTTTATCAAGTATTTTGTTTAATTCATCTAAAATATTCAATGTTTCAGATATTTTCGAACAAACAAAAACAATATCACAGCCTTTGATGATATTTATATCATCACTAGCAAATTTAGAATATTTTTTTGCTTTTTTATAACTTGATTTAGAATAGCAAAATATTTCATATTTCTTTTGACTCAATCTTTTTAATAAAGATGCGCCAATCAAGCCAAGTCCAATAATACCAACCTTTAGTAAAGAATTTTTCATAAGATAATTATATAATAATTTTGTTGTAATAACAATTTTCAAGAAAAAAAATTTAGTATATAATTTAACAATAAGTATAAATGGGAGTAATTATGACACAAGATTTTATAAAAACAGGAAAAGCATTTAAATTCGGAGATAACATTTCGACAGATCATATTGCTCCAGGCAGATTATTTCACTTAAGAAATGATTTAGTGGAATTTTCTAAACATGTTTTAGAAGACGCAGACCCTGATTTTGCAAGCCAAGTTCAAAAAGGAGACTTTGTTGTAGCAGGCAATAACTTTGGTTTAGGTTCAAGCCGAGAACACGCTCCTCAAATCATTAAAATTGCTGGGGTCGGTGCTGTTATCGCCAAATCATTCGCTAGAATTTTTTACAGAAATGCCATCAATATTGGTCTTTTGGCAATTGAATGTGACACTGATAAAATTGATGCAGGTGACAAACTAGAATTAGACATCAAAAATGGCATTTTAAAAGACATTACTAAAAATATCGAACTAAAAATCACGCCATTACCAGACGTTATGATTAAATTATTAAATGATGGTGGTTTAGTAGAGCATTTAAATAAAAATGGAGATTTTAAACTTGTATAATATAACTTTAATTGATGGGGATGGTATAGGTCCGGAAATTACACAAGCAGTTATTGATATAATTGATGTAGCAGGAGTAAAAATCAATTGGGATAAACAATTAGCAGGCGCTCGTGCTTATAAAATATATCAAGATACAATTCCAAATGAAACAATAACATCTATTGAAAAAAATAAAGTTTGCTTAAAAGCACCAATCACAACTCCAATAGGAACAGGGTTTAAGTCTGTTAACGTTGCTCTTCGTCGTCATTTTGATTTGTATGCAAATGTTAGACCGAGCAAAAATTTGCCAGCAATTCAAACCCCATTTCAAGATGTTGATTTAGTAATAATCAGAGAAAACACTGAAGATATATACGCAGGGATTGAAAATAAAATTGATGAAGAAACAATCCATGGTGTTAAATTAATTACAAAAAAAGGCTGCAAAAGAATTTGCGAATTTGCCTTTGAATATGCAATTAAAAACAATAGAAAAGAAGTTGGCGTTGTAACTAAAGCAAATATATCAAAACTTGCAGATGGAATGTTTTTAAATACCTTTAGAGAAATATCTAAAAACTATCCAAATATTTCTACTAGAGAAATCTTAGTTGATAATTTATGTATGCAATTAGTACAAAACCCAAGTCAATTTGATGTTTTAGTTATGCCAAATCTATATGGAGATATAGTTTCAGATTTATGTGCTGGTTTAATTGGCGGATTGGGTGTAGCACAAAGCGCTAATATCGGAAAAGATTGCGCTATTTTTGAAGCAGTACACGGTTCTGCTCCAGATATCGCAGGGCAAGGAATAGCAAATCCAACAGGTTTGTTAAGAAGTGCTTGTATGATGCTAAACTATATTGGCGAAATTGAAGCTGCTAAAAATATCGAAAAAGCATTATTTGAAGTCTTAAAAGAAGGAAAAACTTTAACTAAAGATTTAAAAGGTAATTCAACAACAGAAGAATTTACAAAAGAAATTATTAAAAAATTGTCTATACAATAAAAAGGAGAAAGAAAATGGCTAAATGGGTATGCGCAGTATGCGGTTGGACAGTTGAACAAGAATCAAAACCAGAAGTATGTCCTTTATGTAAAGCTACAAAATTTAACGAAATGAATGAAGAAGCAGGATTTGCTTGCGTGCATAATGTTGGCGACGGCGTTGTTGATGATGCTGAAGTTACAAAAGGTTTAAAAGACCACTTTATGGGTGAATGTACAGAAGTTGGCATGTATCTTGCAATGTCAAGAGTAGCTGATAGAGAGGGTTATCCTGAAGTTGCAGAAGCATACAAAAGAATAGCTTTTGAAGAAGCAGAACACGCTGCAAAATTTGCGGAATTACTAGGCGAAGTTGTTTCAGCTTCAACTAAAGAAAACCTACAAGCAAGAGTTGATGCAGAAACTGGCGCTTGTGCTGCTAAATTAGATATCGCTGTTAGAGCAAAACAATTAGGTTACGATGCAATCCATGATACAGTTCATGAAATGGCAAAAGATGAAGCTCGTCACGGCGCAGCATTCAAAGGTTTATTAAACAGATATTTTAAATAACCTGAGTCAAATGAGCCTAGTGCAACTGCACTTGGCGAAAAGGCGAAGCCGGTGCTAAATCGGCGAAGCGATGAGCTTTGACGATAGCACTACAAAGGCGACGTAGAAATCTTCGATTTCACAGGAGCAATAGGCGAAAGGCAAAAGGATATGAAAAAGAAAGTCGAAATGTTGAGTTTCGGCTTTCTTTGTAATTGGACTATAAAAAAGCGAGTCTATGACTCGCTTTTTTGTTCCATATTTTCTAATTTTGATTTCTTCATTGATTCAAGTATTATTGTTCTTGCATCAAGCGCTTGTTCTTTTGTGGTTGGTGGAACTCCCTTTAAGGGATATGGTTTTTGCAAATTTTCATATTTTGCTACAGCCATATCATGATATGGTAAAACATCAAGCGCTTGGATATTATCTAATGTTGCTAAAAATTCACCTAATTTTGACAAATAAGTTTTATTTAATGTAATAGTTGGCACAACAACATGTCTAATCCAAACAGGAATCTTCTTTTCAGATAAATATTTTGCAAAATCAAGAATTGCAACATTAGAATGTCCTGTAAGTTTATTATGTTCAGTAGCATCAATATGTTTAATATCCAACATAACTAAATCTGTATATTCTAATAGTTTGTCAACTTTTTGGGTATTTGTTTTAGAAAAAAATATTCCAGAAGTATCAAGAGCGGTATGGATATTTTTTTCTTTAGCCTGTCTAAATAACTCTGTCACAAATTCAATTTGCGCCATTGGCTCGCCACCAGTAACAGTCAAGCCACCATTTTTTAAAAATTCTTTTACACCCTCATATTTTGTTAAAATTTCTTCAACAGACATTTTTTTGTTTACATTAAAATCCCAACTATCGGGATTATGACAATATAAACATCTCATTGGACAGCCTTGCATAAAAACAACAAAGCGAATTCCAGGACCATCAACCGTTCCGCAAGTTTCAATAGAATGTATATTTCCTAGTGTTTGTGGCATTATTTTTCCTTTTGCATCAAAGCAATAAAATTCATGAACTTATTATTTTAAATTATATATAAAAAATGTTAACTTTTGTAAAAAATACTTTATATATACTAAAGAATCCTTAAATAACTACCGTATACATTGATATAACAAAAACAATGGAGGCAATGACAGTTATGGGTATGGCAGCATCTCAGGCGAGGTTTCTAGGTTTAACCGCCAGAAAAAGCAACGTTGAATACCAAGGTCAACAAGTAAACCAACAAAGAACAGCTTTAGCAAACGAAAGCTCTAACCTATACAGCCAAATGATGAATTTGGATGTTCCTGTTCCTCCGTCTCAAAGTGATTATTATAAAACCGTATATACTTTAGATGGCTCAAATGAATCATATCTAGAAGATGATTATACAATCAGCAATCTAAGCAAAACTCACAATGGTGTTGAAAACCAATATATGGTTACATTAACTAACAATATAGAAACAATTCGTCCGGATGTTGATGAATTTATTCTTGGAGCAGTAAAATACGAAAACGTTTCACACGTGACTACAACAACCACAGACGAAACAACAACACCTACAGATGATGATACAAGCACTCCGCCTGCAGATGAAGAAACAACTACACCATCTGCAGATGATGATACAACTCCATCATCTTCAACACACAAAGTATACACTATACCAATTTCACAAAATGAAACATCGTACACAAATCTAACATATGATGAATACAACAACAGCCCATATAACAAAGATGGCAAATTTTCAATTGGTGAAAATCAAATTTACGAACTTCCTGAAAAAACTATACTAGATACAATTCCAGGTTATTATAATGCCCTAGCAGAACTACAAAAAGAAGAAGGAGAAAATGCAAGTTTTTCACACTTCTATCAAGATGTCAAAGGGGATTATCACTTTATAACACAAAAAACATTTGATGCACTACTAGCTGGTCCTCAAGAAGACAAAGAAAACAATATATACACATATGGTGTAGATACTTATTACAAAGAACAAAGTGTAAATGTTCTTGCAACAATGGAACAATCCGACAATGGTCGTTTTTCATCAATTACAATAGCAGAAAATGAAGAATATCCATCCGAATTAAGTGGCGAAACTTTCACAATCACAATGACACAAGTTCAAGACAAAGAAGCTTATGAAGATGCATTTAATGATTACGAATATCAAAAAGCATTGTATGACCAAACTATTTCTGAAATCAATGCTCAAACGGAAATTGTTCAAAGACAAGACCAAAAACTTGAATTAAGACTAGAACAATTAGACACAGAACAAAGCGCAATTAAAACAGAAATGGACGCAGTAACAAAAGTTATTGATGACAATATTGAAAAAACATTCAAAACTTTCGCATAACATCACACAAAACCAAAAAACAGGCATCAATTGATGCCTGTTTTTGTATTTATTTAACTAATTAACAACCGATTTGAGAATGGAATGTTCTTGAGATAACATCATCTTGTTGTTCTTTTGTTAATTTAATAAAATTAACTGCGTATCCTGATACTCTAACTGTAAGTTGAGGATATTTTTCAGGATGAGCTTGAGCATCGATTAATGTTTCTCTATTGAATACATTAACATTTAAATGATGTCCGCCTTTTTCAACATAGCCATCTAATAAGTTAATTAGGTTTTCTTCTTGTTGTGTAGCCATTTTATTTTCCTTTATTTGTTTTCTATTAATATGTTATTCTTAGCAGCATGTGCCAGCAGCACATCCACAATCCAATTGGATATCAAGATCGCCCATAAATACTTCATCTTTACCTAATGCATTAGGAATAATTGAGAATGTATTTGAAATACCATCTTGAGCATCATCAAATGGAAGTTTTGCAACAGATGCTAATGATGCAACAGCACCTTGAGTATCTCTGCCGTGCATTGGATTAGCGCCAGGAGCTAGAGGAACACCCATTTTTCTTCCATCTGGAGTGTTGCCTGTCTTTTTGCCATAAACAACGTTTGATGTGATTGTTAAAATTGACATTGTAGGAATTGAATTTCTATATGTATGATGTTTTCTAATCATATTCATAAATTTAGAAACCAATTCAACTGCAATTGAGTCAACTCTATCATCGTTGTTGCCATATTTAGGGAATTCACCTTCTGTTGCGTAATCTACAACAATTCCATCTTCATCTCTAATAGTTTTAACTTTTGCATATTTAATTGCAGATAAAGAATCTGCAACAACTGAAAGACCAGCAATACCTGTTGCGAAGTAACGTTTTACATCTCTATCATGTAATGCCATTTGAGATCTTTCATAGCAATATTTATCGTGCATGTAGTGAATGCAGTTTAATGTATTTACATATAAACCAGCAAGCCATTCCATCATGCCTTCAAATCTTGCCATAACTTCATCATAATCAAGATATTCGGAAGTGATTGGAGCATATTTTGGACCAACTTGTTCTTTTAATCTTTCATCTACACCGCCATTGATTGCGTATAATAAACATTTAGCTAAGTTAGCACGAGCTCCAAAGAATTGCATTTCTTTACCAACAACCATTGAAGAAACGCAACATGCAATAGCATAATCATCACCGTGTGTAACTCTCATCATATCATCATTTTCATATTGAATTGATGAAGTTTTGATTGAGATATGCGCACAATATTCTTTGAATGCCTTTGGTAATCTTTTTGACCAAAGAACTGTTAAGTTTGGTTCTGGGGCAGCTCCAAGATTTTCTAATGTATGAAGGTATCTGAATGAGTTTTTAGTAACCATTGAACGGCCATCAATACCCATACCGCCAATTGATTCAGTAACCCAAGTAGGATCTCCTGTGAATAATGAATTATATTCTGGAGTTCTTGCAAATCTAACAAGTCTTAATTTCATAATGAAATGGTCTATCATTTCTTGAATTTGTTCTTCAGTAAATGTTCCATTTGCTAAATCTCTTTCAATATAAATATCTAAGAAAGTAGAAGTTCTACCAATTGACATAGCAGCGCCATTTTGTTCTTTTACTGCTGACAAATAACCAAAATATAACCATTGGATAGCTTCTTTTGTATTCTGAGCAGGTTTTCTGATATCAAATCCATAAGTTTCACCTAATTGAGCCATTTCATTTAATGCTTTGATTTGTTCAGAAATTTCTTCTCTTAATTGAATTCTTTCAGCTGTCATTTCACCTTCTAAAGAAGCAAATTGAGCTTTTTTATCTTCAATTAATCTATCGATACCGTATAAAGCAATTCTTCTGTAGTCACCAATAATACGTCCACGACCATAAGCATCAGGAAGACCTGTGATAATAGCAGAGTGTCTTGCTGCTTTCATTTCTGGAGTATAGACATCGAAAACACCTTGGTTGTGCGTTTTTCTGTATTTTGTGAAAATTTCAGAAACTTCAGGGTCAACTTCGTAACCATATGATTTGCAAGAAGTTTCAGCCATTCTAATACCGCCAAATGGTTGCATAGAACGTTTTAGAGGTGCATCTGTTTGCAAACCAACGATAGTTTCTAAATCTTTATCTATATAACCTGCGCCATGAGAAGTAATAGTAGATACAACACGTGTATCCATATCTAAAACTCCACCTTTTTCTCTTTCTTGTTTAAATAATTCACAACATTCTTCCCAAAGTTTTGTTGTTGAAGCTGTTGGACCAGCTAAGAAACTTGCATCACCCTCGTAAGGAGTGTAGTTTCTTTGTATGAAATCGCGAACATTGATTTCTGTTTGCCATTTGCCAGGTTTAAAAGTCATTATTTTCTCCTTTTTAAGTAGTTCAATTTATTAAAATTATAACACAAAAATAAAAAGCAACTTTCAAAAAAAATCTTTATAAATTCTTAATTTCAGCTTAATTTTTTATTCAATTTTCCAAATACAAACATCTAATGAGCTATTAAAATAACAAGTATAATTTTTTTGTTTAGAATTTTCTAAATTTGCTTTCAATAAGGGGGTAAAAATCATTGTATTTTTAGATAAATTTTCTTTTATTTTATCTTTTAAAATACTTTCAATATCAAATCCATTTTTTAATTCTTCAATAAAAATATGCTTAGAATTTTTTTCATAATTTTGTCCATATAGCATCCAAAATTTCCCAGCCGACATATCAGACATTCTAAGTAAATGAACTATTTTTTTTGAAGTTTTTTTCTGATAAAAAGTTGATAATTTTAAAGAATTATAACTTGTTGTACAAATTTTTCTATTATTATCTATGCTTTTATTTAAATAATTTTGTACTAAAAATAACCATAAAATAACTATAATAAGCATATATTTGTTTTTATAATTCATTCCAAAAATAAAAGATAAAATTATTAAATAAAAAGGAATTAAAAATAACAAATATTTCTGAACAAACATAGGTCTAATTACAAAAGATAAAATTAAGCCTGATAAAATAACAAATAAAATAATAAAAATACAATAACAAAGTATTCTTTTTTGATATTCATTTACGTCATTTATTTTTTTATATAAAAAATATCCCGTTAAAATCAAAGATAAAAATCCACCAGTCACCATAAAAACACATCTTTTAATTAAATCAAAAGTAATTTGTGGCAGTTGAGTATTGAAATTAGTGTTCAATAAAGCTTTTGTGTGCGCTGTTATAAAATAATATGGCAAAAATGATAATAAAATCGCTATATTACCAATACAAAATATCGCAAGCTCTTTTGTTCTTTTCTCTTTTAAAAGAGAAAAGAAAATATACAAGAAATTCAAGCCAATAAATATAATTTGATAATAATGAGTATTTACAGCAAATATTGCAAAAATAAAATATAGTAGATAATTTTTAATATTTCCTTTTTTTAAAATTTCAAATGTTTGAATGAAAATTAAAACACTAAGTAAAACTTGTAAGCTATAACATCTAATTTCTTGAGAATAATATATTAAAGGCATATTAATAGCTGCTAAAAAAAGGGCAATATTAGCAATTTTTTTATTAAAATTTTTCCTTACAAAATACCAAAGAAATCCAATTGCTAAAAGATTAAAAACAACAGATAAGAATCTTGCACTTAATAAAGACATATTTGATAAATATAAATTCATCTTTAAAAGAAAATAATAAAACGGCGGATTTCCAGGGTCATTAAATATATTTATAAATGGCATTTTTGGATTTGAAATCAAAACCGCATAACATTCATCTCCCCAAGGGGCATATGAATCAATATTATTCAATCTTAAAAAGAATGCTAATAAAAAACAGGCAACTGCATAAAATCTATAATCGAGCTTTATATTTATATATTGCTTATTATTTATAAAATAAATTATTGAAATAAATAACAAAATATAAGAACTTAAAAATACTATATTTCCACCTAAAAAATTAACAACAAACAAGTAAAAGGTATTAATTTTAGAATTGTAATTTATTATTTTTGAATTTTTATCAAACTTTATTTCGTCATTAAATTTGTATTTATCATAATTAGTGCATTTATTTTCTACACAAATCTTTTCTTTAGATTTTTCAAAATTAGAAAAATCCTCATAAACATTCATTTTTGTGTCATTAAAAACAATAATATTATTTATTTTAGAAGAATATTTTTCCTTGATTAAAATATCTATTGTTTCAACTTTTGTTTTTATTTCTTGATTTAATAAATTTTTAAATAATTTTGGTGCATATATATTTTCATCTAATTTCAATAAAATATCGTTATTATTTTTTGGGATAGTTTCAATAATAACGTTCATTTTATTATATTTTGCAACATCTAAATATTTTTCAGCCGATAAAAACAAGGAAATTATAAATAAAATTAAAATTCCATAAAAAACCATAATTTTATTTTTATTCTGCACTAATTTATCCTTTATTTAATCAAATGATGCATTTTTTCAATTTTTGTTTTTATATATTTTTCATTGTATTCATTGATTATTGGCTCAATTGGTATTCTTTCATTAATTTCAAGCCCATAACCCTCTAGTCCAATTATTTTTGTAGGATTATTTGTTAATAAATTAAATTTAAAATATCCCAAATGTCTTAAAATTTGAGCGCCAATTCCATAATCTCTTAAATCCGGAGCAAAACCCAATGAAACATTTGCTTGAACTGTATCTTGTCCTTCATCTTGTAGAGCATAAGCTTTAATTTTATTAATTAAACCAATTCCTCTACCCTCATGGCCACGCATATAAACTAATGCACCTTTTTGATAATCATTTATCATTTTAAGAGCACTTTGCAATTGATAATTACAATCACATCTTAAACTATGAAAAATATCTCCCGTCAGACATTCTGAATGCACTCTAACCATTGGAATTTTATTTGAATTATCATCTTTAACTAATGCTACATATTCAGCATTATTCAATATATTTCTATATCCATAAATTTTAAATTCGCCAAATTGAGTTGGTAAATTAGCACTTGCTTCCATTTTAATAATTGATTCTCTTGCAATTCGATATTTAACCAAATCTGCAACAGTAACAACTTTTATATTATTTTTTCTTGCAAACTCTAAAATATAATCTCTTCTTGCCATATTTCCATCTGGCATCATAATTTCGCACATTGTGCCTGCTTGTGGCAAACCTGTTAATTTTGCAAAATCAACAACAGCTTCTGTATGTCCAATACGTTCTAAAACCCCGCCCTCTCTTGCAACACAAGGAAATAAATGTCCAGGGCGTCTTAAATCTGATGGTTTTGAATTTGAATCAATTAATACTTCAATTGTTTTTGCTCTATCATATGCAGAAATTCCTGTTGTAACACCAAATTTTTCATCAGCATCAATTGAAACAGTAAAAGCAGTTTTCATACTTTCTGTATTTTGTTCTACCATTTGATTTAATTGCATTTTTTGAGCAATTTTTTTGTCAATTGCTACGCAAATCAATCCTCTTGCATTTTGCGCCATATAATTTATATTTTCAGGAGTAGAAAACTTTGCATTGCATATCATATCACCTTCGTTTTCACGATTTTCATCATCAACAACAATTATAATTTTGCCATTTGCATAATCAATTAATGCATCTTCAATTGTATTAAACATTTTTTCCATTTTTAAAATCCATTTTCTTTAAGAAATTCTAAGGTTATTTTTGATTTTTTTTCTTTGTGAGTAAATTTATAAATATATTTCGCAAATAAATCATACTCAATATTAACTATATCACCAATTTTTATATTAGACAGATTTGTTTTTTCAATAGTTGCAGGAATTAAAGACACTTCAAATCCATCTTCAAAAACATCAGAAACAGTTAAACTTATTCCATTTATTGCAATAGAACCCTTTTTGATAATTAGTTCAGAATCACATTTAATGACAACTTTTTTTGAAAAACCATCATTTTGAATTGAATGTATTTTTGCAATTGTATCAATATGCCCTGAAACAATATGCCCATCAAGCCTATCTGATAATTTCATTGCACGCTCTAAATTAACAAAGTCACCCTTTTTTAATAAAGACAAATTTGTTAATTTAAGAGTCTCTTTCATGACATCTGCAGAAAATAAATTATTTTTAATTTCAACTATGGTTAAACAAACTCCATTAACCGCAATAGAATCACCTAATTTAACATTATCAAAATCAGCCATAAAAGAAATTTTCGCACCAGATGAATTGATAATTATGTTTTCAACTTTTGATATTTTTTCTACAAGACCCGTGAACATAAAATAAAAATACCATGAATATAAAATTAACGTCTATTAATAGCTATGTTTATAGTAAAATATCTTTATATTAATAAGGAAAATAAAATGATTAAAGCTCAACGTGGAACAAAAGATATATTTGGTGAAGAAAGCTATACTTGGCAATGGATTTTAAACAATGCTCAAAATGTTTTTCAAAATGCAGGTTTTCAAGAAATCAAAACCCCAATTTTTGAAGCAACAGAACTATTTGCCAGAGGAGTTGGCGATTCAACAGATATCGTAAACAAAGAAATGTACACATTCCAAGTTGGCGGAATAGAAAAAAATGCAACCTCAATAACTCTTCGTCCTGAAAACACAGCAGGAGTTGTTAGGGCATTTATTGAACATAATATTGTACGCCAAAGTCCTCCGCAAAAATTTTGGTACTTTGGACCAATGTTTAGATATGAAAGACCACAAGCAGGTAGACAAAGACAATTTCATCAAGTTGGTGTCGAAATGTTTGGCATAAAAGAACCAAGCGCAGATGCTGAAGTAATAATGTCTGCTGTTGAATTTTTAAAATCTGTTGGTTTGGATAATTTGGAGGTAGAATTAAACACTCTTGGTTGTCCTAAATGTAAAAATGATTATAGAAATTCAATAAAAGAAATTTTAAAACCACATTTAGAAAATCTATGTGATGATTGCAAAATGCGTTATGAAAAAAATCCTTTGCGTATTTTAGATTGCAAAAATGAAGATTGCCAAAAAATATTTGAAATAAAAGAAGTTAAAAATGTTATTTTAAATGATTACATTTGTGATGAATGCAAAGACCATTTTGATACTTTAACGAAATATCTAGACGACTTAGGAATTAAATATCAAAGAAATAAACTCCTTGTTAGAGGGTTGGATTATTACAATAGAACCGTTTTTGAAATTAAATCATCTGCTCTTGGCTCTCAAAGCGCTGTTTGTGGCGGAGGAAGATATGATGGTTTGGTTGAAATGCTTGGTGGAGCATCAACTCCTGCTGTTGGATTTGCAATGGGAGTTGAGCGATTATTTACCCTTGTTGAAAAACAAGAAGCACCAAAATTAGATTATTTTATTGTTTCAACAAACACAAAAGAAGCAATAAAGCTTGCTCAAAAATTAAGACAACAAAATAAAAAAGTTGAATTTGATATGCAAGCAAGAAAATTTGCAAAACAATTAGAAAAAGCATCAAAAATTGCAAAAAATGCAATAATTTTAGGTGAAGATGAAATAAATCAAGGTTTTTATAGTATAAAAAATCTTGAAACAGGTGAACAAACAAAAATTGAAAAATTTGAAAATCTAATTTAAAACCGGCTTTAAGCCGGTTTTTTGCAATTCTTTAAGCTCTGTTATGCCATATAATTTAGCGCATTTAATTCTGCGCTTATAGCCATCAATTCTGCTTCATTCATACATTGAGCTGAATCTAACATACATTCTTGCTCATACGCAGCATTTAAATCATTTCTATACATAGGATCATGCAACATTGCTCTTTGAGCCCTAGAGTTATTTAAAGCTGCCATTTGTGCATCGCTATACTCTTGTCTAGCTCTTTGCTTTGCTAATGTTCTAACTACTGATGGTCCTGATGGAATTGAAAAACTAGAAGACATATTTCACCTTTACACACTACTATTTATATAAAACAATTTATGAAAAAATATTGCTAAAATTTAAAAATTATTTTACAACAATTTCAAATTCATCGCCACCTTCATGTTTTAAACGAACATTTTTCTTACCATAAATTGTAATTAATGATTTAATTAAACATTTTTTATCTTCTTTATTTAATTGATTTCTAGAGCTTTCTGGATATATAAAAAATTTATGAAATGTTCTATTTGTATCATTTACTAATAAAATATTTTTTGATTTAAATAAAGAATTTTTATATGTATATTTTTTATTTTTATCAAAATCTGAAATTAATAATAATTGGTATTCTGGAAATAAAAGATTGACTTTTTCAGGAGTTAATAATTCATCATTTTCATAGAACTTTAATTCATCTTCCTGATAAGTTATTTTTCTATCTTTAATTTCAAATTCATATGCAGCAAAAACAGAATTTGAAACAAAGAACAAAGCAAAAATTAAAAATAAAACTTTTTTCATTAATCTTCCACCTTTAATTTTCTATTCATTAATTTATCTAATATTTCTTTAGGTGTAATATCCGTATAAACTGCTTCATAAATAGCATTTGATACAGGCACTTCAATATTTAATTTTTTTGCTAATTCACATAATGCTTTTGAAGTTTTAACCCCCTCAGCAACAGAACCTAAATGTTCCAAAATATCATCAATTTTTTTACCTTGAGCAATTAAAGAACCGACCGTGTAGTTTCTAGAGTGTGGGCTTGAAGCAGTAGCAATTAAATCGCCCATGCCAGATAAGCCATACAATGTTTGAGGTTTAGCACCAAGCGCTACGCCAACTCTGACCATTTCTGCCATGCCACGAGTTAATAATGAACCTCTTAAATTATCTCCTAAACCCATTGAAGCAGCAAAGCCAGATGCGATAGCGATAACGTTTTTCAAACTTCCGCCTAATTCAACCCCGATTACATCTGAATTTGTATACAAACGGAATAACGATGTTACATTAAGAAGTTTTTGGGCACGTGATGCAACTTCCATATCATATGAAGCAATAGTTGCCAATGTAGGACAACCATCAATGATTTCTCTTGCCAAGGTTGGGCCAGATAAAACAGCAAAATTGCAATCAGGTAAAATTTCTAAAATTACTTCTGACATTCTTTTTAGAGAAGGGATTTCGATACCTTTTGCCAAATTAACCAAAATTTGATTTTTTTCTAAGCCAATTTTTTTAATTTGTTCACAAACTGGTCTTATACCAGATGTTGAAACAACAAGTAAAATAATTTCAGCACCTTTTAGTGTATATGCTAAATCGGAAGTTATTTCAACTTTCTTATCTAATTGAATTTCAAGAGGTTTTTCAAGTCTTTTTTCATTTACTAAGCTTGGAGTTAAATCTTGTTCTCTGCCCCAAACGCATATTTCATCAAAATTATTATTTAATAATTTTGCTATTGTTAAACCCCAACAACCAGGACCTAATACTGTTAATTTCATTTTATTCCCCTTGAATTTCTATATTTTGGTTTTCTTCGTTATCTATAAATGGTGTATTTTTTTGCATTTTTATACGTGTAATTTTAATTCCATCAAGCTCTAAAATTGTATATGTTATATTTTTATCTTCTACAACATCGCCCAATTCAGGTTCTCTTCCTAACAATCCAAAAACATATCCGCCTATTGTTTGAAAATCTTCATTTGGGATATCTTGATCAAATCTTTCGTTTAAATCATCAATGCTTGTTTTAGATGAAACATCCAAAGTATTTTCATCAATTTTAACTACTTCTGGTGTTTCTATTTTATCAAATTCATCATAAATTTCGCCAACAATTTCTTCGATAATATCTTCAATTGTAACAATACCAGCTATTCCACCATGTTCATCAATTACAGCTGCAATTTGATTTTTTGAAGAAGTAAAATCTGACAACAAATCACTGATAAATTTATTTTCAGGAACAATTAAAATATCTCTCGCTAAAGATTTAATTTCAAAACTTTCATCAACATTATTGTTTTTAATAACTTTTAAAACGTCTTTTGCGTTAATTACCCCTAAAATATTATCTACATTATCTTCATATAATGGCAATCTAGTGTGACCAGAATTAATGATAATATCCGCTATTTCATATATCGAAGAATTAGCATCAGCAAACACAATTTCCGTTCTTGGAATCATAATTTCTTTTACAACTGTATTTGCAAAAGAAAAGAAATTTGAAAGCATATTTGCTTCATGGTTATCAATTGCGCCTATTCTTTCGCCCTCAAGAATTAATTTGTCTAATTTTTCTTCCCAATTATCTTCTTGATCATGAGCTTGAAGTTCTATTGTTACATCATTTATGTTTTTAACATATTTTTTAATTTTTCTCTCAAGCATTTGCGCAATATCATCAGCATCTTTCATCTGAGTTTCAGGATCAACCTCGATTGTCATATTTATAACAAGACCAGATGTTCCCAAATTCATTGTCTTTAACTCAACAACTTGAGTAATTCCATGAATTGTACTTGCAACATTTCTGATTATTTCTTCCGTTCTTGGTTCTGCAGATTGAACTGTTAAACTGCTCACATTATTTTTTAATAAATAAATAGCTAAAAATAACAATATTAAACCAATTATAATTGATGCAATCGCATCAGGAATATACGCAAATTTCAAAGGCATAACAAACTTTGATAAACTCAAAGCGATAAACGCAATAAATACACCTAAAAATGCTGCTGTGTCTTCATACCAAACAAATTTTGTTGTTGGAGATTGCACTCTTCGAATATTTTTTAAAGATAAAAAGAATTTTTTAATAGGATTTTTCTCTGTAATTTGCATTTCTTCAATCACAGCATTTGTTGCGCTAGCAACTGCCCAAGCTTCAAAACACATACTTGCAACAAGAGCAATAGCAACATAATTATAATTTTTTAATAATTCATCAATCCCATGAGCATTAATTAATTTATCAAAACCATGATACAAAGCAACAAATGTACCGCCAAGCATCAATAATGAAGCAAACATTGCCCAAATATTAGCCTCTAAACCATACCCAAAAGGATGTTCACTATCGGCAGGCTTAGAACCTCTTTTTATTCCAACTAATAAACAAATGCTATTAAATGAATCAACTCCGCTGTGTATAGCTTCAGCTAACATCGCAGAACTTCGAGAAAACAAAAAACAAACAAATTTAACTAAAGCTATTCCAATATTCGCAACAAAAGCTCTAATGATTGCTTTGAGCTTAGTGTTTTCTATTTTTTTTCTCTCTCCATCTTGTGTTTCTTGGGTATTTATATTATCTGAAATATCGATATTCTGTTCAGAAGATGACATTTTTATTCCTTATTTTTCTAGAAATTCAATGTATATATAATATACAATAAATAAGATTTTTGCAATTTTTAAATACTGAATCATCAAACATCTTTTTGATTGGATTTATAAACCTATTTTGCTTGGATAAAAAAACCTTTAACTTTTTTAAAAATATCTTTAAAGAAATCAACTGAACATATATATCCAATTTTTTCAAATGGTTTTGGAAATTTTTTTGTTAGGAAATCAAAGAAAATATTTAATAAAAATGCTAAAAAAACTGAAGCAATATAAATCCATATGTCAAATTTTAAATCTGTTTCATATGGCTTTAGTGTTTTTAAGTTATAAGTATTAATCAAATATGCAAAATAAGAAACAGAAAGAAAAACCAAGCTCTTAATCCAAAAGTTATATTTTTTTAGTTTTTTATACAGTCCGCAAATTTTTGCGTAGAAGTATGAGAAGAATATGAGGTTAAATAGCATAAAAAGAAACATTGTGGTATCAATTGCATTATCGCTAAAAGAACAGTTAGTACCACAAAATAAAGCACCTAACATATCAAAAATAACTATGTCTAATAGCGTTTTGGCTGCTATAACGATGCCAAGTGCAGTATAGCCGTCTTTTATAGAAAATGACACGCTGATTAATAAAATATAAAGAATGCTTCTTGTAAAAATATTTAATTTTTCTTTTAAATTTTCATTCATGTTTTAAATATTAAGGCTGAATTTCTCCAGCCTTAATTCCTTTTATTTCCAAATTTCATCTAATTTATCTTTTGGAATAATTATATCATGTATTGAAAAATATGGTTTTAAATTTCCTTTTTCCATTTCTCTTCTACCTGCTTTATTTAATGCGTCTGTTGCATTCTTGTTAAAATCATAAGTGTCATACATTTTAACGTGCAAATTTCCCTCTTTATCAAGATAAGGATGTTTAAAATCTGCTGCACCTATGGCGTTTTTAAGATTGCTATTAGCCAAAACTCCCTTAGGGAAATGTGCGGGAAACCTTCCACTAAAATCTTTTCCATTTAAAATTGTTTCTTTATTATCTTTTAAGATTTGATGAAAATCTTTGTTTTCAGATACTCTTTTTGATGGTTCAGAGTCTTTTTTAAAAAAATATCCTTTAATATCGTCTGTTTTAAAATCATAGTCTTTGAATTGTTTAGAAACTTTTGCTTTTAAATATTCTTTATCCGAAGCGACTGCAGGGTCATCGAAGTTTTTTAATTTTATGGCATCTTTAATGTAACTTTTGTCATTCATTTTATCGCCATGGGCTAAATCAAGCATTCCTGCTGTATCTTTTCCTGAGACGCTTTTGGCTATGCCGTGTTGCAATTTGCCGTAATTTTCACCAATTCCTGCTTGAAGCCCTTTTGTTAAAGCCTCATTGTCATTTAGCTTTTTATCAACTCCACTTGCACCTCCTGTCATTTTTCCGTCTAATCCAAGCTCTTTTATCTTTTTGCTTAAACTTTTTTCATCTCCAAATAAGACATCAGCATGTGTTGCTTTATTTCCTAGGATATCAAGAAGTTTTGATTTTTCTTTTTGCTTTATCATTTCTTCTTCTTTTTTGATTTTTGAATTTTTATACAGAATTTCAGCAGGGGTTTGTTTATTTTTATTATCACCTCCATTCTTAAAAGTGAATTTTCCATCATCATCTCTTGGGTGTTTATTTTCATCCCAGCTCATTTTTTTAATCCTCCATTTTTAAAATAAAATATAGAGAGCCGATTAAATCATATTTTGATTTTAATCAACTCTCTATATTCTTTAATGTATTAACTTATAT
>JAFTXY010000003.1 GCA_017461425.1 Candidatus Gastranaerophilales bacterium | reverse complement strand
ATGTTGCGCCGATTTCTGCATTATTAACTATCTTTCTAGTGATTGTTGGTGTTGTTCCGACTAAAACAACAGCGATAAAGATGAAAGCGATTACCGTTTCCATCATACCAAAGGCAAATTTTTTGTTTTTGTTTTTCATATTTCTTTCTACCATAAAATTAATACTGCACCATTTGCGCCGCCTTTTGCGCCGGGACCATTTTTAAAATTACATGTTTCATTACCTATTTTATAGCCACCATTAGGATATTCTCTACCTGATGCGCTTTCGGAAAAACATTTAATCATATCTGTTCTTCTGACCATAGAAGTCATATTTACATATTTTGCAAAAGGAGAGTAACTATCTTCTGCAACATTAATTGATGCATTTTGCATTTCTTTTGATGAATTTTTAAATTCAAAATTTACATCATAGCCATCACAATTGTAATGTGTCGTATTAGTATCTTCGTTTGCACTGCCACTTAATGTGCAATTAGATAATGGGATATAATTTGTGTTAGTAGAATCGCCGTTTTCGTTGTATTCATCGCAACCTTCTATAACAACATGTGCAATACTTTCTTCAACACCACTTTCTTTAACATCCTTAACGAGACAGCTTTCTTGTTTTACGCCGGTATTTTTGCAATCTTGTCCTGCAGAGATTAATCTGCAAAAATCAATTACAACATTATCGGGGTCAATAGTATTTAAAAGTTTTCCGCCCAGTTCGGTTGGTTCAACGGCATTTTTTGCTGTTATTTCTTCAATATTTTCGTTTTTGTCTGATTTTATAGTGGTTGCTTTATTTATATCTTTTCTTCCGATAACTATATCTAAATTATTACTTTTTGTTGTTGAGTAACTTGTAACTGTTTGCCCATGTCTTGAATTAGAACCAGCACCTGTTGCAATAATATAAAATTGAGCTGGCCTTTGGTCAAGTCTAAATTGGCATTTAGAAATACCACAATTTACTTTTCTTAAACTTCTTTCGTCATAATATGCTTCGCATAATTGTCCACCTTGTTGCCAACAACCATATTGACCTCTTACGGTTGTTTGTTCAATACGAGGTTTTGCTTTTGAAATAATAGGCATTGTAGCAGCACCAACTACTGCCATGATAATCATTGCCATCATGACTTCAACAAGAGTAAAAGCTGTTATTTTTTTTACCATTCTATTATTACCTCGCCAGTTTTTCCAGCTTCATCTAGATTGCCACCCTTGCCGCATATTGTATTGTCTATCGTTTCGCCATGTAATCCTGGATGTCTGCCTCTTGCTTTTACTTCTGATATTGGTATATTTTCATTTGAATCAAGTGCTTCCCCTCCTATTTTGTTGCCTTGTTCATCTAAGTTAAATCCTTTTTTATAAACATCATTTGCAACAATTCCGCCTTTTGCATAAGCAATAAGTTTTTTTGAGCCGTCTTCTAGTATTCTATAAATAGCAGTTGTGCCACCATTTTGTCCAGCCGTGCCACCTGCTCCGAGTTTTATTTCATATTCATCGCCGAGCATTGATGGAATATGAACTTCTTTGTATTCACCAGCACCACCGCCGATTATACCATATTCACTACTAGAAAATTCTGAATTTAAAGCTTGTGGACCACCAGCTCCGCCACCAATTAATTTAATAGAGAAAAATTCTTTTTGTACTTGAGCTTCGAAAGAAATTTTGCAAGTACGATCATTAACAGGTAGATATTCTTTATGTTCGTTTGAATCTTTAGGAGCACAAGAGCAGATATAAGTACCGGATTTTTTTCCGATTTCTACTACTTCTTTATTTTTTTTGAATAGTACTGGTAATAAGGCAACAGCAATAATACACATTATTGATATGCTTATCATAAATTCAGCAATTGTAAATCCGGTTTTACGCAATTCCATACATCCTTTTTGATAATTATAATATTTTACGGCAGGTTTGTAAAATTCTTTAATTCATTTTATGGATATGTTAATTTTGTAAAGTTTAGTATAATATTTTAGAATATATAATGATTTTTCGGAGTTGTTCATGAAGCATAAAAAAATAGCATTTACACTTATTGAAATTATGATTGTTTTGGGTATGGTTGGAATGATTATAATTTTTGCAACGCAAATATTAATGGGAAGAATTAATCAATATTCATCATCTTATACAAATATTTATCGCGCTTTACAAAAAGCTTCTTATAATATTTTAGCGGATATTCATTGCCCAAAGAATAATAGTGAAAACCTTGAATGTTGTTTAATAGAAAAAAATCCATCATGTTTGGCTCCAACAAGACCATTTCCTATGGAACAAGAAAGAATTCGTGCGGATGGTAAAAAATTTAAAGGGCATGAAGAAATTTGCGAACGATTAAAAGAATATTTAAATGCAACAAATTCTAATGAGGGCAAATGCGAAGCTATGCCTGTTGTAGATGGTAATATTACAGAAAGCAATCTTAAATTTGTTTCATCTAATGGTATGAGATTTTATAATTCAGATGTAATGACTTATGAAGTTGTTAAAACTGAAGATAAAAATGGAGATGGGGATTTTAATGACCCAGGTGAAAAAATAACAGATGAAGTAAAATACTATATTATTTATGTTGATATAAATGGAGATTCTAAGCCAGATAGCGTGGAGCCTGTTGGAGATTATTTACCTGATATTGTTCCTTTTGCAATTACATCAAGAGGTGAAACTATACCATTAGGGCTTCCTACTATTTTAAGTACTTATTTAACAGCAAAAATCAAATTTCCTGCTATTGAAGCAGAAGTAGCAGGAGAGATTGATGAGCGCCAATATTCAAAATCTATGACTTTTGAAGAAGCTGTATATGGCGCTTGGAAAGATGATGCCAATTTTGATATACCGTATTCATTTAATATAAATTATGATGATGCAAATAAAGATAATATTGCTTTAGGCAAGAAAGGTATTGATAAATTTGCCGGAATGGATAAAGAAACAAGAATAAAAAAAAGAATAGAAAATAATGATAATAATGATGTATACTATGAGGGCGCTATTTCATATGATGGCAAGTATGGCGGATGTCAATCGGGCACATTTAACTGCAGAGTAATAATCGATACGGAAACAACAAGACGTTTCTAAGAAAATAATATAAGAAAAACTCCGCAGAAGCGGAGTTTTTAATTTAAAAGCAAAAATTTATTCTATTGATCCTTTTTCTAAAGCAAGAAGGAGTTTTAAAGCTGCAATTCTTTGTGTTTTAGGATCAGCTTGTCTTAACATCTCAACAGCTTTTATCATAACAGGATCATTATCGTACCAACGATTACCTTTGCCTTGGTATTTTGTAACTATATCATAAATTCGCTCAATTACATCTTGGGCTACTTCTTCTTGTAATTTAAGCATAAAATCTTTGGCTTGTTCTTTTTGTTGGTCGCTTGATAATCTAAGAAGTTCTAGCGCTTCTTTTAAAATAGGATCTTTATCATACCAACGTTTGCCTGTTGTTGAATATTCGCTCATAAACTCCGCCTTTCTCTTGACATCAGTATAGCAAATTTTTATAAATTTTTAAAGCAAAATTCATGTTTATAATACCCATATTTTTTTAAATATACCCATTTGTCTAATTTTAATTTACATTCTTAACTCATAAAATATTTGATAATTAAGGAGAAAAAATATGCAAAACCAAAAAATAATGTTTATGACGCCGCCAAAAGTAGAATTAATTGAATTGCAAAATTTATTTTTTCAACTTTGCACAAAAACTTGTAATTTAAAATGCAAACATTGTTATATTGAAAGAAATCCATATAAAAATGAAGAGGATTTTATTAATTTAGACAAAATTAAGCAAGCATTAATGCATGTAAAAGGTAAAAAACTAAATTCAATTTATTTAACAGGGGGTGAACCTTTGATGCACCCTGATTTTAACCAGATTTTGAGGATGTGTTTAAAAATTTCTAATACAACTGTTATGTCTAACGGGGTTATGATAAATGATAAAAAAGCAAGATTTTTGCGAAAAATTGATGACGAAAGTCAATTTGAAACAATTTATCGAATAAGTTTAGATTCAACAAATGAAATTGAAAATGATAATTTAAGAGGCAGAGGAAGCTTCAGAAAAGCACTTTGTGCAATTATGAGTCTTATAAAATATGATTTTAATCCGATTATAAGCGTTGTTAATTATAAAAATCTTTCAAAAGAAGAAATTTATGAGGATTTCAGAGATTTCTTTTTTAAAAAAGGCTTTGAATTAGAAAGTATTAATTTAAAAATTATTCCATTTTTTTCAAAAACAGATGAAACAATGCAGATTGAAATGGTTGAAAATATACAAATTGAAAAATTAGATTGTTATAACTCAAGAGTTGTTTCGCAAAATGGAATTTATTCTTGTCCGATGCTTGTAAATGATTATAGGGCAAGATTAGGCTCTGCTTTAAATAATTGTTCTAAAATTAATTATCTTGATTGCGAAAAATGTTCGATTTGCACCCAAACTAATCAAAAAGTTCAAGTTAATGATTGGATGTAAATTAAAAAGTTTTTAATCCAGAAGTTGTTGAATCAAGAGTTTTTTGACCATATTTGGTAAAATCAACAATATAACTTGAAGAATTTTCTTCTTTTAAAATTTCTAAAATTTTACCAACTCCAAAATTTGTATGAAAAACCCTTGTCCCAATTGGCAACAATCCCTCTGTGCGATTAGATAAATTTGGAGCGGTGTTTATTGCTTTTTGTTTTGCTTTTGCAATCATCTCTTGGATGCTTAATTTTTGCTCTTTTGTTTCTTCATTGTTTGTATTTTTCTTCACCACATGTGCATTCACCTGTTTATAATTAATTTTTTGCGGAGATTGAGGAGTTTGCGCTGAGGTAATTTTTTTAATATTTGCTAAAGAACTTGCAAGATTGTTGCTAGAAGTTATACTTTGCGCTTTTTGAGAACTTTGTTTAATTCTAGCTAATGAACTTGCAAAGTTGTTTGTTGAAGATGATGTTGAAGATGATTTATTAAATGTTGCATTTTTCTTTTCTTTTGCCTTTGATACAGCAGAAGAAAAGCTCGATTTTCCGCTAGATTTTATATCTCTGATTGATTCTTCATCTAATAAATTAGCAGGAATTTCATCTAAAAATCTGCTTCTTGGGTTTGATTGAAAATTTCCCCATACTTTTCTTTGTTTTGCGTGGGTTAAATATAATTTTTCTTTAGCACGAGTTATTCCTACATACATAAGTCTGCGTTCTTCTTCAAGTTCTGTATTTGTAACTCCAAAAGCGATGCTTCTTCCATGTGGAAAAATTCCATCTTCCATGCCTGCCATAAATACTAAAGGATATTCCAAACCTTTTGCCGCATGAAGAGTCATTAATGTAACACTTGATTCTTCTTCTTTTATTTCATCAACATCAGATACGAGTGCTACTTGGGATAAGAAATTTCCCAACATTCCTAAATCATCTTCACTGTCTAGAGAAAAATCATCTTGTTCAAATTCTTTTACAACATTAACAAATTCTTGCAAGTTTTCTAATCTAGATTGGTTTTCAACACTATCTTCTTGCCTTAAAAATGGCGCATAGCCTGTTGTTTCAAGAATATATGTTACATATTCAGATAGAATATATTCGTTTTGAAAACCTGTTATTTGTTCAATTGTTGCGAAGAAATTTTGTAACTTTGTTTTTGTACCTGCATTAATGTCTTCTATTTCGTTTAGATGTTTTAATGCTTCATAAATGCTTATTTCTCTTTCATCTGACCAAGAAGAAAGTTTGTTTATTGTTGTATCGCCTATTCCTCTTTTTGGCTCATTGATAATTCTTTTTAATGCTTGAGAATCATTATGGTTATAAATTAATTTTAAATATGCGATTATGTCTTTAATTTCTTTTCTTTCATAGAATTTTAGACCGCCAACAATTTTGTATGGAATAGAATAAGACATTAAAGCTTCTTCAATAGAGCGAGATTGAGCGTTTGTTCTATATAAAATTGCAATATCATCTTTTTTATAGCCAGATTGTTCAATTTTTTTTGCAATATATCTGCTTTCTGAAAAATCATCTTGCGCTTCAAAAAGACCAATTTTTTCGCCTGCGCCTTTGTTAGAATAAAGATTTTTTTCCAATCTTTCTTCGTTGTTTTTAATAACTTCATTAGCAGCTTCCAGTATTGTTCCTGTTGAACGGTAGTTTTGTTCTAATTTAATTAATTTTGTATTTTCATAATCTTTTTGAAAATTTAAAATTATTTTAAAATCTGCGCCACGCCAAGAATAAATTGATTGGTCTACATCTCCAACAGCGCATAATGAACCATCTTTATCTTTTGAACCATCTGTTGGATATAGCATATTAATTAAATCATATTGAGCTTTGTTTGTGTCTTGGAATTCATCTACTAAAATATGTTTAAATCTTTGAGCATATTTTTTTCTAACTTCTTCATTTTCTTTTAAAAGATTAACAGAAAGCATTAACATATCATCAAAATCAAGCGCATTATTTAGCGCTAATTGACGTTCATATTCATAATAAACTTCAGAAACTTTTTGAGTATAATAATCTCTTGCTAAAGTTGCATAAGCGTATGCGTCTTGCATTTTATTTTTTGCGTTTGAAATAGCAGCTTTAATTGATTTAATTTCAAAAGATTTTTCATCTATATTTAATTTTTTAAGGGCATTTTTTATGATTGTTTTTGTGTCTGTATCATCATAAATTACATAATTATTGTCCCATTTTCTGCCGTCTTTTGTTTTATAGTTTTCTAAATCTCTTCTTAAAATTCTTCCGCAAATGTTATGGAATGTTCCGACCCACATTCTTTTAACAATATCTTCGCCAAGATACTTAGATAAACGAGATTGCATTTCTTTTGCTGCCTTGTTTGTAAAAGTAACAGCCAAAACATCATTTGGTGAAACACCTGATTTAACAAGGTTTGCAATTCTTGAAGTTAAAACTTTTGTTTTACCAGAGCCAGCTCCTGCTAGAACTAAAATTGTGCCATTTTTTTCAATAACAGCTTCATTTTGTTCTTTATTTAAACCTATTAAAAACTCTGCATTTGCTTGCATCTTAATAAAAACTCCCCTTGACTTTTTTAGATATTCCCAAATTTGTGGAAATATGTTATTATTATATAGCAAAAATTTTGTAAAGGAAAAAATAAACAAATATGGAAGAAAACATGGATAAGCAAAATCAACCCTCTATCGTAGTTCCCCTTGAAGATTTAGATAAAGTAGAACCAAATAACGGAGAAGATGTTGATACCTTAGCCCAAGAATTAGCAACAATAAGACAAAGCGCTAAAAGAATAGCTATCATTGGTTCAAGAAACCTTACAATTACACACCAACAAATTATTGAAACTTTAACTACAAGCCTTGTTATGCAAGGAAATACAATAATTACATCAGGTGGCTCATCAGGTACTAATGCAGCAGCCATAAGAGGTGCCTTAAAAGCAAATCCTGAAAAATTAAAAATTATTCTTCCGCAAACGATTGGACAACAACCATCAGACGTTCAAGACCAATTAATTGGTGTTCCAAATATTATTGAACATCCAGATAGAGCAATGATGACTCTTGCGGATGCCAGCAGAATATGTAACAGAGAAATTATCTCTGAATGTCAGCAACTTATTTGTTTCTTATCGCATTCTTCAAATACTTTGCATAAAGCAGTTGAGTTTGCTAGTGAATCACATAAAGTTGTAACGGTATTTTATTTAGATTAATAAAGTTTAAACCCTCTCAAATGAGAGGGTTTTTAATTTATACAACATTAATATTTAAATAAATTTAAGTTTAAGATACAATTATTTTATGATGAATGATAAAAAAGTTTTATTTGATCCTGGCTATGCTCCCTTGGTTATAGATTCCATAGGGCAAGTTGGCTATACATATTATGTTTTTAGCGCTATTCCTAATCCAAAATTAAAAAAGATTAATTTTGCTCATACTTTAAATAAAATAAACAATCTTTTAAAGATAAATGTTGCTTTTTATTTGGGTTGTATGCTTTGGGCTAGTTATATTTCAAAATTTGATAATTATGAAATTGATGGTAATAAGCTTTTAGGTGAAGAAGCTAAAGAAGAAGAATACACAAGCGAAATAAATTTTTTAATAGATTTAATTGAAAATCAATTGCCAAGAGATTGCAAATATTATCAAGGTAAAAATTATTTAAGCGACGAAAAATATTTGCCAATTTTAAAAGCATATAAAGAATTTCTTATTATAAATGAAGGTTTTGTTAATTGCTCTAAAACTAATCAAATTAAGTTGCCGAGCCAAATCAAACCAACAAACCTAGAATTAATAAATGAAAATATTCAAAATGCATTAAATGAAAAAAATATAGAAAAACTTTTTGAATCTTATGAATTAATTTTTAACTAATTTTTATTAATTCATTTAATTCATCTGTTATAATTTGCATTGCTTTGTTTGTTTGAATATCTTTTTTAAGCTTTTCATGTTGATACATTATAGTTGTATGATTTTTATTAAATTCTTTTGCTAAAACAGGATAACTTAAATCGAGCATTTCTCTTGCAAGATATATTGCATATTTTCTTGCATTAACAACTTCTTTAGTTCTTGCTGTTGATAAAATTTCATCCTTATCAACGCAAAAATATTTAGCACAGATTTCCAAAATATTATCTACTGTAATTTTCTTCTTTTTAGATGATAAATCAAGAAATTCTTTTATATTTTCAATATCTAATTCAACACCTTCAATTGATGCCCTAGCTGATGCTTTATTATATGCGCCTTCTAATTCTCTAACATTTGTATTAAATTCTTTTGCTAAAAATAAAGCAACTTCATCTGATATTGGGAAATCAGATAATTTAGCATGTTGTTTAACTATTTCCATGCGTGTTTCTAAATCTGGAACTTTGATGTTAGCTTCTATTCCCCATTCAAAACGGCTTCTTAATCTATCAGGAATCATTTCAAAAGCTGATAATGGTCTATCTGAAGCAAAAATTATTTGTTTGCCGGCATGGTATAAAGCATCAAATGTATTAAAAATTTCTTCTTCAGTTCTTTTTTTGCCATCTATCCATTGAATGTCATCAATTAATAAAACATCAACATTTCTGTGCATATCACGGAATTTTCTCATTCTTTCGTTTAAATCCGCAGGGTTTTTGCATGTATTTAATGTTTCAATTAATTTATTTCCAAACTCTTCTGCTTTTGTATATCTTATTTTTAAATTTGGAAAATTCTTTAAAATTTTATGTCCAATAGCCTGCATTAAGTGGGTTTTACCTAAAC
Organism: Candidatus Gastranaerophilales bacterium; assembly: GCA_017461425.1. Lineage (GTDB taxonomy): Bacteria > Cyanobacteriota > Vampirovibrionia > Gastranaerophilales > Gastranaerophilaceae > RUG14156. Next base: position 90,988 of record JAFTXY010000003.1, on the reverse strand, counting down.
CAACAGAGCCCGAAATAAATAACGGATTATATTTTTGCCCTGGAGCATCAGCAATCATTTGAGCTATTTTATAAGCAAATTTAGAATTTTCACCCTCGACAAAATTTTCAAAAGTATATTTTAAATTCAAACCGCAAAAAGAATGCATTTGTGCTAAATTTTCCATTTTTTTTGCAGTTTCAACATGTTCTTTTTCTATTTTTGTTGTTTTTTGTTGTTTTTTCTTTTTAACAGTTTCATCTAAAACAAATCTTGGTGTTCTTTTTATGTTTGTTATTTCAAATAAAGCTTCTTCAACTTCTTTTAGGTATTTTTGTTGTAAAACTTGTATACCAAAACTTTGGTTACTTTTAATTAAAAATATCCCATTTTCGCTATCTTCAAATAAAGGTAATGCAGGTTCTAGCGACATAACCCAAGAATGCACAAAACCAGGTAGTTTTTCTTGCAATTTTTGCAAAAAATCATCCCAAGCTTGAGCCTCTTTTTTATCCAGTGAACTCACCAAAAATAACCATTCCTAAGTTTTAATCCAACCAAAAAGCGTACTATGAGCATGCTTTTTTCGTAATTTTACTATAAACAAAAACTTGGGTAAAGTAATTTGAAACTATTCTAAATATTTAAAAAAATTGGTATAATTCATGCTATGAATGAAATAATAAATCCGTCGAAACTTTTTGATTTACTAAGAGATACTTACGCGCAAATTAATTATTCAAGATTTTTTGAAAAAACTGGCTATGCTACTTTGCCTTTGAGATATTTTTTTGAATTAACACATTTATGTAATCTTAATTGTCCATATTGTTATGTTGGAGAAAATAGAATAAAAGAAGAATTATCAACGCAACAATGGCTGGATATTATCGAACAAATTCCTTTTTATTCTTTTGTAACGCTTGTTGGCGGTGAACCTTTGATAAGAAAAGATTTTTGTGAAATTTTACATGCGGTTTCTAAAAAAACTTTTGGCAAAGTTAATGTTGTTACTAATGGAATTTTAATGAATGATGAAATAATTGATTCTTTTATTGATTCTAAAATGTTATTGCTTAGTGTTTCTTTGGATGGTTGGAAAAAAAATCACGATAAAAATAGAAATAAAGAAGGCATTTTTGAAATAATTTCAAATAATCTACAAAATTTAAAAGAAAGAATAAAAGAAAAAAATTCAAAATTGATGATTGATATTAAAACAATTGTTTTAAAAGATAATTTAGAAGACATTTTAAAATTATATGAATACGCAACAAATATGGGTTTTGAATATTTATCAATTTCTTTTTTGAGAAATAATAATCTAAAACAAAATTCAAATTTACATGAAACGTTTGATGAAATTTTCTATAAACCTGAATATAAAATTGAACAATATTTTGATTTAGAAAAATTTGAAAGAATTTATAGAGAAATTCAAAAAATGAAAAAATTTTCTAAAACAAAATTGCGTTTTTCGCCAAAATTTGACAACGATAACCCTGAAGTTGAATTAAATTTAATTAAAAAATTTTTTACACAATATCAAGATATTCCAATTCAAGATATCTATAAACCGTGTAAATATCCATATGCAAATACAATAATAAATCCAAGCGGAGATGTGTATCCTTGTTTATCTTATAAAATGGGAAATTTAAAAGAGAATACTTTAAAAGAGATTATAAACAGCACAAAATATAGATGTTTTAGAAAAAATCTTAAATATTCAAAAGTTTTTTCATCATGCCAGATGTGTTGTGAATTGAAAGTAAAAGACATTTAGATTATTGATTTTTTCCGAAAATATTATCAAATTTAATAAAGCTTTTTTCGTGAGATTGTTTTTCTTCTTGTTTATAACCTAAAATTCTTATTAAATCGCCTTTTAATTTTCCTAAATCTTCATATTTTTTCAAAATTCCATCGATTGCAATAGAAACATCACCTGTTTCTTCTGAAACAACTATACAAGCGCAATCTGGATAAACTTCAGACACCCCAATTGCTGCTCTATGACGAGTTCCATATCTCCAAGAAAGTTTTGGATCTTCTGTTAATGGTAATAATACGCCAGCAGAAATGATTTTGTTATCTCTAATTACAACGGCGCCATCATGTAAAGGTGTTTTTGGGAAAAATATTGTCAATAATAATTCTTGTGAAACATCGGCATTTAATTTTACTCCAACATCAGATTGAGCCAATGATGTAACATCTTTTTGAAGAACAATTAAACCGCCAGTTTTTGATTTAGATAAATATTTAATAGTTTCAATTAATTCTTTTGCAACATCTGTTTTTTTGGCGTCAATAAAATCTTCGCCATTCATGAATAATTTTTCAAATAAATTTCCTTGTCCGATATAACCTAAAAAACGACGTAATTCAGGTTGGAAAATAACGATTAGAGCAAATGAAACTATTGAAACTAAAGTTTTTAAAAATACACCAAAAATATTTAAATTAATTCTAATTAATAATTCAGAAATTCCCCACATTACAACTAACAATAAAGAACCACGCACCAAATTTTCGCTATGTGTTCCTTTGATAAATCTTTTGTATGCGTAATATAAGATAAAAGCCAGAACACATATTTCAAGAACATTTATAATAATGCCAACTCTATCCATTTCATGGAAAAAATGTTGCATTTGAGTTAATAAAATCATATCAAAATTCGCAAAGTTCATCGCTTTTTCCTTATTTTAATCTTTCCAACACAATATCATTTGAAACTAAATCTTCTAGAGTTTGTCTTTTTACAATAATTTCTGATTTTCCGTCATTAATTAAAATCATTGCAGATTTAAGCATTCTATTATAATTCGAAGACATTGAATAACAATATGCTCCAGTTCCATAAACACAAAGAATATCGCCTTTTTGAGGTTGATTTAATTCAATATTCCTTATTAAAACATCTCCTGATTCACAGAATTTTCCAGCAACATCAACTTTTTCAGGTTTGTTTTCATTTTTATTATTTGCAATTTCTGCGCTGTATTCAGCTTGATATAAAGATGGGCGAATGTTGTCTGCCATTCCGCCATCAATGGTTATGTATTTTTTTATGCCTTCAATATTTTTTTCATTTCCAACTGTATATAAAGTAACTCCTGAATTACATACTAAAGAGCGACCTGGTTCAATATATAAAATTGGATAATCTAAATTTAATTTTTTACAATTTTCTTCAATTGAATTAATTATTGCATTTGCAAAATCATAAATGCTTGGAGGATTATCTGATTCTATATATTTAACCCCATAACCTCCACCAAGATTTAATTCATTTAATTTGATATTAAATTTTTCATTTAAAATTTTGATTTTATTTAAAAGAATGCTTATTTCATCTCTGAATACATTTGTTTCAAATATTTGAGAGCCAATATGCGCATGTAATCCAACTAATTCAAGATTTTTATATTCATCTAAGATTAATTTAACAACATCTTCTATTTTTTCAATATCAATTCCAAATTTAGAATCAATTTGTCCTGTTTGAATATATTCATGGGTATGACATTCAATTCTTGGATTAACTCTTAAATGAATTTTTTGAGTAATATTTTTTTGTTTTGCTATTTTATTTAAAATTTTTAATTCATCAATGCTATCAGCGCTAAAATGGTCTATTTTATTATCAATTGCGAATTCTATTTCTTCAATTGACTTGTTATTTCCATTAAAAGATGTTTTTGATAAATCAATTCCTGCATTTAATAATGTATAGATTTCACCTATTGATACAACATCAAAACCAAGCCCCATATTTGCTAATATTTTTGCAATTGAAGATGTCATAAGGGCTTTTGATGCATAAGTTATTTTAGTTTTCTTATAACGAGAAAAAGCATTGATAAAATCTGATGCCATTTTTGTTAGCGTAATTTCATCAATTACATATAAAGGTGTTCCATATTTTTTAGCAAGTTCTACCACATCGCATTTTGAAATTTCTAAATTTCCTTTTTTGTTTCTTGTTGTGTTAATGGGTTTGATATTTTGGTTTACGAAGGGTGTATTAGACATTAATAAACTACTCTCATCTTGCTAATTTCTCTAAAAGATTATAACATAAAATGTGTTAATAATTTAGGAGTTTATAAATGGATAATATAAAAATAATAAGCTTTAGAAATATAATAGCATTTTTATTTATTATAGCAGTAATTGCCTTAGCGGCATTTTCTATTGATATTTTAATGATGTTGTTTGGTTCATTTGTAATAACTTGTGCCGCTATTCCGATAATAAATAAAATAGAAAAATTTGTTCCAAGAATTTGGGCAGTAACTATATTTCTTCTTATTTTAATTCTTGCCAGTTTTATAATTTTTATTCCATTAATAACAATTAGCATTAAAGAAGCTTCTAATCTTGCTGATGATTTTCCTGTTATTTTAAATAGTATAGATAAATTTTTAGATTTAAAAATTTTCAATCATAGCCTTGGAAGTCTTATCACTCTTGATAGTTTAAAAGAAACATTAATGCAAGGCGCACAAGGTATTATAGAAAATTCAATAACTGCTGGGAAATGGGTTGCTAATTTCTTAACAACAACATTTGCTGTTGCAATTATGGTTTTTTATTTTGCGTATGATGAGAAAAGATTAAAAGATAAATTTATTGAATTTTTCCCAAAAAATCAAAAAGAAAAAGCAAGAGAAATTCTTGAAAATATTTCTTCAAAAGTTGGTAATTATGTTTTAGCTCAAGGTATAGCAATGGTTTTCGTTGGGGCTTTAACAACTATTGGTTTGCTATGTATTGGAAATCAACATGCATTTTTACTTGGTTTTATCACATGTGTTTTAGATATTATACCTGTTATTGGTCCAACAATTGCTATTGGCACTGGTCTTGTGGTAAGTGCTAGTGGCGGATTTTTATATGTTCTTCTTACTTTTGCAATATATATTATTGCTCAATGGGCACAAAATCAATTTTTAAGACCAATAATTTTTGGAAAATTGTTAAATATGCATCCCTTGATGATAATTGTTTCTCTGCTCATGGCAGCAAGATTTTTAGGATTTTGGGGTGTTGTTTTAGCTCCTGCAATTGTTTCTGTTATTTGTGTTTTAGTTGATGAACTATATTTAAATAGAATTAATCAAAAAGAAGAGCAATAATGGAAAAATTTTTATATCAAAGATTATCAACAAAAGAGCCAAAAATAAATGTTTGGTGGGTGTATCCTGCTATAGAAAGTTTTGCTATGGCGTCATTAGGATATCTAACAATATTTCAAATGTTTGATTTGGATAAAGATTTATATTTAGAAAGAATTTATTCTGATACAAAAATAATAGAAATTCCTGTGAGAAACGTTGATACTATGGGTTTTTCTGTTAGTTTTGAAATGGATATTTTAAATATAATTAAAATGTTAAAAAAATATGAAATACCTCTTAAATCAAATGAAAGAGATGAAAATAGCCCGATAATTTTTGGAGGTGGACCCGTTTTAGCTTCCAATCCGCTACCTTTTGAAGAATTTTTTGATTTTATTTCAATTGGTGAAAAAGTTTGTCTTAAGGATGCTTTTGAAATTTTAAAAAAGAAAAATGAATTATCAAGGGAAGAAATTTTAAAACAATTATCTGAAATTGAAGGAATTTATGTTCCAAAATATAAAAAAGACAAAATAAAAATTGTAAGAGATGATATCAAAAATGATATTGTTTATACCCCGATACTTTCTGATAAAAGCTTTTTTAAAGATACTTTTGTAATAGAGCTTGAAAGAGGTTGTCCTAAAATGTGTAATTTTTGCCTCGCAAGCTGGCTAAATATTCCAACACGTTTTGTAGAATTGGATAAAATTATAGAAGCTATTGATTTTGGTTTATCTCATACAAATAAAATAGCCCTTTTAGGTGCTTATGTTGCGGGACATCCAAAATTTGATGAAATTATTGAACACATTGCAAAAAAATGTGAAACACAGGATATTGAGCTATCCATTTCATCTTTAAGAGCAGATTTAGCGGATGAAAATTTAATAAAAACATTAGTAAAATGTAATCAAAAAACAGCGACAATAGCTCTTGAGGCAGGAAGTCAAAGATTAAGAAACTATATTGGAAAAGATTTATCTGAAGAGCAAATTTTAAAAACCATTGAAACTGCACAAAAGGGCGGGTTAAAAGGGCTTAAAATTTATCTTATGATAGGGCTTCCAACAGAAACGCAAGAGGATATTCAAGCCATTGTTGACTTGGCTAAAAAAATTAAAGCTCAAATAAAACTTCAAAAAATTTCTTTTGATGTAACCTTTTCGGCTTCAAGTTTTGTTCCAAAAGCTCATACGCCTTTTGAATTATCACAAAGGTGTGATAAAAAAACTCTTGAGGAAAGAGTTAACTTTTTGAAAAAAAATCTGCATAAATTAGGAGTTAATTTTAGAGCTCCAAGTATTGAATGGGATATTATTCAAAGCATTTTATCAAGATATGATAAATCTTTGGCCGATTTTTTAATAGAAGTTACAGAACAAGGTGGAAATTTAGGTGCATTTAAACAACTTTGGAGAAAATATAGTAAAAAAGGACTCTTGCCTTCTTTTGAAGATGTTGCAACAGTCCCTTTCGATAACATCGAAGCTCCAAATTGGAGATTTATTGATACTAATGCTATAGAACTTAAAACTAAACGTCAAGAACAATTTAATCTTAAGTAAAATTCGCCTGGTTCAACATTGATAGATTATTCAATTGAGAATAAATCAATGATGAACCATCAACTTGTCTTGAAGTTTGATTTTTGTTGAAACTTATGTATAAATTTTCTACATAATTTTCTAAATCTTTAACTTCTTGTTCTAATTCTTTATCGTCTATCCCTTGAATTAATTGTGCAAGCTCGTCTTTTATGTCTTGAATATCGTCATTCGGATCTTCATTAAATGGAATGTTTAATTGATACATCAAATCTGCCCAAGGTCTATCGCTAGGGCTTAATTCTTCTTTTTGATTTTGTGATTCAAGCATTTTTTTAGTTCTTTTTGCTTGTTCTAACATAGCGATATTCAAATCATCATTATCGGTTGGAGTTAAACCATATTCACGCATTTCTTTTTCCAGAGGTGATTTTTTCTTAGCTTGGTCATCTCTGTTGATTTTGTAATAATACTCGTATAATGAAAGACTATTTATTGCGTTTATTGACATAGGTTCTCTAATAACCCCCGTTTCATGACATTAATTCCACGAAGTAGTCATAATTTAACATGATTTACGTTTTTAAGTTTTAGGGTATAATGGTAGATACGCACAAATTGAAAGAGGTAAAAATGGAAAATCTTTACAAAAATCTTTTAGAACAAGCAAAAGAAGCAAGTAAATTATCCTATTCGCCATATTCTAATTTTGCAGTAGGTGCTTGCGTGCTATATGAAAGCGGAAAAACTTATTGTGCTTGTAATGTAGAAAACGTTAGTTACGGACTTTCGATTTGCGCAGAGAGAAGTGCTATTTCAAAGGCGATTTCGGAAAATGAAAAAACAAAAATAAAAGCTGTTGCAATATATTCACCAAATCAAAAAAATTGTATGCCATGCGGTGCTTGCAGACAATGGCTCTGCGAATTTGCGCAAAATGGCGAAATCAAAATAATACTTGAAAATGACGATGAAAAAATAAACGTTGTATCGTTAGACGAAATCTTTCCAAATAGTTTTAAAATGACGAATAATTATTAAAATTATTCGTCAGCTAAAACTTGTTTTAATTCAATATCTGGTTTTCCTAAAACTCTTACTAATTCAAGAACTGAAGCTTTCATTTGGCATTTTTGGCTTGAATTATTGAAGAAATCTGTATAAAAACATCCTTCGCAATTGCAGCCTCTTTTATAACATTCAATTGCAGTTTGTGTCCATCTTCTAACTGCTGTAGCTCTGCCAAAATCTCTACTCTTTAACACTTATAAACTCTCCCAATAAAAATCTAGTTTCCAAAAATGAACTAGGGCTTAGCCCTTGTGTCCCTTGGCTTTAATTTAATTATATCTTTTCAGTTTCAATTATCAAGCAATTTTTCGCTAATTATTACGACATTTAACAATCATGGTATCTCGCTTTTAGCTTATATTTCAGGCTTTGGGGGTGGCGAAGATACATGATATGACATGGTTTCCATGATATCGTACATGTAAAACCCATGAGCTGAGCATGATGCAAGTAAGTTTAAATAAATGTAAATGTGTAAACAATTGTAAAAAATAATAAAAAAAGCATGCCTTTATAAAAAACATAGAATTTGACTTAAATAAAGCCCTCATTTAAAATATTTATCTGGAGTAATTAAAAAATAATGCCTGAAAATCTTTTAGATGAAACAAAACCAATTGAGCGAAAAAAATTTGTTTTAAAGAAAAAAACAAATATAAAAACTGATTATAAAATTAATTATGAAGAAGAATTAAATCAAGCTCAACTTGAAGCTGTAAAGACAAAAGATGGCTCGATTTTGGTTGTTGCAGGTGCCGGAACTGGTAAAACTAAAACTTTAACCTACAGATGTGCAAGATTAATTGAAGACGGGGTTTTGCCAGAAAATATTTTGCTTTTAACTTTTACAAAAAAAGCAGCTAAAGAAATGTTAAATCGTGCAACTTTAATTTTAGATGAAAGATGTGAAAAAGTTGCGGGCGGAACATTTCATAGTTTTGCAAATTTAATTCTAAGAAAATATAGTGCTCTTTTAGGCTTGAAAAATAATTTTACTATAATGGATAGTGCTGATTGCCAAGATGTTGTTCAACATATTACAAACACATTATTTCCAAAGAAAGAAAAAAGATTTCCTAAGAAAAATACAATTCTTGAAATATATTCAAAATCAATTAACAAAGAAACCCCTGTAAAAGAAATAATTCAAAAAGAATATTATAATTTTTCAGAAGTTGAAGATAAAATTATCGAAATTCATAAAGGATATGTTAAATATAAACGTGAAAATTCAATTTTAGATTATGATGATTTGCTTTTATATTTAAAATTTTTGCTTCAAGACCATGAAAATATAAGAAAAAAATTATCTAATCAATATAAATATATAATGGTTGATGAATATCAAGATACAAATACTCTTCAGGCAGATATAATAAAGCTTTTAACTTCAGAGCATAATAATATTATGGCGGTTGGAGATGATGCGCAAAGTATTTATGCATTTAGAGGTGCAAATTATAAAAATATTTTAGATTTTCCAAATATTTTTCCGAATACAAAAATAATTAAATTAGAACAAAATTATAGAAGTTCTCAAAATATTTTGGACTTAACAAATGCAATTATATCTAAAGCACAAACAGGCTATAAAAAAGAATTATTTTCTCAAATTCAAAATCCTATAAAACCAGCGCTAATAAAGGCAATAAATTCTCAAATGGAAGCTGAATTTATATGTCAAAAAGTTCTTGAGCTTTTGGATGAAGATATTTCTTTAAATGAAATTTGTGTTTTAGCAAGAAATGCTAGAATGAGTTACAATCTTGAAATTGAATTATCTAAATGCAATATTCCATTCCAAAAATTTGGTGGTCCAAAATTTATGGAAGCAGCGCATATTAAGGATATTATTGCCCATTTAAGAATTATTTTAAATCCTGATGATACAATAAGCTTGAATAGAATATTGCTTTTGCTAAAAGGAATTGGTTCAAAAGCAGTTAGTGAAATAATTCCATATATGCAAGCAAAAAATTATAATCAAAAACTTTTGCCAAGTAAATATTCAAGCTCACTAACACCTCTATTTTCGCTTTTAGTCAAAAATGATGAACAAAATTTTGACTTACAAAGATTAACAGAAGAAATTATTAGATATTATAAGCCAATTTTAAAAGATAAATATGATGATTGGCAAAAAAGAGAAAAAGATTTAGAGCATTTTTTATATCTTTCAACCCAATATAAAAAGTTAGATAATTTCTTATCAGATTTAGCACTGGAACCGCCTGAAGCAAGTGTTGAAGGTATGTATAAAAATAATATTAAAGATGATTGTCTAACAATTTCAACAATTCATAGTGCAAAAGGGCTTGAATGGGATAGTGTTTTTATAATAGGCGCAGTGGATGGAAGATTTCCAAGTGCATATTCATTTAATTCAACTGATGAAATGGAAGAAGAATTAAGATTAATGTATGTTGCCACAACAAGAGCTAAATCAAATCTTTTTATTAGCTATCCTATAGATATGTATGATTATGCAACTCAAATGATTTTAACAAAACCATCAAGATTTTTAGATAATATTGATGAAAATTTATTAGAACCTTGGGATATAGAGGAAGAAAATTAATTTATAAAGAACTTGAATCTTCCCAATAATCAAAAGAATTTACTTTTTGTCCGTTAGAAATTTGTATTCCACCATAATCAATTAATCTATCGCAAACTTTATTATGAATATTTCTATCGGTATTTTTTAGTCCAAATTTTTCTAAAGCAACTCTATCAGAAACTCTTGGTAAAGTCATATCAGACATTTCTGTTATAAAGAAGCTGTTTCTTAAATCAGCATAATAAAAAGGAATAAATTCAGTGTTTATAATACCTTTGCCTAATTGCCCATTTAAATATAGCCCCCTGTTTGTTTCGGGTAAAAATCCATGGATATCGCTTTCTTCAATTCCTCTTTTGATGCCTCTTCTAATTCTCATCATAGTATCCATTGGAGAATCTAAATCTTCTCTAAACTCTTCTTTGATTTTTTCATATTGTGCTTGAGATAAATCTTCAATTCTATCATCAAACATTCTATAAAATGCTGCTCTTGATACACGAGCTTCTTTAAAATCTTCTTGCGCTTCTTTTGAATTTGGAAAAACTTTCATAACTTTGCTATGAACAATAAAACGTCCATTACCATCTAAAAAACGTATTTGAAAAGCAGTTCCGAAGCTTCCTTGTCCTTGACCATAAATTTTAACATCACCATTTTCCGGAATTAATCCTGTTTCTATGGCAACTTCTTTTAATTTCTTTTGCGCTTCATCAATTATTGCTTTTTCTTGGGATTCGATTCTTTCATTATCCAAAAAAACCTTTAGAGTATATTTTCTATGAGAATAAGCATTTCCACGCAATCTTAAATCGAAAATATCGTTTAAATATGGTTCAATTGAAAAATTCCTAGCATCCTGCCCATATATAGAATAAATTTTTTCTAATGTGTTTGCACACTGTGCAAAACCTTCGAATAAAGTTTTAATAGCTTTGTGCGGGTCTTCATTATTTTGAGCTATTATTTTTATAATATCTTGGGGCATTTTTCCCGCAATGCCGAAAGAATTTTCAGGCATGGATGCTTGAATTTTTTGCATAGTTGTTATTTTTTCAATAGGAACCCTTGAAAAAGACTTTGTTAAACCTGTAAATGTGATGGCTTGAGTACGCATAATCACATAAAACAACTCAACATTAAAAATTGCCTAATTTATTTCATATAAATGATGAACGGCTTATTTAATATGCTATAATTAGATTAAAAGGAATTATTATGAAATCAGCAAAAGAAATTAATTTAGAATCAAAAATCGTTGAAAAATTAAGAGAATATCCAATTTGTGTAAAACTTGTAGATTTTCTTTTGAAAGATGAAGAACTTAAAGTTATGCAAGATTATGCAAACAATGTTTCTATTAAAAGACTTGGCTTTAATGACCATGGACCCGTACATATGCGTCAAGTTACAAATAATGCTATTAAAATGTTAAATATTCTTCATTCACATGGAATTCAAACATCTTTGGAAAAAGAAGAAATAGGAACATTTGAAGATAGCATGTGTGCCGTTATTCTTGCAGGTTTTATGCATGATTTGGGTATGATGATAGGAAGAGCAGGACATGAAGAAATGTCCGTAATATTGGCTCAACCAATTATAGATAAAGCTTTAAATGCTGTTTTTGGAAACGATTTGACAAGAAGAACAATAATTAAATCTCTTACAATCGAATCAATCATTGGACATATGTCCTCAAGAAAAATTCATTCTCTTGAAGCGGGGGTTATTTTAATTGCAGATGGTTGCGATATGACAAAAGGAAGAGCAAGAATTCCTCTTGCAATAAATAACACACCAAAAGTTGGAGATATTCATAAATATAGTGCTAACGCAATTACGAGAGTAAGAATTTCTAAGGGCGAAAGAAAACCAATAAAAATCATGATTGAAATGTCTGGTGATGTTGGATTTTTCCAAATCGAAGAAGTTTTATTAACTAAAGTTAATTCTTCTCCTGCAAAAGAATATGTTGAGCTTTATGCTGGTGTATCAGGCGAAGAATGTAAATGTTATATCTAGATTGTAAATAAATGTAACAAACTTAAATCAGTAGGCAATTTTTATTTGTGTATATACTTTATATATATGTAAGACATAAATAACCTTCCTTCCCCCCTACATAAGTTAGTTTTTTTATTTACACACTAACCAGTTCTATAGAGAATCAAAACAAGATTTTCAAAGCTCCTCTCAAAAGGAGCTTTTATTTTGCTCTGATAAATCGGGCGAAAAAAATGGTATTATATAAATACAATATTTTGCAGTGGAGTTGTCACTATGAAAATTTTAATTTCTAACGATGATGGAATAGCAGCAGAGGGTATCAAAGCCTTAATGCAAAATTTGGCAAAAGAACATGAAGTTTATGTTGTTGCGCCAGATAGGGAACGTTCTGCCGCAGGGCATTCTTTAACTTTGCATTCTCCAATAAGAGTTGAAGAATTAGAGCCACAATATGGTGTTAAAAGGGCTTGGGTTACAAATGGAACTCCTGGGGATTGCGTTAAAATAGCAATTTGTGCTCTTTTAGCTCAAGAAGAATTGCCCGATATTGTAATTTCTGGTATAAATCATGGTCCAAATCTTGGAACCGATATTTTATATTCAGGAACGGTAAGTTGCGCTATGGAAGGAGCAATGTTGAATTATCCATCTATCGCAGTTTCCCTATCTTCGATGACGCCTGATCCATTATATTTTGATGCAACAGCAAAATTTATATGTAGATTTTTGCCAAAATTGGAAAACATAAAATTTCCAGAAAAATCTATTTTAAATATTAATGCTCCTGCGCTAGAAGAAGAAGATGTAGCGGGGGTTGAAATCACAAAACTAGGAACAAAAATGTTTACCGATGAATATGATAAAAGAATAGACCCAAGAGGAAAAGTTTATTATTGGATGGCTGGCGAATTAACAACAAAACATGAAGAGGATGGAACCGATATCGCTGCAGTTCGAGCTAATAGAATTTCAATTACACCTGTCACATTTGAAATGACGCATAAAAATATTATGGCAGAATTAGAACATGAATTTTGCCAAGGCGGAAAATGTGATTGGTACGGGTATAATGCTTATAAAAATAATTAAAAGCCGGTATCAACCGGCTTTTTTTAATTATCTTTTTTATTTTTAAGTGAAATTATTGAAATAATAAGAATTAAAATAAAAGTAATAAATGTGAAAATTAGTCCTGGAATATTCCATTCTTCATAAACTAATTCTATGGAAACAGGTTCTTTTGTATTAATATTCCACACATATTCGTAATCATTTAAAACTTCATGAGCGTTATGTTTTTTAGCTTTTATTGGAACTTTTAACTTGAATTTCATATCAGGGGTTAATAGATTTTCAATTAGTTTTTCTGGGTTTTCGCTAACTTCTTCTTGATTGTTTTCTTCGGTTTTTGGTGTTAATTTTCCTTTTAAAAGTTCTTTATCGTTATCTTTTATTTTATATCTTGTGTATAGGTGTTCTTGAATAGCAATCATTTGATTTAAATCAAATTTCATAGAAACAACATATTTTATTTTTATACAACTTCTTTTGATTGCAATAGGAGCTCTTTGTTCAGAATTGAAACCTGCAGGCAAAATACTGTTGTTTAATGTTTCAATTGTTTCTTTTTTATTTTTTTTAAGACCTTTATAACTATCCTCTTCAAAAGCAGAAGTAGTGTAATTTTGCGACATTGCTTCTTTTAATAAATTATTAATGTCTTTTGAATAAACTTCATCAAAAAATGGGTTTATCATTTTAAATAATTTATTATCAAGCCCAAAAGATTCTTCAAAAGTAATGTTGTTATTACTATCTATTTCGATATTGTATGCATATTTTCCGCATCCAGATGTAAAAATTAATAAAAATCCTAATAAAATTAATGATAATATATTCTTTTTCATAATTTTTCCTATCATATTATGCTTTTAGATTATCATTTTTCAAATATATAAACAATCATAGATTTCGACTAATTTAATTATTAACATTTGTAAAAATAACTAAAGTTTTATTTTTAAATAGCCGTCTCATAATTCGATAGGTTATATGGATTGTTAAGGACAACTATGGATATTAAAAAGACGACCTTTTCTTTTAATCCAATTAAAGGTTATTCTGAAAATTATAAAAAATCTTTTGAACAAGAAGGAAAAACTGCTGAAGCTTCTGCACAAAATGCTATGGAGCAATTAGGAAGAGCTCAATTGAATATCAATTTCAAAGGAAATTATGTTCAAATTCAAACTATGTCCTTAGAAGAAAAACATAGGATTTTAGATGAGAATAATATAACTTCAAATAGAGATAGATGTTGTTTTATGCGTCTTGATGATAATAATTTTAAAAATGCTATAATTTTTTATCAAAATGGTGTTGATGCACAAACAAGTGCAGAATTAACCAAATCCGAAAGAGAATTTTTTGAAAAATTTAAATTAGAAAAAAAAGATTATCCAAAAGCAATAGAACTTGTTAAAAAAGGATTTAATGCGTTTTTGGTTAAAGAAATTATTAAACAAAAGATAAATGATAAAGAAATCGCAATCATAGAACAAATTGCATTCGATGATTTAAGATATGATAGCGTAAAAATTGTAGAAATTGCAAAAAAAGGTTTGGATTATGCTCTGCGTTTTAAAGAAGCTTATGCGCAAGGGTATTCTTTACGTGATGCTATTTCTATTGCAGAAAATCCAAAAACTAAAGAAAATTATAGTGCGTCACATCCAAGACAATTTAAAAAAAGAAAAAGTAACGGTACACTTTCTGATTGGGATAAAAGACGTTTTGAAGAAATAAAAAAATCATTAATTTCGATGGGATTGCAAGGCAAATCTTTAGATGAAACATTGGATTTGGTAAAAGAATATGGTGATTTATCTTCTCTTAAATGTTGTATTAGAGAAGATATGGATCCAGAATTATTTGTGTTTAATGTTAAATATAATACATATGGTTCACCAGAACTTATTAAAAGAACTTTTGGAGATTTGTTAAACAAAGAATTATATAAAAAGTCTGAAGAGTTTTTAAAAAGAGGTATAAGCATAGAAAATAGTCTTGTTTTGTCTTTTTTTACATTTTCTAATGAAGAAGAAATTGATAGAGCTTGTGAACTTGTTAAAAAAGGGGTGCAACCGCTTGAAGCTCAAAAATATTCAAGAACTATAGAATCTTTTAGCACTTTAATGGCAAAAGAAAATGAATATGGAAAAATCGAAGATTATGATCATAAACGTTATTCAACTAACGATATAGTTGAAATTATTAAAGAAATTCGAAAAGAAGGAATTAAGCCAGAAGAATGGTGTGAACTTAATTCAAAAGGTATAAAAGATTCTAATAAAGTTCAAATAATAAAAGAATTGAAAAAAGGTGCTACATTAGAAGAAGCTATTGAAAGAGTAGAAAACGCTGAAATAAGAGCAAAAATAGATGAGTGTATGCTTTTTGGAGTTGATGAAAAAAATGCAACTAAATGGGCAAAAGCTGCCTTGGATAAATATAGTTTTTTAGGCAGTCACACAGTACGATTTTTAATAGCAGGAGCGGATTTCGCTTATGCAAATGAATTAGGTACGAATCCTGACGGACCTAAAGCAAGAAAATTTTATAATTTTGTGCAAAGAAAGAAATATAGCCCTGAATTAGCACAAATAATAGCAACTACAGGAATAGAAGAACCTGAAAAAATTGAATTAATGAAAAAACTTTTAGATAAAAGCTTTATTAAAAATATTCAAAAAAGAATTCAAAACCCAAATATAGATGAAAATATTGATAATATTTTTAATATTAGAAATATGAATTCATATAAAGCTGCTGATTTATTAAATTGCGGTTTAAGTGCAGAAGAAATTGCGGATAGTATTGTAAAACTTGCCAAATCTCCATTGAAATCAGCACTTAAAAAACCAAACCAATATTTAAGTCATATTCCATTAAAATACACAACAAAAATTAATGGAAAATATCCTCGTTTGCAAGGAAGAGAACTTAAAAATCTTCAAGAAAAAATAGAAAAATTTTTTCAATCTAACCCTGCAACTTTAAGAGCAATAAAATTTTTAGATAATGATACTTTTAACCAAATGATGGATAAAAGAACTGCTGATTTTGAAGAAATTTTATCTACAATAAATACTTTAACAGATGAAAATTATAGGTTTGTTTCTGAATTATTAACTTTAAAAAATAGTGAAGGAGCAGATTTAACCGCAAAAGATAAAATAGAACTTTGCCAAACAGTAACATATTTACAAGCAGGTAAAATGGTTGATGATGTTAAATTTGTTGAAAATAATCGTCTTTTACCTATGGATGAAATTAGAAAACAAGTAATTCAAGTGGCGCTTAAGACTTGTGATTTTACAAATCAAGAAATTGCAAAAATACCAGATGATAAACTTGAATTTGATAAAGAATATTTTTCTACAATTTTCCAATTAACTCCTGCGGGCAGTTGGGAAGAATTTAAAAATGAAATTTTAAATCAAGTAAAAGATAATCCAGCTATGGAAATGGATCTTATTAAAGAAGTAGAAAATTATATAAAAAATCCAGAATTAGGAATTTCTCGTGGATATCCTCCTGAGGCTTGTAGGGCGTTATTGAAAATTATTAATGGTTTGCATACATTAAGTGATAGAGAACAATTTGAATTATATAAAGTTGTAGATAAATCTCAAAATGAAAATAATAGACTTCAAGAAGTCTTAAAAGGAGCTCTTTTGGGCGATTTTAAAACTTTTATTCATGATACTTCAAATCCTTTTGGTAAAGCCAATCAAGAAACAAAAAAAGTTTTCGAGCAAAAAGGAATTAATTATAATGCTTGGGTAAATTATCAAGAACAAACAAGTTTTGAATTAGATAATAGAACATTTACTTTTAAACAATGGGATAGAAATCCGCAAAAAGATTTATTTATTGGTAATAGAACAAGCTGTTGTACAGCTCTTAATAAAACAAATGGAAAATCAACTCCAACATATCTTGCAAATACAGCATTTAATGTTGTTGAATTGAAAGATAATAAAGATAATACAGTAATGATGGCAAGATTTGTTATAGCAGAAGTTGATTCAAAACCAGCTATAATCATTGATACAGTAGAATTAAATAATAGTTTTATAAAAGATTTAGATTTAAAAAATTTAAGATATAAAGATATGCTTAGAGATAAACTTTTTAGCTATTTGAAAAAATATGCAAAAAAATTATCCAAAAAATCGCTTCCAATATATTTATCAGACTCATATTTAAAAGTTAATAATATGGGACTAGAAAAAGTTCAAAAAACAATAAAATTACTAGGTGAATCAAGCCCTAATAAATTTTATTTAAATACCGCAAAAGGCTGGATAACGCAAGGCGAAGAAGCAAATCAAGAACACGATTTTTATGAAGTAAATTAAATGTAAATTTTTTGTTTATTTTTGTTACATTATAGAAATTCCCATTATTTATGTTTTTATATAAAGTATGGGAAATGCATTGTTAAGTGTTGATGCGGTTAGACTAAATAGAAATGTGTATTTAGCAAGACCTATTAAAAAATCGCCTGAAAATATAAGTTTTACAGGTTCGGCCTTACCATTGCCTCATATTCATACACCAAGCGCAAAAATTCGTCCGATTTTTCATACAAATGCAACTGACAATACAAGACTTGGTGCAAATTATAATCCTGCTACAAAAAATGTCGATTTTAAACTTGCTTCAAACCATGCAACTGCTGCAATTTTATGCGTCTTTGATAAGCCTGAGGGCGAAGATGCAGTAATGAATATTCAAATGAGAAAAGGCAAAAACAATATTTGGGAAGCAAGTATTCCATATAACGAATTAGGAAATAAACCATTTTATTATGGTTATAGAGTTTTTGGACCTAATTGGGAATTTGAAGATGGTTTTTTTGATGAAAATGGTAAAGTAAAAGACCCGCAAAGAGGCTTTAAATCGATAGTTGATGAATATGGTAATCGTTTTAATCCAAATAAAATTGCTCATGACCCATATTCAAAAGAATTGAGTCATCTTCCTGCAATTGAAAATGTAGGAGATTTAAGATATTTTTCATCTAATTTATTAGAAGACAGTGCAAAATATGCTCCAAAATCAGTTTTTTCAATAACTCCAGACGAAGTTATTCCAGGAGTTAAGCCAAGAACTCTTTTAGATGAAGTAATTGGCGAAGTGCATATAAAAGATTTAACAATAAATGAAAATGTTAAAGGTGCAGGCGGATATTTAGGTGCTAAAAATTTCGCTAAGAAATTAAAAGAAACAGGCATAACCATGGTTGAATTTTTGCCATTGCAAGAATATGACCATAATAGCGGACAAAATAATTATTGGGGTTATATGACCCTTGGATTTTTTGCTCCTGCAAAAAGATATGCTTTTGATAAAACTCCAGGCGGTGCTCTAAAAGAATTTCGTGAAATGATTAAAGAATTTCACAAAAATGATATAAAAGTTTGTATGGATGTTGTATACAATCATACTGGCGAAGGCACAACAAAAGATAACAATCCTAATGATGCAAGACAATTCAGTTTTTCATTGATTGATAATCAATCATACTATAAAAGCAGTAATGGCTACTATACCTCAAATACCGGCTGTTCAAATGATATTAATATAGCACATGAACAAACAATGGATTTTGTTGCTGATTCAATTGCTTATTGGGCAAATCAAGGAGTAGACGCATTTAGATTTGATTTGGCAGCAGGATTAATGGATGTTGACCCATCTGCAAATGTTCATTTTGACCCATATAAAAGTTTTGTTGGAAAGATTACAGAATTACTTGCAAAAAGGGGTATTAAGGTTAATAAGCCAAATGAAAGCGGAAAAGGTATTCATATAATTGCAGAACCTTGGACTTGTTGTGGAAAAAATGCATATCAAATTGGCAACTTCCCAGAACCTTGGGCACAATGGAATGATATTGCAAGAGAAGGTATTAAAAAAGATTCTATGGATCCATTTTCAATAACCCCAAGACAGCTAAGAAATATTTTAGAGGGTTCTCATGATATTTTTGGGGATGGTGATAGATCAATTAACTATGTTTATTCTCATGATGGCTTCTGTTTGTATGATAACAATACAGTAAGTGCATATAAAGCAAATGATTACGGCGGAGATGCTGATAGACAATTAATTGCAATGAAAAAACAAATTGCTTTATTACTATTAGCAAAAGGCACTCCAATGCTTCAAATTGGGGATTTAATTGCTCATAGCAAAAAAGGTAATTCAAATTCATATAACCAAGATAATGAAATAAATCATCTTGATTTTTCTAAAACTAGAAATCCTGATTCTGTCGAAGGACAAATTTATAATTTTTCTAGAAGAATGATAAACTTTAGAAAAGCGCACCCATTTTTAACAGATAGCGCATATAATAAAAACATTACATACTATAAGCCAGATGGTTCAATTGCCCAAGATTGGGATGGTTCATATTGGAATAATATTCGCTCAAATATAATGTGTTATAAAATTGATTCACAAGATTCTTTATTTATTTCAACATCTTCTGATGAAAATTCTATTGATGTCGTCTTGCCTGAACCAAAACCAGGGAAAAAATGGCATCTAGTTTGTGATACATCGCAAGAAGATTCATTTTGTTATGTAAAAATGAAAGAAAATAAATTTTTGCAAAGTCCTCATTCAATAATGATTTTTGAAGAAAGATAAAATCGTAGTTGTTTATTGTTTAAATTTAGAGGATAGTAGCATAATATTCAGTAATGATGACATTATTAAACCATTGTGTAATCTAATACGATAGAGTTATATTAACTTTAGTAAATTTATACAAACGTACTAATTCTAAATGATTATTTTTTATTATAATTTATGTTATAAATATAATGTGAACTGAAAAAGTTCCCCAAGAAAATAGAAATCGGAGGCAATTAAAATAATGGTACAAAAAGTAGGACAATTTGTCTTTATGTTACATTCACACCTTCCATATTATAGAATGGCAGGCATGTGGCCTTTTGGAGAAGAATGTTTATATGAATGTATGGAAGAAACATATGTTCCATTATTAAACATGATTTCTGAATTATATGATGAAGGAATTAAGGCAAAATTAACTGTTGGTATTACTCCGATTTTAGCCGAACAATTAAACGATGCGCATCTTCAACAAGGTTTCATTGATTATCTTGATGCAAGAATTAAAGCAGTAGCTGAGGATTTAGAAAGATATCCAGACCCTGAAGTTGCACATAGTCAACATTTGAAATATTTGGCTAAATATTATTTCGATTGGTACAACAGAATTAAAGATTTATTTATCAATAAATTCAATAAAGATCTTATCTCTGGCTTTAGAAAATTCCAAGATTTAGGATGTATTGAAATTACAACATCAGGCGCTACACATGGTTTTTCTCCATTATTAGCTACTGATACAAACTTAAATGCGCAATTTAAAGTGGGTTCAGATACAACAAAACGTTTATTTGGCAAAAAAGCTAAAGGGTGTTGGTTGCCTGAATGCGCTTATAGACAAGGATATGAATACATTGGAAAAGATGGTGCTAAACACTGGCGTCCTGCAGTGGAAGTAACATTGCAAAATAATGATATTGAATATTTCTTCACCGAATCACACGTGATTGAGGGTGGAAACTCTATCGGAAACCGTAGAAATATCGGAGTCTACGGAAATATTGAGTATATACCATTACCAAAAAGAGAGGCAACCGGATATGACACATATAGCGCATATTGGTTACCTGATGCACAAGTTGCCGTGATGGGTAGAAACGATAGAGCTGGATTCCAAGTATGGTCAGCAGCAGATGGCTATCCTGGAGATGGATGTTATAGAGAATTCCATAGAAAAGATTGCAATTCAGGTATGCATTATTGGAGAATAACTTCATCTACTACTGACCTTGGGGATAAGATGCTCTATGACCCAGTATTGGCGATGAACCAAGTTAATTCAAACTCCGATCACTACACAAATTTAATCTATCATTTGTTAAATGATTACAAAAATGCAAATGGTGGAAAACAAGGTCTTGTTATGGTTTCATTTGATACAGAACTATACGGACACTGGTGGTTTGAAGGTATTGAGTTTATTAAACAAGTAATCAAAAAATTGAACCAATACGTTCCAGAAGTTGAAATGATGACAGCTGGTGAATACTTAAAAGCTCATCCACCAACAGAAGCTATCCAAATCCCTGAATCTTCTTGGGGACAAGGCGGACACTTCTGGGTATGGCAAAATCATTTAACAGAATGGATGTGGCCAATTATTCATTCTTGTGAAAAACGTATTGTAGATATCGTTTCAAGATTTGATAATCCTCCATCTGATAAATTGATGCATAGAGCCCTAAATCAATTAGCAAGAGAAGAATTATTGCTTCAATCTTCAGATTGGCCATTCTTAATTACAACATGGCAAGCTAAAGATTATGCAACAGATAGATTTAGAGAACACGTTGAAAGATTTGAAAAAATCGCTGATATGATAGACAACAATTATATTGATGAAGCTGTGTTATCTGAAATCGAATCTATCGACAATTGTTTTGCTGATATTGATTATAGAGTATATTCTCCAATTGAAGATGGCTTAATTCCGCAACAATCTTCAAAACTTGCACCTTTATATGAAGGTAGAGTTGAGCAATTTGCAGCAATTAACAAAAAAGTATAAGATAAATAAACTATATTAAAGCTCTCCTGTTGGAGAGCTTTTTTAGTGCAAAATATTTTCTTTAGAAGGTTTTTTATTTATGTCTAAAGAAAGGGATTTTATGAATATTGCTCCATTGAATATAATATCTTTTAAAGGAATTGAAAAAAATAAATTAAATATTAGTTCTGGTATGGAAAATGAATTAGCAATTACTTCTGCTGATGATATATTGAAATCCCTAGACATAGCTTCATTAGCCCAAAAAACAGATATTGAATTAAAAAGACCAAGCTCAACTGCTTTATATGGAATTAATTTAATTAATAGAACTTTATCAGGTGAAGAAGTTGATTTTAAACAGGAAATTAAAAAATTTTTGTCAGCATATGGAATTGATAATATAGAAGTTAAGAATTTATCAGATGTTGACGAAAGAATTAAAAATGAGCAACTTGCAGCAGGTTTTCTTGGAAAATATGATGATGATTTGCAAGAAAATGGCGGAATTATATATCTGGAAGAGCTGAAAAACCGCAAAGACCCAAAAGCAGTACAGCAACATGTTGCTCTTATGATGCATGAATTAACTCATGCGCTTCAACATAAAAATGATGAAGAAGCGGCGAAAATATTTTCAAAAAATGGAAAAATAGATTTAATTCAACAAAGATTAATTTTTGGTTTTACAAATATT
This sequence comes from Candidatus Gastranaerophilales bacterium, assembly GCA_017461425.1. Classification (GTDB taxonomy): domain Bacteria; phylum Cyanobacteriota; class Vampirovibrionia; order Gastranaerophilales; family Gastranaerophilaceae; genus RUG14156. The sequence goes on along the minus strand of JAFTXY010000003.1, from coordinate 68,295 downwards.
ATTGCTTCACCAATGGCAAGTGTTATGCAGATGAGACCATTGCAATATATTTTTAATAATTATCAAAGATACGATATTCCTCGATATGAATTATATAATATGAATGCTGATATAAAATCTTATGGAACAATATTCCCAGCTAAGTCAAATAAAAATATATCAGAACAGACTGTATACAGTACATTTGGTGGCAAAGATAATTTTGAAAATACTGTAATACAATATTTTCAACAAATTGTTGCGAAATTAAATGAAGCACCAGATTCAAAAGATTATCAGACATTAGAAACCTATGACATGCTTAAAGATTTTTTTGTAGCCAGATTAAGAAATGAGGCAGAAGCATATCAAGTTATGTCTGATATAAATAAAAAATTGAAAAATATTAATGAAAGATACCATACATTGAATGATTTAATTCCAATAACATATAACATGGTTGCAGATGTACTGGAAGAAACCGAATTAGCAGTAGTATAGTTATTTAAATTTTTTAAAATATGTTGCAGCCGGTTTTTCTATTATATGATATGTCAGAACTCCTGCAAAAAGTGTTACTATAAATAAGGCAACTATATTAATTATAGGATGAGTTAAACAAAATGTTTCATAACCTTTGACAATATATATTTTCCATAAATCTTTGATTAAGTAATGAATTAAAAAGATTGAATATGTATATTTGCCTAATAATACAGAAAAATTATTTTCTAATAATTTTGAAAAGAAACCTTTTTTGCATATAAAAAGAATAAAAAGGATTATAAATAACAATATGAAAAATAACATATTTTTATATTTGGTGTCTGAAAAACATAAATAATAAAATAAATTTATAAAAACATATAGTTCTATGCCTGTTATAAGAAGCGTTTTTGGTAATGTTAATTTTGCATTTTTAATTTTTTCTTTATAATTTTGATAAAGTATACAAAGAAAATAACCTGCACCAATTCCTGCTAATCCTCTTACAACTCCCATATTGATAAAATAAAAATAATTGGCTATATTCCAAGAGCTTGGCACATGGAGAAAAATTGAATAGCAAATAAAAACCATAGAAGCGGTTATAAGGTTAAAATATTCTCTTTTAACACATTTATAAAGATAAAAATAAAAACACATAACCCAAAATAATGTTGAAACAAACCAAGATGGCGGAATGTTTCCATTTTTTGTTGTTAGACCAACATTTTGAAGATTTAATATTGTGAATAAATTTTCGTGATGAATCCAGTTAAGAGGTTTTATAAATAATGAAAGAATAAAAATTATTCCCAAAACCCCTAGTACCGTTGGCATTAATCTAATAAATTTATTTTTTGCAAAAGAAATAAAATTGACTGAAAAATCGGTTTTTAAAAACATGAAAAATCCTGCGATAATGAAGAAAAAATCAACAGGAAGCCAAGAAAAACGAATAAAATTATTAAAATTTTGGTATATTTCAATATTAAAAGCATTTGTTACGCCTTGTTTGATATGGCAGGCAATTATAACTAAAATAAATAAAAATCTTAAAAATTCTATATTTTTAAATTTATCCAACTTCATGTTCCTTTCAGTTAAAAATTTTTCCATGTTAGTTTAGAGTTAAAATTTATTTGTATTAAAAATTGCTGACGGGGGGACTTGAACCCCCACAGCTCTCGCCACATGCACCTCAAGCATGCGTGTCTACCATTCCACCACGTCAGCAAATAATTATGATATTTTCAAATTACAGTGTAGATGACGTGGTGGAGCAACCGCTTCGCTTTTGCCCTCTTGTAAAATGCTCAATGGTTCGCATTTTACTTCGGCAGAGTACCACGTCAGCAAATAATTATGATATTTTCAAATTACAGTGTAGATGACGTGGTGGAGCAACCGCTTTTCTTGGATTATTGCTTCACAAAAACAAGCCACTCGTCAATTTGACTCGTTTTTTGTTTTTGCTACTTCGGCATTTCGCTTCGCTTCAGCCTACGCAAAATCCGCCGCTTTTGCCCTCTTGTAAAATGCTCAATGGTTCGCATTTTACTTCGGCAGAGTACCATGTCAGCAAAAAACCGCACTATATCTATCGTCAAACCAAAAATAATTCTACAACTAAATAATCTCCCAGATAAATTCCTACACCCATAAAACCTGCCTTAGAGCTGCTATGTTTCCATCCTGACTCGGTTGGGGCGATTGTATGCCGCAAGAATTTAAATTATCAACAATTATTTAATTTTCAAATTACAATTGCATTCGCCTCATAATATACTCTGCACCCGACATAGGCTTTCGGTCAAGAGGAAGCAACCCCCCGTGAAGTGCGGCAAAAATATTTTAACATAAAAATTAAGTTATAGCATTAAAATATAAATTACGATATAATATTCATATAGTATAGGAGTGATTTTTAAAATGACAAAACAACCATCTGATACAGCACCTGTTGAAGTATTTATCATAACAAAAGACCATGAGATTAAAGGAACTGTTTATGTTTCTAAATTCACAAAATCAAATCGTGAATTAACAGAACTTTTAAATGATAAAGAAAGAAGATTTTTAGCTGTAACAAATGCAGAAATTGTTCCTATGGGCGGTGCATCTACTCCTAAGAGATATGATTTCTTGGAAATTCATATTGATTCAATCGTTATTATGCACCCAGCATCTCAAACATTATTTAAAGAATCTTCAAAAGCACAAGAAGACATAATTAAGTTTAGAGAATTAAGAAATAGACTTTCTCAAACTAAACCTTTTTAAAGAAGTCTTTCTTTTAAAACATCTTTTGAAGCTTCCAAGGATGGTTTTTGACCTGTAATTCTATTTTGACAAGATTTCATATCAGAATACTCGATATAGCTTGCTGCTAGTGTTCTTGATGTGAAATATAATGAAGATTTTAATTCATCATTTGCAGCAATTATTTCTGATAAATTTTGATAATTTTCGTTTTGTTTTTCGTATAATTCGTCAATAATTCTTTCTTGAGTTTCAAGTTGTTCAATTAATTCTTTTATAATTTCTTGTACTCTATTTTTAGCACTTTCACTTAAGCCTGGTTTATTATAAGTGTTTTTTGCTTCTGATAGTGAGTTTGCAATGTTTGTTAAATTATTTTCTTGAGTAAGAATTGTTTTATCAACATTAGCAATATTATTTAAACTAGCATCAATTTTTGAATCATTAACACCTAACTCTTCTCTTTTGCTTTCAAATGCTCCTTTTGCATCATCAAAAACAGACTTACAAGCATCTAAATACATATCTGTTGCTTGTGAATTTTCATTGTAGAAACTTAATTGTTCATCAACCAAGTTTAATTGTTCTTGAACTTGCTCAACAGTTGTTACTTCAAGATTTATTTTTGGAAAATCTGTATCTGCTATTTCTGATATATTTTTAGTTTCTTGAATTTCTGAAGTATTTAAAAATGGGTTTGCTTCATCTGTTTTAGAGTTTGCAAAATCTTCTTCAAATTTAGAAATAAAATTATCAAAATCAGACACATTGAAGTTTTGTTTTCTTGAAGAATTCATACTTTCAAAAAAGTTTACTTTTTCAGTTGATGAAATTCTACCATCTTTATTTTTGTCTAAAACTTGAAAAGCAGTATCGTCTTTTGATAAGCCTGAAATATAATCATCAAATTTTTCATTGAAGATATTGTTTTCTTCATTTTCTAAATCAATGTCACTTTCAACCATTGACTCTTCATTTATGCCAATAGATTGCAAATATGCCTGATATTCGCTTTTAAATTTTGAAGCGGCCTCTTTTGCGTCAATTCCTTCGATTTCTGATGGCGAAATCTTGGAATCCGTCTTTAACCACTCATAAAAATTTTGTTGTAAAGTTAATCTATTGTCACCCATTTTTCCATTTTTCCTTTTGATATTATATACGGCATATTTTAGGCTAAAGTTTAATTATTTTTACAAATATTTACATTTATAGTATAATTTTTTTATGATTGAAAGATATTCTAGACCTCAAATGGCCTCTATATGGGAGCTTGAGAATAAATTTTCCTATTATTTAGATGTTGAACTTGCAGTTGTTAAAGCGCAAGTCGAGCTTGGCAATTTTCCAAAAGAAGCATATGAAATAATTAAAAATTCTGCAAAATTCGATATTAAAAGAATTGATGAAATTGAAAAAATTACTCGTCATGATGTAATTGCTTTTTTGGAAAACGTTAATGAAAATGTTCCAAAAGAATATTCTCCTTACATTCATAAAGGTTTGACAAGTTCTGATGTTATTGATACAGCATTTGCATTGCAAATAAAAGATGCATCAAAAATTATTAATGATGATTTAGATAAATTAATTGAAGTTGTTAAAAATTTGGCTTTTAAACATAAAAACACAGTTTGCCTTGGCAGAAGTCATGGGATTGCTGCAGAAGTTATTACATTAGGCTTTAAATTTTTAAATTTATTAGACATGTTAACTCGTGCAAAAGACAGATTTAATTATGTGCTCAATGATATTTTGGTTGGGCAAATTTCCGGTCCTGTTGGAACATATTCCAATATAAATCCTGAAATTGAAATAAAAACTTGTGAAATTTTAGGATTAAAACCAGCAAAAATTTCAACTCAAGTTATTGCAAGAGATAGACATGCATCATATATTCAAGCAATATCTTTAATTGGGGCAGTGATTGAGAATTTTTCAATTGAAATTAGGCATCTTCAAAGGTTTGAAGTAGCTGAAGTTGAAGAAGGTTTTTCAAATGGACAAAAAGGCTCTAGCGCAATGCCACACAAGAAAAACCCTATTGCAAGCGAAAATCTATCTGGTTTAGCAAGAATTTTAAGAAGCAATACGGTATCTGCTATGGAAAACATTGCCCTATGGCATGAAAGAGATATTTCACATTCATCTGTTGAAAGAGTAATATTCCCTGATTCAACCATATTAATAGATTACATGTTAAATCGTTTTTGCGGGGTCTTAGAAAATCTTGTTATAAAAGAACAAAATATGTTGAATAACATTGATAAATTTGGCGGTATTATTTATTCGCAAAGTTGCCTGTTGCAATTAACGCAACACAATATGACTCGTGAAGAAGCATATAAAATTGTTCAAAAAGAAGCACATGATGCATTTAATAACGGCGGAAACTTTAAAGAAAATATGAAAAAACATCTTTCAGAAGATGAAATAAAAGAATGCTTCAATCAAGAAAAATACCTAAAAAACATTGAAGTTATTTTTAATAGATTTAATTAGATAATTTTAGTGCAAGTTTAATTGCTTCTATCATACTATCTGGATTTGCAATGTTTTTGCCAGCTATATCATAGGCTGTACCTGATGATGGAGATGTTCTTATAATATCTAATCCAATTGTTGTGTTGATTGCTTTATCAAATGCAAGAGCTTTTATAGGGCACAAACCTTGGTCATGATAGCAGGATAAAATTGCATCATAACTTAGCTTTTCTTTGTTTATATATTCCTTTCCAATACGTGCAAATAACGCATCTGCACTTATTGGGTTTGTTATATTTATTTTTAATTCATTTAATTTTTTAACAGCAGGTTTTAAAATATCAATTTCTTCTCTGCCTAAAATTCCTTCTTCTCCGCAATGGGGATTTAGTGCACATAGAGCGATTTTTGGGTCTTCAAGATTATATTTTTCGATTAAAAAATTATTTAAAATTTTTGTTTGTTCAATTATTTCATTAATGTCTAATTTAATATCTTTTAGTGCGCAATGACGAGTTAATAGCATTACTTTTAAGTCTTCTGCAATAAAAATCATTTGTGCTTTTTGATTATCGTGTGCCAAAAGTTTTTCAATAACTTCTGTTTGACCGTTAAAACAATATCCTGCGTTGTAAAGTTGTGCTTTAGAAACTGGAGAGGTTGTTAGTCCTTTAATTTTGCCTTCTTTTGCTAATAAACAAGCTGTTTCTAATGATTTATAGCAGAATTTTCCATTATTTTCTTCGTGTATTTCTATAAAATCATAATCGACATCAATTTTTTCACCAATAATTACAACTTCTTTTTTATCAGGCATTAAAAAATCCAAGGCTTTTTTAGTTATTTCTTTTCCTATGCCTTTTTTGTCACCAGTTGTAATTGCTATTTTATAATTTTTCATTGTTTTAACTTATCAAAATAATTTAAAATATCAACAAGGGTAGAATTTAGACCAAAATTGCCAGATTTTGTAACTATAATTTTTCCATGCATATCGATACATAATGGAATTGCGGGCATAATTGCGTCCAAGATTTCTAAATACGAAGAATTAATTTTTAAAGCACATTTATATGATGTTTCTCCGCCAACCATTATTAAAATAAAGTCAGCTTTTGTATTGATTTCATATGTTAAATCTGATAGAAAATCTGTTATTTTGCTAGGAAATTCGTCTTTTGTGATGCCAGCATCAATTAATTGAGAAGATAATTCATCATCTAAAATTTCTTTGTTGATGTTTGATGAATGTATAATAACATCAATTCCTTGAGATAATTTTTCGCAAATTTCTTCAATTAATTCTTCTTTAATTTCTTCTATTATGTCTTTTATTGTTAAATCAACAAAAAAGGCATCTTTCTTTTCTTCTTTTAATTTTTCAATTTGATTATGGGTTAATTGTGTAGCAGAACCTGAAATTACAAGTCTAGCTGTTTTTGGAAGATGTTCAATATGTTTTTTCTCTTGGATTTCGTTAGTTTTATTTATTGCGTTAGCTAATCCTGCACTTCCGCAAGGCAAGATATCATAACTGCTTTTGTCCATAGCAAGAGTAATTTGTTCTAAATCTGTGTTAGACATAGCGTCCATTACAATTATTTTTTTGCCTTTTTGAATTAATTCGTTTAATTTTAAAGTAATAGGACCAGCGCCTTTTGCAATGATATTTAAACCAATAGAATCAATAATATCGTGCAATTGAGAATTTAAATCTTTTTTTAAAATATCAGGAATAAATGAATCATAAATTGGGGCTTTAGGATCTAGTGCGCATTGTGTTCTTTCAATTGGTAAACCATTCAAAAGTTGGTATGCGCCAATTGTTGTTCTTCCTTCTTCAATATATGCAGGGACAACAATTGCAGCATCTTTTTTAGTGGCTTCTAGCATTGCAATTATTTCAAGCCCTGTATTTCCTCTTAAAGTTGAATCAATTTTTTTATAAAATGTTTCTGTTCCTAAATTTTCTTTTAAAATTTCACAAACTTTTAGTACTCTATCAACAGCAGTTTCTTTGTCAATATTTCTACTTTCAGTCGAAATTGACCATACATCAGCATTTTCTAATTCAGAAAAATCTTGATTACAGTCAATTATTATTTTTGCGCTTGAACCTTTTTTGAAAAATTGTAAAGCTGTATCATTAGCTCCTGTAAGGTCATCGGCAATTATGATTGTTGAATCAATTAAAGCCATAGTTATACACTTGCTGTTTGTGAATCTTTCTTACTTCCAACAAAGCTATAATCTGTTGCATTGATAAGGTATCTTTCGACCATTTCGCCGTCCGGAGATTGCCATTTAGAAACCATAATTTTGCCTTCTATAGCAACCATAGAACCTTTTTTAACCCATTCTGCAGCTGATTCTGCTTTTTTGTCCCATAATTGGATATTAAACCAATCAGCCTCTCTTTGTTTTGTTTTTGCGTTCCATCTATCAACAGCGATTGAAAAAGTTGTTTTGCTTTTTCCGCTTTCAAAATATTTGATTTCAGGATCTTGTCCAACACGTCCTACTAAGATTGCACTATTCATAAAATACCTTCCCATTAGCTTTATGTAAATTATATTATGCAAAATTTAGTTTTGCAAATATACTTTAGCAATAGCGCATTGCGTGTCAGATATTGTTGCATAAACTATTCTTAAGGTTTCATTATTTAAAATATCAACTCTTGAATATGTTAAATCGTTCTCTTTTTTAAGATTGTCTTCAAATTTTTGTAATTTTAACATTCCATATTCTTTGTGACCTTGATAAAAAACCAACATAGGTCTATTATTTATTAATTTTTCTTGAATTTTATAATTTCCTAATGGAATTACATTGCCATCAACTCCTATAACAGAAGCTAGCAAGGTAATATAATAAACTCCATTTTTTATATCCTGGATCGCTTTTGTTTCTCCGCCAATATCTATTTCTTTATCTTGACCTTTTGGTTGCGGTTCAACCCCATATTTTCGACCAAATAAAAATGCTTTTAATTTTCCGCCAAATGTGTTATCAACGGGTTGTGGAGTCATTCTATTGATTGTGTCTTCAAATTGTTTGTTTGTAACAGGTTGTATTCCATCAAAAGCTGTGTCGATAAAATTATAGTCAACATCAAGCATTTCTGCTTTTGCAAACAAAAAAGACATAAAAACAAAGCTAAATAAAAAAAGTTTTTTCATATCTATATTTTAATATTTTTTTATTCAAAGTAAAGAAAAATACTGGTTTTGTTTGATAAAAGCCAGCGCGCAAGCAATTTTGTTTCCTGCCGAATGGACAGGTGGGTGAGTGCCAGGGTGCATCCATTTCCTTTAAACAATTTCTTGTAGGTATACTTCATCACACCGGCTAACGCAACTGAGCTTTCTCTCCCTTTTAGATTAAATGTAGGAACAAAATTGCAAACTCACGCGCGGCTAATTACATTATAACATATTTTATGATAATATTATCAAGTATTGAGGAGAAAATATGTTAAAAAAATATTTATTAATTTTAGTTTTAATGATAGGTATGATTTTTACTACAACAGCAAAGTTAGGAGCAAAAATGAGTAATGAATTTAATCAAGTTAGAGCAGCACATATTTTAGTTGCATCTAAACAAGAAGCTGATAGCTTGAAACAAAAAATTGAAAAAAATGAAATTTCTTTTGAAGAAGCTGCAAAACAATTTTCTAAATGCCCATCAGGAATGCAAGGTGGAGATTTAGGATATTTTGGCAGAGGAATGATGGTAAAAGAATTTGAAGTTGCATCATTTGATGGTGAAGCAGGAAAAGTTACAGAGCCTGTTCAAACACAATTCGGATGGCATTTAATTAAAGTTATCGATAAACAATAATAAAAGCGGGTTAAGCCCGCTTTTTAATTTATATATTAAATTTTATAACATTTTTGAAACATATTTTACCTTTCAGAAATTATAATTTATAATATTTTAAGAGAGTATATATTAAATTTATAGGGGAGAGATTCGTGCAAGAATCGTTATTTAATACAGTAAAGAAGCTGCAAACAGAAGAAAAAATTAACGTAGAAGAACTAGAGATTATTTTAAATAGCGATATCGAAGAAGTTGTAACTCTTTGCAAAAAAGCATGTTTGAAACCGAAAACAGATTCAATAGGAAATGCATATTTTACAAAAGAAGACGTAAATATGCTTAAAAAAATGAAAGAATTATACTCTCAAAGTCAAGAAATTAAACAAAATGTTGAAGTAAAAATTGAAAAAGCACAACAAGAAGAAACCCCTGTTGTAATGGATAGTGCTGAAAAGAAAGTTAATTTTTTAACTAAAGCTAAAAATAGAATTAAAAATGAAATGTTATCACCTATTCCTACGGCAGCAGCTGCAACAGTGCAATTGCAAAATCAAATTACTAATTTAGAAAATAATTTAGTAAACCGAATTAGTGAAGTTTTAAGCGAAAAAATGGATGGTTTTGATGAGATCATTGTTGAATTAATTCGTGCTAAAACTGAAAATGAAAATTTAAGACAACAAGTCAATACATTAAATAAACAAGTGTTCATTCTTAAAAAAGAAATGGCTTCTTTTACTCCATTGGCATTTGGTCTATATTCAAAAAAAGAAACAGAAGAACTTTAATTTTAAATTATTATGAGTAATGCGCTTATAAATTTTTATCATAATCTTGAAGAGCCAATCATTATTTATGATAAAAAGATGGATGTGTTGTATCATAATCTTTCTTTTAAAAAGATTTTTGCCGATTTTAATAATGTTCAGGGTTGTGATTGTTTAAACAAGCTTAGTTACAAATTTTCATATCAGATGTGTTTTTTAAAATCTGAAGATTTGAGAACATATAATCCAATCACAAGTGCAATTAATAAAGATTATAATTTTACAACATTTGCAACTTATCAAAAAGAAGAAGATAAATTTTATCATTTTATGATAAAAGCTTTTAGCGTGAAAAAAAGATATAGGATTGTTTATTTTTACGATATTACGAACGAACTTCAAACAGAAAGATTAAAAGAAGAAAATGAGCGTTTAAGAATTCAAAATATAGAATTTGCTTCAACAAATTCAAAAGCGCAAAATCAAGCAGTTAAAATGGCTCTTTTGAATAGAATTTCTATAAGTATTAAAAATGAGCTTGATATTAAAACGTTAATTGAAAAGTCTTTAAAAGAATTGAGCATCGTTTTTGGCGCAAGTAAAAGTTATTTTGCAGAGTTTGATAAAGATGGATTTGTTATTAAATATACATATCCTGAAGTTTATGCGCCTCAAATTAATGAAAAAGTTATTTATTCAAAAACTCTAATTGATGAATTGCATGCGGGTGAAAATTCTATCCAAGCTTGTTTAAAAGAACATGAAGGCGCTTCTATTCCTTTGTTGAATTCTACAACAAGAATCATTATGCCTATATTGAAAAACGAACAATTATATGGCATTGCGGTTATTTTTACTCCCAAAAAAGAGATTGGTGCATTAGAGAGAGAACTTTTGGTTGGTATTTCTATGGTTGTTTCTTCTTCATTAATGCAAGCAAGTTTATTTCATCAAATTTCTCAAAAGAAAGAAGAGTTAGAAAACGCTATTAAAGAATTAAAAGAAACGCAATTACAATTGATAAATTCAGAAAAAATGGCTTCCTTAGGTCAATTAGTTGCTTCTGTTGCACATGAGATTAATACTCCTTTGGGTGCAATCAATGCGAATAATGAAATGATGGAAAAAGTTTTTTCTAAATATAGCGAAAATGCTCTTGATATGCTTAAAGAGATTAATAATATCGATAAAGAAGCAATTAAGCGAATTACTACAATTGTTCAATCTTTGAAACGTTTTGTTAGATTAGATGAAACAACTCAACAAGAAGCAAATATTAATCAAGAATTAGATTTAACTTTAGATTTGATACATCATAAAATTAAAAATGGGTTTGAAATTATTAAAGATTATTCAGAATTATCTTTAATAAATTGTTATCCGAATATGTTAAATCAAGTTTTCTTAAATATCTTGATGAATGCAGTTCATTCTATTGAGGATATTAAAGCAAAGGATTCTAATTATATTGGAAAAATAAAGCTTAAAACTGAAATTGTTGATGATTATTTGCGTGTAAGCATTTTTGATAATGGTAAAGGTATTGCTTTAGAAGATTATGAAAAAGTTTTTCAAGCAGGTTATACAACAAAGAAAAAAGGGCAAGGCACGGGTTTAGGGCTTGCGATTTGTACTAAAATTATTGAAAAACATAGAGGAAAAATTGATTTTGAAAGTGGAAAATTAGATAACGAGCCTGATTTCAAAACAATTTTTAAGATTGATATACCAATATTTTAAAAAATACTTGCAAGGTTTATTTTATTTGTTATTATATTGATACAGCATAGATATGCCCTGGTAGCTCAGCTGGATAGAGCAACTGCCTTCTAAGCAGTAGGTCATGCGTTCGAATCGCATCCAGGGTAGACTTAAAAAAGACCCACATTAAGCGGGTCTTTTTTGCGTTTAAGTCCACCAAGATGACTCTTCTCAGCATCCCCCATTACTGCAAGCATATTGCGGTTTTGGTAGATTATTTTAAAATGGGGTCCCTGTTCGAATCGCATCCAGGGTATTTTTAAATAAAAAGAGCCACCTGAGTGGCTCTTTTCTTGTATTTACAACGTTTTTGCGTGTTCGATTAAAGAAAATTCTGTAGTTTTGTATAATTACTATTAAAAACACTAAAAGCCACTATATAAGTGGCTTTTAAAGTGTTCTACTAATCTTGTTTATTTGTTTTGATTTTTATATCTAAAGTTTTAAAAATATTGTTAAATAATTTTTTAAATTTATCTACTGTGCTTTTATCAAAATTTTTAATTTTTAAATTATTAGCATTATCACAAAACATCTTAGCTAATAAAACCTTATCAATTTTATTTTCTTTAAGATATTTTGTATTTGTAATACTAGTATCATCATTTTTGCTATCAATCTTACTTAATAGCAGAGAATTGAAATCAGCAGTCGTAAACAAATCTTCAATAGCACATTTATCTTCATCGCAAATAAAAGCAATTGAAGCTTGTTCTTTTAAATTGTCTAAAATTGTTTTTGCGTTATTTTCACCTTCTCCGTCATGGTCAAATAGTGCTACATATTTTAATCCCCAACCAATACAAAAAGAAGCTAATTGAGGGACTTGAGAGGCTCCTACTGCGGGAATAAAACTAACATTTTTAAGGTAATCTTCAAAACTTAAAATTTTCTTAAATGCTTGTAAATAATAGTAATCAGAGATACCCTCTAAGAGAACATTTTTTTCTCTGATAAAATTTGATTTAGCGATATCAAATCCCATTTTTGTAATTATTGGTGTTAAAGTATTTTTTGTTGCACCTTTATGTGGTTTTACAACTTGTGTACCTTTAATGTCGTCTTTTTCTACTAATAAAATACGATTAAGATTATCAATATCTATTAAATAAGGTGAGTGTGTTGTAATGATAACAGAAGTATCCTTATCATCTTTGCTTAATTTTTCCAATAAATGTAATACATCTTCTTGTGCTTTAGCATGTAAATACAAGCCAGGTTCATCTACTAGAATAATGTTAGTATTTTTATTATTTTCGGCATTGAGTTTTATATAAAAAGATAAAAACCATTGAAAACCTTTACTTCTTTGTTCTGCTCTATAAGTTGCAGTGTCTCCTTCTTCTTTTATACCGAAGTGCATTAGTTCTTTATTAGTAGTAAAAGCTATCGTTATTTCATCTTGTAACCATTCCGATTTAAAAGATGCTGAAATTTTGGCAGATTTATCACCAAGATAATTTGTAACTCTTTGGTAATCTTCATTTTCAATCATTTTTTTTAGTTTTTCGATATCAATACCTGCAATATTGCATAGTTCTACATTTATTTCTTTTTCTTGTAAATCTTGGATTAAAACATCATAATTTAAAATATCATCAAATGAAGAAAAGAACATAATTCTTGGCAAGTAGCTTTTAACAATGTCTATTAATGACTCAACAAATTTATGTGAGTAAAACTGATTAAATGTCTTAATTCTTGTATCATTGATAGATGTTATTATTTCATTAATTGAAGTTACAGTGTTTTCATCAATGCCAGATTCAACAGAAACCTCTTTAACAATCGTTTTTCCAGTACTATCAACAGAATTTACTTTTTTAGTAGGTTTAATAATTTTGTTTATTGCCGTTACAAGAAATGAAACTTGAATTAAATTTGATTTAGCATTAACTTTACTAAAATCAATTGATTTTAGTTCTTCAAAATTCTTTAATTTTTTTATCTGTGATGAGCAAGAGGTATAAAAATTTTTATAATTTTTTTGAAAAATAATTGATATAAATTCTGTAAATTCTTCATCTAAACTATATTCACCTTCAATATCTTTAGTTATACCGATGTCATTATTTTTTAAATAATTTTTTAATTCAGCAGTGTCTTCATTTTCTTCTAAGTCTAATTCTGCACAAAAATTCTCGACGTCATCTTCATTAAGCGTAAAATATAAAGTTACTAAAGGTTTTCCAGTATCTTCCTTAACTCTTATTGCGTCATTAACAATCGCTTTATTTACATCAAAATCGCGAATAGCTTCCAAGATGGAAGATTTCCCTGATTCATTCATGCCTGCCATAATTGTTAAATCTTGATTTAAATAGCAAATTCCTGTATCTACTATAGATTTGTAATTTTGAATTCTAAATTTGTTAAGTTTCATCATACCCCCTGCAAATTTTAGGAAATTTTAATAAGGTTATGGTATCACTTTTTTATAAAAAGTCTTCAAAATTTAATTTTTTTTTAATTATTTAAAATAATATTCTGCTTAATAAACTCAACTATTTCATCTGCATTAGACGTATTACATTGAGCAAAATAACAGAATGGTTTTTTGTAAGTGTAATTGATAATTCTGTTTTTTACTGTCATTTTCTCAAACATAACATTTAATAATCTGCGTTTTTCTGCTGTTGTTTGTTGTTTGTACATTTTATATGCTTGTCTTAAACATTCAATAATGTTTGCACCCTCGTTAATAAATTGATTATTGTTTAATTTCATTACTTCCAACTGACTTTTATATGTATTTATGGCTTTTTCACAAGATTCTTTTTTTGCACCCAAACTTCTTTGCTTAAATCACCATCCATGTACATGTCTAGTAATTTATCTTTACGAGTTTCTGCTTTTTTCATTTCTTCGAGAAAATAATCTTGCTTTTCTTTGGTGTCGATTTGCATTTCTTTATAACTTTCTTCTAGAAGCGTATTAATGTAACCTGAAAGTTTTTCATCAATAACAACTTTTTGTATAGCTTCATCAATTTGTTTGTCAAATTCTTCTTGGAAAATATAAAGGAAATTCTTGAAAGTAACAAACAAGATTTATTTTTGTTTGTTTTTAAAGTTACCAAAAGAAAACAAAAAAATTCTTATTTAATTTTTTAAAAAGTAATGTTGATTTTATAACAATTAAAGAATGTTATTCTGGAATGATAATTAATTTTAAATGGAAAAATTTGTTTTTGATTATATGGAATTTCTTTTAGGACAAAATAAACTTAAAATACCTTTTGTTTATATTGAAAATAAAAATTAAATTGCAAAAAACAATCACCACTCCAGCACCCACGTTATAAAATCATCAATGCTGGTGTAGATATAGATAAAGAGAGCATTTTAGCTCTCTTTTTTATTGTGTAAATTTTGCCATTTTTTCACTTTGTGTCATTTTCGTGTCATTGCGGTATAAAATATAATTAAAATTAAAAAAAATTATCTCAATGGCATTAATTTATTTAAATCAATTTCAAGTGCTAATGCTAATTTAACAATAGTTACTAATGATGGACTATACTTTTCTTTTTCAATTCTTGCTAAATATTCAGGACTGATTTCTGCAAGTTCAGTTAATTTTTCTTGAGAATAATTTTTTCTAGCGCGTTCAGCCCTTAAATTTTGTGCAAATAATGTAATAATTTCTTTTCTGTCCATATAAACAGTCTAGCGAAATTGACAGTTTTAAAAAATGACTTATAATACTAGTATACTGATTTATAAGTCAGTAAATAAAAATTAAAAGTCTGTTTATGGAGAATTGTATGAAAAAAATTATGTCAAAATTATTACTAGTATTTTTATTTAATATGCTAATTTTGCAAAATGCAGTTTTTGCAACAAGTATATTAGTTCCATCTGGCACACCAGTTGCGGTATATTTAGAAAATAAAATAGATGCTGATGAAGTAAGCGAGAATGATATTATTGATTTTATCGTTCAAGATAATGTAAGAGTTAATAATAAAGTTGTTATTAAATCTGGAACAAACGTAACAGGTCAAATTATAAAAAAGAAAAATAATTTTATTTTAGGTCTGCCTGGCGAAGTTCAAGTTGGTAATTTTTCTTTAATTGCTGAAGATAATCAACAAATATACTTGCGTGGAATAATGCAAAACAAAGGAACAGGTAGAGAATGGGCAAATATAGGTTGGTTTTTCTTATTCCCGCTTTTATTAATTAAGGGCGATGACGGTAAAATTGAAGCTGGTAGATACCAAATAATGCACACAGTTAATGATGTGACATTAAATGTAAAATAACTATCCTTCCAGTACCCACGTTATAAAATCATCAATGCTGGTGTAGACTTAAAAAAGACTCGTTCAATGTGAGTCTTTAAGTCTAATAGTTAATTTATTTTTTTACTGCCTCATTAATATACGAATAGAGTTCTTTATTTAATATTCTTTTTGCTTTTATAATCGGATCATGTTTAGAAGATTCAAGTACGCCTAATGTAACAGTGTATGCTTCTTTTTCATTTTGTGCTTCTTTTGCAATCCAATCTTTTATCGCATTTTTCATATCATTTGGGTCTTTATGTAATTGTAAACATAAAATAAAAGCCGCATCGGTAATCAATTTATCAAAATCAAGTCCGTTTAATGATTTATTGATATCAAATCTATTTGTTAATATTGAATTTATCGTGTCTTTTACATCTTTTTCGCAAGTAAAAAGTTTTTGTTGGCACATTTGCGTGAGCTCATTTAGTAATGACTGTGACGCTCTTGCTATTGTAGTTATTTCTTCTGGTTTTTTTGCGTATTTTGTAATTCCATAATAATCTTCATCGGCTGCTCGTTGTAGAACGTGTGAATATTCGTGGGCAACATTTGCAATGAAATCAGTTTCTTCTTTTGAAGTTTGCGGGATTGTACCTAAATATATGTTTGCTGCGGTTAATTTAAAGTCATAATTATATAACGGAAGCATATGAGCGACAGGTTTTCCTGAAAATGCTGCTAAATGGGTATCATTTTTTATATCATCAACATGGATAGGTACAGGCGAATTTTCATTTAAAATTTTTTCTAATGTTGGATACGATAGTTGATTGACTCTTGCAAATTTTATTATTTTTTTACCTAAAGATATGCTTTTTTGAACATGTTCTGGCTGTTCTTGGACATTTTTTTTACCCGAAAAAGATACATTATCATATGGAAGCATGTAATTATTATTAAATTTCTTGGTTTGATAGTTCTTTTTATTTTGGAATGATAAAAAATTGATTGGGGAAATATGCATAAAAATCTTTCTAATAGCTACATTTAAACAAAATGTATAAACAAAAAAAGTTGCTATGAATGAAACAAATAAAAATCTTGCTTATTTAAATATTTTATAATAATATAAATTAAAATTATATATATAATAAAAATTAATTTGTTATGAAAATTAAATATAAAATATTAGAAACAACGAAAAATATTGATATAGATATTGATAAACTTATTAAAGTTCTATCAATTTTAGAAAACAATGATAACCTAAAATATGAGAACAAAGAACAATTGGAAAGATTAATGAAAAAATATAATTTATTTGACGAGTATTTTTTGAAAAATGTGAATAAATTATGATTAGATTAATTTTGTTTTTCTTTTGCTTTTGGACCGTTAAATAGCATATAAGTAAAATCACCAAGTTTTGTATTCTTCTTTTCATCTATTTTATTAAATAAATGACCGGACAAAACTCCTAAAGCAAGTATTCCTATGCCAATTCTTGCATCTAATGATATTGGATGCGTTTTTATACTGGTTTTTGATAAAAGTTGTTTAGTAATAATTGGCGTACAAAGAGAACTTGCTGCAACAGAGCCTATACCAAAAAGTGCGGCGTTGCATTTTTTTCTATCCCATTTAGTATGTATATTTTCAATAATTTTTTTGTCTTGTTTTTGTTTGATTTCTTTAACCTTTGATTTTAAATCAATTCCTGTAAAAGATATTCTCATTTTTACCTCGCACAGCGTCTATATTACCAACAACAAAATCTATAAATAATGCCAATAATTTTAAAATTTTTTAGTAGTGTAGCATAATATCAATACAAATACAAATAATTAATCATGCAAAATAATTAAAAAAGCGGATGGGTCCATTTTAATAATTCATGCGCAATACATAATGCCCAGGCTCTGCCTGTTGGGGTTGAATGGTTGTCAAAATCATCAAAAATTTCACTATTAATTTTATATTTAGAATAAATTGTCCAAATCTCGTCTTCTTTTGCCTTGTTTTCATCCATATAAAAATGAGGAACATTAGACATGTTCATCATTTTTGATTCGGTCATATCCATTTCTATTTTAAAAATATCTTCTCCGCTTACCCAAGAATAATCTTTATTTTCACTGCAAGTTCTTAAATCATTAATTATTGAATGAAGCTTAATTTGTTCTTCTTTGATATCGCCTCTTTCAAGCAAAATTCTTTTCATTGTTCTTAATGATTCACCTGTGTATGAATAATCAAGAACGATAATTTTTTTGTTCTTATCTTTTGCAAGTCCTTTTTTGGTGCAATATCGCATAAGTGTTGAAATATTTGAATATTGCTTTGCCATAGGTTTTTTGTTTATAGAATCTCTTAGTTTTGTAATTGGTGCAAAAATAACCTCACAATCTAAAAGCTGCATTGCTTCTGTGATTGGAGACGGACTTGTGCCGATGGAAAGAATTTTGTATCCATCCTTTCCATATTTTTTGTCGTAATAAATTTTAAGTGTTTTGGCTGCATTTGCAAGAATTTTTGGGGTAGATATTGGGTTTAATTCACTTCTGTTTTCACATATTTGATAGCTTCTTGAAATTATATATGGATGCTTATCTCTTATTTCTCCGTATTCTTCTTTTGTTAATTTGCCTTTTTTGGTTACAAAAGATTTGAAATATTCATTTTGTGCATCCATTAATTTAATAAAAGCATATCTTGCAACATCGCTTCTAGATGGATTTTCTCTTTGTACAACGTGATTTTCGTTGTTTTTTGTTCTTCTTTTTAGAAAAGAAGCTTTTTGAGCATTAAAAGCAAGCGAAGTTTTATTATATATGAAATTTGTTGGTTGAAGTTTCATATATGTATAATGCTTGTGAAAATAAAATTAGTTATTTTATAAATAATTTTTCAAATTTTGGATAAATTAATGAAAAAATATAACCTAAAATTATCGTAATTAATAGATTTATAGAAAAACATAATATAAATTTCAATTGCCAAATTTCAATGGGTAATTTAGCAATATTAAATATAATAGATGCGCCAATTCCTTGTGAAAAATAATAATAAATTGCATTTTCACCAATTTTGCTTATAAAATTTGATTTTACATTTCTTGCAAAAAACATTGTAGCACTTATTGAAATTAATGATAGTGCAAAATATGGCAGTTTAACTGGAAATTTGCATTTTTGCATTACTAAATCTGGAACAAAACTATAGAAGCAAATAGTTGTTATCAATGCTCCAATCGCAATAAAAATCCAGAATTTTTTTTGTTTAAATTTATATACTTCATAACCAAATAAAATTAACCATATATAAAACAAAAAACTTTGAACAGGCAATCCAAGGCAATTAAGGGTCACAGTTTTATTTATAATCCAAGTAACTATGTAGAAAATCGGAATTCCTGCAAGTAAAAAATAACTAAACCATTTTTTAAAATATTGAATAATAGTTTTTGAATATAATAAAGCTATTACATACATTGGTACAAACCAATATGACCATTTAACTGAAATTACTTTTGGCGTATCAGCTGATATTAAGAAAATTGTTTTCATTAGTTTTGGTAAGCTAATATGTAATAAACAAATTTGAATTAATAAAACACCAAGGAAGAATAGTAAAATAAATTTAAATAGCTGTTTCAAAGGGCTAATGTTTGGGTGTTTTGAAATAACACATCCGGTTATAAAGAAAAACAAAGGAACATCGAGAGCTAAAACTATTTCTCTCATAAAACTGGGAACATAGCTCGTCCCAGAACAAAAAGCAGTGTGAATTAATACAACACTTATTACTAAAATTCCTTTGACAAAGTCAAGGTAGTAATCTCTCTCTCTCTCTCTCTAATTGCATGAATATTCTCCATGGCTTAAGTTTATAATAAAAAAATTAAGATTCAACTGCATCAATTAACACCATGAATTTTCTGGACTGCCACGGGCTTACACCCTCGCAGTGACGGATGCTATCGTCTTTGCGAGCGAAGCGAAGCAATCCAGTACATTGATGTTTGGTTACTAATAAATTATTTATGCTTTTATTCGCTTTTTCTTTTCTTGATAGGCGCTTGAAAAAGAAAAAAAGACAAGAAAGATAAATTAATTATGATGAAAATTTGAAAATGATTATAGAGTTATAGATGCTGCCAAAATCTATAAAAGAGCATTATTAAAATTATTCAAAATCAATTAAATTAAAATTTTCACCTAATTTCTCTTCAAGTATTTTTGCAAAATCAGAAAATTTTATGTTAAAAGCCTCGCATACTTTATAGATGGTAATTAATCTACAGCTCAATTTTCCTCGTTCGATTTTACTAAAATTTCCCCTGTCAAAATCAAATTGACGACAAAAATTATTAATTGAAATATTGTTATTCTTTTTTCTTAATTCAATAATAATCTCGCCAATAACTTTATTAAATTTTTCAATTTGTTCACAGGATTGTTGCATAATTACATCATATTTTGTATGATTGTTGATGGTGCTGTAAAAAACCTACAAAAAAGAAGGAGGAGTTCAGATTTCTTTAAATAATATGCCAACTTTACAATTTAAAGCTTTGGCAATATCAAAGATAATATCAAGACTGGGCGATTTTTCACCACGCTCTATGCAGCCAATATAGTTTCGAGCACTTTTTATTTGAAAGCCAAGCTCTTCTTGAGATAATTTTTTAGATTCTCTAATTTGTCTTATATTTTGTCCCAAGATAATATGTGCTTTTTGATGTCTTGTTTTATCTTTATCCACACCACCTATTTTGGTGTATTTTTATATTTTTCTCTACCACCTATATGGGAGCAATTTAAAAGGAGGAATAATGCACAATAAACCAATACTAACCATAGGTATAATTTCTGAAATTCTTTGTGTTCATCAAAGAACTTTAAGAATTTATGATAAAGAAGGAATATTAACGTCTAAAAGATCAATCGGAAATAGAAGATTATATAGCTATAATGATTTAGAAAAAGCAAAATTGATTTTATATTTAACAAGAAACTTAGCGCTAAATTTATCCGGAGTTAAGATTATTCTTGGCATATTAAAAGAATTTAAAATCAAACCTAGTGAGTATATGGATTTAATTGTTCGGGTTTCATTTAAAAATAAAATAAACGAAAATGAAAATATTATAAAAACATCCAAAAGAGGCAGAAAGTCAAAGCAAAACAACATCCTTGAACAATAATATCATTAAAAGAAATTATCGCATTTCGCTATATTTTTTCTTATAATTAATTTATGAATTTAAATGCATTTTTTCGTAAAGCAAAAAATTTAATTAAAAAAATTATCAAAAAAAATCAAGAAAAGATTCGTAATGTTTCCTTTAGAACTTTTCAAAACTTGGCAAGTTTAATAAGAAATAATATTCATAAATTGCCAGAAATCGATTTAATTGTTGGTATTCCTCGCTCTGGAATAATTCCTGCTTATATTATTGCTTTGTTTTTAAATAAGCAAGTTTGTTCTTTGAATGAATTTTTAAATAATATTGAACTAACGCAAGGCGATAGAAATTTTATAAAAAATAATAAAGAAAGAAAAACTGTTCTAGTTGTCGATGATTCAATAAGTACTGGTAAAGCTTTAGAAAAAGTAAAAAAAACTTTAGAAAAAATAGATTTAACAAAATATGAAATTTTATATTGTGCAATTTATGCTACAAATGAAACTCAAAAAATGGTTGATTATTATTTTGAAAAAATCGAACAACCAAGATTATTTCAATGGAATTATTTAAATCATGAAAGAGCAATGGAATCTTGTTATGATTTAGATGGAGTTTTGTGTGTAAATCCAACAGAAGAAGAAAATGATGATGGCGAAAAATACGTTAATTTTATTTTAAATGCGAAACCATTATTTATTCCAAATTATGAAATTCATTCTATTGTCACTTCAAGGCTTGAAAAATACAGAATTCAAACTCAAGCTTGGCTTGAAAAACACAATATAAAATATAAAAATCTTTTTATGTTAGATTTGTCTGATGCAAGAACAAGAAGAGAGCTTAATTGTCATGCCGATTTTAAGGCAAAAATATTTAAGGACTTAAAAGAATGCAGATTATTTATTGAATCTGATGATAATCAAGCTAAAAAAATAGCCCAATTAAGCAAAAAAGAAGTAATTTGTGTGTCAACAGATGAATATTATAGGGGATAATTTTGATAAATAAAATCAGAAGAAAAATTTATAGTATTTTAGGAAAAAATGAAACGAATATAAATATTCAAATAACATTTTTTGTAAAATTATGCACATTTATTTATAAATATACAATTCAACCAATAAAATTAATAATAAATTCTAAAAAACAAAACCGTTATTTAGAAATTGGACCTGGTGAAAAAAGAATAAAAAATTTTGAAACCTTGAATGCTTTTTTAATAAATGAAACAGATTATATTGGAAAATTAGGCAAAAAGCTTCCTTTTTCTGATGAGAGTTTTGATTTAATTTATATGTCCCATGTTTTAGAACATGTTTTTTGGCATAAATTGGATTTTACAATTAAAGAAATAAATAGAATTATAAAACCAAATGGTATTATAGAAATCTGGGTTCCTGATGGTTTAAAAATAGCACAAGCGTTTTGTGATGCAGAAAACAATATAAATTCTGATTATCAAAAAGATGGCTGGTATCGCTTTAACGAACAAAAAGATTCTTGTGTTTGGTTTAATGGAAGAATGTTTGCATATGGAGATGGTAGAACATCTGATGCAAATAACCATTATAATGTTCATTTGAGCACTTTTAGTTATAGATATTTATCAGAATTATTAGAGAAAAACGGGTTTATAAATATCGAAAAAATGAATAATTCTGATTGTCGTGGTTATGACCATGGGTGGATAAATTTAGGAATCAGAGCTGTTAAAAGATAGCTAATATTGTTTTGTTTAATTTAATCTCGTGGGATTAATAGTTCAAATGTTTTAATATTAAAATAATTTGCAATCTTGTCTAACTTATCAATTGTTATGTTAATTCTTTTATTTTCTAATTTGGAAATGTATGAATTTTCTAGTTCTAAAATTAAAGAAAGCTTTTCTCGTGTAAGCTTTGCTTGTTCTCTGAGTTTTTTAATGTTGTTAGCAATGATAATTTTAGAATCTTGATTCATATTCCTATTTTCGTTCCAGTAATTAAATATATACAGGAATAACAGTCCAATTATTCAAATAAATTTTTAATATGTATATTTAGTATTTTTGCTATTTTTTCTAGTGTATCAATTGAGGTATTAATTTTTTCTTTTTCAAGTTTTGAGATATAAGAATTATCAAAACCAATAGATAGTGATAATTCCTCTTTTGTTAGTTTGGCTTTTTCTCTGTATTTTTTGATGTTTTTAGATAAAATTTTTCTGGCTGCTTGACACATATGCTAATATTGGACTATCATTCAAATAATTAACAGGAATGTCAGTCCATTATAAAAAATTATGAAAGAAATTTTATTAGTTATTTGTATATTATTTTTGTCACCAGTTTTTGCTTCAAAAATTCCAATAAAAATAGATAAAGTATATGATGGCGATACAATTAGAGTAAAACTTGATTCTGGAAATAAATTTGATATTCGTTTTTACAAAATAGATTGTTATGAAACATCAAAAATCCATAGAGCATATTATCAAGCATATTGCGATAAAATAACAATCGAAGAAGTTTTAAAGAGAGGGAAAAGGGCAAAAAATTATCTTGTAAATGCTCTTGATGCAGATAAGCCCATTTACTTTGAGTTTAAAGGTGTAGATAAATACAATAGAGTTCTTGGTGTTTTATTTCTTGGGGATATTAATCTTAATAATCAAATGACAAATACTGGTTTATGTAAGCCATATAATTATATTGAAAGAGATTAAAATATTTTATTTACAAAAATTTTGTTAAAAAATACAAAATATAATATGACTTTGATATAATTTTATCAAACAGAGGATTGTAATCGTGGAAAATAAAAAAGGCTTATTTATTACATTTGAAGGTGCGGATGGTTGTGGTAAGACAACGCAAATTGAACTATTGAAAAATTATTTAAATGATTTATCAAGACAAACAGTTGTAACACTTGAACCAGGGGGTTCTGATATAGGAAAATCTTTAAGACAAATTTTATTGCATCATGAAGGTTTTGTCAGCGATGTATGTGAATTATTTTTATATTTGGCAGATAGAGCTCAGCATATTGAAACAATTGTATTGAAAAATGTTGAAGAAGGAAAAATAGTTTTATGCGATAGACATATTGATTCAACTGTTGCATATCAAGGCTATGCTCGTGGTGGCGATATCGAAAAAATAGATTTATTAAACAATATTGCAACACAAGGTTATAAACCTGATTTAACTTTTGTTTTTGATGTTGATTCTGAAATTGCTCAACAAAGAGTTGGTAAAACTAAAGATAGACTTGAAAAAGAGGGTTTGGAATTTCATAAAAAAGTTAGATTTGGTTATTTGGAATTAGCAAAAAAATATCCCGAAAGAATAAAGGTGATTGATGCAAATCAAAGCATTGAAGATGTTTTCAAACAAGTTAAAAAAATAATTGACGAAAGATTATGAATAAAAAAATAAAAAAACTATTAATATTTTTTATTTTTTCTTTGCTTGTAAATAATGCTCAAGCAAGCTTGCTATGGGATATTAATTATGGAATTGATTTATACAAAAGAAATAATTTACAAGCAGCTAAAAATTATTTTTTAAGCTATACGAGTAACAATCCTAACGATAAAGATGCATATTTTTGGCTTGCAAAAATATATCAAAAAACCAAAAATGAAAAAAATAAAGCACAGGAATGTTTTAAAAAAGCATATGAATTAACATTATCCGAAAAAAATATAGAAAAGCTCGATTTTAATATCAATAATAATGATAATATTGAAGATTATTTTGATATGGCAGCAATGTATTTCGAGTCTGGCGATTTTGAAGAAGCTGAATTATATGCAGATATGATGTTAAAAATAAATCCAAAATCATCAAGCGCATATTTTATTAAAGCAAAAGTTGCACATATTATGAATAAAGAGCAGAAAGCAAAAGAATATCTAAATCTCGCCTTGATTTATAATAATGATTTATTAAAAACCAATCTTGCTAAAAGTTTAAATATTTCTGATATTCCAGATATGTCAAAAGAAATGTATGCAACATTTGCGTATGAAGCATATTTTTCTGGAGATATTGATAAAGCAATAAAATATTTAAAAAAATGTATTGCGCTAGATAGTTCAAATATCGATATATCAATTATGTTGATTGATTCATTTATTAAAAAGAATGAAATATTTGAAGCTCAAAAAATGATTGATGATATTTTGCAAAATAATCCAAATGATATTCAAGCGCTTTATTATCAAGCAAAAATTTATAAATTAAGCAATAATGAAGAAAATTATGAGCGAACTTGCTTAAAAGCATATGAGATAAATCCTAATAACCAACAAATTCTATTAGAACTTGGAAATTTTTATTTAGCAAAAGAAGATTATACGAATTCTAAAAAATATTTTGAAATACTAGTAAATGTTAATGATATGTTTTATGAGGGTTACTATGGATATATTTATTCTTTGATTGAATTAGGTCAATTAAAAGAAATTTTGCCATTGGTTAGAAAAATGACTTTAATAAATCAAAACGCAAGTATAAATTCATTTTTGCTGGCAAAAATTTGCGAAAAACAAGGGGATTATGAACAAGCTCAAGAATATTTAAAAGAAGCTTTGATTAAAGATGAAAACCCTGTTTATTACTATGAATTAGGAAAAGTTAATACTATATTAAAAAAATATTCTCAAGCAATAATAAACTTTAAAGATGCAAAAGAATTATCAAATGATAGAGCACTTAAGTCAAAAATTGATATTGATTTATTAAATGCATATTTAAAAAATGATGATTATTCTGCTGTAAAGGTGTTAATACATAAAACTGAACTTGACAAAGATAGTATTATGTATAAATATTATTTATATAATTTGAATAAAAATCAAATTTATGACAAAGACGCCCAAGTGTATCTATCTCAAATAAAAAAATACAAACCAAATAAAATAGAAGAATATCTAGATTTATCACAAGTATATTATGAAATAAATGGGTTTGATTCAGCACTAAAAATACTTGATAAAGGTATAAAAAAATATCCACAAGAGCCAATGTTGTACACCCAAAAAATCAAATTTTATTACTTAGAAAATAATCAAGAAAAAATTCAAGAAACACTTTCAATAATGGAAGAAATTTTTAAATAGCCGAGTTGGGTAATATACATATTAGAGATTGTTTTTTATCATAAGTTTGAAGCGAAGAGTTATGAAAAAACCAATTACTATATATGTTGTTGATGATTATTTGTTAACAAGAATAGCAAACAAAAGATATTTTGCTGATGATTGCGAATTTTCGGTTATTGGCGATTTTTCTAACGCAAAAGATTGTTTTAGGGCTTTAGATAAAAATGAACCGGATATAATTCTTATGGATATTGAATTATCCGATATAAACGGAATTGAAGCTGTAAAAATAATCCATGATAAATTCCCTTCAGTAAAAGTTATAATGCTGACTCAATATAATGACAAAGCGAGTGTTTCTGCCTCTTTGGCTTGTGGAGCTTGTGGATATGTTTTAAAAAATGATTCTAATGTAGATTTGAAAAATATAATAAAAATGGTTAATAAAGGGCAATTATGGCTCGATAAAGAAATTGCAAAATTTGTATTATCATCAATTCCAAAACCAAAATCCTATGATTTAGATAATTTATATGAAAATAAAAAATTGAAAAATAACCTTACACTAAGAGAATTGGAAGTCCTTAAGTTGTTAATAGAGGGAAAAACAAATTCGCAAATTGCAAAAGAAATAATTGTTTCAACAAATACTGCGAAAGCTCATGTAGGAAATATTTTAACAAAATTATCCGTTAAAGATAGGGTGCAAGCAGCAGTAAAAGCGGTTAGAGCAAATATATTTTAGGTAAAAATGTTTTTCAAAAAGAATTTTATAAGAAAATATAAAGAAAAAATTTCTCGATTAAAAAATAGATATGATAAAAAATTAAAAGACGAAAAAAATAAATTTTTGTGCGTCTTAAATCATGATATTAAAACCCCATTATTAGCGCAAATTCAAACACTAGAGTTATTGTTGAATAATAATTTTGGTGAAATTTCATCTCTTCAAAGAAAAATAATTGAAGAAATTTTAAACTCAAATTCTTTTTTATTGGATGTTGTTTCAAATATGATTTTTTTGGCAAAATATGAAACACAAAAACCCCAATTAAAGCTTGAAAAAGTTAATATAATAGAACAAATTCAAAATTGTTGCAGTTTGTTTGAAAATTTAGCAAAAGATAAAGAGCAAAATATAGTAATAAAAACAAATAAAAAAGATGACATTGAATTTAGTGCCGATAGAAAGTTAATACAAAAAATTATAATGAATTTATTAGCGAGCTCTTTGTCTTTTGGTTTTGAAAAAAGCGATATTGAAATTTTTGTTAAAGAAGATAAAAAATCTATTTCTTTTTGTGCTAAAAATAAATCAATTTATATGACAAAAGAAAAAATAAAAAGCCTTTTTGAAGACAAGAAAAGTCTTTGTGATTTTAATCAACTTGGAATGAATTTAAATTTAAATATTGCAAAAAAGCTTATAAATGCGCATAATTGGCAAGTTATAGCAAATTCAAATAAAGATAATTCTTCTGTTTTTGGATTTTTAATTAAAAAATAATTTATCCATTTTTCTTGATTAAAACAATTCCATCAAGATAAATTTTGTTATCTTTTATTTCAACATTTTCAACTTTTAATTCGCCTTTATTTGATTTATTTATATCTAAATTGTATGAAAGAGGATTTAAAAGATTTATTATTGAAGACAAATCGTTATATTTGTTGGTTTTAGAATTTAAACTTAAATTACATAATTCTACTTTGCCATTGTTTGCTTTTAAATTAGCATTAATTTTGATATTGGCTGGTTTAATATAGTTTTTGATTATTGAAGATAATAAATCTGTTTTTTCGCTTGGAACAATTTTATAATCTAAAATTAAGTCATTATCCTTAATTTGAATATTTGAATTTTGAATTTTGATTGCTTTAGAAATAATTTTATTTGAATTCATTTTATCTATTAAATTTTGATAGAATGAAGAATTTATAATTTTGTCAATGTTATCTTGTGTAATTTCTGTTGAATATTTTAATGCCATATTTTCCATAAAAACAAGCTCTTTGTTTTTAATGGATACATAATTATACGGGCAAACTGTATTTACTTTTAAATTTGAAAAATAAAATCCATCAAAATTAAATTCTTTGCTTGTTGCTTCAAGTGATTTAAATTTTCCGCTTAAAATATTTACGCCATAAAAATTATCTAAATTTATTTTAATTTTTGAATTCAATTCTTTTTTAACTGCATGCGTAATTTGTGATTCTATTATATTTTTACTTAAAAAATTAAGTCCAATTAAGCTTAATATATTTCCGCTTATATTTTTAGAAATAGGTTCTGGTGCACAAAAAGAGCTGTAATCGTACGCTTTTGCGCAAAATGATAAGTTAAATAAAATTAATAACAAGATTATTTTTTTCATAAATTTCCTCAAGAATTTAAAATTATTATATTACAAATTGTAACGATTTTAAAATTTTTTTCCTGAAATATTAAAGATTAAAAGCTGTTTTGACGAAACCGAATATAAGGAAGATTAATAGGAAATATGGTGTAACGTGGGAAACGATATTAGCGTATTAGTGCAAAGAATGATAAATATCATTGATTATAAAGCAAAAATCAATGGTGCTGAAAGTTATGATAAGGCTGATGCTCTTAGAGATTTAAAAATTGCTTGCGATAAAATTGATTGGGAAGAATTTGAAGATACATTTGACCATCGTTTAACCACGACAGAAGGCGCTGCTGATGTTTCAATTTTTGCACAAATTGAAAAAATGAGCGGAGTTTCTCAAAAAGAAGAAGCAATGTTGCAGCTTATGGACGTTGTTATGTCTAATGATACAATTTTAGATTTAATAAATGTTATTGAAACAGAAGGTAAAACGGCTGAAGAAATAGAGGCTGATAAAAATGATATTTCAGCAGAAGAATTGAAAAATTTCTTTGAAAAGGCTGCCGGTGAAGATGGTGTTTTATCAACAGAAGATTTTGAACAACTATTGAATGATAATAATGTGGATTTAACACAAGAACTTGGAGAAGTTGAAAAAGCTTATCAAGCAATGCAACCTCAAAATAGCCCTGGTCCTGGTGGCGGAACTCAGGATCCAAATAAAAACGACGAGCAACAACAAGAAGATGGACCAAAATTTGTAGAATTTGATGACATGGATGTAACAGAAGCATTTAATTCTACTTCATCTCAAGTGCAAAATTATGTTACAGATTCAGTTTCATCAATTAGTGCTCTTGCTGCACTTTCTTCAAAAGATTTAACAGGGGCACTGGATGGAACAAATCCATTATCTCAAATGAGTAATATTCCTGACGCTAAAAGAGAGGCATTACAAAAAGCAGCCGCTGATAAAGAGGCTGCAAAAACTACTTCAGAAACTGCAAAAGCTACTGTTGAAACAGAAAAAGGAAAGCTTTCGCAAGAAAAACAAGCTAAAGCTGATGAAATGACAACAGCAATTGAAGATCAACAAGCAAAAACAGAAGCTTATAGTAATGCTGTTGAAACAGTTAATGATTTAACTACTCAAGTTGCGGTTGCTGATAGCCAAATAAGAACTTATGATATAACAATTGGGCAAATTGAAAATAGCATCGCTGATTTAAAAGGGCAAATTCAAGATGTTCCATCTGGTGAAAGTGTTTCTGATACAGATAAAGCAAAAATTATTTCTCAAAATAATGCAATAAAAAATCAAATCCAAGAACTAGAAGCAGATAAAGCATTCCAAGAAAAAGAAAAAGCGGATTTAGAAACACAAAAAACAGATTTAGAAACACAATTGCAAACAGCGGAAACTGCTAAAACAGACGCAGAAACTGCTTTAACTGCTGCACAACAAAAAGTTGAAACATTAAAAGCAGAATTTGATACAGAAGAAGATAAAGCGTATTTAGATGCAGTGGCTGCATATCAAGAAGCAAGTGGAAAATATAAAGAAGCTTGTGATAAATATAATGCGTTGAAAAACGAAATCATGACAGAAGTCAAAGATGACGTTGTTCAATTAAATAAAATTCAAATAGTTAAACGTTCTCCTGATGAAGCAAGTGCAAGAGCTGCCCTACAAACATATGATGGTGTAGAAACCACAGATACATCTATAAGCGATAAAGATTATATTACTCAATCGCTTCAAAGACCAGTTGATGGTTCAACAGAAGAAGATAAAAAATTAGACGAAAAAGAAAATGAAAAATTAGCTGCTCTTGATTACACAACATTAGTTGGTAAAGATACAAAAGTTGAAGTTAAAGAAGAAGTTACCGAAGAAAATGCCAAAATGATTGTACTTCAAGACGAAGTAAGCAGATTGGTTAATGGAGAATTATCTGAATCTGAAGCTTCAGCTGAAGCAAAAGAAATTTATGAAAAATATAAAAAATTAGATGAAGACGATAAGAAATTCATAGAAGAAATGTATGGTTCTGTCGGCAGATACATGAGTTTTGTAGTGGCTGCAGGAGATAAAACAGCTACAGAAACAGGTGCCGGCAAAGATGTTAAAATGAGAGATGCCTTATTAGACCCTGCTAATATTAAAAAATTGGCTGCTGATTTTGAAGCATGCGTAACAAGAGATGCAGAAGGCAATATTATAGATAAAGATGATGCTAAAATTGTAGAATTAATTACAAAATCGCAAAAGCTTGAATCTTCTGAACAAATAGCTGCATATTTAGTATTCTCTTCTTATGGTGGTGGTTATAGTAAGCTTTTATTGGCTGTACTTCAAGAACAATATATACCAACTGATGAAGCAGAATTAACTGATGAGAAAAAAGAAGAAATTCTAAAGAAATCTCAAAATGACGCTTTGCTTTTACTTTCTGGCTCTCCAACATTTGGTTTAACAGAAGAAAAAATTATAGAAGAAGCAAAAGAATATGGTGAAGAAGCATATAAAACGGTTGATAAAGGAAGAAAAGACATGGTTGAATATGCAAATAGAGCTCAAAATAATGATAAGCAATTAGCAGATATTGTTACTGCAAGTGATAAATATAGCGTAAAAGAAGAAGGCAAAAAGCAAGATACTTGTATATATTACGTAAGAGCTGCTTTGAAAGAAGTTGGAATAGAAATAACTGTAGAATTATCTGATGAAGTTGAGAAACATTTCATCGATAACGGTTGCACGGTTGTTAATGCAGCAGGTTCTGGTAAGAAGGCTGACGCAGAAGCAATGAAAAATGTAAAACCAGGCATGATATTTTCATATGGAGAAAAACGCCATATGGGTATTATTGTTTCTGTAGATTATGAAAATGGAACATTTGTAACTCGTGATGGTGGTAGCGGTGTAGAAGATAATGTAAGAAAATTATCTGAATTATCTGATTTCTATATCTTTGACCCAAGTAAACTGGATGACTAATAGGTTTGTTAAGAATTATTAATCTTTTAATAAAAACCTAAAGTTTTCTTTAAACAAAACCGTCATGAATAATATAAGGATGATAAAAAAGAGGTTATATAATGATTGAAATGTTGAGTCTTGTATTTTTTGGATTAATTGTTTATACGTTTTTAGTTATTCTTCCATCAGTTGTTGAAAACGTTGCAAGTGAAGAATTTAGAGCGTCTTATTTTTCTCATCTTGCTTCTCGTTATATTAACTCATATGGAAAATAATTAAAGCAATTCTTCGAATCCATAGGAACGTTCAGGCAAATTTTGATATCCTTTGTTTGTAATAACAAATTTATTAATATATTTGCTTGTGTAGTTTCCTCTAACAAATAACTTTTTAATAACACTTTCGCGCTCGACTAACGGGTGCGAAATTTTTTCTAATTCAGGTTTATCTTCGCTCAATTGAGTCCAAACAGCAGCTTCTAATGTCCAAGCATAAGTTTCTTCATTTAAGGAGTTATGCTCATCCTGATGTATTGCTTCATGGGCTAAAATTGCACTTAATGCTTCAATTGGAGCATCTTTATGCTTTTCATTTATATAAATAAAAAGATTTTTCTTTCTTTTCCAACCTAAGGCATCAAAGTTTGTGTACATTGGGTTGATTGTAGATAAATTTAAAAATTCAATTTTTATAGGACGATTTGAAAGATTTTTACCTAAAATCGCTTCTTTTGAATATTTTCCTGTTGTCCCATCCAATAATTCAAGCGCATTAATGATGTTTATATCATCTGAAACATCTTTATATTTTTTGTATAGTGCTTCATTATCTGTTGCATAACAGTTACAAAACAGAAATGAAACAACAATTAATATGCTATAAAATATTTTTTTCATAATTTCCTCTAAAATTCCTTATTTATATTATACGCATATATTTCTCTTAAGGACAAATTAAAATAATTCAAAAAGATGTTTTGAATGCATTTTAAGTATGATAAAAAATTTTTATGAATGATAAAGCAACAAAATGTCCTTTGTGTGGTGAAGTTTTTATAGAAAAAACAAAAATTTGCCCGAATTGTTTTTATAAAAATCCTTTAGGATTAAGAAAAGCATTGTGGACTTTGATTATTATATTGTTGCCTCTTACTTTTGCATATTTGATTTTGCAAAATAACGACGTTGATTCATCTATATCTTCAAATCAAAGTTATGTTGTTCAAGCAAAACAAAAAGAAGAAATAAAAATTAACCCTATGACTAAACTATCTGGTTTATCTAGAAAAGATATTTTTGCTCAAAGAAAAAAATACGTTAATTCTTCTTTAGTTTTTTCTCATTTAAAAAATTATTCTCCAAATGAAGATGTATATAGAATAGAAGATGATTTAGCTTGGATAAGCGCATATGAAATAGCAAAAAATGGTGTAAAAAATAATCCCAATGTTGGTCTTGGCGATTCAAGGCACTCTATTAGTATAAATAATCCTGAATTATTGTTGAGTTTTATTGTTCCACAGTTTAACGAGGGGATAGATAAAAATAATTTTTCTACAACTTCTTATTTTCATCCGACAAAAATTTTATGGAATAAAAAAGAAAGAACCATAGAGGCATTTTTTGATATAACTGCCTTTAAAAAACATCATCCAAAATTTCAAGAAGTAACCATGTATCCAGATGAAACAAATGCAAGAGACTTTGGATATAATTGGGTATATGCACCTGAAAGTATGGGCTTATTTTTTAAAGATAGGCAAAATAATATTGAAAGAAGATTGTACCGAATGCAAGGATATTATCATAAAGGATATTCTTGTGGTTTAAAAGAGGGTTGTAATAATTATTCTCCATACCAAGAAGATATGGTATTTACAATAATTGATACAGGATATTTAAAATTAAAATTATGGAAAAATAAGCCATTATCTGTGTTAAAAAATGCAGATATGACATACATTATGCATTTTGAATAATTTTTTGTATTAAAATATAGGTATGTTTAAATATATTAATCCAATTCTTTTGCTGGTTATATCAAATGTCTTTATGACATTTGCTTGGTATGGGCATTTAAGGCATAAAAACTCTGCTTTATGGATTGTTATACTTGTTTCTTGGGGAATAGCATTTTTGGAATATTGTTTTCAGGTTCCTGCAAATAGATTTGGGCATGAGGTATACAATGTTGTTCAATTAAAAACCATCCAAGAAGTAATAACATTAATAATCTTTAGTTTATTTAGTGTTTTTTATCTTAAAGAGCAATTTAAATGGAACTATTTAATTGGATTTATATTTATAGTTTTGGCAGTATTTTTTATATTTAAAAAATAGTTATGACATTACATCAAAAACACAATTTAAGACTAATTTTAATAATAATTGCAACGACATTTTATTTTCTTGCAAATATTCAAAGAGCAGGTGTTCCTGGGGCAATTTTTGATTTATTACAAGGTGATTTTAATATAGATGCTTCCAAAATTACGTTTTTAGGAGCGATATTTTGTTATATTTATGCATTGACTCAGCTTGTTGTTGGTTTAATGGTGGACAAAATTGGCGGTTTTAGGGTCATTGCTCTTGGGGCTATTATGTTCGCTATTGGCTCGATTGTTTTTCCGCATTCTGAAAACTTAATTGGTTTATATTTATCAAGAGCATTGGTTGGGTTTGGGGCTGCAACTTTTTATTTAAGCACTATTCGTGAAGTTAAAAAATATGCAAAAGATAAAAATTTTTCATTAGCAGTTTCTTATATCCTTTTTATTGGATATAGTGGTGGAATTGTTGCAAATGCGCCTTTTGTTGCTTGTGCAAATAATTTTGGTTGGAAAAATTCAATGTATGCACTTGGATTTTTTACTGTATTTTTGTGTTTAGTGTATTTGATTTCTTTGTTTATATTTAAACCTGTTCATATTGAAAAAAAAGTTGAGTTTTCTTTTGTGCCATTTAAAGAAGTGTTATTAAATAGACAAAATTTGGTTTTGTATATTTTTGGAAGCATTAATTATGGTATTTATTATGTTTTGCAAAGTGTTATTGGAAAGAAGTTTTTAGAGGATTTTTGCAATATTGAAGTTAATCATGCTGCTTTGGTATTATCTTTGATGGCTTTAATTTCAGCTTGCTCCGGTACAATTACAGCTTTTATTTCAAGATGTTTGAATAATCGTCGTTCTCCGATATTCAAAACTGTCGGTATTTTATCTTTTCTTTCAATGCTTTTAGTTTCGTTATTTTTAATATTTAATGTTCATTCAAAAATTATAGCTTTGATATTATGCGTTCCTGCTTTTATCGGAAGCATTTCTCCGCTGTTGATTTTGACTTTGCATATTTATAATAAATATGAAATATCTTCAGTTGCTGTTTCTATTCAGAATTTCGCATTTTTTATGATGGTTGGTTTTTTGGGAATGGTATCTGGCATGTTGATGAATGTTTTTGAACCAGTTAGACAAAATAATTTGCTAATATATTCAAATAAGGCATATTTACTTGTATTTGGATTATTTTTAATATTAAGCTTTATAGAATTAATTTGCGCTTTTAAAATAAAAGATGCTAAAAACAATTAGACTTTTGTCTAATGAAATTAGTATTAAAAATGTTTAATATATAAATGGGTCAGATGTTCCTATCACCTTATTTAGTGTTAATTAGTTGCTTTTGGGATAGGTTTATACTAAAAACATCTGACCTTTTAATTGTTTTCCATTTGTTTTTTAAGAGCAGTTTCAAGAGTTTTGATTTTATTTTCCAATGCTTTAACTTTTAATGAAGAATCATCAGCTCCGATTGATTTTTTTTCATATTGTCTTTTTAGGATTTTAATTTCTTTTTTTAATCTTGAAGAATAAAACATAAATAAAATGCTTGAAAAAATAAATCCAATAAGCATATAGCAAATATCGTATAATTCTAAATTAATGTTCATTTTTACTCCTTAAAAAATTTAAAACTTTAATAAAATCTTTTGAAAATTCGCATTCTTTTAATTCAAATTCCATTGTTTTATTTGTTTTTGGATGAATAAAAGAAATATAATATGCTTGTAAAAGCTGTTCTGTTGTTTTTAGATTATAAAATTCGTTTCGCATAAAGCTTTTGGCGCCATATAAACTATCTCCAAAAATCGGATTATTTTGCGAAGCCAAATGAACTCTTATTTGATGAGTTCTTCCTGTTTTAAGCTCTAATTCAACTAATGACGCACCTTTGTATTCCTCTAAAACATTATAATGCGTGATTGCATTTAATCCTTCATTTTCTTTTGCTATTGTCATTTTGACATCATCTTTTAAATAATGTATTAAAGGCTTATTTATAATTCCTTGTTTTTCTTTGAATTCTCCTAGCGCAATTGCCAGATATTTTCTTTTTGCTATTTTTTCTTTAATTTGTTGAGATAAAATTTCATGGGCTTCATTATTCTTTGCAACAATGATGAGTCCTGCTGTGTTTTTATCTAATCTATGAATAATTCCTGGTCTATCGGGGTCGATATTTGATAAATTATCTTTGCAATGATTTAAAAGAGCATTGCAAAGAGTGTGCTCCCTGTCATATTTTGTTGGATGAGTAAGCATTTCTTTTGGTTTATTTATAACTAATAAATCATCGTCTTCATATTTTATATCTAATTTAAAATCCCAAGCGATAAGCGTCATATCTGGATTTAAAAATAAATTTAACTTATCTAAATCAAATTCAATCAAATCATTTAGTTTTAGTTTATGAGATGGTTTTGTAGTTTTTTTGTTAATATGAAACAATTCTTTTTCAATAGCAGATACAATTTTTGCTCTTGGGAATTTATTTTCAAAAAATTCAACTAAAAAGATATCCAATCTTTTTTGAATATCGTTTTCATTATTTATCTGAATTATTTTGAAGTTTTTGTTCATTTATAACTTTCTTTTGTTCAATTAATACAAAAATAGCATAAATAAATATTCCTAAGCAAATCAGAATATCAAACATATTGAAAATCGGAAAATCAATAAAATTTAATTTTATATAATCAATAACATAACCGTTAGTAATTCGCTCAATTAAATTTCCTAAAGCTCCTGCTGTGAATAAGGTTATCGATAAAAGGGCGGTTTTATCGCTGAATTTTATGTTTTTGTATACATAAAAAGTTATTAAAGCTATTGCTATTATTCCAAAAATTGCAAGAAGATTTGTATGATTTTGAAAAACGCCAAAAGCTCCCCCTTGATTTGTTGTATGGGATATAGAAAAAATAGGATTGGAATGGTTTTCTATGTATGGATTGTAGCTTATTTTTTTAATTTGATTTCCAAAATCAAGAAAAATAATGCTCATTAGAAAATAAAACAAAAAAGCTTTTTTATCTTTCATTAAATTTTTTCTTTAACCTCGTTTTTTGTCATCCTTGGTTTTTCCATATTTATTCTTTTCATAATATATGCCATACCCAAGACTTCAATTCTTGCTTTTGTTTGCTCTTCATTAATGGAAACTTTTGTAAAACCAACAGAAGCTACTGCGTATTCATCAAGATTTTTGTTGTTTGCTTTAACTAATCTTTCCAAATCTCCTGATTCTGGGAATTTTCTGAATTTTTCACCATTATCTGTTGGTGGATACGTAATTTCTTCTCTTGAAATAGAAGCAAGTGCAATAATATCACTTGGCTTGTTCATTTTTAGAGATAAATCATATTCTTTTCCGTTTTTTACAAAAGCGGGGGTAATTAAATCCATGTTGATTTTATTTGCTATTCCGTATTTTAAAGTGGTTTCTTCCATTAAAATATCGTCTGAGATTATTTTCCAAGAGTCTTTGTCTTTTTTTAAATAAACAACATAAGAGCTTTTTCCTTCCAAAATTCCCATACGTTGTTTTTTATATTTTCTTTCTTTAACAGGATATACTTTGGCGCTTGTTGCATCAGACATTTGAACCAAAGCCCAGTTGTCAAAAGTTGTTATGTTATTTATTTTAGTTTTATATTCTATATCCGAGTATGCGCTATATGTGTCTTTTAGCATAGATATTTGTTCTTCAATATTGAAGCCATCAGAGCTTATATAGCTTTCATCATAAAAGCTTTTTAGTGTTTCAATATCTCTTGAATCCATAGCTTTGTTATGTTTGTTTAAAAGGGTTTTAATTTCACTTTTATCGCTTTTTTTGAATTCAAAATTAGGCATATTAAATCCAAAACAAGTTAAGTTAAGGCAAATACATAAAACACCAAAAGCTATTATATTTTTTTTCATTTGTAAATCCTATTAGTCTTTTTTAAATAAGAGATGATATTTTTTTAATCCATAATATAATATCATATCCCAATATATTCCTGCATCATTAAATTCGATATATGCTTCAGGTATAGGAGTTCGTTGATTTCTTTTTCCCCATTTTGTGCCTATAAAATCCATAGTTTTTTTTCTTATTTTTTCAGATGTTGTTGGTTTTTTGCGAGGAAATTTTTCTTCATAGAAAGTTTCCAAAACTACATCTTCTTTATAAACCGGTATTACATATGAGATTTTTCCGTTTTCTTTAAATAAGACCCAAGTTTTGCCGTTTTTTTCTCTTGGGGTTAAAAGATAATATCCTGGTGGAATTGTTTTTGATTTAAAAATTAAATTGACCCCACTTCTAAATAATGGATAAGGCGATCTCATATAAACTGTATATTCATCAGCCTGATGCGGGTCAATTCCAAAAATATAATCAAAATCAGCTTCCTTTAAATTAGCATAAATTTCATCATAATTATCTAATTTTGTTTGAGGAATATTTTCATTAGCGAATGTTTGAATATTGAAAAAAAACATTCCCAAAAATAAGATAAATAGTGTGATTTTGTTTTTAATGTTTGCCATAATTACCTATCTAATGCTACCATATTGACTATGGAAAATAAAGTATTACAGAAAAATTTAGACGCTATATCAAAATATGATTCAACGCTTGCTGATAAAATTTTAATGCTTGATGTAGAAAAATCAAATTTAGAATTAATAAAAACAAGTCAAGATGAATATAATTTATTGTTTAACAATATCCCTTTGCATTCGCAAAATGGTGCAATTTTAGAAGCGAAAAATATTGTTAAAAATATAGAAAATAAAGATAACAAAAATTCTGTAAGATTATTGTATGGCTTGGGTTTGGGGTATTTATTAGATGAATTATACCAAAATATAAAAAATTCTAAAATAATAATTTACGAGCCAAACTTAGATATTTTAAAGTTGGTTTTTTCAATTGCAGAAATTGATGCAATATTTCATGAAAATGTAATTTTATGTTCAGACAAGGAAAAGCTAACAAAACATGTTGAATCTATTTCAAATGAAAATACAGAAATTACGATAACATTTCTTTCTTCTTATAAAGAATTGTTTTTTGATGATATTAAAGATGTTTTAAATACTGCGCAAAAAGCATCGGCATTGTATGTTGCAAATAAAAATACGTTTTTTAAAAAAGCGCCTTTGGCATATCAAAATACATTTTTAAATTTAAAAAATATATTCAAAAACCCTAATATTTCCGATTTAAGAGGAATTTATAAAGGAAAAACTGCGCTATGCTTATCAGCAGGTCCTAGCTTAAAAGAAAATATTGATATCATTAAAGAAAATCAGGATAAATTTGTTATTTTTGCAGTAAATCCAACAGTAAAATTGCTTGCGCAAAATAATATAAAACCTGATTTTATAGTAGATATAGAGCCACATAATACAACTGCGCAATTTTCTTTGATTGACCCAAAAGATTATTATTTTATTTTAGAGGGTTTTTGTTGTAATTTGGTTTCTAATTTTGAAACAAAAAAAACATTTAATTACCTTTCCAATGCCAATTTTTTAAATTTTTGGTTAAGAGATTGTTTAAAATTAAATGATTATTTAGAAACTTTTGGTACTGTTTCATATAGTGCTTTAATGAGTGCTTATGTGATGGGATTTGACAAAATAATTGTTTGCGGACAAGATTTGGCATATAAAGATGGCGCATGTTATGCAAAAGGTAGCCAATATGGTGATTTGGAATGTATTTATGATGAAAATGAGAAAAAATATGTAATTAAAGCAGCAGATTTTGAATCATATGCAATGTCATTTAAGGCAAATGGTTATTCTGATGAATTATCAAGAGAAATTGCAAAAAATAATATAGAATTTTTAAATAAAAATTTATACACTGTAAAATCTCAAGAAGGAAAAGATATTCCAACTCAAACAGGATATGCTTTATTTATTGAAAAATTTGAGCAAATTGCAAAAAGAATAAAAGAAGAAAAACCAGAAATTGAATTAATAAATTCATCAACTGGTGCTGCCCAGATAAATGGTTTTGAAAATAAAAAATTATTAGAAATAATTAATGATTTAGAAAAAATAGAAAAAATAGATTTATCTAATATTAATGCTAATTTTGATAAAGAATATGCAAAAAATAAAGTAGAAAAAATGTCAAAAGAAGTTGATTCTTTTTATGATTATTTTGCTGAAATTAATAACATTGTTCAAAAAATCATAAAAGAATTGGAAATTAAAAAAATAATTACACCAAATGCACAAAAATTAATTGCAAAATATAAAGAAATTTTGAATTTAATATACAAAAAAAGAGAAGTTAAAGATTTTATAGAAATTGCAACTTTGCATATTTACAGCTTCTATGAATTATTAACAATGGGTGATTTTTC
Organism: Candidatus Gastranaerophilales bacterium; assembly: GCA_017461425.1. Taxonomy (GTDB): domain Bacteria; phylum Cyanobacteriota; class Vampirovibrionia; order Gastranaerophilales; family Gastranaerophilaceae; genus RUG14156. Next base: position 28,172 of record JAFTXY010000003.1, on the reverse strand, counting down.
AAATATTGAAGCAATGAAAGAAAATTTTAAAAGACAACAATATGAATTTAATAGAATTCAAGATGTTTTAAAATTATATAAACAAGGTTTAAGCGATTGTAAGCCTTTCATCTTGGAATAATTTTTCGACATCTAAAACCTGATAAATTTCTCCGTCTTTGACAAATTCAAGCATTTTATTATCATCTTTTTGGAGTCTATTTTGAAGAATTTCTTCAAAATCAATATTCATATTTTCGCATATTTCATCTGCTAAAATTCCGATTTTAAATTCGTTTGAGTTTAAAATAATTATTGTAGATTTTTCTTTGATTTTAGTTGCCGAGGTATTAAAGAATTTTCTTATATCTAAAACAGTTGTATAATCACCTTTTATATTTATTAACCCTTTGATGTATGCTGGCGTGTTTGGGACTTTAATAAATTTTGAATTATTGACCTTATGAAATTCTTTAACACTTGCCATTGTTATATAGTATTTAACGTCATTTATTATGAATGAAACTCCCATATCATATAATGGAGTGTTATTTTGTAATTCTTGGGTAACTTTTATTAAAAAGCTTCTTCTTTCTTTTAAAATTTCTATTGATTCTTCGTCGCCAACAAGATAATTTCTGCCAGAACCATCATTATTAAAGCTTTCACGATTATTTTCTATGTATTTAACAATATTTTCCATATCTAATACATAGATATTTGTTTTGTCGCTTTTTGTATATATTCCTTGATAAAAATCAGTATCTTTTTGGTATGGAAGAGGATAGATTTTATTTTTATTTAATTTTGTAATATCGATAACATTATCGCAAACTATTGCGGTTACCTGTGATTTTAATTTTATTACAATGATTTTTGTGTTAAGGTCGTATACTATTCTTTCGTTTTTAAAAATTTCCCTTAAATCTATTACCCCAACTGGTTTATCTTCGTAATTTATCATCCCTAAAATGCAATCAGGAAGTTTATCTGGAAATTCTAGTTCAATAATTTTGACAATTTCTAATACATTCTCTGTCTTAATAGCATATTTTTTGTTTGCTATTTCGATTAATGTATAGTTTTCGTTGTTGTTTTCTTCTTCTATATTTAAAAAAGTATTTTTTAGGGCTAATTGGTTTTCATTCATTTTATTACCACTTTTTCTTGTTTTGAGGTTAAATCAAGTGCGTTTCGTGCAATTTTTTGCGCTTCGTATGTGTTGAAACTATTTGATATATTGCAATTGCTTACTCCTATGACAACTTCAGGAGAATATGACTCATATGAAATTTGGTTTAGAGTATTTGCAATATACATAAATTTATGTTTTGCCTGTTTTTCATCTTTTGCAAAAATTACGATGATGTATTCATCTTTATCATTTTTGTATACTTGTTCATCTTTTTCTAGATAATTTATGATTTTTTCAGAAATTTTAGAATTAATTATATCTAATTCTTCTTCTGATAGGCTTGATTCGATTTCAGAAAAATTAACAACTTCAACAATTCCTAGATATAAATCTTCTTTTTGGGTTTCATCAAATTTATTTAAGAAGTTAATATCAAGTTTATTACTTGAATATCTGTTTTGATAAGTTTCTTTTTTATTGTTTAAGCTATTTTTATTGATATATCTTGCTTTAAAGAATTTATATAAGATATTTTTAATTGTTTCTATATTGTGTTCGTTTTGCCATTTCTGTTTATCTTTTGAATATATGGCGACATTTGCTATATTTACTTCTTTGTATTCAAAGTTAAATTCTATTTTTGAGAAAAATTCGTCTTCATTAATAATCATTTTAAGATTTGGGGCATATTTTTTAAATAAAATAATATCTTGAGCATTATATTTAGTTAAAATTTTGTTTTGGAAAATAGGGCTTAAAATAATATCTCTTATATCAAAAAATACACTTTGTTCTTTTTTCTCGTATGAATATACGTTAATTGTGAATAAATCGTATTCTAAAAGAGGATACAAAATTGTAAAAATTTCAGAAAATATTTTTTCATCACTATAATGAAAATCATAATTTTCTTTAAAAATTTTGTTTAACTCTTCTTCATCGATGTTTTTTTGAATATTATCTTCAATAATTTCTTCTTGAGCTTCTTTTTGAATTATTTGTGTTTCTTCCTCTTTTTTATATAGAGTTTTTGCGAAGTTTAAACCAACGGTTAAAATATTTTTTTTATAATCTTCATCAAGTGGGTATTTATTTGTAATTTCAATTGCCATTTTTAAGAGTTCATCAACGTTATCATCTTTTCTTAAAAAATACTCGCTTAATTCTTCGTGGATATAAAATTTTGCATTGCTTTCGTTTAGGATGCTATATACGATAACGGGAATTTTTGAAATTGCATCATCGTCTCTTATTGTTTTAAGAAGCTGAAAACCGCCCATAACAGGCATTATAGCATCGGTTATTATAATATCCGGAGCAACATCATAAATCATCTCATAAGCAATTTTTGCATTTTGTGCGCCGTATACTTCCCAGGAATTTTTTGCAAAAGTTGTTTTTAAGAGATTAAGCGAAGTTGCACTATCATCTATAATGATTACTTTTTTCATCATAACTTAACTTATTGGATATATTTTTATATAATATGTATTATACATTTTTTTATTCAAGGGTGGAATATGTCAAAAGAAGTAAATAATAAAGAAAATGCAAAAGTAAATATTACAAGAGAGTTAATCAAAAGACAGGTATTTGATTCATCAATTCTTTTTATTGTATTGTGTGCAATATTTTATTTTGTTAAATTTTTAAATTTCGATAATTATGATTTAATCATTGTTTTGGTTACTAGCTTCGTAATTATGAGCTTATTGTTTGAATTTAGCAAAAGAGCTGTAAAAGCTCCTGTTGATAAATTGATTTCTTCTGTTATTGAAAAAACGGCACAAGGAATGAGTGAATTTCAAGCTAAAAATAATTATCAAAGAGAAAACAACTCTGTTTATTCAGTTAAAATCAGAAGTATTCAAGATTTGGTTGATAATTTAGAAAAATATTCAACCGAAATGAGTGATTTAACAACAGAAACTCAGGAAAAGACCGATAAATCATTGAATTTTACAAATAATGAATATGGCGCAGTTAAAACAAATATTGAAAAAATGTTTTCTATTAGACATAAAATTCAAACAATTGCTGAATTGATTTTAGAATTATCTGATTTTGTACAATCGATTTCATCAACAATTGGTCTTGTTGAAGATATTGCTGAACAAACAAACTTACTAGCATTGAATGCAGCTGTAGAGGCTGCTCGTGCAGGAGAACATGGTAAAGGTTTTGCTGTTGTTGCATCAGAAATTAGAAAACTTGCTGACGAATCTAAACAAGCTACAACAAAAATTATTTCTTTAATTAACGATATTCAACAAACCGCAAATTCAACTGTATTAGCAACAGAAGAAGGCACAAAAGAAATCGAATCAGGTTTAGAGCTTGCTCATATAATTAGTGAGAATATTGAAGAATTGATTAATGTAATGAATGATATTTCTAGAAATGTACAAAATATTATCCATTCATCAAAACAAATCAATTCAGATTCAAGCGCTACAAGAGATTATTTAAAAGAAATTTCAGAGCTTGTTGAAGAAAGTAAAAAAATTGTTATTGAAAATGATTCAATTCGAGAAAAAATAGAATCAAATTCTGATGACTTGAAGCAATCTATATTTTAATTTTGCTTGAGGCAAGAAAATGGAATTTCAAAAAGAAGAGCTAGATGAAATATTAAATATTTTCCAACAAGAATCCATGGAGATTATTTCTTCCATGGATGGAAAGCTTTTAATGTTGGAAAAAGATAGCTCTAATGCAGAACTTGCGATGCATTTATTTAGGGATGCTCATTCCCTAAAAGGTTCTGCTAGAATGCTTGGTTTTGAAGATATTCAAAATATAGCTCACAAAATAGAAGATATTATTTCTCTTGTAAGAGAGAATAAATTGGTTTTAACTTCTGAAATAACAGATATTATTTCAGAGTGTCTGGAATTTATTTCTTTTTTAATAAATAAAACCGTTGCTCAAAAAGAAGAATATAAAAGTCCTGATGTTCCATTGTATATCCAAAAATTAGAAAATATTTCTAAAAAAAATGAGCAAAAAGATTCAATTGTTTTAAAAAATGAAGATTTAAATCCTTATAAACAGGAGTTTATAAATAAATTTGCAAAAATAGAAGATATCATAATTGATGTTTTATATATTGTTTCAAAAGCAAGACAAAAAAATGATTATGAAAGTATATATGTAATTGAATCAAGTGTTAGTGAGTTTTTAAATTTAATATCAAATATTGATGAACCATCAATTAATTCATTTAAAAACGCAGCAAGAAATATTGTTAATGCGCTTGATAAATTTAGAACGTCAGACAATAAAGCGTTGGAGTTTTTAGATTTAAATTCAAATATAATCGCCTTAATAGAGCTGATTACAAATTACGCAAATAAAGAGCATATTGAGAAAAAAGATTATTATGAAATTGTTGAAAATAAATTAAATGAAAAAGAATTGCCAAAAGAAGAAATAAAAAAAGAGTTAGAACAAGAAGCGAAAAAAGAAATTCAGCAAGTAAAAGAAATTTCTTTTTTGCAGATGAGAAACGATAAAATTGAAGAAATTATTCAAAAAATCCCTCTTTTGGAACTAAATTTAAGTTTTTTGCCTGATATTGTTGATTTAATTGATTCTTTAATTATTCAAAACCCAAAAACCGATTATGAAAATATCGGTATAGAAATCAAAGATATTTTAAATGTGTTTAAAGACAATAATGTTTCTGTGACAAGAGATGTAGCGCTTGCCATTAAAGAAAATTTATCAGCATTAAAAGATGATAATCAAGAAAATATCAAAGAAGTTTTAACGAAACTAAATATGGTTAGAAAAATGGTCAAATTTAACACAAAAGACCATAGAAATAAAAGCCAAAATTCTGAACTTACACAAAAAGATATTTTAAATACGATTACAAATTCCGAAATTAAAACTCTTCGAGTAGATTCTTTAAAGCTTGATAATTTAGTTGGGCAAATTGGGGAGCTTATCGTATCAAAAATTAAAACAAACGAACAGTTATCACTAGTTAGAAAAATAAATAATGATTTAATTGAGTGGCAAAAAAACTTTGCAAGAATGGGATATTATATAAAATATTTTGATAAAAAATATTTGTCCAATCCGATTATTGAAGAAGGGCATGATTATAGAAAAGTTATTGCATATAATAAACAACTTTGCTCGTTATGTGAAATGCATAATGATAAAATTGCAAGTTTAATTAAAGAAACATCAAATCTGTTTAAACAAATTCAAGAATCAGAAACAAAATTGAATTCAACAACATCCGAAATAGAAACAATGGTAAAAAATATGAGAATTTTGCCATTATCAACAATATTCCAATTGTTTCCACGCATGGTGCATAATATTGCTCGTGATAAAAATAAAAAAATCGATTTAGTTATAAATGGCTCTGATATTACGGCCGATAAAACCATTATTGAAGAAATGAAAATTCCTTTAATGCACATCATTAGAAATTCTATTGATCATGGTATTGAAGATGTTGAAACAAGAAAAGCATTGGGCAAAAATCCAATAGGCAAAATTGAGATTACTGCAATTCATAAAGATAATAAAGTTGTAATTGATGTTAAAGATGACGGCAGAGGGCTTGATATTGAAAAAATTAAGCAAAAAGCTCTTGAAAAAAGATTATTAACAGAAGAAGAATTAGGCGCAATCAGTGATGATGAGTTAACTAATTTGATATTTTATCCTGGTTTTTCAACTGAAAATTTTGTAACAGAATTATCTGGACGTGGATTGGGGCTTGATATTGTAAACAACAAAATTAATCATTTGCAAGGCAGAATTGATATTTTTTCTCAATTAAATCAAGGTACAATCGTTAGAATTATTCTTCCTGCAACAGTTGCTACTAAAAAAGTATTTATTATTGAAGAACAAAGACAATTGTGGGCAATAGAAAATTCTGTAATTAAAACAATAGTCAGAGTTAATGCTGATGAAGTTTTTGAAAAAGATAATCATAATTATTATATTTATGATGGTGCCGCAATATCAATTTATACACTTTCTCAAATTCTAAATTATGAAAATGTTCCACGTGAAACAAATAAATATACTTTAATGATTATTGAAACAGACAATACAATTTTTGGTATTATTGTTGAAAAATTGATATCTGACCAAGAAATTGTTCATAAAAAATTAGCACCACCATTATACAAGGTTAAACATATTTCAGGAATAACAACTCTTGCGAATGGCGAAGCTTGTTTGATTTTGAACGTTGGTGATATTATTAACACAATTAATTCTAAGAAAATTAAAACAAAAATTATCACTAAAAACGGCATTGTAAAAACACAAGATAATTTTAAATATAAGATTTTAATTGTCGATGATTCTCATACAACAAGAATTTTGCAGAAAAATATTTTATCAAATAATGGATACAATGTTTCAACGGCAACAAATCCAATTAATGCTCTAGATAAAGTAAAACAAGCAAAATATGATTTAGTTATTTCTGATATTCAAATGCCAGAAATGAATGGTTTTGAATTTATTGGCGAATTAAGAAAAATGCAAAATTATGAAGAAACACCAGTCATTGTCGTATCATCAGAGCCAAAAGATGATTATCAAATAGAAATTGAAGAAACAAAAGTTGCAAAATATATTCAAAAGAATTTATTTAAGCAAGAAGAATTACTTGCATCTATTGAAAAGCTTTTAAATATTAATATTTAAATAAATTCAAAACAATAAATTGCCCAAGCGCCTTTATATCTCTTGTCTAGATATTTAAAATTTTTGTTTGCCCAATTTATTGATTCATTTCTTGCATAAGAAGCAACTAAATATAAAAATGGAGTATTTTTATATCTTTTTTCATCTTTTATCAATTCCTCTAATTTGTCGGGCGGAAAAATGCTAACACTCTCGAGGTCAATTATGAATAATTTTTCGCCTTTTTTGGTGTTTTTTAAAATTCTATCGTCTAATCTTTTGTGGATTTTATTTTCGTTTTTCTCATTTAAAAAAAAACTTTGTAATCATCATGCCCATTTTTATAGGCTTGATAAGTATCGCCATTTTCAAAGACATAAGGGAAATTATATTTATCAATTGATGTTGCTATGTATTTTTCGTTATCAAAGTATTTTGAAAAGTATGTTTTTGGGTAAAAAAGAAATAAAACTTTGTCATTTTGCTTGATGTTCATTTCTTCCATTGCAATAATAGGTAATTTATGACCTTCTTCACGAGTTAATTTTATTGCAGATGTGTGCGAAACAACGATATAAAATAAACTCATAAAAATATAAACAGTTGCAAGCATAATTCTTGTGTTTCTTGAATATATTTGAGTCCAACCAATTGCCGCCATTAAGATTAAAATTGGATATAATTCTGTTAAATATTTTGTTAAAAATATTATTTTACCTGCAATTGAGGTTATTAAAATAGTCAAAAATGTAGCTATGAATACTGATAATAAATATTTATTAATTCTTTTAGAATCTATGTTTGATTTAATTATCAAAATTAAACCAATTAAAGCAGGTATTAAGGCAAATAATACGAAGCCAATATTTATTGTATCGTTATGTATTATTTGATGATAAAAACTAACAGGTGCATTTGTAATATTTTTTAGGACTGGCGAGAATAAATCTGTGAAATAGAAAAATATTTTAGACCAGCTAAATGGTGCCCACCATTGTGAAAAATATGTTGGATGAGCAAAAATTCTGAATAGAAATGGTATTATTGGCAAACATAATATTAAGCCAGAAACGATTGGAATATAAAAATCGTCGTTATTTTTCTTTTTGCCTCTTTGACGAAATGCCAACAAGCCAAATGTATTGAATATTACAAAAACAAAGCCTATAGTATGTTCTAATATTAACAAAACAGAAAAACATGTAAGCCACCAAGCATGTTTTTTGCAAGGAAATTCATACATTTTTATTGAATATAAAAGAATTAAAGAAGAAAGTAAAAATATCATTGAATATATTCTTACTTCTTGTGAAAAATATATTAAAAATGAGCTTATTGCTCCTATTAATGCGCATGTCAAGCCTATTTTTATTGATGAATCTTTTGTTTGATAATTTTTGCCAACATTATACATAACAAGACATCCCAAAAGGTTTGGAACTAATGAGGATAATCTAAGCATAAAATCAGAATCTCTAAAAATTGCCATCCAAAGTTTTAAATAAAAATAATGTAATGGAGCATGGCAATTTGTTTTTATCCCTTCAAAAAAATCAAATGGGAATTTTAGCATTGAAATTGAATATGTTATATATTCGTCATTCCAAAGTCCTTCTGGTTTGTTTAAATTCCAGAGCCTTAAGGCAAGTCCTAGTAATAATATTATTGTTAAAATTACTTTGTTGTTTTTAAAAAAATCTTTCATAGTCGCATTTTATCAGAATGCTTTTATGTTGTCGTCGTCATTTTACAGGAATTTATTTTTCAAAAAAGTATTATTATTTGTAAAAAATTTTTTCAAAACTTGTTTTTTGTAGTATTGTAATAGATAAGTAGAATTAATTTGGAGTAATATTAAGTCAATGGCTGATATAAATACCGTTGTAATAGTGAGTGATAGACAAGAGCTTGTAAGCCAAATTTCTCAAAAGCTTGTTTTATTAAGAAATTTAGATAAGATTAAATCTTGTTCTGTTGAAGAAGCTCATAATATGTTTGACGGTTTCAATCCAAATGTTTTAATTCTGCATTGCGATAATAATAATGTTCATGCAATTAACTTAATTAAAAAATTAAAAAAACAAGAAACATATAAAAATCTTCCAATTTTATTAATTAATGAAAATTGTTCTAGAGAAGTTGTTGTTGAAGCTTTTGATTCAGGCATTTCCGATGTTTTATTTATGCCTATTATTGATTATGAATTATTAATAAGAGTTATTTGGTGTTTGCAAAAAAATGAATTAAATTTAAATATCGAATCTCGTATGAATTTTTTAACAAATCTTGGAGTTGTTCAATCTGAAACTGGAGTTTATACGCAAAAATATTGCGATGATTTCTTGAAAAATGAAATTGCGCAATCTAAAAAGTATTCTCAACGTGCCTGTATTTTATTGATTTCTCCGGATAAAAAATATCCAAATTATAGAAATCCAAAAGATTTTATAACTGTCTTAAAACAATCAATTCGTATGAATGATTCGGTGGTTATAAAAGATGTTGATCAGTTCTACATATATTTACAAAAAACAAAATTAAATGGCGCTTATAGCGTGTTTGAAAGAATAAACAACAAGCTTGGAATTGATTGTGGTGCCAATGCTGGTGTTGTTGAAGTTCAAGACCAAAAATTTGAAGATATAGTTACAGCGCTTAGTGATGCATTAGAAAAAGCTTGCGAAAATACAAATTCTTTAATAGTTGCTTCTGATTTTTATTCAAATGCACCAAAACCAAAAATTTCTCTTGAATCTGGATTAAAAGCTATTGATAGAGAAAATATTTCAAATTCATTTAGAGAAACAGATATTGAATCAACAGATAAAGAACAACAAAATAGCTTTGATAAAAATAGTATAAAATTATTCAATCAAGCATATACAAGAAAATTAAAAGTTGTTGTTGCGCCTGTGTTCAAAAAATATGAAAATATTTTGAAAATTAAAGGACAAGATTTAGCTATTAATTCATATACAGGAACAAAATCTTTATTTAGCGTTTCATCAGGGGATGTTAGCGCTTCTATGGCAATTGAATATGATGGAATTGAACATGCGCTTGTACGTTTGACAATTATGGATGATGACCAAAGAAGATTATTTGAAACAGAAACAATTGATTTCACAATTCTTGATTACAGAAGAGTTTCAATGATGTTATCTGAATTAATTGATAAGTTTATAATAATTTTGAAAAAAAGAGGATAAATTAAAAAACCGCATTAAATGCGGTTTTTTAATTATGCTATATTTAATAAATCTTTTACTTCGGCACCGCCAATTTTTCTTATTGTACTTGTTGTAGCATCCGCCGCTATAATTTGCGTAGTGTTTCTTGCGTTTCCAACTAAAGCATTATTAATAAAAGAGGATGCTCCTGATGCTTTAAACATTGCACCACCTACACCTGCTCCTACTACTCCTGAGACTGCTGCAGATGTGCCAGTATTTAGTGCAAGGTCTTTAATGTTAAATTCTTTATCATCTAAAGCAACATCAGTCATATAGCTTGCAGCTCCTGATAATGCACCACATTCAAGTCCGCATTTAATACCATTTCTTACTGATAAGCCAAAATTACCTGCTTTAATTCCTGTTCCGACACCCGATGCGACAGCACTTGTCATACCTGTTGTAGCGCCTGATACGACATCTTTTACTAATTGTTTTCCGTTTAATGCATCGCCTTCAACATCATTAGTTGCTCTATCTAAAATTCCAAGTCCGGTTTTAACTAAAGCACCAATTGGTGAACCGTATTTTGCAGAATTTCCCATACCAAGTTTGACTAAATTTTTTGGGTCTGTAACTAATTTATTAAGTTCTTGAACTTTATTTGTTGCAAAAGCAATTGAAACAACACCGGTTATAATATTTGATAATAATCCTGAACCATTAGATTGTTTTTTATCGTAATCTTCTATATATTGAACAGCTTCTTCAAAAGAAACTTCTCCTGCGTTATATTTTGCAAGCATGTTTTCGCAATCAGATTCACTTACACCTAATGTTGTAAGCTCTTTAATTCCGTTCCAAGCTTTACCTAAAATACCTTGTTTATCTTTAACATCTTCCAGTTTGTCTTCCAAGAATGCTGATTTATTAATTTCTTGGTTGTCTGGATAGCTTCCTATTTGATAAACAGGCATAGAATCATAGCCAATCATGCTAAGTGCTTCTGCCATACTAATCACTAACCTTATAAACCTTACACATGTTAATAAAGTATTTTTTTTAAGTAAAATTGCTCAAACTTATAGAAATGTTACAAATGTTAAAAACTGTTTTAAAGTTTTACTTAAAAACCAAAAAAAGCTAGAATATATTTATAAATATTATTAGACAGGGGATAAAATGGAAGTATTACCAATTAATGCAATTGTATATAATCAAGAAAAAGTTAATATAAAAGATGTTATAGCACCACCTTATGATGTTATTGATAGTCAATATCAAGACGATTTATATTCAAGAAGTGAATTTAATATAGTTAAATTAATTTTAACAAAAGGTGAAAATAGATATTCTGATGCTTCAAAATATTTTGAAGATTGGAAAAATAAAGAAGTTTTAGTACATACCCAAAAACCATCCATTTTTTATATTGTTCAAAGATATAAAAATGAAAAAGGCAAAACTATTGAAAGAAAAGGATTTATTGCAAGAAACAAAATAGAAGATTTTGAATCTAAAAAAATTCTTCCTCATGAATATACAATGGGCGGACCAAAACAAGATAGATTAAATCTTGTTGAGGCATGTGGCGCATTTTTCTCTCAAATATTCATGGTTTATAACGATAAAGAACAAAAAATTGAAAAAATGGCGCAAAAATATTTCTCACAAAAACCATATATGGATGTTATTGATGATTTGGGCGTACAAAATATTGTTTATTTAATTGATGACACTGAAGATATTAAATTAGTTCAACAAACATTGTCAGACAAAACTTTGTTAATTGCTGATGGTCATCATAGATATGAAACATCTATGAACTATTCAAAAGCGCATAATGATAATGAATATGCAAAATATGTAATGAGTTATTTTACAAATGCCGCTGATGAAAATTTAGTAATTTATCCTACCCATAGAATTATTGAAAAAGAAATCGATGGTAAAACTTTATTAGAAAAAGTTTCTAAGTATTACGATATTGAAGTTGTTTCTGATAAAGAAAGTTTTTTGGAAAAAATAGAAATAGAAAACCAAAAACAAATAACAACAGGTTTAATAATTAGAAACGATTTAAACTATTACATTTTAAAATTAAAAAAAGATATGGAAAAAAATGTTGATGCGCCAAATGTGTTGCAAAAACTTGATTTAATGGTTTTACATGAATTAATTTTAAAAGGTGAATTAGCCTATTCGCAAGATGAATTAATGGCTCAAAATGGTATTAAATATGAAAAACAAGAGCCTGTTGCATTTGATTCAATCACAAAAGGCAAAGCAAGCGCTTGCTTCATAATGGCATATCCAAAAATGCAAGATATTATTGATGTTTCATCAAATGGGTTTCGTATGCCTCAAAAATCAACTTATTTTTATCCAAAATTATTATCAGGAATTGTTATCAACCCGCTTAGATAAAAGGTGAAAACTATGGAAAGTATCACAACCAAAGACAAAACCCCGCTAGGGGCAAATTATATCGAAGAAACCAAAAGTGTAGAGTTTAGGGTGTATTCAAAAAATGCGACAATGATTAAACTTTGCATATTTGATTCAATTCAGGGTGAAAATCCTGTCATGGTTTTAGATATGAAAAAAGAAGAAAACGATATTTGGTCTACAACAGTTAAAGATTATATTCTTAATTGTAAAAAACGACCTGTTTTCTATGGTTATCGTGTTTTTGGTCCTAATTGGGAATATGATGATAAATTTGAACCTGGTTCAAGTGTTGGCTTTAAATCAAAATTTGATGATAAAAATAATAGGTTTAATCCAAATAAAATTGCGTATGACCCATATTCAAAGGAATTATCACATTTGCCATCAGATGTTAATCCTGGGTTTAATATGTTTCGCTCAGGCGCTAATTTTCATTTGATTGATAATTCAAAATGGGCGATAAAATCTGTGTTTTCTCCAAAAAAAGATGAAAATATAGCACAAATTTCGCCTCGTCCCTTTAATTCTGAAATAATTGGTGAAGTTCATATTAAAGATTTAACCCAAAATATAAATATTCCCGAAAAAGGCACTTATAAAGGCGCTATGCGATTTGCAAAAAATATTAAAAATCTTGGAATTACAATGGTTGAATTTTTGCCATTGAATGAATTTGATTCTAAACAAAATGGAACAAATCATTGGGGTTATATGCCATTAGGTTATTTTACTTTGGCGAGAAAATATGCTTATGATAAAAGTTTTGGGAATTTATTATATGAGTTTCGTCAAATGATTGATGAATTTCATAAAAATGATATAAAAGTTTGTCTTGATATGGTTTATAATCATACTGGCGAGGGTGGTTTAGTAAACCATAATGTTGATGATGCTAATTTGTTTTCGTATGCATTAATAGATAATTCTTCTTATTATAAAGTTTATAAAAATGGCTATTATCGTTCAAATTCTGGTTGCGGTAACGATTTTAATATAAGTAATGATGGAGCTTTGAATTTAATTGTTGATTCTTTGGAGTTTTGGGTTAATCAAGGAGTTGATGCATTTAGATTTGATTTGGCTGCTGCGTTATTAGAACACAATGTTGAATGTGAAGAGATATATGATCATATAAATTCACTTGCTGCAAGATTAAAAGAAAAATTAGAAGAAAAAAATATCTCCGTTGTGGATGATTTTTCTAAAGCTCAAAAAGGCATTGTTTTAATTGCTGAACCATGGACATGTGGCGGAAAAGATTGTTATCAATTAGGAAACTTCCCTTCGTATTGGGCAGAATGGAATGATATTTCAAGAGATACAATTAGAAAAATCACATTGCGACCAAATGAAGTAACTCCTAATAACATGAAAGATATTATTGAGGGAACATATTCAAGATTTAATGGAAAAAATAAATCAATAAACTATATAGCAGCACATGATGGCTTTACGTTGTATGATTTAAATAATTTTAGACAAAAAAGCTCATCAACTCAAGGTGGTTCAACTTGGGAAATATGCGGAGATTATGATAATAATGCATACAAACAAGAAAATGCTATAAGAAAACAGCTTGTATTTTTATTTGCATCATACGGAACTCCAATGATTCAGATTGGAGATATCATAATGCATACAAAAAATGGTAATAATAATAGCTATAACAAAGACGATGGTACAAATTATCTAAATTGGGATAAGGCGGTTAAAAAAGATACATTTGAAAATCGCACAATGGAATATATTAGAAATTTAATAAAATTCAGAAATGAAAATTCAATATTTAGAAGTAATGAATTTATTAAATCTTTAACATATCATTATGATAACGGACAAATTGCGGACTATTATAATTCTGGTTATTGGAACAATCCATTAGATTTATTCTTTGGAGTTTTAATCAATTCATCTCAAAATAGAATTTACATCGCTTCAAGCAAAGGCGATAATAATATGACAATAACTTTGCCTGAAAATCTTATTGGAAAAACATGGTTTAAATGTATTGATACTTCTGATTTTTCAAATATTAGTTTTGACACAAAAGAACAAATCGAAGAAAGATATGTGCTAAATCCGCAGGCATTGGCAATATTTATGGAAAAATAGGATGAAATTAAAAGAAAAATATTTATCAACTCATTTTTTACTGAATTTTAAAGCTATAAAAGAGGATAGGGTTATAAAAAATTTTATTAGCTTCTTGGCTTCTTTAACAATGAGTGATAATATTGATGAAGTTTTAAAAAAATATTGCGATTTTGTGGAATCTTTGAATTCAACTTCTGAAAAGAATTTATCAGAATATTTAAAAAATCTTGTTTTAATTTCAAGAAAAAATATCGATGATGAAAATCAGATTAGAAATGAAATAGATATTCTTAAAGAATTATCAAAAATTGAATATTGTGATATAAAAGACGAACTAAAAAGAAAATATTCACAATTTGATGCTTTAATTGAAAAATTGCCCGAATATATTTGTGGAAAAGCGCAAATAGAATTAGAAGATACTAAAGTTCAAAAAGTTTATATTGACAAATTGTTTGAATATAATAGAGCGTTTATTTTTGATAATGATTTAGAAATAAAACCTGTAGAAATTAACGAAAATCTTCGTTTTAGCGATTTAAAAGGTTATGAAAACCATAAGAAAATTCTTTATGACAATACAAAAGCACTATTAGATGGTATAAAAGTTAATAATATTTTATTATATGGAGATGCAGGATGTGGAAAATCATCTAGCGTTAGAGCATTATTAAATGAATTTAACGATATTAGAATTGTCCAAATTTTTAAAAAGAATTTGATAAATTTAGATAAACTTTATGAAAAATTAAAAGATGTTCCTTTGAAATTCATAATTTTCGCAGATGATATTTCATTTGATGATGAAGACAATACTTTTTCTACTATGAAAGCGGTTTTAGAGGGTTCTTTAATACAATGCCCATCAAATGCTGTTATTTATGCAACAACAAATAGAAGACATTTGGTTAGAGAATCGTTCCAATCAAGAATGGGTGATGAAATTCATTTAAAAGATACTATGAACGAAATAAATTCATTGTCTGAAAGGTTTGGAATAACAATATTATTTGAAAAACCAACGAATGAAGAATTTCTTGATATTGTTATAAAACTTGCAAGAGATAACAATATTGATTTAAGTGAAAAACATTTAATTGAAAAAGCGCAAAGACTTGCTCTTATAAAAGGTACAAGAAGTCCAAGAATAGCTAAACAATTAATTGATAATTTACTTGCCCATGTTGCAATTTAATTTTATAGTTCAATTTCTTCGTAATCGCCCATAGCACGAAGTTGTTTTTGTTTAATGTTGTGAACTGTTGCATCAACGAGTAAATCAAATGATTTCATGTCTTTAATTTTTGGAGAAAATTCTTTAATTAAAGTGTCACGAACCATTTTTTCAAGTTTTTCGTTATCTTTATTTATATCTTTTTTATCTTCAGGAATTAAATAATCAATATATCTTGAAGCAATTTTGCACTCTTGAAATTTAGAAAACATAGCCCATTTAAGTTTTGGACTGATATCTTTTAATTTTCTTACAATTTTAAAATTTTTAAAATTCATTTTAACCTCTGATTTGTTTTGTTATGCGTTTGATGCTTAATTAAAGTGAGCTCAAAAAATAAAGTGATATTTTTTACACGCATATTTACAAAAGTTTACTTTAAAATTATATAGTATTTTTATCTTTTTGAAAAGAGCTTTGCTTGCAAGCGATATTCTACGTCGCCTATCAACTGTTACACAAAGTCAAACTCTACGTTTGCCTTTGTTTCACACTGGCTTCGCATGCTCCTGAGGGACTTCGTCCCACGTCGCCTATCAACTGTTACACAAAGTCAAACTCTACGTTTGCCTTTGTTTCACACTGGCTTCGCATGCAAATTTGAATTTATGTTAAATTTAGCGCATACTTTAAGTAGAAATTCTTTACATCTAAAAATTTTTAAAATATAGTTAAATTAAAAGTATATTAAGAGGGCTAATAAGTGGATAAGTTCAAACTAGATAATTATGACAGACAACCTGCTGAATATCCTAGATATTCTTCAAATGCAAACATTAAAGTAGTAGGTGTCGGCGGTGGCGGTGGAAACGCAGTTAACCGAATGATAGCTTCAGGATTAAGCGGTGTTGAATTTTGGGCAATGAATACAGATGCTCAAGTGTTAGAAATGTCTAGCGCTCCAAGAAAAGTACAATTAGGTACTAAATTAACAAATGGTCTTGGTGCTGGTGGAAATCCTTCAGTTGGTGAAAAAGCTGCTGAAGAATCTAGAGAAGATATCACAGTCGCTCTTGATAGTGCTGATATGGTATTTGTTACAGCTGGTATGGGTGGCGGAACTGGAACTGGTGCTGCTCCTGTAGTTGCTAAAATCGCTAAAGAAATGGGCGCTTTAACAATCGGTGTTGTTACAAAACCATTTAAATTCGAAGGTAAAAAACGTTTAGCACAAGCATTAGCTGGTCTTGAAAAATTAAAAGAAAATGTTGATGCCCTAATCGTTATTCCAAATGATAAATTAATGGAAGTTGTTGAAAGAAGAACAACATTTAAAGATGCTTTCTCTGTTGTTGATGAAGTTCTATTATGTGGTGTTCAAGGTATTTCAGACATCATCCTTGTTGGCGGATTAATCAACGTTGACTTTGCCGATGTTAAAACAATTATGCAGTCTTCAGGTTCTGCATTAATGGGTATCGGTAAATCTTCTGGTGAAGGTAGAGCTTTAGAAGCTGCTAAATTAGCAATCGATTCTAAACTTCTTGAAACTTCAATTAATGGTGCTACTGGTATCATTATGAATGTTACAGGTGGTCCTGATATGACATTGTTTGAGGTTAATGAAGCTGCTAGCGTTATCCATGACGCAGTTGCTGATGATGCTGAAGTTATATTTGGTGCAGTTGTTGATGATAGAATTCAAGGAGAAATCCAAATTACAATTATTGCAACTGGTTTTGAATTGAAAAATGGAGAAGTTTCTGCTCCATCAGCCAATGAAAACAAAATGACTGCAGCAGGGTTATTCGGCGGATTTAGCGCATCTGGAATTGGTGGTAATGCTTCTTCATTCTCATTTGGCATGCCAACAGCAACAGAAGAAAAAACTAGAGAGCATGCTCCTGCTCCAACAGGAAATTCATTAGATATTCCTGAGTTTTTAAATCCAAAAAATCGTTTATAATTTAAAGAAAATATAGATTGAACCAAGGTGAAAGCCTTGGTTCATTTTTTACTAAGATGAAAAATATTAAAACATTTAAAACACAAGATGGTTCAATCGGTTTATATAATGAAGAATTAAATGAAGTTTATCATTCAAAGTTTGGTGCAAAAAAAGAAGCGTATGAAAAATTTATTGCCCCTGCTTTAATTTTGAATAATCGTTCTTTAGATATTTTGGATATATGTTATGGAATTGGATATAATACAAAATGTGCGATAGAAAATTTTTCAAATATCAATTCAATTGATTGTATAGAAATTGATAATGAGTTAGTTTCTAAATCTTATGAATTTGATTATGATGAAAAAATAAACCAAATTATAAAAGATAATTTGCAAAAATCAGATTTTATTCATTTTTATATTG
Source organism: Candidatus Gastranaerophilales bacterium (assembly GCA_017461425.1). Taxonomy (GTDB): domain Bacteria; phylum Cyanobacteriota; class Vampirovibrionia; order Gastranaerophilales; family Gastranaerophilaceae; genus RUG14156. The sequence goes on along the minus strand of JAFTXY010000003.1, from coordinate 10,125 downwards.
AAGATGCTAGAAGTGCAATAAAAAAAATTGATAAAAAATACGATATTATTTTTCATGATGGTTTTGCTCCGCATAAACAATCAATATTATGGAGTGAAGAATTTATAAAATTGGTGGCATCAAAATTAAAGGATAATGGAATTTATTGTACATACAATCATTCTAAACCTGTTTTGAATGCTTTATGTAAAATGGGATTATTTTTAGGACAAACTATTGTTGATAATAAAATTATTGGTACCGTTGCATCGTTTGATAAAAATTTAATCAAAAACCCTTTGATTTCTTTTGAATTAGGAAAATTAAATACAAAATCAGCAATAACATATAAAGATAAGGATTTAAATTTATCTCATGAAGAAATTATAAAAAATCGAGATAATGAAGTTAATAATTCAAAATTACAAACCCTGAGTGGGTATTTAAAGACTGTTGTTAAATAAAATATATTATTTTATTAAAAAGAATATATTAATCTATAAAAAGCTAAAGCTTTTGTTCATTTTCTTTTTCTTTGTTCAATCGCCGATCAAAGAAAAAGAAAACGGAACCAAAAGAAAAAGAAAGGCGGCTAGCCTCAAGTTAATAGTTTTGCAAAGCAAAACTAAAATTTTATATTAAATCAGTGAAAAATTAATTCCACAAAACAATAAATTCGGAGAGGATTTTGAACGATAAACTAATTTAATTAAAAAAATAAAGAAATTATTTTTTAAGGTGTTCAAAACCTCGACTGTTTTATTGAGGAATTAATTTTGAACGAAAGCATTAATCATTACTTCAAGCCGAAGTTTCTTTCTTTTGTTTGTCTTTTCTTTCTTTTCATTCTGGCGCTTGAAGGAAAAAGAAAGAAAAGAAAAGACAAGAAGATAAATAAACCGATTAAGTAAAATAATATATTTTATTGAAAATTAAAAGCATTAGCTTTTTAGATATTTATTGATAAAAAATTAAAATTAAAAATGGTTTACATGTTTGTTAAAACTTGCGTTTTAGCCTTATTTTATAGTACAATATTATTAAATAAAAGTTATTTTTAGAAGGGGAGTATATGGCAGATACAACAACAAATCAAAATTATGATGCCAGTAATATTAGAGTTTTAGAAGGGTTGGAAGCTGTTAGAGTTAGACCAGGTATGTATATTGGTTCAACTTCTCAACGTGGCTTGCACCATTGTATATATGAAATTGTAGATAATTCAATCGATGAAAGTCTTGCAGGTTATTGCGATACAATACATGTAACAGTTCATAAAGATAATTCTGTAACAGTTCAAGATAATGGTCGTGGTATTCCTTGTGATATTAAGCCAGATAGCGGTAAATCAGCACTTGAAATTGTACACACAGTTCTTCATGCTGGTGGTAAATTTGGTGATGGCGGATATAAAGTATCAGGTGGTTTGCACGGTGTTGGCGCATCTGTTGTAAACGCTTTATCTGAAAAATACGTTGTTGAAGTATGCAGAGATGGTTGGGTACACCGTCAAGAATATCTTAGAGGTGAGCCTACAACAGAAGTTCAAAAAATCAAAGAAACAACAGAACATGGTACAAAAACTCATTTTTGGCCTGACCCTGAAATTTTTACTGAAACAACAGAAATTGATTGTGATGTAATCGCCAATCGTTTAAGAGAAATGGCATTTTTAAATAAAGGTTTAAAATTAGTTTTTCATGATGAAAAAACTGAAAAAGACACAACATATCATTTTGAGGGTGGTATTGCGTCATATGTTGAGCATTTAAACAAAAATAAAAATGTTTTATTTGAAAAACCTGTTTATATCGAAAAAATGGTCGATGGCATTAATGTAGAAATTGCAATGCAATACACTGATTCATATACAGAAAACGTATTGTCTTTTGCAAATAACATTAATACTCATTCAGGCGGAACACACTTAACAGGTTTTAGAAATGGTATTACTCGTGTAATCAATGATTATGGAAGAAAAAATAATCTATTAAAAGATAAAGACCAAAATCTTGCAGGGGAAGATGTCCGTGAAGGTTTGACTGCGATTGTTTCTGTTAAAATTGGCAATCCTGAATTTGAAGGACAAACAAAAGAAAAATTAGGAAATGCTGAAGTTACTCCTGCGGTTAATGATGTAATTCGTGATAAATTCCAAGAATGGCTTGAATTTAATCCAAAAGTTGCAAAAACAATTATTGAAAAAACTCTTCAAGCACAACGTGCAAGAGAAGCTGCTCGTAAAGCTCGTGAATTAACAAGAAGAAAAACTGCATTAGAATCTTCTTCTTTGCCTGGAAAACTTGCAGATTGTTCTTGTCGTGAAGCCGAAAAATGTGAATTATACATTGTAGAGGGTGATTCTGCGGGTGGTTCTGCTAAACAAGGTAGAAACAGAATGTTCCAAGCAATTTTACCTTTAAGAGGAAAAATCTTAAATGTTGAAAAAGCTCGTTTGGATAAAATCTATAATTCAGATTCTATTAAAACAATGATTCAAGCATTAGGAATTAATATTTCTAAAAATCATGAAGAAGTTGATGTTGCAAAATTGCGTTATCACAAAGTTGTAATTATGACAGATGCTGACGTTGATGGTGCTCATATTAGAACACTAATGTTAACATTCTTCTTTAGATACGCTCGTCCATTATTAGAAAATGGTTATGTTTATATTGCCCAACCTCCGCTATATAAAATTACATCTGGTAAACAAACAGATTATCTATATGATGATAGAGCATTGGACAGAATGGTTCGTGAACGTGGTGTTAAAGGGGTTCAATTATTCAATAAATTTAAAGATAAATCAATTTCTGAAGATAAATTAGAACCATTAATGTATGAAATGGGTAAATATTATAGAGCATTTTATAACCCAATCATCAATCAAATGCCTTCTGTAATTGTTCGTGGTTTAATACGTTCCGGAATTAAACCAGAAGATTTTGAATCAGAAGAAAAAATGAAAGCGCATTATGAATATCTTTCTCATTATATAACTGATCATGCTCAAAATTATGGTATTGAAGAAGCTAAAGAATATAGAGTATTTATGACAGCTAATCCAGAAAACACTAAATTCAATTTAAAAATTGAGCTTGGCGGTGAATTAGAGCCTGTTTTAATTACTCAACATATGATTAAATCTCAAGAATATATGAGAATTAAAGATGCTTATCCAAAAATTCGTGAATTTTTAATTGAAGAAGAAAAATTGTTGAAATTAGAAACTGAATCTGGTTCAACAGACATCACTTCATTTACCCAATTATCTAAATTCATTGAAGACAGAGGTCAAAAAGGCATGCAAATTCAACGTTTCAAAGGTTTAGGTGAAATGATGCCTCAACAACTTTGGGAAACAACAATGGATCCTGCAAATAGAACATTGAAACGAGTAAGTCTTGAAGATGCGCAACTTTGCGATGAGCTATTCGATGTTTTAATGGGAGATAATGTTGCGCCAAGACGTGATTTTATTGAACAAAATGCAGTCTATGCTACAAATATCGATGTTTAATTAATAAATTTATAAAAATCGCCCTCAAAATGGGGGCGATTTTTTAATAAAACATGCAAAAAAATATTGTTTATGTTATTTTGAAATTAATGAGCAATTAAAGGGATTTTTAGATGACTACATTTTTTTATACATTACAAATAATTGGCGCAGTATTTAGTGTTATTTTAGTTTTATTGCATTCTCCAAAAGGCGATGGAATCGCATCAATTGGTGCTGCAAGTCAATTATTTTCATCTCAAAAATCAACAGAAAAAGGCTTAAACAAAGTTACTTATTTCTTTGTTGGACTTTTTGTTGTTTCAAGCTTTATGCTTGGTTTTATTTTGAAATAGTTAATCTTTCTAAAAATCTTGCAAAACGTACGATGAAATTTTCATCGTTTTTTGAAATTGAATCAACTAAAATTGTTGCCATATTTGCGTTAATTCCACCCAAAATATCACTTAAGGGTCTATCTCCTATCATTGCAACATTTAATGGGTCAAGATTTAAATCCTTACATGCTTTTAAAAGCACTTTTGTATCTGGTTTTTTAGCTCTATGATAAACAGGAATATCAATTTGTGATTTTGCTCTATTGATATAATTGATGTTTTTGTTGTTTGTAATTATTGCAAGTTCAAAATTTGTTTTTAAATCGTTCAAAAATTGAATTGTCCTAAAAGAAAATGTTCCGCTTTTTGATTTCATTAAAGTTGAATCTAAATCAAAAAATAGTCCTTTTATTCCCATTTTTTTTAGTTCAATTATATCGATATCATAAATTGATTCTATGTTAAAATCTGGTTTCAATAGCATACTAAAATTCCTTCATTCCTTTTGTTCTAGCTAGAGCATATTGTGCCTCTTGTTTCCAAGAATTATCATTACAATCAAATTCAATCATGATTTCATCATTTGTATTTGCGGTATCAACTTCGCCTTTTCTAGTGTGCTCAATTTTTTTAACACGAGCTATTGTTGAATAATTTGGGGTAATGATTTCGATTTCGTCATTTAATAAAATTTTGTTTTTAATTAAAAGTTCATATGTATTTTCAGAAATTTCTTTTTGAAAAATACCCAAGAAATCCGCTCCTGCAAGTCCTTTTGAAATATCATACGAATAACAAGATGAATCATTATTACCAAGGAAAAATCCTTCGCAATATCCTCTATTACCAACTTTTTTTAATTCTTCAAATGCGGTTACGGAATCCAATTTTCCATCTATAACTTGTCTATATGCTTTAGAAACAGCTGAAACATAGTACAGGCTTTTTGTTCTTCCTTCAATTTTGAATGAATCAATTCCTAAATCGCATAGTTTTTTAATGTGATGAACAAGGCATAAATCTTTTGTAGACATAATATGAGAACCTTTATCATCTTGAACTATTTCAAAATATTCATTTGGTCTTGTTTCTTCTAAAAGTTTATAACTCCATCTGCAAGCTTGAGCACAATTCCCTTGATTTGCTTGACGTTCACCTTTTGTCATATAATCAGATAACAAACATCTGCCCGAATAGCCCATGCATTGTGCACCGTGAACAAACATTTCAAGTTCCATATCTGGACAATTTTTTCTAATTTCTTCAATTTGTTTATAGGATAATTCACGTGCAAGAATTGCCCTTGTTGCGCCCATATCCTGCCAGAATTTAACAGTTTGTGAATTTAGGATATTTGTTTGAGTAGATATATGAATATCAATATTTGGAATATTGTTTTTAATGACTCTATAAACACCAAAATCGCTTATGATAAGCGCATGTGGTTTTGCATCTTTTATGATTTCTATTGAGTCGTATAATTTATTAATATCTTTATCGTATGCAAAGATATTTAAAGTGCAATAAACTTTTTTGTTTAGCGAGTTTGCAATTTCAACTGCTGTTTTTAGATTACTTTCATCAATTAGTTCACCTTTTCTTAAGGCTCTTAATGAAAAATCAACTAAACCAAGATAAACAGCATCTGCACCATATGCAAATGCGTATTTCATTTTTTCAATACTGCCAGCAGGCATCAATAATTCGTTCATAGGCTAATTTTATCATAAAAAACATTTGTATGGTAAAATTAGTCAAGAAGGAGAAGTTTATGAAAAAAACACTATTGGCGTTATTAAGCGGGTTGTTTATATGTGGTTGCGGAATTTGCGCAACGTCTGAACTGGATATTTTGACATTATTTTCAACAAAATCAAATAGTCCAAATAAATTATGGGTTGGAACATTCCAACTTGTTTTTAACGATATGAAAAATAATATTTTAAAAAAGGATGTTATTTTTGTAAAAGAAAGACAAACTGCTGAATTAAAAGGTTTGAATAAAGAAGAATTTAATAAAGATATGCTGAATGAATCTTCTTATTACACAAGTTATGGCGAAGTTGAGCCAGCAGCAAAAGAAAAAATCCAAAAAGATATTAAAGAAAAATTTAATGAAACATCAGATATTATAGATACTCTTGATTGGACAAAAAGACCTGATAATTATTATGCATATGCAATGTTGAAAAAAGAATTTGAATTCAATAATGAATTTGATAAATTAGAAAAAGCTTCTTTTAATAATTCTAAAGAAGAGTATGAATTTTTTGGCATAAGAGAAAATTCTGATGATATTTTGAATAAAAATTTGGATGTTTTATTTTATAACAACATGAATGATTATGCTGTTAAGTTATTAACAAAAACAGGAGATGAGGTTTATTTATATAGAACTGAATCTAACTCAAATTTTAAAAAATTATATTCTCAAATGCAAAGAAAAGAAAGAAGATTTAAAGGCAAAGAATTTGGAGAAAACGATACTTTAAAGGTGCCTAATTTAAAAATTAAAGATGAGAAAAAATATCCACAACTTTGTAATAAACAAATAAAAGGAACTAATTTTTATTTCTCAGAAGCAATTGAAACAATCCAATTTGATTTAGATAATAAGGGTGGAAAAGTTAAATCAGAAGCTGCTTTAATTATGAAGAGTTTATCATTACCACATATTGATGAAACCCAAATAAGACATTTTGATTTTGATAAAACATTTGTTTTATTCCTTGTGGATAGTAATAAAAAAGACCCATATCTGGCCTTAAGAATTAAAGATTTAAAAGGGTTAACAAAATAAGAATGATAAATCGTTTGTAAATAAAATTTTTACAAACGATTTATTTTTAAGGAAATTAATGCTATAATTAACTCGTGAAATTAATTCACAACTAGTTTAATAGGTTGAAACTAGGACGCACGAACAACGTTGCGTTCTTCTTTTTTATTAAGGCTAGGAAAGGATATTATGAAAGAACATTTCAACAAAAGAGAATTAATGGAGGTTATTACCCCTGTTATTGAAAATACAGCAATGCGCTATGGTTTAATTCCTCTTGAAATTTTGTTTGAAAAAGAAAATAATCGCAATTTTTTAAGAATTTTCATTTATTCTCCTGACCATAACGTTTCACATCTGGATTGTGAAAATATGTCCCGTGGTTTAGGGGATATGTTGGATGAATTAATTCCTTTTAAATATTTTCTAGAAGTATCTTCTCCTGGGTTAGATAGAAAATTTAAATCAGAAAAAGAATATATAATTTTTAAAAATCATGATGTTGTAATTAAATTAAAAAACGGTGTTGAAGGTATAGCTGATAAAACTTTTGAAGCAAAATTATTAGATTACAATGAAAGTTTTGGAATAAAAATAGAGTATAAAAATAGCGAATATATTATTCCAATGGAAAAAATACATTACACAAAATTAAACGATAAAATTCAAATAAATAAAAATAAAGGAGATAATGATGATTAAAATCGGAACCGCTCTATTTGAAGCAGCAGAACAATTTGAACGTGAAAAAGGTATTTCAAAAGAAGTTTTAATTGCTTCTTTATGTGATGCTTTGGCTGCTGCATATAAAAAACATATCAAAGATAAAGATGCGATGAATGTTGAAGCAATTTTAGATGAGCAAAACGGTGAAATCGGTGTCTTCAGAACTAAAGTTGTTGTTGAAGATGTTGAAGATGAAGATTTAGAAATTTCATTAAAAGATGCAAAAGAAATTGATGAAGATGTTGAATTAGATGATGAAGTTAAAATTGAAGTAACTCCTGAAAACTTTGGTAGGGTTGCTGCACAAAGTGCTAAACAAGTTATTACTCAAAGAATCAGAGAAGCTGAAAGAAAAATGGTTTTAGACGAATTTATGTCTAAAAAAGGAACATTAATTACTGGTATTATCCAAAGAAGAACAGATAGAGCAGTTATTGTTAATATTGGCAAAACTGATGCAATTATGCCAACTCGTGAACAAATTCCTGGTGAATATTATAAACCTGGAAATCGTATCAGAGTATTTGTTCTTGATGTTAAAGAAACATCAAAACTTCCTCAAGTTATTGTTTCTCAAGCACATGCGGAAATTGTTAGAGAATTATTTGAGCTTGAAGTTCCTGAAATTGAAGATGGAATTGTTGAAATCAAATCAATCGCTCGTGAAGCTGGCTTCAGAACAAAACTTGCCGTATGGTCAAATGACCCATCAGTAGATTCTGTTGGCGCTTGTATCGGACCTCGTGGTACAAGAATTCAAACAATTGTTGGCGAATTAAAAAATGAAAAAATTGATATCGTAAGATACTCTGAAGATCCTGTTGAATATATTGTAAATGCACTTTCTCCTGCAAGAATTATTTCTGTTGACATTCTTGCTGATGAAGAAGATAGACACGAAGCATTTGTTATTGTTCCAGATGATCAATTATCTTTGGCAATTGGTCGTGAAGGACAAAATGTTCGTCTTGCTCATAGATTAACAAATTGGAAAATTGATATTAAATCTGAATCCCAAGCAAGAGAAATCGAAAATAGAGCAGTAGAAGTTCAGTATGATGAAGAAGTTCAAAATGAAGAATATTTTGAAGAAGAAGAAATTATTGATGAAATTGCTCAAGAAGCCTTAGAAGAAACTTCTCAAACTGAAATTGATGAAGAAGATACAGTTGAAGATGTTGTTGAAGAAGTGGATTCTGAAGAAGAATAATTAATAATTTTGAATTTTAAAAGCTCCCATTTGGGAGCTTTTTTGCTTGAATATTTGACTATTGTTATTAAAAAATAAATTATCTATAATTAATTTATGAAAAAACTATTAATTATATTTTTCTTTTCTTTTGTTTTGCATAACTTTTTTTATGTTTTTGCAAAAGCTGATAGCACTATTATTAATCCTGATTATAAAAAAGAAGAATTTTATTGGTGCCCAAGTATGGAAGAAGCAGAATTTCAAAGAGAAAAATATATTGAAAAATATGAATGCATTGGTGCAAGTAAAAATTTATATTCAAAAGAGCAACAAGATATTGCTCTTGATTTTGCTAAAAAATTAAAATACATATACAAAACCCAAGATATAAACGCCTTAGCAGACATTGCCCCCTATCCGGACGTTTTTATATACAATTACAAAAATAAAAAGTTTATTAAAATTGAAACAAAAGAAGAATTATTAAAATTAGATAAAAACGTGCTCTTAAATAAGAACACGTCTAATAAAATTGATGAAAGTTTTTTAAATTGGTCGTGGGAAGGCTTTAATTTTAGTCATTGTGGGGTATTATTTTTTGTTGAAAATAAAGTGGTTATGTTGACCATTAGTTTAAAATAAATTTCCTCTGTTTTCTTTAATTTCATTTAATCTATTCATCCAACCCTTGATATGGCGTTCTTGTTCAGGCTTATTTTTCACAATATCATTATAATATTTTTTTCTGATTTCAATATATTTATCAAAATTTTCACCTGACTCTTTAAGAAATCTTCTTGAATTTCCAAGCCCATGGTTTACTGTTGCATCAAAATGAATATAGGCTAAATCTTTATCCTTAATTTTATCTGCCCCTGATTTTTTCCAATATTCATCATAATAGATTCTTGAAGCTTGGTCTTTTGTTATCTTTTTTATATCTACATCTTTAAAATCAGGATGTTTTCTTTTGTAATCATTAAGAGTTCCAATAGTAATACCCAAATTTGTTTCGCCACCAAGGTCATATTTGCTATTATTATATTCTTTTTCTCTGTTAAACATTCTGACCATAGCTTTTTTAAAATTATCATCACCTTCCCAGATCTCACTATAACCTTTATTTCTTTTGTATTGTTCTTCAATTGGCGTTTTATATTGATTTAATTCTTTTAACCTATCATCTTTTGTTGATATATATGTGTTTGCTGCAAAACCAGTTGGAGTTTCTTGTATATCCTTTAGTTTTTTTCCCAACCCATTTTCTTTAATTTTTTCTTTTAATTTGTCATTATCAGCATATAAAATATCAGCAGGAGTGGCTTTATCTCCTAAAATATCAAGAAGTTTGGATTTTTCTTTTTGTGTTGTTTTTTCTAATTCTTTTTTAGCTTTTGATTTTCCATACAAAATATTTGCAGGACTTTCTTTTTTTGTATTATCACCTCCATTCTTAAAAGTAAATTTACCATCATCATCTCTTGGGTGTTTATTTTCATCCCAGCTCATTTTTTTAATCCTCCATTTTTAAAATAAAATATAGAGAGCCGATTAAATCATATTTTGATTTTAATCAACTCTCTATATTCTTTAATGTATTAACTTATAT
>JAFTXY010000002.1 GCA_017461425.1 Candidatus Gastranaerophilales bacterium | reverse complement strand
CATTGTTGTATGTAACACTATAACTACCGTCTTCTAATTTTTTAGCTTCTGTTAAATAATTTTCATAGATTGCTTCACGGTCGCCATTTAGTATTTTTAAAATGTGCAGAGAATCTATATCTTCAATTTCATCTATATTTTTGTTAAATGGTATTCCAAAATAGCCATTAGATAATTGATCCCAAGAGATATAACTTCCTGTAGGCGGATTTGATGACGCAGTTCGTACACAATATTTTTCATTTGTTTTGTTTGCAATGATGTGCTCCTCATCCATCACGCCATTATCTGCGTAATCTCTGAAAACATCAAACGCAAATTCTACTTCGGAAGCATCTAAAACTCCGGAGTTATCCATATCTAAATCGCTAAAGAAATAGTTATCAATTGTTTCGTCGCCAGCTATTCGCATTTTTCTTGCTTGCGATTCGTCTAAAAATCCTTTTAATGCTCCTAAAGCGCCTATTAAGTCTGACATTTCCTATTTCCTTATTATTACACACACTTATATCGTCGACATGACAACTGTTTTTCTTTAGAAAATGTCGAAAAAAGTTACAAAAGTTTACAAATATGCATTTAAAAAAATAAGCAAAAAATAATGCGGTGGTTAAACCGCATAAGTCAAGAAAGGAATGGTTAGACTATTAACTTTCATGATTATGACACATAAAAAAATACTAATGCAAATTTATTACTAAATTGTTACATATACTATACAATATGTTTAGTAATAAATATGATTTTAGTTTATACCCCTATTATCCAAAAAGAGTTCAACTTCTTTGATTAATGAAGCTCTAAGAGATTCATATGTTTTATCTTTTGTGATAAAAATATCACCCATACCGCCAATAATATAGTTTAAATTGACATTATAGTCCAATAATAATTTACTTAGCAGATTAATCCCGGGAGCACTCTTTGCTGTTTCAATATTTGAAATAGCTTGTTTTGTAAGTGAAACTTCGCTAGCTAATTCTTCTTGTGATTTGTTGAGTAATTTTCTAATATTCTTAATTCTTAAACCGATATTTTCCATGATACCGTTCCATATATGAAATAAACCAATGCTTGACATTTGTAAATGAGTGATGTACTCTTATTACATAAATATCAATTATTAATATAACATAATAAATAAAATATTGACATAGGTAATTTGGTGGAATTAAGAATTATGAAGAACGATTTTAGAAAGAAACTATCTTTTGAGCATAAATGCATTACTAAATTTATTTTCCAAGGTTTAACAATTGCTCAAATTGCAAAGAAAATGAATTATTCGCAATCTACTGTTGCAAATCGCATGAATAGTTTATTTAGACAATATAGTTCTAAAACAAGAATGGAATTCGTCATGAGTGTTTTGGGTGAAATTATTCAGAATAATAAAACAAACCTTGAAGCACAAGAAGAAAGATTAAAGTGTCTTGAAAAAGAAATTGCCCAATCTAAAGAAATCTTATCAGGATTAATTAAAAATTTGGACAACAAAGAAAATAAAGAATATTGGTTTAAAATGGCAGCTGATTTTCTTGCTAAATAAATTTACTTATTAACTCTCTATTATTCGATTTCGACCTTTTATTTTTTTATTTTAGTATAAAAGGTCTTTTTTTATGTTAAAATTTTTCTATGCATATCGGTGTGGACATAGAAGATATATCTCGTTTTGAGAATAAAACTTTAGAATATGATTCTAAGTTTTTATTAAAAATTTTTACTCAAAATGAACTTGATTATTGCTTTAAAAATAAAAATTATGCTGCTCATCTTGCAGCAAGATATTGTGCTAAAGAAGCGGTTGTTAAAGCTTTATCAAATCTTTATGATAAATTGGTTCCATATTCAAAAATAGAAATTTTAAAAAATGAGAATAAATCCCCTTATGTTAATATTTTGGTGGATGAATTAAAAAAATATAATTATTCTTTATCGATTTCTCATGAAAACGATAAAGCTATAGCTTTTGTTATTATTAATTAAAGGAGAAAATAATGTATAACGTATACGTAAAGAAAAATGGTTCTTATACTCCAGATTTAGCTGGTGAATTTTCAAATATAAATGATGCTCTTAATCTTGCAAATGAATTAAAAGAAAAGGATTCTTCAATTTCATACACAATTGAAGAAGTAACCGGTCATTTTGATAGTTATGGTGAACCAATCTCAAACGTTGTTAAACGTGGTTAAGAATTTATTAAGATAGCCCGAATTAAATAAAAAAGTGCTAAAATTATTTTGTATTTATTAGGAGCATTACAATGATTAGAATAGCAATTTTAGGATATGGAAATCTTGGTCGTGGGGTTGAAACTGCAATAAAACAAAATTCCGATATGGAATTAATAGCTGTTTTTACAAGAAGAAATCCTCAAGATTTAAAAATTAATTCAAATGCAAGCGTGGTTTCGGTTGATGAAATTGAAAAGTGGCAAGATAAAATTGATGTTTTAATAATTTGTGGCGGAAGCGCTACAGATTTACCTATTCAAACACCAAAATATGTTAAGTTATTTAATGTAATTGATAGCTTCGATACCCATGCAAAAATTCCTGAACATTTTGAAAATGTTAATAAAAACGCTCTTGAATCAGGTAAAATTGGTATTATATCTGTTGGTTGGGATCCTGGAATGTTTTCTTTGAATAGATTATATGCTAATGCGATTTTACCAAATGGCAAAGATTACACATTTTGGGGCAAAGGTGTTAGCCAAGGACATTCTGATGCAATAAGAAGAATTGATGGTGTTTTAGATGCAAAACAATATACAATTCCTGTTGAATCTGCACTTGAAGAAGTTAGAACAGGTAAAAATCCTGAATTAACTACAAGACAAAAGCATATAAGAGAATGTTTTGTTGTTTTAAAAGAAGGTGTAGATAAACAAAAAGTTGAGCAGGAAATTGTTTCTATGCCAAATTATTTTGCCGATTATGATACAACCGTTCATTTTATATCTTTAGAAGAATTAAAGAAAAACCATAGCGCAATACCGCATGGTGGATTTGTTTTAAGAAGTGGTAAGACATCAGATGATGTTAATCATATCATTGAATATAGTCTAAAATTGGATTCAAATCCTGAATTTACATCAAGCGTCCTTGTTGCATATGCAAGAGCTGCATATAAATTAAACAAAGAAAATCAAAAAGGTGCAAAAACGGTCTTTGATATTGCACCTTGTTATTTGAGTCCAAAAACAAATGAAGAGTTAAGAAAAAATCTTTTATAGTAAAATAATTGACATAAAATTTCTTTTACGATATTTTTAGTAGCAAAGGAAAAAATAAATGAAATTAAACCTAGTTAACAATATGATGCAAATGATGATGCAAATGCAAGGCGGTATGTCGGGCAGTTATTATTTGTTCTAAAATAACTAGAAATCAAATAATTTAGAAACTGCCCTTTGTTGAGGGCAGTTTTTTTAACCAGTTATGTCGAGGTAAATATGTTAAAAGTAAAACAAAATTTAATTAACAACAAAACTAATTCGCAAACTTCTTTTAAAAGTAAAGAAGATGTTCTTTTTAAAACATTAGATGGCGGACTAAAGGTGGCGGATTTATTTATAAAATCTCAAGAAAATCTTTCCTCAACTAGATTTATTCAAGATACCGCTACAAATTGGGCACCAAAAGCAATTTTTGCTCGTAGTAAAGAAGATTTTGCAGAGATGAGTTTCTTAGAATTTCTTGAATCTGGAATTTTTTATTTTGCTTCGCCATTGTTGGGAGAAAAATTATTTAGAAATAAAATTTTCAAAAATTTTCATCCAAAAGATATAAAAGAACAAGTTAATGTCCAAATTCCAAAAAAACTTTCTGAAATTGTTAAAAATACAGAAATTTCACCAGATATTGCAAAAAGGGCTATTTCATCAAAAGCTGGAATTGTTTTAGCTTGTGCAGCTGTTCCAATTGCTGAATATACTTTAAGTTTTGCAAAAAACTTGTTTACTTTAAAAACTTTTAATAAAAGTAATTTTAATTCAATTGCAAATTTAGATAAGAATAATAATGAAACAGAAGATAAAGCTCAACAAGAAAAAGTTGAAAAAAGCTCTAAAAAACAACTTAAAAAAGCCGCAATTATGACAGCTGCAGGAATTGCTGCTGGTGGTGCGCTTGCATTTTTCGGACATAAGTCTGATAAATTGCAAAAGTTATCTAAAGGAATTTTAGAGCCTGGTCAAGCTTTAGCTAATGGTTTAGAAAAATTGGGTCTAAAAAATGAAAAAGTTAAAAATACTCTAGGTAAATTCAGCCTTGATTTTGATGGAAGCTATGGAAAACTAGCTTTAAGCAAAGGACAATTAGCCCTAACTGCGATATTAGGCTTGTTTGGGTATTCAAACGCTGCAAAGGATAGAGGAAAACTTGATTTTTATGAAGTTTGGACACGTGTTCCATTAGTAGTATTTTACACAATTTTTGGTGGCGAGTTGTTTGAAAAGGGCTTTTTGAAAATATTGGATAAGAAAAATAAGTTCCAAGATTTAATTCAAAAAGATAGTTTAGGAAAAATATCAATCCCATCCCGTCAACAATTACCAGAAATTGCAAAAACTGTATCAAAGAAAAATGGCACACAAGTAGCTGATGAATTTAAAAAATTAGTTAAGCAAAAAACATTTGCGACAGCGGTTCCATATGCATTTTCTTTATTGTTTATGGGCGTATCTTTATCTGCGATAACAAGATTGTGGACGCAATTCAGATACAATCAAATGAAAAAAGAGGGAAGTGGAGAAATAAATAATCAAACAGCAATCAATTTTCAAAAACTTCCCAAAGAATTTCGTGCTTTTCAAAAATAATTCTATTAATTATTGACTCAATATTTTTGTTGTAGTTTAATTAATATAATCTAGCTATGGCATTTTGCCCCTCGAAGCAGGAAATATTATGGATTTAATTAAAGAGATTAATAAATTAAAAAAAGAAAAAAATGCGATAATTCTTACGCATTGTTATCAAAATGTTGAAATAGATGAAGTTTCTGATTTTGTTGGTGATTCTCTTTATTTAAGCAAAATGGCATCAAATACCAATGCAGATATAATTGTTTTTGCAGGTGTTTATTTTATGGCACAAAGCGCAAAACTATTATCTCCAAATAAAAAAGTTTTATTGCCTGAAATGAATTCAGGTTGCGCTATGGCAGATATGATTGATGTTGAAAATTTGAAATTGTTTAAAGAAAAAAATCCAAACATACCTGTTGTTTGCTATATTAATTCAACTGCTGAAATTAAGGCAAATTGTGACATATGCTGTACTTCATCAAATGCGATAGATGTAGTTAAAAGCTTGAATGCACCTAAAGTTCTTTTTGTGCCTGATACATATTTGGGTAAATATGTTCAAACTAAATTGAATAATGTTGAAGTTATTACATTTAATGGTTTTTGTCCAACACATCTTAGAATAAGAGTTGATGAAATTAGTAATGCACGAAAAAATTATCCTAATGCACCAATATTAATACATCCGGAATGTCATCATGATGTTGTAAAACTTGCTGATTTTGTTGGGTCTACAAAGGAAATTATGGAATTTGCCAAAAAATCAGATAAAAAACAATTTATTATTGCTACAGAAAAAGGTGTTGTTGACAGATTAAACAGAGATTCAAAAAACTTAGGATGGGGTAAGGAATTTATTCTTATTGATGAAAATATCATTTGTCCAAGCATGAAAATGAATTCTCTAGAAAAAATCTACGATACATTATTGAACGAAAAAAATGAAATTACTATTGCAGATGATGTTCTTTTGAGTGCTCAAAAATGTATCAAAAAAATGCTTGATTTGAATGTTTAAACCCCTATTTTATTGACAATACCTTGAAAATATTTTAATATTTCTTTATAGAATAGGAAGGTTTACTATGAGAGATACTAAAGAGGTTTTACATTGTCCTGCTTGCAATGCAGAAATGAAAAAGGTTCTTATTAGTCATAAAAATGTATGGGTTGATGTTTGCGTAAATGGATGCCATGGGATTTTTCTTGATAATAAAGAATTACAGTTTATTGATGAAAAATTTGAGGATATGGATGATATAACAGAAGAATTAACAGATAAACCTTCTGTTGTAATTGCAGATGATTCTGTTGAAAGAATTTGTCCAGTTTGTAAAGCTGTTATGAATAGAGCTTCTGCAAGCAGAAAATTTGGTGTCAAAATCGATACTTGTTACAGTTGTGGCGGAGTATTTTTGGATGGTGGGGAATTGGTTAAATTGAGAAATGAATATGAATCTCAGGCTCAACAAAAAGAAGAATTCGATAAATTTATGAATTTAAAATATGGTAATGAAATTGATGATGAAATAAATAAAGTTAAAAATAAAACTTTTAGGGAATTATTAAAGTGGGCAATCGATGGAAAAGAATTTTAGAAGGGAATTTCTATGAAAAAAATTGAAAAGTTAGCGTGCTTTGTATTTTTTGCATTGCTTGCATTTGGTTTTAGCGCACAAGCTTCTTTTTTAGAGGTAGTTAATACTATACATGCGACCGGAAACGCTATTAATTCAGTAAATCGTGCTACAAGAGGCACTTTAAGTACTGTTGAATATGGACAACGTTTTCAAGATAGACAACAAGATAGACAAGATTATAAAAGAGCTCAAAAATCTTATAATGCTGATATGCAAGATGAATATTACAGAACCTTGCAAGAAACAAGAATGTTAGAGCAACAATATAATAGCGGTGCTGCTCTTAGGGTAGATTTATAATAAAGGTTACACATATGAAAAAATATTTTATAATGATAGCAATTTTATTTGGGTTTATTGTGCCTATAAATTTTGTTAATGCATCAGGTGTTCTAGAGCCTCAATGGGCAGAATTTTGCCCGCCTTTGTATGAAAATGCTGTTTATAAACCAGCAAAAGAAAATTCTAAACGTAATTTAGAAAATAATTATTGGGCATTAAGACGTGTTAAATTCCAAAAAGCCATAATGGAATGCAAAACAATATCTAAAACACAAGCTGATTTAAATATGTGTTATGGGCGTGTTGCAAATATTGAAAAAAATAAGACAAAACAACGCAAAGATGCAAAATATGAATACAATAGCGATCAAGATAGACAAATTCGTGATGGCGGATATTGGTGGTATTAATTGAAAAAAATATCCTTAATATTATCAATATTTTTGTTTCAAACTATTGTATTTGCTGATGATAATAAATTTCAACAGTATAATCAAAAGATTGAAAAACCTCCTATTCAATATAACTATGTACCAACCCCTTTGGGCTTTTGGTATGGAGCTTATATGAATGATAGATATTATTATCAACAACAGATTAATGATAGAAATTATTATCTTTCTGGCTATGATAAAGAAACATATACATCAGGTGATGAATTTAAAATTAAAAAAGACTAACCATTTGGTTAGTCTTTAATTTATATAATATGAGAACATTTAGATTGTAGAAAATTTGTCAAAACAAGCGCTGAATTCATTCATAATTTTTTTAGGAGATGCAGTTTCTTTTTTGACATTTTCTTCTGTTAAATAATCAAAGTATGCTAGATTATAGAATTTATCATCTTCTATATCATCAATATTGATTTTATAGCTTTCAAAGTATTTTGATAATTTTTCTTTATCTATATCAAATTCTAATTCAAATTGCATAGGAAATTGTGATAATTTTGCCTGTAAATTATTTAATAAATACTTTTTCATATTCTCATCCTTAAACTTTATAGAATGATTAACGGCATATTTTTTAAAAACTTTAGTAAAATATCAATTTTTCTTAACAACTTTACAAGGATTTCCGAATGCTACGCAATTATCAGGAATATCTTTTGTAACAACACTGCCTGCTCCTATGACGACATTGTTTCCTATTGTTACTCCATTTAACACAACAACATTTCCGCCAAACCAGACATTATTTCCAACTTTTATTGGATTAGCATATTCAAGTCCTTGGTTTCTTTTTTCAGCATCAAGAGGATGACTTGCGGTATAAAATCCGCAATTTGGACCAATGAAAACATTATCTCCGAATTCAACTTTTGCAGGGTCTAGTATTGTCAAATTGTGATTTGAATAAAAATTTTCTCCAATATGAATATTATATCCATAATCACAAAAGAAATTTGGCTCTATTAAAAAGTTTTCTTTAGTTGAGCCTAAAATGTTTTTTAGAATCTTTCTTTTTTCTTCTTTTTGCTTTGGTAATAATAAATTGTATTTTTGGCAAAGTTCTTTGCAATATTCTCTTTCTTTTATTAATGACTCGTCATTATTTGCGTCATACAAAAGACCTTTTAGCATTTTTTCTTTTTCGTTCATAATAGCTCCTTAGTTTTATTATAAAGAACTATCTATCTTTTTTGGTTATATCAATTAATAAATACGTTGTTTGTAGTACAGCTTTATATTGGCAACATAAATATTTCACAAGTTTTGTTTATGTATGAAAATAACTTCTTCTACCCCTTATTATAAAAATTCATATAGTTTTAATTTAAACAAAAACAATCAAAAAACATTTAAATATATTGATTTTTCTTTAAATGGACTTGATTGTCTTGCGAGAAATAATTTTGCTTTTTTGGGCGGAAAAACTGTGCCAACTCCTGTTTATGCTATTTCTCAAGATAATAAAATTAAAAGATTTGAAACAATTAATTCGGCTTCTAGAGAATTAAATATTCCGACAGCTTCTATTTCAAAATGTTTATCTGGTAGATTTAAGAAAGTTGGTAATTACACTTTTTTGACTGCGCAACAATTAGAAAATCAAGATGATAAAAGTAATGTCACATTGGATGATTCTTCGTTAAAAGTTGCAAGAGATAAATTTTATACAGGAAAAGAATTGCCTGTTTATGCAATTGATATAGATGGCACGGTGCGAAGATTTGATTCTGTAGCGCAAGCTGCTAAAAAATTAGAAGTTTCTCTTCGTTCAATATATCCAACTTTATCAGGACGTGGTCATTTAAGCGGTGATTATGTGTTTGTGCCCGCTTCTAAAATTGAGTTAAGAGATGAAAAAACTGGTGCTATTTTATATGGTAAAAATAGAAAACCTTTTTTGGATAGTAAAGTTATCAATTGTGCACTTAACGAATTTTCTAATGCTAAAAATGCGCCTATATGTAAAATAGATTGTTTTGGAAAAGTTCAAAGATTAGATAATTCATCTCGTAATAATAGTGCTTTTAGAAATTCAAGAATTATCAGGAGTCTTGATGATGAAATAAAAATTTCTGGCAAAAATATTTTTGTTGCTGAAAATGTTATTATTGCAAGAACCTCAGAAGGTAAAGCAATATATGACGATTATGGTAACTTTTTATATGATGCTGAAAAAATTAATGCAATACTAGAAGCGTTCAAAAATGCTAAAGTTAAACCAGTTATTGCAATAGATACATCAACGGGAGAGATATCTCGCTACGAAAGCATAAGTGAGGCGGCGAGAAAACTTGGAGTTTCAAGGCAAGCGGCAGATTATGCGCTTAATTATCACAAGCGAGTTGCCGGACATAAAATTGAATATTTTTATCCAAACAATTAAATTTTTCCAATATTAATTATTGTAAAAATTTATGTAGAAAATTAGCCAATTATACATAAAAAGGGTTATCTTATATATAAGTTGTTGTTAGGGAAGGGGGCTAATATGAGAATATTACCTGTTAATTTAAATCAAAGTTTTAATGGTATTAAAAAATTTTCGCATCGAGAGCAATTTGACGATCCTGCACAAGAAGTAATTGTTGATGTTTTGCATTATGATTATTATCCATTTAAGGATGAAACTCCGGATGAATATCCTCAGGATACCGTAGAATATCAAGCTCATCCTTATCCAAGCTGGAGTACTTTATCTGGTGATGAATATCATATCCAAAAGCCATTATCTATCACTGAAGCTGAATATAGAAAAATAAGTTTAAGTAGTAGTGATGAGAACATAATAAAATACCACGCATAATTCAAATTTGTAATCATAACTTAATATAAGGGAAATAAGGTTTGAATTTAATTTTCAGACCATTCCCTTTTAATTAAGATTAGTTTGTTTTTAAAATATGAAAATATTATCATTAAAAAATACTTCTATTTCCTTTAATCGTGCTTTAACTAACCAAGAAGAAAAAGAATTTAAAAGTATAACCAGTGATGCCTTGGATGTTCTTGGCATTTCTGATGGAATTCGTTTGTATAAAATTTTTCCAACTGCTTTACCTGTAAATCAACAAGAATATCTTGGCTCTGGTAAATTGAATTCCGATAGAGCGATTGAATATCTAAAATTTATATCTTTATATACTGGTTCAAATGCCATAAAAGTTTATCCTGTTGGGCAAATGCCTTATCAAACAAGATTTGATAATTATTATTGCCCTTATGAAAGAATGGGAATTGTTTTTGGTGAGGATAATATTAATTTTAGAAATTATGAAAATATCTTGCTCTCAAAAAGTGATATTGATGAATTTTTAATTCCTGATAGCGCTAGATGCGATTTTGAAAATGAATTTGATTATAAAACTGGCGTAATACAAAGTTTGTTAAAAAAAGCATATGAAAATTTGGAAAATCCAAATGCTTTTGCAATAAAAAATGAATTCATAGAATTTAAAAATAAGTTAAAATCAGATACATTAGATAGGCTTGCAATTGCTCCTTTTGTAAAAGAAATAGATTCAGAATTGTTTAAAGATTTTTCTATTTCTCCTGATAAGCAAAAAAGATTTGAAGAATACAAAAAACAATATAATCGAGAAATTGATATTTATAAATTTGGTAAATTTCTTGCACAAAGAGAATTGAACGTAGCAAAAGAAAAATTAAAACAAGAACATCTAGAACTTTTCGGAGATTGTCCAATTGGTTTTTCATCTGATGAAGTTTTTTGTTTTCCAGATGCATTTTTTCCAGAAAATATTTCTCCCGGCTGGGGTTTTAGGGCGCTAAAATATAATGAAATATTAATTAATGGAACTGAAGCAAATAGATTATTTAAAGAAAAAATTTCAACCCATTTGGAATTTTTTGATGGAATTAGATTTGATGTTGGTTGGCAATATTTTAGTACCCAGCTCCAAAAAACTGACGATGATGGTAATGAAGAAACAATATCCTTAGGAATCGAAGATAAATTAGTTGATTTTATTGAAAAGACTGCAAAAGAAATTAAAGGCGAAAGTTATGATATCAAAAAATTAATGTATGAATGGGATGTTGGTTCTGATAGTGCTCAAATTTTTGATTGGTCAACTGGTAAACCACGTGTAAACAGTTATGTTAAAAATAGAACTCCTGTTGTAACTTCTGTGTATGAACATTCCAATGATTATGGTTGGGGAAATCCGCAATTTATTAATAACACGGGTTTAAAAAACTATATGATAGGAACAAATAACCATGATGGCGTTCCATTAAGGCTTTTAGCTGAAAATGATTTTGATGATAATGGAATTAATGTTTCTAATCTTGCGCAAATTCGAAAAGATAATATTTCTGCTTTAAATAAATCGCTTAACCTGCCTATTAAATGGTTACAAAATCCAAAAAATTTTATAAAAGCAAAATTTGCTGAATTGTTCCAAGCAAAAAATCATTTTCTATTTTTCAATGATGTAATCGGTAATAATAAAAGAATGGATTCAGAAAATACTGACCCTGATAACTATCGTTTCAGATTAGACAAAGATTATGAAACACAATATCATAGCGCTCTTCAAAATGGATACGGTTTTAATTTGGCACAAAGTCTTGCTATTGCCATGAAAGCTCAAAATTTAGATAAAAAATATCCTAATCTTTACTCAAAAATTGAAAATTTCGCACAAATTCTATATTCAAAAGGCCCAAAAACAAAACAAGAAGCTCAAAAGCAATTAAGTTTTTAGTTTATATCTATGTTTAAAATTGCATTGTTGTGGAATATATGATAATATAGTTTGTTATGTTTAAAGGATTGGAATTATGTATAGATTAGATTATTCGTGTGTTAAAAAAGGCTATAATATGGTTGCAGTTATGGTGCTTTTGGGTGTTTTGTTTTTAGTTGGTGATGTTTTTTTATTAAAATCTACAATTGATAATAAAAAGAGAATGAATGCATATACATATACAACTAATATTACATATCATTCTTATCGAAGTTCAGACAAAACAATGTATACTCCAATTTATCAATATAATGTTAATGGCATTGAATATCAATGTAGAGCTAGTGGTTCTTCAAATATAAAACCATCTAATAAAACTACTAAGATTTTTTATAATTCAAATAATCCTTATGATTGTTTGGCGCCTGATGATGAAAAATTTGCTTATATTTTTTCTGTAATTTTGTTGGCAACAGGTTCCATATTTTTTGTTGCAGGAGTCAAAGATTACAAGAAAATAACAAATAAAATAGCTGATATGAGATATTTAGAATTGCATGGTAAGCTTATTAAAAATTTACCATATGAAATGGTTCCAACCGGTACAAGAATAAATAATAGAACAATATATGCAATAGAAGCTATTTACAAAACAAAAAATGGTTCCACACTTAGATTTCTTGGCGAACCACGCTACGACCATAAAATAGCAGATGACGATGGATTTGTTGATTTATTGATAGATCCAAATAACTCTGATTGTTATTATGTTGATTTTAATATAAGCTAGCCTGATTAAATGTTAAAAAAGCTCTCTTAAAGAGAGCTTAATTGGCTGGAAACGGTAGACAAAATTCGAACTGAATGCAGAGATGAATTGTTGGAGATGAAGGATAATTTATATAACTTCGTAAAGGATGTTGAATAATTCAGTATTCAATTTACTTGTTTTAATGTTATTATAGGTTTGTGAATCGGAGGTTAAATGGCTGGTTTTGCAATTTGGTTTGAAGGAAATAAGAATAATAAAAATTGTGAATATCTTTGTGATGTTCACTTTAATTTATGGACAAAAAGCATAAAAAGATGTGACACTTTTTTAGACTTTGGTATTAAAATTCCATACATATCTGAATTACAAAGCATTTGTTTATATCTCCCTTATGTTTTAAAAAAAAGTGATATTAAAGATTTAACCAAAATAATTGTTTCAGATAAGAGAATTTTAGATTCTGTATTTAATGAATCGTATATTGCTGAAGAACACGAGCTCTCAAAACAATATACAATAAAAAAAGATGGTGAAAAACAGTTTACAATGTTTGCTTTAGATGCTAATGAAGAAACTGATTTAAATATTCAAAATAAATACGACGGCACTGTTATATCAATAAACTTAACAAATAAATCATTTATTGAAAATGAATGCTATTATTTTAGATTGCGTTTCAATTCAAAAAAATTAAATAAAATAGTAGAATCAAAGTCAGATGATTTATTCTTAAACTCAATTGGAACTGAAAATAATTTTATAGATTTTAGGTTAAATAATTGGCGGAGCTTGAACAATTCTTCTTTAAAAGAACGAATACAAAATGAATCAATTAAGCAGTATTGTATAAAGAAAATTAATTTCTTTTTAATGACAGAAGGCAAGATTGATGTTAATTCGCTAACCAAAAAGAGTGAACGCAAGCTTGAAAATGAAATTTGGGAAAAGTATACAGAAAAGAAAATCGATAATGTTATAATCGCTAGCCAGTGGCAAGATAAAATAAGTGAAAATACAAAAGTAAAGAACATTGAGTCTTTTAATGTTTATGCAAAGTTTAAATACCAGCTTTGCACACCATCAATTATCATTAATTACATTTTGATATTTGCTATTATAAATGTTTTATACTCGCTTTTGTACAATTATTTATTTACTAATTCAAACTTGGTCGTGCACTATGTAAAAATTGCGATTTTAATTGTTATGTACTTGATTTGCGTAATTAGTATTTATTTTTATAAAAGATTAAATAAATGAGAATTTTATTAGATACAAATATTATTATCCAAAGGGAAAATAATCAAATAGTGCCAGAAAATCTAGCTGAACTTATGAAATTATTTAATGGGCTAGAAAATTGCTCATTACATATTCATCCATTAACACAAGCTGAATTAAAAAAAGATAAACACCTATTACGTCAAGAAATAAACATATCAAAATCAAACACTTATTCTATTCTTGATAAAACACCAGATTATTTAAAAGATGAAGTTTATATTTCCAAGTTACCAACTCCAAAAAATGAAAACGATATTGTAGATAATCAATTACTATATTGTATTTATAAAAATATTTGCACTTATTTAATAACTGAAGACCAAGGCATTTTAAACAAAGCTTCCAAATTAGATATTGAAAATGTATTGAGTATCAATGAAGCCATAAATGCATTTAAAAAATTATTTACAAACTATAATATTACACTGAGTAATGATTTTGAGCTCAAAAAAGCCTTTGAGTTAAATCATAAAGACGAAATTTTTGATTCTTTAAGAAATTCGTACAACGGATTTGACAAATGGTGGAATAAAATACAAAACAGGGATACATATGTGCATTTTAATCAAAATGGTGCGATTAGTGCTATACTAATACCAAAAATTGAAGAAAATGAAATTATCTGTAATAGCCCAATTACTATTAAAGGTAAAATTTTAAAAATATGCACCTTTAAAGTTGCTAACCACGCAAGAGGTTTCAAATTAGGTGAGCGCTTAATTGATTTAGCTATTAAATTTGCCTGCAAAAATAATTTAGAAGAAATTTATCTCACACATTTTATAGAAGAAAATGATTATTTGGTAAACCTAATTGAAAGTTTTGGTTTTAAGCGTATTGGTTTAAATGCAAACAATGAAGATGTTTTTTTAAAACAAATTACGGCAAACAAAAGTACAAGCATCACTAATGCAGATGAAGTAGTGGATTACAATAACACTTATTATCCCGCATTTTATCAAGGTAATACCGTCAAAAAACATTTGATACCGATACAACCCGAATTTCACAAAAGATTATTTCCTGATAGTAAAGGTGATGTTTATCAGCTTGGTTTAAATCTATTTAATTACAGTGAAAGTAACTGCATAAAAAAAGCTTATATTTGTAATGCTAATACAACTAAAGTCAACAAGGGCGATATACTTCTATTTTATCAATCAAAAGAACGAATGGCATTAACTACACTTTGCACAGTTCAAAATGTGTATTCAAAAATGACAGACCCTGAACTTGTGTCAAAATTAATTGCAAAAAGAACAGTATTCAATTTTAATGAGATAAAAAAAATATGCGAAAAAGAAGCATTGGTTTTACTTTTTAATGAAAATTTTCATTTGAAAAAAGAAATTAAACTTAACGAGTTGCCTAAACTAAATATAACTGGAAATATATATTCAATACGAGAAATTACAGATGAGCAATATAGAGAATTAATCAAAGGAAATATAGATGAGCGTTATACTATCAATTAAGCCAAAATATGTAGAAAAAATTAAAAAAGGCTTAAAATTGTACGAATTTAGAAAATCAATTTTTAAAGAAAAAGTATCTGAAATTTGGGTGTATTCGTCTGCACCAGTAAAACAGATTGTTGGAAAAATATTTATAGAAACAATCATTGAAGATAATCCGCAAGAATTATGGAAGACTTGTAAATCAAAAGCAGGAATAAATAAAAAAAGTTTTTTTAAATATTTTGATGGCAAAAATACGGGATATGCAATTGTTATAAAAAAATATGAACACTTAACTAGCCCGATTAATCCTATTGATGAAAATATAAATTTTGTTCCACCACAATCATTTGCGTATACTTCAAATATATTGCCAAGTTTATTGAGTAAAAAATAGTTCTTTGTATAACTATACCTAAATGGTCAATATAGATAAACGGACATTTTTGAAAAATATGTAATTGAAAATTTAAAAAACAGAATAGTTGCTTTGTAAAAACTATTTATTGCACATTTTGTAAAATTACAAAATATTTAATTATGCCAAATTTATAAACAAAGCCAAATAAACAAAGTGACTAATTTAAACATATTTAAATTAACAAAAAAATAGGTTTTATTTGCTTATTGAAGCTGCAATAGCCATTACAACAATTAACAACCATAAAAATATTGCACAGCCTCTTTGAATATTTTTATGGTTTTCTTTATTAATTTCCTGCGCTTTTTCTTTTGCGCAAAATTCTTTCAAATCTTCTTTTTTGTATGTTTTGTTAATTAATTCTGCAGCAATTGGTGTATCATTGGGAATAATACAGTCTTTCATTTTACAATATGGGCACTTATTTTCTGCGGTCTTATTATTCACAATAATTAGCAGAATTATACCAACAGGAATTAAAATTACTGCCATGAAGCACAAAATTATTACACAAAATAATAAAAATCGCCCTTTATTTCTAGAATTATCAATATATTCTTGTTTTGTAATTAGTTTACCACAATTTTTACAAACATAACTCATTATAATTTTCTCCAAACAGTTAAACAATTACATTATATCATGAAGGCATCATGATATAATGTTTTTAAACTGCAAGATTTTACAGTTTATTTTAAACAAATCAAATATATGTAATGATTATTTATTATTTTAAATGAGATTGTTTAATATGATTAAACCTAAAATTAAAAACATAGAAGAGATTTACGATTATATAGATGCTAATTTAAATGATTTGTATTTTATCAATTCAAAAATACAAATCATAGACTATACGATGAGAAAACCCTTTGACATGTTAGTCAAAGGGTTAAACTGTTCTCAAATTCTGGGGCGGAAGGATTCGAACCTCCGAGATGCCTGGACCAAAACCAGGTGCCTTACCACT
>JAFTXY010000014.1 GCA_017461425.1 Candidatus Gastranaerophilales bacterium | reverse complement strand
CGTTAGTTAAAAAAGTAAATTCCACTCATGAAAAAAATTGATTGTATAAGAGAAAGTTCCTAGTTTAAGGACTTTCTTTTAGTTTTATCTTTGAATTTTTAACAAAATATAGTATAATTTAAATAGAATAAAGAAAAATTTGCATGTCAAACACACAACTGGATTTTTTTGTCTTAGACTAAATTCCACTTGTGTCCAAAAGAAAATTCAGTTACTCGGATACTTTGTTTGGAGTTAAAATGATTTTTTTAAATATTTGATTTATTAATTTTTCTTTAGTAAGTTTTTGTTAAGTTGAATCTCGTCTGTTGGTATTTTTGAGAGATTCAACTTTTTTAATACATCTTTTCCCATTAGTACTTTTGCTACATCATATGGTGATGACCAGTTAAGACTTGCTCTACCTAAGCTATTGATATGATTTATCATTAAATCAATATCTGTTTGTTGTAAATTATCAAAAGAAGTTCCTTTTGGTAATACGTATCTGATAAATTCGTGGTTCTTTTCAATCATACCCTTTTGATATGAAGCTCTTGGATTGCAGTAGAATATTCTTGTTCTGCCGATACCTTCTACGTTGAATTCTAGAGATAGTGGATTGCCAAACTCACTTCCATTATCTGTCAAAATAATAGAGAATGTTTTTTCAAAAAGTTCGTTACCTAATTTTTGCTCTAACATATTAAATATTCCTAAAACTTCTGCTTGAGTTTTTTCAGATAGTATAAAAGCTAACATTAATCTTGAATTCCTAAATAAAAGTGTTAATAAAACTTTACCTCCCTTAATGCCCTCAACAGTATCCATCTCAACTATTGGGAGTTCTGGATGTAATTCAATATATTTCTGAAAATCTTCATATGTACGATTTGTTCTTGCATTTGTATTTTTTGCTTCTGTTTTCTTTTGTTTTCGTTTTTTCATTCTAACCTTTCTAGGTAAATCAATAGGTCCAACAGAAAAGCAATTTTTAGACAAGTAATTGTATAAAGTTGCTCTAGTACAAGGAATATCATGAGTCTTGTAAATATGAGATAAAGATTGCCCCTTTTTCACTAAAGGAGATACAATTTTATCTAAATTAGATAGTTCTAGTTCCGTCATATTAATGCCTTGTCTAGATTCTGATAATAAAGTTTTGTATTTGTTAAAAGAAGGTAATGCTCTGTAATAATATTTAGTTAATCTACATCCATATTTTTCGGTACATCCATTACAGACATAAGGTGCACGAGTTAATCTAAAGCAAGTGCCATCAATAAAATCAGAACAAACATTATTGCAATGGTTACAGTGCCTGCATTCTTTCGTGCAACGTAGATTACAGAGATTCTTTCTGTGGCAATTAAATTTCTTTGCACAATGATTAAAATTAACATGAATAGATTGACCTTCTTTTCTTATCCTATGTTTTCTAATTTCTTTGGAAATTGTAGTAGGATCTTTTCCTAAGTATTTTGCAATTTCTTTAAAGTTAGTATTTTTAGATAGTTCCTGTTCTATAAAATTTCTTTCGTCTAAAGTTAAATGTTTATTCTCATTCATAAGATACCTCCAAAACACTCCAAACACAGTATCTTACTAATATTTTAACATTTTTTTGTACAAAACTAAAATCCACTTAATAAAAAAGTGGATTTTAAAAATAAAATTAAGG
>JAFTXY010000018.1 GCA_017461425.1 Candidatus Gastranaerophilales bacterium | reverse complement strand
TTTCATAATGGAAATCCTCCGAAATGAAAGGAGATGGTTGCTATGATAAAAAACGATTACATACTAGATATGTTGATAGTTATATTTATAGCAATTGTCTTAAAAAGGGTACTTTTTAGACAAAAAAAATAATCACTCTGTCTTGATCGTCAAGTGATTATTTTTTAATATACTTCGGTCAACCGCTTGTGCGGATTTCCTTTATCTATTTTTATTTTAGTCTATTTTATGTTAAAAGTCAATAAATTATCCCCTATTTCCATCAACTCCACTCCCAGTAGTTTGACAGTCTTTTGACAGTCTTTTGACAGTCTTCTGTACAGAAAATATAGAAGATACGGAATATATAGAAAATACAGAAAAATTCAAGAGTAACATAAATGGCTTAAAATAGCCTTCTTCCCCACTCTGCAGAAAATACAGAAGATATAGAAAATATAGAATTCGCCCAACTAATCCTCAGTAGGTCGTTGGTTCAATTCCGATCACTGGCTCCAAAAAGAATGCATCCTTCGTAGAAGGGTGCATTTTTTGTGCACAAAAACGAGAGGAATTGAAAAGGAGTGGTCAAGTGCGAAGCTGGTCAGGAGCCAGCAAGCACGCAGACAAAAACAGTCCAGTGGACTGTTTTTACGACGCGGCTCGCCAATTCCGATCACTGGCTCCAAAAATCTCGTAAAACTTACAGTAGTAAGGATTACGAGATTTTTATTTTTTCATTTTACCACAAGTGTTCGCATTTTGACAGTCTTTTGACAGTCAAACGTGAAACTCGCAAAGCATTGATACAAATGCATTTTTAAATTTTAAAATTATTTTCGAGAAATCAGAAAAATTCATTTGCCTACGAATACCAAGGTCGTTGGTTCATTTGTATTTTTCGAATTATTGCAATCTATATAACGCAGTCATAGAGGCACTTTCATAAGTCGGCTCTTTTTTGTTTTTCTCCCCCGACTTAAATTTGACAGTCAAATGACAGTCTTCTGTGCAGAAAATATAGAAAATACGGAAGATACAGAAAGTGTAGATTGGTTATGATATAATATTTAAAAATAGTAATTTGTCGTTAGGGTTAGTGATTTGAAAGAGAGATATAATATGGAAAATTTAATACAAAATTTATATAATTTAGACAATAAAATAGCATATAGTTGTTTAAAAGAACTGGAAGTAATATCTTATACAAGTAATGAAGTATATAAATTTTTTGAAACATTTGTAGAAATGTTAGATAATAAAAACTCATATATAAGAACGAGGGGTATTGTTTTAATTTCAAGTAATGCAAAATGGGATATTGATAACAAAATAAATTCAATAATAGAAAAATTTTTAGAGCATATTGAAGATGAAAAACCAATTACTGCAAGACAATGTATAAAAGCTTTAGAGAATATCATTAAATATAAAAAAGAATTAATACCTATAATAAAAGAAAGATTATTAAAAGTAAATTATTTAAAATATGAAGATAGTATGCAAAGTTTGATATTTAAAGATGTTGAAAAGATATTAGATTTAATTAAATAAATTACAAGTTTAAAGTGAGGGATTATTATGAATTTAGAAAAAATATTATATACAATTGGTGTGGCATTTTTTACAATTTTTATATTAAGTGCGATTTTAGTTTTAACAAATACTTTAAATATGTGGTTAGTAGGAATTGCTTCGTTATCAATATCTATAATTTGCTATATAATAATAAAAGTTATAAAAAAGAAATCAAACAAATAAATTACAATTTGGAGAGAAGATTTCATCTTCTCTTTTTTATTTTACATTTTGTTCGCTTGTATACTTTAAGTAACTGTTATATAATCCGTTTCGGATAAAGGAAATAGCAGAGCGGTTGACCATCAATTTTCATAATGGAAATCCTCCGAAATGAAAGGAGATGGTTGCTATGATAAAAAACGATTACATACTAGATATGTTGATAGTTATATTTATAGCAATTGTCT
>JAFTXY010000017.1 GCA_017461425.1 Candidatus Gastranaerophilales bacterium | reverse complement strand
TGAAAATCTTTTTGCTTGATTCTCGTGTGAAAAGGTTAGTGTGTTAAGTGTGTTGTTTTGTGTGTTTAAAAAGCTTTTGCTTTCAAGGGGAAGTATTTATGTCTTACATATATATAAAGTATATTTACTTATTTAAATTGCTTATATTTTTTATATATTTACAAAACTTTACAAATAAAAGAAAAATTCATAATTAAAGCCTTTAAAAAGGTTTTGTTGTATAATTTTATGAGACCCAAGGGAGATTATCATGCAATTGAGAACAAGCGAAATCAAAATCGAAGATAAAACAGAATTAGAATTAATGCGTCACATCAAAGAATTGTCAGATAAAAATTTCTGCATAGAAAAAGGTTTTTATCCTCTAGGTTCTTGCACAATGAAATATAACCCAAGAATTAACGAATGGGCAAGTCGCCTTGAAGGTTTTGTTAATCTTCATCCAAATCAAAGTGATGATGATTGTCAAGGTGCACTAAAATTAATGTATGACCTTCAAAATTATTTAAAAATAATCACAGGAATGGATGAAATTTCTTTACAACCATGTGCTGGAGCGCACGGCGAATTTTCAGGAATGATGATTATTAAAAAATATTTTGAAAATATAAATGACAACAGAAAAAAAGTAATCATCCCAGATAATGCCCATGGTACAAATCCTGCAAGCGCTGCTATGTGTGGTTTTGAAACAATTGAAGTAAAATCAAATGAAAAAGGTTTAGTTAATATCGAAGAATTAAAACAACTTGTTCAAGAATATTCATCAGATATAGCAGCAATTATGATGACAAATCCAAATACTTTAGGATTATTCGATGATAATATTGTTGAAATTTCAAAAATAATGCATCAAAATGGTTCATTACTGTATTACGATGGTGCAAATTTTAACGCAATTATGGGACACACAAATCCAAAATTAATGGGCTTTGATGTTGTTCATTTAAATCTGCACAAAACATTTGCAACTCCTCATGCTGGTGGTGGACCTGGTTCTGGTCCTATTGGTGTTGTTGATAAATTAAAAAATTATTTACCTGTGCCAAAAATAGAATTTAACGGACAAAAATATTTAAGAAACTATAATTATCCAAAATCAATTGGCAAAGTTTCGACATTCATGGGTAATTTTAATGTTTTAATAAAAGCGTATACATACATTTATATGATGGGAAAATCCTTAAAAGATGTATCATCAGATGCAGTTTTAGCTGCCAATTATATTAAATCTCAACTAAAAGATTACTATCACATTGCATTCGATTCACACTGCATGCATGAGTTTGTTATTGATAATACAGATAAAAAAGAAAAAGGCGCTGCAACTCTTGATATTGCAAAAAGATTAATGGATGAAAATATACATCCTGCGACAATATATTTCCCATTAATAGTACACGAAGCTTTTATGGTTGAGCCAACAGAATCTGAAACAAAAGAAGTTTTGGATAATTTTATAAATGTAATGATAAAAATAGCAAAAGAAATTGATGAAGGCATAGATTTTCATGAATTTCCAAAAACAACTCCAATACAAAGAGTTGATGAAGTTAGGGCTGCAAGACAATTGGATTTAAAAGAATAAATGCTTAAAACTTCAGATTTTGATTATGAATTACCATTAGAATTAATTGCCCAATCTCCTCTTAAAAAAAGAGAGGATTGCAGAATGATGCATTTAAATAAGACAACAAAAGAAATTCAGCACAAGCATTTTTTTGATATTTTAGACTTATTAAACAAAGATGATATTTTGGTTTTAAACGATACAAAAGTCTATCCTGCAAGAATACTGGCAAAAAGAATATCAGGTGCTGAAGTTGAAGTTTTTCTTTTAAATCCATTTGATAATTCAAACACTTGGGAAGCATTAATGAAAAATGCTAAACGAGTGAAAGAGCAAGAAATTCTTGAAGTTAATGAAAATTTTAAAATCAAATTAATTGAAAAAGAATCATCTAAAAACGAAAATGAAATTCCAAAATATAAAGTTGAATTAATTTATGATAATAAATTAAATGTATACGATATTTTAAACGAAATTGGCTCTGTTCCTTTGCCACCATATATTTCAAGAAAAGCACAAGATGACGATAAAACAGATTATCAAACAGTTTTTGCAAAAAATATCGGTTCTGTTGCCGCTCCTACTGCGGGATTACATTTTTCAAACGAATTATTAGGAAAAATCAAAGCTAAAGGCGTAAAAATAGCATATGTAACGTTAAATGTTGGATTAGGAACTTTTATGCCAGTCAAAACTGACGATATAAAAAACCACACTATGCATTTTGAAAACTTTGAAATCCCAAAAGAAACAGCCAATCTAATAAACAACAAAAAAGGAAATGTAATTGCTGTTGGGACAACTGTTCTGAGATGTTTAGAAGCAACTTATCAAAAATATGGAAAAATAATAGAAACAAAAGATAAAACAGATATTTTCATATATCCACCATACGAAATAAAATCAATAGATAAATTAATCACAAATTTTCACCTGCCAAAATCTACATTAATAATGCTTGTAAGTGCGTTTTGCACAAAAGATTTTACATTCCGTGCATATAAACAAGCAGTTAATGAAAAATATAGATTTTTTAGCTATGGTGACTGTATGTTTATAGATAAATAAGGAAACCGTAATGGAAAAAATTAAAAATTTTCAAATTATTTTATCTTGTTTAATTATAACTTTAGGAATTATATTTTCTTCAATTATATTCTCTTCAAAAATACCAAAAGATGAAAATATTACAGTAACGGGTTCATCTTCAAAAATTGTTAAATCAGATATTGCAAAACTTGGTTTTCAAATACAAAGTAGAGCTCTAACCCAAAAAGAAGCTTATGCAATTTTGAAAAAAAATTATCCAATCGTGGAAAAATACTTGTTAGAAAAAGGTATAAAAAAAGAAGAAATTGACGTTAAAACAGTAAATAGCTATTATAACTACAAAACAACTCCAAATGGATATACAACAAATGAAATAATAAGTTATAATGCATCACAAATAATAGAAATTTCTTCCAAAGATGTCAATAAAATCAAAGAAATATCAACAGATATTCAAATTTTAGCCGATAAAGGAATTTCATTAAATATATTTCAGCCTGAATATTTTTATTCTGACTTAGCCTCAATCAAAATAGATTTACTAAAAGAAGCTTCTAAAGATGCAAAGCAAAGAGCGCAATCAATGTTGGAAGCAACAAATGCAAAAGTTGGAACAGTAAAATCTATAAGAATGGGTGTTTTTCAAATAACTCCACCTGATTCAAACTCTGTTTCAAATATGGGTATGAATGATACAACAACAATTGATAAAAAAGTCACAGCAGTAGCTAACGTTGTATTCAAAATAAAATAAAACCAAGTGTGTGAAACGAAATAAGATTGCGTTGAGCAATCTTATTGAGTGAGAACCGTTCTAAGGCGACGTAGAAATCTCGGATTTCACAGGAGCAAACCAAGTGTGTGAAACGAAATAAGATTGCGTTGAGCAATCTT
>JAFTXY010000001.1 GCA_017461425.1 Candidatus Gastranaerophilales bacterium | reverse complement strand
TTTTATTTTTTTAAATTATACTTTAAAAATGAGAATATTTGATTTAATAAAAAAAGAGTTAAATAGCTTTAGTTTATTTGAAAAGATATTTTTCCCTATTGTTATTTGTATTATTTTTATTATTTCATATATTTTAAAAGATAATAAAATTGCTCTTGTTTCGGCATTTTGTGGAATTACATATACAATTTTAGCTGGCAAGGGTAAAATATATTGTTATTTTATTGGAATAATTGGAACATTTTGCTATTGTTATCTTTCTTTTAAAAATCAATTTTATGGAAATTTGGCGTTATATGCATTATATTTTTTGCCGATGGAATTGTTGGGGATTTTTAAATGGAAAAAACATTTAAAAAAACAAACTTGCGAGATATTTAAAACAACTTTAAATAAAAAAGAATTGAAAATATATAGTTTAATATGTTTTTTCTTTGTTCTTATAGCAATATTTTTATTAAAAGTTCTTGGTGGAAAAATTCCTTATATAGATGGCATTGTTGTAGTTTTATCTATTTTTGGGCAAATATTAACTATAAAAAGATGTATAGAACAGTGGTATTTATGGTTTTTTGTTAATTTATTAACGCTAATAATGTGGATTGTTGCTTATTTTGATGGTTCAAATTGTTTTGCAACAATAATTATGTGGGCAGTGTATTTATTTTTATCTGTTTATTTTTGGAAAGAATGGAAAAAAGATATTAAATTAAAAGAAAATATTTAAACTCTTTCTGGTTTATAAATAGGTTTTCCTGAATTTACATATGTTTTTAAAACTTCCTCGCCTTTTTTTAGTTTAATGTTTCCATAAACTGTTATTTTTCTTTTTTTAAATTCTTTTAGCCAATTTGGCTTAAAACCTTCGTCAAATCCTGTTATTTTTTCAACGCTTTTTGAATTTACACCAAAATAAACCTCTTTTATTCCAGACCACATAATAGCGCCTAAACACATTATGCAAGGTTCTGCAGTTATATATATTTTTAAATTATATTTTGATAAATCATAAGTGTTTAGTTTTTCTTGGGCAGATTTTATGGCATTCATTTCTGCATGATTGTTACTGCAATTATTTTCGATAACGGAATTACTTTCTTTTGAAATTAGATTTCCGTTTTCATCATAAATTGCAGCTAAAAATGGACCATAGCCTTTTTCTATTCTATCAAGAGTTTCATTTTGTAAATTGGAAATGATTTCTTCTGCTAGTTTTAATTTTTCTTTATTTATTTTTTCATTGGAAATAATTTTTGTTTCAATTGAAAACATATTTGCTCCTTAATATCCCATATAATAGATTACTTTAAGCCAAACATAAGTCAAGTTATTGCAAATGCTTAAAAAAATTGCTAAAATTTTCTTGAAACATTTTATGGAGAAAGTTTATGTTGGGAATAATTTTAACTTTTGCAAGTGGCGCTCTTTTGGTTGCGTTTTTATATATTGGAGCTATTTATAATAACTTTATTAAAAAAAGAAATTATGTAAAAGAAGCTTTTTCAACTATGGATGTTTATTTGAAAAAACGCTGGGATTTAATTCCAAATTTAGTTGAAACAACAAAAGGCTATGTACAGTATGAGCAAGGTTTATTTGAAAAAATTACCCAACTAAGAAATCAAAATTATTCTTCTTTTACTAAAGAAGAAAAATTGGAAGTAAATAGAGAAATAACCAGTGCTTTATCAAGATTGATTGCAGTAGCAGAAAATTACCCTGATTTAAAAGCAAGTCAAAATTTTTCTCAATTGATGTCTGAATTATCAAAAGCAGAAGAAGATATTGCAAATGCAAGAAAATATTACAACGGAACAACAAGAGAATATAATACATGTATTGAATTGTTCCCTAATAATATTTTTGCAGGAATTTTTAATTTTAAACAAGAAGAGTTGTTTGAAATTGCGGAAAATGAAAAAGAAAATATAAAGGTTTCTTTTTAGATGAAAAAGATAATTTTATATTTATTTGTTCTGATTTCATTCTTTTTGAAGTCTGATATTTGTTTTGCGTCATTTCAAATTGATGAATATTTTATTGATATTAATGTTTCTGAGACAAACCTTTTAAATATTAAAGAACGTATTAATACAACTTTTTTTGATAGAACTAAACATGGAATCATTAGAGATATTCCGCTGGACAATACAATTTATAGAACTGATGGCTCTACAAATCGCTATCGTGCAAAAATTTCTAATTTACAGGTTGATAAAGAATATTCCACTA
The DNA here is from genome assembly GCA_017461425.1 of Candidatus Gastranaerophilales bacterium. Taxonomy (GTDB): domain Bacteria; phylum Cyanobacteriota; class Vampirovibrionia; order Gastranaerophilales; family Gastranaerophilaceae; genus RUG14156. The sequence goes on along the minus strand of JAFTXY010000001.1, from coordinate 166,766 downwards.
CAACAGGTTCTGATTATTCAATTAAAATAGGTAGCCCATATAATACAGTTAAAGAAAAAGAGAATTATATAATTCTTTATGATTATCAAATAGGCGATGATAAGTTAAAAAATAAAGATGAATTTTATTTTAATATCATCGGTAATGGGTGGGATTGCCCAATAAAGAGGGTTGATTTTAAAATAACATTACCAAAACCTTTTGATAAAAATAGTGTCAATTTTATTATGGCTGGATACGGTCTAGTCAATAATGATAATAAATATTTAGAATACGAAGTTATTGGAAATACAATAATTGGACATACCAACCATCAATTAAACCCGTATGAAGCTTTAACAATTAGAATGGAATTGCCCGAAGAATATTTCAATTTGCCTCCTATTTCTCCTTTAAAAGCAATGCTTATTAAAATTTCTTTTATTTTTACTTTGTTATTGTTTTTGTTTTGGTTTTTTCTTGGAAAAGATGAAGATGTAATTCCTGTTGTTAATTTTTATCCTCCAGATAAAATAAACAGTGCTGAATTTGGTGTTATGTATGAAGGTGAACCCACGTTAGACCATGTTGTTTCTTTGGTGTTTTATTTGGCAAATAAAGGTTATATTCAAATTAAAGGTGAAAATGGATATAATTTTTCTTTAATAAAGTTAAAAGAATATGATGGCAAAAATAAATATGAAAAAATGTATATGGATGCATTGTTTGCTGTTTCTGATAATGTTTCTTCTATAAGTCTTGAAAAATCAACAACATATTATAAAGCTTGCGAGCAAATAGTTAAAAGCTTAAAAACAGTAAAAGAAAAAATATTTTACCCAAGTTCAATTGATTGGTTTCTTTCTTGTGCTATACCAAATATATTCTTATTTTTAATATTTTCAATTTTTGTTTTTATTTTGTTTGATTTTCAACTTGAAGCTTTGATATTATGCTGTATGATTTTATTTTTTATTAATATAAAAACAATGTTCATTCGCAGTGCTGACAGGAGCAAAAAAGCAATATATGGGTTTTATATTATATCGCCCGTAGTTGCTATTTTGGCTACATATTTTTATATTCCAGGCGCAAGTTGGTCTATCGAGCTTTTAATTCCTTTAATATTTTGCATAATAGGAGTTGCTTGTGTTGTTGAAATGCCAAAAAGAAATAAGGCAGGTAATTCTATTTTAGGTAAAATCTTGGGACTTAAAAAATTTATAGAAGTTTCAGAAGCAAACAGAATAAAAACTTTAATAAAAGAAAATCCAAACTATTGTTTTAATTTAATTCCTTATGCAATTGTATTAGGAGTTTGTAAAGAATGGATTTTAAAATTTCAACAACTTATGCCACAGAACCCTGATTGGTATCAAGGTCAATTTAATGCGCATTCAATTGCAAATTTTTCATATAATTTAAGTACTTTATCAGCACCTTCTTATAATAATGGCGGAATTTCGAGAAGTTCTTCATCTGGTGGTGGCGGATTTTCTGGCGGCGGCGGCGGCGGAGGCGGCGGTTCAAGCTGGTAGTCAAAAAAAGGCGATTGTATCGCCTTTTATATTAAATGCAAGATATCTTCTTTGATTTGTTCCTTTGTCAATCTATATTTTTGATATAGTTTTTCGATTGGAATTCTATCGGTGAATTCTTTTTTTGCTCCATAATTTAATACTTTTACTTCTGTTTTTGAATAAAATCTTGATATTTTTTCTCCAAAACCACCATCTAATACTCCATCTTCAAGAGTAATTATTATTTTATGGTTTTCTTTAAGCTGATTTAAGAGATCTTCATCAATTCTGGAGGCAAAACATGGGTTTATCAAGGTTGCATTTATGTTTTCAAATTTTAGTTCTTCTTTTATTGCTTTTCCTAAAGATAAGAAATTACCTAATGCAATAATGCCAATTTTTTCACCTTTGTTTAAAACTTTAAACTTATTTAAATCTGAATAATCAGTATCATCGTTAATTCCAGATGAATAACATTCCATGTAAGGAACTCTTATAACAACAGGATGTTCGTTTTGATTATATGCCCAATTAAGCATAGCTATATATTCTTCTTTGTTTGTTGGGTTAAGATGAACTATATTTGGAATATTTGATACTAAAGGTATATCAAAAACTCCTAAATGTGTTGAATCTGCATTTGTTATAGCACCCCAGAAAACAAGAATTATTGCAGGCGATTTATTTAAAGCTAAATCTTGTGATAATTGATCATATGTTCTTTGAATAAAAGAACTTAATACCGCAAGAATTGGTTTTGCACCATTTTTAGCTAATGCTGAAGCATAGGCAATTGCATGCTCTTCAGCAATTCCAACATCGGTATAATTTTCACCCAATTTATCTCTGAATTCTTGATAAAATCCTGTTGCTCCAGGTGTTGCTGGGGTTATTGCAACAACAGGTTCTCCTTTTGATTTTTTGTCTAAAATAAAATCTGTAGTAATAGATTCATATGTTTCTTTTTGCGTAAATGTTTGATTATCATCCATGAAATTTGGAATAGTCCAATGATATCTTTCTTTATTTTCTTCTGCTGGTTCATATCCTTTTCCTTTTAGAGTATGAATATGAACAACTATTGGTTTTTTTGAATCTTTTACTTTTTTGAATGTTTCAATTAATTTTTCTATATCATTACCATCATTCAGATAAATATATTCAAAACCTAATGATTTAAAGAAATTGTTTTCAACATTGCCATTATTTTTTCTTAAATCTTCTAGATTTTTATATAATCCACCTTGGTTTTTTGCAATAGACATTTCATTGTCATTAACTATTGCAATAAAGTTGCTATTAAGCATGGCCGCATTATTAAATCCTTCGTATGCTTCTCCGCCAGATAATGAACCATCGCCAATCAATGCTATTACATTGTAATTTTCTTTTTTTAAATCTCTTGCTTTGGCTAGACCACATGCAAGAGAGATTGAAGTTGAAGTGTGACCAATTATAAAATTATCGTGTTCTGATTCATCTGGATTTGAATAGCCTGTTATTTCAAATAACTTTTCTTCATCTAAAAAGCCATGTTTTCTTCCTGTTAGCATCTTATGAGGATAAATTTGATGAGAAACATCAAAAACAATTTTATCAATAGGTGAATTAAAAACATAATGCATTGCAATTGTTGCTTCAACTATTCCTAAATCAGGACCCAAATGCCCTCCTATTTTATTTACTCTGTTTAAAATACCTTTTCTTATATCCGATGCAATAATTTTTAATTCTTCGATTGATAAATTTTTTATATCTTGTGGTGAATTTATTTTATCCAAACCCATATTTTCTCCTTTGTTTTTTATTATTATACTATGAGTTTAGATATTTAAAAAAACATGAAAAAAAGCATGCTGATATAGCATGCTTTTTATATAAACTTGAAAGTGTAATTGTGTATTAGCCTGCGATTTTTTCAGCTGCTTCTTTTGCGCCTTCTGCTACTTCTTCAGATTTTTTAAATAAGTTTCCTACTTTTTTAACTAATTCTAGAACGCCATCTTTTGCTTTAGAGATTAGGCTGTTTTCATTTTTTAAATTAAATGCATCTTTAACTGATTTAAAAGCTTTTCCTGCTGTTTCTGCAATGTTTTGACCTAATTTAATGTAACCAGCTTTAATAGCTTTTATACCTTTAACATCTGGGTTTTTGCCTTTAGAGTATGCTAATACTACTGAAGCTGCAGCTGCTGCTGTTCCGATAGCGCCAGCTACTGCTGCTTTTTTTTGATTTGGAGTTAGGTTTTTGAAACCTTGTACTGGATTAATGTTCATTTAACACCTTACACTTTCTAACTATTATTACTTTCTACCTATACAACACTAGTAAATAAAAAAAATTGCGCTTTTTGTAAAATAAACTTTACAAACTTTTACATATATTATTTTAAGCCAAATAAACTTGGTTTGCAACTGCTTAATAAAATAAAATAATGTGATAAAATAGTTTAAAAAAGGTTGGTATGAAAGAAAATAATTATAAAAAATTAATAGATGATGGGATATATGAATTAAATAATGGTAATGTTGAGCATGCTATTGAATTAATTACAAAATCTATAGAATTAAAAAATGATTGGGAAATATCATATTTTTATAGAGCAGTTGCATTTCATTCTATTAAAAAATTTGATGAAGCAATTTTAGATTATACAAAATCAATAAAATTAAATCCTAAAATGATTGATGCTTATTACAATCGTGCAAAAATATTGCTTGAGCGAGAAGATATTTCAAAAGAAAATTTACAAAAAATTGTAGATGATTTAGAAATTGCAATTGGTTTAGATAATAATTTTTTAGATGCATTATTTGCTATGGCTTGCGCCAAGAAAAAGCAAGAAAAATATCAAGAAGCTCTTGAATATTTAGATAAAGTTTTAGAAATTTGTCCTGATGCAATAAATGCTAGAGCATTGAAAAAATTACTATTGCAAAAATATCTTTAAAGTTTATTGATATTTTTTAAAAAGGTAATATTGAATAGCTTATATTTTTGCATTAGTTTTAAAATTTCTTTTTCGTTTTGTTGTGCAATCTTTTTCTTTTCTAAGATTTCTAAAACATTTATTATTTTATTTGCTATTAATTCGTAATTTTCTTTTTCGTAATTAATTTTAATTTTTTGCATATTACTCCTCTCTTTATCCAAAAATAATATATCATATGCTAAAAAGCTCTTTTTTATACGACAGAATTACGTTTCTTGTGTCTAAAAATAAAAAATCCTATTTAAATAAGAAAAAATAATTCAAAAGTTCGCTTAAATTTGTCATGAAAAATATAATTTAAATTCAAATAATAAATATATTAATATTAATTAAATTTTTAAAGAAAAATGACAAAGAGCTTTTTTTGCTATATCATATACTTAATTGATACTATCGGAGGAAAAACAATGGGATATGAAATTTTATATAAAAAAGAATTATGTAAAAATCAATATGAAATAAGAGTTAAAGCCCCTTTTATAACTAAAAACGCAAAAGCGGGTCAATTCATAATTTTAAGAACAGATAAAAATTCTGAAAGAATTCCATTAACAATTGCAGATTATGATAGACAAAATGAAATTCTTACTATTGTATATATGGCAGTTGGTTATACAACTAAAAAACTTGCATCATTGGATGTTGGTGATGAAATTGAAGATATTGTCGGACCATTAGGTGTGCCAACACATATTAAAAACTACGGAACAGTTATTTGTGTTGCTGGCGGATATGGTGCAGCGCCTTGTTATTTAATTGCCAAAGCATTTAAAGAAGCTGGAAACAAGGTTCACATGGTAATGGGTGCTAGAACAAAAGATTTAATCTTCTGGCAAGATAAAATGAAAAATGCTTGCGAAGAGCTTCATATAACAACAGATGATGGAACTTTGGGAACTAAAGGTTTTACAACACAAGTTGCAAAAGATATTATTGATTCAGAGAAAGTTGATTATGTGATTGCTGTTGGTCCTATGCCTATGATGAGAGCAGTTGCTGAATTAACAAGACCATACGGCATTAAAACAGAAGCTTCAATGAATCCTATTATGGTTGATGGTACTGGCATGTGTGGCGCATGCAGAGTTACTGTTGGTGGCGAAGTTAAATTTGCCTGTGTTGATGGCCCTGATTTTGATGCACATCTTATAGATTTTGATGAAGTAATTAATAGAACAAGAATCTATAAAGAAGAAGAAAAAAGATGTGATGAAACAAAATGTAATTTAATTAAAAAAGGTATAGAATTAGAAAAATCAATGGTTTAGAGGTAAATATGACAGATAGTGTTAACAAAAAAAGAATACCATTTTGCCCGTTATTATCATCAGGCGCAGATGACAACAGAATATGCTTACAAGAAAAATGTGCTTGGTGGGTTGCAAGTACAAAAACTTGCGTTGCATATGTTATAGCGCACAATAATATTTTAGATATTAAATCAAAACAAGGAAAATAATATGTCCCAATCAAAAGCAATGACAATAACCGAAAAAATCTTTGCTTTGCATACAAATAAAGATTTTGTACAAGCAAATGATTTAGTAGAAGCTAAAGTTGACATTGTCCTTGCTAATGATATTACAGGTCCTATTGCAATTGAAGAGTTTGAAAAAATTGGTTTAAATTCAGTTTTTGATAAAGATAGGGTTGTTTTGGTTCCTGATCATTTTGTTCCAAATAAAGATATAAAATCTGCAATACAAGCTAAAACATTGCGTGATTTTGCTAAAAAACAAAATTTAACACATAAATTTGATGTTGGAACTATGGGGATAGAACATGCACTTTTGCCAGAAAAAGGTATTGTTACTTCAGGAGATTTAATAATTGGCGCAGACTCACACACTTGTACTTATGGAGCGCTAGGCGCTTTTTCAACTGGTGTTGGTTCAACTGATGTCGGTTGTGCAATGGCTGCTGGAAACACTTGGTTTAAAGTGCCACAAAGCATAAAAGTTATTTTTAATGGCAAATTAAATAAATATGTAACCGCTAAAGATTTAATCTTGCATTTAATTGGCGATATTGGTGTAGATGGAGCTTTGTATAAAGCTATTGAATTTTCTGGCGAAGTTATTAGAAATATGGATATGGATGGTAGATTTACTATCTGCAACATGGCAATTGAAGCTGGTGCTAAAAATGGCATTATTGAACCTGATGAAATTACTCGTGAATATCTTAAAAATCGTTCAATTCGAGAACCAATTTTCTTGAAAAGTGATGTTGATGCGAAATATGAGCGAATTATTGAATATGATGTATCAAAAATTGAACCAACTGTCTCTTATCCGCACTTACCAGAAAATACCCATCCAATTAGTGAAGCTATTAAGGATAACATAAAAATAAATCAAGTTGTAATTGGAAGCTGTACAAATGGCAGACTTGAAGATATTAAGATGGCAGCAGAGATTTTCAAAGGTAGAAAAGTTCATCCTGATGTCAGGGCAATAGTTTTTCCTGCTACGCAAGATATTGTTTTGAAATCTATTGAATTAGGATATTATCAAACTTTAATCGAGGCAAATGTTGCAATATCGACTCCAACTTGCGGTCCTTGTTTGGGTGGGCATTGTGGAATATTAGCACCAGGTGAAGTTTGTGTTTCTACAACAAATCGCAATTTTGTTGGAAGAATGGGAGATACAACTTCTAAAATATATTTAGCAAGCCCATATATAGCTGCAGCAAGTGCAATTAAAGGAAGAATTGCATCAGTTGAGGAACTTTAATGAGAAAGATTTTCTTACAGTTATTTGTTTTTGTTTTTTTAGCTTTGCAATGCAATGCTAATGATTTATCAAAATTTGTTTCAAAAATGGATTTTGGATTAAATTCAATCGTTAGTGTTTACCTTGAAGATGCTAAAACTGGTGAAATTTTATACAAAAAAAATGAAAAAAAATTAATGAACCCAGCAAGCACCTTAAAAACATTAACTTTTGGCGCAAGTAATATTGTTTTGGGTTCTGATTATGAATTTGAAACTGCTTTATATAAATACGGAAATGATTTATATTTAAAACTTGGCGGTGATGCTTTATTATCTAAAAATGATTTAGTTAATATATTTTCTCAATTTAAAAAAGAAAATCCAAATTTTAATATTAATAAAATATATATAGATGATTCTATTTTTGAAACTTTTTATCCAGATACTTGGATGGAAGAAGATTTATGGCCTTGTTTTAGAATAATTACCCCATATATTATTGATAATAACATGTTTGAAGTTGCAATTAATCGCTCAAGCTTATCTAAAAGAGTTGAAATTGTTCAAAACGATAGTTATAAATTGCCAATTGTAAATGAATTAGTTTTAGGTGATAAACAAGAATATATAATTGAAAGACGCGAGGATGAGGATTCTTCAATTGTATATTTTAAAGGAGTAATAATTGAAGATGAACAAATAAAACTTCCTGTATTAAAACCTGAAATAAATTTTAAAATCAAATTGAATGAGGCTTTAAGAAAAAATAATATTATATATGAAGAATTCATTACATCAAAAATAACGCCACAAGATGCAAGTAAAATTGCCTCTGTATCACATAATATTTCTGATATTTCTAATAAAGTTTTGCATGATTCAAAGAATTTTTATTCAGAAATTGTGTTTATGGTTGCAGCTGCTAAATATATAAATTATTCCCATGTTGCAACATCGGATGATGCAATAAAAATGTTTAGAGATATTTACAAAAAACATATTACAGATGATATAAAAATTGCTGATGGAAGTGGAGTTTCAAGAGAAAACTTTGTAAATGCTATATTTATGACAGAATCCTTGAAAGAATTGTATTCTAAAACAGATTTGAAAACATTTTTAACAACATCAAACGAGGGAACTTTAGCAGATAGAATGTTATTTTTAAAAGACAATTTAAGAGCAAAAACTGGAACTTTATCTCAAACATCTGCAATATTGGGAACTCTTAAAACAAAACAAGGAAGAGATGTTGTGTTTAATATTGCTGTTCAAAATTCATCAAAAAGAAAAGCATTGTTAAAACATTTTGAAAATACTTTAATTACTAAATTTTATAGAATGTTTTAATTGTTTAGTTCTTGAGTTTTAATTGTTGCAATCTTTATTATATCTAACAGGTCTTTGGATAAATTTTCTTTATCCTTGATGAATGCTTTTTTTGTGTAAAAGAAATTATAGGTTTTATAATTTTTCATAAATTTGTTTTTAAAATTTATAATTTTATTATATAGGTTAGTATCTATATATTTTTTTTCTTCACAAAGAAATACAAACATTTCACATAGTCTTAAGTATGTATTTATTGTATTTGATTTATTAAATTCTTTTTGTAATTTATTTAGATAATGGAATAATTTTTCATATTTTACTAGGAGCATTTTTCTTTTTTCTGGATAGAAATTTTTAAAATATGAATTTGTTTTTTCATAACCTAAATCGCATAGTTCTTGCTTCTTTTCTTTTGAAATTAAAAAGTCTACTACGGAAACATCTTGAGTATTTATTTTAATGTAATCAAATTTATCTTTTTCTTTGTATAAATCGATAATATAGTCTGTCGCAAAACCACAAATTGCATTATAAACGCGATTTAAATATTCTATTGAATTTGATATTTTCTTAGGTGATTCGTTGTCTTCTAATCTGAATTCTATTATTCTTTCTTCTAAATCTTTAATTGTGTTTGTCACTCTCCATAATGGAGTTGATTTTAATAAATCTCCATCAACTATTAAATTATTGTCTAATTCTAATGGGGTGAATAATCCCGGCATCGAAACGCTGGCCCTGACGGCACTTGCAATTTCAAAATCTGGAGTTTTAAATTTAGAAAATTCTTTGAATTTAGAATTTGTCAAATCTACAGAATATATTACTAATTTTGATTTCAAATCGCTAAATTTTACACGTGGCATTTCGTCTTTTTTGTATTTATCACCGTAAAATTTTCTTTCGATATGTTCTCTCATCCAATCAAGAAATTTTTTACCTTTTGATATCGCTAAATCTTTTTTAATATCAAGATTAATATCGGTAAACATTTCAAAGCCTGTATTGGACATAATTTCATATATTTCTTCGTGATTATATCCAATGCTTAATAGACTTGCAAAAACAGCTCCAATAGAGCTTCCAGCACAACCTGTTAATTTAATATTATTTTCTAATAGTGCTTTATATGCACCACAATAAGTTAGGCCTCTTATTCCGCCACCACCGAAAATTGCAAAGTACTCATTTTTTAATAAGTCTTCCACTATTTCTCCATTATAAAGTCAGGTTTTTGTCCATCATGCATATAATCAAAATCATCAAGAGAATTTAAACGTTTTGTTTCGGATTCATATGTGTTTGTCATATCTATTACATTTTTCAATAATTCTCTATCATTTCCTATTAATTCTTCAACTTGAGATGAGCCAAGTGCAGATTTTTTCTGGAACAATTTTGCTTCTTTAAGAATTTCTTGCATATTCTTTTTGGATAAATGTTTATTTTTGTTTTTTAGAATAATAATTTCAACACGTCTATTTTTGGATTTATTCGCAGGAGTAGTATTTGCTACGACAGGTATTGTATCTGCTAATCCTGTTGCAATAAATATTTTAGGGTTAAAGCCATGTTTTGCTATCATGTGTCTAATAACACTACTTGCTCTTGCGGATGATAATTCCCAATTTGATGGGTATTTTGAATTTGAAATTGGATCTGGGTCTGTGTGTCCTTCAACTTGAATGTAGTGAATTGAGAATTTTTCTTTTATAATTTGTGCTACTTTATTCAATGTTTCAAGCGATTTTGCTGTTAAATCGGCTGTTCCTGGAGCATATTGTAGAGCATGATCATCTAATCTTATTACAAGACCTCTGTCGTCAATTTCTGCTGAAACCCCTTCTTCTTTCAGTTTTTCAACATTTTCTTTGATTTCTTCATAGGAGGTTTTTTCATATTTTTGACTCATATATTCAAGCATTAGTGGGTTTGTTGCTCCTGCTTGTCCTTCTAAGATTGAATCTGAGCCATCCATAATATTTGCTTGATTTTCAAAGATGTTTTGGCTAAAAGCTCTTCTTAGAGCTTCTTCTATATTTTTAAATGAGTTAACATCTGTTTGAGCAAGAGCATACAGCACAACAAAAGTTGCAAAAAGTAACGTCATAAAGTCAGCATATGATACTAACCAACGTTCCAGATTTTCGTGTTCTTCTGCGTGTTTTTTCTTTGCCATTAAGCTTTTGCCTCTTTAGCTGGTTTTTTATCAACAATATAGCATTCAAGTTTTCTTTCTATTAATGCTGGAGATTCGCCAGCTTGTATTGAAAGAATGCCTTCTATCATTAATTCCATAGATGTAAAAATATGAGCATATTTTCTTTTTGCACGAGTTGAATATGGGATTGTAAATAAGTTTGCTACAACCAGACCATAAATTGTTGCAACGAATGCAACCGCAATACCAGCACCTAGCTTAGATGGGTCAGATAAGTTCTGCATAACTTGAATTAAGCCTAATACTGCCCCGATGATACCTAATGTTGGAGAATAACCACCAGCAGATTCAAGAACTTTTGCACCAGCACCAATTTTTTCTTGAAGTTGAGATAATTGTGTTTCCATCATATCTCTTACTAATGTTGGATCTGCGCCGTCCGCAACTGCTTCTAATCCTAATTTTAATAAAGGATGTGATGCATTTTTTGCTTCTTTTTCAAGAACAATAACACCTTCTTTTCTTGCTTTTTGCGCATAACCTATAATTTCTTCGATAAGAGTTTCAAATTTTGGTGGTTTTCCAAAATATACAACCATAATACAATGTCCGGCTGTTTTAAAATCTTCAATAGGGAAACTTAAAAATACTGCCCCTGCTGTACCACCAACTACGATAAATGCTGCGGTTATTTGAAGTAGCTGTCCTATGTTACCACCCTCTAATGCTTGACCAACCAAAATAAAGCCAAGACCTATAACCGTTCCTATAAATGCTGCTATATCCATAAGTTATAAAACTCCTAATTTATTGCTTTATTATCGTAAAAAACAACGATTTTGTTATCATATAATTAGTCGAAATATCCTTTTTTCTTATTTTTGTTTTATAATATTTTCACTAATAACTTTAAGAGGAATTGTTTATGGGACAAACTTTAGCGCAAAAAATATTATCTAGTCATGCTGGACATAATGTCGAAATTAATGAATTAGTTATTGCTTCTGTTGATGTGTGTGCAACACAAGATGGAACTGGTCCTTTGGCTATAAAAGAGTTTAAAAAACTAGGTAAAAAACTAAATAACCCACAAAGAACAATCCTTTTTATAGATCATGCTGCACCTTCTCCGAGAAAAGAATTATCTAATGCGCACAATACTATTAGAGAATTTGCTAAAGAATATGGTGCTGTTTTATCAGATATTGGATGTGGCGTATGTCATCAAAGACTTATTGAAGATTATGTTAACCCAGGAGAAGTTTTGGTCGGTGCTGATTCTCATACATGTACATCAGGCGCACTTGGCGCTTTTGCAACTGGTATGGGCTCTACTGATATTGCTGTTTCTATGGCATATGGAAAAACTTGGTTTAAAGTTCCACCATCATTTAAAATTGAAGTTAATGGAAAATTTGCGCCAAATGTATGTTCTAAAGATTTGATGTTATATTTAATTGGTTTAATTGGAGCAGACGGTGCAACGTATAAAGTTTTAGAATTTTGTGGTGAAACTATTAAAAATATGTCCATGTCAGAAAGATTTACTTTAGCAAACATGGCAGTTGAAGCAGGTGCTAAAGCCGGTTTATTTGAAACTGATGAAAAAACTCGTGAATTTTTAGCATCACGAGGCAGGGCAGATAAATTTAAAGAAATAAAAATGGATTATGATGCGCAATATGAAAAAGTTATTAAAATTGATGCATCAATTGTTCAATCAATGGTTGCTTGTCCCCATACTGTTGATAATGTAAAAATGGCAAGCGAATTAAATGATGTTAAAGTTAATCAAGTTTTTGTTGGAACTTGTACTAATGGAAGAATTGAAGATTTAAGAGTTGTGGCAGAAGTTTTAAAAGATAAAACCGTTCACCCAGAAGTTCGATTAATAATAGTTCCAGCAAGTAAAGATACATATATACAAGCTTCAAAAGAAGGTTTGCTAGATATATTTATTCAAGCTGGAGCAAATTTATTGCCATCTGGTTGTGGTCCTTGTGTGGGCGTGCACGGTGGAATTTTAGGAGATGGCGAAGTTTGTCTTGCAACTCAAAATAGAAATTTCCAAGGAAGAATGGGTAATACGAACGGATTTATTTATCTATCAAGTCCATATACTGCTGCAAAAGCTGCAATAAATGGATATATCTCATAAAATATTTTAAAAAAAGAGCTCAATCAAGAGCTCTTTTTTCCTATACAAATATAATCAAAACCTTTTTCTTTCATTCTTTTTGGGTCATATTGGTTTCTGCCATCAAATATAGTTGGGTTTTTTAGTAAACCCTTTAATTTATCAAAATCAGGACGTCTAAATTCATTCCATTCTGTTAAAAGCAATAAGCAATCTGCTTCTTGTACTGCTTCATAAGAGCTTTTTGAATATTCAATTTTGTCATCAAAGATGAATTTAGCACTATCAAAAGCCTTAGGGTCAAATGCTTTAATTTTTGCTCCGTTTTCCAGTAAGGCTTGAATTATTGTAATAGCTGGAGCTTCTCTCATATCATTTGTTTTTGGTTTAAAGGCTAAGCCCCAAATTGCAATTGTCTTATCTTTTAAATTGTTGTTAAAATGTTTTTTAATTTTTTCAATAAATAAATTTCTTTGCTTTTTGTTTGTTTCATCTGCTGCTTTGATGATATTCATTTCGCAGTCATTTTCAAGTCCTGTATTAATTAAAGCTTTAACATCTTTTGGAAAACAGCTTCCACCATAACCAAGACCTGGGAATAGGAATTTGTTTCCAATTCTAGAATCTGTTGACATTCCAACACGAACCATTTCGGCATCTGCGCCAACTTTTTCGCATAAGTTTGCAATTTCATTCATAAATGAAATTTTTGTTGCTAAAAATGAGTTTGCTGCATATTTTGTCATTTCGGCAGATTTTACATCCATTACAATAACCCTATTTCCAGTTCTAAAAAATGGAGAATAGATTTCTTGCATAATAGCTGTTGCTTTGTCTGAATTTGAACCAATAACAACTCTATCAGGATGTAAAAAGTCATCAACAGCATTACCTTGTTTTAAAAATTCAGGATTTGAAACAACATCAAATTCATAGTTTGTATATTGTTTGATAATTTCTTCAACTTTTTGCGCTGTTCCTACTGGTACTGTTGATTTATCAACAATAACTTTGTATCCATTCATTGCTTTTGCAATTGACTTTGCGACTTCAAAAACATATTTTAAATCAGCAGAGCCATCTTCTCCTTGTGGAGTGCCGACTGCAATAAAACAAACTTGCGATTTTTTAACAGCAGAATCAATGTCTGATGAAAACTCTAGTCTATGTTCTAAAACATTAGATTTAACAAGCTCTTCAAGCCCTGGTTCATATATTGGGATTATACCGTTTTCAAGCTGTTTTAGTTTTTCTAAATTGTTATCAATACAGATAACATCATTACCCATATCAGCTAAACATGCGCCTGCAACTAAACCAACATATCCTGTTCCTATTACTGTTATTTGCATTTTGTTTTCCTTAAACTTTTAATTCTTCTTGAGATCTGAATTGCATTTCATAAAGTGCTTTATATTGCCCATTTTCAATATTCATTAATTCTTCATGGGTTCCTAATTCAACAAGATGTCCTTCGTTTATAACTGCAATTCTATTAGCATTTTTAATTGTAGATAATCTATGTGCAATGATAAATACTGTTCTATTTTGCATTAGATTATCCATTGCTTTTTGAACAATTGCTTCTGATTCATTATCTAGTGCACTTGTTGCCTCATCAAGTATTACAATTGGTGCGTTACGTAGCATTGCACGAGCAATTGCAACTCTTTGACGTTGTCCACCTGATAGAGTTAAACCTCTTTCACCTAATACCGTATCAAGTCCATCAGGTAATTCTTGAATCATATCTTGCAGATGGGCTGCTTTGATTGAATTCATAAGCTCTTCTGGGGTTGCGTCAGGCTTGCCCATTAAAATATTTTCTTTGATTGTGCCTGAATATAAGAAATTATCCTGAAAAACCATAGAAATATTTTCTCTTAATGATTTTAGAGAAATATTTTTTATATCTATTCCGTCAATTTTAATTGAGCCTGATTTTATATCATAAAATCTTGGAATTAAATTTACCAATGTTGATTTTCCGCCACCTGAATTACCAACAATTGCCAGTGTTTCATTTTTTGGCATTATTAAATTAATATTTTCTAAAACTGGTTTATTTGGAACATATTCAAAATAAACATTTTCAAATGTTATATTTGAATTCAAACCTTTTAGCTCGGTTGGATTTTTACAATCTTTGATAGATGTTTCTAAATCAAATAATTCAAATATTCTTCCCATTGCAACGAAAACATTTTGAATTCCTGTTAATGTTCCACCTAGCGATTTAACCGGTTTGTATAACAGAAGTAATGAAGTGATAAATGAAGCAAAGGCACCTGCTGTCATTTGTCCAATATTAATTAAATATGTTCCATATCCAAGAACAATCGCAACACCAATTGACGCAATTTGATACATTAATGGCGACATCCAGGCTGTGCGTTTTGTTAAAGCCATGCTAATTTTAAATGATTCCAATATTTGTTCTCTGAATAGTTTTTCTTGTCTATCTTGTAAACCATAAGCGGTCATAATTTTGCTGCCGCTATGAGTTTCGTTCATATTTGTTGTGATTTTACCACCAATGACCATATTTTTATTAGAAGTTTCTCTAATTCTTTTTCTGATTAATGCAACTGGAACAAATGCAACGCAAAGAACTAAAACTCCCACAAAAGCAAGCTTCCAAGAGCTATACATCATAACTGCAATTAAGCCAACTGCTCCGCAAATATCTGTTGTTATTATTCTTAAATTATCAACTATGCTAGCTGAAGCGGTTTTTGGATCGCCTATATATCTTGAATTTATAATTCCTGATGAATTGTCATCAAAAAATTGAGGGTGCATGTTAATTAATTTATTATATAAAGCAAATCTGACATCTATTGTAATTTTTCTTGAAACCCAGGCAGATAAATATCGATTTAAATATCTTAAAACACCTTGTGCTGCTGCAAAAAGAATTATACCAATAGGTAAAATCCAAGCCATTTGCAAACTTGAAATTGAAATATTGATTCCATGGAATGATAGTTCCAATGTCTTATTGCCAACAACATAATCCATGTATGGTTTTAGGGCTAATGCCGTTACACCATCTAATAACCCTAATGGAATAGATATTGCAAAACCGACTAAAATTCTGAACCAATATGGTTTAATGTATGGCGCAATTCTTGATAATAACCAAGCATAATTAAAAGAATTTTGCGCTGAAGTTGCAGAAAGTTTATATTTATTTAGTTGTCTATATTCTTTAATATCTTCATAAATTTCAGTTTGCTCTGCATATTCCCACCATAATGATAGATACGAGTGTTTGCAGGCGGGAGTAATTGGTTTTGGTCCTGCAAAAGATATTATTGTGGGTGTTTCAATATGGAGTAAGAAATTTTTATAGCTATCCTTTGTTTCTTGAGATAAAAATTCTATATTTTTAGGTGCATACCAAATTTCTGTGTAGTTATATTTTAAATTTAATTTTTTACAATCTTTTATATTTTTTGCAAAAAAGTATTCATTTGGATTGCTTTTATATACAGCAGAATCCATTGAAACACTTTTTAACTGTGTAAAATTTTTATTCCATAAATCTAAATTTATTAATAATGTTGTTGGCCTATAAAGTTTATCATCAGGAATAGCTAATTCTCTTAATATGTTTGTTGTTTTTGTTGTATCTATAAATTCAACAGCGGCGCAAGAATTATTGGATAAATCTGTATCAAATAATTCTGTTAAATCGTCATTGATTATTGTGTCATAATTTAAAAATAAAATCTTCTCAGCTTTAATATGTGAACCAGCTTCGTATAGATAATATGTTTTTATGTAACTGTTGTGTTTTGAATAACATAAATATTTTTTTGAATTAATTTTAACTGTATTTATTGTGTTTAAATTTTTATATTTTTTTAATTTCTTAAATAAATCTAGTAGTTTTTCATCAAAAAATTCATCATAAAATAAATGAATGTTTATATTATTTTTTGTGTTATTTAATAATAAACTTGTTATTGAAACTAAAGTTAATTGTATTGTTTCGTCTGTTGGTATATATACTATATCAAAAGTTTTCATTATTTTATTTCCTATGTTTAAATTTTATACCAAAAATAGTTATTGTTTTGTGTTTATTGATATTTCTTACTGAAAAAATATTTTGAAAAAAGTTATTCTTTTTTTCTTTTTTAGATTTTGGTTTTGGATTTAAATAGTTTTTGATTTTTTTCTGATTAAATTCACAATATTTTAATCCGTAATAAAAAATTTCCCTATGAGCTTCACAATTAAGATTATTCTGCATTGCATATTGATTTAATGTGTAAAACTGTTTAATATAATTAATTAGGGCATTTTGTGCTTCTTTTTTATAATTTTCTTTTATGAAATTTTTATCTAAAATTTCATTGGTGCGTTTATAGAAATTGTTTAAAATTTCTTCTGATTTTTCTTTATCAGGTGCTTCGATTTTAACTCCATTTTTTATAATCGGAAAATAATTTGTATTAATTTTATCATTTGAAATTTCTAATTTAATTAATAAGCTTGTTAACCATTCTTCTCTATTCTGTGCATCAAAATGGAAGTTGCCTTGTCCGTATATGATTTTGGAATTATTATAGTTTTCTTCACAGCCTATGCAATGACTATGCTGACAAATGACTATATTTGCTCCCTTATCGCAAAATTTTCTACAGATTTTTTGCAAGTTTGGTGATGGATATCTGTAATATTCTCTTCCGCCATGGAAAATTACAATGGTGTGGTTAACTTGTTTTGATAATTCGGAAACATCATCAAAAGAATTCAAAAAATCAAATGGATTTGCACCACAAGATTCTTCGGTTGCATTTGTAAATTCATTTTCTGCACAACAATAAAAACCTATCTTTATTCCATTTTTTTCATATATATAAGGCTTTGAAGCGTCTTTTTGATTTTTTCCTCCACCTGTGTAGTTTATATTGTTTTCCTCTAAGGTTTTGATTGTTTGCCAAAAACCTTGTTCATCTTGATCTAGTATGTGATTATTTGCTAAGCCAATTAAACTTGGATTAAGGGCTTTTATTCCTTTTATAGTTTTACTTGGTGCGATTAAATTTGGACCAGATTTTAATATAGGTTGTTCAATGTCGCATAATGGAGTTTCGAGATTGAAAAATCTAAAATCAGAATTATTTAAAAATTCTTGTATATTGTTATCAATTAAACAATTTAAGTTTGCTTCTTCAAAATATTTTGTAGAAGTTTGAGTTGGAACTAAATCCCCACATATTATAATATTTATATTTTCATTTTTACACATTAATTTTCTCTTTGTTCAATTCAATCATTTGCCCAAGCATTAAGTCTGTAGATTTAGGATTCCAATCAGATATTCCGCTACATGATGTAAATGTCATTTCTCCGAAATAAATTTGACCATTGTTTGTTATGTAAAAATCAACTCTTACGTGATTAAAACCTTGAGCTAATTTTTCCGCTAAGCTTAATAATAAATCAAGATTTTTTGGTTTTGGGTTTTCTTTAGTGTCTATTGGATATGAATATACAAAATTTTCCTTATTCCAATCTCTATCATAAAAAGCCATTTTTAATCCGTCAGTATTTCTTTCTGATAAAAATTGAACATATTGTGCTTTTCCATTAAAACACCATACTTTGTAATCATACAAATCATTATCAGAGTTTTCTATATATTTTTCTGCAATGATTTTGCGCGGAATATCTGAATAATGCATTTCAAAGCCATATTTGAATGCAAAATCTTCTCTTAGCCAAGCATTGATTTTTTTGCGAGCATTTTCAATATTGAATGTTTTTTTGTCTTTAACAATAATATTATATCCGCAGCCATGGTTACATTTTAAGACAAATTGATTTGGTAATTTATCAAAATCAATTTCATCAAAATTATCCCAAACACCAAGAAGCGTAATTAAATATTCTTCTCCAATTTTTTCTTTTACCCATTCTCTAACTAAATATTTATCTGCAAGACGAGTTTTAATTGGTGTTGAATCATATAATTTCATCCATTGGATTTTTTCATTGAAAGTTTGCGGATTATCAAGATTTAAAATTTCTCCAGTTTTTTCAAAAAACCAATCTTTTAGCATAACAGGACGCATTTCGGGTGCGCAATATTTTTTTAGTTTATAGTTGAAAGAATTATTCATTTCGGCTATTTTTGTCCGATAAAGATTATCTTTGTTTTTGCGTATATCTTCTATATTTGAAATATCTTCTTGTAATCTTTTTGTTCTGATTTCAAGATTTTTAATTTTATTTAATTGGACTAATTTTTTTGATTTTAGTTTAATGTTTAAACCTAAAATTGTTATGATTTTTTTAGATGTTAAAATATCATTTTTGACTGACAATATTTGCGCTGTAGGTTTTAAAGGTTTTAAAATAAAATAAGCTAAAATTTTATCATGTGTTTCAACTAAATCTAACAAAGCATTATAATGTATTTTTTTTGTTTTATTTGAATATGAATTATATTCATGTATGCAGAATTTTAAATAATAATCGCTATATTTTCTTAACAATTTAGTATCTGCTTTAATTTCTTTTAAATAAGATAAAACTTTATCTGTAATTTTTATATAATCACCGAAATGTTTTTCCCAATTTTGTGTTATTGAAGCACTATGAATTCTTCTAAAGTATAATTTTTCATTTAAAATGCCACATTTTTGCGCATTTAATAATGCTTTATGGAAAAATACATTATCTTCAAAACATAATCCAACAGGGAATGTTATATTGTGGTTTTTTATAAAATCAAATTTATATGCAGTTAAGCAAGAACTTACTGCCATTTTTGTAATGAAATTTATACAATCTTTGTATGTGAAAGCATCTGTATTAAAGTTTTCTGGTAAATATCTGAATTCATAATATGGATTGCCTAAATCTTTTTCTGTTTTGTTATCAAAATTTGTGCCTCCAAAAGAAAGCATATCAAGATTTGATGTTTTGGCTTTTTTATAGATTAATTCTAATGCATCATTTCTTATATAATCGTCAGAATCAACACACAAAACATACTCGCCTGTTGCAATTTTTAGAGCATTATTTCTAGACACTGCCGCTCCTTGATTTTTTTGAATGATAGGTTTTATTCTATTGTCCTTTTGTGCGTATTCTTGTAGAACTTCACCCGAATTATCTGTTGAACCATCATCAACACAGATGATTTCAATGTCAGATAATGTTTGATTAATAATACTATCAAGACATTGTCTTAAATATTTTTTGGTATTGTATATGGGAATAATAACAGATACTTTAACCATTTCTTCTCCTCTTGAATTTTAATTTTACACCAAATATGGTTAAAATTTTATGTTTTTTGTCTTTTGAATTTTCGATTGAAAAAATATTTTTCAATAATTTGAAATTTTTTAAATAATTAAAAGAATATAAATAATATTTAAAAATATTTGTTTTTAAATATTTGTATGCTTTTTTGAAATTCTTGTCATATGGTTCATAGTTTAATTCTTTTCCAAAATTGCCAAGCTGTTTGATGATTTTTAATTTTGTTTTATCTGATAATTCTTTGTTTTCAAGATACATATGGTATCTATAGAATATGCTGTTGCACATATTTTCTAACACTTTTTTTCTGATTGTTTCATCAAATGATGAAACAATTGATGAAATATTTTTATATAATTTTAATTGACAATCAAAGTTATAAGCCCTGATTCCAATTAAAGAAGACGAATTGTTAATTCTATAATATACATGTCGTTGATCTGAAATAAAGATTTTGTTTGCCTTTATTAAGCATCTATAGTAAAAAGATACGTCATTTGCGCAAATTAAATCATCAAAATATATATTATTTTCTTTAATAAATTTTGTATTGTAAAATCCTGACCATGGGGCATCGGAAACTTTAATTAGTTTTTCATAATTTTTCAAAAAATCGTAATAGTTATTGAAATCTTCTTCTTTAAAAGAACCGATATTTGTGTAGTATGCATCAATTATTTTGTTTGAAATATTGTCGTATGTGTATGATTTGAATTTTATAAAATCGCATTCTTTTTCTTTCATTAGATTGTATAGTCTTTCATAAGAATCTAAATCTAACCAATCATCAGAATCTAGAAAATGAATATATTCTCCGCTTGCAATTTTAATACCGTTATTTCTTGCAACACCCGCATATTGATTTTTTTGTTTTAAAACTTTTATTCTTTCATCTTTTTTTTCGTATTCTTCTAATATTTCTAAGGATTTATCGGTTGAGCCATCATCAATACAAATTATTTCAATATCAGATAATGTTTGATTAATAATGCTATCAAGACATTGTCTTAAATATTTTTCAACATTGTATACGGGGATGATCACCGAGACCTTAGACATTTTTTCTCCTGAATTTAAGTTTTAGACCTAAAATAGTTAAAATTTTATGGGTTCTACCTTTGTTATTTGTTAATGAAAATATTTTTTCAATTGAGCTAAGCTCTTCCAAGGCTTTAAAATATGTTTCTTTGATTTCCTTGATTTTGTATATTCTATAAAAATTTTGTATAGTTTTCAGTGTGTCTAAATCGTAAAAATTTTTTATAAACAAAAAATATGCTTGAATATCTATTAAATATTGATTTTTATGTTGTGGATAATTTTCCCAATAATGGATAATTCCGCCAAAAAATTTATTGATTATTGTTTTTTTTGTTTCATCATCTGATGTTTTAAATTTTCTGGTCTTTGTTAAAAATTTTAATGCTTGTAAGTCTGTTTTAATGCAATATTTTGCATTTTTTTCGGTTTGCGAGTTTTGATTTTTGCGATATACGTAAAAAGAATCTTTGATTATTGTATATTTTGGTTTATAAAAATTACACAATTGACAAAAAACCCCGTCTTCTGCAGATTTTATGCCTTTTGGAAAGTCTATTTTATTATTTTTTATAAATTCAGTTTTATAAATTTTGTGCACAGAATATGTCAGAAGTTGTGGTGGAATTTCAAAAGCATCTTCTTTTTCTTCCATAAAAGAATTTACACGCGCAGGAAGGTACTCGTTATTAATTAATAATTCCATTCCGAAAATTAAAATATCAGAGTTTGTTGCATTTATTTTTTTAATACATTTTTCGTAAGTATCTTTTTTTACAAAATCATCGCTATCTAAAAAAGCAATATATTTACCTTGCGCTTTTTTGATGGCTTTATTCCTTGCTACAGAAACCCCTTTGTTTCTTTGATTTATTATTTTTATTCTTTCATCTTTTTTTGCATATTCTTTTAAAATCTCAAGCGAGTTATCGGTTGAGCCGTCGTTAATGCAAATTATTTCAATATCCGATAATGTTTGAGATAAAACGGAATCTAAACATTCGCTAAGATATTCTTGTGCATTATAAACAGGTATTATTACCGATATTTTAGGCATTTTTTCTCCTGAATTTTAATTTTATACCTAAAATAGTTAAAACTTTGTGTTTTTTATCTTTAGAATTTCCTATTGAAAATATTGTTTTTGAAATTTTTTGAATTTTATTATTCAAAATATACATATGATATCCATAGTTTTGAATATTTTTAAAGTCTTTTAATTTTGCTTTGCTGAAATATTTAAATTCAATATTATCCTCTAATGCTAAAGCAAATAATTTTTGCATATCTTTATAGTATTGTGGTTTAAATTTTCTTTGAATTTTTCTAAAGAATAATTTGCTTCCACCAAATGCAGAAAGATGGAAATATTCTTTGATTTCATCATTAAAACAATTGTTTTCAATCAAGATTTCCCTTGCTTGATTTCTTCTTTTTATGTAATTTATAAGACCAATTTTTCCATTGTTTGTTGAAGAATCTGTTGCATCAATTCTATAGAAGTATAAATGCTTATCAAGATATGCTATTTTTTTTGCTTTTGATAGGATTTCAGCATTCCAAGGTTGATCTTCGTATGCACCCATACCATCTTGTTTCATTCTTATATTGTTTTCATCTAAGAAGCTTTTTTTGTACAAATTTTTCCAAGGATAAGCTGGACTATACAATGTTTTTGGCGAACTTAAAAGGTTGAAGCAATCATGTTCATCAAGTTCTGGTTTAACCATATTACTTGATTTCCTATATGTATTTGCTTCTGTTAGGAAATAAAAATCGCTTGCAACATAATCCGCATTTGTTTGTTCGATTTTTTTGCAAAGCTCTTCAAACATTTCTTTCGCGCAAACATCATCAGATTCAACAATTCCAATATATTCGCTTGTTGCTTTTTCTAATCCTGCATTAATTGCGCTTGCATAGCCGCCATTTTGCTTGTCAATTATGATAACTCTATTATCTTGTTTTTCGTATTCTTTTAAAATTTCTAGCGAATTATCTTTTGAGCCATCGTTAACACATATTATTTCAATATCTTTTAATGTTTGATTAATAACACTATCTACACATTCTTTTAGATATTTTTGTGCATTATAGATTGGAATAATTATACTTACTTTTGCCATGTTTTTCCTTAATTTATTATATTTTTAATTTTTTCTACTATTCTTTTAGATGAATTGCCATCTAGGATATATTTTTTGTCTTTTAGATATTTTGAAATTCCATTGTTATATTTTTCTATATCAAAGTTTTTGATGTTTTCAATTAATTCATTATTATTTTTCGCAATAGGAAATGGTGTATTAGATAATGGGAAATAAAATCCTCTTTCTTTTTCATATAATTTTAAATCTGATACAAAAATAAATCCTTTTTTATACTCAAGCATTCCATCAAAAATTGCGCTTGAATAATCTGTGATAATAACATCTGATGCAATCATTAATTCTTGAACATCGGGATAATTTATTGCATCTATTATTTTTTCGTTATCAAAATTAAATTGCTCGATAACTTCTTGTTTTGTATTTGGATGCAGTTTAACAGCGGTTACGTATTCTTTGTTAAATTTTTCGCTTATTGCTTTTGTAGCATTTAAAATATCTATATCATAGCCAGTTGTTCTGCCTTTATCTCTAAAAGTTGGCAGATAAACAATTAATTCTTTATCGCAGGAGATATTTAAATTATCAAAAACTTTTTTTCTAATATCTTCTTTTATTTCTTTTGATGAAAAGAAAATATCATTTCTTGGATAACCTTCTCTTAAAATTTCGCCTTTATACCAGAAGCATTTTTTTAGGATATCTTCATCTGTTTTATTTGAAGCCAATAGGTAATCTATATGTTTGGAATCAATTTTTGCCCATTTGCGCCACATTGGATTTTCATCTTTTATTGAGGCTTCAATTTTTTTCATTCCTAATGGACCATGCCAAGTTTGGATATAGTATTGCCCTTTTTTCTTTATTAATCCTTGCTCCCAATAGTGTTTTTTTCTTGTGTTATCTATCCATACTTTGGCACTTGCAAGTTCTTTTATTGATTCATCTGATAAATATTCAACGAGTTTAACTTCGCTAGGAAATTCATTTTTCTTTTCTTGTGCATTTTTAACTATCCAAACAAGCTCGTATGGAAGTTTTTGTCTTATTATTTCATCAGTTATATATTTTGGATTGCATCCATAAGATTTACCAAAATAATTTGAAAAAACGATTTTATTATTTTGAATTGGAATAGAATTAAACTTTTCTTCAAGTTCAAGTCTTCTCTTTTTTAATTTTGCTTTATCTTTTATTTTTAATTTAATGAAGCCTAGTTTTATTGTCCAATGAAAGGTTTCTTCATTGAATGTTATCCAATCTGACATATTTAGCCAATCTCCAAAATTTGTTTTCCAAAAATTACGATACTAATTCTTGAAGAATTGATTCTAATGGAAAACATTTTTCGTCTTTTATTTTTGTTTTTTCCTTGAATTGCTTTTTTATCAATGAGAGCTCTGAATTGCTTTTTATTGTTAATAAGCATTTTGACTTCTTTTTTACTGTATTTTCTGTAAAAACTAGCATTTAATTCATTATTTTCATAATATTTTTTAAATGTATCAGAAAATACATCAATAAAAGAATCCCTATGTTCTTCGCTGATTCTTTTTAAATTCCAAATGTATGCACTATATTGTTTAATTAATTTTTGTGTGTTTGCATATTTTTTTACTTCAGGATTTTTATCAAGAAAATCTGTAATTTCATCATATTCTTTGCAAATCAAGAATACTTTATCTTTTTGATGAACAGATGAACCTGAGTTGTCTTGTCTGTAATACAAATATGCTTTGTTTGTTAAAATTATTCTTTGCGCTAGAGATAATGTTTTAAAGCAAAATGATGTATCTTGGAAGCTTGCACCAGGAGTTTCTAAAAATTTGATTTTGTTTTGTCTTATGAAATCGTTTTTATATAGGCAGGTCCAGATGCTTGGTTGAATTTTTAAAAGTTTTGGAAATTTTTTGATTGTTATTAATTTGTTTGCTTTACTTTTAAGGATTTTGCCTGCGTGACGAGCTTGATTATTTGCTGTTGAATAATAATAGAAATCTGATTTAACGACGTCTGCATCATTATTTTTTGCAAGATTGTATAATTCTTCAAACATTGTGGATTTTACAAAGTCGTCTGATTCAACAATTCCGATATATTCACCAATTGCCTCTTGAAAGCCTATATTCATTGAATTTCCATAGCCTGTATTTTCTTTGTTTATAACTTTGATGCGACCATCTTTCAGGCTGTATTCTTTAAGAATTTGCGGACAAGAATCTTTTGAACCGTCATTAATACAAATTATCTCAATATCTTTTAAGGTTTGATTTAAAATGCTATCAAGACATTGTCTTAAATATTTTTCAACGTTATATATTGGTACTACAACTGATACTTTAGGCATTTTTCATCCTTTCTTGAAGCAATTTTTCCCAAATATAAGCATTTTTTATGCTGTATTCAAGATTATTTTTTGGTTGCCAATTTAAGATTTTTTTAGCTTTTTCGTTGTTTGCAATTAATATTGCAGGATCCCCTTCTCTTCTTGGCATTTGTTTAACATCGATTTCTTTTTCTGTTATTTTTTCACAAACTTTAAATATTTCCCAAACAGTGTTTCCGCCGTTTGTTCCAAGATTGAAAAAATTAGTTTCATTATTTTTATTTAAATATTCAAGAGCTAAAATATGTGCGTCAATTAAATCTTCTATATTTATATAGTCTCTTACACAAGTACCATCTTTTGTGTTGTAGTCTTGTCCATAGATTTCAAAAGTTTTAGAATTTTCAAAAGTCGATTTTAAAATATTTGGAACTAGATGCGTTTCTGGGTTGTGCCATTCGCCAATATTAATATCCTTGTCTGCGCCTATGACATTAAAATATCTCAATCTAACAGATTTAAGGTCATATGCTTTATTGTAATCATCCATAATATTTTCAATCATTAGTTTTGTTTTTCCGTATGGATTAATTGGATTTTGAGGATGATTTTCATCTATTGGAGTGTATTTTGGTTCTCCATAGGTTGCAGCAGTTGATGAAAAAACAATTTTTTTAACATTGTTTTTAATCATTGTGTCTAATAGGTTTATTGTTCCAATAACGTTGTTTATATAATATTTTTGAGGATTTTTCATTGATTCAGCCACTTGTGATAGCGCTGCAAAATGTATAACGGCATCAATTTTATTTTCAAAAACTTTATCGATTTCATCTGTATTTAATAAATCGCCTTGATAGAATTTCAGGTTGCCAAATTTTTTAAGGGTTTCTATTGTTTCAATATGTCCTGTTGATAAATTATCAAATACAACAACATCTATCCCTTTTTTTAATAAGGATAAAACACAATGACTTCCAATATATCCAGCTCCACCTGTTACTAAAATCATTAATTAATTTCCTCGAATAATTCTAGCGCTCTAAGGATGGCTTTATCCATATCGTAATATTTGTAATCTCCTAATCTTCCGAGGAAATAAATATTTTTAAGAGTTTTAGCTTTTTGTAAGTATTTATTGTATAGTTCGATATTTTCGTCTTTTGGAATTGGGTAATATCTTTCATTTTTTCCAAGTTCAAAAAATTCTGAATATTCTTTTGCTATAACTGTTTTGTTGGATTTATCATTTAAATAGTATTTATATTCGTGAATTCTTGTGAAATCATAATTGCAAGGATAATTTACAACAGAATTTGATTGATAAAACTCTCTATCATATTCTTCGAATTTGAAATTAACGCTTCTGTATGGAAGTTGTCCAAATTCATAATTGAAAAATTCATCAATTGCGCCTGTGTAAAATGTTCTATCAAAATTTTCATTTATATCTTTGTAATCTGTGTTTAATTTAACTTCGATATTAGGATGGTTTAACATGTTTTCAACAAGTTTTGTATAACCTTCTAGTGGAAGCCCTTGATATTTGTCTTGGAAATATCTGTTATCTTTGCTTAGATAAACAGGAACTCTTGCTGTCACTGCTCCGTCAACATCTTCTGGAGATACTCCCCACTGTTTTGTTGTATAATGCAAGAAAACTTTTTCATATACGTAATTTGCAAGAAATTTTAAATCTTCATCATCTTGTTTTTGAAATTCTAATATTGGGACTTTTTTATTATATTCGAATTTTTTTAACAATTTTTTTTCAAGTCTTTTTGCAAGAGTTTTTGGAAAAACATCGTAAATTGTATTAAAGTTAAATGGAATTGTTGTTTCTATGCCATCAATAACTGCAATAACTTTGTGCATATATTGATTAAAATCACCAAATTTTCTTATAAAATTCCACACTTTTTCATTTGATGTGTGAAAAATATGAGAGCCATATTTGTGAATCATAATACCGTTTTTGTCACGATAATCATAGCAGTTTCCTGCGATATGGTCTTTTTTATCTATAATAAGCACTTTTTCGTTTAATTTATTAGCCAATAAGTTAGCTAATACAGCACCTGAAAAACCAGCGCCTATTATTAAGTTTTTAGTCATATAAATCCTCTTGAATATTAGAAATAAACTTGCAAGCTATGCTCAAAATTATCGTAACACGAATATAAATATATTCTATGAAATGTTAACTAATGTTATCTGTTTTTGTTATAAAAATTCATTTAATATTTTAATGAATTTTGGTTCAATTTTTTCAAGTTTTAAATATTCTCCAAGTTTATTATCCCAAACTAATGGATTGAATTTCATAAAGCCACTTAGAGGCGTAAAAGTCATTTCGCCTATATAAATTTTGCCATTTATATTGTACATATCTACTCTTACAAAAGGAAAATCATTTGATAAAATTTTTGCAATTTCTTTCATTTTTTCAAAATTCTTTGGTTTTGCGCTTTTGCCTGTTTTGTGGTTACTTGAATATAAATTTAATTTTTTCCAGTTTTCATCATAAAAAGATGCGCAGAAATTTCCATTTTTTCTATTCGAGATGAATTCTATT
Source organism: Candidatus Gastranaerophilales bacterium (assembly GCA_017461425.1). GTDB lineage: Bacteria > Cyanobacteriota > Vampirovibrionia > Gastranaerophilales > Gastranaerophilaceae > RUG14156. The sequence continues at coordinate 138,591 of JAFTXY010000001.1, read as the reverse complement.
ATTTTAATTTCGCCATTAAAGCAGAAAAATTTGTAATCATAAAGTTGGTGATTATTTTGTTCTATATATTCTTCTATTATTATTCTTGGTTTTATATTTTTATAACCTCTGCAAAATGAATAATAATAAATCGAATGCCATTCTTGTAAAAGATTGTTGAATTTATATTTTAGTTTATTAATATCTGTTTTATTTTTGTCTTTTATTATTTCAACTCCGCTTGAGCCTCCACTTATTGTGCTTTTTATAACAAATTTTTGAGGAAGTTTATCAAAATTGATCTCATTTACATCTTCATAAACATCAATTAGCGGAACAGTATAATCTTTTTTTAATTTATTTTTAATATAGTTTTTAAATTCATATTTATCGATTATTTTTTCTTCTTGCGGATTGTAATAATTAAATTTCATCCAGTTGATTTTTTCATTAAATGTTTTTGGATTTTTAAAATCTGGGAAATAGCCAACTTCTTTATAAAATTTATCTGATAAGTACCAAATTTTTTGTTTCGTTGATAAATTAGCAAGATAAATTGTTGGTATTTGCATTCTTTTAAGTAATAACTGTGTTTTTTGGAAGTCTTTAAAAATTTTTTTAGTGTTTTTAAATTTTAGTTTTATTCCTAAAAAATTAATTACAATATGATAATTTTCTTTGCCGATTTTAAACATTGTTTTTGATTGTTTCTATATAATTTTGTATTGTTGAATTTATGTTTCTATTTTTGATAATAAAATCTCTTTGTTGATATTTTGATATATCTTCTAAATCAAGACAATATTCTTTCTTTCTATTTTTTACTATAAGCGAATTTTTATTAATTGTGAAATTATCAAAATATTGAATATTGTTTTTAGTTATAAATGAATAGCTTTTTGCCTTGTAATTATTACAACAAAAACAAGGAAAATTTAAAAATAATGCTTCTAATATTGATAGCCCCATTCCTCCTACAAATAAAATATTTTCAATATTTTTGCTTAAATAATCAATTGTATCAATATTGCCTATAAAAATATTTTCGTTTAGATTGTATTTTTTTAATATTTTTTCTTTAATATTTTTCTTTGGTTCTTGTTTTCCTGCAATTAAAAAATCTATGTTATTTTTTATACAATATTGAATAAAACATTCTATTGAAGCTAGTTTATCTTGTGATATGCGTGAAATTAATAATGCTGTTTTTTGGTTTTTGTATTCCCAGCTTGGAACATTTATGTATTTATCTATTTCAATTTGATTTTGGATGATTGTAGGGTTTGATATTTTTCTATAATGATTTTCATACATAAATTTGCTGACAAAAATCTTATAATTAAAATTGTTAATTAAATTTTGATTTTTAATTCCTGTATTATGAATTGTATAACCAATAGTTGCCTTCTTTTTAAGATTTTTCAGATTAAGATTTTTCAGTATTTTTGGATTTTTAAATTGAAATTCAATTGTTTTGATATTGTATTTATCAATAATTTCATTCAAGCAATCATCAAAATTTTTAGCATCAAAATTTAAATAAAAATTAATAAATTTATTTAAATCCTCATTTTTATTATTTTCACTTAAGATATAACAATTCCATCCTAAATTTGTCAGTTGATTTATATATTGAAAAAGCCTTGTTTCTATTCCGCCTTTTTCCATTAAATTGCTAACTATAAATAAGATGTTTTTATTTGTTTTTATTTGATAACTCAGATTTGTTTTATTTAGTTTTATATTCTGAACAATGGCTTCTTTTAGCCATTTTTTTGTTTTGAATGTAAATGAAATACCTAAAAATTTTATTCTTTTTCTTTTGTAATCATAATTTGTATTCAAAAGTAAATGCCTTAAATTAAAAACCGTATATTTTATTAACTGTTTCTATATCTTTATCTGATAAAGTACTTTGTCTATGACTTGCAGTAGAATAATACATTATATCTGTTATATTTTTGCTATGACCCAAAATTCCAATTGCATGTCCGATTTCATGTAGTGCTGTTTTTAATAATTCTAAATCTGTACATGTAAAACCTATATAATTTGTTTTTGCAATAGAGATATCCGCCCTTCCAAGATAAACTTTTCCCTGAAGTTTAACGTGTCCCGTTTTGGTTTCTCCAGCATTTCTTCCATCTAATTTTTTGACATATTTTATTGTAATATCAGCTTTACTTGGTTCATCAACATATTTAAAATCAAGATTACTCCTTAAAGCGCCATCCCAAGTGTTAAATGCATTTCTTAGAATTTGTTCTTTATATTCATCAGGATATATATAAACTTTTATGTTTTTTGGATTTATCCAAACAGCAGGATAATCAAGAGTTGAATAATATGTTCTAAAATCTTCTCTTGCAAATACTTGTGTTGAAAATATTAAAACAAACAATAACAATAATAATCTTTTCATAGTTTCTATTATAACTCATTTTAAGAATTGATAAAACGTTTGGATAAATTATAATTTGTCAATTATATCTTGTCATAATACATTATTTGTAAATATAGTATTGACTAAATAACAAAATATGTTATATTTAAATTATAAACCTGTTATTTTTTGGTTGTGTTATTTATCGCATAAGGAGGCAAAAAGAAGATGTTTAACAATCAAGATGCAAAAAACATTCTTTATTCTGATTCTATTAAAGAAAAAGAAGAGCGCAATAAATTATTAAATGAATTAGGCGACAATTTGAGTCCAAAACAAATACTCTATTCGTCAATTGATGAATTGAAACAAATTAAAGGCGGAATAGATGCTTTTAGACAAAATTATCACGACATCAAAGAAGCAAATACAAAAAGAAAAAAGACGGCACAAAAATGACACCTAGCGAAATCATGGAAGATTACAGAAAAGACCACTGTGCAAACATGTATGGCAGATTGCAAGGCTTGAAAAACAAAGAAGATGATTGTAGAATTTTAGTTGATAAATATAGGCCAAAAGGATTGTCTTCTAAATATTAATTATGAAAAAGTTTTTTATTATTCCAACAATTATAATTACAGTAATTTTTATTTTTCTTTATCTCATATTATTTGATGAGAAAGACTATTGTTTAGATACTGGATATTGCAAAGCTGGTTTAAAACTTAATACCGAATATGGTTTAATTGAAATTAATGAAGATAATTGCACAAAATATAACTGGGAATGGGATAATAAAAACAAATATTGCAACATAAAACAAATTGAAAAAGATTAATAAATTTAAAATTTGACACCCCTTTTTGAGGGGTGTTTTGGTATTGTTATAAAAGAAAAACGCTTAAAAACGCATTAGAGGAGGGTTTGTGACAATGCTAGATTTAGAAAAGTAAAACGCAAATGAAACAATTTGAAACAGTGACACTAAAAAAGAGTTTCGATTTTCCGAAACTCTTTGTAAATATTAGCTGGGGATGCTGAGGTTCTTTGTGAGCTTGCGAACATTAGAACGTCAGTATGCGTAAAGCGAAGCTTGGAGCTGAGACGTAGTCTCGACCATGAAAAAAAGAGCTCCTAAATGGAACTCTTTTTATTAGCTGGGGAGAGACTTGAACTCTCGACCTCTCGGGTATGAGCCGAACGCTCTAGCCAGCTGAGCTACCCAGCCACCTTGTAAAACAATTCTTACATGAACAAATTTAAATTTCAAGCATTAAAAATGAAAAAAGGTCGTTTCCGACCTTTCCCCCTATTGGTAACTATTAATCTTTGTCTTTGATTTCTTTTTTATCAAACTGTTTTTTAAATTCTTCTGGGTGCTTTTGAAATTTTTTATGATAAGGGCAGTTGCAATCTTTGTGATGTTTCATCATTGCGTGATGATGATAGTGGTGAAATTTTGGTCCAAAACCATGATGCATCATTGGTGGTTTATGAAGTGCAGCAAATAAACTTAATGCACAAAATACTCCAACAAAACTACCCAAAGAAACAACTAAAAAACTTCTAAAGCCTTTGCTTTTGCAAAAACATTCTTTGTTTGTATCAATTTTAATTTCTTCTGACATAATAACTTCTCCTTTATTTTGTGTTTTACAAAAAACTTACATTATCTAAAACGATTTTGTTTTAGAAATGTTCATTTTAAATAAACACAAAATTGAAAAAATTATAATAAGCCTTTTGTGGAGGGTATTTCGGAACCTTCTATTTTAATAGATTCTCTTAAGCATCTTGCAAATGCTTTGAAGCTTGCTTCAATAATATGATGTGTATCATATCCATCAAACATTTTTAAATGTAAACAGATACCTGAATTATTAGCAAGACTATTAAAGAAGTGATGAAATAAAATTGTCTCAAAATCATCTGTTATATTATCTTTTAATTCTATATTCATTTTAAAATAAGCTCTTCCTGAAATGTCAAGAGCGCACAGAATTAAGGCTTCGTCCATTGGAAGAACAATATTTGAATATCTTTTGATGCCTTTTTTGTCTTTCAATGCTTCTAAAATCGCTTGTCCTAATGTTATAGCACAATCTTCGATTAAATGGTGAAAATTATTATCAAGAGCTTTTGCGTCTAAATCTATATCAATTCCGCTATGTGCGCTTAGTTGTTCAAGCATATGATTGAAAAATCGACAAGGAGTTTTGATATTATATTTGCCGTTTCCATCTAAATTTATATTTAAAGATATCTCTGTTTCGTTTGTTTTTCTTGTTTTAGTAGATATTCTTTTCATTATCTTTTTCCATTTCTATTAATAAATTATTTAAATCATTGACATTATTTAAAATATATTTTACTCCAAGATGTTTGAAGTTGTTTAATAAATCATTATTTATTGAGGTTGTTTCGATATATCCAATTAGATTTAAATTTATAGCATTTGCAGCAATAATGTCGTCAACATCGTTTGCTATATATTTTATTGATATATTTGGACAAGAGTTCATAATTTTTTTAAGTGCAGTTGAATTTGGTTTCTGCAAATTTTCTGGAAAATCTTCGCTTGTGATTTTATAGTAAAAATAATTTTCAATGTTTAATTTTTTTAAAAATTCTTCAATTTCTTTTTTTGTTTTTGTTGTGTATAAAGTATAATCATAGTTTAGTGACAACTCATCTAACGTTTCTTTTAATTTTGTATCTTCATTTATGTTGTCTAAATTAAAAATTAAAACATTTTTTCTTTTTAATAATTCAAGAATGTATTTTGCGCCACCAATTGTTGGAATTGTAATTCTAAGACAATTTGCTATGGGGGAATTTTTTGAATAATTTCTTGTAATTACTCCATTTTTTTTCAATTTTTCATAATAAAAATCACAATATTCTCCAAAATCACAAAGAATGAAATTCGCTTCAGATGGATATGGATTAAAGCCTAGCTCTTTTAAATTTTCATATAAAAATTCTTTTGTTGTATTGTTTAATTCTTTTATTTTTTCAAAATATTTTTCATCGTTTAATGCTACCATTGCGCAATTTGCGGCAATCATATTTACGTTATAAGGAGATGCTATTTTATATAAATTGTTTATTATATTTTCATTTGCAAATGTTATACCAAATCTTAATCCTGCAATTGCGAAGTCTTTTGAAAATGACTTCATTATGGCAACATTATCGTATTTTTTGATTAAATTTATATAATCTTCCAAAACAAAATTGTATGAATAATTTATATATGTGCAATCTATTATAAAAAGTTTTTCCTTGAATTCTTCTAATAATAATCCTATTTCAATTGGTTTTATCGCTTCTCCTGTTGGATTATTTGGACTTGCTAGATAAATTATTTTTGTGTCGTTGGTTATATTTTCTTTTATGGTGTTTATATTAAAAATAAATTTTTCTTGGTAGTCGATTTGTTTGATTTTGGCACCAGTTGCTTTTGCATATAAATTTGGCATTGAAAAAGATGGGGTTAAGGATAATATTTCCTCATTTTTATTTAAATATGAATTAACAACTATATTTAACGCTTCATCGCAACCATTTGATAAAAGAATATTTTTATTTTTGATTTCATATTTTTCAGATAGTTTATTGATTAATTTTCCATAACAAGGATATAGAGAAATATCTTGCGCATCAATATTTTTAATAGCACTAATTATATTAGGACTGCAGCCATATATATTTTCATTAGCATCAAGTTTTAATCGCCATTGATTTCTATATTCATCTATTTTGTATGGGGTTATTTCTTCTATATTCTCATTTGGTTTTAGCATAGAAGAATTATACTATTATTTTATTGTTTTGTAAAAATTAATATCTCGCAAAGTACTGTTTTTCTTTTATTTCAATTCTAATATTTGCCAGTTCTATATCATCATAATCAACATATTCTGTTTGAAATAAATTTCTTCCTGTCTTGATTATTAATTCATTGACAGGTCTTATAATATTTTTTGGAACGATTATTTCTTTGTTATCACCATTTATTTCAAGAATTCCTATTTTATGACCATTTACAAAAATTTCGGCTGGGGATGAATATACTTTTGCAATTCTATTTTGCCCAATTTGCTTCGCTTTTTTAGTATCCAATCCTATTGTTGTTCCAATTCTAATTACAACTTCTTGTTTTGTATTGAAACTTGGTTTTTCAAATTTTTTAGAGTAAAAATGCCCGTTTGCTCCTTGCCTAAAATCTCTGCTGTTTGCAGAATTATCTGAAAACATATTGTCACCAAGATGTATTAAACCATCACTTATTTGTAAATCAAAAGGATTTGCTTTTTCAATCCCGAGTTTTAGGGGAGATTTTACAATATTATTATCTATGGTTAAAGAAAAAACCTTGTATCCTTCTTTTTCAACAAATAAAACGGTTTTGTCAGTTAAATCAACATTTAATTTAAAAGTCCCATTTTTATCAGAATATGTTGTGTAATGAATTTCTGGAATTGTTATTTTGGCATTACTTAGAGCTTCTTTTGTTTTAGAATCTATGATTTTACTTTGAAATTTTAAGTCATCATGGTTTACTCTTCCTGAAATTATTTGGCTGTTTCCAATATTTGTATTTATAGTCAGTAAAAATAATATTAAAATAAGAATTTTTTTCATTAAAATAACCTCTTTAAATAAGGTTTTAAATGATTTAAAGAGGTTAAACAATAAAGTATTTTACTATATAAAATTAGAAAAAAGTATAATAAAAATCCCGCTTTTGCGGGATTTTAGTTTGTTAGCTGTAAATTATCTTTCTTGAGAAACAGGAATCATAAGCTCTTGCCCAATTCTGATTGCGGCAGGATTTATAATGTTGTTTACTCTTTGAATCTCTAGGATTTTTGCTTCGTCATATTTTCCATAAAAACGATAAGCTATTCCGTTTAATGTATCGCCTTTTTTAACTACATATTTCTCTTGAGAAATAATAGCTTCAGAGCCTGATGCCATAGTTGCATCTTCTCCGATTAATGCAACATTTGATTTAGCTTCCATTTTAGAGATGTTTCTGGAAGTAATTGTTGAAATTGATACAATTAAAAATATGCAACACATAAACAATACACCAGCAATGAAGCCGATTGTAAGATATGCTGCAGGAGATTTTTGTTGAGTATTTTTAGTTACATTGTGAACTTTTTGAATACCTTTTTGAACACTTCCCCAAAGAATATCTAATTCTTGAGCTTTTGCAGCTTTATAGTATTGATTAAGTTGCGCTCTAGTGCTTTGTTTTCTGTCTGCTTGTGTAAGATTAGCTAAAACACCCATCTTTTCACGAGTTAGACCTGATCTGTGTAATGTTGAACCTTTCATATTGCACCTTATTATAATAGTCTTGTGAACATGTTATAAAGAGTGCATATTAAAGTCAAGCTTGATTAAACTTGTGTAAAGTTTTGTTAATAGTGCGCTTCTATGTGTTTGTATGCGCAGTTAAACATTGATTCTAAGAGCTCTTTGTTTTTATTTGGATTTAATCCGCCCTCTTCTAAATATTCTATCATTCTTTTTTTCCACATTGAAAATAAATCTTCTTTATTCATATTGAGTGCTTTTGTAATTTTTTTGAGTTCTTCTAGGTCTATTTGAATTGGCTTTGCGCCTCTTAATATATCAACAAGTTCTAGTCTTTTTTTCCTTTCAAACATTTTCAAAAAGTCTAAAGTCGTTAAATTGTTATGTTTAATAATATCTTTTAGCATTAATAAATTTTCACTAAATGATTCAACTTCTTGTGGAATTTGATATTCTATAAATTCTTCTGGATTTATATCCATTACTGTTGCAATTCTTTCTAATGTTATAGAGCGAGTTGAAAATGGAACATTTTCGTCAATTAAATTGTAAACATAAGATAGTGTAACTCCTATCATTTGAGCAAATTCTTTTTTATGTAATTTTGTTTTGTTTAAAAAATCTCCAACAATTTTAGAGCTCTTTTTTTGAATATTATTTTTCATTTATATTGATTTTACTCCGTCTTGTATGCTATTTTACAAATAACCTTTTTTGATTATTTTTAAATTACCGAAAAAGATAAATATCTATGATTAATTCAAATAGTAATTAAAAGAAGAAAGTTTATTTAAAATGAAAGCATTAATAGGGTTGGGCAATCCTGAAATTAAATATAAAACAACAAGGCATAATACCGGTTTTTTGATAATGGATGAAATTATGCGCCATTATAATGTTGAATTATCTGATAAATTCAATTCTTTTTTTGGTAAAAAGGGAGATATTTTGTTTTTATTGCCCAAAACATATATGAATTTGTCAGGTAATGCTGTTATAGAGTTGATGAATTTTTATAAGTTAACTAATAAAGATATTTTAGTTATTTATGATGATGCGACAATAGATTTTGGTACATTTAGATTGAAAAAAAATGGCTCTTTTGGTGGTCATAATGGCATAAAATCTATAATAAATAGAATTGGTACCGATGTTTTTGATAGATTAAAAGTTGGAGTTGGTCCAATTCCAGATAGATTTCCAATTGATAATTTTGTTTTATCTAATTTTTCATCTGACGAATTGCAAGGGATTGAAAAAATGGGAAAAGTTGCAATTGATGTTGTTGATTGCTGGTTAAAAGAAGGTATCGAAGTAGCACAAAACAAATACAATAAGAAAGTTATTTAGCTTTATAGTTGTATATTTTGCAATATGGAGTATTTAGCATTTTTTCGTTTATATTTTCGTTATTTGCGTAAATAATTCCTAAAGCTCTATTGTATTTATCAATTCCTTGAAATTCAAAAGTGGTTTTTTTGTTTTTTAATTCTTTTTTCAATATATTTTTTGCAATATTTCCGCCTTTTACTATTTCATTTTGAGACAAATTATATTTTTGAGCCTGGTATGATGCTCTATTGCTGTTTGTTCCTTCAAAGCAATCAATCCCAATAAGACGAATTCTGAAAATATTATCATTAATTTTTGCTAAAATGCTATCGCCATCATAAATTTTTAAAACTTTAATTTCAGTTGCAAATGTTTGCAAGGATGTGAAAAATAATAAAAATATGAGAATATATTTGAATTTGGTTTTCATATTTAGAATTATATAAAAATTTTCAAGGTGTGTAAAATTTAACTTAGTTATATTGGATTATCAAAATAAAAAAGAGTTCTTAAAGAACTCTTTTTTATTATAAATTTTAAATAAACTATGCGTTGATATCTATCAATTCTCCTGTTTGTTCAGCTTTTATAATCGCATCAGCAACTTTTTCTGGAGAATGATTTGTATTAACTCTTACTGTTTGCCATTCAAGTTGCATGTTGCCAGTTGAATTCATATGAATTGTGGTGCCACCTTGGTTGTTTTTTTCAAAAAATGAAATATTTTCAGGCTTAATGTAAGTGCCGCCAGCATTAATCAATCCGCCTGTAAAACCTATTGTCATAATTTTTCTCCTATATTTTTACAAAAACAAAAAAAGAGCTAAAGGTTTAAAATTGTTTAATGATTGAAATGTATTAATAAAAATTTACAAGAATATTAAAAAAGAGATTAAATAGTTTTTTGAGCTATATCTAATAGTAAAGTAATTTTAGATAAATCTCCCTTAAAAAAATAAATTTTGAATTTATTTAAGGAAAACTTAACATATGTTAATTTATTTGCAAATTTACGCAATTTTGAAAAATTAGGAAACTTAATTTGGCTATAAAATTAGTCTGTTAACACAGAAAGGGTTAAAAATGTTTGGTTGCATTGGAAATCACAGCAAAGCTATTGTTGGAAAAACTATTTCTGCATGTATTAGTCCCAATAAGGAGATTGGCGCTAAAAATAGTGAATATATGTCCGGAAAAGCAGGTGGTGTAAATTATGAAATATGTACCGCTAAAGATAATGGCTTTTCTCTTATGACTGATAAGGGGTATGTAAGTGTAAATTCAGAAGGACAAATTTATTATTGCAAGACAATAGATAATGCCGGGAATGAAAAAAGATTTAGTGCTAATGCATAATTTTTATTAATGTTGGACCAAAAAGAGAAACAAACTTAATGTAATTACTTAAACTTATCAATCAGAATTAAGCAATTTTCATTTTGATATATTTTTTATTATTTTAAGTATAAATTATACAAAGGTAAGTATGAATTTTAATCTTATTTCTAATAACAGTTTAGAAAATATTAAATTTGGTAATAATAAAAATCAGACTTTAAATATAATTAGATTTAAAAATATTGATAATACATTATATAGGGGTGCAAAACCCAGCGAAGAAGAAATTGAACAACTGAAAGAACTTGGGATTAGCATAATTATAGATTTTACAACTGGATATGGTTCAAATAATCAAAAAAGTGAGAAAGAAATTGCAAAAAATTTAGGAATAAACTATATAAATATGCCGTTTCCATCTTTTGAAAATCCATCAGATGAGTATGTGAATAGATTTTTCAATGTAATGGAACAAGCAAGGAAAAATGATGAAAAAGTTTACATTCATTGCAGAGAGGGAAAAGATAGAACTGGATTATTTGCTGCAATGTATAAATTGAAATATTTAAACTCAGATTTACAATCTTGCATACAAGAAATGTTAGATATGGGACATGATAACGTTACTAATCCGAATTTGATACCATATTTAAAAAGTTTTTATTATAATGCTATTCAGCCAAATTTGAATATGCAACCAGTTAATTATATAAGTAGGAATGCTGTTTTGGCTCCAAATTATGAAACGGAAGCTTTTGTAAATAATTTTTTAAATTCAAAAGATTCGGTAGAAATGACCAAGATATTATTACAAAGATATCCTGAATTATATTGGTTAACTGGTGATGTAAATGCTACTCCTGAATGGCAGATAAATAGCGATTTAAATTCAATTTCAGAAAAATTGTTTGGCAGCAAGCATGTAGAATTTGATAGAACTATTGTTGGCATAGAATGCTTAAAACATGTATTGAATGGAGATTATGATAAATTTACTGAATGTCAAAAAGAATCAGTGAAAATGACTCGTGAAAATTTTGATAAATTAAAAGATTTTACTACAGGAGTAATCAAGACTCCGCAAGATGCTGATGCAATACTTGCTTTCACAATGATTAATGATTTAGGTAAAATTAAAGAATTTGTTCAAAATATAGAGTCTTTAATGAAAAGACCAGTAAAAGATCACGATGAAGCATTATTGATGGCGCTAAAAACAATTCCAGACGAAATTCCATCATTTAGCAGGTTAACTAAAAATAACCAAAATGATATTATAAATTCTCTTGACGCTGATTTTAATTTAGGTCAATTTGTGCAAGGTGAATGTTTGCCTGCGAATTTAGCAAAAATTGGAACAGTGGGTAAACGTGCAATGGATTTATATCTTGTTCACATGTTTTACGATGTTGCTGGTGCAGCAGGACATGTAGCATCAAATGGTTCACTTGTAATGAATAATAATGTGTTTAATGGCTATATGCAAGGAATCGAGTCAATTCAACAAAAGATTTCACAAGGTTTAAATGAGACTTATGATGATTTTTTAAATAAAAAAGCAAGTGATTACAATTTATCAATTGATTCTCCTGAAGAAAAAAGTCTTGTTAGACTTGCAATTTTATCAAGAGCTTACACGCCTAATGATGCGCAAGAAGTTATTGAAGCATTTTCAAAATTAAATAAAGAAGAACAATATGATTTACTGAAAGGGCTTTCAAAGGATGGCATTAACCAAAAAGGAGTTTTATTGTATTATGCGCCCGCTTTTATACAAAATGCTATAAATGCAATGCCTGATAATAAAATAGAAATGCTAGCAAAAGCATATAAAATTATGAGTAGAATTTATAAAAACAACAAAGTTTTTGGTGATGATGAAAAAGTGCATATAGTATCGTTAGCAAATATTGCAAATGCAATCAGAAAAGAGCCTGGATTGTCTGCAGAAGAATTGTGCTTGTATTTATAACAAAATAAATAATATTAAAGTTTAAAATGATAAAAAGTCCCTTACGGGACTTATTTTGTTAATATGGCGGGAACGACGGGGCTCGAACCCGCGACCTCATGCGTGACAGGCATGCGCTCTAACCAAACTGAGCTACGCTCCCATACCATATTAAATTTTCATTTATAGTCTAGCGATTCTAGAACTATTGTGCGTAAACACTAACTTGTTTTCTTGTTCTTCTATATGGTTCAAATTTAACAACACCATCTACTAAAGCAAATAATGTGTAATCTTTACCCATACCTACGTTGTTACCTGGGTGAATTTTTGTTCCTTTTTGTCTAACAATAATGTTACCAGCAACAACTTGTTCATTTGCGTATTTTTTGACGCCTAATCTCTTACTTTCGCTATCGCGACCGTTCTTTGACGAACCTACACCCTTCTTATGTGCCATTTTTATTCTTCTCCTGTTGTTTCTTCGCCCTTAGCTGCTTTAGCTTTTGTATTGATTTTATTAATCATTACGCGGGTGAATTGTTGTCTGTGACCTTGTTTAACTCTTGTGCCCTTTTTAGGACGTTGTTTGTAAACAATTACTTTTTTAGCTTTGTCATTTTTAACAACGGTACCATCAACAGTAGCAGAAGCTACATAGGGTCTTCCAACTTTTGATTTTTTACCGTTAACTAACATAACGATTTTATCAAAAGTTACTTTATCGTTTGCTTGAGCATCTAATAACTCGATATCAACATATTTGCCTTCTTCGAGAATATATTGCTTTCCGCCTGTTTCGACTATTGCGTACATTTTCAATGTGTCCTTTCTTTTAAGGGATCGCAGTTCCGATGAACATTTTGAAGCGACCAACCTATCTGCATTTAATAATATATCTAAGACAAAAATTTATGTCAAGAAGATGTTTACAAAACTTATTTAATCAAGTCAAGCATTTGCGAAATTGCATCTTTTAGACCAATGAATATTGATTTTGAAATTATGCTATGACCTATATTTAATTCGCATAATCCGTCAATTTCTTTCATTAGATAAACGTTGTCATAATTTAAACCATGTCCTGCGTTTACTTTTATGTCTAAATTTTGCGCATGTTTTGCAGCTTTTTTAAGTTTGTCTAATTCGTTTTTGAAATCATTTTTCTCAAAAGCGTTTGCAAAACATCCGGTATGCAATTCTATATAATCTGTTCCAACATATTTTGCAGCTTCAATTTGTTCTATATCAGCATCAATAAAAAGACTAACCAAAATACCTTTTTCTTTTAAAGGTTTAATAAATTCTTTTAAATAATCTTTTTGGCTTAATACATCTAAACCGCCCTCGGTCGTGATTTCTTGTCTTTTTTCGGGCACAAGACAAACGCTGTATGGTATTAAATCTAGTGCGATTTTTTGTATTTCCTGTGTTGCTGCCATTTCAAGATTTATTTTTGCACCAAGTTTTTTAACTTCATACAAATCTTCATCTTTTATATGCCGTCTATCTTCTCTAAGATGCATTGTTAGCGCGAGAATATCTTCTTTTAATGCAATGCGTGCAGCTTCGATTAAATTTGGCTCAACTCCGCCTCTTGCGTTTCTTAGAGTTGCTATATGGTCTATATTTACTCCTAATTTCATAGTTATTAATATACTACGAAATAATGAAGTTTTGAAAAAATTTACAAAATTAAATAAAAATGTTATATTTGTATTATAATTTTATAGAAGTGTTATACCTATTAGGATAATTAGTTTTGATTTGTCCAAAGTGTAAAACCAAAGTATCAAAAAATGATACGGTTTGTCCAAACTGTAATTTAAAATTAATCTTTACTTGTCCAAGATGTGATTCCCCAACGCGACTTGGTTCTGTTGAGTGCAAAAAATGCGGATATACATTTGTTAAATTTTGCCCTGAATGCAATAGTGCAAATTACGCGACAAGTGAGTCTTGCAGAAAATGTAATTATTATTTTCCAAAAACTGATAAAAATAATGATGTTTCAATCGAAAAAACTGAAACTCGCAAAATAGAAGTAGAAAATATTGACAAAAAACAACCCCTAAAAGCCAAAAATGCCGATATTGCTGAAGAGAATGCAATTGAAAATCTTCTTTTAATTTATGTTGATTTTATTAATCTAGATAGAACTTTTGAAAAATATGACAAAGAAGAATTTAAGCAAAAAGTAATTCAAAATATCAAAACAACAGTCAAAATTGCTTTTGGCACAAGTTGTGATTTTGTTAATTCTCATTGTGTAGTATTTAGATTTAACTATACGCAAAATACAAAAATTCTTGATAATATAAACCATTTTGAACAAGAATTTGTTAAATTTAACCAAATTTTAGAAAAAACCCTAGATACAGGATTGTCTTATAAATTTGCAATTTCTACAGTAGATGAAGTTAAAAATTCAAAAGAAGTTACGCAATTAAAATTGGGTTCTGAAAAAGATGTTATTGTTTCAAATAGCGCTTATACAAAATTATCATCAGAATTATCATTAATTAAAATTTCTTCAGATTCTTATAAATTGATATTTTTAGATCAAAAACCTGTTTTTGAACAAACTGAAGATGAAAAATATGATAAAGCACTAGAAATAATATTAGATAACTTATCCGATAACGATTCAAAAGTTAGAGCAATTTCTGTTAATGCTCCAAGAGGGGTTGGCAAAACCCATCTTTTAAATGATTTGCATTATAAGTTAAACAAAGCTCATTTGAATGATACAGTTATTTTTTATGCACAGTGTTCTGCTTTAACGCAAATCAGCCCTTATGGTTTAATACAAAGCTTTTTTGCAAGTTTCTTTGGTTGTCCTGCTATTTTAAAGGATGAGTTTAACATTAAAGCATTTGAGCGAAAAGTTTTAGACAAATTAAATCTTGAAAAAATAGATGAAGAAAATTTAGAAACATTAGCAAATCTTATTTATCCAATTAAAAAAGATTACTTTGAAAATATTTTAATTAATAAAGAAATCACATATAAATATTTAAAAGATGTTTTTGATTATATTAAAAAAAGAAAAGATGTTATTTTCCTAATTGATGATTTTGATTTAATTGATGAATCTTCATATGGATTTTTGAAACATCTTGTTAATTCGGATTATTTTGAACGAAATGCAAAAATGATTATTGCATACAAAAATCAGCATTCTGTTGCAATGTATTTTCAATCAAACAAATTAAATAATTCTAATTGTTTGAATATTTCTCTAAGACGTTTGAATATGTCCGAATCAAAAATATTCATTAAAAAAGTTTTAGGGCAAAATTGCGAAATTCCAAACGAAATATTATCTCAAATAGCATATAATGCGCAGGGTAATATTGCATACATTGAACAAGTTTTGCAATATTTGTTCGAGCGAAAAATATTATTTGTACAAGATAAAGCTGTTAAATTTAAAACAGAAATAACTGATCTTGAAGTTCCTGCAACTATAGAAAAATGTTTCTATGATAGATTGGATTTCTTAAAAGAGCATAATGAAAAAGAATATATTTTCTTAAATGTTGCTTCTTTATTGGGTGATAGATTAGATTATAAACTATTAGCTGGTTTATTTGAACTTAGTGAAGAAAGATTTTTTGAAATTGTTGCTAAGCTTGAAAAGAAAGGCTATTTAAAATTAAAAGCAGATGATATATACGGTTTTAAAAATTCATTAACTTGGTCTTATTGTTATATCAAAGCAAAAGAAGAAGAATTAATTAAAACTGATGCTAAAAAATTATTATTAGAATTAAGTAATAAAACAATATCAACACCATTAATTTGTCCAATTTTAGCTCAAATTGTTGATAATAAAGAATTTGCTTATGCTCTTTGGACCAAAAATCTTCAATACGCAAATTATATCGGCGATATAAATATCTATGCTATGGCTCAAAAGCAAAGCTTAATTTTAATGGAAAATGTTAAATTAGATAATTTTGTTTATACAAAAAATAACATTTGCGAAAGATTGGGTAAATTAATTTATGATAAAAATCCTCAAGAAGCAAAAGAATACTTATCAAATGCGGTTAGTGCAGCGCAAGGCAATAATGATGTAAACAAGGTTATTGATTTATCCGGATATCTTGCAAAAAGTGCATATTTAACTCAAGATTACACAGGCGTTGTTGAAGTTGTTGATAATGTATTAAAATTCTTTGAAGTAAAAGACAAAGGTGAAAAACAAGTTGTTCACCAGCTTCAAGTTGCATTAATTAAAACAAGAAAATTAGAAGCATTATTAAAGCTTGGTTCTTGGGAAGAAATATCAAGCCTTGTTAATACAGAGATAAATCCTGTTTTACAAAAGAATTTAAATCCATTTATTAAGCATAAATGGCTTGCTCAAAATGAAATTTTCTATTCTTGGATTGAAGCTAATATAATTCTTGCTCAAAGCTATGCTCAACAAGGTTCTCCTTTGGCGTTTGAATTGATTTCTGAGATAGATAAAGTTATATCTAAAGAAAAAGGACCAAGAATTGAAGCTCTTAAAGTAAGACTTGCTTATGCAGGAGCCATGGCAAATACTTCTAGAGGATATTTTGATGAATCAGATTCAGTTTTACAAGAAATTTTAAAAGATTATTCATATGTAATTGATAGTCCAAATCTTGTTTGCGAATGGAATGTTGTAAATATTATTAATAAGATTTTAAGATTAGATACTGAAAAAATAAAAGACGATTTATTTGAAGCAACAGCTTATGCAAACAATTGTTCCGATGAAGTTTCAAAAAATATTTTAAAAACATTACTAGCTTATGTTTTATTGGAAGAAAAATCTTATTTAAAAGCAATTGAAATTGCTACAGCTCAAATGCAATTTTTCTCTTCTAAAAAAATAGCATTTGGCGCACTTTTGGCTTGGTACATTAGTGCTGCAGCAACAGCAGGTAATAAAACAGATTCATATTGCATAGAGATATGTGAAAAAGCTGTAAAAATATGCGAAAATGCTCAAAATAATAACCATTATTTCAAAATTTTATTCCAAGAGCTTTTGGCTAATACATATTTAAAATTAAATGATAAAGAAAATGCAAAAATGTATTGCGAATTAGCATTGCAAAGTGCAATAAGTAATCAATTATTATATCTACAAGTACGATTAAATAAATTAAAAGCAGCAATTGCAAGAGAATGTTTAGCACAACAACCAGACAAAGAAAAATATAATTATGCACAACAAATAATTAAGATGTATAATAAAACTATAGACTTGGCAAAAAAACTTGGACTAAAAATATTTGTCAAAAAGATTGAAAAAGAATTAACATCATTTAGAGCGCACTGTCAATTGAATCGTATAATAGAGGATAAGTAGTTATGTCAATAATCGAAACTCCAAAACATTTATATTGTGACACACCTCCGACAATTTTAAGAAATAGAAAAGAAAAATTTAGAACTGCAAAAGATGTGCCATTTTGGCTTATGATTGCAGATTTTGTGTTTACAAAAATGGTACGCGCAAGATTTCATTCTGTTATGTATAAAGGTTATGAAAATCTTGAAAAAAGAGATAAGACAAAAGCTATTTTATTCTATACAAACCACAATAATTGGTGGGATGGTATTATCGGCTATACAATTGCCAGAAAATTAATGCATGGAAGATTGCGCTTAATGATTGAGGAAATGAATAGGTTTCCTTTGTTTCAATATATCGGTTGTTTTCCCATAAATAAAAAATCAGCTCAAGATGCAATTAAATCTCTTAAATATGCGGCAACTACTCTTGATAAACCAGATATTAATTTTTGGTTATTTCCGCAAGGGATAATTAGGCCTCCACAATATCGTCCAGAAGTTTTTCAATCAGGAATTGCTTATTTGATAGAAAGTGCTGTTAAAAATTTTGGCGGAATAAATATTTGTCCTGTTAGTACAACATATACATTTTTAAGACAAGATAAACCAGAAGTTGTTATGGAATTTGGCGAAGTACAAACGTTCTATGAGTTTAATGAAGATAGAAAAGAATTTTGTCATAAATTGGAAAAACATTTTGAAGAATTTTGCGACAATCAAAGAGCAGTAATTTCAAAAGGCAATTTTGATGGATATAGGTATCTTCTTAAACAAAAACTTAGCTGGTGGAGAGATATTGAAAGACGTCTTAAAAATATTGGAATGAAAGACGATAATAAACAATAATGAAAAAATATAATATTGGGGTGGACTTAGGTGGCACAAAGATATTATGTGCGCTAATAGAAGAAAAAACTCAAAAAATCTTATTTGAAGTTAAAAAGAAAACAAAGAAAGAAAAGGGAAATAAAAAAATCGAAGCTAAATTACTTGAAGCTTTAGATGAATTGTTTTCTAAGATAGATGTTAAAAAAACAGATATTGATTCTATTGGAATTGCGGTAGCGGGGCAAGTAGATAAAAAAAATGGAATTTTAGTTAATGCTTGTAATTTAGAGTGTTCCAATCTTGAACTTAAAAAAACAGTTGAAGAAAAATACAATATTGAAACTTATCTTGCAAATGACGTTGAAGCAGCTACAATAAGCGAGCTTTTGTATGGCGCAGCTAAAGATTACAAAGATGTTTTATGTGTTTTTATAGGCACCGGTATTGGTTCTTGCATAGTTATAAATGGTCAAATTTATAAAGGTGCAACACAAAGCGCAGGCGAATTTGGGCATATTATAATAGATTCTAATGGCAGAAGTTGTGCTTGTGGAGCTGTTGGATGTTTGGAAGCTTACGCATCAAGAAGTGCTATTGAAAATAGAATTAAATCATCTTTAAAATCTGGTAAAAAATCAGTAATTTCTGATATTGCGGATACTAATAATATTTCAACTAAACATATCAAACAATCTTTAGATGCTAATGATGAATTAACAAAAAGATGCGTCGATGAGGCAATTGAATATTTATCAAATGGTCTTGCAAGTGTAATAAATTTTTTAAATCCAGAATTAATTGTTCTTGGTGGTGGATTAATACAGGGTATTGATGAAATTTATTCAAAAATAGTTAAATTATCTAAAATGAAAGCTCTAAAATTGCCATCAAGTAAAATTGAATTTAAAAAAGCTCAATTTGGAGATTACTCCGGAGTTTTGGGAGCTAGTTTAATTAAAAATTTTGAGAAAAAATGTCAATAGAAAACATAAAACTTAATTGTCTTGATAATTTTATTAAAAATAATACAAAAGCAAAACTTGTATTAAACGGTTTTTTGGCACCTTTGGATTTATTTTTAATAAAATCAATTTTAAAAAATAACAAAAAAGTTTTATATATAACCAATGATGAGCAAAGTGCTTTTAAAGCACAAAAAGATTTGGACAATTTTTTAAAAATTGACAGTTGCGTTTATCCTATGCAAGAAATAGGTTTTTACAGTGAATTAGAAAAAAATTATTACATATACGAAGAACAAGTAAATGCCTTTTTAAATCAACCCAGTGTTGTTTTTGCTAGTGTAAAAGCTCTTTTTGAAAAATTTGCTTCAATGGAATTTTATAAAGAAAATATCATAGAATTTAAAAAAAATGATTCGCTTGATTATTCTAAAATTGCTCAAAAGCTTGTAGATTTGGGATATAAAAGAGTTGTAAATGTTGTTGATATTGGAGAATTTGCTCTTAGAGGTGATATTTTAGATATTTTTTCTCTTGATTTAAATCCTGTTAGGATAGAATTTTTTGCAGATACTATTGAAGATATTCGCTATTTTAATCCAAATTCGCAAAAAAGCTTTAAAAGTATTGATAGTACACAAGTTTTACCATTGTATAAGTTTATTTTAAATGATGAAAATAAAGAAAAATTTAAAAGAGCTATATCAAAAAAAGATGTAAAAGATAATGAATTATTATCAACAATTAAAAATGAATTACTAGAAAAAATTGATGAAATAGGATATTTTGAAGGTATTGAATACTATTTAAACTATTTTGTTGATAAAACATGTAGCATTTTTGATTTTTTCAAAGATTACGTTTTGGTTTTTAAGGAATCTTCTCAGATTTTTTCAAAATATCAAAATATTAATGACTTATACATTGAAAACTATAATGATGCGCTAAATTCAAATTTAAAGTTGCCTTTAGATAAATTAAATCATTTGACTTATGAAGAATTTTTATCCGAAATTAAAAAATTCAAAATTTTAAGTATGGATAATTTTTTAACAGATGATTATGATAAATTGATTGAATTTGATTTGTCTATACCGCCAATTTTTTCATCAAACATTGCTGATGCGTCAAAATTTATAAAAAAATATTTAAATGATGGATATAAAATTATAATTTGTTCCAATTTTTTGAATAGATTAAAAGAAGTTTTTGAGGAATTAGAAATATTTTCTGAGGATATTTATTATTTTCCAGATATCTCTTGCGGTGGCGTGATAATAAATGATGATAAAATTAGTGATGAAAAAATTCTTATATTAACTGATAAAGAATTATTTAATAAGCATAATCGTGATATCACAACAAAAAAACATTATTCAAATAAGCAAACTCAAGAATTTATTGATTCGATTAATGATATAAAAGAAGGCGAATATGTTGTTCATTATGTTCATGGAATAGGTATTTATAATGGAATTTCAAAACAAATTATAGACAATAATCAAAAAGATTATCTTGAAATTCAATTCCAAGGCACAGATAAATTATTTATGCCAGCTGAACAAATAAATCTTTTGGCTCGTTATAGGGGCTCTGGAGGAATAAAGCCCAAATTATCAAAAATGGGCGGCAGTGCTTGGGAAAATACAAAATCTAAAGCAAAAAAAGAAGTAGAATTAATTGCATACGATTTATTAGATTTGTATGCAAAAAGAAAAATGACACAAGGAATTTCTTTTGATATGGACACTTCTTGGCAATTTGAAATGGAAGATAATTTTGAATTTACAGAAACCCCAGATCAAATGAAAGCTATAATTGATACCAAAAAAGATATGGAATCATCTAAACCGATGGATAGATTGATATGTGCCGATGTCGGTTTTGGAAAAACAGAAATAGCAATGCGCGCAATGTTTAAGGCGGTTATGTCTGGCTATCAAACAGCCTTGATTGCTCCAACAACAATTCTTACAATGCAACATTATCTTAATATTAAGCAAAGGTTTGAACCATATGATGTTAGGGTTGAAGTTTTAAATAGATTTTGCTCTAAAAAAGAACAAAAATTAATTGTGGAAAAATTAAATAGTGGCGAAATCGATGTAGTAATCGCAACTCATAGATTATTATCTGATGATATTGAATTTAAAAAATTAGGTTTATTAGTTGTTGATGAAGAGCATAAATTTGGTGTTAGACATAAAGAAAAATTGAAAAAATTTAAAGAAAATATTGATGTTTTATCCTTAAGTGCTACTCCTATTCCAAGAACTCTTAATATGGCGTTATCTGGATTAAAGGATTTATCTGTCATTAATACTCCTCCTAAAAATAGACTTCCAATTAAAACATATGTTGGTGAATTTTCAGACACTTATGTTAAAAATGCTATAAATCAAGAAATACAAAGAGATGGACAAGTATATTATCTTTATAATCGTGTAGAAACAATATTGAAATTTAAAGAAAAATTATCTCAAATTGTACCAAATGCTAGAATTGCCGTCGCACATGGGCAAATGAATGAAAAAATGCTTGAAGAAGTTATTTGTGATTTTGCAGATAAAAAATATGATATTTTATTATCTACTACAATTATTGAATCTGGCTTAGATATTCCAAACGCAAATACAATAATTATCCATGATGCTCAAAATTTTGGCTTAGCTCAGCTTTATCAATTAAGAGGAAGAGTTGGAAGGTCTGATAGACAAGCGTATTGTTTTTGTTTTTATAAAAAATCGCAAACACTTAATGAACAAGCCTATAAAAGGCTTGAATCAATCAAAGATTTTACAAATCTTGGAAGCGGGTATCAAATTGCTCTTCGGGATATAGAAATTAGAGGGGTTGGAAATATTTTAGGAACTCATCAGCATGGACAAATGGTTAGCGTAGGGTTTGATACATATTGTAATTTATTATCTGAATGCATAGAAGATATCAAGCAAAAACAAAATAAAAATCCATATGATGCAACAGTTTCAATTAAAAAAGAGCCTGCAATTGTTGATATAAATGCGGATGCATATATTCCAGATGATTGGGCATCAAGCTATGAACAAAAAATACTTGAATATAAAAGATTGTCTGATGTTGCAACTGTTTCTGAACTTGAGAATATGGAAGTGAATCTAAAAGATAGATTTTCAAAAATACCTGATTGTGTTCAAAATCTTATAAAATTAATTAAATTAAGAATTCTAGCAACAAATGCAAATATTTCTGCTGTTAGACAAGCAGGCAATGTTATTAGAATTAATACACCATTTACAATGCAAGAATGGCTAATACTAAAATCTAAAATTGATTCTAAAGTTACAAAATATTATACATATTCTACCCCGCCTAAAACCCTTGGCAAGGTAAAAGGCATACTTTTATTAAATATTGATTACGATGATTTTGATGAAATATTTAACAAATTGTCTGATTTGTTTTATTATATTTCTGAAGTAATTTTAAATTTTAAAATAAATAATTAAAATTCTTATAAGGAGGAAATATGAAGTTTACTAAATTAGCAATAACTATGTTATGTGCTCTTGTTGTTTTTTGTGGATGTGCAAAAAATTCTGATGTAGTTATTAAGGTAAATAATACAGAAATCACAAGAGGTGAATTCTATGGTGATTTTGAAAAAATTAAAAGTGTACAAGTAAAAAATTTACCAAAAGAATTCCAACAAGATAATAGTTTTACCGTTCTTTCAATGAAAGAAAAATTTGTAAACGATACAATTTTAAGAGCTTTAGTTTCAGAAGAATTTGCAAAAAGAAACATAACAGTTACTCCAAAAGAAGTTAATGAAAGAAAAGCAAAATTAATTGCTCAAGTTGGTTCTGAGGAGCAATTTAATAATATTTTAAAATCAAGCGGTATAACCGAAGCAAAAATGCTTGAAGATTTAGAAAGCGAAGCAAAATTAGATAAATTAGTTAAAACATTAGAAAAAGGTAATGTATCTGATTCTGAAGCTTTAAAATATTATAATAAAAACAAAACTGCATTTACTTTACCAAAAAGAGTTAGAGCTTCTCATATTTTAATTAACACTGATGAAAATGCTCTAAAGAGAGAATTAACCGAAAGTGATAAAGAAGGAAAATTATCAACAGCAGAAATTGATAAAAAAGCAAAAGAAGAAGCTCAAAGAAGAGAAAAATTAGTTAATGAAATCAGACAAAAAGCAGCTAATAATCCAAAAAACTTTGC
Organism: Candidatus Gastranaerophilales bacterium; assembly: GCA_017461425.1. Classification (GTDB taxonomy): domain Bacteria; phylum Cyanobacteriota; class Vampirovibrionia; order Gastranaerophilales; family Gastranaerophilaceae; genus RUG14156. The sequence goes on along the minus strand of JAFTXY010000001.1, from coordinate 114,926 downwards.
TCAATTAGCAAAAGAATATTCTCAAGATCCTGGTAGCGCACAAAAAGGTGGAGATTTAGGATTTTTTGTAAAAGAACAAATGGTTCCAGAATTTGCAAATGCTGCATTTACCCAAAAAGTTGGGGTAGTTGGTCCAGTTGTAAAAACTCAATTTGGAAAACATATTATTTTAGTTACAGATAAAGCTGCTGGCGGATTGCAACCATTTAATTCTGTAAAAGAAGATATCAAAGTTTATCTTGGTGAACAAAAGAAATTTATGGCGTTCCAAAAATTTGCAAAAGGATTAAAAGATAATGCAACAATTGAATTTTACGACGAATCTTTAAAACCTGATGTTTTAAGAAAACAAATTGAAGAGTCTTTATCAAAAAAAATGAGTAAAGAAAAATATGAGAATATTCCAGCCTCTAAAAAGAAAACTTTGGAAAAAATGCAAGAACAAAAATAGAGAATATAATTAAATAAAGCCACCTTTAAGGTGGCTTTTAAGGAAATAAATATGGGACAAGTTATTCAAAAAGAAGATTTAATTAAATTAATAGTTGATTTTAAAAATCAAAATAAAAAAACTGTTTTTACAAATGGATGTTTTGATATTTTGCATATCGGGCATGTCAGATATTTAAAAGAATCAGCTAAGTGTGGTGATATTTTAATTATTGGCTTAAATTCAGATAATTCTGTTAGAAGATTAAAAGGTCCAACTCGCCCAATTAATAATGAATTAGACAGAGCAGAATTATTATCAGAGCTTAGTTTTGTTGATTATGTTGTTATTTTTGATGAGAATACTCCTGAAAAATTACTTGATGAATTAAAACCCGATATATATACAAAAGGCGCTGATTACACATTAGAAACATTGCCTGAAGCTAAAACTGTTTTAAAAAATGGCGGAAAAGTTGAGTTTATAAACTTAGTCGAAGGTAAATCTACAACAAATGTTATTAAAAAAATTGAAAACAAGTAAAACATTTGTTAAGAAATTAGTAATTTTTTTTAAATTGTTATAAAATAAAATATACAAAACTAGTATACGAGGGAGTGCCGGAATGGGTGAAAGAAAATTTAGCCTTGAAGAATTAGCTCAAGCAGTTGGAGGTATTTTAACAAAGGCTCAGGATGTCATTGTAACAAGCGTTGCACCGCCAAAATTAGCGGATGAAAATACATTAGCTTTAGCTATGAATGAAGAAGAAATCGAAAATATTTCTCAAACTAAAGCTCGTGCAGTATTAGTTCCGCTAGGAGTTAATTTGGATGGAATTTCTACAATTGAAGTTGAACGTCCAAGATTGGCTTTTATGAAATTATTAAATATGTTTTATGTTGGACCTGATACTCCAAGAAATATTCACCCCACAGCAGTAATTGATGAAACAGCAAAAATTGGTCAAAATGTTTCAATTGGCGCAAATGTTTTTGTTGGAAGAAATGCCGTTATTGGTGATAATACAGCCTTGATGCCAAATGTTTATATCGGCAGAAATGTAAAAGTTGGTGCTGATTGTTTATTCCACCCAGGAGTTCATGTTGGAGATGATATTCAAATTGGTTCAAGATGTATATTCCATCATGGTGTTAGTCTTGGTGCAGATGGTTTCTCTTTTGTTACAGAAACTCCAAATAATATCGAACAAGCTCGTTCAGAAGGTGCAATCAAAGAAGTTAATACTCAAGTTAAAGTATTTAAAATTCCTTCTCTGGGCGCTGTTGTAATTGAAGACGATGTTGAAATTGGTGCTAATACTTGTATTGATAGAGGTACCGTTGAAAATACAATAATCGGAGCTCAAACAAAAATTGATGACCTTGTTATGATTGGACACAATTGTCGCATAGGTAAAGCTTGTACAATTGTATCTCAAGTTGGTATCGCTGGTTCTTGTGTGATTGGCGATAGAGTTGTTATCGCTGGTCAAGCTGGTTTAAAAGACCACGTTGAAATTGGTGATGATTCTATTATTCTTGCAAAAGCTGGTATTACAAAATCATTCCCTAAGAAATCAGTTGTAATGGGTGCTCCAGCCGTATTAAGAAAAGACTTTATCAAGAGATTAAAATATCTGGATGAAGCAGAAATTATGGTTAAAAAATACAAACAATATCAACACTTATTAGAAGATTATGAGAAATTTTTAAATGAAGACGCTAAAATCTAACTTAAAATTACAAGGGGCAGGGCTTATGTTTGCTGCCCCCGTTGAATTAGAAATAAAACCATCAGACAAAAAAGGAATAAGATTTCATATCCAAGATGGAATAGTTGAAGCATGTGTAGAAAATGTTGTTTCAACAGAACATTGCGTTGTATTAGCAGATGTGCAAAATGGTGCAAAGTATAAAATTGCCCTTGTTGAACATTTTATGGCAGCTTGTGCAATATGTGAAATTGATGCATTAGATGTTTATTTTTCTTCTCAGGGTTTTGAAATGCCTATTTTTGATGGTTCCGCTCTTGTTTGGGTTGAAAAATTTAATGAAGTCGGTTTTATTGGTGAATCTGATGAAGTTGCTAAATTAAATAAGCCTATAACATTTGAAAAAGATAATATTGCATTATCTTTAATACCATCTCAAAATGATACAAAAATTACATACGCAGTTAATTTTAATCATCCGGATTTAAACAATAGATGGATTACTTTAGAGCAAGAAAAAAATATAAATGAAATTATAGAAGCTAGAACCTTTGGCTATTTAAAAGATTTAGAAAGATTCCAAGCGGCAGGATATTCAAAAGGTGTAACTATAGAAAATACTGTTGGATTAACCGATGATGGTTATACAACAGAATTAAGAAGCATCTATGAGCCTGTTAAACATAAAGTTCTAGATATTATTGGTGATTTATATTTAACTGGATTTAATCCTTTAAAAATAAACGCAAATATATTAGTTAAAGAAGCAGGACATGCAATTCATGTCCAAGTTGCAAAAGAATTAAAAAAAGTTTTGATGAATTAATAAAAGGAGATAAAAATGGATACAGTTATCACACCCATCACTATGGATTATGAGCAAATATTGCAAATGCTTCCTCATAGATATCCTTTTTTATTAGTTGATAGAATTACAGAATGCATTCCTGCAAAATATTCTAAAGGTTATAAAAATGTAACTTTTAATGAGCCATTTTTTCAAGGTCATTTTCCAGAAAATCCAATTATGCCTGGCGTGTTGCAAATTGAAGCATTAGCACAAACTGCTGCTCCAATTTTAATGACCATGGATGAATATAAAGGTAAATTAACATTATTTGCTGGGGTTGACGGTGCAAAATTTAAAAATATTGTTCGCCCTGGCGATAAACTTGAAATGGAAACAGAATGCATTAAAATAAAAGGTCCTATTGCAAAATGCTTAGGTAGATCTTTTGTAGATGGTAAATTATGTTGCGAAGCAACATTGACTGTAGCTTTAAAATAGTAAGGAAAATATAATGTTAACAACAAACATACATAAAACAGCAGTTATTCATGAAAGTGCAAAAATTGCTCCTGATGTACATATTGGGGCATATGCTGTTATTGGCGAGGATGTAGTTATTGAATCTGGATGCAAAATTGGCGAAAGTGCAAACATTCAATTTGCACACATTGGTAAAAATACTAGAGTGTCACCTTTCGCATCAATTGGTGGCGAACCTCAAGATTTAGGCTATAAAAATGAAAAAACTGGTGTAATTATTGGTGAAAATTGCTGGATAAGAGAATTTTCTACTATTAACAGAGCATCTGGCGAAGGTTTAAATACAATAATTGGAAACAACTGTCTTTTAATGGCATATACTCATGTAGCGCACAACTGCGTTCTTGGCGATAATGTTATTATGGCAAACGCAGCTACGTTGGGCGGACATTGCCATGTTGGTTTTGGGGTATTTTTGGGCGGACAAAGTGTATTTCATCAAAATCTTAGAATTGGCGATATGGCAATTGTCTCTGGCGCAAGCGCTGCTCGTTTAGATATTATTCCATACTGTAAAGCAGAAGGCATTCCTGCTGTTCCAAAAGGATTAAATGCAATTGGATTAAGAAGAAAAGGAGTCGAAAAAACCTCTCGTGATGCTATTCATAAAGCAATAAGACTTTTAACAAGTGAAAAATACAATACCACTCAAGCGCTAGAAGCAATTGAAGCTGAGTTCAAGGGTGATATGTATGTTGATAAGCTTGTTGAATTTGTTAGATCTTCTAAAAGGGGATGTTCATTCAGGGAAAAAATCGGATTTCATGGTGATATGAACGATGGTGAGGAATAATGTATAACCCATTATTAAATAAATATGCAAATGTTTTAGTTAATTATTCAACGACTGTTAAAAAAGGTGATTTCGTAATAATTTATGCAAGAGGTTACGAATCTCAACCTTTAGTTAAAGAAATTTATAAATTATGTTTATTAAATGGTGCAAATCCTATTGTTAGAACAACAATGGATGAATTGGCTGAAACATTTATAAAGTATGCAACAGATGAACAATTAGAATTTGTTGATGAAACTGCAAAAATGGAAACAGAAATTGCCGATGTTATGATATTTATTGGCGCTCCAAGTAATATTAAAAATATGGCAAATGCAGATACTTCTAAAATGGCAAAACGTTCAAAAATAATGAACCCTATTTTAGCAAAAAGATTAGAACGTTCTGCAAAAGGTGAAATGCGTTGGGTTATTGCAGATTATCCAACAAATGCTCTTGCACAAGAAGCAAATATGAGTTTGGAAGAATACAGTGAATTTTTAATTAATTCTTGTTATCTTGATTTAGAAAATCCTGTTCAAAAATGGATTGAAATTGATAATGAGCAAAAAAGAATAGCTGATATTTTAAATAAAGCTTCAAAAATTAGATTTGTTGGAGATAAAACCGATATAACTTTTTCAACAGAAAATAGAATCTGGATACCATGTTCTGGTAATATGAATTTTCCTGACGGTGAAATATTTACTTCTCCTGTTGAAGATAGTGCTAATGGAAAAATTTATTTTGATTTTCCGCAGAATTATCATGGTTCAACTTCGAAAGAAGTTTATTTAACTTTTGAGAATGGAAAAGTTGTTGAATCAAATGCGCAAATTGGAAATGAATTTTTGCAAAGCATGTTAAATATGGACGATGGTTCAAAATTTGTCGGCGAAATAGCAATTGGTACAAATAATAGAATACAAAATGTTACTGGCAATATTTTGTTTGATGAAAAAATTGGCGGCTCTATTCATATTGCGCTTGGCGCAAGTTATCCTGAAGCTGGTGGAAAAAACAATTCTGGACTTCATTGGGATATGATAAAAAATATGAAAAACGGCGGACAAATTTATGCCGATGATAAATTAATATATGAAAATGGCAAGTTTATAATATAAAATGAAACAAATAAATGAAATAATTTTGCCTATTAAATGTGATTTAGATAATTTTGAAATTGAATTAAAAAAAATTATCAATAATTCACAAAATTTTTTAATGCAGGATTTAGAAAACTTTTTGTTTAAAAATCCTAAACGATTGCGTCCAATTTTTGTGTTTTTGTTTTCAAAAATTTTAGAAATTGATAGTGAAAATGTTTTAAAAATTGCATTAGCGACAGAAATTATTCATAATGCATCTTTGCTTCACGATGATGTTATTGATGAAGAAGAATATAGACGCAATACTGAAACATTTTATAAAAAGTTCGGCTCTAAAATTGCTATTTTAGAAGGAGATTTTCTTCTTTCCTTGGCTTTAGAAATTTTATCTAAAACAAATAATCAAATAACTTTGATATTTGCCAAAAGAATAAAAGATACAATTCTTGGTGAAATTGAACAAAATATCAATACAAATAAAATAATTGATGAAGAAATATATTATAGAAAAACTTTTAATAAAACCGGAAGTTTATTTCTTGCAGGACTTGAAGCTTTGTTTGCACTAAAGGAAATAGATAATAAAATAAAAGAATCTTTAATTAATTTTATAAAACAATATGCGCTAGCTTTTCAAATCAAGAATGATATAGATAATTTTTTAAATAATAAATCAGATATTAAAAATGGTAATTATACTTTGCCTGTGCTATATTTGTGTAAGGCAAATGCAAACATTAATATTGACGATTTGTCAAATATAAAAATAGACGAATTTTTAAAACTTTCACAAGAAAAAATTGGGGAGATTAGAAACAAGGCTTTAAATTATATAGATTCAATTGAAGAATCTATATATAAAAAAACAATAATAGAGCTTTGCGAATTAACTTTAAGGAGCTGAATTTGAAAAATATTATAAAAGAATGGTCTTTGAATTTAAAAGAATTGTTTTTTAAAAAAATTCCACAAGAATTAATTAAAATGAAAGACTTTTTGTTTTATGTTTTAATTTTTTGCATTATTTGTAATATTTATAATTTAAATAATCAAACATTAAACTATATTTTAAAAAGAGGCGTTGTTTTAGAATATTCTATTAACAAAAGTCAAACTCTTGATAAAAAGGCACTTCAGAAAAAACTTCTTGATATGAAATTTAAATATTCGTATTTTGATGAAAGTTTGGAAGATTATTATGGTGCAAATTCAAACTTAGTAGAAAAAGTTATTCATATAGCTCTTCCATATCTTCCTAAGGAAGATAAAAAAGAAGCTTTTAATGAAGTATCGGATTTTATTTTTGATAACTATAAAGGTGCAACCTTAGTTGATGTTAAATTGATGAATGAAAATTATGCAAAACCATATGCATCATTTATGAAATTTTTAACAGTTTTATTTGTAAGTTTTTTAATTTGGATAATTTCTTCATATTTTATATATGGTAATAAAGTTTTTAAAGAAAAAGTTATAGCTTTTTATAATAATAAGAAATCATCCCTTCTTTCTTTTATTAGAAAAACAAAAGAAAATGGAGTTGGGTATTTTTTAAGAAAAATATTTTTAGATGAGTCTGATAATAATGAAAAAGAAACAGATATTACAAAAGAAATAATTTCAACAATAGTTTTTGTATTGTTGTGTGTTATGGCAATAAGATATTTCATTGGCGAATTAAGATGGATTCCAACAGGTTCTATGAATCCAACAATTTTAGAAAAAGATAGAGTATATGTTGAGAAATTAGAATTTCCAAAAAAAGAAATTAAAAGAGGGGATATTTTAGTTTTTTATCCGCCTGAAGTTGAATTATCAAATTCGCCACTAGCGGTATTATCTCGATTAAGCGGAATATTTTGCAAAGATATGGCATATATAAAACGTGTTATTGGAATGCCGGGTGATAAATTTGAAATAAAATATGATTTAAGAATTGATGAATATCGTGTCGTTATTAATAATAAACCATTAGATGAACCATATATATTATCAAAAGTTGTCTGGACACCATGTGAAAATCCTGATGTAAAATATTGTGGTCCATTTGTAATACCTGAAGATAAATATTTTATGATGGGTGATAATAGAGGAAACTCTCAAGATAGCCGTTTTTGGGGTTTTCTAGATAAAGACAGAATAATTGGAAGAGCGAATTTTATGTTTTTCCCATTTAAAAGAATAAATGTATTAACAGATAAATATCTGGAATTAAACGAACAAAAAATCAAAGGGCATTACATAAAAAATTTATATATAGTCAATAGATATTAATTTTTATATAGTATTTGACAGCATGTATTAATTTATAGTGTAATTAATATACTAGACTAATTTGAGTTTACACAAGCAAACAACGATGTATATAAAAGAAATAGAAATAGACAATTTTAAATCTTTTGCAAATAAAATTACGGTACCTTTAATGCAGGGCTTTACTGCAATTTCTGGCCCTAATGGTTCTGGAAAAAGTAATATTATAGATAGTGTTTTATTTGCACTAGGTTTAACAAGCGCTCGTACTTTGCGTTCTGAACAAGGTGTTGCTGATTTGATAACAAATCACAATAAACGTGGTGAAGCCAGCGTAAAAGTTACTTTCGCGATGGATAATGAAAATGAATTTTCTATTAAAAGACATATTAAAAAAGGAAAGAATGGAGTTCAGTCGAATTATTATTACAATGATAAAGCTTGTACATTAACTCAAATTCATTTAGAGCTAGAAAAATATAATATTTCCCCAAATAGTTATAATGTTATGATGCAAGGGGACGTAACAGAAATTACAAAATGTTCCCCCATTGAAAGACGTAAAATTATTGATGAAATTGCAGGAACGGCTGATTTTGATAGAAAGATTTCCTTAGCTTCTGAACAAATTCAAAGTGTTGAAGATAGGGTCGCAAATACTAATATCTTAATGGGTGAAATCGACAATCGTATTGAACAATTAAAACAAGAAAGAGAAGTTGCCCTTAAATATAAAAAATATAAGGACGAAAAAACAGAGCTTGAAACAAAAATCCAAAGTGCAAAATATTTTGATACCAAAAGGGCTTTGGAATTAGTTCATCAAAATATTCTTGATGCAACAAAAACTAAAAAAGAATTAACTCAAAAATTAAAAGAAGCTGAATCAAAAATTAATGATACAAAAATTAAATATGATGAAGCAAATGCTCTAGTTAAAGCTCAAGGTGAAGAAAAACAACTTGAAGTTAAAAAACTAGCAGAAGAAAAAAAAGGTGAAATAGATAGAAAACAAAGTGCTATTGCACAATGTGAAAAAACTACTCTTGATAATTTAAAATCAATTGAAGGTTATAAAAACGGAATTGAAGTTCAAGAGAAAAAAATAGTTGAATACACCGCCGCAATAGAAGAAAAAAATAAAGAACTAGAATCTTTAAATGAACAATTAAAAAATAAAAAAGATGAGTTATCTAAAATTATTAATGAGATGACTGGTTTGAATAAATCAGCTGATGAACATATTCAAAATAGAAATAAATTAAGAAAAGAATTAGATGATTTAAAAGACAAAGAAACTCAACTTATTAAAGAACAGCTTCCTTTAGATAATACATATAAAAACAATGAAGAAAAAATCAAATCTATTAAGGAACAAGTTGAAAAATTCTTAAAATCAGCCAAAATATTTGAAGATGAAAAAGATAAGTTAACTCTTCAAATTGAAACATTAGAACAAGAAGTTTCAGACTGTAAAATAATTCAAACAAAAACATTTGAAGAATTAGATAAAACTAAAAATGAAAGAGAAGATACTCTTCATAAAATTCGTCAAGCTCAACAAAGAATTGCTATTTTAGATGCTAATAAAAATGCATATAAAAATGCTGGCATGGGCTCTGGTATTGAAACTGTTTTAAATGCGCATATAGAAGGTGTACATGAGCCATTGGCGCAACTAGCAGATGTTGATTCAGAATATGTAGATGCAATTAATGTTGCGATGGGTGCAAGGGCATATTCTATTGTTGTAGATAATCAAGATGTTGCATACAGGGCAATTCAGGTTCTTCGTTCGCAAGGAAGAGATAGAGCATCTTTTATTCCTTTAAGCATAATTAAAAAAGCACCAGATAGAATGGCTTTGCCAAAACAAAAAGGTGTTATTGATTTTGCAATAAACTTAATTGATTTTGATGATAAATATATAGATGCTTTTTATTTTGCATTAGGCGAAACAATTGTTGTCGAAGATGAAAATTGTGCAAAAAAATTAGCAGGAAAATATCGTGTTGTAACTCTTGATGGCGATATAACAGAAAAAAGCGGTCTGATAACTGGTGGTGCTAAAAAAAGAAATACTAATCTTTTTGATAAATCCCAAGAAAGAGAGCTTGAAAAATACAAAAAAGCTCTAAAAGATTTTGAAAAACAAGCACAGGATTTAACTCAAAAACAAAAAGATTTAGAAAGAAGATTGGAAGATACAAGACAAAAGTATTCAACATCTTTAAATACGCTAAATTCAGCTAAAATTGAACTTAAAAATTTAATTTCTAATAATGAACAATCTTCATCTTTTATATCTGAAGGTGAAACTAAAATAAAAGAATTAAAAGAAGCTAACTCTAAATTATCTAAAGAATTAGATTTAATTGAAAATCGTCATATCAAACTAAACGATAAAATTCAAGAAACTCAAGACAATCTAGATGAAGTTGAAAAATTAATCGATGAGGGTGAGTTAAAGAAATTAAGAGAAAAAACAGCGGATGTTGAACAAGCAATCAAAGATATAGAAAAATCTATTATGATGCTTGAAAATGATATAGAAAAAGATAAAAACCAAATTAAATTCCAACAAAGCCAAATAACAACTCGTGAAAACGATATTAAAAAATTAACCAAAGATAATGAAAATCTAAAACTAGAAAAAGAACAATTCCAAAAAGAAATTGAAGCCGTTAAACTTCAATTGCAAGAACTTGAAAAAGAAATTGAAGAATTAGGAAAAAATCTTGTTGAATTGCAACAAAAAAGAGATACTCTTCAAGAAGAATTATTAAATGCAAAAACATCTAAAAATAAAATCCAAGATGATTTAGAAAGATTGGCAGAGCAAGAAGAAAGCTATAAAGCTCGAAGAAGAGAATTGGAACCATTGCTTGATGCGATTTTAAAAGAATTTAATGAACTTGGAATAAAAGTAGATGAATTAGAAAAATCTGAAATTTCTCTTGATGAAATTAATGCAAAAATTTCTAAACTTCAAAAGAAAATGGACGAATTAGAACCTGTTAATATGAGAGCATTAACAGAGTATGATGAAGTTTTAGATAGACAAAATAGTTATAGAGAAAAAGTTCAAACTCTTGAAAATGAAAAAAATGAAATTCAAACAAGAATGAACGGTTATCAGGGTTTGAAAAAAGAAACATTCCTGGAAGCATACCATGCTATAAATAAAAATTTCCAAGAAGTATTTGCACAATTATCTGAAGGAAGCGGAACATTGGTTTTAGAAAATCAATCCGATCCATTTTCTGGTGGCTTAACTTTTGAAGCAAATATTAGAGACAAAAAGAATCAAAAACTTGCTGGTATGTCGGGTGGTGAAAAATCATTAACTGCTCTTGCTTTTGTTTTTGCAATTCAAAAATATTTACCTTCGCCATTTTATGCATTTGATGAGGTCGATATGCACTTGGATGGTCCAAATGTTGAAAGATTATCAACAATTATTACAAATCAATCTAAAACCGCACAGTTTGTTGTGGTATCATTAAGAAAACCAATGTTAGATAATGCGGATCGAATGATTGGTGTAACTCAAAAAGATAAAGGAGTTACAAAAATCTCCGGAGTTAAATTAAGGGATGAATAGTGACAGAAGCCATCAATGAATTTTATACAAACAATAGAAAGATGTATGACGAAATAACAGTTCTAGACGGAACAGTTGATTTTGGTCAAAATACTGAATTTATTTCTCGCTCAGGTATAAGAAAAGATGTTCAAACAGATGCGATTGAAATCATTCTTGATTTAGTGAGAATGGGCAAGGTTGACCCTTGGAATATTGATATTGTTGATTTGTATGATAAATATATGGCTAGAATTTCAGAGCTTAAACAAGATAACTTGCGCTCTGTTGGAAAAGCAATTTTATTTTCATCACATTTATTAAAAATTAAATCTGATATCTTGCAAGGTATTTCAATAAATGACTTTGAACTAGAACCAGTTGATTATTTTGAAGATGATTATTCGGATGATGATTTTGAACAAATGCAAATACCTACGAATAACATTGTTTCTTTTGACGAGGTTTTGCAACGTCGTACATCTGTTCGTTTAAATAGAAAAAGAACAGTTACATTAAAAGATTTGATTCGTCATATCCAATTTTATGAAGATTTAGAAAAAAAATATGCAATAAAATCTGCTCTTGATAGAAAAGAAAGAAGAGTTAGAAACTATGCAACTCTTAAAGCTGCACAAATTAAAGAATTAGCGCATGAAGAATACGTTGAAGAAGTTGTTGAAAAAATGCGTCAAAATCTTGTCCAAATTTTATTAAGAGAAGAAAATATTGAATTAAGAGAACTTTGTCTTTTGGGTTTTGATAAGAGTTCTGCTTATATTGCGTTGTTATTTTTAACAAGAGAAGGCGAATACAGTATTTTTCAAGAAGAGTTTTACGGAAAATTGTTTGTAGAAAAAGCAAAAGAAGAAATTAGCAAAGAAGATGAGGTAGTTAATGGAAACTGATAATTTAAAATCAAAGATTGAAGCGGTTTTGTTTATTACTTCAAAAGCTATGCAACCAATCGATATTGCAGAAATTCTTGGCGTAACTGAAGAAGAAGTTGAGAGTGCATTATTAGACTTAATGTTTGATTATTCATCAAGAAATGGTGCATTAGAAATTGATGATGAAGATGGTTATATAATTCAAGTTAGAGCAGAGCATATGGATATAGTTGAAAAATTATGCCCTGTTGAATTATCTCCGGCTATTTTAAAAACACTAACTGTAATTGCCTTAAAAGAACCAATTAGACAATCTTATCTTAAAGAAATTAGGCCAAGCGCATATGAACACATTGCAGAATTATTAGAACAAGGTTTAATTTCTCGCTCTAAAGATAAAAATGGTAGAAGTTTTAATATCAGGACAACAAAAAAGTTTCAGGAGTATTTTAAACTTAAAGGAGATATCAAAGCGCTTGTAAAAAGATTAGATGCAACGCAAGATTTAAAAAACCTTTAATGCAAATTAAAAAATTAATTCCTGTCAATAGAATAAATTTTAAGCAACAAACTTCTGTTGCTAGTTTGTCAAGCAAAAATGATTGTTGTGAATTTGAAAATTCAAATGTTAATAAAAAAGTTTTTATTGATAGAAGAATAATTAATCCTGATAAAAATATAAATGCTTTTTTTGATGAAATTTCAGAAAAAGTATTTCACAATAATGAGGATAAAAAATATTTTTCAACAATGTTGAAAGAGGGATTTATTAGTTTATCAAGCGCATGTTATCTAAATTTGGAGCATCCATCAAGTGCGACTGCTGTGAAATTAAATCCAAATAATTCCATAACAAAAAATCTTGCATATTTAGAAGGTTTCATAAATTCTGAAAATGGCATTGGTATAAATTTTCAGGATTTTGAAAATCCGATAGAACAAATTAAAAAAATAAATGCATATTTAAAGTATCGCCAAGAAACGACAAATAGACCGCCAGCAGCAATTGGCTTATTAAATATTACCCATCCTATGATTTTAGATTTTATTGGTTTAAAAGATGATGAGGATTATAAAAATTGGTGTTTTGATATATCGGTTATAATCCCTGATGATTTTTTAGAAAAAGTTGATAATAACGAAGATGTAATTCTAGATAATGGTCAAAAAATAAAAGCTCGTGAAATTTATTTAAAATTAATTACTTCAATGCAAAAAAAAGGCGAACCTGGAGTGATTTTTTCAAATAAAAAAGATTATAATTGCGATTGTTGTGCCGCCTCTGAATTAAATGAAAATGAAAAACTTGTTTTGGGTCATATTAACTTAGCGAAATTTTATGATACAAAAACAGAAAAAATTGATTATGCAAAATTGCAAAAATGCGCTGATATTTTGTCAAAAGCAATGAGTAACATTGATGAAAATTCTAGAATTGGGATATTGGGCTATGCAACATTATTAGATAAAATGGATATTCAATATGGCAGTAAAGAAGCTATAAAACTTTTAGATAAAGTGCTTTCTATTATAAAGGCAAAAGTAAAAGCGAATAATTTAAAAATGGCAATTTCTCCTACAGGAACAATTTCTAGATTTTTAATGGTTTCTCCTGCGCTTGAACCAATTAATAATGAAAAAATAACATATTATCAAGAATTAGACACAATGATTTGCGCTCAGAAATATTTAGATGGAAATATTTCAAAAACAATTTTATTAAAAAACTATCATACCAAAGAAGATATTGATTGCATTATAAGATATTGTGCAAAAAATAATATCAAAGGAATTAGTGTTTTTCCTAGAAATTAATTAACTTTTATTTTTATGAAAACTTTTTTATTATGTTTAAGTTTTTTTTCTGAATCAAATTCTTTAGGCTGAATTATTACTATGTTTTTATTTGTATCTATATTTTTTACAAAGCCTTTTATTTGTTTATAAGGTGTTATAGATATTAAAACTTCTTGGTTTTCTTTTATTTTTGATAGTTTTGCTTTTTTAAATTTTGCTTTTATATAATAATCATTAGAAATTATTGTCAGGATTTTATCATCAGTTTTTACTTCTTGATTTAATTTAACATTTATTTTTTTTATTTTGCCATCAAACGGAGCAATAAAAGTTGAATAAGAAAGTTTAAGCTCTAGTTCTTCAATTTTTTTTGTTAAATTTTGAATTTCCTCGTTTTGTGTTTCATTGATATTTTGGTTTACTTCAAGACTTTCTTTTGCAAGTTCTATATTTTTTTGTACATTTTCATAGTTTTCTTTTGCAAGAGCTAAATTTTTTGTTGCATTATCCAAATCATTTTTTGTAACAGTTCCATCTTTGTATGAATTTTTGTAGATTGTGTAATCATTATTTGCATTTTCTAGTTTTAATTTTGCATCTTCTATATTGTTTTTTGCTTGAGAAGCTATGAATTTTATTTTGTTTGAATTTTCATTTAGTTTGTTTTGCGCTTCTTGTAATTCTTTTTTCGCGTTTTCAAGTTCTTTTTTTATATCTTCTTGCTCTAATTGGACAAGAATTTCTCCTTTTTTAACTTCGGTATTATTTTCAATTTTTATTAAAGAAACATTTCCATCAATTTTTGCTGTAATATTTTCAATATTGTATTTAATACGAGCTTTTGTTGTTGAATAATATAGAAAATTATTTAAAAAATAAAAAAACACGATTAATAAAATCGCCACTGCGCTTGATATTAAAATATTTTTCTTACTCACAACCAAACTCCTGAAAAACTATTAAATCATCTATATATTTATTATAAGGTAAGTATGTTCAAAATGCATTATTTAAATTATAATAAAGAAAAGTAATTAAAAGGAAAATTGTTTTGGAAATTTTATCAAGATTAAGCGGGTTGGTTGGTATTATAGTTATTTTAGGCATTTGTTATTTGATGTCTAATAATAGAAAAAAGATTAATTATAAAACTATTGGCGTTGGTCTATTTTTGCAATTTTTCTTAGCATTATTTATTATGAAAACCCCTGTTGGTGTTAAAATATTTAGCTTTTTAGCAAAAATTATAAATGAAATTTTAGACGCTTCAATTTCGGGTTCAAATTTTGTATTTGGGTGGTTAACAAATTCTCCTGAAAAAATTACTCAGTTATTTCCAGGAAAAGATTTTATTTTTGCATTGATATTAATGTCAACAATGATATTGATTATGGTTTTGGTTAATATTTTATACTATTACGGAATAATGCAAAGAGTTATTTTGGTTTTAGGAAAAATAATGAATAAAATAATGGGCGTTAGCGGTGCAGAAGCTTTATCAAATTGCGCAAGCCCTTTCGTTGGTAATGTTGCTGCTCAATCTATGATTAAACATTATCTTCCAAACTTAACTCGTTCTGAATTACTGGCATCAATGACAGGTTCAACTGCTTGTATTTCTGCAAGCTGTATTGCAATGTATACAGGGTTTGGAATTAACACGGAATATCTTCTAGCAGCTTCCGTTATGGCAATACCTGGCTCTTTTGTGGTTTCAAAAATTGTTTATCCAGAAGTTATGGAACCGCAGACAAAAAAAGATTTTAAAATTAGCAGAAGAAGAACAGATGTTAATTTATTAGCAGCCATCTCAAAAGGTGCATCAGAAGGTATGAGAGTATCTTTAAATATTGTTGCTGTATTATTGGCATTGGTTGCATTAATTACATTTTGTAATGAGATATTGAGCAATATTGGTTTATTTTTATTCCAAAAATGCCATATAGATTTATCTTGTATTGGTATTGATATGCAAAATCTATCAATTCAAATGATTGTTGGTAAAATATTTGGTATTTTTGCTGCTTTAATTGGTGCCACTTGGGGCAATATTGAAATGGTTGGTACATTAATTGGTGAAAAATTTATTTTAAATGAAACAATCGCATATGTTGATTTAATTAAATATATTGATATAAATGCCTTATCTCAAAAAAGTATCGTTATAGCAACTTTTGCATGTTGCGGATTTGCAAATCTTTCTACAATTGCAATACAAATTGGTGGTATTGGTGAGCTTGCACCTAATCAAAGAAAAAATCTTGCAAGATTAGGAGTAAAAGCGTTAATTTGTGGTACATTAGTTAGCTATATTTCAGCAGCGATTGCGGGAATTATTTTATAAATGAAAGAAGTTGTTTCTAAAACAATTAAAATAAAAGCTGAAAAGTTGCCTCCAAGTGTTGAATTTGTTGAAAATGAATTTAAAAAATTAAATCTAGATGTAATAAGATGGGCAATTGTTGAGGTAAATGATTTAGAATTGAGCATATCCTGTTCGTATCTGGAAGACTAATCTTTTAATTCTTGTGCGACTTTAGCACATTCTTTATATAAAATAACTCTTCCTCTTGCAATAGTTGCAGTGCCATTAGAAAATGTTTTATTTAAATCACAATATTTTTCTAGAGTATTTAAAGATAAAGTATATGCTTCTATTTCTTGATTAAAACCATGTATTAAATAATTTAATAAATCATTTTTAGTAAATACATCAAGACAACTTGAATTAGAATCTAGGTAATTTGCAACTATGGCTCTTGCGCAAGTTTCCAAATCTTCTTTTATTTGTTCTATGCAAAGACTATTAAGCTTTTCTCTTGTAATTTCTTCTTGGCGAGGATGTTTAGATAAAAATGCATTAAGTAAAAACGAACTTGCCATATTTTCTGTTTCTGTATAATTTGAAAATAATAAATTTAATTTTTCAGTTGCTAATTCTTTGCTTTTAATATTTTCAATAAGCTCGTTTATAATTGCTACTCTGCTTTTTCTGTCTTTTGTTGAATCTTGTAAGAAATGTATACCTTCATGCAATAGATTTTCTAAAAATTTCAAACGAGATTTTTTATTTGGGATTTTTGGATATATTACGCATAGTTCGTTATTTTTTACTTTTGCTCTTAAACCATTTTTTGTTTCTTCTATTGAATAACTTTGTCCAAAGATGCCAGTTGCTTTGGTTGGCACTCTGCTTGAGAAAGTCTTTTTTCTAAGGTCTTTTACGGAAATACTTGAACTATATTTTTTTAGAACTTCTTCTATTACATCGTTTTTGAAGTTTCTTGTTTTAAAGATATAGTTAATAATTCTATTTTGAAAATCTTTATAAGCTTCCTCAAATTCCATTTTGGGAACTAAATTGCGTACAAAAACATCGCCATATGTTTTTGTGGGTGTAGCTTGACGATATTTTCGCTGTTTAAAGTAAATATTTTGGTTTGAATTAGTTTTTATTGATTGGATTTTCATTAGTTTATTTGTCTTAGAAGCTCTTGATAAAAATCTTTTGAATATTTTTGTATTTCAAAACTAAGCATTAATCCTGCTAATCCTGGATTTTCTTCTAAATCTACATCATCAGGAAGGTTTGGATTGATAAAATTTAAATAAGTATATGTGAATGCATTTATTATCGCTGTTCTTGCAATAAGTTCTTTTTTAATTTTTGTTGAAAATAGTTTTTTTGTTTCTTTTCCGCCTGGAGTTAAAAGAAGAATTGGACTTGTTTTAAATCCGTTTGAAATAGCATTTTTTACACACTTATTTCTTATTTTTTTATATTTAGATTCATCTTCTGGGAATGATTCATATTGTAATTGGCTCATGGTACCATCTATGCTTGTTTCAATCATATCATAGCATCTATCAAGTTCATCTGAAATATATTGCGCTTGTGATGGATTGTATCTTCTTAATATGTTTCCAATAATTGCATTTTCATCATAATCAGAACCTAAGCAATTAAGTTTATGTTTTAGGGTTTCCATAATAATGTTTTTTAATAAGATTATTTTATCTCCATCATCTTCTGTTGTCGGGTCAATATATAAAACAGGCGGATAATTATGAACATCAGCTTTTTGTGTTTCTCTGTCTTCTGTTATGATACTTCTTGTTTTGCTAATAACTTTTAAAGTATAATCTTCTGGATTTTTTTCAATTACATTAATGTCTGGCGCAATTTTATTTATAGATTTTCTAATTTCTTCAAAAGAAACTATATTTTTTCCAAAAATACAAGTGCTAATATCTTCAACAAATTGCGTGATTTGCTGGGAAACCATTTCTCTATCTTCTATGCGTGTTGAAGCAAAAAAGACATCTTTTGTTAAAGATAGATTTGGTTTTTGGGTATTATTTTTGTTAATTTTATATGGTGAAATGTTATTTGTTATTGCTTGTATGCGCATAATACTTCCTTAATTTATTTAGATAGTAATATAAAGCACATAAAGGAATATTTTTGTTAATCGTTTTTCTTTTTAATCATTTTAGAAATAACATTTAACACAATTAAAACGCCAATTAAACTTAGGGCTGTGATTATAAATTTGCTCTTAGTTGTAACAACAAAAATTGATAATAAAGCACAAACCATTGAAAAACTAGCTAATAATAAAACCAATTTGTCTTGCGAATAGCCAGCATGTAATAATTTATGGTGTATATGTTCAGCATCTGCAACAAAAGGACTTGAGCCTTTTAGAATTCTCCTTGTTGAAGAAAAAGCAACATCCATCAAAGGAACTGCAAGGATTAATATTGGTAAATACATGCTTATTCCTGTACTTGGTTTAACAATGCCTGTTATAGATAAAGTTGCTAACAGAAATCCTGCATATAGTGCTCCTGAATCTCCCATAAAAATTTTAGCAGGGTTGTAGTTGAATGTTAAAAATGAGCACATTGCACCCATTAAAATAAAAGCAATCAAAGCTGTTATTGGTGCTGCTGGAGCTAAAATTAATGAAACAATCCCAATTGCAAGAGCGGAAATACTAACAATTGAACCCGCTAATCCATCAATTCCGTCTATAAAGTTGATTGCATTAGTAATACCTACAATCCACAATAAAGTTATTGGATATGACATAAAGCCTAGGCTAATGTCTGTCCCGAAGGGATTATAGAAAGTTTCAATCCTAATTCCTAAAAGCATTACAATTGTTGCTATTGCAATTTGTATAAATAATTTGAATTTTGCATTTAGTCCATAAACATCATCAATTAAGCCCATTAAAAACATTAAAGAGCCGCCAACAACAATGGCGGATAACCCTTGCCCTTTTGGATAATAGCTTAATAGAACAAGAAATAAAAATGTAAGCATAACTGAAACCCATATGGCAACTCCGCCAAGGCGAGAAATTTGACCATGGTGGATTTTTCTTTCATTTGGAACATCTACAAGATTGTTCTTTTTTGAAAAATATATCACCAAGGGAACAATAAAAATTCCTAATAAATAAGCTATTATTGTACCTAAAATATGAGCTTGTGATAGTTTTATCATAATTTATCCTTACATGTCTTTATATAATGGGAATTTTTTGCATAGTTCCAAGCTTTTTGCTCTTAGGTTTTCTATGCTATCTCTATTTAAAATTGCATCTGCAATAATTTTAGCAATTTCTTTCATTTCGGATGTTTTCATTCCTCGAGTAGTTGTTGCTGCCGTTCCAATTCTTACCCCTGAAGTAACAAATGGACTTTGAGGATCGTTCGGAACAGTGTTTTTGTTTGCTGTTATGCCAACTTCTTCTAATAAATTAGCAACATCTTTTCCGGTTTTATTTAATCTTCTTAAATCTATTGTCATAACATGGTTTTCAGATTTTCCGCCAACAATATCAATACCTTGCGAGATTAATTCACTTGCTAAACATTTTGAATTTTCAACAACTTGTTTTGCATATTCTTTAAAAGTATCTTGTTGCGCTTCTAATAGTGCTACCGCTTTACCTGCGATAATATGTTCTAATGGTCCACCTTGTAATCCTGGGAATACTGCTTTATCTATGCCTTGCGCATGTTCTTCTTTGCACATAATAATTCCACCACGAGGACCTCTTAGAGTTTTATGAGTTGTTGTTGTAACAAAATCTGCATATGGAACTGGGCTTGGGTGAACTTTGGTTGCAACCAAAGCTGCAATATGGGCAATATCAACCATTAAATATGCACCAACTTCTTTTGCAATTTTAGAAAATCTTTCAAAATCGATAATTCTTGAATAATTACTTGCTCCTGCGATGATTAATTTTGGTTTATGTTGGCGAGCTTTTGCTTCAACATCTTCATAATCTATAACACCGTTTTCATCTACTCCATATGAAATTATGTTATAGTTTAAACCTGAAAAATTAACAGGAGAGCCATGGGTTAAATGTCCACCATTAGATAAATCCATACCCATAACAGTGTCGCCGATTTTTAATGCATACAAAAATACTGCCATATTTGCTTGTGCGCCTGAGTGTGGTTGCACGTTAGCATGATCACATCCAAATAATTCACAACATCTTTTAACTGCTAATTCTTCTATTTTATCGACATTTTCGCAGCCGTTATAAAATCTTTTGTATGGTTTTCCTTCTGCATATTTATTTGTTAAAACACTTCCACAAGCAGCCATAACGGCTTCGGATGTAAAATTTTCAGAGGCAATTAATTCTATTGTTTCTCTTTGTCTTTTTAATTCTAAATCAATATATTTGGCAACTTCTGGGTCTGTATTTTTAATTTTATCTAGTTCCATTTATGCTCTCCTCTGATAATTTTGTTCATGCTCAATTTTACACCAAAAAATCTTTTGTGGTTGTTTTGTAAAATATGTTGCAGATTTATTTAATTAATTAAATCAAATCCCAATAAAACCGCACCAATCATACCAGAATTATTTGATGCTTTTGCATGGTATATTTTTGTTGGGGTTGTTACTGTTTTTTTGTTAACAAATTCTTCTATTTTTTTTGTATCTACAAATTTTTCCATAGAGCCAGATAATACAACACAATCGCAGTCAAATATATTTAATAATCCCAAAACCCCTAGAGCTATATCGTTTTGCCAAATTTCGAGAGTTTGTATTGCTTTTGGGTTGTTGTTTCTTGCTTTTTCTACTATATCGTATGTTGTTATATCTTCATCGTTAAATATTTCAATGCCTGTTTGCCTTAATCCGTTTCCGCTTGCATATGCTTCAAAACAATCATATGCGCCACAAGTGCAAGCTCTTTTTGAATGTCTTGAAAGCGCAAAATGCATTTCGCCAGCTGCCCCAGATTTTCCTTTTAAAAGTTTATTATTGATGATAATTCCGCCACCAACCCCTGTTCCTAAAGTTAGCATTATAGAATTATTTGTATCTTTTGAAGCGCCAATTTTATATTCTGCCCAAGCGGCACAGTTTGCATCATTCTCAATAAAAACTTTTTTACTGCTTAATTTTTGAAAATCTATGTCTTTATATCCTTTTGCAAGATTTGCGGTTGAGCCGATGACTTTTGTGTTTTCATTATTAACAGCTCCTGCTGTGGCAATTGCTGTAAATAAAATTTGAGCTTCGTATTTTGAAATTATATTTTTTAATAGGTTTTCTATTTCTTCTTTTGTTTTTGGTGTGGATAGTTTTTCTATTTCTGTAGTTATTTCACCATTTTGGTTTATAAGCGCATATGATATTTTTGTTCCGCCTATATCAATTCCAAGAGCTAAATTCATTTTATTTCCTCAATTGCTTTTATAAATCTTTTTGCTATAAGTTGCGGTCTTGTAATTGCTGAGCCTATTACGATTGCATCAGCTTTGCATAAAAAAGCTTCTTTTGCTTCGTTTTTTTCCCAAATTTTACCTTCTAAAATTGTAAAAATATCCAACTCTTTTTTTATATGTTTAACAAGTTCAAAATCTGGAGTATCAGGGTTATTTTCGGTTTCTTTTGTGTAACCACTAAGGGTTGTTGAAATGATATCAAAGCCTAATTTTGCCGCATTTTTTGCTTCTTCAAAAGTAGCGATATCTGCCATTGCTAGTTTGTTTTGCGATTTTATGTAATGTAGTAAATCTTCAAGTTTTTCATCATTTGGTCTTTTTCTCATTGTGCCATCAAGGGCTATGATATCTGCTCCTGCTTCAATGATTTTTTTGCAATCATTAATTGTTGGAGTTATATAAACTAATTCTTTGTAATTTTCAGGAATTTTATTTGGTTTTGTAATTCCTATGACAACTATATTGGGAAAAAGTTTTTTTATGTTTTTAATATCTCTTTGTCCAGCCAATCTAACAGCGTTAATTCCTCCTAGATTTATAATGCTTTTTGCCATAGCAATTATGCAGTTTTTGTCATACAAAGGCTCTTCGGGCATTGCTTGGATTGAGACGATTATTTGATTTTTGATTTTTTGTAAAATATCCATACAATATATTATACAACCATTTTAAAAATCATATATAATAAAATTATTAAAAAGGAGAAAAAAAATGGGCAAATGGATTATTTTTTTAGCAATTTGCGGTGGAATTTGGTATGCTCAAAACAATTACGATTTTTCTAGTTGGAAACAAAATGCGCTAAATGTTATGAGTCAAGAAAAAACTGTTCAAACTGTTAACACAAGTCGACAAAATACGCAAAATGATATTAATGATGTAAATAATAGATAATTTAAAACCCTGCTTCTGCAGGGTTTTATTTTTGTTAACAATTGTGTCGTATATTGAAAAAAATTATTCTATAATTTTACTTTTTATGAGAAAATTCCATTAAAAAAACAATATAACTTTGAAGGATAAAATTTTATGGAAAAAGAGCTTAGAGCGATTATTTTAGGGGCTGGAAAAGGTACAAGAATGAAATCAGCCAAACCAAAGGTCCTTCATGAAATTTTTTCTAAACCATTATTAGGTTGGGTTTTAGATGCAATAAATAGATTGCATCATAAAATGCAAAGCATAGTTATTATTGGTCATGGAGCTCATGATGTTGAAGATTATTTAAATCGCAACTATAAATATGTAAAAACTACTCTTCAAAAAGAACAACTTGGAACAGGGCATGCAGTTGCACAAGCAGTTCCTCTTTTGCATGAGTTTAGAGGAAATGTCATTATTGCCTGTGGTGATACGCCTTTATTAACAACAAAAACTTTAAAAGGCTTGGTAACTTTTCATGAGGATAATAATGCCGATTTAACTGTTATGACAACAGAATTTGAAAATCCTTATGGATATGGAAGAATACTTCGCAACGCAAAAGATGAAGTTATAAAAATTGTTGAAGAAAAGGATGCATCTGAATCGGTTAAAGAAATTAAAGAAGTCAATACTGGCGTTTATTGCTTAAATTGGGCAAAAATGAAAAATTCATTTAATGAAATGAGAAAC
This sequence comes from Candidatus Gastranaerophilales bacterium, assembly GCA_017461425.1. GTDB lineage: Bacteria > Cyanobacteriota > Vampirovibrionia > Gastranaerophilales > Gastranaerophilaceae > RUG14156. The sequence goes on along the minus strand of JAFTXY010000001.1, from coordinate 91,655 downwards.
AATAACGTCCAAGGTGAATATTATTTAACTGATATTGTTAAATGGGCAAGAGATAATCAGCATGTTGTTCTTGGATATACCGCAAAAGATAATAAAGAAATTTATGGAATCAATTCAAGAGAAAATTTAGCAGTTGCAACAAAATATATGAAGGAAAGATATATAAAAGAATTAATGGAAAATGGTGTAACTATTGTTGATCCTGATTCTACATATATCTCTCCTGAAACAACAATTGGTGAAGATACAACTATTTTTCCTAATACATATATTGAAGGAAAAAACAAAATTGCTAAGAAATGTAAAATTGGTCCAATGACCCACATTAGAGGCAATTGTGAGGTTGGCGAAGAGTCAAAAATTGGTAATTTTGTTGAATTAAAAAATGCAAAAATAGCAAAAAAAACCAATGTTTGTCATTTAAGTTATGTAGGAGATGCTATCGTTGGCTCCAATGTAAATATCGGTGCTGGAACAATATTTGCAAACTACAATTCAATAACCAAAGAAAAACACACAACAGTTTTGCAAGATAACGTGTCAGTTGGTTCAAATAGCGTGTTAGTAGCACCACTCGATATTAGACATGATGCATTTATAGCTGCTCAAAGCTGTATAACAAAAGACGTGGAAGCAAATTCATTAGCAATGTCTCGTGCTCCGCAAAAAGAAATTAAAAACTGGGTAAAAAATAAAAAGGAGAACTAAATGAACCTGGAACTTGAAACAGAATTAGAACAAATTAAAAAAATATTACCAACTCACGATATTAAATTATTTTCCGGACGTTCTAATAATCCTTTAGCGCAAGAAATTGCTCAATATTTAGGAACAACTCTTGAACCCATTACTATAAAAGATTTTTCAGATGGTGAAATTTATGTACAAATTCAAGATTCTGTTCGTGGTGATGATGTTTTCATAGTTCAACCAATTTGTAATCCTGTTAATGAAAATTTGGTTGAATTATTAATATTATTAGATGCATTTAAACGTGCAAGCGCAAAATCAATAACAGCAGTAATTCCATATTATGGTTATGCTCGTCAAGATAGAAAAGCTTCAGGTCGTGAAGCGATTACTGCAAAATTGGTTGCCGATTTATTAACTCAGGCTGGTGCTACAAGAGTTCTTGCAATGGATTTGCATACAGGTCAAATTCAAGGCTTCTTTAATATTTTAGTTGATCATATATATGCAACTCCGGTTATTGTTAATTATGTTAAAAATATTGATACAGTTGGCTCTGAACTTGTTTGTGTTTCTCCTGATATGGGTGGCGTTAAAAGAACCAGAGCATTGGCAAAACAAGTTGGTGCTCCAATCGCAATCATTGATAAACGTCGTGACAAACATAACAGTGCAATTGCTTGCAATATTATCGGTGATGTTAAAGATAAAGTTTGCGTAATGTTTGATGACATCATTGATACAGCAGGAACTATTTGCGAAGCCGCAAGAATGCTTAAAGAACAAGGCGCAAAAGATGTTTACGTTTGTGCGGTGCACCCAGTATTCTCAGGACCTGCTTTAGAAAGACTTGAAGCATCTCCTATTAAAGAAGTTGTAGTTACAAATACAATTCCTTTAAAAGACACAGTTATTCCGGAAAAAATTAAACAAGTTAGCGTTGCTCCTTTGTTGGGTGAAGCAATTTCTAGAATTCATGATGATAAATCAGTTTCAAGCTTGTTTGGTTTCGAAATTGAGTATAAGCAATAACAGAGTGTAGCCGTATAGAAAACGGCAAAATGTGAATTTTGACGTTTTTAGGCGAAACTATTGAAAGGCGACGTAGGACAATTGAGTCAATGAGCGGCAACAAAGTGATAGCGAATTTGACGAGATGCCCACAGGAGCAAAGCAATAACAGAGTGTAGCTATAAAGAGATAATCGTATGCTAACAACACAAGAACAATTGAATAATCTAAGACTTGAAGTACAAAAATGTACAAAATGTTCTTTGTGTGAATCACGCAATAAAATAGTTTTTTCAGATGGGTGCAATAATGCACCCATTATGTTTATAGGTGAGGCTCCTGGACATAATGAAGACATAACGGGTATTCCTTTTATTGGAAGAGCTGGTCAATTGTTGCGTAAGTTTATGTTTGATGTTGGTTTTTCAAAAGATGATTTTTATATTGCAAATACAATTAAATGTCGTCCACCTCAAAATAGAAAGCCAAAAACAGAAGAAAAAGAAGCTTGTAAAAGATATCTTGAAAAACAAATAGAGCTAGTTAACCCAAAAATCATTGTACTAGTTGGTTCAACTGCGCTAGAAAGCTTTATTCAAGATAAAAAACTTACAATTTCAAAAGCAAGAGGACAAATTTTTGAAATTGATAATAGAAAATATATTCCAATTTTTCATCCGTCATATCTTTTAAGATATCATTCAATGGATGAAGGCACCCCAAGATATTTATTTAAAAAAGATTTAGAAATGATACAAGAATTAATAAAAGAAGGTTAGTATGAAACTTCAAAAAGTATGCCAAACCAGTTTTAGAGCAAACAAAATGCCATCATCACAGGCAAAGTATGTTGATTCACAATTAAGAAACGCAAAAAATATTGATATTATTTCTCATAGCTCCACTGATAGAGATGGTTTAAATTCTGCAATTGCAATGTGGGAATATTTAAGTGAATTGGGTATAAATGCAAGGATTATCATCGATCAAAAAAATCTTAACTCTTTATATCCAAGAAGAACTGATTGTAATATAATTCAAGCAAATGAAACAGAAAAAATTAATTCAATAACTCCAGATATTACTTTTTGTGTTGATTTTGGAGAAAAAGAAAGAATTAATAAAAATCTTGTAGCTCATGCACAGCAATCAGGAAAAATTATGGGTTTTGATCATCATATCGGAAATGATATGGTTGATGAAAATTCTATTTTACTAACAAAATCGTTTGATAAACATGATGTTCCAAAATCTCGTGTAGCATATTATACGGATGCATCTGCGCCAAGCACTACAAGCATTGTCTATAGGTTTTTTGAAAGTATTGGAAAAGAAATTGATAAAGATACCGCTTACGATTTATTTTTTGGTTTAGTTGATGATGGTGTTAAACGTGGATTAATAATTTGCGATGGTAAAAGAGGAATAATTTCACCAAAAGCAGAGTTAATGAATGATAAAAATGCTTATGAAATATATATTAGCCTAATTTCTAAGTTAAATAGTTTTCAAACAGATAGAATTGCAAAAGCAATAGATATTATGTCATCTTTAACTCCGGAAGAAGAAAAATTTCAACAATCTTTGTACAAAAATTTGAAACTAAGTCCTAATAAAAAAATTGCTTACGTGGAAATTCCGCCAGACGATAAAATTTGGCAAAGTTTGGGTGGAGAAAATGCTAGAACAAGCACAATTTTAAATCGTTTTAGACAAGATATTTTAAATAATAAATTTGATAATGATAAATTGAATGGTGTTGAAGCCGCATTTGTTTTTTATGAAGCTAATCAAGTTTATAGATTAAGCGCACATACTAAAAAACCAGATTTATTGAAATTTTATGATTATATTGAAGATTATAAAATTGATGATTTTACTCAAAATGCAGGTGGTCATCCTGCAAGAGGTGGTGCAAGATTGTTATCTATTGATAAAGATGACTGTCATAATTGGGTTGAAAAAATAATTTCTTGCGATAATTTTTGGCAATAAAAAAGCCCCGTATGGGGCTTTTTGATATTATAGTTATGGTGTTAAGATTTGCTGTAATGCATACATTGCGTTTTCTAAGTCTTCTTTTTCTCTTCGTGCGTCAGCTAGTTCATCTGTTAGTTGAGATTGGTCTTCTTTTAATCTTTCAATTTCTGCGTCTTTTGATGCAATTTCTGCGTCTTTTGCTGCAATTTCTGCGTCTTTTGCTGCAATTTCTGCGTCTTTTGCTGCGACTTCTTCTTGTGATGCGGTTAATTCATCTCTAGTTTGTTCAAAATCGCGTTCTGATTGCGCAGCTTCTTCTTCTGCTCTTGCTTTTTCTGCTTCTAATTCTGCTTTTTCCGCTTCTAATTGCGCTATTTGCGCTTCAAGCTCATTCACGTCGTTTGTTAAATTGTTAATTGTTTCCTCTGCGCCGTTTAATTGAGTTTGGAGTTCATCAATTACTGAATTTATATTCTCTTCTGATGTAACAATTTGTTCTAAATTTTTTGGAATTGATGTGTCAGTTGCATCTGCATGAACCCTAACTGCTAAAGCATACCATTCTGCCAATTCTTCTGGTGTTTCCGCTGTATTATTTGGGCATAAGCTTTCATCTAACCAGGTGTTGAATTCTGTTATGGATAATTCACCATCTCCATCTGTATCCGCATTATTAAAATCGTTTACATAACGTTGTAAGTCTTCTCCTTTTAAGTAAGTGCTTGTGCCTTGTGTGTAGTTGTTGAAAATTGAAAATTTACTTCCTGAATCATCGATTGTTTCGCTTGTAATTGTGGTGTCGTTTTTATGTCTTCCATAATCTTTAATGTTGATTGAGCTTACATTTCCTGCAACTTCTTGATTAACGATTTTGTAATTCCAACTCATTTTATCTATCCTTATATATTCTATACCTTATGAGTATATAAAGTGTATATATTTAAAAAAATTGCTTAAATTTTTCAAAAATATTAAGTTTTGTAACACACTGGCTGAATTTCTTTAAAAAAACTTATTTTTTTATATAATTAATAGAGCAAATTAATTACTACTTTAGAATTATTTTATTTGGTGATAATTATATTTGTGTTAAAATTGTATTAATCAAAAATGTAGTTAGTATTAAAAGGATTATTAAATTATGGCTTTACCAAACGTAGCTTATTTTTCAATGGAAATTGCAATCGACCAATCCTTAGCAACATATTCTGGAGGTTTAGGATTTTTAGCTGGTTCTCACATGCAATCAGCTGGGTACCTTCAAATGCCTATGGTTGGTGTTACGATGCTATGGTCTTATGGTTATTACGACCAAAGAATCGATGAAAAAGGTAATGTAGAAGTAGCTTACATTAGAAAACACTATGACTTCTTAACTGATTTAAATGTATCAACTACTGTTAAAGTTTTTGGCGAAGATGTAATCGTTAAAGCATATAAAGTTGAAGCAGAATTATTCGGAACTTGTCCAATTTATTTATTAACAACAGATGTTGAAGGCAACTCTGAATGGGCAAGAAAAATCACTCATAAATTATATGACGGTGATGAAAAAATCCGTGTAGCTCAAGAAACAATCCTTGGTATTGGTGGTGTTAGAGTATTACAAACTGTTGGATATAATTTTGATGTTATCCATATGAATGAAGGGCACGCTCTTCCTGCTGCGTTTGAATTATTAAGACAATACAATGGTGATTTAAAAGCTGTTAGACAAAAAACTGTATTCACAACTCATACTCCAGTTCCTGCTGGTAATGAAGTTCACTGGGTTGATACTTTAGTTGATGCTGGTTTCTTCTCAGGATGCTCTCGTGAAACTGCTGTTGAATTGGGTGGTGAAAACTTCTCATTAACAGTTGCTGCTCTTAGAATGTCTAGAATTGCTAATGCTGTATCACAATTACACGGCTTAGTTGCAAATAAAATGTGGGAATGGGTAGAAGATAGATGCCCAATTAAAGCTATTACAAATGCTGTTAACCTACATTATTGGCAAGATGATAGAATTGCTAAAGCTAAATCAGCTCAAGAATTACTTGATGCTAAATATGAAATGAAAAAAGATTTATTCCAATACATTTCTGATACTCAAGGAAAACGTTTTGATCCAAACGTATTAACAATCACTTGGGCAAGAAGATTTGCTGATTATAAACGTGCTTGGTTAATTTTAATGGATGAAGATAGAATCGGTAAATTATTAAATGAAAATAAAGTTCAATTGATTTTTGCTGGTAAATTCCATCCAGATGATGTTATGGGTAAAGAAACATTTAACAATATTTTGAAAAAATCATATAATATGAAAAATGTTGTTGTGTTACCTGGATATGAACTTGCATTATCTGCAAAACTTAAAAAAGGTTCTGATATCTGGTTAAATACACCAACTCGTCCATTAGAAGCTTCTGGTACTTCTGGTATGTCTGCTAATATGAATGGTGCTTTACACTTCTCTATTTATGATGGTTGGACAGTAGAAGGTACATTCCCAGGAATCAATGGTTATACTGTTGAATACCCAGGACTAGATGATGATATTCCATGGGAAGAAAGACACTGGAAAGATCATAGATTTATTATGAACACATTAGAAAACGAAATCATTCCAACATACTATGAAAACAAACAAGAATGGGCTCGTTTAATGCGTCAAGCTATGAGAACCGCTGAAGGATATTTCAATTCTGACAGAATGGTTATTGAATACTTCAACAGAATTTATAAACCAATTGCTCATGGTGGTGCTCAAGCTGATGGCAACAATAATGCAAGTGCAAAATCTATTGAAACTCCAAATCAAGACGCTTGGACATATTCAAATATTAAATAGGTTTTGAAAAAAAGCAATAAAAAAAGAGGGATAATAAATCCCTCTTTTTTGTTATGAAAATAAAAAATTATTGTTGAGTCGGTTTGTTTATATCGTCATATGTTAGATTTTTTGATTTTAAAATAAAATCACAAACTTCTCGAACTGCGCCTTTTCCGCCATTATATTCGGATATAAAATTGCAAATTCCTCTAACTTCACAAACTGCATCATTAGGACAACATTTTAATCCAACTTCTTTTAATACACAGATATCAGGCAAATCATCACCCATGTATGCAATTTCATCCTTTTTTAGGTTATATTTTTTAATTAATTCATTCAAAGATTCAATTTTATTTTTAGAACCCATAAACAATTCTTTTATATTTAATATTTTTGCTCGATGAGAAACTGTTCCATTGTTTCTTGCTGTTATTATTGATGTAATAATTCCTGCTTTGCCGAGCATTACAACGCCGAGCCCATCTTTTGCGTTGAATGTTTTTATTTCTCTTCCATCTTCAAGAAAGCTTAAAGAGCCATCTGTCATAACTCCATCAACATCAAAAGCAATTAATTTGATTTTTGATGCTATGGAAATTAATTCTAAATTATTTTTATTCATAATTTCTCCTTTGGATATATATTAGCATACAACAAATGTATTACTTTTTAAAAGAAATAATTAAAAAAGCGTTTTTGGTGTCGATTATTAATTTGTAGATAGCAAAGAAATAAAATGAATACCATTAGTCAGATTAAATTATCGAAAAACGATTTTATCGTTGAGAGTAATAATTCCTCATTAAAACTTGAATACACGATGCAAGATGATAAATATATTGTCGACATTAGTGAATTCAACCTTATTAAAGCGACAAAATTAGCAATCTTATGTTCAACATATTGTTTTATAAAAGATTTCAAAAAAAAGATATGTTGGATTGTCAAAGATGAAGAAACTAAAAGAGCTATTTCAATTTTAAGACTAAAAAATACTCAACAATTTGTTAAAGAGCAATATGTTGAAAAGAAAGCCGTATTTGCATAGATGAAACTTATAGACGAAATCAAAAATCAAAAAATATACGGTATCATAAGAGAAGATGATGCCCAAAAAGCATATGAAATTGCAAGAGCATATATTGAGGGCGGGATTAAATTTATTGAATTAAATTCGCCATTAGAAGTCACACAAAAAATTTCTAAATTCGATAACGTTATTATTTCTCAAGGGGGAATAATAACAACCGCACAAGCTCATAAAGCATTAGAAGCTGGTGCAAAAATAATTTCAAGCCCTATTTTTCAAACAAATCTTGTTAGATTTGCTTCTTGCTACAAAGCTTTTTTAATTCCATCTGTTACAACTCCAAACGAAGCATATAATGCTTGGCGCTCTCGTATGCCATTAATAAAAATATATCCAGTTGCAGAAATGGGCGGAGTTGAATATATCCGTGAAATGGTCAAACCAATGCCATTTTTGAATTTATTGCCTTGTGGTTTTGTAAAAATTGATGAAATTCAAGGGTATCTAAAAGCTGGTGCATTGGCTGTTGGCGTCGGAAGAGAATTTTACGGAAAAGATAACTATAAAGATATAGTTCAAACTATAAAAACTACTATGGAAATGGTTAGATAGTTTATTTTAGGTCAAAGCGGGAAAATTCCCGCTTATTTTTTAGGCAATTTTTTTTCTTCAGTTGTTTTATATGGTTACGAATTATTACTAACAAGGAGAATATTATGCAAATATCACCAATTTCATTTCGTGTTCAATCATTTCAAGCAAGACAACCACAACAATCACAACAACCACAACCAATTGTAGATATTGAGGGAAAAAGAGATGATGAAGTTGTAATGTATTCTACTTGGGGTGGTAATTATGCTTTTCCTATAACTGCAGGTCAATTAAAACGTGCACAAGAAGTGGACAAACCAAGTATTGATAAAAATATAAATCAAGAAGTTACCTATTCTACTTGGGGTGGTAATTATGCTTACCCTGTAACTACCGAACAAACTGAGTATCAACAACCTGTTAAAAATATTATAGAAGAACATGAAAAACCACATATTGATAATATATGTGAATATAATAAAATTAACAGACATCCTTTAGAAGGTTGTGATGAGACACCTGAAGAATATTACAGAAGAAAAATTAATTCACCTGAATGGGGTGCATACTAAATATTTGAAAAAGAGGGCTTGGGCCCTCTTTTTTATTTGATTTCTTCTAATCCTTTTGTTTCTATTTCTTTTATTAGCTTTTCAATGAATTCATCAATTGTCATTTCGCCAATTTGACCAACTCCACGTTTTCTTATTGCGACTTTGCCGTCTGCTATTTCTTTATCGCCAGCAATTAAAACATAAGGAACTTTTTGGTTTTGTAAGTAATCTCTGATTTTATAATTCATTGATTCTGATTTTTCTTCAAAAATTACTCTGATACCTTTTGCTCTAAGTTTTTTATAAACTTCATCCATATATTCATTATGTCTATCTGCAATTGGCACCAATGCAACTTGGTGTGGTGCAAGCCAAGCCGGGAATGCACCAGCATAATGTTCAATTAAAATACCATGGAATCTTTCCATTGAACCAAAAATTACTCTATGCAACATTACAGGGGTTTTTAATTGACCATCTTTATCTTGATATTTAATTTCAAATCTTTCTGGAAGATTGAAGTCTAATTGAATTGTTGCACATTGCCAAGTTCTACCTAGCGCGTCTTTAACTTTGAAATCAATTTTCGGGCCATAAAATGCTCCATCGCCTTCATTGATTTCATATGTCATACCACGCTTATCCATAGCTTCTTTTAAACCAGCTTCTGCGATTTCCCAGTTTTTGATGTCGCCAACATAGCTTTCTGGACGAGTTGATAATTCAACTTCAAAACCCATATTAAATATTTTCATAGTATCAGCAACAAAATCAATGATTTCATTTATTTCGTCAACTAATTGTTCTGGGGTACAGAAAATATGAGCATCATCTTGAGTAAAACCTTGTACACGAGTTAAACCTGATAATGCACCAGATTTTTCACGACGATAAACTGTTCCTAATTCACCCATTCTTAAAGGTAAGTCACGATATGAATGTCTTTGTGATTGATAAATTAAAATATGAAATGGGCAATTCATTGGTTTAACAATGTATTGTTCATCAGCTTCGTCTGTTTTTTGGATAAAGAACATATTTTCTTTATAGTGATCAATGTGTCCTGATAATTCCCATAATTTAGATTTTGCCAATTGAGGAGTTTGAACAATAACATAACCACGTTTTCTATGTTCTTCTCTCCAGTAATTTTCAATTTCTTCTCTAACTGTATATAAATTTGGATGCCATAAAACTAGACCTCCGCCAATTTCATCTCTTACTGAGAATAAATCTAATTGAGTTCCTAGTTTCCTGTGGTCACGTCTTTTTGCTTCTTCTAATTGATGTATGTACGCATCCAATTCCTCTTGAGTTAAAAATGCTGTCGCATAGATTCGCTGAAGCATTTTATTGTTTTCGTTTCCTCTCCAATATGCTCCAGCAACACTCATTAATTTAAATGCTTTGATTTCTTTTGTTGATTCAATATGAGGACCCGAACATAAATCATTAAATAAAACGTTTCCATCTTTATCTTTTGTTAGATATAAAGTTGGGTTATCGTTTTTATGTTCTTCTAATAATTCTGCTTTATAAATTTCGCCTTGAGCTTTAAATTCATTTATTTGAGCTTCAACATCAGGGATAACATATTTTTCAAAAGTTAAATTTCCAGCAATTAACTTTTTCATTGTTTTTTCAATTTCTTTTAGATTTTCATCGGATAAGGTTACACCTTCAATGTCAAAATCATAGTAAAAACCATTTTCAATAGCAGGACCAATTGCCAATTTTGCTTGCGGATATAATTTTTGCACCGCTTGCGCCATAATATGAGAGCAAGAGTGTCTTAAAATATGTAGTTTATCGTTGTCCATTACTTCCCTCTTTTTCTTTTATTGATTAATTTAATTTTATCACGAACTTTTAGCATGTAAATTTTTATAAACATTTAAGAAAAAAATGTGTTTTTAGTGTATTTTATTTCTGTATTTATTGCTATTTGCGAGGTTGGTATGAAAATTTCTTTATTAAATAATAATTTGTCATCAAAACATAATTATAAATCTAAAAAACTATTAAATAGCAGTATTTCTTTTGTTTCAAATGAAAATGAACCAAGATTTATGCCTCCGAAAATTGAAGCATTAAGAGCGCTTTATGCAACAAATATCATTCAAAAAATTAATTCTAAAAAAGCAATGGATAAATATGTTCCAGGCTATCATATACAAAAGGAGCATTTAAGAAAAAACATCGTTGAGCCTCTTATGGAACCTAAGATAGCTACAACTAAAAAAGTTCCACCTGTTATTTGTCTCTATGGTCCTGATGTTTCTCTTAAAACCGATTTACTAAAAGGCATGGCAAAAGAAGCTAATTGCAAAGTTTCAATGATTGAAGCAGATACTGATACTTTTGGCGAAGATTTAAGAGATGTTATTTCTAAGGCTGGCGATGATTTTGATGCTACTGGTAAAAAGACAATTCTAATTATAAGAAAGCCGGAAAAAGCTTTATCAGCTTCTTTTGAAAATAGGCATAATGTTGACGATTTGCTTTTTGCGGTAGAAAACCAGTATTTTTATAAATACGGCGGCGAAAATATTATTTTTGCTTTAGCCACAGAAGATATATCATTAATTTCAGCAAACATCGAAAAGCAAGTTGAAATGTATGTTCCTGTTCCTGTTGTGGATAACAAAAATTTAATAGATATAATATCTGAACTTTTGGCAAAACAAAATTCTGAATATGCAGATATTGCATTAGATGATAAAGAAATTGGTGAAATCGCACTTATTTTAATGCCAAACTCAGATGGTGCATATAATTTAAATCAAATCAAACAAATTGTTACAAGATCATATAAAAATTCAGTTGAAACTTCAACCAAAATTTCGGATAATGTTTTAAAAATTGCAAATGCAACTCAAAGATATATCAGTAAAGCACAAATAGATGCTTATGAAAAAAAAGTAAGCGCAACGTTCTAAACTATTTTTTCTATAATTAGGTCTGTTATTTTGCTTGTTGAGCATAATTCTTGTTTTAAATCTTTTTGATAGATATCTCTTGTTCTATAACCTTCTTTTAAGACATCTTTAACAGCTCTATAAATTGCATCGTGAGCTAATTTTTCATTGAATGAATAGTTTAACATCATAGCGACAGACAATATTGTTGCAATTGGGTTAACTGCATTTTTTCCGGCTAAATCCGGAGCAGAGCCATGGATTGGTTCATACATAAATGGGGTTTTACCATCTGATAATGATGCAGATGGAAGCATTCCTAATGAACCGCAGATAGTTGATGCTTCATCAGATAAAATATCTCCAAAAATATTTCCTGTTAAAATAACATCAAATTGTCTTGGGTTTTGTATTAATTGCATTGCGCAATTATCAACATACATATAAGATAATTCAACATCATTGTATTCTTTTGAAACTTCTGTTGTGATTTCTCTAAATAATCTTGAAACATCTAGAACATTAGCTTTATCTACACAACATACTCTTTTTTTGCGTTTTTGTGCGGATTTAAATGCAACATGTGCTATTCTTGCGATTTCGTCTTCATCGTAAATCATATTATTAAAACCAACTTTAATTTCCCTGTTATCTAAAGTTGTTTTTTTAATTATTCCTTTAGGTTCTCCAAAATAAACATCACCCGTAAGTTCTCTGACAATCATTATATCAACATCTCTTGCTATTTCTGGTTTTAATGGAGATGTGTTTAATAATTCATCAAATATTTTTACAGGTCTTAGGTTTGCAAAAAGGTTTAATTTTTTTCTAATACCTAATAATGCTTTTTCTGGTCTTAATTCAGGACTTAATGAATCATATTTCCAATCGCCAACAGCACCTAATAAAACAGCGTCTGATGATAAACAAGTTTGAATAGTTTTTTCTGTTAAAGGTAATCCTGTTTCATCGTATGAACGACCACCGATTGATGCATAGTTATATTTGAAATTTAAATTATATACTGATGATACTTTATCTAAAACTCTTATAGCTTGTTGGATTATTTCTGGTCCACAGCCATCACCTAATAAAACTGCAATATTTTTCATTTTATTCCTTTATATATTAATTTTTAAATTTATTTTTTGTGTATTCAACTAATCCGCCTGCTTGTATTAATTTTTGTATTTCTTCTGGATATGGCGCAAAAGAATATTCTTTATTTTTTGTTTTGTTATAGATTTTTCCTAAGTTTAAATCTATTTCTAAAACATCTTCTCTTGAAATATCTTTTTGAATTTCATTATTTTCAATTATCAATAAACCAATATTAATTGCATTTCTGTAAAAAATTCTGGCAAATGATTTTGCTATAACTGCTTTTATTCCACTTGCTTTTATTGCTAGAGGTGCATGTTCTCTTGATGAACCGCATCCAAAATTTTCACCAGCAATAATAAAATCTCCGTTTTTAACTTCATTTGCAAAATTTTTGTCTATATCTTCCATACAATGTTTTGCGAGTTCAAATGAATCTTTTGTATTTAAGTAACGAGCAGGTATAATCACGTCCGTGTCTACATTATCTTGGTAAATCCAATTCATAATTTATCCTTTTTTCATCCATTTAAACTATATACAATCACTATATTATAAATTAAGATAAATATGCAAATATGAATTTAGAAAGAAATTCATAAAGACAGTAGTAACTTGTATACAAAGCATTTAAAAAGGAGTACAACAATGCAAGAAACAATTATCGAAACAGCTGGAAAAATTTGGGAATACTTAAATGAAAACGGTGAAGTAACAACAAAAAAAATGAACAAAGACCTTGGTCTTAACGAAAACTTCACTAGCCTAGGTTTAGGTTGGTTAGCTCGTGAAGACAAAGTTAACTTCGCTAAAAAAGGTTCTTACACAAAAGTTAGCTTAAGATAGTTAAAAAAATTAATATAAAGAAGTCCTTGCAAATTATTGACAAGGACTTCTTTTTTTTGGAGAATAGAATAGAGTCGAAAAAAATAAATAGAAAAATATAATTTAGAAAAGGAAATAAAAATGGCTACACCAAAGAAAAGAACAGGCAAAGCAAGCCAAGCAACAAGAAGAGCAAACTGGAAAGGTACAGTTCCAGCAACTACTAATTGTCCAAATTGCAAAGCTATTATTTTAACTCATACAGTTTGTCCAGAATGCGGATATTATAAAGATGGTTTTGCTTCTAATAAAACTAAAGCTACAACTACTGTAAAAGTTGAAAACGAAAAAGTTGAAGCTGAAGTTAAAGAAGAAAAAGTTGAAGTAGCAGAAGAAAAAGAAGTTAAAAAAACTAGAAAACCAAGAGCAAAAAAAGCTGCTGAAACTGAAGTAAAAGAAGAAGCTGAAGAAAAAACTGAAGAATAATATTACACATTTGGGGTTATTAGTATGACACGAATTGCAGTAGACGCAATGGGCGGAGATTTTGCTCCGGGAGAAATAGTTAGAGGTGCTGTTTGGGCGGCTCAGGATTACAATGTTCCAATCGAACTGGTTGGGCAAACAGATAAAATTCAAGAAGTACTTGATGAAATTGCAAAAAAAGGAATCAAGTCAAATCGTGGCGGTTATTTTGTAAAAAATATCAAAGTTGATTTATCAAAACTTGATATCAAAATAACTCAAGCAGATGAAATTATCGAAATGAATGAAGCTCCTGGTGTTGCGCTACGTAAAAAAAGAAATTCTTCAATAGTTTTATCTGTTGATGCAGTTGCAAAAGGAAGCTCTGATGCCGTTGTAGCTGCTGGGTCAACAGGTGCTGCGATGGCAAGTTCTTTATTTGGATTAGGTAGAATTAAAGGGATTGAGCGTCCTGCAATTGCTACAACTCTTCCAACATTAAAAGATCCTGTTATATTGATTGATGCAGGTGCAAATTCAGAAAGTACTGCAGAAATGCTTCTTCAATTTGCTCTTATGGGTTCGACTTTTGTGGAAAAAGTATACAATAGACCATCTCCTCGTGTTGGTATTTTAAATATTGGCGAAGAGGAAGAAAAAGGAAACCAATTAGTTAAAGAAGCCCATAAACTTTTAAAAGATAACAATTTAGGTATTAATTTTATCGGTAACATTGAAGGTAAAGAACTTTTATATGGCAATGTTGATGTTGTTGTATGTGATGGTTTTGTTGGAAATGTTGCTCTTAAAACTGTTGAAGGTTGTTCTATGATGTTATTTAAATTAATTAAGGAACAATTCAAGAGTGATATTTTATCTATGATGGTTGGTTTATTGGCTAAGCCATTTTTAAAAAGAATTTATAAAAAAATTAATTATGAAGAGTTTGGCGGAGCACTTCTTTTAGGCGTTAAAGGTATAACGGTTATATCACACGGAAGAAGCTCATCATACGCAATTAAAAATGCTGTTAGAGTTGCAAAAGAAGCTGTTGAGTCAAACGTAAATAAAAAAATTGCAGAAATGATTCATTAATCATTTCTGTTTTTTAATTGATTTAAATAAGGGGAGACTATGAAAAAATTTGCTTTTATATTTCCAGGTCAAGGCTCTCAAAGTGCTGGTATGGGGCTTGATTTGTATGATAATTTTGAAGCTGCAAAAAATGTTTATGAAGTTGCAGATAAAACATTAGGAAAAGAAATTTCAAAAATTTGTTTCAATGGTCCTGATGAAGATTTGAAACTAACAATAAATGCTCAAAGTGCCATTGTTGCTACATCAATTGCGGCACTTGAAGCTTTTAAAACAGCATGTCCAGATATTAAACCATCAATGACATTAGGACATTCATTAGGTGAATATTGCGCAATGTATTGTGCTGGTGTTATGAGTTTAGAAACTACAATGAAAGCAATTCAAAAGCGTTCAGAATTAATGGATGATGCTACAAAAACAACAAAAGGTACAATGGCAGCAATTTTGGGTTCAACAATTGATGATATAAATAAATCAATTGAAGAAGCATCTGATCTAGGCTTAGCACAGGTTGCAAATTATAATGACCCAACACAAGTTGTAATAACCGGTGAAATTGATGCTGTTAACAAAGCATGTGAATTAATTAAAGAAAAAGGCGCAAAAAGAGTTGTTCCTCTTGCGGTATCAGGCGGATTCCATTCTCAATTAATGAATAGCGCCAAAGACGGTTTTATTCAGTTTGTTGAAACTCTAGAGTTAAACAATGCATCTATTCCTGTTATTACAAATGTTGATGCCAAGCAAACAATAAAAGCTGATGATTTTAAAACCAAAATGCCAAATCAAATAAATTCATCAGTTATGTGGGTTCAATCAATTCAAGAAGCTATTAATAACGGAGTTGATACATTTATTGAGTTTGGAAATGGTAAAGTTCTAGCAGGTTTAAATAGAAAAATTTCTGCTGAAATAAAAACATATAATGTGATTGATTCACAAACACTTAAAGCAACAATAGAAGAATTAATGGTAGGAGTATAATATAATGAGTGAAAAATTAGCATTAGTTACAGGTGGATCTCGTGGAATCGGTAGAGCATGTGCATTAAAATTGGCTCAAGCTGGTTATGATGTAGTAATTAATTATGCAGGTAATGCAGAAGCTGCCCAAAAAACTGTTGAAGATATTAAAGCTTTAGGAGTTGAAGCAGAAGCATATAGGTTTGATGTTTCAAACCAAACTGAAGTTGATGAAAATATAGAAAAAATTGTAGCTAAATACGGAAGAATTGACATTTTGGTTAATAATGCAGGAATTACAAGAGATGATTTATTTATTAGAATGACAGAAGATAAATGGTCTGCTGTAATTAATACAAATTTAAACTCAGCATTCTATGTTACTAAACCAGTTGTTAAAGTTATGATGAAACAACGAAATGGCGCTATTGTTAACACTACAAGCGTTGTCGGTGTATATGGTAACGTTGGTCAAGCAAATTATTCTGCAGCAAAAGCTGGACTTATTGGTTTTACAAAATCTTTAGCAAAGGAACTAGGTTCAAGAAATATTCGTGTTAATGCTGTTGCTCCTGGTTTTATTGCAACTGATATGACAAAAGATTTAGCAAATACGGATGAAATGCTAAAATTAATCCCTCTAAAACGCATGGGTACGCCTGAAGACATTGCTGATGCGGTTAAATTTTTGACTGTTGATTCAACATATGTTACAGGACAAGTTTTAGAAGTTGATGGCGGATTGATTATTTAATGAAATTATATTTTAAAATTTTTATAATGTTGATAATGGCGCTTTTTATTGAGGCGCCTATTTTTTCTTTAGATTATAATTTTGGAGATTTTTCTTCTCGTTCTGTTATTGAAAACAGTTTATTTAATAAAACTAATCAAACTTCACAAGAAATGATTGATTTATTAAAACAAAAAGGTTTGGATTTATCTGCTGGATGTTTAATTAAGCAGATAAAAAGTAGGAACATTCAAAATATTCGTATTTTAATTGAAGCTAAAATTAATTTAAATCAATCAGTCTATGGTGAATACCCTATACTTTTTGCCGTTAAAAGTAATGATTTTGAAATCGTTAAACTTTTACATCAATCAGGTGCTAAATTTGACAAAGGTTTTACTAGTGAATTGTATGTTGCTACAAAAAATGGTAACTCTCAAATTGCTAATTATTTGGTAGATAATAATGCAAAAGTTGATTATATTTCCTTGGTAAAGAATGACACAGCTTTATATTACGCTCTAAAAAACAATATGGTTGATGTTGCCCAAAAAATGATAAACAGGGGTGTAAATATAGATAAAAAATCAATAGATTTAATCAAAAAGAAAAAATTAAATTATTTAATTTCTCAATAAAAAACGAGGGTTTAACCCTCGTTTTTTAGAATTGTTTTAAAAATCTGACATCATTATTAAAGAATAATCTTATATCATCAATTGCATATTTTAGCATTGTTAATCTTTCAACTCCCATACCAAATGCAAATGCGCTATATGTTTCTGGATCTATTCCTGAATCTCTTAAAACATTAGGATCGGTCATGCCAGCACCTAAAATTTCCAACCAGCCAGTTCCAGAACAAACTGAGCAACCTTTTCCTTGACACATAATGCATTGAACATCGATTTCAACAGAAGGTTCTGTAAATGGGAAGAAACTGCTTCTGTATCTTGTTGGGCGAGATGAACCAAAATACAATCTAATAAATTCGTTTAAAACGCCTTTTAATTGTGCCATAGTAACATTTTTATCAACATACAAACCTTCGATTTGATGAAATAAGTTGTTTTTTCTGGCACTTACTGATTCATTACGATAAACTCTTCCAGGAGCTATAATTTTGATTGGTGGTTTTGAATTCATCATTTTTCTAACTTGCGCGTTAGAAGTTTGACTTCTTAAAACAACATTATTTCCACCTTCACAATAGAATGTGTCTTGAACATCTCTTGCTGGGTGTTCTTTTGGAACATTTAATAAATCAAAATTGTATTTTTCAACTTCAACTTCAGGAGAATAAATTGAATCCACTAAAGAAAAACCAAGATGATTAAAAATTTCAACTATTTCATTAACAGTTTGAGTTAAAGGATGAATGTGCCCTGCTGGAATATATTCTCCATCAAGAGTTACATCAATTTTTTCCTTTAAAAGTTTTTCGTTTAATTCTTTTTTATAAAATGCATCTTTTTTTTCTTCAAACAATGAATTTAATTCATTAGAAACCTTGTTTAATAATGCACCTATTACGGGTTTTTCCTCGGGAGATAAATCTTTCATCCCTTTTTTTAGATTATTAAATTCTGAATTTCTTGAAAGATATATATTTTTAACTTCTTCAAGAGTTTTTAAATCCGTTGCTTGTTCTATTTCTGACAATGCATTTCTTTTTATTTCTTCAATTTTATTTTGCATAAATTCTTTCTCCTGTTGTTTATAATAGCCCAAACATAAATTTTATACTATAATATTTGCCATGGATTTGTTATTTTATTTAACTTTAGGCTTTTTTATATTACTTTACGGAACTCTTGATATAAATATCGATTTTGATTTTTTTGCAAGGTTGATAGTTGGAAAAAGTTTTTTTCAAACAAATAGTTTATTTAATAATGAATTTTATTCATATGGCACAACCCATGAATTTATTGATCATGAATGGGGAAGTAGTTTAGTATTTTATCTTTTACAGAATTATTTAGGCGATACTGGATTATTTTTTGCTAAATCAATAATTATATTTTTAACTTTGTTTATTATTATAAAAATAATTAAATTAGAAAAGAGTGACGCAAAATTACATTTTTTGTTTTTCTTTTTTGCAATTCAATCAATTTCTTATAATATTTTTTCAACAATAAGATGCCAAAGTTTCTCATTTTTCTTTTTTGTCTTTTATTTGTACATTTTAAAATATGCAAAGAAGAATAATAATTATAAAATCTTATGGACTTTGCCTGTTTTAAATATTATATGGGCGAATTTGCATGGCGGTTTTGCTATTGGTTTAATTTTGATATTTTTATTTGCTGTTGGCGAGTTTTTAAATAAAGATAAATTTAAACCATATTTAGTTACTTTGTTTGTTTGCTTATTGACAACACTAATTAATCCGTATGGAATTGAATATATATATTTTATTTTTGATGCACTAAGTTTAAACCGAATTCATATAACAGAGTGGCAAAGTGCATTTTTCTCTAAGGTTTTTTATTTTACTTTGCTCAAATTTAAAATGTTTTTCATTTCAGCTTTGTTTGTATTTATATATTCAATTGCAAAAAATATTAAAAAAAATGGGCTGATTGATTTTTATCAAAAAATTGATAAAACAAAATATTTAATTATATTATTTACTATTTTAATATCACTAAAATCTTTAAGATTTCATGTATTTTTCACATACGCAATTTTAGCCTTATGTTATGTAGATTTTTATAATATTTTTAATAAAAAATGCTCGCCATTACTTGATAAAATAAAAGAAATTCTTTTATGCTTGTTAGTTTTTGTGTCTTTAATTTCTCATTTATATGAATATAAATTTTTAAATATAGTTACACCAAATGAATATCCGGTTTATTGTGTTGAATTTATAAAGAAAAACAATATTAAGGGAAATGTTTTTTCTAATTTTCATATTGGAAGTTATGTTGCTTATAAATTATTTCCAAACAATTTAGTTTTTATGGATGGAAGATATGAAGAAGTTTATGATGTTGATTTGATTAATAAAATGGGTAAATTTTATTTAGGGGAAAATAATAAATTCTTGGACGAATTTCATCATGATATTTTAATTCTTGATAAGGTTTATCCTATTGCAAAAGAATTTAAAAATAACAAAAATTATTTTTCACCTTGGGAAGATGATTATTTTGTTCTTTATTTATCTAATAAGTATAAGAATAATAAATTTGTTTTGCCTGAAAAAAATATAAATTATTACCATAAAACTAAATTTATAACCGAAATTGATTGGATAAATTAAAAAATATTACATAAATGAAATTTGAATTTTTTATCATATAATATTTATAAAATTAGATTTTTGGGGAGTATTATGAAGAAAAATTTTCTTATAGCATCATATATAGTTGTTGGCATTTTGGCGTTTATTTATCTGTTATTTTTAATTGTTCCACCATTTATAAATTTAGATAAATTTAAACCTGAAATTCAAAAAATTGTTTCAGATAGTGCTAAATTAAAGCTTGATTATTCAAAATTAAAAATATATACAACTCCGTTCTTGTCAGCTGGTGTTATAATTGAAAATTTAAATATAGCTCTGCCTGATGATTCTAATTTAGTTCAATCTCCAAAAATTAAGGCTGGTATTAAATTACCATCATTATTTACTTTAACTGTGAAAACAGCAAAAACGCATATCGAAAGCCCAAAGATTAATTTAGAAATTATAAATAATGAACAATATAAGTTATTAAGAGTTGTTGAAGACATTATTAATGAAGCAAATTCAAAACCTAAAGAAAATGTAGAGCAACCAAAGATTGTTCAAGAAATTATCAAAAGAATTAGAATTGTAGTTCCATCAATTAAAATAACCAATTATGAAGCTAATGTTGTTGATTTAAAAACAAAGCATTACTTAGCATTAAAAGGTGAAAAGTTATATGTTGGGTACAATAGTGCAAGAAATTTTGTAAAATTACAAACAAATGCAAAACTGTATTCGGATGAAAATGAAAACATTAATGCAAATATTAATATAATTTCCGCATTGCCAAAAGCACAACCAAAAGACACGGATATTGACCCAGAAGAAAAAATGTCTATACCTTTTGTTAATCCGGTTACTATTTATCAAAATTATGATTTAAAAACAAATGTTGATTCAAAATTAAGAATACATAATTCTAAAATAAGAGGATTTTTAGCTTATGGATATTTAAATGTTGATAATTTATCCTTAAAATTATCAAATATAAGACTTCCTGAAAGTTACTTCCATTCAAAATTTAATGGCAAAACCATTCAATATAATAGTAATATTTATGCAAAAGAAGATGAAAAAATAGCGTTCGACGGTTCTTTTACATATATAAAAAGACCAAGAATGAAGCTTCATATTTTAACAGACGAAATTCATTTTGAAAATCTTTTAAATCTATTTAAAGCTTTATTAGATAGTTTGAATATTAAAAATGATTTATCTTTAATTCAAGCAAAAGGATTTTTAAAGGCAGACACAATAATTAAAACAAATTTCAAAAAATTAAAATCTCAAGGTTCAATTATTGTTAAAGATGGTGCATTTATAAATAAAAAATCTAATATTGGTATTAAAGATATTATAGTTAATTTGATTTTAGATAATAATGTTTTAAATATAAAAGAAACGCAAGCTATAATTAATGGTTCAAAATTAAATGCGCAAGGTGTTATTGATAATAAATCAATTGCAGATATAAAAATTTATATTGATAGTTTATCTTTGCCTGAATTATATAATGCCTTTGCACCCAAAGATTTAAGACAAGCATTTAGCTTAAATTCTGCAAAATTAAGCGCAAATGTTGACATTAAAGGAAAGTTAGATAAATTAAATGCAACTTTAGATACAAAATTAGATAATTTATCTTTGTCTGATTCAAAGAAAACAATGTTTATAACAAATAAGCAAGCGAATATTATTTTCGATGCTAATCCAAAAACAATACATGGTGATATTGAAAATAATGGTTTTGCGCTTTTAATTCCTCAAGCTAAAACAAAAGCAACAATCGAAAAATTAAATATTGGTTTGGATAATCAAAATATTGTTATTAAACCATTTGATTTTCTATATAATGACACTTCAAAAGTTACCATAAAAGGTGATATCAAAAATTATTTAAAAGATCCTCTAATTGATATTTTTGCTGACGGAAAAATTCAAACTGAAAACATTAAACAAACTCTTGGAAAAGAAGTTTCTCATTTCTTGTCTTCTAAAGGCGTAATTCCTTTAAAAGTTTCAATAAAAGGAGATTCTAAAAAGCAAGATATTTTAGCTCAAATTTATTCTGATTCAAATAATTTTATAACTCCAATTAATTTTAATTTTCTTCAAAATAAACCTGCTTTAATTCAAACAGATGTAAAAATGCAAAATGGAAAAATTAAAATTAAAAATTCTGGTTTATATAAAAAAGAAACAGTTGGTTTTAATGATGATTTAGCATTAAATATGCTTAATGCGCAAGAATTGGTTAATTTCACAACAATTATCGATAAAAATCATATTAATCTTTTAAGAGTTGAAATTCCGAATGAATTATCAGGTTCTATTGATAAATTTAAAAAATCTTCTTTTAAAACCAAAGGTAAAATAACCATGAATGGCTATTTTGACAAGTTATTTTTTGGTGGAGATTTGAAATTATACGATTTAAATATTCCTGAAATTTTGTTTGCAACAAAAATGGTTGATTTAGATTTCTTTAATCAAGGATTAAATGTTAGCTTAAAAGAAATTGATTTAAATCAATCAAAAATAGATGCATCATTAAAAGCTGATTTAAAGCCTGCAAAAGTATTCAAAATATCCGATATTAATGTGACATCTAATTCAATTGATGTTGATAAAGCAATGGTAGTTTTAAATAAATTAATGGAATATATGCCATCTGTATCATCAGCTCCTGCTAAAAATTCAGCGCCTGCTGATATACCTTTGAGTGCTGATGGAAAATTTGCCATTAAAAAAATCAAAACTGGTGCCATAGAAATATTTGATACAAAAGGTAATTTGGCGATATTAAAAAATGATTTACTAATCAATAAATTATCTACAAAAGCCTTTAAAGGTAGTGTTAATGGTGATATTAAAATGAATCTTTTAACTTCATTATTAACAATTAAATTACAAGGAAAAAATCTTGATTCTAATGAAGCTTTGGAAAAAGCTGCGAATATGAAAGATATGATAACCGGCGATTTAGATTTTAAAACCGATATAAGTTTAAAAGGTGCAACATATCAAGAGCAAATGAAGTCTTTAAAAGGTTCTGTTTGGTTTGATATGAAAGATGGGCAATATGGACCATTTGCTAAGCTTGAAAACTTTTTCTTAGCAGAAAATATTAGAGAAAATCCATTATTTGCAAATACAATTGGTGTGATTTTAACTCCTATTACAACAATAGATAGTACTCATTATGAAAATTTAAATGGTAAAGTTGATTTTAAAGATGGTACTGTTTATTTGTCTCCAATAACATCGCAAGGCGATATATTGTGTATTTTGATTAAAGGCAATATGAACTTATTAACAAATAAATTGGATTCTAATGTTAGAGTGCGCTTGGCATCAACTGTATCTGATATGTTGGGACCTATTTCAATGTTAAATCCTGTTAATTTAATTAAAAATACACCAGGATTAAATGTTGGCACAGCAAAAATGTTTTCTATGTTTACGCAAACAGTTCAGGAAAGCGAGTACAAAGAAATTCCTGATTTTGCAAAAGAACATTCAGATGCTAATGCAACAAAATTCCAAATTGTGTTGAATGGTGATGTTGCAAAACCATTATCTCTTGTTAAATCTTTTAAATGGCTTGCATTGCAAGAAGATATTGATAAAGCGCAAAAATTTAGCGATAATTATGTGAAACAAGCGTTGATTGATGAGCTTCAATCAAAATATGAAGCCGATAATAAACTAAAGGTAGGAGTTGAAAAAATTCTACAAATGGATACAACTGCACCAGAAGTAAAACAAGTTTTGGTTGAAGAAGTTCTTAAAGCAAAAGAGCAAACAAAACAAAATATAAAAGATGCAATTCAAACTCAAAAAGAGGCTGCTCAAGCAAAACAAGAAGCAGCTAAACAAGAGCTTCAAAAAAAGGCTCAAGAAGCAATTGAGGCTAAACAAAAAGAAAATCAACAAAAATTAAACGATTTGCAACAACAACTGAAAGACAAAATCAAATCAAAAATTCCATCTGTTCAACCTGTTGATAAAAATAGCGAAGCGCAAATAGAACAAGAAGTTGTTGAATAATAAGTAATTTAAAAGCTCCTTTTGGGAGCTTTTAAATTATAAACCTAATTCATTTAATTCCTTTTGAAATGGTGAAATTTTTGCTAATTTTTTTATTACTTCAGGAACTTTTTCAATAGCATAATCAATTTCTTCTTCTGTTGTAAATTTTGATAATGAAAATCTAATTGAACCATGCAGTGATGTAAATGGAACTTTTTGTGCTCTTAAAACGTGAGATGGATTTAAACTTCCTGATGTGCAAGCGCTTCCTGAGGATGCATATATTCCTAAATCGTTTAAATATAATAATATTAATTCGCCCTCAATATATTCAAAACCAATATTTGTTGTATTTGGAACTCTATTTTTAGATTTAGAATTAAGTTTGGCATTTTTTAGTTGTGACAAAATGCCATTCTCTAATTTATCTCTTAATCTTTTGACTTCCGTTTTTTCATATTCAAGATTTTCTTGTGCTAATTTTGCAGCGCTTCCCAAAGCGACAATGTATGGAGTGTTTTGAGTTCCAGCTCTTAATGATTTTTCTTGATGTCCGCCATGGAATAATGGTTCAAAAAGATTTCCTTTTTTAACATATAAAGCGCCAACTCCTTTTGGTGCATGGAATTTGTGTCCTGATATTGAATAAAAATCTATATCTGAATTTTCTAATTCTATTGAAATTTTACCTGCTGCTTGTACGCCGTCAACAAAAATTTTAATATCTTTGTTTATTTTTTTTGCTTCATGTGCTATTTCATAGATTGGATAAATGGCGCCTGTTTCATTATTGGCATGCATTACAGCAATCAATAATGTGTTTGGTGTTATTTTTGATAATATATCATTGGTGTTTATTTCGCCATTTTCGTTAACACCAACATAATTTACTTTGTATCCTTTTTTTTCAAAATTTTCGCAAACTGATAAAACGCAAGGATGTTCAACTTGGGTTGTTATTATATGATTTTTTTCATTTGTACCATATTGATTAATGATGCCTTTTAGGGCTGTATTTGCGCTTTCTGTTGCACAAGATGTGAATAATATTGTTTTAGGGTCATTAACTCCTAATAAATTAGCAACTTCTTTTCGTGCTTTTTCAATAGCTTTTGCGCTAATTTGAGCAGGCTCGTACATGCTTGATGGGTTTGCATAATTTTCTTTTAAATATGGAAGCATATCCAAAAGAACTTTTTCATCAACTTTTGTTGTTGCATTATTGTCTAAGTATGTGTATTTTTCCATTTTTAATCTTCTTTAACTATTATTTCATCATCTACTAATTCTTTTAATTTTGTTTCAACAAAATTTTTAAGAGTAAGTTTCGCATTAGCGCAAGTTGAACAATGTCCTTTGAGTTTTACAAAAACATTGTTTCCTTCAACATTTACCAATTCTATATCTCCAAAATCTTTTCTTAATTCAGGAGCGATAATTGTTTCTATTATCGTGTTTATTTTGATGATTTTTTGTACAGGATTTAATTGTTCTTTTTCTTCTTGTTTGACGTATTTTTTAAGAATGTTTTTAATATTTTCTTTGCATCTTCCGCAAGCAAGTCCTGCAGATGTTATTTTTGAGATATCATCAAATGTTTTTGCATTGTTATTTAATATTGCATTTATTATTTCTTGTTCTGTTACCGAAAAACAATGGCATATTATATTCGTGCCTTCTTCTTTTTCTTTATCTTCAATTTCAGACCAATCTTCTTGATAATAATTTCTTAAAGCATCTTCAAGAGCCTCTCTTCCCATAACAGAACAATGCATTTTTTCAGGTGGAAGCCCATCAAGCTCTTGAGCGATTTGTTTATTTGTAATTTTTTTTGCTTCCTCAAGAGTTTTTCCTATAAGCATAACGGTTAAGACGCTACTTGCGGCTACTGCTGAACCGCAACCAAATGTTTGGAATTTTGCGTCTGTAATGATATTATTTTCTATTTTTAAATATAATTTTAATTTATCTCCGCAAGATAAAGCCCCTGCTTCCCCGATTGCATCGGCATTTTCTATGGAGCCTACATTTTTTGGATTTTTAAAATGTTCTTTAACTTTTTCTGAATATTCCCACATAATCACCTTACATAATTCATTTATAAAAAAATTATACATTAAAAATCCTACGAGTATATGGCAAAAATTATTAATTTTAAGTGCATAATGTTACTATGGAAAATAATAAATATAATTCCTTAACTGAACAACTTATTCAAAATGGAATTTTGTCATCGCCAAATGAAAATAAAGATAAAAATAAAGACTTTATTGAAAGTTTTTATGGAATTGAGCCTGCTCAAGATATGAGCAATTCTCCATTTGTTGAAATTCCTATTGAAGAAGATAAAAACGAAATTGAATTAAAAAATAAAAAAAGAATTAATATATTTGATAGTTCTTTTTCTAATGATGAACTTAAAAATAATGAAAACGTATCTGCGCTTAAATTTTTAAAACGTTTTTTTGATTTAAAAACTAAAAAAGCACAAAACGCTTCTGCGTTTAGTTTTGAAAATATTTTATACAAATTTTTTCCTCGCTTATATAAAGTTAAAATTGCAAAAGAAGCAATGAGAAAATTGTCTGAACTCAATATTGATACAAAAGTTCTTTTGGATAAAACGATACCATACGGGGAGTCTGAAGGTAGATATGAAGATTTAATTAAATATTTAAATTATGCTAACGAAATACAAACAAGACTCAGGAAAAAGATTTAACTAGACTATTTCATCAAGATGGTTTTTTTCTACCATTTTTCTTAAATTTCTTCGACTGTTATACATATTTTTGCGTGATAGTGCTTGTTCATAGAGCATATTTAATTTTGATGTAATAAACAACTCGGAATTATCTGAACAAGTACGTTTTGTATACAAGTTTATGCCGTTATTTGCTATGCTATAATTTATTCCATTAATTTTTGTCATAACATTGTTCTCTAGAATTTGGCGCATTATCCAGTATAACAAATACTCCTGAAAAGTCAAGATTGACTTTTATTTGTGACATTTGTAAAAAAACTTTACATTTTTATTATTTGCTTTTTTGTATTAAAATATTTTTACTATGTTAAAGAATTATTTTATTGAAATTACAAAAAAAGCAATCGATGTTGCTATTAACGAAAATGCATTAGGCGAAACAAAAGAAAACACTATTGAATTGGTTTGTGATGCTCCAAAAAACAAAGAATTCGGAGATTTTGCAATCAATATTTCAGCACTGGCTAGAACCGCTAAAATGGCTCCGCCATTAATAGCGCAAGCTATTGTAAAATATATTCAACCTCAAAATTTTACAATTAATATTGTTGCAGGATTTATAAATTTCAAACTAGAAAAAGAATTTTTAAACAATATTGTGGTTGATATTTTAAATAAAAAACAAGATTATCTTAAGACAAATGTTGGTAACGGCGAAAAAGTTAATATTGAATATGTTAGCGCAAATCCAACAGGTCCATTTCATATAGGTCATGGTAGATGGGCTGCTTTGGGTTCAGCTTTAGCTAATATTATGAAATATTGTGGATACGATGTTTTTCAGGAATTTTATATTAATGATGCTGGGAATCAAATTAATAAACTTGGAAAATCTTTAGAAGTTAGAGTACGCCAGCTTCAAGGAGAAAATATAGAGCTTGAAGAAGATATGTATCCTGGCGAATATTTAATTGATTGTGCTAAAAGGTATATTGAACAAAAAAGCACAATGTCTTATGCAGATTTTGCAAAAGCGGATATGCTAAGATTACAAAAAGAACTTTTAGAAAAATTTGGTACTCATTTTGACTTGTTTTTCTCAGAACTTTCTTTATATGAAAATAAAGAAGTTGAAAGCTGCATGGAAACTTTGAAAAAATCAGGTAAAATTTATGAAAAAGATGGTGCTACTTGGTTTAGAAGTTCTGATTACGAAGACGATCAAGATAGAGTTTTAATAAAAACAGATGGTAAAAATACATATCTAACAGCCGATATTGCATATCACAAAAATAAACTTGATAGAGGTTTTGAAAGATTGATTAATATTTGGGGGGCTGACCACCATGGTTATATTCCTAGAATGAAAGCTGCAATTGACGCTTTAGGATATGATTCAACTAAATTGGAAGTTTTATTAGGACAACTAGTTAATTTAATTCAAGATGGCGAACAACAACGCATGGGTAAACGTAAAAAAATGGTTACTCTTGATGATTTAATTGAAGAAGTTGGAGTTGACGCAACAAGATTTTGGATGTTGATGAGAAGTTCTGATACTACTATCGATTTTGACATTGATTTAGCAAAATCCCAATCAGATAAAAATCCGGTTTTCTATGTTCAATATGCACATGCAAGAGCTTGTTCAATTTTAAGAAAAGCTGTTGAGAAAAGAATTGATATAGATAATAAAACTGAATTAGAGCCTTATTTTACCCAAAATGAAATTGATGATTTTTATAATAATGCCGACATTATTACTCTGTTTAATGGTTTATCGGATGAATCATATGAGGCTACAAAGTCATTAATTTTAAAATTAGAAGAAGGAAAATCATTATTGGCAAATGCAGTTAAATATCGTGCGCCATATATGATTTGTAAATATTTAACAGAATTAGCAAATTCATTCCATCATTTTTATAATTTTACAAGAGTTTTATCTGATGATAAAAAAGATAGTTTAATGAAGTTGTCATTAGTAAATTGCTTTAGAATTATAATGGCTACAATGCTTGGTTTAATAGGCGTTAATGCTGTTGAAAAAATGTAGTTGACTTTATATTTTGTTCTTGTTAACCTAGATTATGCAAAAGGTTACGGAATGAAATCAATTGCATAAGGGCTATTAGCTCAGGTGGCTAGAGCGCACCCCTGATAAGGGTGAGGTCCCTGGTTCGAGTCCAGGATGGCCCACCATAAAACCCAGTAGTTTATCTACTGGGTTTTATTTTTGCCATTTTTCCCCACGCAGCGCGGGAGTTTAGGGGTTGGGAGAAATTTAGTTTGGAGAATTAACGACAGATATGCTCGATTATATGCCAAATTCTCCGAATGCAATTAAAAGGTCCATGGGCACTATCTCTGTAGGTTTTTTGCATACAAAAACGATCTAAAAATCGAGCTTTATTAGAAAAATAATTAATTTTTTGTTAATTTAGCTAATATTTTTAAAAAATAAATATAAAATAAACATGAAGTCCAACAAGGGGAGCTATATGGAAGCAAAAAAAGAAAATGAAACTTTTAAAATTTTAAGTTTGGATGGCGGTGGGATTAGAGGATTATTCAGTATTTCACTTTTAGCAAAACTTGAACAGGAATTTAATGTAAAGTGTACAGATATTTTTGATATGTTTGCTGGTACAAGTACTGGTTCAATTATAGCCCTGGGTTTAGCTTCTGGTATGACTGCTTCAGAAATTCAAAAATTTTATCAGGATATTGGTCCCAAAATTTTTACAAAAAAACCATCTTTATGGAATATTTTATTCGCTAAACACAATGCTAATAACCTAAAAAGAAGCTTAGAGCAAATATTTAAACAAAAGACAGTTCAAGATGTTATGAATAACAACAAATACATTATAATTCCAGCAACGAATTTATCTGGTCCATTGGTAACAAGGATTTTTAAAACAGATTACAAGAAAGAATTTAACGAACACAATACATACAAACTATGTGATATTGCATTAGCAAGTTCTTCAGCTCCTACATATTTTAAAACTTGCGGTATATCCAAACCAAATACAGATTCTAAAGAATATTTTTGCGATGGGGGTCTTTTTGCAAACAATCCAGGGGTTTGCGCAATCACAGAAGCAGTTAAACATCTTCAAAAAAATGTAAAAGAAATAAAAATGCTTTCGATTCCAACTGAAAGCAAATTTCGCAAAAAAGCAGACTCAAAGCCAAGAAGAGGGTTTCTAACAGGATGGGGCGAAGAACTTATTGAAACAACATTACATGCAACAACTCAAATCAACAACCATATTGCAGAATTTATCTTGGCTGAAAATTATTTTAGAGCAGAACCATTAGGCCATATTCAAAATATTAAATTGGATGATGCGAACGAAAAAACGCTAAATACATTAGTTAACATAGGTCATTCTACAGCAGTTGCATTAAAAAATTCACCATTTATTCAAGATATTTTTAAGGAAAGGATAACAATTGAACAAAACGCATAATTTAATGGTTGAGTATTATAAAAAAATAAAATTGTCAGAATCCAAAAAAAATGATTTAAGAAATTCTAGAAACATCATCAGAGAAAATATAAAAAAATATTTTAAAGATTTAGACGAATACAACATTCCCAAGTTTTATATACAAGGTTCTATGGCTATGGGAACAACAATAAAACCATTGAATGATGAATTTGATATTGATGATGGTGTTTATCTTGATTGTAAAGATATTGATTATGACAATATGGATTCTTGGCCAACACCAGAAAAAGCTCATAAGATTTTAAAAGACGCCTGTAGCGCATACAACAGAACTGTAATCGACAAAAAGAATTGTATAAGAGTAGTGTATGCAAATAATTATCATATAGATTTTCCAATTTATATCAAAAACTTTCAAAAAGATGGAATTCCCTACCTTGCAACTAAGGATGGATGGATTAAAAGCGATCCTTTAAAAAATACACAATTTTATTTAGAACACAAGAAAAAATATGGCGAAGTTTTAACTAAAATGATAGTTTACTTAAAGGCAATAAAAGATAATTACTGCCACAAAAACGAAACTAAAATACCATTATCTGGGTTTGAAATAACATTATTTTGTTGTAATGCATTGGAAAACATACAACTTAATCAATATGATCAAACAACATTAGATGAACTTTTGGTAAAAATAATTAATAAAATGGAAAACAATGAACCTTTATTAAAACCAACAACCAATGAAGATTTATGGAGTGAAAAAGATTATTCTGATAAAGAAAAGGTAATTGAATTCATTAAAAAACAACAAGAAATTACAAAAGAACTAAATAAAGATGGTATCCAAGAAAATATTCGCAATTCACTTTTAAATGAATTATTTGGTGATAGGATTTGTATTGTTAAGAATAAGCAGCTATTTGAGCATGGCTCATTAGATCACAGACAAAAATTACCATGGGAATTTACTAACAAAATTCAATTCGAAATAAAAGCAAAATATTCAAACAACAAAAACGCATCAAAACGCTATGATTATAAACAAGAATTACTTAACAAATGCGCACAATTGTTTTTTAAAGCACACATTAACGAACAATGTGCAAATAATTGTGAAATAAAATGGCAAATTACAAATACAGGTAAAAGCGCGGCTGATAGCAAATGTCTGAGGGGTGGATATGTGGATTCAAACGGAAGTTCAAAATTAATAAGGACCGAAACAACAGCATATCGTGGTTCACACATAGTTCAAGCATTTGCCGTGCAAGATGAAAAATGTATCGGCAAAAGCAATGAAATTATAGTCAACATTCGTTAATTATTTAACACATCTCTTATCATACCAAGTAATATAACAATTTTTATTATATTGTTATATGTTGCACAAAGTATGAAAGGAGAAAATATGACTACTGTTGAACCCATTAGAAAGTTAAAGGACATTAAAAAGGTTGAAAGTATTTTAATGCGCCAAAATATGAGAAATGCTCTATTTTTTACAATCGGGACAAATTGCGGACTAAGAATATCAGATATTGTGGCACTTAACGTAAAAGATGTTAGAGGAAAAACTCATATTCAGATTACAGAGAAAAAAACTGGCAAATTTAAAAAATTTCCAATTAATTCAAAATTAATGCCGATGTTTGAAGAACATATTAAAGGCAAAAGATTAGATGAGCCATTATTTACATCAAAATTTCAAAATAGATTAGATAGATTTAGTGCTTATAGAATAATAAAAGAAGCCTGCGCGGAAGCTGGCCTAGAAGAACATGTCGGAACTCATACGTTAAGGAAAACTTTCGGCTATCATCATTATCAAAAATTCAAAGACGTAGCTATGCTTCAAAAAATATTTAATCATTCAAGCCCACAGATAACTTTAAGATATATTGGGATAGAACAAGACCAAATTGATGAAAGTTATTCAAACTTCATTCTTTAATTAAAACCCTCACCACACAAGGAAGAACATAACATTTAATCTACATAACAGTGTATTCATTGTGTTATGGAAGCTCTTCCAACTTTAATTTTAACACAAATAAAATTATATTCTACTTATTTGTTAAATCAATTCAATAAAATATTTCTTTTTTAACTCCGATTTTTGTATGAACTTCGGAAAATTTAATGTCAACTTTTATTCAAAATGTGATGTAAGTATAGAATGCCGAAATTACGGAGTTTGAGGATGTTGATATCTTAAAAATACAAAAGAACATAACATAATTTAACAAATAGTAGAATATGAATTGTTTGTGATAATATAGGTTTAAGTGATTTGGAATTTCGCATTGTCACAAAATGAATAAAATGTGATGTTAAAAATTGGCAACAGGAGTGCTGGAGAGTAAAAATATGGATAAAATTATAGATGTTAAAAATGCGCAAGGCGATTTAGATACAAAAGCAACTATTATTCATCAAAATAATATTGATTACACACCAAAAGTATCTGTAATTATTCCTGTTTATAATACTGAAAAATACTTACGTGAATGTTTAGATTCAGTTATTAACCAAACTTTAAAAGAAATTGAAATAATATGTGTTGATGATGGTTCGACTGATTCATCATTAGAAATTTTAAAAGAATACGCAAATAAAGATAATAGATTTACTATTATCACTCAACAAAATCTACACGCTGGTGTAGCAAGAAATGCAGGACTTGCTGTAGCAAAAGGAGAATATGTAAGCTTTTTAGATTCCGATGATTGGTTTGAGCTTAAAATACTAGAAGAAACTACAAAAATATTAAAAGAAACCGACAGTGAGCTCTGCTGTTGTCAATATAGAAATTTTAATGAATTAAAAAACAAATTCGAAGAAATAAGAGGAATAAATTGTAAATTTAAAAATAATGAACCTCAAACTTTTAAAAAGGAAGATTTGATTGATAATCTATACAGTATCAGCAATCCAATGCCATGGAATAAAGTCATTTCTCGAAAATTTATTGAGGAAAATTGTATTCGTTTTCAATCTTTGATTTCTTCAAATGATATATACTTTTCATTACTTTCTATGTCTTTGTGTAATAAGTTTACTTTAATTTTAGAACCATTAATTAATTATAGATATAACCGAGCCGATTCTTTAAAGAATACTAGGGATAAGCATCCAACAAGTTATTATTTTGCTTATAAGGCATTGTATAATCATTTGCAAAGAAACAATATTTTCTCAAGTTTTAAAACTTGTTTTTTTAAAGCATTAGTTTCAACCAGTATATGGACTTTAAATCACACTCGAGAAAAAAGAGCTTTTATAAAAAAAATTATAAAAGAACAGATAATTCCGGAGTTTTCTCTTCTGGATAAAAACAAAAAATATATACCAGAATATTTATATGAAAAATTAAAAACTTTGCTAAATTACGACATAATTGTATCTCTCACATCTTTTCCTGCAAGAATTGATACTGTACATGAAACGATTGAAAGCTTGTTGGACCAATCATTACATGCAGACAAGATTATTCTTTGGCTTGCCGAGGAGCAATTCCCAAATAAAGAAGCTGATTTACCGCAAAGTTTGTTGAATTTAAAAGGACGAGGATTGACTATAGATTGGTATAAAGATATTAGGTCTTATAAAAAACTTATACCGACTCTAAAAAAATATCCAAATTCAATTATTGTAACCGCTGATGATGACAATATTTATCCAAAACAATGGTTACAAAAACTATATGATAGTTATTTAAAATATCCAAAAGATATTCAAGCTCATAGAATAACAAAATTTTTCTATAAACATGGTTTTGAAGTTATTGCCGGCGGACAAGATTATTATAAAAAACCAAGCTATTTAAATAAACTTGTTGGTCTTGGTGGTGTACTTTATCCACCGAATTGTTTTTACAAAGACATCTTAAATGAAGAACTATTCATGAAACTTGCGCCTACAAATGATGACCAGTGGTTTTGGTTTCAAGCAGTGTTGAATGGTACAAAAATTCGAGTTGTTGAAAATCCTGAAATTAAGGCAAATTACGCCGAAGGAACTCAGCAGTATGGACTTACAAATATTAATGATAAAGGGGAGAAGTTATTTTGGAAAGATTTTCATAGGTTATTGGAATATTATCCTAAACTTAAAAATATCTTATTAAAGGAAGCCAAAAAAATGAAAAATAAAAACAATGGAACCATTGATAAGTATAAAAAAGATTTAGAAATTTGGTATAAAAAGGTCACTAAAAAAGATTTAGATTTAGAAAACCCACAAACTTTTAATGAAAAAATACAATGGATGAAAATCTATGATTCCACCCCAATAAAAACTCGCCTTGCTGACAAATATCTTGTTAGGGATTGGGTAAAAGAAAAAATTGGAGAAGAATATTTAATCCCACTTTTAGGTGTATATGATTCTTTTGATGAAATTGATTTTGAAAAATTACCAAATCAATTTGTAATTAAATGCAATCACGGTTGCGCATATAATATAATTGTGCAAGATAAGAAAATTTTTGATATAGAAGATGCAAGAAGTAAAATAAATAAGTGGATGAATGAAAATTTCGCATTTAAATTTGGCTACGAATTGCATTATTCAAGTATTCCAAGAAAAATTATCATAGAAAAATACATAGAAAACACAAAAGGAAATTTGCAAGATTACAAGTTCATGTGTTTTAACGGAAAAATAGAATTGATACTAGTTGATTCGGATAGATACAATAGCCATAAGCGTAATATCTATGATAAAAATTGGAATTTGCAAAATTTTTCTGATTTTCCAATGATACCCGAAGGTATCCCAAAGCCACTTTGTTTAAATGAGTTAAAGAATTTAGTGCTGAAAATTTCTAAAGAATTTAACTTTGTTCGAGTGGACTTTTATATAGTTGAAAATAAAATATATTTCGGGGAAGTGACTTTTACCCCCGCAAGTGGAACTTTAAAATTTCCAAGTAAAATAGATTTGAAATTGGGTAGAATGATCAAACTTCCAAAACTTGCATATAATGTTGACACAGGTGAATATTATAAATTACCAAATTATAAATTGAGAAGATTTTTACAAAGTATTTTTTCGCTAAAAAATCATTCAAATAAAAAGCATAAAATTTTAACAGTTTTGGGGGTAAAAATAAAAATGAAACGCAAACAAAAAGGCGAATATAGCTTTATTGAAAAGATGTTTTCAATAAAAAATAAAGAATCAAAAAATAATAAATGGTATAAAGTTATTGCTATTTTAGGGATTAAATTTAAATTTAAAAATAAAGATTTAACTTTAAGAAAAAACCTTGAATATCAAAGAAAAGCTATCGAAAGCCAGAAAAATACCATTGAAGAACAAAATAAAGAAACCAAAAATATAAAAAATATCATCGAGGGCTTAAATTGCAAAATTGATAATATAGGTGAAAATCTTGCAATGAAGTTAACTGAGATCAAAAAAGATTTTGATAAGGTTTATTTTGCCGAGCAAACAGAAACCCAAATTAAGCAATGTATAAGAATGTATAATGATATAAATAAAGACATTTATTTTGAAAAATATAAAAAACTTATAAATGGTCTTGATAATAAAAGTATAGATTGTGTTTCTGATATACTTGCAAGGATTGAAAGAATAGCAAATAAAAAAGTACAATATAATAATATTTTAACTAAGGAAGAAAGAGAAATTGTTCAAAAAATAAGACACGAATTGTATGATAAGATTGTAAAAATTAGTGATGAATGTTATGCGTACAAAGAAATATTTTTGCCAAGAAATGTTTTTGAGGTAAATGTATTTTATTATAGTTATCAATTAGATATGCTTGCTGATATAAGCAGAATAAAGAATGCAGATATTATTGATGTAGGTGCTTATGTTGGAGATAGTGCTATATTATTTTCTAAATATACTAATAATAAGGTGCATGTGTTTGAGCCGACTAGTCAAAACTATAAGTTTTTATGTCAAACCATTGAGATGAATAATTTAAAAAATGTCGTTCCGGTAAATAAAGGTTTGGGTTCAAAAGATGAAATTCTTCAATGTAATTTGTATGGTGGTGCCAGTGGTTTAGTTGATAAAAGAAGTGATAATTATGAAGACATAGAAGTAACTACTTTAGATAGATATGTAAAAGAAGGTAACATCAATGTTGGCTTAATTAAGGTTGATATTGAAGGTTTTGAGCAAGAGTTTTTAAAGGGTGCGATTAATACAATCGAAGAACAAAAGCCGACTTTATTGATTAGCATATATCATAATGCGAGTGATTTCTTTGATATTAAACCTATGATTGAATCTTGGGATCTGGGCTACAAATTCAAAATCACTAAACCTGTTGATGGAACAATTAAAAACGAAACACTGCTTATAGCACAACAGTAAACACGTGACTTATTTCAATATTGGTTTATTTAAACACTAAAGGCAAAATACGTTCAAAAAAATTGCTTATACTTACCAAAGCCTTAAGCTGAATCTAAAAATACAATTCAAAATAAAAAATAAATTGATTACATTCACATAGGAAAAAAGATGATTTTAATAGATAAAATTAAGCAAACACAAGCATATATAAATTATTCAAAAATACTTCCTTATGTAAAACCATATTGGTTTAGAGCATTGTTGGCAGTGTTGGTTTGTATTCCAATTGGTTCACTAGATGCTGTTATAGCGTTGTCTTTAAAACCATATATGGATTTAGTTATGGTTGAAAAAACAGTTGAATCTCCTTGGTATATTCCTTTTGGAATTGTTGCTTTTACAAGCGTTCAAGGAGGATTAAATTATCTTGCAACATATTTAAATACTTGGGTAGGCGGGAAAATTACAAACGATTTAAAATTTTCTCTTTATAAAAAAATGCTTACATTTGAAACCGGATATTTTGATAAGAAGAAATCAGGAGACATAGTTTTTAGATTTAATAATGATGCAGAATCAGCTTGTAATGGTTTATTGGAAAATTTAAAAACATTTACATCTAGATTGTTTTCTTCGTTATCGTTAATTGGGGTTTTATTTTATAATTCTTGGCAACTGGCATTAATTGCAATTGTTGTATTAGGGTGTGCTTTCGCTCCATTGGCAAATATAAGAAAAAGAATTAAATCTGTTATGGATAAATCAGTAACAGCTGGCAGTGCCGTAATTACAGCTTATAATGAATCGTTCGCAGGAAATAAAACTATTATTTCATATAACCTTGCCAAGTTACAAGAAAATAAATTTAAAGATATTTTGGGAAATATATTTAAATTAAGAATAAAAATGGTTCAAAGGACAAGTTGGCTTTCTCCGATGATGCACGTAATTGTGTCAATTGGAATAGGGTTAGCTATTGGTTATGGTTCTCACTTGATATTAACAAAGCAAATCACAAGCGGTAACTTTGTTTCTTTTATCACGGCTTTAATTATGCTATATACCCCAATTAAAAATTTAGGCAATAATTTTAATGCTGTTCAAATGTCTTTTATGGCAATTGAGCGCGTATTTAGCGTTTTGGAATCAAAACCTAAAATTACAAACAAAGATAATGCAATTGAATTACAAGGTATTAAAAATAATGTTCAAATAAAAGACGTTTGTTTTGAATATGTTAAAAACAAATTGGTTTTAAATAATATTAATTTAGACATTCAAAAAGGCGAAACTATAGCATTTGTCGGAAATTCTGGTGGCGGGAAATCTACAATTGTAAGTTTAATTCCAAGATTTTATGATGTAAAATCAGGTGGCATTTTAATTGATGGCATAGATATTAGAGAGTATACTTTAGAGAGTTTAAGGCAAAATATATCAGTTGTTTTCCAAGATAATTTTTTATTTTCAGGAACAATTAGAGAAAATATTTTATTAGGCAAACAAGAAGCAACCGAAGAAGAAATTAATAATGCTTTAAAGATGGCATATTTAGATGAATTTATTTCTACATTAGAAAAAGGTTTAGATACTCAAATTGGAGAAAGAGGAATTCTTTTATCAGGTGGGCAAAAACAACGTGTGGCAATTGCAAGAGCTTTTATAAAGAATGCACCAATTGTTATTTTGGATGAGGCCACTTCTGCGCTTGATAATAAATCAGAAGCTATTGTTCAAAAGGCAATTGATAACCTAATGAAAGATAAAACAGTTTTTGTAATTGCACATAGGCTTTCAACAATTCAAAATGCTGATAGAATTGCCGTTATTAACGAAGGAAGGCTCGTTGAGCTTGGCAGGCATGACGAATTAATACAAATAGAAAATGGGCAATATAAAGCACTATATGATATGCAATTTAAAAAATCAAAAATTACAACATAGTTTTTTCTCCCTGTTTAATTAATCTATTAATATTCAACTCAGGATCTTGAACGCCGTTTAAAATATCCTCAATCAAATCTTTTGGTAAAAACCTCAAGTTCTTTACCTTCTTACAGCTTCCATTTCGAATTTCAGCTGTCATTTTGCCCTGTGCACCCAAGTCGTTATACCAAAAACTTTTAACAATGGCTTGAATCAGCTTTTCATTATATCTTCTTTTATTAGCTAAAATTATTTTATTCTTCATTTGTTTTATGGTTGAAACTTTTGCATCATAAACTTCTTCATAGATATAATTTTGTGTACTTTCAGCTTCAAAATTTAATCCAGTTAAGTAATTAAAAATAGCAGCCAAGTCATAGTGAATTATAATTTCATCTAATTTTAATTGGATTTTTGGAATTGATTTTAAAATTAGAACGTTGTCAATTTTTATATTTTTAATTTTTTCTAAAATATCATTTTGAACTTCAATTTTTTGTTTAATAAATATAGTTTCAAAAGTTTTATTATTTATAATATTTTCAATAAATTCTTTTAATTTTGCTTTAGTAAATTCTTCAATTTCGCCGGCAGAAATTTTATTGATTTTTCCTTTTTTCGCAAGCTCTTTGCTTTCAATGTGATAATAACGATATTTTTTAGTTTTTGAGCTGCTTGATGTTGTTGTCATTTTAAAATCTTTTTCATTATATAAAATGCCTGACAACAAAGAAGGATGTTTTACATTTATTTTATATTTTGATTCATAAGCGCTTTGCCTTAATTGTTCTTGAACTTTATTGAATAATTCTTCATCAACAATAGCTTCATGTAAGCCTTCATAAAGTTTATCTTTATACACGATTTTTCCTAAATAAACCTTGCTTTGAAGCATATTATATAATCCGCCTTTTGAAAAATTTCGCTTAAATCCATTTAATATTTTCTTTTCAATTAAAAATCTTCTTAATTTCATAACGCTTTTTAGTTTTAAATATGTTTCAAAAATATAATTCAAGATTTCAACTTGCTCTGGAATTGGCTGTAAAACGTGATGTTTATCAATTAAATATCCAAATGGCGCGTTGCCTGTCAGCCAAAGACCCTTCTTTCTTGATGCTTCAAATTTATCTCTTATCCTTTCGCCCGTTACTTCTCTTTCAAATTGAGCAAATGAAAGCAAGATGTTTAAAGTTAACCGCCCCATTGAAGTTGTTGTATTAAAATGCTGAGTTATCGAAACAAAGCTTGCATTATTAGAATCAAAAATTTCAATGATTTTTGCAAAGTCCATAATAGAGCGAGTTAACCTATCAACTTTATAAACAACAACGATATCAATTTTATTTTCTTTGATGTCTTTTAAAAGTTCTTGAAAAGCAGGTCTATCCATATTCCCACCAGAGAACCCGCCATCATTATATTCTTTATCAACATAAACCCAACCTTCGTGTTTTTGAGAATTAATATATGATAGACACGCTTCTTTTTGAGCATCTAGCGAATTAAAATCTTGTTCAAGTCCTTCTTCAGTTGATTTTCTTGTATAAATAGCGCATCTTACTTTTTTCATTGATTTACTCCAAAGAATTTTTTGCCATTCCATTTTGTGCCCGTTATTTTATTTGCAATTGTAGTTAGTGTCTTATATTCTTTCCCTTCAAATTCATAGCCATCAACCAATACTGTTATGCTATATTTCTTGCCTTTGTATTCTCTAATTATTCTTGTACCTGGCGTAATTTTGATTGCATTTTTATTTATATTGATTTCTTGATTTTTATCATAATCTTCAACCAATTGTTTTAACTTATCTTGTATTGGTTTTGAAAATTGACCATATTTTTTATGCCAATTATTAATTTTAATTTGATAACTATTTTCTTTCATTTTTTTATCCTTTTTATCATTTATCACTCCAAACGAAGAATATATCGAGTCTTTAGCAAAAAAAGTTATCAAAAGAACACAATTAATTGATTATTAAAACCCTTGAGTGACTAATTTTCAAAGGAGGTAAGATGATAATTCAAAACAAAAGAACAATGGAAAAATTAAGCTTGAGCCAAAAGGAATTTTTTGAAAAATATTATAACGAAATCCAAGATGCGCTTTTTGCTTATATTAAAATCGAGCAAAATAAAAAGCTATATTTAAAAAGAAACAAAGCTGAATTAGAGAATGACTTTTATTTTAATTTGCAATGGAACTTTAACCATCTAAGTAATTCAAGTTGGTTTATTGTTGAAATTTAAACATAAAATGCGTAGATAAATTTTTCATTGAATATTTCGATTTGATTATTATAATTTTGCACAACTAAAAACTAAAATAACTTTCTAGCGCAAGTAACTTGCGCTAGAAAATTGAATTCATTTAATTATCATATGCTTGCTTGTTTATTTGATTGCGTAAAATTTCGCTAAATATTTTTGTAGCAATCTCAGTTAAATTATCAGGGGTGTTCGCCCAAGTTTTTATAAAGTCCTGATATTTTTTCTCAAATTTGATTAAATTTTCTTGATTTTCATCGTATTCAAATTCCTGCTCTTTTGCTTGCAAATTCATCAAATCAAGCCTATATAGCATTCTTCTTGTTGGTCCATCTTTTTGAATTGCATCGGCAAGTGTTTTTTTAACCAAAGCATCAGCGCAAGAAATTTTGCAAGTCTCACCATTTTCATTTTTTGATGAAATTTCTTTACCAAGGTTGACCTGCAAAGCTTCCTTGATGCTTGTTATTTTTTTAGGTCTGCCTTTTGGATTAGGGCTTTTGCAACCCTTTTTCCATTTACATTCTTCAGGTGGTTTTTTGTAGCCAATTTTATAATTACTCTTGCTTTTCTTTTTCTTCGCCATATTTTATTCTCCCTATTTTGGTATGCTTAAGTCCTGTTAATTCTTCCCAACGGTAAATAATTACATCACAATAACTTGGTGAAATTTCAATTAAATTTGCAACTCTATTTGTTTGCTCGGCTGCAATTAAAGTAGTTCCACTTCCACCAAAATTATCCAAAATCAAATCACCTTGTTTTGTGGTGTCTAGTATAATATCAGCTATCATTGCAGTGCTTTTAACAGTTGGATGTAACTTACCTAATTTATTTGCTTGTTTAGTTGATAAATTCATTCCTTGATATTGCCATATATTACTTCTATTTCTGCCATTTTTGCCTAGCTGGATGTTATTTGAATATGCTCCGCTTCCATTTTGATAAACAAAACAAAATTCATGTTGACTTCGATAAAAAGAACCCATTCCTGCTTTTGTTTTATCCCAAATGCAGACATTTAAAAGTTTTGGATAAATATCTTTGAATGCAAGCTGCAAATCAAGGCAATGGCGCCAATCTATGAATATGTAATGTAAGGAGTTTTCTTTTGAAAAATCTTTTACATTATTAAATGCGTTATTCAAAAATGTTTGAAATTGAATTTCACTCATTTCGCCAGATGCATTTTGAAATTCATTGTGGTAGCTTCTTGAAGTAACGTTACCTTGGATTTTTAGATTGTAGGGCGGGTCTGAAATTATAATATCTGCCTTTTTTTCGCCCATTAATGCTTCATAAGTTTTTGGATTCAATGAATCGCCGCACAATAATTTGTGCTTACCAAGCTGAATAATGTCACCATATTTAACAAGCTCTTTGATATTGTTTAACTCGAGTTTTTCTTCTTTTTCTTTTGTTTCTTGAATTTCATCAACAAAAAGTAAGTTATCAAACTCGATTGAAGTAAAACCAAGCTCTTCACAATCAAAATTAAAATTTACATCTAAGAGCAAATCTTTTAGTTCAAATTTCAACTCTTCTTCATTAAATTCTCCAAAAGATAAGATTCTTTTTGACGCAATTTTAAATGCTTTAAGTTCTTTTTTAGATAAGTTTTCAATGTAAACAACCGGAACTTCTTTTAAACCGAGTTCTTGCGAGGCCAAGAATAAATTCTCACCTACAACAACTTCATTTTCAGTATTAATTAAAATTGGCATCTTTAGTCCAAATTTTTTAATAAATTTAACGCTAATTGCAATTTCGTTTTGTGAAAAGTTTAATTTTAATTTTTCACTTAGCTTAATATCGTTCGTGTTTAATTTTTTCATTTTAATACTCAACCTCCTTTAACAATTTTTTCAATTCATTAATAAGCTCTCTTAGTGTCATTTTCCTTTCGGGCAACGGGTCTTTGTAGTTTTTTGATTCTTCAACATAATAATCGTAAGAAGTTTTTTCTTTTTCTTTTTTCGCTTTTTCACGTTCGCGATCGCGCTTTTGGCGCTCTTTTTCTTGTGCAATTTGTTTTTCCATGTGTTCCCTTTCTCTATTGTGGCGCACTTTCATGTCTGCAAATTTTTTGTTTAGTGAATCCAAGTTCTCAATCATATTTTTATCCTTTCTATTTTTTGCTACTTTTATTTAATTAAAAATTTTGCTTGCAACTTTAAAATTTAATTTTTTTATTTAATTAAAAATTTCAAAATAAGTTTTTTTAAAATAATCTTTGATTTAATTAAAAATTTTAGAAACTTTTAAAAGCCTCTTTTAATTTAATTAAAAAATTTACAAGAGCTTTTAAGAAAAATTGAAAATAAAATAAAAAAGATTTCAAAAACGCATATTTAATTTTTTAATTAAATATGCAGAAATTGAGTTTTGAAAATTTTAAGCTTTTTAAAATAAAGTTACTATGAAATAAAATTATTTATTTAAAACGCTAACCACAATCTGTTTCATAACATCCATCTCATCAGGCTTACTTTTTGCAATTAAAAGGGTCAATACAAATAAAGCACTAGCATCAATTATTGGTAAACTATTTTTTATAAAATAAATTTGAAATAATAATAATCGTTTTCCATAGCTAAGCCATACCCCAAAATTGCTTAATTAGCGAGAAAAAGAATATCTTTTGTCGTCTATTACTCTATCTTTAGGCTATCAAAAAAAGAAAAATTCACTGTTAATTCACTGTTACTTCCGTGTTTTTATGCTTCAGAAATCTGGAAAGGCAGAAGCAAACTCCACAGCGGCTACCACCATAAAACCCAGTGATTAAATCACTGGGTTTTATTTTGTATTATTTTGGAAAAATTGTCATTTTATTATATAATGCATCTATGGGCGATTAGCGCAGTTGGTAGCGCATCACATTGACATTGTGGGGGTCGTGGGTTCAAGTCCCGCATCGCCCACCAAAAAACCACTCTTGCATGAGTGGTTTTTTATTGCGAAAGGTGATTTAATTTGCTATCATGTGTATAGAATAGCATTTTTAAGGCGAATATGCCATT
Source organism: Candidatus Gastranaerophilales bacterium (assembly GCA_017461425.1). GTDB lineage: Bacteria > Cyanobacteriota > Vampirovibrionia > Gastranaerophilales > Gastranaerophilaceae > RUG14156. The sequence goes on along the minus strand of JAFTXY010000001.1, from coordinate 47,867 downwards.
AAGTAAGAATAAAAAAATATCTCCACAAGATTATTTGAAATATTACTATGATATACCATACGAGGGTAGCACCTCTGCTGGAAAACCTTTGCGCAAACTAAAAAACATTGTTTGTCCTTATCGTGGAATCAAAATTATTTCAAGTGATGGAATAAAAGATTTTGAAAAAAAATTATCAAAATGCAAGGTTGCACATGAAGCATTTGAATTATTGAGTATGTATTATGATAATTTTTTGCCTACAGAAAAACAAATATATGCAATCTTTAAAGATTTTGTTCAAATAAATCCAGATGATAATTTAAAAAATTGTCTTGAGATGATTAGAACAAATGCTCTTATGAAATTAAAATTAGAAGAACTAGAGGTTTTGGATGAAGTTGATTTATTAACTCATAAATTATGTACTAAGACAGCTTTAGAATTAAGAGCTAAAACTACAAAATGCCGTCAAATAATTATTTCTGATAATGAAAGAGATTTTTTCAAGCGAAAAATATTCTTAAATTCTCTAGAGGGGATTATTCCAAAAGAAAATGAAAAAGAAATTTTTGCTGAAATAAAAAACAAAGCCTTGTTTTTGCCTACTTCTGAAAGTAGTAGAAATGCGTTTATTGTTAAATATTCAAAAAGAACACAAACAGAAATTACAAGAAGATTATTTATTGCTTCAACAGGAACAATAGAACATATAACTCCTGCTTCATTGGGCGGTGTTAATTCTATTGGTAATTTTTTATTGACTTGCGCTAGTGGAAATAGATATAGAGAAAATATGCCATTAGTCGATTATATTAAAAGACATCCAAAGATTCCTCAATATATTCAAAACTATATTGATTGCGTTATAGAACAAATACATAATGGTTCTATGCAAGGCAATGAAACATATCCGTATAAAATAAAACAAAAGCTTTTTGATGAATCACACGGAAGAATATTGATAAGTTTGTCTAGCTATAAATATTCACAAGAAGATGCTATTTTTATGGTACGTGAGTTTGATGAAAGATGGGCAAAATATAAAAAGAAAAATTAATGAACATGTAAAATACTAAGAGCAAATCCCATTAATAATAAACCTAAAACAACTCCACTAATAGAATAATGTCCTGTATCATAATCTTTTGATAATGGCAATAATGTATCAAGGGAAATGTATGTCATAATTCCAGCAACTATTGCAAATAATAAACCAGTGCAAAGATTTGGGAATAAGGTTTTTATTGTGATAAATCCAATTATACCACCAATTGGTTCTGCCATTCCTGATAAAAATGAGTACAGAAAAGCTTTTCTTTTTGAATGAGTTGCCTGATAAACAGGAATTGAAATAGCCATACCCTCTGGGATATTATGAATTGCAATTGCAATAACTATACCTAAACCAAGCATGACATTTTGTGTTGTAAGAAAAAATGTCGCCAAGCCTTCTGGTAAATTATGAACTGCTACAACGATTGCTGTTAAAATACCTGCTTTTTTAATTTTTCCAATTGATATAACCGCATTTTCATTTTCAATACAGTCGGTACTATCAATATGCTGTTCATTTGCGCCAATTTGTTTTGTAAACATTTGCGCTTGAATATGGTCTGGAATGAAATAGTCGATAAGGATTGCTGTTAAAATACCAATTGCAAAAAATAAAATAGTTAACCAAGCAAAATTTTCGCCAAATTGTTTTTCTATAATTTCATTTGCGTGAGGGTATAGGTCAACTAAAGAAATGAATAACATAACTCCTGCAGATAATCCTAGTCCAAAAGATAAGAATTTTAGTGAATTTTTTTTGATAAAAAACGTCACAAAACCGCCAAGAACAGTTGATAATCCGGCAAGAGTAGATAATAGTAATGCTATTAAATATGTTTTATCCATAAAAAAATTATACATAAAACATATCAAATAAAAAGAGTAATTATTTCAATATCGTTTGACGGAGATAATTTGCTTAAGTAAAATTATTATAGATAGAATAATTTGTTTATGGAGATTAATAATGAAAAAGTTTTTTATATATACTGCTGCTTTGATGATTAGCTTGCAAGCCGCATACGCAATGGATACAGTTTTTGATTCTATGGATAAAGCAACAGAAGTAAAACTTGCTCCAGCAATTAAAACAAGTACAACTCAAAACACACAAAATGTTAATTCAGTTTATAAAACATCAATTAAAGAACAAAAATTTAATTCAGCTTTAACAAACCTTGATGATGCTCAAGTTGAATTAAGACAAGAATTAGCTGTTGTTAGCGCTAAATATAATGAAGCTTTAAACGAAAAAGCAAAAGTTATTGCTAACTGCAAAGCATTAAAAGCTGAAATGAAAGAAATCAACAAAAAAATGAAAAATGTTGAAAAGTCTAAAAAAATGATTAATAAAAATCTTCAAACCGCACAGTAGTGCATTCATGTATTTAGATGATGACGCAAATGCGTTTTTTTTAGACAATACTTAGTATAAATTACAAACTACGACACATTGGGGAATACAAGAAAATAAAATGAGTCAGACAGCAGACATTGATTCATATAAAAAAATAGCAAAACTTTCAGACGAAGAATTATGTGAGCTATGGCAACAATATCTGGAAGATAGGACAAATAAAAAAGTAAGAGATAAATTAATTGTACAATATATTTATCTTGCACGTTATGTTGTTGGAAGGGTAAAAGTTAATTTACCTCCAAGTTTTTCATTTGAAGATATTGTTTCTTTTGGTATTGAAGGCTTAATTGATGCAATTGAAAAATACCATCCAAGCAAAGGTGCAAAATTTGAATCATATGCACTTATGAGAATAAGAGGTTCTATTATAGATAGAATTCGTTCTTCTGATTGGCTTCCAAGAACTTTGCGTCGTAAAATAAAAGAAGTTAAAATAGCAACTGAAAGACTAAAACAGCAAATTGGAAGAGCTCCAACAACTCGTGAAATTGCAGAAGTAATGGAAATTCCTGAAGAAAAAGTTGTTGAGATAATTTCTTGTGATGTAACAATTAATTCAATTTATGATAAAAAAGGTACTGGTGATGATAGTGTTGAAATTATAGATACTATTGAAGATGAAAATTCATCTAAACCAGAAGAAGAAATTGAAAAAACAGATGCAAAAAAAGAATTAGAACAAGCTCTTAAAAAACTTCCTGAAAGAGAGAGAACATTATTAGTATTCTATTATCATGAAAATATGACTCTTAAAGAAATTGGTGAAGCGATAAATGTATCTGAATCAAGAGTTTGTCAACTTCATGCTCAAGCTATTATGAAATTAAGAAACATACTTTCTGTTAATAGATCTGAAAGATTAAATAAAACAATTGTTTAAATTTTAATTTTTTAACTTTATTTTGTGTTAAAATTACTCCTGTAAGAATAAATTAAAGGAGTTATTAATATGGCAAGAAGACCTATTATTGCTGGAAACTGGAAAATGCACAACAATAAAGCGCAAGCTAAAGAATTAATTGACGGAATTATGTATGGTGTAAGCCAACTTGATGCATCAAAAATGCCTGAAGTTGTTGTAGCTCCAACTTATACCGCATTATGGCAAGTTTATGATTTAATTAAAAATGAACCAAAAATTGCACTTAGTGCACAAAATGTTAATCCAAACCCATCTGGCGCATATACTGGTGAAGTTTCATTAGATATGTTAGCAGATTTCAATGTAAAATTTGTAATCATTGGTCACTCTGAACGCCGTCAAATGTTTGGTGAAACCGATGAATTTATCAACCAAAAAGCAGTGGCAATTTTAGAAAAAGGATTAATCCCAATTATTTGTTGTGGTGAAACTTTAGAACAAAGAGAAGCAGGTGTTACAGATGCTCACTTAGAAGAACAAATTACAAAAGCTCTAAAAGGTATATCTGCTGACGATGTTAAAAAATCAGTTATTGCATATGAACCAATTTGGGCAATTGGTACAGGAAAATCTTGTGATGCTGTTGAAGCAAATAGAACCATTGGTGAAATCAGAAAAGTTGTTGCTAAATTATATTCTGCAGATGTTGCTGATGCAATCAGAATTCTTTATGGTGGTTCTGTTAAACCTTCAACAATTGTTGAGCAAATGGCACAACCAGAAATCGACGGTGGCTTAATCGGTGGTGCTTCATTACAAGCTGATAGTTTTGTTGACCTTATCAAAGGTGCTATGTAATTTAAATATATAATTAAAAGAGCCTTTTTTGAAAAAGGCTCTTTTTTTATTCCCAACTAAAGCTTTTTATATAATTATCTTTGTTGATATCACCAAGGACTTTAGATTTAAAAAATCTTGGTTCAGGATTTTCGATTTCTATTGGCGGAATTTTATTTAATTTTGATAAAAGTTCTTTATCTTTTGCTGATTTATTTTTGTTCGAGGTTAATGATTGTATGATTTGATTTATTGAAGCATTGCCAACAGCGCCTAATGCGTTTGAGATATTTTGTGATAGTTTTCCGTAAATATCAATATCTGCAAAGTTTTCTAAAATGCTGTATGAACCATTTAAATATAAACTTAAATTTTTTCCTTGTGACATAATTTCTATATTATCTATTTCGCCTTTGTTTATAGATAATGTGCCTGAAATTTTTTCAAATTCCCCTGTTTTATATGGTGTTAGAATTTGTATTATGTTATTCAAAGATAACCCCAATAATCCATTTTTGATTAAGTTTCCTGCTCTTAATAATGATTCCAATGAGCCAAGTTTTGGCATTTTTCCATTATTTATAGCAAAAGTTACATCAGATTTAACATTTTTTATTCCTTGCGGAGTATTTATATTTTTTGCTTGAAGTTTAACTGAGCCATTCATTTTTCCAAAAATTTGGTCAGGTAATTTTAAGAAATCTTTTGTTAGAATGTTTGAATCGCAATTTTCCATTTTTGCATCTAGGTTTAGTTTTGTTGATGTTAAATTATAATCTCCTTTAACGAATAATTTTCCATCAGCAATATCGATGTTTGTATTGCTTAATTTGAATAAATTGTCACTATAATTAAAATGTCCTATAAGATTTTTTGCAATTATATTTTCGTATTGGACGTCTTTAAAATTAAAACTACCATTTTTAATAATAATATCTTGTGGTTTAATAATAATATCTTGTTTTTTATTTATATCTGTTTTTTGTGTTTGTGGATAAGTTAGAGATAAAAAGTCTAAAATATCTAGATTATTAGATGTTATATTTAAATTATCTATTATATAAGGTAAATTAAAATCATTTTGTGCTTTTAGAGATACTTTTACATCGCTTTGCTTATTTTTAGCAAAGATTTTTGCGTTAATAATTTTATCTAAAATATCTATATCTATGTTTCTGATTTGAATATCATATAAAGGAATGTCTAAGTCTTGCAAATTGATTTTCCCAATTGGTTTTGGGTTTTTTATATTTCCATTCAATGTTAAATCGCATTCAAAATTACCCTGTTTTAGTAAAGATTTTTTGAATATTAGATTTAAAATTTTGACGCTTATTGGTGAATTTGTTGAAATTTTGAAGTTATTGTAATTTATTTCGCCATTATTTTCTATTGCTTGTCCATTAGCTTTTAAGGCTATAATTGGATTGGTTTTATTATTTTGATTTGTAATAAATTTGATTAATTTCAAATTATGCACTGAGGCAATATTTTGATTAACTTCGATTTTTGCTTGTAATTCTCTTTTGTGATTTATATCGCCAAGATTTGCGCCGCTATAATAAATATCTGAATTTATTGGAAATGTAGCGATTGCATCAATTAAATATTTATCAGAGTTTCCTTTGAAATATCCTTTTATAGGTATTTCTTCTTTAATTTTAATTGGATATGTTAGGTATGGATTTATTATACTGTCTGTTGATTTTTCATTTAATATTGCAGAAAAATCTGCACTTAAATTTTTTGCAGAATAGATATCTTTTATTTGCGCATTGAAAAATAATGGCATTGTTTCGTAATTCATACTCATTGAATTAAATTTGATGTCATTATTTTTGAATGTTATATTTCCATTTTTTATATAGCTAGATGAAAAGTTTGTTTTTGGAATAATGTTGTCAAATTTTGCTAGGTCGATATTTTCTAAATCTATTTTTAAATCACCTTGTGGTTTTATTGATAGGAAGTTATCAATATGTCCTTTGATTTTCAATCTTCCTTTTAAGATTGTCGTATCAAAATTATCAAAAATTAGTTTTTTGTTATTGATTTTAATTATTCCTGAATTAAATTTAACATTTTGATTGCTTGAGCTGTTTAATCCGCTAATGTAACCATCATGGGTAAAATTATCTAAAGCTATATTATTAATATTAAGTTTTCCTTGTGATTTTACATATAATTTTGTGTAAAATGTTAAGTCTTTCAATTTTTCTTTTGAAATATTGCTTTTTGAATTAAATAATGCAGAATTAATTAATGCATCAAGGATATCTAATGAGTTAATTTTATTAGAATGTAATTCGTTTTTAATTTCAAAATCTTCACCTTTTGAAATTTTATCAATTGAATCTTTTGATATGAATGAAGTTTTTAAATTTGTATTTCCGATATAAAAATCAATTGCTCCTGATAATTTTTCTCCAAAATTAACCACACCTTTTATATTTTGTGCTTTTAATTTGTTATTTAGGATAATTTTGTTATCCATAAAACTTATCGAGCCTGATGGAGTTAATGAATTTAAGAATGATTTATCTTCCCAATTTTTTATTGTTCCTTTTAGATTAATATTTGCAAATAATTTTCCTGATGTCGCTGCTATATTCTTAGTTAGATTTATGTATGGTTTTGTTATGATGCTGTTGTTAAAAATATTTAAAATATTATGCATTGAAGCATTTTTTATATCTGCATTTAAGTTGGCGTTTCCTTTTGTATTACTCATTCCTGTCAAAAGAAAATCTGCGCCATCAAGTTTTCCTTTTATTTCTTTGAAATGTAAATTTCTATCATCAAAAACAAGTTTGCAATCTCCGTTTTTTAATGTTGCGTTAAGTCCATTTATTTTAGCGCTTGCATTATAAGCATTAAATTCGCCAAAAATTTGTGCGTCTTCAAGAGTGCCTTGTGTTTTTATATTGATATTTCCATATCCTGAAATATCCATAATTGGAACAGGTCCAATATTAAAACCTATAATTTGTTGTATTGGGACAAGATATAATTGAGCAAATTCAAGATCTATTTTAGGAGTTGATGATACAGAATATTTACCATATAAGGAATCGTCAAGATTTGAAATTCCATCAACTGTGACATATTCATTATCAGGAGTGTATACTCTTGTGTAAATTCTTAATTTATCTTTCATGAAGCGAGCAGAGACATCATTTTGTTTTGATGGTTTTGGATAATTAGGGATATAGATGTTTGATGCTTTTAAATCCCCGCTCATATCTAAAGGAAAAGTTTTTGTTGTGATTTCACCATTTAAGGTTGCATAGAAATTTGATTTTTTAAGGCTTGGTATTCCTTTTGGACGATAGAAAATTAAATTATCAGGTAATAGATATAAAAAGTTATTAAGTTGCGTATTTGTGATTTTTGTTTTTATATTAACATTTGGTTTTTTTGAAAAAGGTTTTGTGATTTCGCCTTGTGAAAAAATATTTAAATCATTGGAAACAAGTTTTAATTCATCAATCGAAATAGTGTTTTTATTTGCATTAAATTTTATATTTGCATTGATTGGTTTTTTATATGGAATTATTGTTTTATTATCGTTTAATTTAATAACGGGATTTTTAATTGTTAAATTAACGTTTTGACTGTTATCTGAATCAAGGGCTGATTTAATTGATAAATCAAGAGTTCCATTGATTGAATTTATATCTTTTGAAATATAATTTTTGAATATATCGTTAAAAATATAAAGATTGGTATTATTTAAATCAATATTTAATGCTAAATGTTTGGAATTGAAATTTGCAATTGGGTAATGAGAATTTATATTAATAGATAAATCTGAAATTTGTTTTTTATTATATATATTTGTTTCAATTGTTCCTTCTTGATTTATATAAAGATTTTTTTTGCGTTTTGAAATGTTTATTTCTGAATTGTTTAATGTTAATTTTGTTTGGGATTTTATCTTATATTCATCATTGAATATTATTTTGATTTTATCGATTTTTGAATTTAATCTTGTTAAATGAAAATTTTTGTTTTCCAAAAATGACCAATCCTTATTCATAATTGAGGTTATGATATCGATTTGTCCTTTGGTATTTCTATTGAAATAAAATTCTATATTTTTAGCATTTAGGTTTTTGATGTTGATTTTCTTAAAAATTAGATTTAATGGCTTGATTGTTATTTTGGGGTTTTCTAATTTTACAAATTGTGTTTTTTTATTTGTATCATAGATATTTATAAAATCTGCAGTTGTTGTTAGATTTAAATTTGGGCTTAATATTGTTTTGGGATTTTTAAATTCAATTGTAAGATTAGTTAATTTGTTAAAGTGATTTTCAATTAACGAATAAGATAAAAAATGTTTAAGAAATATCGCTAAAACAAAAAATATAAAAAGAATGCTAAAGAAAATAATAGCGATATTTTTTAAAAATTTTGTAGAGTTTATTTTTTTGAAAAAATTCTGCATATACATATTATATTTTTTTTAAATTAAATGGGCTAAAAATTCATACAATTTCTACTTGAAATTATTAAAAAAACTATTAATATTGAATTATGCTTAAAAAAATCTTATTAATAATATTTACAATAATTGTTACAAAAACTTTTTGTTTAGCATATGAACCATATTTACCAAAGGGTTCTTTGATAAAAGTTTATACAAGAATTCCGATAACCACAGAACAACTTGAAGAAGGTTCTCGTGTATATTTTATCGTTCCGAGTGATGTTTGGGTATTAGAACAAAAGGCTATAGAAAAAGGTGATATTTTTGAGGGGTATGTAAGCATGTTGAAAATGCCTGTTCAAGGTGTTAATGCTGCAATGAGTATCACAATTACAAATATTATAAAAACCGATGGGCAAAACTATAATGTAAAAGGAAGATTGATATTTTCAAATTCTGATATTTTGGGTGGTAATCTTACTAATCCAGCATCATACAATACAACAATTCACCCAAGGAAAGTCTATGGAAATATTTGGGGCGGTTCATTGCAATATGTGCCAAGCGGAGAATATGAATTTGGTCATCATGTTGGCATAAATTCTAGAGATAATATTTTTGTGCAAATAGACGAAGATTATTACATTTAATAAATAAATTTGTAAAAAAAAGTTTTAGCGTGTTAAAATGACATAGAAATTATTTGCGGTGAGGATTATATGTTTAAAGCATTCAATATTCTTTTTTTAATATGCTTACTTTGCTTTAATTTTGCTGCAAACGCAGAAATATTAGTTCCTGCAAACACTTCAATAAAAGCTATTTTAGCACAAGAGATTAATTCTAAAAATGCAATAGTAGGTCAGCCAATTACTGCAATTTTAATAGAAGATATTAAGAACAATGATAAAATAATCATTCCAAAAGAAAGTACTATAATTGGTTCTATTGTTGCACATAGCGATAATGTCGTTAATGACAATTCTAATGTTCAAATAAAATTCACAACAATTAGAACACTATATAACAATGTTGTTCCTATTAATGCCGTTATAAAAACAGACGATTTAGATGGCAATATTGGTGAATTAGTTATTGGGCATGGTGTTTTAATTGATGCAAATAGTGAAATTGAAATTGTTTTCAATCAGCCTATTACACTTAAAACATACTAAAATTATACTTATGGGGAATTTATAAAAATTATTAATTAAACAATAATTTATCTGAGAAAAATAAAAATATGGCACAAATTAGAAATAAATTCGAAATACAAGATTCAATAAATGAAGAGCTTTCATTAAAAAAGAGATTGCCTAACTTTTTTGATGAGCAAGATGAAATAAGCCCCTTATCAGGACTTTTGTTATCTGTTTTATCTCATATTGTATTTGTTTGTTTTTCGTTATTGTTATTTTTTATACACGGAATAATTTTTCCTCATTTGCCAAAACCTGAACTTGCAAAGCAAAATATTGAATTTAAATTGGTTCAAAATGAGTCTAAACCGCCAATAAATAAAAACACAAAAATCCGTTCAGATAGAGATTCGCAAGCTGGCGGTAAACATGATCCTAAAAAACCAATAGCTGAACCTTCTCCAAAGCCAGCAGCACCATCCAAGCCTGCTGTTGCACAAAAACCTAAAGTTCAGCAAAAACCTGTTGTAAAACAACCCCAAAAACCAGTTGTTAAACAACAACCTCAACCTAAGCAAAAAGTTGTTCAGGCACCTAAAAAGCCTACTCCTATAACAGCTCCTTCTGTGAAACCGTCAGTTAAACCGCAATCAAAACCAACTGGAGTTGCAAAGCCATCTGCACCAAAAATCGCAACAGCGCCAAAGAGCCCTTTTACTGTTAGCGCTCCGACATCAAAGGCGCCTGTTGGAAATACATATAAACCCCAAGGAGTTCCATCAAGCTCATCAGCTAGCGGTAAATCTAGTGGTGCCCCTAGTCCAAAATTTAGTACTAGCGGTGCTTCATCAGGTTCATCTGGAGCATCTGGTTCATCCGGACGCTATGCTTCAAGAGGGTCTTCTGGCGGGTATGGCTCAAGTGGTAATCCAAGTCCAGGAAATCCTAATGGTGCACCAGGAATTGATGCAATTAGGCAACCAAACTGGGGTCCATACATGCGTGATTTAGAACAGCGCATTAAAAGAAATTGGAATCCGCCAAAAGGTGATAGTTCAAAACGTGTTGTAATAACATTTGAAATTGGAAGAGATGGCAGATTGATATCTCATAGAGTTACAAAAACTTCAGGATCTCCATTGGCAGACAGAGCAGCAATGAGTGCAATTGAATTAACAGCACCATTTAGACCGCTTCCACCTGAATATCGTGGAAACTCTGTTCCGATTGAATTTACGTTTGATTACAACGTTTTAAATAGTGTAATAAGATAATTTAGAAAATGAGGATAAAAAAATGGATTTAATGTTAAAGGCAATTATTCAAGATTGGGCGGTTTTGACACCTATCTTTATTTGTTCAATCTTGGTTGTGTATGTTGCGATAAATCGTATGATTTATTACAAAAAAAATGAACGAAATATTTCTGAGTTTATTCCAAACTTGCAAAAAGCATTAGTTAAAAACAATATTGGCGCTGCACAAAGAATTTCTGTTCAATTAGGCGGAGTTATTTCTGAAATGGTTGACGAAGCTTTAAGAATTTATACAGAACAAAAGGCTGGTTTTTCCCGTGCTTATGATATTTCTTCTTCATTAGCAACAAGAAAACTGGAACGTCATTTGACAATTCTTGGTACCATTGGAGGTGTTGCTCCATTTTTAGGATTGTTTGGCACAGTAGTTAGAATTTTATATACTTTCCAAGACTTGGCAACACAAGGTAACCAATCTGCTGCTGTTGCAACTGGTATTGCATCAGCTCTTATTGCTACGGCTTTAGGTCTTGGTGTTGCGATTGTTGCGGTTGTTGTATTTAACTATTTTCAAACAGTTGTTGCTCGTTTTGAATCTGATTTTAAAATAATTAAATTAGTTTTCTTGAGCTTTATTGATTCTGATGAAGAAGTTAATGTTGATAAAAATAGTTCAATTGCTTTGTAATTAAGGAAAGAAAATGAATTTTACCAGCAATAAAAATAACGACGGAAGAAGAACCACATTTAACGAGATAAATATTACGCCTTTGACAGATATTTTTCTTGTCTTGTTGATTATAATGATGGTTATTGCTCCAAGTTTTCAATCGATTGATAATTCTATAAAAATGCCCGAAATAAATTCTGGACTTGCTATAGAAGAAAAAAATGCCACTGTTTCTATTTCTAAAGATGGTTCCATGTATGTTAATGAAATAAAAGTAGGCTATGATAATTTAGAAAATAAACTTGCGTCTATTGTTGGTAATCTTGAAAAAAAAGAAGTAGTTGTGCGCGCAGATAAAGAAACAAAAAGTTGCGAAATAATGAAAGTTATGAAAGCGGCACAAGATGCAGGTTTTGAAAAATTGGTTGTCGCTGGTGAACCATTAAGCGCAAAAGAACAAAAAGATTTAGAGAAAAATTCCGATGAGGTCAAAGAATAATGAAAAGACAAACTTTCAATGAAATTAATATTACGCCTTTGACAGATATTTTTCTTGTTTTGTTAATTATAATGATGGTTATTGCTCCAATTTTGGATCAACAAGGTTTGTCTTTAGCAATTCCAGAGTATGTTGAAAAACAAAATCTTCAAACTGATCAAAAATTAATAAAAGCTACAATCACAGAAGATAATAAATATTTTCTCGATGAAATTGAAGTAGATAGCAGTGAGTTATATCATAAAATAAAAGAATTATCACAAGAAAAAACCGACGGTTTATTAATACAAGCAAGCGGAGAATCAAATCACGAAAGCGTTGTCAGATTAATGGATAATGCAAGAAATGCAGGTGTTCAAAGCATTTCTATTGTAGAATTATAAAGAAATGATATTTTACAAAAAAAGAAGTCTGTTTAAGAAAATAGCAAATTTCATTAATGAAAGAAGGTGTAATTTTATAATGCCTTCTTTTAAGTTATTTAAAATCTTGGCTTCTTTCTTATGTATATCATTAGGTTTTTTATATGTTTTATATTTAATATATTTGCCAAAAATTATTGATGAGAAAAAAATTGAAGATTTAATTAATATCCAGCTTGCAAAAAATACAAAATTTTCTTTTGATGCTACCAATTTAAAAATTTATCCTAATTATAAATTCGATATTGTTTTAAAAGCTGATGAGTTAAAACTAAAGTATCCAACTAAAAAAGATATGTTGGTTTTAAATAATCCAGTAATTGATGTGAGCTTGTTATCTTTGATTAAAAGTAATATTGATTTAAATAAAATTAAAGCTGATAGTGTTTATCTAAACACCAACTTCACTAAGACAAAAAGGTACTCTTGTTTTGATTATATTGATAAGGAATTTTTTATAACAAGTAAAAATAATTCAAAATTCAAATTGAGAAGAGTCAATCTTGTTGCGCAAAAATTTGTATTCAATTTATATGATGAAAATATTTCGAAAAATTTTAGTGTAAAAACAAATAAATTCAAATTAAATTTAAATGATATTGATAAACCTTTTATTATTTCTACAAATGGTGTCATCTCTTCATCAAATCATAAAATTTCTGATTTTATTTTGAATCTAGAATTTAAGCCTTATAAAACAAAAGTTTCAAAATTTAAAGAAAAACTTTATAACCTAAATTACAACCCTTTAATACATGCGGATAAATATAAAATGTATTCAAAGACTGAAGCTAATTTAAAAATAATTTCTTCAAGTAAAACAAAAAATATAACAGGCTTTGTTAAATTAAACAAATTTTCTTTTGATATAAATAATCAAAGATTGCCTGAAAATAATCTTTTGGTTTTGTTTAAGGGTGATAAAATTATTACGGATTGTGATTTTAATCTTATAAAAGAACAATTTATAAAAATTAAAACTAATGCAAATATTTCAAAGAATAAATTTATAGAACTAAGTTTAAAAGCCAATAGTGTAAATCTTTCTGATTTAAAAATCGTATTAGATGCTTTTTTGAAAATTTTTAATTCTAAAATTCAAACAGAAGAATTCTCTTTATCTGGCTTTTTGGATGCTGATATATATTTAAAAAGCAATTTTAAAACAATTGTTTCTAATGGAAGATTGAATATTAAAAATGCAATTCTTTCACATAGAAAAATTGGAATTAAATTAGATAGAATTAATTCTAATATTAATTTGGCTAATAATAAAATAGATATTTTAAATACAACAGCTTTTATTGATAATGCTAAATTCTATCTTTCGGGTCAAATTGATAATAATGCTAATTTATCATTAAAAATAAATTCAGATTTATTAAATATTGCCCAAATTATCAAGTTATTGGAGCAACTTAAATTTGCAAGTTCTTTTAAAGATGAATTAAATGAATATAAATTTAATTCTGGCATGTTAAAGATATTGGCTGAAGTTAAAGGCACGATTAAAAATCCTGTAATTACAACAAATTCAAAATTGCAAAAATTTGATGTGATAAAAAATGATTTTCATATCTTAATTGATGAAGCCTTGATAACAGCTAATCCGGTCCAATCAAAAGTTGATAGTATTGATATAACTTTATTTAAAACAAAATTTTTTAATAAAAACATAGATGCATTTATTCCAAAAATGGATGTTTTAATTAATAAAACGGATATTATCATTCCAAAAACTTCTTTAAATATTTTTAATGCAAATGGTTTTATACAAGCTAAAATAAAAAATTATAATTCTAAAACCCTTGCGGCTAATATATTATTAGAACTTATTGATATTGAGAAAAATAAATTTTTTACCTTAAATAATAAAAATGTAAAATTAATATTAGATGCACAAGTTGCACAAAATAAATTGCGTATAAGCAATGGTTTATTAAAAGACAATGTAAAAGAATTAGCAAAAGTAAATGGCAATATTTTAAATATTTATTCTAAACCAGAGTTTGATAATTTAAGAATTTTAATCCCTGATAAAATTGGTATTTTAATTCCAAAATCTAATAACTTAAAATTTAATATGCAAGGAAATATTATATTATCTGGTTTGATTAATACCCCAAAATTAAACGGCAATTTGATAATAGATAATTTAAAATATCCTGAATTAAATATTTTTGTTAAAGACATTATTCTTAATTTAAAAAATTCTGTCGCTTATTTAAATATAACAAATGGGCAAATTGCTGATTATAATTTTGATTTAGTTTCGCAAATTAGATACGTTTCAAACAAAATTATTTTTGATTTTCTTGAGATAGCTTCTCCATATATAAATACTGATATCTTCACGAAATTGCAAACAAATACAACATCAAAAAATAACTTATTTGAAATTAACAACTTAAGAGGAAACATAGCAACTCTTGAAGCAATGAATATATTATTCAATAATGTTAATTTTAAAGGTGAATTGAAAAATGATTTATTGAATATTTCTTCTTTTAGTTCAAATGTTTTTGATGGTGATATTAGCGGTACATTTAAAATTGATATTAGAAAAAAAATAACGGATGCAGGAATTATTTTAAAGAATATTAATGTTAGACATATATCAAACGAATTAAAAGAATTATCAATTGCTGCCAGCGGCAGATTAAATGCTGTTATTGATGCACAGTTTTTTGGTTTTGATTATGAAAATATGATTAGAACTTTGGATGGGTATTTAAAATTTAATATTAATGACGGCGAATTGAACCAATTTGCAAAATTGGAAAGATTTTTGCAAGCTGGAAATATTTTATCTCAAAGTTTTTTAAAATTAAGTTTAAATTCAGTTGTTTCTGCTTTATCAAAACAAAATACTGGATATTTTAAATTGCTTGAGGGAAATGTTAGAGTTAAAAATTCTTGGGCTGAAATAAATTATTTAAAATCCCAAGGTACAAATATGAGTTTATATTTAACGGGAAAATTCAACTTGCTTTCGCAATATTGTGATATTAAAGTTTTAGGCAAAATTCCATCATCTGTTGTTAAAGTTATGGGTAATATTGGTAATTTTTCCACAAATAAACTTGTTGATAAAATGAATGAAGAAGCACAGCAAATGATAAAAACAATTACAGCTTCTCCATTTGAAAAAAAGCTTAGCGTTGCTATTCCTAATGATGAAATTAATAATATTCCAAGTCTTGTAAATCAATCAGAAGATATTGATACAAGAGAATTTATTGTGTTTATCGAGGGGGTATTAAAAAATTCTTCTTCGGTAAAATATTTTAAATGGAATTTAAAAGAATAATATAAAAAGTATATAAATTATTTTTTTAAAGATAGCGAACTTAATAAAAAATGACTGTTTTTCTAAGTGGCTCCTTATTTTACACGATTTTTTAAAAATTTCAAGTGTTTTGTAAAATTTTGTTAAGCTAAAATCTTGACCCTTGTAATTCAGCCAATATAATTAAAAGAGTCTAATAAAATGTTGCATTATGGCAAAAAATCGCTTTAAAATTTAAAGCACCTTAAAATCAAACAAGAGAGCCACTTTGCACTATTTTAAAACATAATTGTAATTACATATATTAGAGGTATTTAGATGACAACAACAAAAAAAGCAAGCCGTGTTACTCCTCAAGGGATTCCGGGTACTCGTCTTACCGATTTACCTGACTTGATTGAAGTACAAAAGAAGTCTTTTGAGCAATTCTTAAAAGAAGGCTTAAAAGAGGAATTACTATCATTCAGCCCTATTAAAGATTACACAGGCAGATTAGAGTTACATTTCTTACCGAATTATACATTTGATAAGCCAAAGTATACTATCGAAGAAGCTCGCATCCATGACGCAACTTATGCAAAACAATTAAGAGTTATGATGCGTTTAGTTAACCGTGATAGTGGTGAAATCAAAGAACAAGAAGTTTATATCGGTGACATTCCTACAATGACAGACAAAGGTACTTTTATTGTAAACGGTGCTGAACGTGTTATTGTTTCTCAAATTGTTCGTTCACCTGGTATTTATTACAAAAAAGAAGTTTCTCCAACCGGAAAACGTCTTTATAATGCAACTTTGATACCTAACAGAGGTGCTTGGTTAAAAATCGAAACAGATTCTAACGACCTTGTTTATGTAAAAATTGATAAAAACAGAAAAATCTTAGCTACAACATTATTAAAAGCTTTAGGTATTACACCTGCTGAAATGGAATCTTTATTTACACACTTCGATTTCTTAAAGAAAACATTAGATAAAGATACAGCAGCTACAACTGATGAAGCTTTAGTTGAAGTTTATAAAAAATTAAGACCTGGCGATCCTGCTACACCTGCTGGTGGTCGTTCAATTTTAGAAGCTCGTTTCTTTGATGAAAAGAAATATGATATTGGACGTGTAGGTCGTTATAAATTAAACAAAAAATTAGGTTTAAATTTACCTGAAACACAAAGAACAATTACAATTCAAGATATCGTTGCAGGTATTGAATATTTAATTAATCTAACATATGACGAAGGTCAATTAGATGATATCGACCACTTAGGAAACCGTCGTATCCGTTCAGTTGGTGAATTATTACAAAACCAATTCAGAGTTGGTTTATCAAGAATTGAAAGAATAGTTAAAGAAAGAATGACTCTTCAAGATTCTGAAACCTTAACTCCATTAAATCTTTTAAATACAAAACCATTAGTTGCGTCTTTAAAAGAATTCTTTGGTTCATCACAATTGTCACAATTTATGGACCAAACTAACCCATTGGCTGAATTAACACACAAGCGTCGTATTTCAGCTCTTGGTCCTGGCGGTTTGATGAGAGAAAGAGCTGGTTTTGCTGTTCGTGATATTCACCCATCTCATTATGGTCGTTTATGTCCAGTAGAAACTCCTGAAGGACCTAACGCAGGTTTGATTAACTCATTAGCAACTCATGCTAGAGTTAATGATTATGGCTTCATTGAAACCCCATTCTTTGTTGTAAAAGACGGACAAGTTACAGATGAAGTACACTACTTAACTGCAGACGAAGATGAAAACTATCGTGTAGCTCCTGCAGATATCGAGTTAACAAAAGATAGAAAAATTAAAGATGAATATGTTGCTGTTAGATATCGTTCCGAATTTACAATGGGCGATTCTAAAAAAGTTGACTATGTCGGTGTATCACCAATCCAAATCATTTCTGTTGCGACATCTTTAATTCCATTTATAGAACACGATGATGCGAACCGTGCATTGATGGGTTCAAACATGCAACGTCAAGCCGTTCCTTTATTAGTTACACAACGTCCTGTTGTTGGTACTGGTTTAGAAGGTCGTGTTGCTAAAGACTCTGGTATGGTTGCTGTATCAACTGTCGATGGTGAAGTTGTTAAAGTTATGGGTGAAGAAATTCACGTTAAAGATAAAGAAGGCAATATTCACCAATATCAATTATTGAAATATGTTCGCTCAAACCAAGACACTTGTATTAACCAAAGACCAATCGTAAAAGAGGGTGATAAGGTTAAAGCAGGCGATGTTATCGCAGACGGTGCTTCTACAAATTGTGGCGAATTATCATTAGGTAAAAACGTGCTTGTTGCATATATGCCTTGGGAAGGTTATAACTACGAGGATGCTATTTTACTTAACGAAAGATTAGTATATGACGATGTATTTACATCATTACATATTGAAAAATTAGAAATTGATGCTCGTCAAACTAAACTTGGGCCAGAAGAAATTACTCGTGAAATTCCAAACGTTTCTGAAGATTCTATCAGACACTTGGATGAACGTGGTATTGTTCGTATCGGTGCTAGAGTTTATGCTGATGACGTATTAGTTGGTAAGATTACACCAAAAGGTGAATCTGAACATCCGCCAGAAGAAAAGCTTCTTCGTGCAATCTTCGCTGAAAAAGCAAGAGATGTTAAAGATAATTCTCTAAGAGTTCCTCATGGTGAAGGTGGACGTGTAGTCGACGTTAAAGTATTTGATAGAGAAAAAGGTGATGAGCTTCCACCAGGTGCTAATACAGTTATTAGAGTTTATATTGCTCAAAAACGTAAAGTATCTGTTGGGGATAAATTATCTGGTCGTCATGGTAACAAAGGTATTGTTTCAAGAATTCTTCCTAAAGAAGATATGCCATTCTTACCAGACGGTACTCCGGTTGATATCGTATTAAATCCACTAGGCGTACCTTCACGTATGAACGTTGGACAAACATATGAACACTTGTTAGGTATGGCAGCATACTTAACTGGTAACCACTATGAATCTCCGCTGTTCGATGAAATGTACGGAGCTAACCAATCAGAAATTAATACTAAAGAAGAATTATTGAAAGGTATTAAAGAAAGAGGAATTGATTGGGTTAGAGAAGATGGTAAAGTAACATTATATGATGGTAGAACAGGTGAACCATTTGATGAGCCAATTGCTGTTGGTATTTCTTACATCTTAAAACTTGTTCACTTAGTTGATGATAAAATCCACGCACGTTCAACTGGTCCATACTCATTAGTTACTCAACAACCATTAGGTGGTAAAGCACAATTCGGTGGTCAAAGATTCGGTGAGATGGAAGTTTGGGCACTTGAAGCATATGGTGCTGCTTATACTCTACAAGAAATGTTAACAATTAAATCGGATGATGTTAATGGTAGATCACGCGCTTACGAAGCGATTGTTAAAGGTGATAATATTCCAAGACCTGGTATTCCAGAATCATTCAAAGTATTGGTTCGTGAATTACAAAGTATTGGTCTAGATATCGCTGTTTCAAAACGTGGTGGTGAAGAAGTTGACTTAATGTCTGATACAGACGATTTAAGAAAGTCTGCTCCAAAAAGAGTTCTTTCTGATATCGATTCGGAATTATTGAATATCGACTTTTTTGACACAAGCGCTAGTTTTAAAGATTAATTAAATCAAAGGAGAATAAATGTCTACAAGTATTGATTATTTTGATTATATAAGAATTTCAATCGCATCGCCCGAAAGAATTCTAAAATGGTCATACGGGGAAGTTACAAAACCCGAAACAATTAACTATAGAACACTTAAACCTGAAAGAGATGGTTTATTCTGCGAAAAAATCTTTGGCCCAACAAAGGACTGGGAATGTTTTTGTGGAAAATATAAAAGAGTACGTCATAAAGGCATCATTTGTGAACGTTGCGGAGTTGAAGTTACAGATTCAAAAGTAAGACGTCACAGAATGGGTCATATTAAATTGGCTGCTCCTGTATCTCATATTTGGTTCTTAAAAGGTATTCCATCTTATCTTGGTTTACTTTTGGATATGACTTTAAAAGATTTGGAACAAATTATTTACTTCAACAACTATGTTGTTGTGGATGGTGCAGATAGTCCATTTAAAAAATTCCAACTTTTAACAGAAGAAGAATATGAAGATTTTATTATGGAAAACGAAGATACTAAATTAAAAGTTGGTATTGGCGCAGAAGTAATAAAAGAATTATTAGCTGAAATTAATTTAGAAGAATTAGCTAATGAAATTAGAACAGAACTTGATAACGCAGGTGGTTCAGTTCAAAAAAGAGCAAAATTAATCAAACGTTTAAGATTAGTTGAATCTTTATTGGAATCTGGCACAGAACCAACTTGGTTTGTAATGGATATTCTACCTGTTACACCTCCTGATTTACGTCCAATGGTTCAATTAGATGGTGGTCGTTTTGCAACATCTGATTTAAATGATTTATACAGACGTGTTATCAACAGAAACAACCGTTTATTAAGATTGTTAGAAATGGGCGCTCCTGAAATTATTGTAAGAAACGAAAAACGTATGTTACAAGAAGCAGTTGATGCTCTTATCGATAATGGCAGAAGAGGAAGAACAGTTGTTGGTCCAAACTCTCGTCCATTAAAATCTTTATCTAACATTATCGAAGGTAAACAAGGTCGTTTCCGTCAAAACTTATTAGGTAAACGTGTTGACTACTCTGGTCGTTCAGTTATCGTTGTTGGTCCACAATTACAATTAAATCAATGTGGTCTTCCAAAAGAAATGGCAATTGAATTATTTAAACCATTTGTAGTTAATAAATTAATCGAACGTGGTCTTGTTCAAAATATTAAATCTGCTAAAAAGAAAATCGAACGTTCAGAAGCAATCGTTTGGGATATTTTAGAAGAGGTAGTAGATGGACACCCAGTTATGTTGAACCGTGCTCCAACCCTACACAGACTTGGTATTCAAGCATTTGAACCAGTTCTTGTTGAAGGTAGAGCAATTCAATTGCATCCATTAGTATGTACAGCATTCAACGCTGACTTCGATGGTGACCAAATGGCTGTTCACGTTCCATTATCTATTGAAGCTCAAGCAGAAGCTAGAATGTTGATGCTTGCTACAAATAATATATTGGCTCCTGCAACAGGTAAACCAATTATTACTCCAACTCAAGATATGGTTCTTGGTATGTATTATTTAACTATTATCAAAGATGCAAATGCGCAAGTTAAAGGATACTTCCATGACTTTACCGATGTAATGGCAGCACATGCAACAGGTGTTCTAAAATTACACGATAAAGTAATCGTTAGAGATGAAAACGGACACAGAATTGAAACAACTCCTGGAAGAATTATCTTCAATGAAGCTGTTAGAAAATCTGTTTTATCGTAACTTTGTAAATAGTTAAAAATTAAACAAAAATAAGAGGTAAATAAAATATATGACTACATTAACTCCTGAAAGCTCAAAAAAGAAAAAACATGTTGAGTTTATCAATAAGGTAATGAATAAAAAAGCTCTTAACCAACTTTTATCTCAAGTTTATCTTGAATGGGGTGGTGCAAAAACTGCTGAGCTTGCAAATAATCTTAAAGATTTAGGTTATAAATATGCTACAAAATCTGGTACAACTATTTCTATCAAAGACTTAGAAGTTCCAAAAGAAAAGAGACAACTTCTTCAAGAAGCTCAAGATGAAATTGAAAAATCAACTCGCCGCTACTTGAAAGGTGAAATCACAGAAGTTGAAAGATATACAAAAGTTATTGATACTTGGTCTGAAACAACTGCTAAATTAACTGAAAAAGTTGTTGAAGGTTTCAACAGGTTAAATCCAGTTTACATGATGGCATTCTCAGGTGCGAGAGGTAACTTATCTCAGGTATCACAATTAGTTGGTATGCGTGGTTTGATGGCTGATGCACAAGGTCAAATCATCGACTTACCTATTAAATCTAACTTTAAAGAAGGTCTATCTTGTACAGAATACGTTATTTCATCATATGG
Source organism: Candidatus Gastranaerophilales bacterium (assembly GCA_017461425.1). GTDB lineage: Bacteria > Cyanobacteriota > Vampirovibrionia > Gastranaerophilales > Gastranaerophilaceae > RUG14156. Next base: position 26,026 of record JAFTXY010000001.1, on the reverse strand, counting down.
TGCAAGAAAAGGTCTTGTAGATACTGCTCTTAAAACAGCTGACTCTGGTTACTTAACAAGACGTCTTGTTGACGTTGCACAAGATGTAATTATCAGAGATGAAGACTGTCATACTGAAAAATTCATCAACTTAACAGCTATTACTGATGGTGAAGATGTTATCGTTCCATTAGAAGATAGATTATTAGGTAGAACTGTTGCTCAAGATGTTTTAGATGCTGATGGCAATGTATTAGTAGCTAAAAATACAACAGTTGATAGAGATGATTTGGAAAAAATTAAATCAGTAAATCTTAAAGAAGTTAAAGTTAGATCAACATTAACTTGCGAATTAGAATATGGTATTTGTCAAAAATGTTATGGCTGGTCTATGACAACTCAAAAACCTGTTGATATCGGTGAAGCAATTGGTATTATTGCTGCTCAATCAATCGGGGAACCTGGTACGCAATTAACAATGAGAACATTCCACACAGGTGGTGTATTTAAAGGTTCTGGTGTTACTCGTCAAGCTAAAACAATTATTGATGGTACTGTTAATACAGAAGTTAAAACTCGTGAACAAAGAACACGTCATGGGGATGTTGTACAAATTGCAATCAAAGAAGCTGATGTTGAAATCAAAGGCGCTAAAGATTCTGAAAAAGTTCACATTCCTATGGGTGCTAGAGTTTTAGTTAAAAAAGGCGATAAAGTTATTGCAGGACAAGCAATCGCTGAATTTGACCCAGCTTCTAAAGGTGATGGTTCTCGTTTAACAGAAAAAGCTTTAAAAGATATTACTTCTGATATCAGTGGCGAAGTTGTATTCCAAGACTTTACTGCTGATGAAAGAAAAGATAGACAAGGCAATATTTCTAGAATTGCTAACAAACAAGGTATTGTTTGGGTTTTAGGCGGAGATGTTTATGCTCTTCCAGCTGGTTCCAAAGTTTTAGTTGAAGATGGCCAAAAAATTAAAAAAGGCGAAAAACTTGCTGAAACTTTAATTGTTTCTGAACATGGCGGTGAAGTTCGTGTAAATGACAGCTTAGAAATTGAAGAAGTTAAATTTGAAGGTAAGAAAATCAAGAAAATTGTTTCTGGTAAAGAACTTACAATCGTAATTGCTTCTATCCAAGCATCAAATGCGGTGTTTGAACAAACTAAAAAAGAACAAATTTGGACAGTCGCTGAAACCAACGAAAAATACATCGTTAAATCTCCAGTAGATACTACTGTTGAAAACGGTATGATTATCGCTGAATTAATAGATGATACATATAAAGTTGAATCTTCAGGTGAAATTAGATACAACGGACTTGAAGTTGATGAAAATCAAGTTGTTATTAAGCCAGGTCAATTGGTATTTATTCCTGAAGAAATTCATCAAATCTCTAAAGATGCATCTTTAAAACTTGTTGAATCAGGTACATTTGTTGAAGCTGGTACAGAAGTAGTTAAAGATATTTATACACACATTGCTGGTATTGTTGAAATTAAAGAATTCAATGATATCATTCATGAAATCGTTGTTCGTCCTGGTGAATTACATACACTTGATTCAATTAACGACTTAAAAGTTGGCGAAGGTGAAGTAATTAAAGCTGGAACTGTTGTTGCTGGCAAAATCAAAGCAAAAGTTGATTCTATAGTAACAATTGTTGAAAACGAATCTGATTTAATGGAATTAGATGATCTTGATGAAGAATTATCAGATGATTCTATGGAAGATGAAACTCTTGATGGAAAACCTGTTCAAATATTAATTAGACCAATTCAAGCATTTGATATTGAACAAAGAGATGTTTCAATTAAATTTAATGCCACAGATGATGCTATTGAACTAGTTCCAATCACTCAAGTTCAATTCAAAGATGGTGCTAGAGTAAGAAACCTTGACGGTGCTGTATTAACTAGAACTTCATTAGTATTATCTATGTCTGGTTATATCTCACACTTAAAAGGTATGGTAGAACTAGATTCTAAAGGCGACCTAAAAATTGTTGTATTGGAAACATTAATCGTAAGACGTGAATCAGAAGATTCTTCAAGAGGTCTTTCTTCAACTCAAACTGAATTATTAGTTGAAAACGGTCAAACAATTGAACCAAAAACAGCAGTTACAAAAACACAAGTATTAGCTGTTAATGATTCCGTTGCTTCTATTAATTCTAAAGATTCTGAATTAAGAAGATTATTGCTAGTTTCTGATAATTATGAAGAAACAATTGCTATTACATCAAAATCAAAAGTAAAAGCTGGCGATTATGTAACAGTTGATCAACTAATATCTGAAAAAGAAGTAACTCCATTCTCAGGAAAAGTTGTTAAAGCTGATTCCAAAGCTGTAACAATTCGTGTAGGTCGTCCTCACTTAATCTCTCCTGGTGCATTACTTCAAGTTGATAATTCTGCTCTTATTTTAAGAGGTGATTTATTAGCAACATTGGTATTTGAAAGACAAAAAACAGGGGATATCGTTCAAGGTCTTCCTCGTGTAGAAGAATTATTAGAAGCAAGAAAACCAAAAGATTCTGCTATTGCAGCTGAAGAAGACGGTGTTGCAGTAATCGAATACGAAGAAGATATTCCAAGATTGTATATTGAAAATGAAAACGGTAGAGTTGAAATTAAATATCCAATCGAAGCAACTGTTATTGTTAACGATAAACAAAAAATCAAAAAAGGTGACGCTTTAACATCTGGTCCAATGAATCCGCACGACGTTATCAGATTAAGAGGTGCTAATGCAGCGCAACAATATCTTGTAGACGAAGTACAAAGAGTATACCGTTCTCAAGGTGTTGAAATTTCTGATAAACACGTTGAAGTTATTGTTCGTCAAATGATTAAAAAAGTTAAAGTAGTTGATTCAGGTACCACAAAATTATTACCTGGTGAATTAGTTGAACTTAAAGTAATTGAAGCACAAAATGCAGAAGCTAGAGAAAATAATGGTCAAGAAGCTACATACGAAGCATTGTTGCTTGGTATTACAAAAGCTTCATTGAATACTGAATCATTCATTTCTGCCGCTTCATTCCAAGAAACAACAAGAATTCTTACAGAAGCTGCTGTTGAAGGCAAAAAAGACTTATTAAGAGGTCTTAAAGAAAACGTTATTATTGGTAGATTAATTCCAGCAGGTACTGGTTACTACCATTTGATAAATGCTTCTGAAGAAAAAGAAAAAGAAGCTCAAAAAAGAGCTGCTCAAAAACATCAAGCAAGAAAACCGTCTGCAATTTTAGAAGAAATTGAAGGCATGTTTGGTGTAGTTGATTCTGATATGCAATTTTAATTAGCATAAAAATATCAAAATATGCTCCGTTCTTTTACGGGGCATATTTTTTTGTTATAATTTCTTTGTAATAATTTATGTTGTGTTTATGCTTTTTGATTACTCTTTAATTAATTTGAATACTACAAAAAGTAAGATGTTAAAAGAATATTCTTCTTTTAAAGATGAAAACAAAGATTGCATTTTATTTTTTCAAATTGGAGATTTCTGTGAAACGTATTTCAATGATGCAAAAATAGTTTCAGAGGTTACTGGAATTACTTTGACTTCAAGATACTTTAAAGAGCTTGGACATGTTGCGATGGCAGGAGTTCCAAAAGGCTCTTTAAATTTATATATTAAAAAATTATTAAATAATAATTATAAGGTTTGTTTTTGTGAACAATTCAAAGATGAAAACAATATTTGTCATAGAGAAGCTATAAGAACTTATACTCGTGGCACAATAATCGAAGAAGAGTTTTTAGATAGTAGTGAAAATAATTATATATTATCTCTTAGGTATGATAATAATAAAATTTTAATGTCATATGCAGATGTTTCTACTGGGCAGTTTTATAAAACTATTGAAATTTTACCAATAATTCTTTTGGAAATTGAAAAAATTTCACCAAATGAGATTTTAATATTAAAAGAACAAGAACAATATTTTAAAAATTTAATCGATAAATATAATATAGTATTTTTGGATAGTGAATATGATTTAAGTCCTGAAGAAATGATTCTTTTGTATTGTAAAAAAATGCAAAAGAAATATTGCATAAAATTGGACGATATAAAAGAATATAAGCCTGAAATATATATGATTATGGATAATATAACAAGGCAAAATCTTGAATTAACCAGAACAAAATATTCTCTTAAAAAGAAAGGCAGTTTGTTGTGGTTTTTAAATTATACAAAAACTCCAATGGGTATGCGTCTTTTGAAAAAATTTATTGATGAACCTTTGATAAATCTTGTAGAGATTAATAATCGACTAGACGCAGTTGAAGAATTGGTAAATAATCCTCATAAATTAGATGAATTTGAAAAACAACTTCAAAATTTCAATGATTTATCTAGGATGGCAGCTAAAATTTCAAATTCTACAATTTATCCTAAGGAATTATTTAAAATAATTTCAGATTCTGCTGCTGTCGAGGTTGTTTATAATCTATGTTTGAGTTTAAAATCTCCATTATTATCGATAAATAATGAAGAAAAGGAAAAAGTGACTTTATTTTCAAATAAAATTACTCAAGCATTAAAAATTGATGCTTCAAGTGAAATAAGAGTTGGAAATATTATAAATGACGGGTATAACGCAAATCTTGATTATTTAAGAAGTGAATTAAATAAAATAAAAAATGAAATTTTAAATTACGAGAAAAAAATACAAAATAAAATCAAAGTTCAAGGTTTAAAAATTTCTTATCTTAATGTTGTTGGCTATTATATTGAAGCACCTTTATCATCTAGAAATCAATTCTCAAAAGAATATTTTGTAAAACAAGTTTTATCAAACAAAATTCGCTACACTACAGATATTTTAAAGCAATACGAATCTGATATTTATGAATTACAGTATAAAATAAATGAACTTGAATATGGATTATTTTGCGAATTAAGAAAAATGGCTTTAGGCTTTGTTGATTCAATTAGAAATTTGGCTAAAGATATCGCCTTGGTAGATGTTTTGGTATCATTGGCAAGGTGTGCTTATGAAAATAAATTTTCAAGACCAAAATTTAATAAAGAAATAATTGAAATAAAGGATGGTTATCATCCAAGTTTGATTAAATTAAATAATGAAATTATTAAAAATGATACTGAGTTAAAAAATTGTTCAACAATTATTTTGACTGGTGCTAATATGAGTGGCAAATCAACTTATCTTAAATATAATGCCATTATTTGTTTGTTGTCGCAAATTGGCTCATTTGTTCCTGCTAAAAGTGCTGATTTAACAATAACAGATAGAATTTTTGTACGTCAAGCGGTTAGTGATGATATAATTAATAACAATTCAAGTTTTATGGTTGAAATGAATGATTTAAAATTTATATTAGACCATGCAACAGATAATTCTCTTGTAATGTTGGATGAACCCGCTAAAAGCACAAATGCAAAAGAGGGTGGCGCTATTGCAAGAGCATATTGCGAATACCTTTTGCAAAATAATAAACCAAAGATGATTATATCAACTCATAACTTAGAATTAACGAAATTGGAAAAACAATATTCTGGCAGCGTCTATAATTATGTAATAGGTTTAAATTCATCTGCGCAAGCGTATTCTTTTGACAGAAAAATTAAACGTGGAATTGTCGATACAAGCTTAGCAATAAATACAGCTATTCTTGCTGAAATGCCAAATCAAATCATAGATAAAGCCAAAGAATATATTAATAATTATTCTTGTTAGAAGTTTAATTTGCTCTGCCGTAGATATCTTTGTATCTTATAATATCTTCTTCGATTAATTTGTCGCCTTTTTGAACTTCTATTATTTTTAATTCTGTGTCATAAGGGTTTGCAAGAGAATGAATTGCTCTTATTGGGATGTCGATAGAAGAACCTGCTTTTAGCATAAATACTTTATCATCAAGAGTTACTCTAGCAATACCTGATAAAACAACCCAATGTTCTGAGCGATGATTGTGTGATTGTAAACTTAATTGTCCCTTTCTTGAAACACAAATTAATTTTGTCAAATATCCATCGCCTTGATTTAATACCGTGTAATATCCCCATGGACGATATACGGTAGTATGAACTTTATGAGTGTCATCTTGAGTTTCTTTTAGTTGTTCAAAAACTTGTTTAACACCTTGGGTATCATTTTTGTCGCAAGCTAAAATTGCATCAGGAGTTTCAATGATGATAACATCTTTTAAGCCAACCCCTGCTACAAGTCTTTCTGAGGAATATAACATTGAGTTTTTGCAATTTTTTTCAATAACATTTCCTATTTTTACGTTATTATTTTCATCTTTTTTATTAATGTCATAAACCGCATCCCAAGAACCTAAGTCGCTCCAGTCAGATTGCATTTTAACCATAGCTATATTTTTAGCATATTCCATTACGGCATAATCAACTGAAATTGATGGGTATTGGTCAAATGTCATATAATCTATATCGTCTTGTTTTGTAAAATCAAATCTTTGAGTAATTTCATAAATTTCTGGAGCATATTCTTTTAAGGCATTCATGAATACTGATGCCCTAAAAACAAACATTCCTGAATTCCAGTAATATTCAGAGCTTTCAAAATATTCTTGAGCAGTTTTTGCATCTGGTTTTTCTTTGAAACATTCAACCTTGTAACCTGTTTCTAATTTTTCGCCAGTTTTAATATATCCAAAACCAGTACCAGCGTTAGTTGGTTTTATTCCTAAAGTTACAATATAACCTTCTTTTGCTAGTTTTTGCGCCTCTTCGATTGTTGCTCTAAATTTTTCATTATCTTCAATTAGATGATCAGATGGAACAACAACAATAATATCATCGTGACCAAAATCAAGAAGATATTTTGTTGATATAGCAATAGCTGGGGCTGTATTTTTAGCTGCGGGCTCTGCTAAAACAATTGTATTTTTAGAATATTCACCAAGTTGAATTTTAACATCGCCAGCATGTTTTGCATTTGTTATTGCAAGAATGTTATCGACATCCATAATTCCCATTAAGCGCTCATAAGTTCTTTCTAGTAAGCTCTTATCGGAGTTTAATTTTAATAATTGTTTAGGATAAAGTTCACGAGATAAAGGCCAAAGTCTTGAACCTGAACCGCCTGCCAATATTATTCCGTGCATAAATTAACCTCCACAATTATTTGATGTGTTAATTATACAATAAAGTAAAAAGGCATGACAATTAGTTTTTATTTGTTAAATATTCTTCTAGGGAATTTTCCCAATTTGGTAATGCATTTTCACTATCTAAAACACAATATTTTGGACGCAAGGCAGGGCGAGGGAAATCACTTTTATCTATAGATAAAACTTCTACGTTTCTTTTTTTGATTTCAAATATTTTCTTTGTGAAATCAGCCCAAGAAGCGCTTCCAGAAGAGCTAACATGATAAATTCCGTATGGTTTATTTTCTTTTATAATTTCAACAATTTTTCTTGAGATATCATCTGTCCAAGTGGGACATCCAATTTGATCATTTACAACAGAAATCTCTTTTCTGAAGTTAGAAAAAGTTAGCATTGCATCAACGTATCCGCCAGCACCATATAGCCAAGATGTTCTTAGAATATAATGTTTTTTAGTGGCTTTTATAATTTCTTTTTCACCTGCAAGTTTTGATTTTCCATATGTGTTTATAGGATTTGTTGCATCTGTTGGTTTATATGGTGTTTCTGATGTGCCATCAAAAACATTGTCTGTGCTAACGTATAAAATAGGAATGTTATGTTTTTTTGCAATGTGTGCAATATTTCTTGTACCTAATTGATTAACATTAAAAGCAAGTTCGGGATTGTCTTCTGCTTGGTCTATATTTGTATATCCTGCTAAATGAATAATGAAATCTAATGAAATTTTATTCATAATTTCATTAACCATTTTTGTGTTTGTTATATCAAAAATTTTTGAATTGCAGGCCCAATATTGCCATCCTTCGTTGTCCAGCATTGGGCATAATGATTTACCCAATAAACCCGACGAGCCTGTAACCAAAATTCTCATTAATAATTCATCCTCATTATATAGAAAATTAATCTACTTAAGACTTTTTATATCATTTAATTATGATAAAATCAATAATATGAAAAAACATGCTTACAATATCTTAATAATAATTTTCTCTCTTTTATTATTGTTTTTATTATTAAAATTAGTATTTAAAAAAGATTACGGTTTTGACACGGTTAATACTCAAAATTATGAAGAATTATTGACGCCTAATCAAGAATTAGATTCTCCTAAAAATATTACAATTAACGGAATCGATTATCTTCAAACTCAAGCACCGATTGGAAAATTTGGCGGAGTTTTAAAAGATAGTATTATGGGTGATCCAAAAACTTTTAACCCGTATAACTCAAATGATGCCACAAGTAGTGAACTTGCTTCTATTATGTATGATGGCTTATTAACAACAAATCCGTTTAATGGTGAAGTTATTCCAAAACTTGCTAAAAGTTTCAAAATAAAAGAAGACAAAAAAACATATATTATAAAATTACGCAAAGGACTGAAATGGTCAGATGGTAAAGAGATAACAGCTGATGATGTCTATTTTACATATAACACGGTTATTTTTGAAGGATTTGGTGATGGTTCTTCAAGAGATGTGTTGTTAATAGATGGAAAATTGCCTAAAATTGAAAAAATTGATAAATACACTATAAAATTTACAACTCCAAAACCATTTGCGCCATTTTTAAGAAATTTATCTGCTTCAATATTGCCAAAGCATATTTTTGAACCTGTTACCAAAAAAGGCGCTAACTATTTTCTTTCTTTTCAGGGAGTTGATGTAAAGCCTGAAAAATTAGTTATATCTGGTGCATTTAAATTAAAAGAATATGTGCCATCTCAAAGGGTTGTTTTTGTTAAAAATCCAAATTATTATTTATTAAATAAAAATAATGAACATCTTCCTTATATTGATAAATGGGTAAATATTATTACTGGAGATTTAAATAATCAAACTCTAAAATTTGAGTCTGGCGAAATTGATTTATTAGCTGTAAATGGTTCATTATTAAATCGTTATAGAGAATTAAAAAAACATAGTGATTTTGATTTATATAATCTTGGACCATCTACTAATACGACTTTTATGCTTTTCAATTTAAATAATAGAAAAAATAAAGATGGAAAATATTATGTTAATCCAATAAAACAAAAATGGCTTCAAGATAAAAACTTTAGAAGTGCGATAGATTGGGCTATTGATAGACAGGATTTAATTTTAAATGTTTTTTCTGGACTTGCAAGTCCTTTACATAGCTCTGAACCAATATTAAGTAGGTTTTTAAATCAAAAAGTTGCAAAAGGGCATTCGCAAAATCTTGATTATGCTAAATCTTTACTTAAAAAAAGTGGTTTTTATTATAAAAATGATCAGCTTTTTGATAAATATGGAAACAAAGTTGAGCTAGAGCTTTTAACCAACGCTGGCAACACCCAAAGAGAGGCAGCTGGCGTTTCTATAAAACAAGATTTAGAAAAATTAGGGATAAAAATCAATTTTAAACCAATTGAATTTAATAGTCTTGTAAATAAAATTACAAATGAAGTTAATTTTGATTGTATAATTTTAGCTTTAACATCAAATATACTTGAGCCAAATTCTGGTTATAATGTCTGGACTCCAAATGGAGCATTACATATTTTCAATAAAAGAACTCCGAATGATTTAAAATCTTCTGATAAAGTTTTGGATTTTGAAATTGAATTAGAAGAAATATTCAAAAAAGGTGCTCTTGAATTAGATTTTAATAAAAGAAAAAAATATTATGACAGGTATCAAGAAATTATTGCTCAACAAAATCCGCTTGTGTATCTGTATGCCCCATTAACAATTTATGCTATTAGGCAAAAAATTAAAAATATATATCCAAGTGTAATTGGTGGGATAATTTCAGATAAGTCATTGATATATATTGAGGATTAAAAAACTTAACATAAGGTTGTTATAATTTGGGTTTAATATATAATTTTTTTGTTATGAAAAAAATGTTCTTATTTTTGTTTGCGTTCATAATATTTGTTTTTCCAGTATATGCGCAAGTTGATAAAGATAAAAATATTATTCAAACGCAAAATATTGAAACAACTTCAAAAATTAAAAAAGAAATAAAAGAGTCGATTTTTGATTTATATTCAAAACAATATGGCAAAATTGGCGCACAAGAAATATATGAAAAAGTTCTTTTATTAGCGCAAAATGCTATTTCTTCAAGACCTCAAAATTTAATTGACCAAGATAAAACAAGAAAAGATGACTGGTATAAAGATGAAATTATCTATATGTTTTATGTTGATCAGTTTGGTGTGGTAACTGATGAAGAAAAAAACACATTTAAAGATGTTACAAAAATGCTTGATTATCTTGAAGATTTAGGTGTAACAACTTTATATATGCTGCCATTTGCTGATAGCCCAATGAAAGATGCTGGTTTTGATGTAAAAAATCCTCAAAGTGTCAGAAATGATTTAGGCGGAATGGTCGAATTTAGAGAGTTTGTCAAACAAGCTAAAAGCAGAAAATTTAAAATAAAAGCAGATTTGGTTTTAAATCATTTATCAGACAATCATAATTGGTTTAAAAAACTTGAACAAGGGGATGAAAGCGCTCTTGAATATTTTATATACAAAGAAAAAATGCCTGAATATAAAAGATATCAGGATGAAAAATTAGGCACTGTTGTTGAATATAAAGAAGATGATGGAAGTATTTCAAAAAGAAGAATAATTTTTCCTGAAAATACAGAAACAAACTACAGAAAAGTTGTTGTAAATAACAAAGAATATTATTTATACCATACATTTTATCCGTTTCAACTGGACATAAATTGGTATAATCCTGAAGTTTTATATTATGAATTAGAAACGATTTCTAAATGGACAAATCTTGGAATAGATATTTTTAGAATGGATGCGATTCCATATTTATCTAAAGATGCTGGCACAAACGCAGAAAATCAACCAAATACCCATAAAATAATAACTTTATTAAGTAATTATATTCAATTAACAGCACCATCAAGCGTAATTCAGGTTGAGGCTTGTCAAACTCCAAAAGATATCCTTCCTTATTTTGGAAAAGAAAGAGAAGTTGATGTTTTAATTGATAATCAAAATAAAAATCTAATAAGAACATCAGAGGCTCAAATTGCATATCATTTTCCTTTAATGCCTGCTATTTGGGCAAGTTTAATTACTGAAGATAAAAAATATTTTATTGATGCGTATAAAAACACCCCTGATATTCCTAAAACTGCTACTTGGGGCGTATTTTTAAGGGTCCATGATGAATTAACTCTTGAAATGGTGACTCCAGAAATTAGAGAAATTATTTTTGATGACTTAGTTTCTAAGGGTGCTAGTTTTAGAAAAGGTTTTGGTGTTTCTGGGCGATTAGCAAATTTTCTAGATAAAAATCCAAATAGAATTGAAACAGCATTTTCAATATTATTATCTATGAAAGGTATCCCAATTATATACTATGGGGATGAAGTTGGAGTTGCAAATAATTATGAAAATGCAAAACAATCAGCAAAATTAAGAGAAAAGTCAAAAGGTTTATCAAATCTTTTATCTGCTTTTGATTCAAGAGATATACACAGAGGAAGCGTTCCTGAAAAATTGTTTTATGGTTCAACAAAAGGCTATTATGAATTTAATTCTAAAGTTTATAAAAAAGTTAGAAACTTAATAGCTTTAAGAAAAAAACTTCCTGTTATGTCTGATGGTGATTTTGAAATATTAAAAACAAAACACAAAAGCAATTTCGCATATTTAAGAAAAAATAAAGAACAACAAATTCTTGTTATAAATAATCTGTCTTCAGAAAAAATAGTTGCCGAAATAAGTTTGTCACCAAATATTATTTTTAAAAACAAAGGCAAAATTACAACGCTTAAAAATTTGGTAAATAACGATAATATAAAAGTGAATATTTCTCTGCAAAATAGAACAATGCACCTTAGAGTTGCGCCTTATCAAGTTTTATGGCTTGAATTATAGTGAGGAAAAATGGAAAACAATACTCAACAAATTAAAAAAACAAAAATTTTAAATTACATTAATGTTTTTCGTGGGCTGGCGATTTTATTAATTATTATGGGACATACAATGCAATTTGGCGAAGCAAAGAGCTTGGCTCATATTGTAAATTGCGAAATTATATGTGGTGGAACAGCTTTGTTTATTTTTATTTCTGGTTTTTTGTTTCAACATTTATCCGCAAAATATGAATTTAAAAATTATATGTCTAAAAAATGGACTAATGTTATAATGCCTTATTTAATTGTTTCAATACCTGGTATTATTTTGTGTTTATTGTGTCCTGTTTCATATAAAAATTCTTTTGCAGGGTTGGGCGCTTTAATTCAAATTCCTTTGCATATTACAATAGGCAGAGTTCATAATGTTCCAACTTGGTTTATTCCAATGATAATTATTTTCTTCTTGTTTTCTTGGTTATTTTTAAAGTTAGAAAAAAAAGGAATTTTATATAAGTTATTACCTGTATTATTTTTAATAACAATTCTTGTTCCAAGAGGAGTTGCGGAATATGAAAGCACTATCGGACTTGATTATTTAACAAAATATTGGGTGTATGTTCGCTATATTTTGTTGAATTTTGTTCATTTTTTAGCACTTTATGTATTTGGAATGTATTGTAGTGCTAATAAAAATATTATTGACAAATTTTATGATAAAAGATTTTTGTTATGGATTTTGATGATTGGTTTGTCGGTTCTTGATATATATGCGCAATATAAATATCAATATTCAAATTTCACAATTTCAAAAATATTTTTGACCATGCTAGTTTTAGCTTATTTGAAGCATTATGATGATTTTATTCTTTCTCATAAAAAAACAAACGCTACATTGGATTTCATTGCAAAATATAGCTTTGGGTTATTTTTTGTTCATTGGTATTGGTTTTATGCATATAACCAAATTTTTAATTTGCCAACCGTTGCTCCCATTATCAATAATAGTTATTTGACCACTTTTATGGTTATTTGTGCTAGATTTATTTCTGTTGCTATTATATCTTTGCTTTCTTTGTTTGTTGCAAAAAATATTCTTTTGAAATTCAATAAAGATATCAATACAAGGAAATTTTTTGGAATTTAACAATGCAACAAGAATTCATCAGAACAATTAATCTTATAGGGCTATATGCTTTTGAAAAATTAAAAGCAAAAAAGATTATTGTTTTCGGGGTTGGTGGTGTTGGAGGATATATTGTTGAAGCATTGGCAAGATGCGGAATTGAAAATATTGATGTAGTTGATAATGATAAAGTTTCAATATCAAATATTAATAGACAAATTATAGCTCTTCATTCAACAATTGGCGAAAATAAAGTTGATGTTATTGAAAAAAGAATTTTAGATATTAATCCAAAAATCAATATTAAAAAATATAATCTATTTTATGATGAAAATACAAAAGAAGAAATTGATTTATCTGGGTATGATTATATTATTGATGCAATAGATTCAACAAAAAGCAAATTGTTATTAATCGAGCTTGCAAATAAATTAAATAAAAAAATTATTTCTTCTATGGGTACTGGAAATAAGCTTGATCCAACAAAATTTGAAATATCTGATATTTATAAAACATCAGTTTGTCCATTGGCTCGTGTTATGCGAAATGAATTAAAGAAAAGAAATATTAAAAAATTAGATGTTTTATATTCAAAAGAAAATCCTGTTAAAAATAATGATAATACGGTTAGTTCAATTTCATTCTGCCCATCTGTGGCGGGGTTAATTATTGCTTCTTTTGTAGTTAAAAATTTAACTTAAAAGCAATTAATTTATTTCAGCTGTTTTGTATGCTTGCCGGATGAATAAAGTATGAAAATTGCTGCATTAAATAATATTATTTATCAAAATAAAATAGAAAAACAAAAACAAACATATTTTAGAAATGAAAATGTTACTGACGTGTTTGTTAAAACACCTGTATCATTTTGTGGTGAAGCTCAATCAAATGAAGAGACTATTGATTCTATTTTGCATCAGCTTGTTTATTTTTCTAAAAAACATTTAAAAGATTTTCCAAAACTTGCAAAGGTGTATGGTATTCCTGATTTGTGTCAAACAGTTTGCGAAGTTATGGATAAAGATTATATGAAAGATACCATTGTAGATATTTTACGGCAAGCTGGTATTACTTCATTTAAATCTTTAGAAATGTTTATAAGGGAGGTTAGCAAGCCTAAAGTTTCTGAAAACATGCATGATGATTATATAGGACTTGTTGATGTATATGCTCAATTAGAGCATAAAAGTTGTTTATCAAAATATCCTGAAATCTTATTTTACATTTATCGTTCCGAACAAGAATCTTCCAGCCCTGATTTTTCAAGAATAAATCGTGTTGCTAATTTTATGTATGAAACTTGTAATGCGCAAGATGCAACAGATTTTTATATGGGTTGTCGTTTTTTAATGCCTAAATTCGGTGATTTTAACTCGGGTTTTGATTTTATTGAAGCTGCCGAATATCTAATTGATACATATCCTCAAAAAATTGAGTTATTAAAAGACGTTATACATAAAAATAAAGATTTAAAATGCACACCGCAAGAGCTTTACTTAAAAGCAAGACCCATCATTGATTATTTGTATGAATTAAATAATGGCGAAAGTATAGGGGAATTTTCAGAAATTGCGCCTTTAGTCTTAAAGTTAAAGGATGTTAAAAGATATCCGACAGAGTGCCTCGAATATTTTAACGCTAGTGATGATTTTATTGAACAGATTGAATTTTGTAAACTGCTTGCAAAATCTAATGTTTCAATAAATGAGTTTAATCAATTTTGCAAAACTTCAATACTTGATAATACAAGCATAATTGCTTTAATAAAAAACAAAAATGCAGCTTTAGAAAAATTAGATTTCATCGGAAACATTAAACCCCATGAGGCAAGCAAATTATATCAAGATTTTGCACAAATATTTGCCTTGGCAAAACAAGATGATGAAACATCTGAAATCGAAGCATATAAAACGATAACATCTATGGTACAAAAATATGGAATAAAAAATTCTGATTCATTCTGTAGTTTTTATTCTAAACATATGGGAGTTAATAAAAAAACATACTCTCCTGATGAAATTAAAGAATTTATTGAGCTTAATAGATTTTCAAGAAGCATTAATGTTATTGATATTTCACGAAAAACAAAAACTCCTGTTAAAGATATTTTATTTGAACAAAAAGTTTTATTTGAAACAGTAGAACCTGTTATTGCAAAATATCTAGCTGATACTAAATCAAGTTTTTATATTGGCTTAGATGCTTTTGATATTTTTGAAAAATATAGAAATTTAATCCAAGAAAATATGAATAACATACCTGCTCTTTTAGATGCTTTGATTGAAACCGAAGGAGATACCCAAGAATATAAAAATCGTCGTGAAAAATTAAATTTATTTTCTTCATATTTTTCTTCAGATGAAGAATTGAAAGAATTTTTTGCGCAAAACCAGATTAATTTTGATACAGATGAAAAAAGTGAAAGATATTTGCAGGCTTGTTTGGCTGTCGTAAAAGCTTTATGCAATAAAGATGATTTAGAATTTTCAAAGCAAAAATTAACACAGTTATCTGATAGCGGAATATTAAAAAATTCAAAATCTTCTCTTGCAGATTTTGTAGAATCAACAGAAGAGGATACTTTAATAAAAATTATCAACACAATGCTTGATAGAAAAATACCAAAAATATCTTCTATATTAGCTGTCTTAAAAAGATATTCCGATAAAAATGGTGAATTTGATAATGTTTTAGCTCATCTTAATTCAATGCCAGAAAATTATGATTTTCAAAAGTATTTACGAAAATTAAGGGATACTAGAAAACTAATTGTAAGTTATGCTAAAGGGGTCAAAATTGATAATCAAAATATTTTAAATCTTAATTTTGATAAAATATTCGCTACTAAAAAAGCTTCAACAAATGCTAATACTGCAATTTTGGCATTATTAAATAAACAAGACTTTGAAAATTATTTTCCTTATTTGTCTGATTCAACCAAAACAAAGCACAGAAGAATTCCGAAAATTCAAATTGCAATGGAATTATTAGATCATTGTACAAAATCAGGTGAATCATACGCTAATACCTTTAGAGAACTTGGGTTGGATAAATCTTCTTTTGTGGCTTGCGATTCTCAAGAGGAAAAAGAAAACTCATCAAGAATATTACATGCAATGCCAGATGAATTTATTGATTTTTTAAATAACGACGAATGGAATATTGAACTAGAAAATAGAATTGCTAATTTATCAACTCATGCTAAATTACGTCTTATTGATAGATTTATTTTGCAAGAACCTGGAAGCATAAATAAATTATCTTCAAAAGAAACTATTGAAAAAATTAAATCAATTTTGCATACAATTTATTTTGAAAAACCTACAAATATCATTCCTATGAAAAATGAAAAAATAGCAGTGTATTATAAATATGAAAATAGACCAATCTCAGCTGTTTTCACAAATCAAGGCAAATTAGTTACACTGATGGATAAATATATGTTGGTAGATGACAGTGTTTAATTATTCAAAAATCATATCATGAGATTCGGTTAAACGATTTCTTAGTTTTTCAAGTAAATTTATAAATTGTTGATGTTCTTCTTGTGTGAAAATATTTTCCATTTGTTCCAGATGGGTTTGGGTTTTAATGTTTATTTTTTCGCAAGTTTTTAACCCCTTTTTTGTAAGAACAAGAGTTTTTACTATTCTTTTTTCTTTGGTTTCTATATTTCTTTTAATTAGTCCTCTTTTTTCAAGTTTTTCTAAATCCCTGCTAAGGTTTGCAGTGCCTTTGTAGATTAATTTTGCTAAATCTCTTTGGTGGATTTTTGGATTAAAATATAGAGCATTTAAGATAATATGTTCAGAAAAAGTTATGTCAAAATTATTTTCAAAATAACGACAAGCTAAAACTTTTGCAATTCTTGTCGTGTTTTCAAGATTGTAAATTATTGAATTTGCTAATTCGTCTTTATTATTATTTCCCATATTATTTATTATACATAAAAATTCATCATTTACAAAATATTGTATTTGCATTATATTGTAAATACAACACAACAAGGAAAATTAATGTCTGAAGCGCAACAACAAGAATGGAGACCTAAATCTAGTCTTTTAATGATTACAATCGCAGTTATGCTTGCAACATTTGTTGAAGTGTTAAATTCTTCTATTGCAAACGTTGCCTTAAAAACTATAGCAGGCAGTTTTTCGATTTCTGATGATGAAAGTTTATGGATTGTAACTTTGTTTCTTATTGCGTCTAGTGTTTTATTACCTGCAACGGATTGGTGTTGTGCTACATTTGGCAGAAAAAAGTTTTTAATATTTTGTTTATCAATTTTTGCAATATCTGCTGTTGTTTGCGGACTTGCTCCAAATTTTGAAATAATGCTTTTAGGAAGAATATGCCAAGGTTTGGGAGGCGGTTGTTTGTTGCCATTATCGCAAGCAATATTATTGGAAAGCTATCCTCGTGAACGTCAAGGCGAAGCCATGGCAATATTTTCAACAGGCGTTACCATTGCACCGATTATCGGTCCTGTGTTGGGTGGTTGGCTTACAACTAATTACTCTTGGAATTATGTATTTTTTGTCAGTATTCCATTTTGTTTGGCATCAATTATAATGAGTGCTAAATTTATTGAAGATCCTCCATACATGCAATCAAGACAAGCTGTTAAGTTTGATTCTTTTGGTTTTATTTTATTAATTGTTTGGATTTCATGTTTTCAGGTCATGGTTGATAATGGTCAAAAAAATGGCTGGTTTGATTCTGATTATATTTGCCGCTTGGGATTTATTAGCTTGATTGCTTTTGTGCTTTTTGTTTGGTGGGAATTAAAATGTAAAAACCCATTGGTTGATTTAAAAATATTTAAAAATTGGAATTATACCTTTGGAACAACAATTATAACTATGGTTTTTGGTATTGCATATGGTTCCATTGCAATTTTGCCTCAATTTTTGCAAGCCATGCTTGGTTATACTTCATTTTTAAGCGGAATTGCTGCTGCTCCTATGGGTTTTGGCACATGTTTGGGAACAGTTTGGTCTGTTATATCCGAAAAACTTGGTCTTAGAGCGCAGATTTTTATTGGCATAGTTATATTTTCTATAGGATGTTATATGTTTTCAAATTTAAATCTGGCAATTTCTATGGGAAATGTGGTTTTACCTAATATTGTTCTTGGTATTGGAATGACATCTGTTATTATTCCTACTACAACAATTATTTTTTCTTACGTAGCTAAAAATGAAATGACAAATGCTTCAGCTTTGCAAAATCTTGTTAAAAACGTTGGTTGTGCAATTGGAACATCTTCTGTTGGGGTGTTAGTTTCTAGATATTCTCAAGTTCATCAATCGCATCTTGTTGATAAATTAACTATGACAAACCCTGTTTTTGCTGAAAAAATCCACGTTTTAAGTTCAAATTTTATGCAAATGGGACATGATTTTATTACTGCACAGCAAATGGCCTTAGGTAATATTTATCATCAATTAATAAAACAATCTATGATTTGTGCTTATATGTCAGCATATAAAGTATATGCTTTTGCGGTTTTATTTGTCTTGCCTTTAACTTTTATATTGAAAAAATATAATATGAAACAAAAATAAAACCCGCCAGTTAAGCGGGTTTTATGGCAGAGATGAAGGGATTCGAACCCTTGGTGGAGTCGCCCCCACACAGTCGTTCCAGGACTGCACCTTAAACCACTCGGACACATCTCTATTGATTTTATTATATTTGATAAAATAATTTTTTCAATTTTATTTTCTTGTTCAGATATTTTATTTATACGTTTTTTAAATGTATGCAATATGTAATTGAAAATAATCCAATATCATATAAGGGCAATATTAAAGATAAACTTTGTTTAAAATTTGAAAAAATTAAATTATCAAATTCTCTAAGACAAGATTTAATGAGCTCTAGTGATGAAGATAAAATTAAAAATAGATTAAATAATCCCAGTATTGAATATCCTTTTAAGGTTAAGGAATTATTGGATTATGGTTTAACTATTGATAATGCAACTTTGCTTGCTGGATATAATGATGCAATGTATCAAAAAATAAAAGATATTGCATCAAGAGGCTTGTATGATAGATATGAGTTTTTGCAACATAAATTTATTCCAAGTAATTTCCATGAAGATTTTTTTCAAATGTCTGATGATGAATATAATATTGCGGTTGTACTTTTAAATATGGGTTTTAAACCAGATTTAATACCAGATTTAATTAAAAATATACCTAAAAATGAAATTCTGCAAGCTTCGTTAGTATTTTCTTTTGGAGGTTTTTCTCCTGATGAATCTTTGTATTTTTCAAAACAAATTATTGAAAATAATTTTGATAAAAAAGACGTTGAAACATTAGCAAAAGAAGAAATTTTTACTCCAAGAATTATTGCAGATATTTTAAGAAGTGGTAAAAAAAATGAAATTTTAAATTCATCAGAATATAAACAAATAAAGCCAATTTTTCAAGAAGTATATAAATATAATAAGGCTTTTGGTTTTAAGGATAAATCTTATAATAAATATTATATTCAAGATGAACTTTCGTATGGTCCGTATGATTTTTTATTGAATGAATTTTTTAAGATAAAAGATGTTGATTTAAGAGAATATAAAATTGAAGATAAAATTAATCTTTATTTTGAGCTTTTAGATTTTTTAAATAATAAAAATAGGTTCAAAAATGATGAACAAACTAAAATTGGAACGCAAAAATGCCTTGAAAAATTGCATTATTCTTTGCTAAATCCTATTACTATAATTCCTGTTAGTAAAATAAAAATTGCTGAATTTATGAAAAATTTTATGGCAAACAATAATCCCAAAATTGAAAAAACTATTGCCAATTTTGATTATGAGAAATATGTACAAACTGGTTTCCCTCTCAAATATTCAAGAGAAAATTATTTAAAAGATTTAAATTTAATTTTATCTAGCTGTGACGATATAAAAAAACAAGAAATATATAAAAAACTTGAGATTACTCCTGTAAGTTCTGATGATAAAATTGGGTATGATGGAGTTATTGCATTAAATAATTTAAATACAGATGATGAAATTGAAAAAAGAGTTTTTGAAATTTCAAATAAATTTATTAATGATAATGAAATATTAACCGATAATTTTGAATTTAATCAAATTATAAATTCTTTAATTAAAGCAGTTCCTGAATTTGTTAATATTATTGGTAAACATCAACATAGAAAACAAACCCTTGATATTCATAGTTTTATGGTTTTAAGGAATATATTAAAAAATCCAGAATATAAAAATCAAACAAATAAAAATAAAATCGTTTTAAAATTTGCTGCATTATTACATGATATTTCTAAAAAAGAATTTATAAAAGATAGTTCTCATCCGATAAATTCTTCAAGTTATGCAAAAGCAATAATATCAAAATTAAACCTAAATAAAAATTATAGCAGTCAAATTGTTGAATTAATTTCAAAACACCACTGGCTTGCGGATTTATCAAATAAAATAAAAAACGAAGAAGAAATTGCTTTTGATTTAAAAAATAAAGATATGTTTGAATTGGCTTGTATTTTTACAGATGCTGATTTAAAAGCTGTTAATGAAAAATTTTATAATTCACATGTGAGCGATTTGAAAAATGCAAAAGAATCAAAAATCCCCGCATTGATTGAAAAATATAATTCAACTGGGCAAGTACTTTTTTCTTCAAAAATAGTTAAACCTCAATTAATACCAGAAATTGAATATCAAGGAAGAAAATACAAAGTTATAAATTTTTCTGATTATAAATCAAATGAAGATTTAGCGAAAATAGGTTTTGAGCCTAATACAACAAAAGATAATTTAAGATTTTTTATTCATATGGCTAGTTCTAAAAAAGACCTAGATTCTGTTATGCGATTATCTGAACTTGATGTAAATTCTGTTTTATGCGCATCTTATGTTTCTTTGGTTCAAAAGAAAACTTATCAGAATTATGCTTTTGGCTTAAGTTTAGATGTGAAACCAGAAAACATTGTTAATTCGTATTATACTAATCAATTTTCAGGAAAAAGAAAAGGTGATGCTCGTTTAAGAGGTATGTATCATCCTGAGAGTGATTATCGCAGATATTTACCAGATTGTTTTATGAGTTGCGCAAGAATAACAAGTAGGGACTATGCGGATATTTATAAATCTATTGCAGATTATAAAACATTATCCCAAGTGCGTGATGATGATATTTATCAAACAAGATTTAGAATTATTAATGGCTTTGAATTAAAAAATTTAATAAAAAATATGGGCAATAAATTAGTTAATCATTTTCAAAATGAAGCTAATTTATATAAATCTAAACCTAATGCACTTGTTGCAAAAGTTAAGCATTTTGAAGATATCCCACAAGAGTATTTAGACTTTGCTTATGAAAATAGCTTGCCTATTTTTATTCTTGGGAAGTAAGCTTTTTAGCTTTTTTCCATAAAGAATCATATTCTTCAAAAGTTAAATCAGACAATGACTTATCGCACATTTCTTCCAATTTATCAAATCTTTTTTTGAATTTCATATTTGCTTTTGCCAAAGCTAATTCTGGGTCAATATTATTCCATCTTGCAATATTAACCAAGGAAAACAAAATATCTCCAAATTCATCTTCTTTTTCTTCTTGGGTTTGAGCCTGTTGAAATTCTTTTATTTCTGAATAAAAACATTCTAGTAATTGTTCGTAATTTTGCCATTCAAAACCTGCTCTAACTGCTTTTTTGGATATTTTCATTGCCATTAATAAAGCAGGAAGTGTTTTTGGAATGCCATCTAATATTCTTTTTCTTTCTTGTTTTTCTTTTGATTTTAATTTTTCCCAGTTTGCAAGAATTTCTTTTGTGTCAGTAGTTTTGTTTTCTCCGAAAACATGCGGATGTCTATGAATTAATTTGTCATTGAGCATCTTTGCTACATCTTGAATATTGAATTCTTTATTGTCATCTGCAATTTGAGAATGTAAAACAACTTGTAATAAAACATCGCCAAGCTCTTCTTTTAAATGTTCAATATTGTTTTCATCAATTGCTTCAACAGCTTCGTATGCCTCTTCAAGCATGTTTTGTCTTATTGTTTGATGAGTTTGTTGTCTATCCCATTCGCATCCTTCAGGAGAGCGAAGAATTTCAACCGTTTTAATTAATTCGTTTAAATAATTCATTATTTCACCATTTGATCGACGCTTAGAATTAAAATTCCTTCGCCGCCGATTTGTTTTAAATTATCAATTGCATCAAAAATTTTATCTTCATCTACAACAACATGAATTACAACTTTGTCTTGATTATTATGTAAAGGAATAACTGTTGGCGATGAAAGCCCTGGTAAAAATTGTTTTACTTCTTCAATTTTGTCTTTTGGAATATGCACCATTAAATATTTTTTTGCTTTTGCATCTAAAACAGAATCTATTGCCCTGATTAACGAACGCAATTTTAATTGTTTTTCTGGTGTTAAATCTTTTCTTGCACACAAAACAGTTGAAGAAGAAAGGATTTTATCAATAATTTTTAATCTATTTGATTTTAGGGTTGTGCCTGATGATGTAATATCAATTATGCAATCGCAAAAACCTAGAGATGGAGTTATTTCAACCGCCCCCATAATTTCTGAAATTTTTGCTTTTTTGCCAATTTTTTCAAAATAACTTTTTGCTATATTTGGAAAAGAAGTAGCAACTCTGATTTCGTCTGGTAATTGCGAAACATCGTCTATGTTTTTTTCTTCTGGTAGAGCTACAACCATATCGCATTTGCCAAAAGAAAATTCTTTAACTATATCTAATTCGATTTCTTTTTCAACAATAATATCTTTTCCTGTAAAACCAATATCAGCAACTTTTGAATCTAAAAAGTTTGGAATGTCTGCAGCTCTTACAAATATTAATTGAAATTTTTTATCTTTAGTATCTAGTTTTAAACATCTATCATCTTTTGAATCTAGATTTAAACCTGCATCATTTAATAATTCATAAATTTTTTGAGATAATCTACCTTTGTTTGGTAGTGCTATTTTTAAAATTTCATTTTCCATAGTTAACCTCATTTTGTATCAATTATATTAACATAAAACGAGGTTTTTGTTACTTTACTAAAATCTTTTTTAATATAAAATTAACAATATTGTAGTTTATTAGGGAGATAGTATGGAAAACTTGCATAGTTTAGTTTCTCAAAATGCAATTATAATATCTTCAATAATTCTTATTGTTGCGTATATTTTTATTGCTTGGGAAAAAATATCAAAAGTTACCATTGCGCTTTTAGGTGGTTCTTTAACTTTGTTTTT
The DNA here is from genome assembly GCA_017461425.1 of Candidatus Gastranaerophilales bacterium. GTDB lineage: Bacteria > Cyanobacteriota > Vampirovibrionia > Gastranaerophilales > Gastranaerophilaceae > RUG14156. Next base: position 2,681 of record JAFTXY010000001.1, on the reverse strand, counting down.
AGGTTTATTGGCTACTGAAAAAACAAATGATAATTTAGCACAATATTTTATTTCATTTGTTGATTTTAATGTAATATTTTTACTTGTTTCAATGATGATTGTTGTTCATATTGCCGCTCAATCAGGTATGTTTACTTGGGTTGCAAATGAAATATTAAAGCAAACAAAAGGTAAACCAAAACTAGTATTGGCTGCATTGGCTGTATTTACTGCTGTTGCATCTGCTTTTTTAGATAATGTTACAACGGTCATTCTTATAATGCCTATTACTTTTGCTGCTTGTAAATTATTAGAAATTAATCCAATTCCATTCTTGATAACAGAAGTGTTCTGTTCTAATATTGGCGGTACTGCTACATTAATTGGAGATCCTCCAAACATCATTATTGGTTCAGCTGCTGGATTTTCTTTTATGGATTTCGTTAGAGAGCTAACATTGCCAGTTTGTGCGATAATGCTAGTTGTTGTTGCTTTGTTAGTGTTTATTTATAGAAATGATTTAAAATCTTCTCCAGAAAAAATGGAGCTTGTTTCAAAATTAGATAATTCAAATACAATTACAGATAAAGCATTAGCAATTCGAGCTGGCATTGTTTTGTTATTAGTAGTTTTAGGCTTTGTTACACATGATGCTACTCATATTCCAACATTCCTTGTAGCAATGATAGGCGCTGCTGTTTTATTGATTTTTGAAAAACCTGAAAAAATCTTGGTTGAAGTTGAATGGAATACAATATTCTTCTTTATTGGATTGTTTATTATCATTGGTGGCTTTGAACATGCTGGTGGTATTGAATTGATGGCAAATAAGTTATTAGAAGTAACTGCTGGCGATCAATCAATTACCTCAATGGTTATTTTATGGGCATCAGGTATATTGTCTGGAATCATTGATAATATCCCATATACTGCTACAATGGCTCCTATGATTGCAACAATAGAAGCTACAAAAGGCGTAGACTTCGTTACTCCATTATGGTGGTCATTGGCATTGGGTGCATGTTTAGGTGGAAACATGACAATGATTGGTGCTGCTGCAAATGTTATTGTTACTGAAAATGCTAATAAAGCGGGATATAAAATTTCATTTATGTATTTCTTAAAATATGGTATAATCGTTACTATGATATCTTTATTGATATCAACAGCATATGTATATTTAAGATATTTGCATAATTAATGATAATTTCTGATAATAACGAAAATATTAAAAATCAAAAAGCACTCAAACAGGAACAAAACCCTGATTTGAGTGCTTCTTGTATGAATTGCGAAGAATGCTATGAAAAAAATATTCGCCCTTCAAATTTCGATGATTATATTGGGCAAGCTTCAATTAAAGAAACATTGAAAATTTCAATTGAAGCATGTAAAAAAAGAAATACAACATTAGACCATCTTCTATTTTATGGTCCTCCTGGTCTCGGGAAAACTACTTTAGCTAATATTATTGCCAACGAATTAAATGCAAATATTAAAATAACATCCGCTCCTTCTATTGAACGCCCTCGTGATATTGTTGGTATTCTAATGCAATTAAAAGAAGGTGATGTTTTATTTATAGATGAAATTCATCGATTAAATAAAATTGCAGAAGAAATTTTATATCCCGCAATGGAAGATTTTTCAATAGACTTGACTACGGGCAAATCTCAAACCGTTAAAACAATGAGAATTCCAATGCCAAAATTTACTCTTATTGGCGCAACAACAAAAGCCGGGGCGCTGTCAGGACCATTAAGAGATAGATTTGGTATTATTCATCGTTTGGAATTCTATACCCCGGAAGAATTATCAACAATTATTAAAAGAACAGCTCAAATTTTACAATTTAAAATAGATGATTTTGCGGCATTGGAAATTGCGCAAAGATCACGTTGCACTCCTCGTATTGCAAATAGATTAGTTAAAAGATGTGCTGATTGGGCAATAGTTAAAGCAGATGGAATTATTATAAAAGAAATCGTCATGGACGCATTAAATGCGCTAGATATCGATGAGTTGGGATTAGATATTACAGATAGAAACATGCTTAAATTAATGATTGAATCATTTAATGGCGGACCTGTTGGAATTGAAACATTAGCCGTAGCATTAGGCGAAGATATTAGAACAATAGAAGATGTTTATGAACCTTATTTAATTCAAAAAGGATTTATTTCTAGAACTCCTCGTGGAAGAAAAGTTACAAAATTAGCATACCAGCATCTGGGGCTAAAAATCGATATTTCTCAAATGTCATTATTTGAATAAAATTTATGGTTAAGTTTTGTAAAATATATTAAAACAATGTTGAAATAAATTATTTATGTAATACGATTATATAGAAGGTCCGGTTAGGACTTTTAGCGACTAAATTATCAAAAATAAAAATTGGTTGACAATAAAAATTGAAGTGATAATTTAGAAAATACGGCAACAAGTTAGACAATTAATTAAAGTGCCAAGAGAGCTATTAAATAACATATTTTTTTTGCTCTAAATCAAGTTTAATTTAACTTGCACATTGAAAATAGAATATCATATCTATCGATTATTATGTTGACAAAAGATAGAGTTAATTAAAACAAATTCTTTTTTAGTAAAACTAAAATCAACCAATAGTAATTGATGCTTATACAAACGACAAATACCTGTTGATTTTTTAAGAAACAACAATTGGACAGTGACTTAGTGCAGAA
>JAFTXY010000016.1 GCA_017461425.1 Candidatus Gastranaerophilales bacterium | reverse complement strand
CTACTTTGTATGAATAGAAGTATTCAGGCAGAAGGAACTTATGGAATTATTAAATGGAATAAGTCGTATAAAAGAGCGCATCGAAAAGGTCTTGAGAACATAATTCTTGAATTTACTTTAATTGCTTGTGGCTTTAATTTGCATAAATATCATAACAAGAAAAATCGTAAAAGTATTGAAAAATGCGCATAAATTTAAGGTGTAACGTGTTACAGATATGATTTTATCATACCTGTTGTTTTTGTGCCCTAAAATTATTACTTCAGATATTTTTTACTTTTTAAGATAAAAATTTATTAAAAAATTAGATTCGTGTCATTTGCATAATACGAATCTAATTTTTACTTGGGACTTTTTTTACAGCCCCTTTTGTTGTTTTTACTCTACACATTATATGTTTAAATTAATAGTTTTGTTTTCATAATCATATTTTGCTTCAGCATCAAAAAACTCGGCTAATTTTGAAATAGTCCATTCATAAGGTACTTTGTTACCCTTTATTTCACTTTTTAAATTCAAATCAGGATCTAATATGTATTTTTGTCCTTTGTATATAAAACTTAATAACTTGCCAGACTGATTAAATTCATAATCATCAACATTTTTCATATTTTTTATAATATAATGCAATTGTATAAAATAATCACCTTTTTTAATGCTATATGTAGAGAAAACATTTATATCTTGATTATTGCGATTTATTTTTACATTTTTTCCGTTTACGCAGACTATAAATTCCTCTGGCTTATAATAATCTAGTAAATCTTCATTTGGTACATTTACATCTTCTATATTATTTTGATGCAAATAATTTATATAATCAATTTTAATTTTTTTCGTGTAATATTCATCATCATAATATTTAATATCATGTCCTATTTTACCAACAAAATCATTTAAATAAATTTCTGGATAATATATAGGAACAGGCATTGTTGCAGAAGTAAAAATCTTTTTAGCTTTCTTATTTATAAAACTATTAACCTCCATTAATTCCTTAACCGTTTCTTCTATTTGTGAATAATCATTTATTTTTATTCCAAAACTAAATTTTAAAAATTCATATCCATTATAATTATCAAATTCTTCCTTACAAATTATAGTTTTTTTCTTTTCTTTTTCTATATATTCATTTACAAATTTTTTTATTAAAAATTGATCATAGTCAGTTGTTAAGATTGCTTTTGTTTTATACGCATTAAATATTATTCCATTTTCATCTTTAAAACGATAATACCCGATTAGGTGTAACATTTGTTTCTGACGTATTTATTTCAGGATAAATAAGTGTGAAATTACCTTTATACATACTTTCAATTTGTTCCATAGCATTATATGTAAAAAAAACTTCTTTATATTCAGCTATTTCTTTAACAAATAAAAAAACAAATAACACACACATAACTATTAGTATCCATTTTATAAAAAAATAAACCAGAAGATGAATATTGATTATTTTAATTTTGGGTTTATTTGTATCATTTCTTTGATAACACAATTTATCTATTTTTTTCATATCACTATTTTTCATCACTTCTCACCTCATTTCAATATTCTCTTTTTTTATATAATTATACCATAAATGTCTGCCAAATACTATCTTTCTAAGTAATTATGTTGACAAAAACAGCAAAATATGGTATAATAATATAAATATGATATGTTGGGAGTTGATAAGTATGAAGAAAAAAAATATTATTATAATATTAATAATTATATTGATACTTCTAGTTATAGGTTATTTCGTGCTAAATCATTTTTTATCAAATTATATGTTTGATGAAGAAGGCTTCCCACATTTTCAAAGCCGCAAACAAAATTTAATTGAATTGCGTAATTCAGTAAACAATAACATTGAAACAGAAGAAGAAAGAATTGAATTTATAAACAACTGCTTAGAGTTAAATCAAATAACTCAAGAAGAAGCAGATTTCTTACTTGGTATTACAGATAAAATTTAATAAAAATATTATAAATGGGGCTGTAAAAGTCCCATTTTATTTTTTTTAAGAAAAATGAAAATCAAAGATTTTCATGCTAGGGGCTGTAAAAAAAGTCCCAAGTAAAAATGCGTGAAGAAAACTCACGCATTTTTTAAAAGAAAAAGGCTGTCAATTGTGCAATCGGCAGTCTTTTCTAGTATAATTAAAATATGAAAAAAAATAAATATACCAATAAAAATTGTACACCAAAACAATTAAAAATGCCAATAGAAATTGAAAGAATTATAGAAATTTCTGATCCAGTATATAGTTTTAGTGAAATAATTGACTGTATTGACCTAACACCATATTTTGTAGATAAGAAAGGCTACAAAACAGGTCGTCCAAGATATAGTCAAACTACTTTACTAAAAATAATACTATTCTCATTTATGGAAAATGGGTATCTTTCACTAAGAAAAATTGAAAAGTCTTGTAAAACGGATATAAGATACATGTGGCTTTTAGATGAGATGAAAGCTTCTACTTTTGCAACGATTGGAAACTTTATCAAAGAACATTTAACAAGAAATATTGAAGATATTTTTGTTGCAATTAACAAGGTAATATTCGAAAAAGATAATGTTGACCTAATGCACACATATATTGATGGAACGAAGATTGAAGCCAATGCTAACAAATATACATGGGTATGGAAAAAATCTTGTATTAACAACATAAATAAAGTGTTTGAAAAAGTTACAGAACTTTTGAATAAAATAAATACCGAAGATTTACAAGTTTTAAGTATCAAATTTGAAACACGTACAGAATATGCGATTGAGTATTTAGAAGATATTTTGCAACAATATGCTCAGCTTCTTTCCATAGATGTATCTAAATTTGTTTGTGGTAAAGGTAAAAGAAAAACGAACACTCAAAGAAAATATGAGTTACTAACTGAATATATTGAAAGATTAAAAAACTATGCAAAACATATTGAAATTTGTGGTGAATCAAGAGGTAGCTATTCAAAGACAGATCATGATGCTACTTTTATGAGGGTAAAAAGAGATTACATGGGAAATGACCAATTGCTTCCAGCATATAATGTACAAGTGGCAATCTGTGATGAATATATTGCTACAACTGATGTTAAGCAATATGCATCAGATATGGATTGCTTTGTTCCTCTTATGGAAAAATTCAAAAATCAGTATGGTGAATTTCCTAAGTATCCAGTAGCAGATGCAGGATACGGCTCATACAACAATTACATATATTGCGAAAAACATGGAATGGAAAAGTTTATGAAATTTACTATGTTTGAAAAAGAAACAAAAGATGAAAAATATATAAGTAATCCATATAGAGCTACTAATTTCAAGCAAGATGATGAGGGCAATTTAATATGTCCAAATGGTAAAAAATTCAATTTTAAATTTGAACGACATATTAAAGGTAACCAATATGGTCGTACAGAAGAAATATATGAATGTGAAAGTTGTGAAGGATGTCCGCACAAAGAAAAATGTAGTCCAAAATCTAAAACTAATCGAACAATTAGATTAAATCAAGAATTAACATCTATACATGAAGAAGTATTAAGAAATTTGTGTTCTATTCGAGGAGCTCTACTTTGTATGAATAGAAGTATTCAGGCAGAAGGAACTTATGGAATTATTAAATGGAATAAGTCGTATAAAAGAGCGCATCGAAAAGGTCTTGAGAACATAATTCTTGAATTTACTTTAATTGCTTGTGGCTTTAATTTG
>JAFTXY010000013.1 GCA_017461425.1 Candidatus Gastranaerophilales bacterium | reverse complement strand
GGAAGACACCCCAAGGGTGCTTCCATTTTCTAAATTCGCTATCGCTCATTAAGAAAATTTAGGGCGTAGGTCGTTGCCAGATCCTATATTTAAGGCGGAAGCCAGCATAAAAAAGTCGATATGTTGAATATCGGCTTTTTTATAACTCTTATTTTTTAAGGGTAACTGTTATACAAAAAATGCAGGCTATAATTTGCCTGCATTTTTGGATTTAATTTTTTAATTTTATGTTCCTTCAGACCAAGAATTCAAGTATCTTTCTTGTTCTTGAGTTAATGTGTCAATTTCAATTCCCATTGAGGCAAGTTTTAATCTAGCTATTTCTAAATCAACTTCATGAGGAAGTGTATACATTTTATTTTCAAGTTTGCCTTGGTTTTTAACGATAAATTCCATTCCAAGAGCTTGATTTGCAAAACTCATATCCATAACAGAGGCTGGATGACCTTCTGCACAAACTAGATTGACTAATCTGCCTTGAGCTAAAACGTATATTGATTTACCATTATCTAAAATCCATTCATCAAGATTTGGTCTAATGTTTTTGTATTCTACAACATGTTTTTTAAGTCCATTGACGTCAATTTCAACATCGAAGTGTCCCGCATTTGCAACAAATGCACCTGATTTCATGGTTAACATATTTTCTGTTGAAATTACATTGATATCCCCTGTAATCGAAAGGAAAACATCCCCAATTAGACTTGCTTGTGCGATAGGCATAACTCTAAAGCCATCCATAACTGCTTCTAGCGCTTTTAATGGGTCAACTTCTGTAACGATTACATTTGCACCCATTCCACGAGCTTTTGCAGCAGCGCCACGTGAGCACCATCCATATCCGCAAACGACAAAAGTTTTTCCAGCTAATAAAATGTTAGTTGCTCTAATAATTCCATCCAGTGCACTTTGACCTGTGCCATATCTATTATCAAATAAATGTTTTGTTTGAGAATTATTCACGCCTAATGCTGGAAATTCAAGCTTTCCTTCTTTTTCCATAGCTTTTAATCTGATAATTCCTGTTGTTGTTTCTTCGCAAGAACCAATGATATTTGGCAACAATTCTCTTTTAGAATTATGTATTGTTGCTACTAAATCGCAACCATCATCAACAATTAGGTTTGGTTTATGATTAAGTACGGTTTCAATATGTCTATGATATGTTTCTTTATCTTCGCCAGAAATAGCATAAACAGGAATTCCATAATATTTAACTAAAGCCGCTGCAACATCATCTTGTGTTGATAGGGGATTTGATGCTGCTAAAACCGCATCTGCTCCACCTTCTTTTAGTGCGATACATAATGCAGCTGTTTCTTTTGTAACGTGTACGGAAGCTGTTAATCTTAAACCTTTAAATGGCTGCTCTTTTTTAAATCTTTCTTTAATTGCGTTTAAAACAGGCATATCTTTTTGTGCCCATTCAATATTTTTTTTGCCTTGTTGCGCAAGGTTTATATCTTTAACTTCATAATTTAAAATTGTTTGCATGATATTACTCCTTTTACAATTAATAATTTTACCATAAAATTATTTTTCAACTGAATTAATTAAACGTATTTGTAACACTTGTATGTGTGAAATTTTTGGTATAAAATAAACTTGATTATGCATGAATGCAAAAAGGAGAAATTTATGTCAACAGTAGAGTATTTTACAAATTCAGAAGATTTGAAAAAAATGATGTCAGCAGCTCGTGCTACCATCACTGCGCCATTCTTCGGTAACAATGTTGAAGAAGTTAAATCTGTAGCTGAAGCTTATAAATTAGCTAAAGATTCTACAGGAACAATCGAATTAACAGGTATGCCTGTTTATGAACCTGAAAAATTAGGTTTACCATCAGGTGCAAATCAATTATTATTCAACGACGGTACAGTTGTTGGTCGTTGTGCTGCAGCTAGAAAAATCGTTGGCGAACCAGGTTGCGATATGGGTTATTTATTACCAATTATTCGTGAAGCAATTTATGGTACACGTGATAAATTAATGTATAGAACTGAAGCAGTTGTTGGTCTTGATAATGACTTTATGATTAAAGCACATTTATTAATTCCAGCAGGTTTTGAAAATGTTATGTATTCTTGGATGTTAAACTTCCAATACATTAATGAAGAATATGCAAGAATGTACGGTGATTCTCGTTTAATTAACGAAGGTGATATCTATGTATTCTCTGATCCAGATTGGACACACCCAGACTTCCCATATGGTTTAACATTCTTTGATCCAGAACACAACTGTGCTTGTATTTTAGGTATGAGATATTTTGGAGAACACAAAAAAGGTACATTAACTCTTGCTTGGGGTTCTGCTGCTAGAAATGGTTATGCATCTTGTCATGGTGGTATGAAAAGATATAACCTTGACAATGGTTCATTCCAAGTAGCTGTATTTGGTTTATCCGGTTCTGGTAAATCTACAATTACCCATGCTAAACATGGTGGAAAATATGATATTACAGTTCTTCATGATGATGCGTTTATCATCAACGTTGAAGACAAATATACAATTGCATTAGAACCTGCATATTTTGATAAAACTGCAGATTATCCAATCGGATGTGATGATAACAAATATATCTTAACTCAACAAAACAATGGTGCTATCCAATTAGCTGATGGTAAAGTTGTTTCAGTTACTGAAGATATCAGAAATGGTAATGGACGTGCGGTTAAATCTAAATTATGGTCTCCAAACAGAGTTGATAGAATTGATCAACCAATCAATGCTATTTTCTGGTTAATGAAAGACCCAACAATTCCTCCTGTATTAAAATTATCAGGTGCAGCACTAGGTTCTGCGATGGGTGCTACATTAGCTACAAAACGTTCTTCTGCTGAAAGACTTGCTGCAGGCGTTGATCCTAATGCATTGGTTGTTGAACCATACGCAAACCCATTCAGAGTATATCCTTTAGCGGTTGATTATGAAAGATTTAAACAATTAATTGCTGATGGCGTTGATTGCTATATCTTAAATACTGGTGAATTTATGGGTACAAAAGTTCAACCTAAACATACACTTGGAATTATTGAAGCTATCGTATCTGGTGAAGCTAATTTCCATCAATGGGAAAACTTCTCTGATATTCAAATTATGGATATCGAAGGCTTTGATGCATCATTTGCTAATAAAGAATATGCAGAACAATTCAAAGCTCGTATGCAAGATAGAATCAATTTCGTTCAATCAAGAGAAACTGAAAAAGCTGGTATTGATAAACTTCCGGCAGATGCACTTGAAGCATTGCAAAATGTTGTTAGACAAACAGAAACTGCAAGTGTATAAAATTAATATCAAATTAATTTTAAAAACTCCCTTGAATATTCAAGGGAGTTTTTTTATCCAAATAAATCAACCAAAAAAATGAAGCCCTTGTCATTATTTGATGATACTTTTAAGATGTGGATAAGAATTTGTTTATTATACTTTTTCTTTTGATGAATTTAATCGCAATTCCAAAGGGATTTTGCGCTATTTTTCCTGAAGAATTTATAACAAATTTCAAATCCTGTACCCCATATTATTACGATGAAGGCGCTAAAATCAGGCAAGTTATCGGATGGGGTAATTCACGCTGTAATTATAGAGAAATAGTATCGAAAGGAGTTGTTGATTGCAAATTTAGACAAAGCGAAGTAGATGAAATAGCTTATGCTATGCGCCATGATTATAGAAAGGCTAATCCATTAAGAGTTGTTTATGAAGACGGCGAGGTTCAAATATTTAATACTGGCTGGCTTTCTCTTGACATATGGAAAAAATACCTTAATAAAAAAGGCACTTGTAGCTCTGATTTTCAAGAATTCAATATATATCAACAATAATTTACTGCATCCTTATCCACTTTTTGCAGTCAATTAGAGCTATATTTAGACATAGTATTATAATTAAATATTAAAATTGCACTATGATTCATAGTGCAATGGGTGATAGTATTGTTTGTTATGTAGAGATTAACAGCAGATTTGAGAATGGAAAGTTCTTGAAATAATATCATCTTGTTGTTCTTTTGTTAATTTAATAAAATTAACTGCGTATCCTGATACTCTAACTGTAAGTTGAGGATATTTTTCAGGATGAGCTTGAGCATCGATTAATGTTTCTCTATTGAGTACATTAACATTTAAATGATGTCCGCCTTTTTCAACATAGCCATCTAATAAGTTAATTAGGTTTTCTTCTTGTTGAGTCGCCATTTTGTTTTCCTTTATAGTAACTTGTAAAAACTATTCTTTGCTGAAATCTTCTTTTCCGACAGAGCACAATGGGCATAGCCATTCATCATGGATATCTTCAAATTTAGTTCCAGCTTTTACATTATTTTCCTCGTCCCCTAATATTTCGTCATATACGTAGCCACATACGTTACATACATATTTTGCCATTTTATTTGCTCCTTTTTTATTATTGATTTATTACATTTTTATTATATAGTTGTTTTTAAAATATTTCTGTTGTTTTTACAACAAAAATAAAATTTATTTTAAAAAAAGGAAAATGAAATGGAAAAATATTATCAAAAAATCAAAAATGCACCAATATTTTATGGAATAACTGATGAAGAATTAGACAGGATGCTTAAATGTTTTAGAGCATATGTAAAATCTTATAAATCCGGAGATATTATTTTTCGTCAGGGAGAAATTGTTTCTAATATATATTTGATTTTAGATGGCGAAGTGAGTATCGAAAAAGATTCTTATTGGGGTAGAAGAATGATAATTCAAAAACTTTATCCTAATAATAGCATCGGTTTGTCTTTGGTTGGTTCTAAAAATGTTGAATCAAATGTTAACGCTGTTTGTAATAGTGATGCGCTTGTTTTGATTTTTAATTATGAAAAATGTTCAACAATATGTCATAATGCATGTTTGCATCATAATGTTTTGATTAGAAATTTATTTAAAATTTTATCAAAAGAAAATATTCAACTTGTGGAAAAAATTGATAATATTTCCCAAAAAACTATTAGAGATAAATTGCTAACGTATTTATCTAATGAAAGTTTAAAAAGTAAAACCAATATTATAGAAATCCCATTTAATAGGCAAGAATTGGCTGATTATTTAAATATTGATAGAAGTGCTATGAGTTTTGAATTATCAAAATTAAAACAAGAAGGTTTAATAAATTACAAAAAGAATAAATTTGTCCTTAAAACCAACATATAAAGATACTCTAAATTGACCATGATTTTTATTTTTAGTTTATACTATAGTATATGTAAAATATTATAATTGAGAGGTGCCATGACAAATACAGTTACAATTAATGACAAAAATATCGCAACAGTAGATATAACAATCGATGCAAAAACCGCAAAAGAAGCATATGAAAGAGCTATTAAAGCATTCGGTGCTAATGTTAATATTGCAGGTTTTAGAAAAGGCAAAGCTCCATCAAATATTGTTGAAAAATATGTTGGTGAAGATAGATTAAAAGCCGAGGTTATTGATAGATTATTCCCAATGGAATTTCAAAAAGCTATTGATGACAACAAATTAAATATAGCATTCCGTCCTGCATTAGAAAAATATGAGTTTAATGTTGGTGAAGAATTAAAAATGACAGCAACTGTTGAATTAAAACCGGAAGTAAAAATTGGCGCATTTAAAGATGTTGAAGTTGAATATACTGAATATAAAAACGAAGAAAATGCCATAGATAATGAATTAGCTCAAACTCAAAAAAGATTCTCTACATTAGAAAAAGTTGATAGAGCTGCAACAGATAAAGATACAGTTGTATTTGATTTTGATGGTTATGTTGGAGAAGAAAAAATTGAACATGGTGCAGGGGAAAATTATTCTCTTGATTTATCAAATTCCAACTTTATTCCTGGTTTTGCAGAAGGTTTAGTTGGACATAGCGCAGGTGAAGAATTTGCAATTGATGTTACATTCCCAGCTGATTACCACGAAGAAAAATTAAAAGGCGCAAACGCACAATTTAAAATAAAATTACACGAAGTTAAAGAAAGAATTTTACCAGAATTAAATGATGAATTAGCAAAAAAAGTTGGTAAAGATTCTCTAGTTGCCCTAAAAGAAGATATTCAAAAATATATAGATGATTATGCTAAAAATCAAAATGAAAGAGCAAAATCAGATGCAATTTTTGAAAAAATTGTTGAAACAACAGAAATTGTTATTCAAGATTCTATGCTTGATAGAGAATATGAAGCAATTATGCAAGAAGCTAAAGCTAGCGCTATGCAACAAGGCGCTGATTTTGACAAATTGGTTGAAGCAGAAGGAAAAGAATCTGTTGAAGCTAGATTTAGAGATGAAGCTGAAAAAAGAATTAAAAATTCTTTAATTGTTGAGAAAATCGCACAAGTTGCTGATGTAAAAATCGAACAACAAGATATAATGGAACATATCAACCAAATGGCAGCAATGTATGGAATGCCTGCTGTACAATTGTTTGAAGAGCTTAGAAAAAATCCAAATTCTTTTGCGGCAATTTCTCAACAAATTACAGCAAGTAAAGTAAATCAATATTTATTAGATAATAATAAATTCATAGCAAAATAAGAAAACTGAAAGGATAAATTAGATGAGTTTCGTACCAGTAGTTATAGAACAATCTTCTCGTGGAGAAAGATCATTTGATATTTTTTCAAGATTACTTAGAGAAAGAATTATTTTCTTGGGTACTCCAATTGATGATATGGTTGCAAACCTTATCGTTGCGCAAATGTTATTATTGGATAGTGAAAATCCTGAAAAAGATATTATGTTATACATAAATTCTCCTGGTGGTTCTGTTACTGCAGGCTTTGCAATTTATGATACTATGCAACACATTAGAGCAGATGTTTCTACAATTTGTTTAGGTCAAGCTGCTTCTATGGGTGCATTCTTGTTGTCATCTGGTGCAAAAGGAAAACGTTTGGCTCTACCTCATTCAAGGGTTTTAATTCACCAACCATTAGGTGGTGCTCAAGGTCAAGCTACTGATATTGAAATTCAAGCTAATGAAATCATAAGAATTAAAAAATCTTTAAATTCAATTTTGGCTTCTAATACAGGTCAGCCATTGAAAAAAATTGAAAAAGATACAGATAGAGACTATATCATGACAGCACAAGAAGCTGTTGAATACGGCATGATTGATAAAGTAATCACACTTGACGAAAAATAATTCAAAGAAGGCAAAAATAAATGGCTAAACCAACAGATCCAAATTTAAAATGTTCATTTTGCGGAAAAACTCAAGACCAAGTTAAAAAACTTATCGCTGGTCCTGATGTTTGTATTTGCGATGAATGTATTGAATTATGTAATGAAATATTAGATGAAGAGCTTTTTAACTTTAAACAAGATGAAAAAGAATCAGCATCTGATGTTGCAGCTGAGGCTATTCCAAAACCACAAGAAATAAAAGAATATTTAGACCAACATATTGTTGGCCAAGATGACGCTAAAAAAGTTTTAGCTGTTGCAGTTTATAATCATTACAAAAGAATTGCCCATAACATGGAGCAACCTGATTCAGATATTGAAATTCAAAAAAGCAACATTTTACTTGTAGGTCCGACAGGTTCTGGTAAAACATTGTTGGCTCAAACATTAGCTAAAATGTTAAATGTTCCTTTTGCTGTTGCTGATGCAACAACATTAACAGAAGCTGGTTATGTTGGTGATGATGTTGAAAATATTCTTTTAAGATTATATCAAAGTGCTGATTATGATGCCAAAAAAGCAGAACGAGGTATAATTTATATTGATGAAATTGATAAAATTGCTAGAAAATCAGAAAACCCATCAATTACAAGAGATGTTTCAGGTGAAGGTGTTCAACAAGCATTATTAAAAATGATTGAGGGAACAGTTGCAAATGTTCCTCCACAAGGCGGAAGAAAACATCCTCATCAAGAATTTATTCAAATTAACACTAATAATATATTATTTATTGTTGGCGGAGCTTTTGTTGGCTTAGAAAAAATTGTTGAAAGAAGAGCTGGAACAACATCTAGTGTTGGTTTTGGCTCTGCTGCTATGTCTCAAGCCGAAAAAGAGCTTGAAAGTGCTAAAATTCTTAAAAAACTTCAACCTGATGATTTGTTAAAATTTGGTCTAATACCTGAATTTATCGGAAGAATTCCTGTTTATACAGTTTTAGATCCGTTAGATGAAGATACATTAAAAATGATTTTAACTAAACCAAAAAATGCTATTGTTAAACAATATGCTTGTTTAATGGGTATGGATGGGGTTGATTTAAAATTTGAAGATGAAGCAATTGAATTAATTGCAAAAGAAGCACTTAAACGTAAAACTGGCGCTCGTGCATTGCGCTCAATTGTTGAAGAAATCATGCTTGATATTATGTATGATGTTCCTTCAAAAGAAGATATCAAAGAATTTACCGTAACTAAGGAGATGGTTGAAAAAAAGCAATTACCTCCAACGGCGGAGGTTCTGCAATTGCCGACAAAGCAAAGAGAAGAAATAGCTTAATTAAAAAACCGAGGTAATCCTCGGTTTTTTGTTTATTACATTTGATTATTTAAGAATGCTTGTATATCTGCATCTGTGATATCAGTATCTCCTTGCGCTTCAAGGATTTTTTTAATTTCATTCACATTTTCTGTTGTTGGCGCTAATGGCGGTGTTGCATTTTGATTATTTTGTTTTTTTTCAGCTTCTGTTTTAGCTTTTTTTAAAAGTTCGCCGTTTTCTGCAACTAATCTGTCATTTTCTGCATCCAATCCGGTCGGTTCAATTATCTGTGCCGATTGCGCAGCCTTTATTGCATTTATATTTCCATTTTGCACATCATTTACAAGTGTAAATAAGCTTTCTTGATCTTTTTCTAACTGCTCTTTATCTGATTCAATCTTTGCTTTGTTTGTATCTTCAGTATTTGTTTTGACTATATTTGCTGCATATTTACAGCGTGCTTCATCACCTAGTCTTGTTGAATAATCTGATGTCATTTTTACCCCCGTTTTACTCTATATTATTTATAAAGTATTTTTTTGAAAAAAAATTGCCCAATTTCTCATACTAAAGTTATAGAAACTTTCTACTTTTTTTTAATTCAAAGTCGTTGAAAAAAATTATATATTTACTATGTAATAAGGATATTGAACCACAAGGATGACACTAAATTCCCCATTTAATGTTGTGTGGTTCGCAAATAATAAAGGAGTATTAATATGTCAGTTGTAATCAACACAAACGTGGATTCATTAAAAATCCAAGGTCTTTTGTCTAGTTCTACTAGCAAACTTTCAAATTCTATGCAAAGAATGTCATCAGGTTTGAAAATTCTTTCAGCTAAAGATGATGCGGCAGGTACAGTAATTTCTGCAAAAATGAAAGTTCAATTGAACGGAAATCAAATTGCACAAAAAAACGTACAAAATGCTAACGCATTATTATCAACTGCTGAAGGTAACTTAGACGTTATCGAAGATAACATCACAAGAATTCGTGACCTTACTTTGCAAGCAAAAAATGGTACTTATTCTGAAACCGAAGTTCAAGCTATGCAAGATGAAGTTGAAGAACGTATCGCTGAAATCAACCGTATCAATGAATCAGCTAAATATTCTGATTTAAGATTATTTGGTGGCGATTTAAAAGATACTGGTGTAACATTCCAAGTTGGCGCAGATGATGGTGTAGATAACACTATTAAAGCTGGTGCTGAATTATTTAAATCTGTAGAATTCTCTGCTTTAACTGGTGCTGAAAACTTTAACCTAGTTGATTTGATGAAAGCAACACCAACTAGCACAGACTTTAAAGCAAACAATGCAGGTTTAACAGCTTCAGATCCAGCTACTACAACAGGAAAAGAAGAAACAAACTTCGACCAAGCAATCAGAGCGTTGGATTTAGGCATTGATGAAATCACTAACAGAAAATCAATTATTGGTTCTGCTGGTAACCGTATGGATTCAGCTTTAGATACATTATCAATCCAATTTGAAAACTTATCTAGTGCTAAATCAATTATTACTGATGCTGATATCGCTTCTGAAGCTTCTAACTTCACTCAACAACAAATACTTCAACAAGTATCAACATCATTATTAGCTCAAGCTAACCAAGCTCCATCAATTGCGTTAAGCTTAGTATAAGTTTAGTATACAAGAATCTAACTGGTGATGGCAATACAAGTGGGTTAAAACAAGAAATTGTTTAACCCCTTTTTTTATGCGTAAAACGAGCGAATTTTAGCGCGACTGCGCTTAATGAGCGAAGTTTTACGCTTGAGGTGTGTAAGTGCGAAAGCGGCTGCGATGAGCAGGCGCCGAGCACGCAACCGTAGCAAACTGACGTTGATAAAAATTTATGCTAAAATAAATTTATGGCTAAAACAAAATCAAAATGGGTTTGTCAAAATTGCGGATATGAAACAGTTTCATATCTTGGAAGATGTCCCGAATGTTCTCAATTTGGAACATTTGTTGAAGAAATTACTTCTCAAAATATAAAAAACGATTTAAAAAAGCCATCTAACATGGTTTTTGAAACAAGTATTTCTACAATTAAAGATATAAAATTAGATGAAAAAGTGCGTTTTCAAACTGGAATTGATGAGTTAGATAGAGTTTTAGGTGGTGGCTTTGTTCAAGGTTCTTTGCTTTTATTGGCTGGTGATCCTGGAATTGGTAAATCCACTTTGGTTTTACAGACAACAAAAAATCTCTGCGAATTGAAAAATGATAATAATAATTTGAAAGTTTTATATGTTTGCGCAGAAGAAAGCCCTTTGCAAGTTAAATTAAGAGCACAAAGATTGGGAGTTGATGCAGATACTTTATACCTAACAAATCAAACTTGTATAGATGAAGTTATACTTCAAATTGAAACCTTAAAGCCAGATTTTTTAATTGTTGATAGTATTCAAAGTGTTTTTTGTTCAGATATCGCTTCTTCGTCTGGCAGTGTTTCTCAAATAAGAGAATGTACAAATGTTTTAATGCGACTTGCAAAGCAAAAAAATATCACAACAATAATTATTGGACATGTTACAAAAGAGGGTAATATCGCAGGACCCAAGGTTTTGGAGCATATGGTTGATTGTGTTATTAATTTTGAAGGTGATAAATATAAGCAATATAGAATTTTAAGATGTATAAAAAATCGTTTTGGTGCAATTTCTGAAGTTGGTGTCTTTAGAATGGAGGATGATGGATTAATTGAAGTTAATTCACCTTCTCAAATGCTTTTAGAGCAGCCTCAGGATGCCTCTGGTAGTGCTGTTGTTGCGACTTTGGAGGGCAGTAGAATATTTTTGCACGAAATACAAGCCTTGGTTGGTTCAACAAATTATACAAATCCAAGAAGAGTTGCAGTCGGTATTGAATATAATCGATTATTGCAAGTTTTAGCAGTTTTAGAAAAAAAAGTTGGGTTAAATTTATCTAAACAAGATGTTTATGTAAATGTTGTTGGTGGTATTGATATAGTTGAACCAAGTTATGATTTAGCTTTATGTCTTGCAATAATTAGTTCTATTAGAGATATTCCTATTGATAATACAACTATAATAATTGGTGAAGTTGGCCTATTGGGTGAAATTCGCTATGTTGATAATATTGAGCGCAGATTAAAAGAAGCTAAAAAGCTTGGATTTAAAAAAGCTATTATTCCAAATGTTTCAGATAAAATTTCTAAAAAAATTAGTGATATTGGGCTTGAAATTAAACAAGTTTCAAAAGTTACAGATGCTATTATTTATGGGTTAAAACAAAAATAGCTATAAAATTAGACAATTTTTTAAATAACATATTGTTTGTAATTTATTTTCGTATAAAAATCTGACAAAATTTAAGTATTCATTTTGTCTTGATGATATTGTTAGGTTTATTTCAAAACCATCTGAGCAGAAAGGTTCATAATCATATATTACATAGTTATTATACTTGCTTTTCCATTCTTTTTTTTCAATTTTACATCTATATTCCCAAGCCAGATTTTCAAGCCAAGGCAAAAGTTCTTTTGCAACGTTTTTAAATTCAGAGCAAAAATATTGCTTATCTTGGTTGAATTTTTTATTAATAATCATAAAAAGCTCCCACGCAAATTTTCTTTTTTTACTCTAAAATATTTGTGCGGGTTTTTAAATATACTTTAGTATTAATATAAATTGTCTTTTATGCTAAGTCTTCTTTGGTTGTAATTTTTTTGTTATTTTTAGAACCCTCAAGTATAAAAACATCTATCCCAAATGCTTCTGCCATGGAGCTATCATCTGTATAATTAGCATTATTTTTATAATGGGTATGGATTTTTTTGATTAATTCATATTCAAAAGCTTGGGGAGTTTGAGCTTGAAAAATTGTATTCCTATCTATTGTTTTGATTATTTTCCCATTTTCAACTTTTTTAATTGTATCGATTGCCATTGTGCCAACAATAACAGCTTTTTTCTCATAGGTTAATTCTATACATTTTTTAATTGTTTCCTTTTCGATAAATGGACGTGCGCCATCATGAATTAAAACAATTTCAGGGCTTGAACAATTTAAAATTCCATTATAAACGCTTTCTTGTCTTGTTTTTCCTGCTTGAGTAAATTTTATTTTTTTGTTGAAAAATTTTGAATTTAAAATATGTTCCTTGATTTCTTCTTGGCAAGGGATAATAATTTCATCAGACAAATCAATAAATTTTAAAATAGTTGTTTCTATAACAGATTTATCTCCTATTTTTTCTAATAATTTATTTGAGCCAAATCGAGTTGACAAGCCGCCTGAAGTTATAATTGTGCTTATTTTTATATTATTCAAAATGATTGTATCCTTTGTATTTTAATTCTTTGTTATCTATAAAAACTCCTTGTCCATTAGAACAAGTGCCGATTTTTGTAAGTTTACCTATATTATAAAAATCATTTTTATGTAATGCAATAACAAGAGCATAATCTTCTCCGCCATATAGAATATAATCTTTGTTTGATATTTTTTTAGGAATTAAATCATAGCTTATATCTATTTTGACATTGCTTTTTGAAGCAATTTGAATTAAACAATCACATAAACCATCAGAAGAATCCATCATTGCATATGGATATTTTGTCTTTGTTGCGATTAAATTAGATATTTCAGGGTATAATGGTGGGTTTTTATGATAGAAAGTGAAGTAATTTTCACTAATATTGTTTTGAAGATTATATAAACCCATTGCACTTGAACCAAATTCACCATAAGTTGCTACAATATAATCATTTTGAGCATTTTTTCTTGATGAAATATTTCTATTTTTATAATCGCCTAAAATTGTGATTGATATTGATATTTTAGGGGCTTTTGTTAAATCTCCACCGATAATTTTTATATTATATTTATTCGATATTTCATTTATTCCATTATAAAAATCTTTTACAAATTTTTCGTTTAAATTTCCGCATAATCCAACAAGAGCATATTTTGGCAAAGCGCCGCTTGCCAAAATATCTGATATGTTAACCAATAGTGCTTTTTTTGCTATTTCATATGGCGTCATATAATTTAGCGAAAAATGAACATCTTCAATTAAGCAATCTTTTGAAATTGCAATATTGTATTCGTCAAGATAAGCACAATCATCTCCAAGATAGCTTGAATTTGATAAAGTGTTTGATATTATATTTAAAAAATTGAATTCTTTATTCATTTATTTTGTTGTATAGCCCTAATAAAGCAAGCTTGTAGCTATTTTTTCCAAACCCTGCAACAACACCGACACAACTTGTTGAAGTATAGGAGGTTTTTCTGAATTCTTCTCTTGCATTTGGGTTTGATAAATGAACTTCAACTGCTTTTATATTAATTGACTTTATTGCATCTGCAATTGCAACACTTGTGTGTGTATATGCGGCTGGATTAATAATTAAACCATCGAAATCTCTAGATATCTGAATTTTATCAACAATATCGCCCTCATGGTTTGATTGGAAAAATTCAAATTCAATTTCATTTGAGATTGTTTTAGAATATTCGACTAATTCTTGATTAATGTCATTTAATGTTGTAGAACCATATATTTCAGGTTCTCTTGTTCCTAACATGTTTAAATTTGGACCATTGATAACTAAAATTTTCATAAATTTTCCTTTATTTTTTAATTTTACCATTAATCAAGATATTATTATCATAGATTTTTGTTTTAATATTTTCAAGTTCTATCGAATCATCAACTTTTATGGTTTCTAAATTTGATACAAAATCGAGCCCATTTCCAAATATTTTTGGAGCTATGAAATGATTTATTTCATCGACTTCTTTTTCCTTTAAAAGAATTGAATTTAGCCCTTGTCCTGCCTCTATCATTATTGAATAAATATTTTTTTGATAAAGGTCTTTGAATAATTTATCAAATGTTTCAAAACCTATTTTTTCAATATGTTTTGGGGTTTTTATGTTAGAGTTATTAATTAAAATAATTCTAACACCATCATCTTTAAACACATTATAATTAAAATTTAATTTATTATTTGGGTCAAATATTATTCTGATTGGTGATTTTTTATTTTTAATTCTTACGTTTAGTGAAGGATTGTCTTTTAAAATTGTGCCAGAACCTGTCATAATGGCTTGGTATTCACTTCTTAGATGTTGCACTTGTTGTCTTGCTTTTTCGTTTGTTATCCATTTAGATTCGTTTGTTTTTGTTGCAATCTTTCCATCTAATGTTGTTGCACATTTAAGCATTATGTATGGTTTTTTATGAATAATATTTTTTAAGAAAACTTTGTTTAGTTCTTTTGCCTCGTTTTCTAAAACTCCAACAATAACTTCAATCCCTGCTTTTTTTAATTTTTCAATTCCTTTGTTTTGAACTTTTGGATTTGGGTCAATCATTGCAACAACAGCTTTTTTAAAGCCGGATTTTACTATTAAATCAGCACAAGGCGGAGTTTTGCCGTAATGAGAACAGGGTTCTAAATTAACAATTATGGTTTTATTTTTTGTGTTACCTTCGGCGTTTTTAATTGCATTAACTTCTGCATGGCTCTCGCCATATTTTTGATGATAGCCACAAGAAATTATCTCTTTTTTTTCTTCATCCCAAACAATAGCCCCAACGTATGGATTTGGCATGTTTTTACCTTTTGCTTTTTTAGCCAAGGTAAAGCATTTTTTCATTAATTTATTGTAGGTTTTCATTATTTTCTTCGATTGGCGCTTGTTGTGCGATTTCAATTGCTTGAGAAATACTTTCAGAATTTAAGCATAATTCTTCAAACTTTTCTTGTGCCTTTTGCATTATTTCGTCTTGTTTTGCTTCAAGATTTGCTTCTTTTTCTTCGATATTTTGTGCTATTTCATTTTCAATTTGTTTTTCTTCTTGAGAATTTTGAGTCGGCAAATCTTTTTTGAATTTTTTTAGTATGTCAATATTGGATGGTCTTTTTGTAAATTGACTTAGTGCATCATTTTTATAACTTTGATGGAATGTGTGTCTGTAATCTGTTTCAAAAACATTTGAGCTTATTGGCATTGAATTTAATTTTGCAATTTCAAAGAATTTAGGAGTGAAGCCTGTTGCTTGATATTCTCCAAAATGATTTAAATTAAATATATCATTTAATACACAGTTTCCATCTTTATCGATATTTAACTCGCTAATTGATGTGATTTTTCTTTTACCTAATTCATCTTTTGTTGTAAATATGATTAATTCAAAAGCCCTGTAAGTCATTTCTTTTGCAATTTCATAGTTTATATAAGGATTTTCAGACAAGACGCTTTGTGTAATTTTTTCAATTGCGTTAAGCGGATTACAAGCTTCGATTGTTACAGCTAATCCTTTGAAATTATTTGAACATTTTTTAGCTAGGAAAGACAAGATATTTTCATCTAAGTCATTAACAAATAATTTGTCTGGGTTTGAATTTATAATTGTGTTTAATATATCTATTTTTGTTTCTTTGTTTTCTAGAATTTCAAAATTGAAATTTGTAAAATTTGAATTTTGTATATCAAATTCACTATAGCTATCAACAACTATTCCTCTATTATTTGTTGGAACTTTTTTTGCCATAGCACTCAAAAGAGTTGTTTTAAGTGTATTTTTTTCTCCTGCAATAATTATATTGCATTTAATTGCAGATAATATTTCTAAAACAAGAGCTAATTCTTTTGAAATACTTTGCTCTTCTTGAAGAATTTGCATTGTTGCGTGTTTATCTTTGTAGCATTTGATAAACATTGTTGGAACATTACTTAATGGGGGTAAGGTTGCACTAACGTTTATACCTTGCGCATGGTTAAATTTGATATGAGGTGTGTTTTCATTTATTTCTTTACCGATATTTTGTGCGTATTTTTTGATTAAATTTTCAAGTTGTACATTGTCACGATAGTTTGTTGTAGATTTATAGGATTTTCCTTTTCTTTCAACATAAACATTTTTTGCGCCACTTATGTATATTGAATTTAATTCATCATCAATAAATAATGTATCTATTGCGCCCAGGGAGCCAATTTTATTTGCAGCTTCATTTGATTCATAATATTTGGGCTGTTGTTGTTTTATTTCTTGTGCAATAACGTTTTGGTTATTTGCTGTTGATTTCAATCTATCTTTTAATGACAATTTACTCCCCCATTCTTCTAAGTAAATTAAACACACCGTGGTTATAATTTATTTTACCGCATTCATTCAAATTTAAAAAGTCTATATTTATAATTTCGTTAGAAATGTTTTTGTATGCTTTAGCAATATTTGACTGAGGATTAATTTCTCCAACGGTTTCGCCTAGATTAATTGCATCCTCCAAAGTTAAATAATTGTTTGGAATTTTATAGAAAATATCTTTATCGCAGGCTCTTTTAATATCATTTATTGTTATTTCAGAATTTTCTATATATCTATTTATTACTAATTTAACTTTATCGTTAGAATATCCTATTTTGTTAAACATTTCTAAACATTTTTGGCAATTTCTTATTGATACAAGATTCATTAATGAAATTAGTAAAATTATGTCACAGCTATTAAATATAGCAAGACTCTCCTCTTCTAAAGGACTTTTTGTATCTATAATTATCCAATCAAAAATATTTTTAAGTTGATTAATTATTTTTGTAATTGTTTGAGAATTTGGTTTAAAGTTTATATCTAATTCTTCTTTTAGACATAAAGTATAAAGGCTTGAATTTTTGTATCTATTAGCCATTGATAAAAATGTTTCTTTGTTGCTTTTTTCAAGTTTTGAAATCAAAAAATCTATATTGAAATTTTGATTAACGTTTAAAAAAGTTGCAACATCTGAATTATTAAAGCTAAAATCTAATAAGCAAACTTTTTCTTGTGTAATTTTTGCAATTTCAAAAGCTAAATTAACTGCGATTGAAGTTTTTCCAACTCCTGCTTTGTTTGAAAAAACACAAAAGGTTTTTGCTTTTTTGATTATTTTTTTATTTCCATTTTCGCTAATTTTTTTAATTGATGCTTCTAAAACACTTGGAATTAAAGGTTTTAAAATGAAATCTTGAATAAAGCCATCTTTAAGGGTTTTAGAAACAAGTTCTGAATTAATTTCAAATGAAGTTGCGATGAAATTTAATTCTGGTTTTTTATTTTTTAAATTTTTAATTTTTGCTATGATTTTGTCGCAATTTTCAGAATTAATATCAAATATAATTAAATCAATTTGTCTTAAATCAATAAATTCTAAATTTAAATCATCAAACGTGCCTAAAAGTTCAACATTTTCTATTTTTTGAAGATAAGATGTTAATAATTGTCTGCTATTTTCGGTTTTATCCGTAACTACTATATTCATTATTTTGTAAATTGCCTCGTTAAATTGTTTTTAGAAAATCAATAAATTTAATTAAAGAATACTCAACAATATCTTTTTTTATTTTATAACGGTCATTTGTTTTTGCTTCTTTTGAAATATATTTTATTACTTCAATATTATTTTTGTAGCCCATTGAAATATAAACTAAGCCAATAGGCTTTTCTTTGCTTCCGCCTGTTGGGCCTAGTATCCCTGTTGTTGCTAAAGAACAATCTGCGTATTTTAATAATCCTAAAGACATTTCGTATGCGGTTTGTTCACTAACAGCGCCGTATTTATCTAAAGTTTCTTTTTTAACATTTAGAAATTTTGTTTTTGCCTCATTTGAATAAGTAACAAAATTCTGTTCTATATATGCGCTTGAACCAGATATATCTGTTAAATAAGAACTTATCAAACCCCCAGTACAACTTTCTGCGCTTGAGAGAGTAAGTTTTTTACTTATTAAGAGTTCTTTTACTTGTTCTAGAATTTGTTCTTTTTTCATTTATGATGGAATATCCAATGTTGATAGCAGAATTATATTGAAATATGTTCCTTTTTTGATAACAATTTCATCCCCGTGGCGGAATAAATTTGCAATTGTGTTAAATAATCCTGATGTTACACAAGCAACTGTTCCGCCAACTGCAGCAATTGGAACAAAAACAATTTGAGCACCAGGAAATACTTCATTACCTGCTTTTGCTCCGAATTTAACTGAATTTGGAATATATTTAACTGCTCTTTTTAAATCTTTTGATGTTGCTTTGAAATAATTTCCATTTGTTGTTAAGGAACCGTCTGTTTGTAAAATATAATCAAAATTGCTTGCTATACCAGAATTTAGCGGTAATTGATATCCTCTTTTTGTAACAAGATGATCAAGATTTAATGTTAGTACTGCAGGGCGAGATAATGCTTTTGAATATTGAATATTTGCAACTCTGCCTCTGAAAATTGTTTTAGAAGGAAGAATCAGTTTGTTATTTACATAAATATCTTTTGTAAGATATGCTTGAAACATATCGCCTTGAGTAATTGCCTTTGTTGTAACATTTTGCGCCATTTGTAATTCTAATTTTGTTCCATATGGAATAGTTATACCATCCATATCGGCATATAATTGATGAGCTGCCTGAGCTTGTCCCAAAAACAATAAACAAATAGTAGCTAAAATAAATTGAAAAATTTTCATTTTTCTATCCTCTTAATTATAGATTTTTTGTGTCGTTAACACTTGTGGCACCAAATTTTGCAGATAAATCATCAATGTGATGAATTATATAATAAAATGGCTCTAAATCTTTTTCTCCTAGGTCAATCATTGCGCCCCAGTCGGCTCTTCCATGATGAGACGCTATCATTTTTGCAATGTTTAAAAATCCGTTTGACATACATAACGTATATCCATATTGAGAATGGGTAATCCAATCTTTTCTGAATTGATCGTTATATTCGATTACTCCTGATTCAAGATTGATGTCGTATTCATAAATTTTACCGATATCATGTAAAATTGCTGCGGCTATTACTTCATCTTTATTTATTGGTTTTTTAATTTTTGGCAAGATAGTTTGTGCTATTTCAACGCATTCATAGGTATGAATAACAAGACCACCAATATAATTGTGATGCATTTGTTTTGCAGCAGGAGCGACAATAAATTTTTCTTTATTATTGTTTAATAAATCTAAAATAAAAGATTTTAATTTTTCATCCTTAAATTCATTGACAACGTTGATTATCTTGTTGAAATATTCTTCTCTTTTATCTTCATCAACTCCAAGACGAGCTTGTTCGACTACTTCAAAATTATTTAATAGGCAATTGTTGTATTTTTCATTATAGCTTGCTGTAATAATCCTTATAATGTTTCCAACTCTTGTTGAAATATCTGCGGTTCTATTAAGAGTTTCTTCCCACAAGACGCAATTTAATACTGAAGATGTTTCAATATTTCTAATTTGCATTTTGCCCATTTTTGTTCCGGCTTTTGTATCGCCAACAGAAAAAGATAATATTTCGTATTTTGCTTTTAAATCTAACATAAAATTATTTTACTATAAGAGTGCTTTTATTGCCATAATTTTTTCAAAAGAATTGTCTATATCTTGGGGATTTATATTTCCATTTTTTATTTCTTTTTTTACAATTTTATGAATTTTTTTGGCAAGATTTTTGTCTTTTGTTTTTATATTATTTGAAAAAAGTAAAATATTTACTCCTGAGCTGATTGAATTTACTACAATTTCATTTAGCGTATAATTTTTTCTTATTGCTCCCATATCATAATCATCTGAAATTATTACTCCATTGAAGCCAATTTTATTAATTAAAAGCCCTTTAATTGTTTTTTTAGATAAGCTTGCAGGATAAATTTCATCAATTTTTGAGTTATAAATATGCGAAACCATAACCATATTCATGTCATTATAATTTTTTAAAAGATTATATGGTTCTATTTCATCATCAATGAATGTTTTTGTCGCATCAGCAAAGTTTTTGTGTGTATCAATATCTATTGAACCATGTCCTGGAAAATGTTTAATTGAAGTTAATATTTTATTTTTATTATGTTCTTCTATAAAAATTGAAGCATATTTAGAAACTGTTTCGGGATTTTTTCCATAACTTCTTTCTTTTATTGCTATTATTGAATTTGGATTTAACTCTAAATCAACACAAGGCGCAAAATTTAAATTAAATTTTAATTCTTTTTCAAGTTTTGCCATTTTTGAATACTCTTCTTTAGCATAATTTATATTGTTTTTAGATATTTCTTTTGCGCTTGGGTGATTATAAAAGTTATATCTTTGTATTTGCCCGCCTTCATTATCTATTGAAATAAATGGCGTTATTTTGGATGATGATAATATTTTTTCATTCATTTTTATCAAATCCTCTTTTGATTTGATGTTTTTTCCAAAATAAATCACCCCTGAAATTTCATTATTTTTAATCTGTTTTAAGACTTTTTTAAAACCAAATGAATGGGTAGTTTTACCATCAAAACCAAGAATAATCATCTGTCCGATTTTATAATCTATATCATAAGCAAGACATATTTGCCCGATTAATAATGATAAAATCAGAAAGATTTTTCTCATTTATGCTCCTTGTTTTTGTTTTTTCTTTTCCATAATAATCAATTTTCTTAGAGTTTGATTATTAACTTGTCCTCCGATAAGCAGAATAATTGAGGAATAATAAAGCCAAATCATTAAAATGGCAAAAATACCAATTGTTCCATAAACCTTGTTGTATGTTCCAAAAGCGTTTACATATAATGAAAATGCCCAAGAGCCTAATAACCAAAATATACAAAAGAATAACGACCCCGGAATAACACTTTTTCTTTTTGCACTAAAATCTCTTGCAGGGAGAACATAATAGTTTATGGATGCTAATAAAAACAATATCAAGAATGTTATTGGCCAGCGAGTGATTAAAACTGTTTCTATAATATGTTGTGGAATTGAAAGATATGCACCAATAAAATTTAATATAACTTTTCCTAAAACGATTAAATTAATACAAATAAATAAGAAAAATGTATTAACAAAAACCATTAACATAGCAAGGCAACGAACTTTTATAAAACTTCTGTTTTCTTGAATGTTGTTTGCTCTATTTAAACCTTTTATAATAACAGCAATTGCATTTGATGTTAAAAACATTGTTACAAAAAAGCCAGCAACTGCCATTAATTTTCCGCTTTTAAAAATTACAACTTCGTTTAAAACATCATTGATTAATTCAATAACTCCAACTGGCGCAACTATTGATAGTCCAGTTATGATTTTATTTATAAAGAAAGTTTTTCCTAAACCTCCAAAAACTGCCATTAAAAATAACATAAAAGGAAAAATTCCTAACGCCGTCATGTATGCCATTTCGCCTGCAGCATTAGCAAAATCATCCCTTATAATGCTTTTAATAAGATTTTGAAGATATTCTTTTAATATTTCTATTACTTTTTTCAATATATTCATCATAATAAAGTTTTTGCTTCTTGCAGAAGTTTTTCAAGAGCTTGATTTATTTTTGATTTAATTGTGCATCCAGCTGCTCTTTTGTGTCCGCCACCATTGAATTTTTGAGCTATTTTTGTTGCATCAATTTCTTTTGTTCTGATAGAAACTTTTGTATCATTTTCCATTTCTTTTAAAACAAATGCGGCTTCAACCCCTGCTATCGAACGTAATGTCTCGCAAATTCCTTCCGTATATTCATCTTTTGCACGATATTTTTCTAAAATTTCTTTTGTAATAAGAGTATAAGCTATTTTATCATTTAAACAAAATTTTGCATTACTTATTAATTCACTTTGAAATAAAATTAAATTTTTTGGTTTGTTTGTATAACATAAGTCTGCTATTTCAGATGTATTTATTCCGCATTGTGCTAATTCGTTTGCTATTTTAAATGTGTGCGCAGTTGTGCTTTCGTATTTAAAGCAGCCTGTATCTGTTAAAATTGCTGCATATAAACCAATTGCTATATCTTTAGTTATTTCTATATTTAATGCTTTAAATAAATCATATAAAACTTCGCCAGTTGATGATATTCCGCCTTTTATATAGTTTAACTTGGCATAACCTTTGTTTGTTTTGTGGTGATCAATTGAGATTGTATTTTGCGCTTTAGAAAAAATATTTTTTGCATTATCTATAATTCTATCAAATGATGCAATATCAACAGCTATTATTAAATCATATTTATCTTCAAGATTTGATAAATTTTTGGATGTATTTATATGGGGTAAAAAATTGTACGTTGTTGGAAAGTTAAAATTATCTTTAATTTGGATTAATATATCAGCCTTATCTCCGATGAATGATTTAAGCGCACTGGCGCATCCAAGTGTATCGCCATCAGGGTTTACATGTGTTATTATTAAGACATTCAAGGAGTCATTTATTAAATTTAAAATCTCTCTTTCCATTATGTATAAGATAACACAAAATTAAAGGAAAATTAAATGCTTTTTTTATTTCACATCCTGATTGCAATTATTTCGCTTTTAATTATTATTTATAGCTGCACTTTGTTTACAAATGCAATTGAGCATTTAGGATGTAAATTAAAACTTGGTAATAATGCTACAGGTTCAATATTAGCTGTTATTGGAACAGGTTTACCTGAAACTATCGTACCTTTGGTAGCAATTATTGGAGCAGTTATATTAGGAAATGATATAGAAGTTGGAAAAGATATAGCTCTTGGCGCCATTATTGGTTCTCCTTTTATGTTATCAACATTTGCTCTTTTTTCAATGGGAATTTTTTTAATATTTAAAAAAAGAAAAAATAAGGAATTAAATTTTAATACTGATAATATTTTAAGAGATTATAAATATTTTTTAATTGCATATAGTATTGCTATATTATCAGCATTTTTGCCAAATAAAATATTAAAAATATGCGCTGTTTTTGTTTTGGTTTTTCTGTATGGAGTTTTTGTTTATAGAACAATTGATAAATCAAAACAATGTTTATGTGAAAATATTTTGGATGAATTAATTTTTTCTAAATTTTTTAAAGCAAAAAATTATCTTTGTTTTGTTATTTTACAGCTAATTTTTTCAATAGTTATTTTAACTCTATCTGTTCATTTTTTTGTTGGTGAAATTGAATATTTCGCAAAAATATATAGTCTAAGCCCAGTTGTTTTAAGTTTGGTTATTACTCCTTTTGCAACAGAATTGCCAGAATGCGTTAATAGTATTATTTGGTTAAAAAATGATAAAGATGATTTAGCTATGGCAAATGTTATTGGTGCGACTGTTTTTCAAGCTACAATACCATTTTCTATTGGTATTTTATTAACTTCTTGGGTTTTAAATCTAAATATTTTAATAAATGCTTGCGTTGTAATTTTGGCTTCTTTAATGATTATGTTAGATATATTGATGCATAAAAAAATCCGACTCATATCTTTAATATTAGCCGGATTTTTTTATTTTGGTTATTTGTTATTTATTTTAGTTTAGTCATTTTCTTCTTTGATTGACATTGTGATAAATGCTGAAATAATTAACATAATTGCACCAAATAAGAATGCATAATCCCAATGATTATTTGTATAACCATTCATTGTAAATGTTGATTTATTTATAAACCAAGCAAGTAATGTGCAAACAAGTACTTGTGGAGCAGAAATAAATAAATTAAATATACCCATTGCAGAACCCTCTGTGCCTTCTTTGATATATTTAGAAAGCATTGCAAAAGGTAATGATAAAGTTGAAGCCCAACCAATACCTGCAAGGCCCATAGCGGCAAAAACTGTTACCTTGTTTGGCATTAAAGCTATTAATAGATATGCAAGCATCATTAATAATAATGAAACAGCATGTACTCTTTTGTTTCCATTTGCTTCTGCCATTTTAGCAATAGGAATGGCTATAACAAAACAGATAAGATTAAAAAATGCAAAACAAATTGAAGCAAAGTTTTGTGATTCAACAATTGAACCTTCAAAAGTTTTAACAATAGCTTCAGATAATTCTGCTGTGTTTGGAACTTGGTATAAAATATGGGTTACATATTGAGTAAAGAATATCATCATACTCATCAAACCAATCCAAGCAAAGAATTGAATTGTGCAGATTTTTCCAACTTCAGGGCTTGAAGATAAAAATTCTTTTACATTTTCTATAAATGATTTGGATACTGTTTTTTTAGCTTCTAATTTTTGTTCCATCATTTGCTCTTTTGATGGAATTTGTTCTCTAAATGTAAAACAAGTCCATAACATACCCAAAGTGAATGCAACACCTGCCATTGTAAATTGTGCATCAATAGACATTTGGTAATTAAATGCCCATTTTAAAAACGGAGCAGTTCCTGCAGCAACAACTGAGCCAAGTCCTATTGCAAAACTTAAGAAAGAATTTGCAATAGCGTGTTGATTTTTTTGAATATTATCAGGAATTAAAGCTCTGTATGGACCTTGAGCAGCATTAACGCAAGCATCAATCATCCAAATAAATATTGCAGCTATAAATAAAGGTAACCAAACAGGCATGTTTGAGCCTAATAGATTTCCTAGAAATTCACTTTTTGGTAATAATATTAAACCGATTGATCCGAACAATGCTCCAAAAAATAAATAAGGAATTCTTCTTCCGAATTTTGTAAATGTGTTATCAGATAGTGCACCAATAATTGGTTGCACAACAATACCTGTAACAGGTCCTGCAAGCCATATCAAACCATATAATAATGGACTTGCACCAAGTGATTCTGTTAATGGGCCAGACAAAATAATTCTCATTTGCCAAGCGAATTGTAATCCAAAAAAACCTATACAGAAATTTAACAACTGAGCATAGCTAAATTTCCTTAGATTATCTTCACAAGACATTATTTTCCTCCGTAAGCGATAAACATTATTTATTTTACATTAATAATTTTTAATTGTAAAATTATTAATTATGAGAATTAAATTATTATTAGTATTATTTTTAAGTTTATTTTTTGCGTTTTCCGCATTAGCAATAGAAGAAAAAAAAGTTGTAAGAGTTGCAATTTCTGACCAAAATTTTTCAAGATTTAATCATAAAAATGTGAAAATATCATCAAAAAGTCCTATTAAAATTATCGATTTATCGCAACAAAATCAATCGGGAGAAATTTCAGAAAATAAAGTTGTTGAAATAATTATGGGCAACAGTTTGTTTCAAGTTTTTGTTGATGATGAATTGAAATATGAAAATCTACAAGGTCCATTATTGATTAGTTCAAATTCTCAATTAGAACTTTTGGATCTAAATAGAAAAGGGCAACCTGCAAAATATAATGGAATGTTTGAATTAAGACTTTATAAGGATTATGAAAGTTTTAATTTGATTAATATTGTTGATATGCAAAATTACCTTAAAGGAGTTGTTCCAAACGAAATGCCTGTTTCTTTTGGGTTAGAAGCTCTTAAAGCACAAGCGATTGCAGCAAGAAATTATGCATTAAATGCTAATATGGATTTAAATTATGATTTGGTTGATTCAACTGCAGCACAAGTTTATTATGGAGCAAATTCATATAGAGAAATAACTGATAAGGCGGTTGATGAAACAAATGGAATATATGCTTTGTATAATGAAAAGCCTATTATGGCGCAATATTTTTCAACATCTGGTGGCATAACTGATAATTGGGTTGATGTTTTTGCTCAAGGAAATATGCCAGATTTGCATCCTTATTTAAAATCTCGCCCAGATTTTGATAAGCAAAAACCCTTAAAATCGGAAGATGATGTTGTAGAGTTTTATTCTAAAAAAGATAATGGATTAGATATTAATTCTCCAAAATTTAGATGGAGTTTTGAATTTGATAGAAAAGAATTAGAAGAAATATTGCACACAACATTACAACAGCAATCAAAAGCTGGATTGGTTGAACCAAAATATGATGGCGATATTAAATTAATAGGTTTAAAAGAAATTAAACCATTAAAAAGAACCCAATCTGGAAAAATTACTGAGCTATTAATTTCAACAAAAGAAGAAGATTATGTCGTTAAAAAAGAATTGGGAATTAGAAGAGTCTTAAAGAAAAATAATACAATATTGCCTAGTGCAAACTTTTTTATAGAAACCAAAGGAAAAGAAAATTTAGAAGTTGATACAGAAGGCACTGGAATAAAATTATTTGATTCTTTTGGGGACGATAAATATCCTGAAAAATTTATAATCACAGGTGGCGGGTTTGGTCATGGTGTTGGAATGAGTCAATTTGGTGCATCAAATTTAGCAAAAATGGGTAAAAAATATCCTGAAATTTTAAAACATTATTATACTGGTATAAATATTTCAACAGTCCCAAAGGAAGTTTTATACAATGAACATAATATGTCATATAAAACTGAATTTTATTTTGATGATGAAAATTTTAAAGAGGCTTATTTAATCATAAATAACGATAGAAATGTTGATTTGTTTCCGTTTAAAATAAACGAATTTGAATTTCTAGATACAACAAGTGCATCTAGAAATAAATTAGTTAAAATAAATATCACTCAATATTTGAAATCTGGTTTAAATGTAATTAATTTTCTTCCTTTAAACAGAGAATACAAAGGAAGAGAAGTTGTTTATCGTGTGGAATTTTTATAATGGCTCAAGAAGAAATTGCAGAAAAAGTAAACGATAATCGTCCAAATCTTTTAAAGAGCGCTGGGCTTATAGTTATTGTGATTTTATTATCTAAAATTGCAGGTTTTTTAAGAGATATCGTTGTTGCAAATTATTATGGAGCAAGTTTGGTTTCTGATGCTTATTTTTATGCATATCAAATTCCTGCTCTTGCAATTGTTATTCTTGGTGGAATGGGCGGACCGTTTCATAGCGCAACAGTTAGTGTGTTTTCAAAAATAATTAAAAATTTCAACATAAAACCAGAATTAAACGTTAAAAAATTATTTAACACATATGAAACATTTTCTATATTGATTTTTGGGGCTATTGCTTTAATTTGTTTCTTTTTCCCGACGCAGGTTATGAATATAATAATTTCGCAAGCAAGCCCTGAGTTAACTATGCTTGCAGCGCAGCATTTAAAAATAATGTCACCTGTTATATTAGTTGGTGCATTGTTGGGGTTGTATTATGGAATTTTAGTTACATATAATCATTATTTATTACCAAACATTGCTCCATCAATGCTATCTTTTGGGATAATTTTGACCTTATTTTTCTCAAAAGGTGATGATACAGGTTTTTATCTTGCAATAGGTACAACTATTGGCGCTTTACTGCAAATGCTTTTACAAACTCCTTTTGTGATTAAATTGGGTTACACTTTTAAGCCTTGTTTTGATTTTTTTAATAATAAAAATTTTAAAGATATATTAGAGTTATTAATGCCAGCGTTTTTATCTTCAACTATCGGACAAATTGGAATTTATGTTGATATTTTCTTCGCTTCAAGCCTTGCTGAAGGTCAATGGACAGCATATGGCTATGCAAATAGAATATTTCAATTTCCTGTTGGTTTGATGTTATCGGCACTATTAGTTCCTTTGTTTCCTTTATTCTCTCGTTTAGTTGTCCAAGAAAAATTTGATGAAGTAAGACATTATTTTAATAAAGGTGTTGGTTCACTGATTTTTGTTGGTGCTTATTTGATGATATTCATATTTATTTCAAGAGTAGATTTAATATCTCTTGCGCTTGAAAGAGGAGCTTTTTCTCATAGTGCAACATTAATGGTATCAGAAGTACTATTCTTTATTTCTTTATCGATTATCCCATATATGTTTAGAGATTCTATTACAAGATTGTATTATTCATTTAACGATTCAAAAACCCCGTTTTATATTGCAATAGGCTCTATATTTTTAAAATTAATATTTAATTCGCTCTTGGTTGGACCTATGGGAATTAATGGTATTGCATTATCTACAACAATAATCACCTTAATCAATGGCACAATTTTAGCTATTTTAATTAGAAAGAAAATTTCAATTGGTTATAGAGCATTTTTATCTCAAATTATAAAAATTGTTATAGCGGCAGCAATTGCATTTTTGATTGGTGATTTTGTAAATATAATTTTAGAAAAAGTTTTATTAGATAGCTTTATTCTAAAAATAGTTAAAGTTGCAATAGTATTTGGTGCTTCTTTGTTGGCATATATAATTTCATCTTACATTTTAAAAATTGAATATATGCAAGATGTAAAAGAAAAGCTTGTAAACAAATTTATAAAAAGGAAAAAAGATGCAGTCTAATAAAATGGTCTATGCTTTTAAAACTGATACTGTTTGGGGTTTTGGAGTTGAACCAGATAATATTGAGGGTATCAAAAAAATATACGAAATAAAAAAACGAGATTTAAAAAAACCTTTGATATTGATGAGCGATTCTTTTGAATATTTAAAAAAATATATTAAAGAAATTCCAGATTATGCTTATGATTTAATTGAAAAATATCTTCCTGGCGGATTGACTTTAATATTTGAAAAATCTGATTTATGTTCTTATGAAATAACATCTAATTCTTCAACTGTTGGTGTAAGAATTCCTGATAGTGATGATTTTAGAAAACTTGTTTCAAATATAGATGGAAGAGTTTTGGCAACAACGTCTTGCAATATCTCAAACGAGCCTCCTGTAAAAAATTACAAAGAGGCGTTAGAAAAATTTTCTAATGTTGCAAATGTTATAGAACCAATTGATGATATAGAAAATGAAAATCTCCCTTCAACAGTTATACTTTGTGAAAAACAAGGTTATAAAATTTTAAGACAAGGTGCTGTTAAATTTTAAACGTTTTTACTGATTAACCTAAATTGACACAATTTTTCTAATTTTATATAATCCTTGTAATGTTTATACCTTACGAAAATATTGGAAATTTTCTTTTTAAAATCTTTAAAAATAACAAGCTTAAAGATTATTTTTATAATAAAAAAATTCAACAAAATATCAATTATGTTAAAAAAAATAAACCATTAGTTATAAAAAAAATACAAAAAAAACTAAAAAATAATAAAAAAATAAATATAGTTTTTTATGTATATGACAAAACCAAATGGAAATGCCAATCGCTTTATGATGTATTCTTAAAAGATGAAAGATTTAACCCATTAATTTTGGTTACAAAAACAGCTGCAAAAAACTTTGATAATCCAAGCTATCAAACGATAGAAGAAGTTGTTAATACATATGAATTTTTTAAAAATAAAAAATTAAATGTTAAATATGCATATGATATTAAAAAAGAAAAATTTATTTCTTTTGAAAAATTTAAACCTGATATAATTTTTTATCAACATCCATGGTATATTGAAACATCGCAAGGTCCAACGAGATGTTCAAAATTTGCGCTAAGCGCATATATTCCATATTATTTTCCGATTGAAACTTTAGAAATGGATTATTATTTAAGATTTTATAAATATATTAATTATTATTTTGTTTTCGATAAACAAACAAAAGAAAAATATGCTAAAAATATGGAAAACAATGGAGAAAACCTTTTTGTTTCAGGTTATCCTTTATTTGATAATTTTAAATCTAATTCAAATGAAAACGAATATATAATTTATGCTCCGCATTGGTCTGTGAATGGAATTGGACTAGGTTATAGCACATTTGATTGGAGTGGAAAATATATTTTAGAATATGCAAAAAAATCTAATCAAAAATGGATTTTCAAACCGCATCCTCTGCTTTTTAAGGCATTAATCGATAATAAAATTATGACAAAAAAAGAAGTCAAAGAATATTATGAAGCTTGGGATGAAATTGGAATAAGATATGAAAGTGGTGATTATTTAGAATTATTTAATAAATCAAAAATGATGATTACAGATTGTGGGTCTTTTTTAGGTGAATATTTTGCAACTAAAAAACCATTAATACATTTGATTAGTGAAAATTCAAAAATGAAAAATTCAAATAATCCAATATTGAAAACATATTTTTCTATTTATAATCTAGAAGAATTAGAAAAACATTTACAAATTCTTCCTGAAAATGACATTTTATCTGGCGCAAGACAAAAGCTTTATAATGAAATGAATTTTGATGCAAATGCTGCCGAAAACATCTTAAATATTATCTTAAAAGATATTCAAATATAATTGTTTAAAGAAATTAATTATGATAGAATTTTTCTAAAAAGGAGTTTATGGTGTTAAGTAAATATTTTTTAGCAAAAACAAAGCTTGATGAATTTAAAAATCATCTTGAAATTTTGTTATCTGAAATATCTGGGAAAAGAATTTTATTGTATGGCGCTGGCGAGGGTTTTATTGAATTAAATAAAAGATTTGATTTAATAAAAAAGCTTGATATTGTTGCAATTGCTGATAAAAAATTTGAAAATGCTAACGTTAAATCTTTTCTTAATTTAAAAGCTATTTCTCCTGAAAAAATTACTGAAGAAAATTATGATTATATCTTGGTTACAAATGAATATACAGCCCCAATTTTAAATTATCTTTCTGCAAAAGTAGGAATTTGTGAAGAAAAAATCAAGACAGTGTTTGTTGAAGACATAAAAGAAGAAAGAGCTAATTTAAATTATTTATTTAAACATAAATTTGACAAAACTCTTCCTAAGTTGATTAAAAAATTGAAAAATAAAAAAGTCGTATTTTATGGTGCAGGAATATATCTTGAAGTTATCATGAAATATTTCGATATTTCAGGAATAAATGTTATAGGAATTGCTGATAAAAAATTTGAAATATACTGCCAAAATGAAGAATTTCTTGGATATAAAACAATTGCACCAAGTGATATTGAAAATATCAAGCCAGATTATGTAATAGTTACTACTAAAAATTATATTTCAATTATCGAAGATTTATATTTTGATTTATTAAAAGGTAAAAAAATAAAGATAAAACCATTGGTTAAAAAATCTTTTATTACTCTTGTTAAAGAAATATGGGCATTATAAGAAAGGTTGTTTATGAAGGTTTTAATACTTGCTGGCGGATTAGGAACAAGGCTTTCCGAGGAAACTGAATTAAAACCAAAACCAATGGTTGAAATTGGGGGGCGCCCAATTTTATGGCACATAATGAAACTTTATTCTTATTATGGCTTTAACGATTTTATTATATTAACAGGCTATAAATCTCATATAATTAAAGATTATTTTATTAATTATTATACGAGATATTCAGATGTTACTGTTGATATGGTAAGTAATAGTGTTGAAATTCATAAGACTCGCCAAGAACCTTGGAGGGTTACTATGCTTTATACTGGCGAAAATACAATGACAGGAAGTCGTATAAAAAAAGCTAGCGAGCATATTGGAAATGAAAGATTTTTATTAACATATGGGGATGGAATATCTGATATAAATATTCTAGAAACAATAAAAGCACACGAAAATTCAAAAAAATTAATTACAATGTCTGCTGTTCAATTGGCAGGAAGATTTGGGGCTTTGGTTATAAAAGAAAATGATATGATAACATCATTTATGGAAAAACCAAAAGGTGAAGAAAGTTGGATTAATGGTGGATATTTTGTTTGCGAACCAGAAGTTTTAAATTACATAAAAGATGGTGATGATATAACTTTTGAAAAAGAACCATTAGAAAATCTTGCAAAAGATAATCAGTTAAACGCATATAAACACCTTGGTTTTTGGCAGCCAATGGATACATTAAGAGATAAAAATGAATTAACCGCCTTATGGCAAAATGATAGTGCCCCTTGGGCTTTATGGCAAAAATAGCGAGGAAACCTTATGAATTTTTTAGAAAAGAAAATGGTAGAGACATTGCTTGATTTAAAAGAAAATCATCATGTTTTAGGTATAAAAGCAGAATTTGAAGCCGAAGGCACAAGATTAGAAGAAGCTTTAAGATTAAAAGAGGTTGTTACTAGAGCTGGGCTTGATTTAACAATAAAAATTGGCGGTTGTGAAGCATTGAAAGATATGTATGATGCAAGAACAATTGGTGTGAGTACTATTGTTGCGCCAATGATAGAATCTCCTTATGCGGCTAAAAAATATCTTCAAGCAGCAAAAATGGCTTTTCCTGAAGATGAAAGAAATGAGATGAAATTTTTGATAAATATAGAAACAAAGTATGGTTTCAATTGTTTAGAAGAAATTTTAGAAAGCGATTTTGCTTCTGATTTAACAGGTATTGTTATGGGTAGAACCGATATGACAGGTTCTTTGGGTATGAGCAAAGATGATATAAATCATGAAATAATTTTTGATTATGCGTATAAAATTGCTGAAATTACAAAAAAATACAATAAAGAATTAGTTATTGGCGGTGGGGTTTCAGCTATGTCGTTGCCATTTTTTAAAAGATTGCCACAAGGAGCTTTAGATAGATTTGAAACAAGAAAAGTTATTTTTGATGCTCAAAAAGCGCTTTTAGATATAAATGCAGATAAAGGAATTTTGAAAGCTGTTGCTTTTGAATTGATGTGGATTAAAAACAAACAGAATTTTTATAATGCGATTTCTCAAGAAGATTGTAAAAGAATTGAAGTTCTAGAATCAAGATACAAAGATTCAATTAAAGAAGCAGGCGCATTTATTGAATAAATAAAGGAAAATTATGATAAAACTATCAGATTATGTTGCAAAAAGATTAAAAGAGATTTATAACATTCGCCATGTTTTTATGGTCTCTGGTGGTGGCGCAATGCATTTAAATGATAGTTTTGGAAAATATATTCCATATATTTGTAATCACCATGAACAAGCTTGTGCTATAGCTGCTGAAGGTTATGCAAGGGTTAATCAAGAACTTGCAGTTGTTAATATAACAACTGGTCCTGGTGGATTGAATTGTTTGAATGGTGTTTTTGGGCAATGGAGTGATTCTGTTCCTGTTTTATATATTTCTGGTCAAGTAAAAACTCAAACAATGTTATCAAGTTGCCCCGAAATTTCATTAAGACAATTAGGCGATCAAGAAGTTGATATTGTTTCTTGTGTAAAACCGATTACAAAATATGCAGTTTCTTTAACTGATGCAAATGATATTAAATATGTTTTAGATAAAGCAATTTATCTTGCACTAAATGGTAGAAAAGGTCCTGTTTGGATTGATATTCCAATAAATCTTCAAGCGGCAATGATAGATGAAACGAAATTAAAAAAATATGATAAAAATGAAGATGAAATTGATCTGCCTTCCATTAATGATGAAATTATAAAATTGAAAGAATTACTAAACAACTCAAAAAAACCCCTAATTATAGCAGGACATGGAATTCGTCTTTCTGGCGCAATTGATGAATTTGATAAATTAATTGAAAAATTAAATATTCCAATAGTAACAACTATGAATGGATTTGATATTGTATCAGATGATAATTCTAATTTTGTTGCAAGAATAGGAACAGTGGCTAATAGAGCTGGAAATTTTGCATTACAAAATGCTGATTTAGTCTTATCAATTGGTTCAAGAAATAATATAAGACAAGTTAGTTATAATTGGGAAAATTTTGCAAAAAATGCAAAATTAGTTTGTGTTGATATTGATAAAGCAGAACTCGATAAACCAACGATTGTTCCTGATGTAAAAATAAATGCCGATTGCAAAACTTTTATTCAGAAATTATTAAAAGAAGACATCAAAAAATTTGAAAATGAAAATTGGCTAAATTGGTGTAGCGATATTAAGAAAAAATATCCGCCACTAACAGAGGCAAAAAGAATTGCTCATAATCCAATTGAACCGTATTATTTTATAGATAAATTAATTCAAGAATTTTCATCTGATGAAGTTGTTGTAGGTGGTAATGGAACTGCTTTTTTGGTTCCTTTTCAGGTTGGAAAAGTTAAAAAAGGACAAAGATACATTTGGAATTCAGGCGATGCTTCTATGGGATATGATTTACCTGCTGCAATTGGCGCTTGTTTTGCAAATAATTTAAAAAGAACAATATGTCTTGCAGGCGATGGCTCCATTATGATGAATTTACAAGAATTGCAAACAATTAAGCATTATAATTTGCCAATAAAGCTTTTTGTTTTGAATAATAATGGCTATATTTCAATTCAGCAAACCCAAAAGAATTTCTTTGAAGGCAGAATGACTGCTTGTACTGTAAATAGCGGTGTTTCAATACCCGATTTTATAAAAATAGGAAAAGCTTTTGAAATTGAAACAGTAAAAATAGATAAATTAGATAACTTGGAAGAACAAATAAAAAATGTTTTAAATTCATCTGGTCCAATTTTATGTGAAGTTATGCTTTCTCCTGATTATATTTTTGCCCCAAAATTATCTGCAAAAAAATTGGATGATGGTACAATGATTTCCCCAAGCTTAGAGGATTTATATCCATTTTTAGACAGAGATGAATTTGAAGGGAATGTGATTTAATGAAGAAAAAAACTTGCACTTGGTTAGATTCAAATATATGGGGCGCACTTCATATTATAAATGACCAAGTTCAGGCATGTTGCCCTCGTTGTGCTCTTTTAATTGATAAGATATCGCTTGATAAATTATCTGTTTTAGATATTCAAAAAGCCAGGAGAGATTTTTTTGAAGGTATAAATAATGGTGAAATAAAAACTTGTGAAGAGTGTCCTTTTTTAATCGAAAAAGAAGAGGATGATATTGAAGTAGGCTCAATAGAAAGTTTGATATTGCATCCTTATACAACTTGCAATATTCATTGTAATTATTGTGTTTTATCTGAAGAAAAACTAAAAGCTAAACTTTCTGAATCGCAAAGAGAGATTTTTCCTATCATAGAAAAATTTTATAATGATAAATTATTTAAACAAAAATTTTCTATAGCTTTGGGTGGCGGAGAGCCATTATTTATAAATGATTTAGATAAAATTGCAAGATTTTTAAATAATGTTGAAGAACAAACTGAATTAACATTGATTTCTAATTCAACTTTAACAAATAGAATTGATTATGTTATTTCAAG
Organism: Candidatus Gastranaerophilales bacterium; assembly: GCA_017461425.1. Taxonomy (GTDB): domain Bacteria; phylum Cyanobacteriota; class Vampirovibrionia; order Gastranaerophilales; family Gastranaerophilaceae; genus RUG14156. The sequence continues at coordinate 52,199 of JAFTXY010000013.1, read as the reverse complement.
TTTATCTGATACTCCAAAATTAATTAAAACATGTAATACATCATTAGATTCGGGCACAAAAGAAACGTATAAAAAACTAAAAAACAGAGATTTCTTTAATGAAGTTTGTTTAAATTTGAAAAAATATGCCGAAAATAATGTATTCGATACAATGATTTTAAAATATGTAATGATGAATGACAATTCAAATATTTCTAAAAAAGATTTGAATGGTTTTATAAATTTCATTAAAGAGTTAAAGCAAATTACGAAATCAAAACTTGTAATTATTATAGATGCCGATATGAAAATTCAAAAAAATACAAAAGATTATTTTAAACAAGATGAAGAATTTAAGTATCATCATTTATCATGGAAACAAGTTAATGCTGCGGCATATTTGTATTATAAGTTATCAAAAATTGCTACAATTAATTTTGTTGGTGGAAGAATTAATCCCGAGCGTTCAAAAACAGGCGCATTAGATGTCAAAAAAATTATAAAACAAGCAAAAAAATATGAAAAAAAATCTTTATATTTTGCAATAATAAAATTAGTTTCGGGGTGCAAAAGCTAATGAAACCTTTTTTTATTAATAGTAATATAGCAATTAATAAAAAAGATATTTTATCTTATGAAAATCTTATGTCTGCAATTGCTGGAAATACCGGTAATTCATATATAACATACGCTTTAATTAAAACGGTTTTTGGAAAAATAAAAAAATTAAATCATATTCAAAATATTTATAATTATGATTTTTCAAAACAAGATGTTGATATTGAAAAAATAAACAATGAATGCAGCCATGTTTTTTTAATTTTGCAAGATCAAATAAGAATATCTGAATCGTATGGATTACAATTACCATATGAAAATATTAAAAATTTCATTAAAAAACTCAATAAACCAGTTATTATTGCAGGACTCGGTGCAAATTCTTTTGAAGGATTTGATAAAGATTTTCATAAAAAATTAAAACCAGAATTAATAGATTTTTTAAAGTTCTTATCTGATAATTGCAAAAAAATCGGAATAAGGGGCGAATATACTCAAGAAGTTTTACATAATATCGGAATAGATAACACTTCCGTTATTGGGTGTCCAAGTTATTATGAAATGGGTGAAAATAGAATTATTGCAAAAAAAGAAAATTTAAATTATAAAAAAATTTTATTAACTTCTTATTTCCCAATTGAATTTTTGGTTAGAAATTACCAAATTATGCAAGATAATCAAGAAGAATATTTTATAAAAGCTTGTGCTTATAATGAAATTGATGAAAACATACATGAATTTAACTTGAATAAATTAATTCAAAAAAAATATAAGATATTTTCAAACATAGAACAATGGAAAAAATTTGTATCAAAATTTGATTTTGCAGTTGGTAATAGATTACATGGCTCAATTTTATCGATAAATTCTGGAACTTTAGCAATTTGTTGTAATCCTGATTCAAGAGCTACTGAAATGTGTAATTATTTAAAAATCCCTCATTGTCTAAATTTAAACGAACAAAATTTTAAAGAAATATATAATTCTATCGATGTTGATTTGATTAATAACTCTTACAAGGATTTATACAAAAAATATTTACTTTTTTTAGAAGAAAATGATTTAAAAATAACCCAAAATATACCTTCAAAAGAAGCGATTAAATTGCAAAAAATAAAGCTGTATGGATTTAGCACTAAAGCGAAGTTATTAAAAATAAAATATAAAAGAATAATTAAAGAAAAATTATCAATACTTGAAATAAAATATAGGCATTTAATTAAGTTTATTAGACATTTATATAAGTTAATAATTATAAGGTATTAAGAATGTGTGAAAATTGGAAAAAGAGCAAAAAAATGGCAAAAATTATAAAAATGCTAAAAGTTATATCTTTATAATTACAACGCTTTTAATTTTTTGTTTTTGAAATAATCTCTAAAGGTTATTTTGAAAAGCAGTTTTTTAATGAAAATATAGCCAATTTGAGATAACGATAAAGTTTGTGCAGGTTGAAATAAAGACTCTGCACCTTTTGAATATATTTGTCTAAATTCTTTTATTCCGAAATTAAATTTTTCTTTAAGATAATTTCTTTTTTTATCATCATTTAAACAATTATATATGTATATGTATCCGCTTTGTCTGAACCATGAGCTAGGATGTATTAGTATTTCAAATGCTATAGCAAATTTTAAATCTTCTTTCGTTAAGTTTGGATGCTTTAAGATTGGGTTATTTTTAAAGACTTTGCGTGCAAGTTCAATATTTTCAAATTCGAAAAATATATTCATAAAATTTTTAAACTCAAATTCGCATCGTTGATATGCAATTTTTTTTTGTTTTGAGCTGGACATTTGATTTTCATGGATTCTATATCCTGCTACAAGTTCGTTAAAATAATCTATTTTGTAGTCCTTAATAAGAAATAAAACCCAAATAGACATATCTAAGGTCATAATTGAAGTTTTGTCTATTTTAATTGTAGAAAATAGTTCTTTTTTGCAAAAGCTGCCTATATATGGTAATATACTGCATCCTTTAAAATATGTTAAAAGACAACCTGCTTCATCATTTTCTATTGAAAAACCAGCTCTATTTTTAAACCAATTTTCTCCGGTTGGTTTATTATTTTCATCAATATATTCGACATTTCCAAAAATAAAATCTTTTTCAGGATGTTTTTCCATGTAATTTACTAAATTTTCTAAGCAATTCGGATACATAACATCATCTGCACAAAACAATTTAACATACTTACCTTTGGCATTTTCAAGGAATTTTGAAATAATCATTCCTCCGCCAGCACCATAATTTTCTTCCATATCAATATGTTTAATTCTTTTATCATTATATGAATGAGCAATTTCTCTGCAATCATCAGTTGTTGCATGGTTGATTAAAATCAATTCAAAATCTTTGTATGTTTGATTAAGAACTGATTCGATTGCTTGTGATAGATATTCTCTATCGTTATAATAAGGTATTAGAACGGAAACCATCATAGAATAATTGTAGCACACGTTGATGAATTATAATATAATAAAAACATAATTTAGGAGTTTTAGTTTGTTTAAAAATATCTATAAAAATAAAAAAGTTTTTCTGACTGGACATACAGGTTTTAAGGGTTCTTGGCTTAATTTATGGTTAAGAGAGCTTAATGCTGAAGTTTATGGGTATTCTTTAGAACCAAATACAAATCCTTCTTTATATAATATTTTAGGTTTAAATAATGGCTGTTTTGGGGATATTTTAGATGAAAATAAACTGCAAAGAGCAATGAATGATTTCAAACCAGACATAATTTTTCATCTTGCTGCACAACCTTTGGTTAGATATTCATATAGTGAACCATTATTAACATATAAAACCAATGTTATTGGCACTTTAAATGTTTTAGAAGCTGCAAGAAAATGCGATACTGTTCAAGCATTTGTTAACATAACAACTGATAAATGCTATGAAAATAAAGAGCAAAATTATGCATATAAAGAAGATGATGCTATGGGTGGTTATGATATGTATTCATCATCTAAGGCTTGCGTTGAAATTATGTCATCTTCATATCGTCGTTCTTTTTTAGAAAATGGGTTTTTATTAGCAACGGCAAGAGCCGGAAATGTTATTGGCGGGGGAGATTGGGCGCAAGATAGATTGGTGCCAGATTGCGTAAGGTCGATAAATCAAAATATTCCAATTGAAATAAGAAATCCTATTGCAATTCGCCCTTGGCAGTTGGTTCTAGAGCCATTATTTGGCTATTTAATGTTAGGACAAAAATTATTAGAGGGTAAGAGAGAATTTGCTCAAGGTTTTAATTTTGGACCAAATGAAGATAGTATTTTAACTGTTCAAGATGTAGCAAAAAAAGTATGTATAAACTATCAAAAAGGCGAAGTAATTGTTGGTGAAAAAAGTTCATTACATGAGGCAAATCTTTTAATGCTTAATAATCAAAAAGCAAAAGATTTATTAGGTTGGAAGCCTGCATATAGCGCAGATATTGCAATAGAAAAAACAGTTAGTTGGTATAAAAAATATTATAATAGCGAAAATATGCTAGATTATTCTATTGAACAAATAAAAGAATATATGGAAAAACAAGGCTTGTAATGAATTTAAAAGATAAACTTGAAATTTTTATAGTTACATACAACAGAAAAGAGTTTTTAATAAAAACACTTGAGCAGTTATTTGCTGTTGATTCTCCTGTTAGGGATTTAAATATAACTGTTTTGAATAATAATTCTGATGATGGCACAACGGAAATTTTGAATGAATATCAAGAAAAATTTTCTAATTTAATTCATATTAAACATAATAAAAATATCGGTGGGAATGCTAACATTGCAAGAGCATATGAACTTGCTAAAAAAGAATATGTTTGGTTATTGGGTGATAATGATAAATATAGCTGGCATGTTTGGAATGAAATTGAAAATGCAATAGAAAATAATTATGATGTTATTTTTACAAGAAAAATAGATGAAACAATAGCAGATATATATTATAAAGCATCATTAATTTCAGCCTGCATCTATAAAACAAAAAATATAACATCAACAGTTTTAGCAAATGCTTATGATAATATTCGATTTTTATTTCCTCATTTAGCGCTTTGTGCAAAAAATATAAACGATAATAATAGGTTTTATAATCCAAGTGAAGATATTGTTTATATTGGTGTAAATCCTGATTTTGCAACAACATATCATAGAGGATTGGATTTTGATGATATTCCAAAAACAAAATTCAATATTTTGTGGTCTGTTGGCTATATAACATCGATAGAATTAATTAAAGACAGAAAAAAACAAATTGAAATAATTAATGGATTAAGACATTTTCATAAGTCCTTGTATGATTTATTTAAAACAATTGTAATATTAAATAATGTTCATAGAAATGGTTATTTTTATAACTATCAGCAAATTTTTAGATTTTTAAATTTTGAACAAAAAATCAAATTTATTTTAGCTTTTTTAAGAATAAATCTATCTTTAAAAAATTATAAATATTCTTTTATTAGGGAAAAAGAATCTTGGTTTGAATATTTTAATGTGATTAATGAACAAAAATATATTGATAAATTAGCAAAAAAATATAAAAATAAAAAAATATTATTATACGGAGCAGGTTTAGTATCGGATGTTTTGTTTGAAAATTTTGATATGTCTAAATTGAATATAGTTGGAATATCTGATAAAAGATTTGAGGGTTTTAATGAAGAAAAATATTTTGAAATTAAAACATATAAGCCAGATGAAATAAAAGATTTGGATTTTGATATTTTGTTGGTTGCTCTAAAAAATTATAAATTTATGAAATCTATTTTGAAAAAAAATGGATGCAATAAGAAAATAGTTTCTATAATAAATAAAAGCAAATATGTATTAGGGGTATAAAATGGAAAATAAAGCAAGGCAAAAAGTAATAGATTCAATTAAAGAATATTATCAAGTTGCTTTTGGTAATAAAAAAGAATTGGATTATATCCCGCCATCTGGAAAATTATTGGATGAAGAAGATTTAATAAATATGGTTGAAGCCTCAATGGATATGTGGCTTACAGCAGGCAGATTTAATGATGAATTTGAAAAGGAATTTGCAAAATATCTAGGAGTTAATTATGTTTTAACTGTTAATTCTGGTTCTAGTGCAAATTTATTGGCGCTAAGCGCTTTAACTTCATACAAATTAGGTGATAAACAAGTTAAAAAGGGTGATGAAGTAATTACTGTTGCATCCGGTTTTCCAACAACAATTACTCCTATTATTCAACAAGGTTTAGTTCCTGTTTTTGTCGATTGCGAGGTCGGCACATATAATATTGATGTTGAACAAATAGAAAAAGCAATAACTCCTAAAACAAAAGTAATAATGTTGGCGCACACTTTGGGTAATATGTTTGATATGGATAAAATTGTTGCGCTTTGTGAAAAGCATAATCTTTGGCTAATTGAAGATAGCTGTGATGCTCTTGGCGCCGAATACAATAATAAAAAAGCAGGAACAATTGGACATATTGGAACATATAGTTTTTATCCGGCTCATCATATAACAATGGGTGAAGGTGGAGCCTTGGCGACTAATGATAGAAAATTATATGATATAATTCGTTCTTTTCGTGATTGGGGCAGAGATTGTAGTTGTAGACCTGGACAAGATAATAAATGCGGTAAAAGATTTTCTATGCAATTAGGAAATTTACCTTATGGATATGATCATAAATATACATATTCTCATGTTGGTTTTAATTTAAAAATTACCGATATGCAGGCTGCAATCGGTTTGTCTCAATTAAGAAAGCTTCCTGTGTTTTTAGAAAAAAGAACTCAAAATGCTAATTATCTAATGAAAAAATTAGAAGATTTATCGCAATTTTTAATTCTTCCAAAAATTAATAACGAGGTTAAACCATCTTGGTTTGGTTTTATAATTTCTACAAAACCAAGTGAAAAATATACTAAACAAGCACTTGTTGAATATTTGGAAAAAAATGGAATTGGAACTCGTCAATTATTTGCGGGTAATATTTTAAGACAACCAATGTTTGTTGAAAATGAAATTCAATTAAGGATTAATGATTCTGAAATTCTAAATTCTAAAGATTTAAATGAAACACATTATAAAATGCTTCCAAATGCAGATTATATTATGAATAACACGTTTTGGGTTGGCACTTTTCCAAATTTAGATGAAAAACATATGGATAAAATATCAGATGTAATTCATAAATATTTTATGGAGTAATATATGAAAACACTTTTAATAACAGGCTCTGGTGGCTTTGTCGGTAAAAATTTAAAAGAATATTTCAGTGATAAATATAATGTTTTATCTCCAAGAAGTAATGAATTAAATTTGATTAACGAAGAAGAAGTAAAAAAATATTTTATTGAAAATCAAATTGATTATATTATCCATTGTGCTTCCATTGGCGGCGTTCGAGGCGAAATTGATAGAAATTCAACAATTTCTGACAATTTAAAAATGGTTGATAATCTTTTAAAATTTAAAAATGATAATGTTAAAATAATTCTTTTTGGTTCTGGCGCAATGTATGATAAATCGAGAAATTTGCGCAAAATTAAAGAAGAAGAAATTTCAAGAGTAATTCCAAAAGATTTATATGGCGAATCCAAAATGCTTATTGCTAAAAAAATTCAAGATAGAAAAGATGTTGTTTGTTTAAATATTTTTGCTTGTTATGGTAAAAATGAAAAAGAAACAAGATTTCCAACGTATGCAATAGAACAAAATTTAAAAAAAGAACCAATAATAATTAACCAAAACGTTATATTTGATTATTTATATATCGAAGATTTAGCAAAAATTATAGAAAAATTTTTAATAAAAACACCACAAGAAAATATAATTAATGTCACCCCGAATGAATCTATAAGTTTATTTGAAATTTCTGAATTGGTGAATGAAATTTCTGATTTTAAATCAGAAATAATTATAAAAAATCCAATTTTGGCACCAGAATATACAGGTGACAATTCAAGATTGTTGAATGAATTACCTGAATTAAAATTTACTTCTTATAAAGATGGGTTAAAAATTTTATTTAATCATCTCAAAGTTATGAAGTGATTTTTATGATATTTTCAAAACCTTGTTCTTGAATAAAAGTATTCATATTTGTTTTTTCGGCTAAAATATCGTGTATTGAAATAAAATGTCTGTTTTTAGATATTATTAAATCTTTGTTTTGAATTAAAATTTCTTTTAATTCTGTTTCAATTTGATTAAATGTGTTATTCCAATAAGCATCTTCCAAATTACAACATTGTCTAAATTCTCTAATATTATGCAAATAAATTTTTTGTGTATTTAATTTTAATGCCCATTTTAAAAATGAACCAATTTCATACATATTCGTTGGCATTAAAAGATATTTTGGACGAATTTTAACATTAGAATTAGCTAAAATGTATTCAACATTTTTTATAGTTTTATCAAAATCTAGTCCCATAATTCTATTGTATGTATTTTGGCTAAAACCAAGAATGGAAACCGTTATATCATCAAAAATTTTAATAGCCCTTTTGATTGTATTTTCTCCAACACAAAGATTTGTTACTATATCAAAAGAAATATCAGGATATTTGTTTTTAATTTTTTCTATCCAATCAAGAGATTTTTTTTGAATTAAAACTTCTCCGCCAATTACTGTTATGTATTTTGGTTTGTAATTTTTAATAAGTTCATCTAATTTTTGAAGATGGATATCTTCGTTTTCCATTTTTTCTTTTTGTTGATTACAACAAATGCATTTTGCTTGACATTCATTTGAGAATTCTATATGAATTCTTTGAACGTTTGGTTTTTCATTTTCCTTAATTGGACGATTTTTATATAATGTGCATTCGCATTCAACATTTTTTGTGGCGATTTTTTTGATTATATCTTCTTCAAAAAGATTACCTATATACGAGCTTCCGATTGCAAGACAACAAGGAAAGATATTTCCATTTTTTCTTATGGATAATTTATAAAATTGGCAAACTCTTTCTTCTTTTGTCATATATTCTCCTTTTATACTAATATTACATCAAAATTATTTTATTTTGTTTTTTAATGTGTTAGAATTTAGGTATGTCTATATTAAAAATTGTTCAATACGGAGACCCTATATTAAGGGAAAAATCCAAGGAAGTTATAAAAATATCAAAAAAAATTAAAACATTGATTAATGATATGTTGGAAACAATGTATCATTCTAATGGTGTTGGGCTTGCCGCTCCTCAAGTTGGAGAAAGTTTAAGAATATTTGTTATCGATGTTTCTGATCCATCAGGCCCAATTGATCCGATGGTTTTTGTAAATCCTAAAATAATTAAAAAATCAGGTGCAATAAATAGCTATGAAGGATGTTTAAGCTTCCCAAAAGCATATACCGTTGTTCGCAGATATAAAAATGTAATGGTGAAAGCTCTTGATATAAATGGGCGACCATTTGTTATTGAAGCGAAAGATGGCGAATTATTAGCTAGAGCAATTCAACATGAGTTTGATCATTTAGAAGGTCATATGTTTATTGATCATTGCAGAAATAAGTTTGTTGCAAATGAAGTTTTAGCTAAATATAATCTTCCATCTGTTCAAGAAGAATATCTTTTAGAAGAAAAAGAATTGGAAGATGAGATTGTAGCTTGGGAAAAAGAACATCCGGAAGAAATTGAAAAATTCAGAAAAGAAATTGAAGAATTAGAAAATAGCAAGGAATAAAAATGAGAATAGTATTTTTTGCTACTCCAGATATTGCGCTAGAAAGTTTTGAATATTTTATAAAATCTAGTGATTATGAAGTTTTGGCTCTTGTAACTCAAAAGGCAAAAGCGCAAAATAGAGGCAAAAAAATAGTTGAAAGAAATATAACAAAAATGGCAAAAGAAAATAATATTGCTGTTTTTGAGCCAGATAAAATTTCAAAAGAAAATGACATGATTGAAAAATTAAAAGAAATGAAACCAGATTTTTTCATTACTTTTGCTTTTGGTCAAATTTTATCTCAAGAAGTTATTGATATTCCAAAATATGCAACAATCAATCTTCATGCAAGTTTATTGCCTTTATATCGTGGTGCAAATCCTATAGCTCAATCTATTATTGATGGATGTGAATATACTGGAATTACAACAATGAAAACAGTATTAGAGCTTGATGCGGGTGATATATGCTTACAAGATAAAATTCAAATAACTTCAAATATGAATGTTATTGAATTAATGATAGAAATATCTAAAAGAAGTCCAAAATTACTTGATGATACATTAAAAGGTATTGAAAATGGAACATTAAAATCTATTCCTCAAAAACATCAAGATGCTACTTTTACAAAAAAAATTAAAAAAGAAGAAAAAGTTATTGATTGGTCAATGGATGCAAAGGCTCTGCATAATAAAATTAGAGGAATGTACCAAATAAATACAAATCATACAACTTTTCAAAATAAAATAGTAAAAGTATTAAAAACCGAAACAATAGAAGCCCAAAATGGTAAAAATGGCGAAATAATTGATGTTTTAAAAGATGGAATTGTAGTTAAGTGTTCTAAAGATGCCCTAAAATTGGTAACAATTAAACCGGAGGGAAAAGGTGAAATGAATGCCTCCGCTTGGGCAAATGGGGCAAGAATTAGCATAGGAGATATGTTTATATAATGGTATTTTCAAGAGGCGTTAGGGGTGCAATTACACTAAATTCCAATACAAAAGAAGAAATTCAAAACGCAACAGTTGAATTGTTAAATGAAATGCTTAAGCAAAACGAAATAAATAAAGAAGATATTGCATTTGCAATTTTTACTTTGACAACTGATTTAAATGCTGATTTCCCAGCAAAATATGCTCGCATTGATTGTGGATTTAATCAGGTTCCAATGATGTGTTATCACGAATTAGATGTTGAAAATAGTTTGAAAATGTGCCTTAGAATATTGTTGAATATAAATACTAACAAAATGCAAAATGAAATAAGACATATTTATTTAAAAGGTGCAAAAATTTTAAGACAAGATATTTAAAAAGGTGATAGAATGACAAAGATTATAAAAAAGGAATTAGTAGAATATCCATATTTATCAGAACCTTTAAAAGTTTTTACATATAAAAATGGTCATAAAGTTGTTTTAGCAAGAAAAGAAAGCCCAATGATTAATGTTAGCTCTTGGGTTAAAACCGGTTCCATTAATGAAAATGCACAAAATAACGGCGTATCTCATTTTGTTGAACATCTTTTGTTTAAAGGCACAACAAAATATCCAGCCGGTGTTTTTGATAGAACAATGGAGGAAAAAGGCGGCATTATAAATGCAGCAACCTGGAAAGACTATACTTTTTATTATATAAATATTCCAAAAGAGCATTTTCCTCTTGCTTTTCATATGCATGCTGATATGATGGTTGATGCTCAATTCCCAAAAGAAGAAATCGGGCCTGAATTTAATCCAAATGGTGAAGCTCCTAGTGAAAAAAGAGAAAGATATGTTGTTATTGAAGAAATTCGAATGGGAGAAGATAACAATTGGAGAAAGGTATATAAAAATTTAAATAAATCAATGTATGAAAATCATCCATACAAAAGAGAAGTGATTGGAACAAAAGAAATTATTGCAAATATTTCTCAAGAAGAGATTAAAAGATATTATAAAACTTTTTATTCACCTAAAAATATTACCACAATTGTTGTTGGCGAATATGATGAAAATGAAGTTTTGAAATTGGTCGAAGAAAATTTTGTTTTTTCAACAGATGAAAAAATTCAAAAATGTAAAACTGATAAGAAAAAACCTGAAATAAAAATAAAAAAACCAAAAACAGTTTTTGATTACTCAGAAGTAAACACAGGCTATATAATGATTGGTGCATTATGCGATAGTGCTAAAAATTTAAAAGAAACAATTGCGCTTGATTTATTATCAACAATTTTGGGTGATGGTAAAAGTTCAAGATTGTATAAAAATCTTGTAGAGTCTCAAGATGAGCCATATTATTATCAAATTGAAAGCTGTCATTATCAATTTAAAGATGGTGATAATTTCTTTATTGAAGCTAATTTTAATGCTGATAAAAAAGATATTGTCGAAAACGAGTTAAAAGAATATTTAAAAGGCTTGGAAAAAATTGAAGAAGAAGAATTAAAAAAAGCCAAAAAACGTGCAAAAGTTAATTTTGCACAGGATTCTGAAATGGTTTCAGATATTGCGGATAGTATTGGATATTGGGTAACAGTTTGCGAAGATTTAAACTTGCCTAAAAAATATTTAAAAACATTAAATGATATTGATTGCAAATATTTGCAAAAAGTTGCAAAAAAATATTTAAATCCTAAAAATGTTTCAGTAAGCATACTATTGCCAAAAGGAGAAAACAATGCAGCATTATAATAAAAACGGAATAAATATCTTATTACATAAATCTCCTTCAACACCAAGATATAGCGTTAGTTTTTTCTTTAAAGTTAGCAAAAAAGAAAAATATAATGGCGTAAATTCAATATTGGCAAGATTATTACTTCAAGGTACTAAAAAATATTCAGCATTAGAACTTGCTAATGAATTTGAAAATGAGTGTATAGATATTTCTGTAAAAGCAAAACAAGATTATATTAAGATTTCGTTAATATTTTTAAATGAAGATTTTAAACATGCAATGGAGCTTGTGAAAGATTTAATAATAAATTCTACTTTTGATGATTTCGAAAAGGAAGTATTTAAAATAAAAGGTGAAATTGTTTCTGATTTAGATAATCCTAAAATGAAATTAACAGATACTTTTGTTAGAAATATTTTCAAAGAACATCCTTATTCTTCTTGTCATACAAAGATTTTAGAAGATATCGATAATATAGCAAAAGAAGACATAATTTTTGCGCACAAACAAATGCTAGAAGCAGAAAAATCAATTGTAGTTGTTGGTGATTATAATAACGAACAAGATTTGATTGATTTTTTTGCTAATGAATTTCCTTTTATGGAATCAAAAATTTCTGAAAATGAAATTCAAGATGTTTTTAAAAATGAAATTCAACAAGATGAAACTATTTGGATATCTAAAAACGATGCATCTCAAGCACAAATTATACAAGGTTGGTTAATTGATTCATTCAATAGTCCTTTGTGTGCTAAATATGCTGTAATGAATAATATTTTAGGTTCAAGCGGACTTTCATCAAGACTTTTTGTAAATCTTAGAGATAAACAAGGGCTTGCATATACTGTTAGAAGCCAATATGACACAATGCTTCATAGCGCAATTTTTAATATGTATATTGGCACTGCACCAAATAATATTCAAAAATCATTAGATGGTTTTAAAGATGAATTACAAAAATTGGCAGATAATCTTGTAACAGATGATGAATTAAAGGGTGCTAAGGAAAACATTTCTGGCAGATTAAAATATTTTACTCAAAATAATTCTCAAATTGGGGCTGTAAACGGATACAATTATATGATGGGTTTGGGCTTGCAATATAATGAATTATTTTTAGATGATGTAAATAATGTTACTGCTCAAGATGTTTCCGATATGGCAAAAAGATTGTTATCGATGCCAAAATTAGTAACAATATTGGCTCCTGATGAATATAAATTTTAAAATCCTTATATAGACTCATCTAAAAGCATTACATTTCTTAATAATACCTTTTCTTTTTTATTTATTAAAGGTATTATTATTGTGTTGTTAATGCTTCGGCTAGTATGCGAATTGGGGTATGTACCCCATTTTTTTTCCCAGTAAAATCATACTTTTATATTAAATGCTTATCTTGAAATTATGCTAGACTTAGTTGAAAAGGAGTGTAATTCAATGGATAAAGATGAAAAATATTTAATATTAGAACAATATAGAATTTATTCTGATGCAAAAGAAAAATTTATTGATAGGCAATTTTCTACAAATAGATTTTATTTAGTTTTAAACATTATAACTTTATTAACAATTTATATTTTAAGTACATTATTTCCACAAGATATGCCTGTTGTAATTCTTAGCTTTGTGGGTGTAGCTGTTTCTTTGTTGTGGTGGATGAATATTGATTCTTATCAAATTTTGATAAAAGTTAAATATGCAAAAGTTTTGGAATATCTTGAAACAAAACTTCCAGAACAACCATATCAAAAAGAATATTTAAGCTATAAAGAATTAAAGAAAAATAGCAAATTAATTATTTTTGGAGATTTTCAAAAAGTTTTAACTTTAGCTATTGCTTGCGTTTATTTTGTAGCTATGATATATGGAATTACAAATTTAATTAAATACAGCATTATGGCTTAATTTAATAATTTATCTAAACTAAAAGCTCTGCTATGGCAGAGCTTTTGTGCTATTATTTTTCTATGCAAAATTTTGAAAAAAAATTGGATGAATTAAAATTAAATTCATGTTTTAGAAGCATCAAAGATATTGATTATAAAGAAGAAAAATTTATTATAGTTAATGGTAAAAAGATGCTTAATTTATCATCTAATGATTATTTAAATATAAGCACAAATAAAGATTTGAAATTGGAATTTATCGATAGATATAAAAATAATCCAGAATTTTTGTTTTCATCCGCTTCTGCACGCTTATTAACGGGAACATCTTGTGTGTATAACAAATTGGAACAAAAATTTGCTAATCTTTTTAAAAAAGATTCTGCGCTGATATTTAATACAGGATATCAGTGCAATCAAGGAATTATAAGTGCTTTATTGCAAAAAAATGATTGTATATTTTCAGATAAATTAAATCATGCAAGCATCGTTTCTGGATTGAAACTATCTTTGGCACAACATTTTCGCTATAAGCACAATGATTATGAAAATTTAGAAAAATTATTAAAAGAAAAAAGAAACGAATTCAATAATGCGATTATTATTTCTGAATCTGTTTTTTCGATGGATGGAGATATAGCCGATATTAAAAAGCTGGTCGAATTGAAGAAAAAATATAATTGCCTATTGATGATTGATGAAGCACATGCGTTCGGTGTTTTTGGTGAAAATTTATGTGGAGTTTCAGAAGAAGAAAATTTATTATCTGAAGTTGATATAATAACAATTACATTAGGAAAAGCTTTAGCATCATCTGGAGCTATTTGTGTTGCAAATAAAATAATAATTGATTATTTAATAAATAAAGCATCAAGTTTTATATTTTCAACTGCCATTGCGCCTGTAAATGTTATGTGGAGTAATTTTTTATTTGATGAAAAGTATAAATTTTTAAAATCACAAAAAGAAAAGTTGAATGATTTATTTAATAAAGTTCATTTAAGATATCCAACAATAAGTTCCTCGCAAATTATTCCAATGATTTTAAACGATGCTAAATTAACATCAAGCAAAGCGCAAGAACTGCAAAATAATGGATTTTATGTTTTGCCAATAAACCCTCCAACAGTGCCACAAGGTACATCAAGACTTAGAATTTCTTTAACTGCTGATATAAAATATGAGGAAATATGCAATATTTTTGGTTAAATAAAACAAAAGAAAATAATAAACTGATTGTTTTTTTAAATGGCTGGGGTATGAATGAAACTCCAGTTAAACATCTAAAATATAATGATTTTAATGTTTTAATTTTGTTTGATTATAAAAACTTGGAATTTAATTTTAAAGAATTTGAATTTGATAAATATGAGAAAAAATATCTAATTTCTTGGTCTATGGGGGTTTATGTTGTTTCTTTATTTAAGAATGTTTTTAATTCTTTTGACAAAAAAATTGCCATAAATGGCACAACAAAAATAATTGATGATGATTTTGGAATCCCTAAAAAAATATACAATATTACAACAAAATATTTAAATGAAGAGTCAAGAGATAAGTTTATTAAAAATATGTTTGATAATGGAAAATTAAATCCAAACATAACTATAACAAGAGAATTGCCTGAATTGAAAGATGAATTAATCTCTATTCAAAAAATTGTTTTAAAAGATGAATTAGGGTTTGATACAGCTATAATTTCTAAAAATGATAAAATTGTTCCATACAAAAATCAATTAAATTTTTGGCAAAACAAGGCATTAATAAAAGAAATTAATGCAACTCATTGTCCTTTTGAAGAATATTCTGCTTGGAGCGAATTGTTGTGATTGACAAAAATTTGGTTGAAAAGAAATTTAAAAATAGTATAAATTTTTATGATGAAAATGCAATAATTCAAGAATTAATGGCAGAAAAACTGGTTTTGTTGCTTGAAAATAAGAAGTATACTAATATTTTAGAAATAGGTTCTTATTCTGGTTTATTAACTAGAAAAATAGTCGAAAAATTTGATTTTGATAATTATTTAGCAATAGATATAGTTGATAGTTTTGATAAAATTAAAAATTTAAGCCCTAAAATTTCTTTTTTAAAAACTGATGTTGAAAAATTTTCATCTAATCAAAAATTTGATTTAATTATTGCAAATGCAAGTTTGCAATGGTGTTGCGAATTTGAAAACACAATTAAAAGATTAAAATCTTATTTAACAAATGATGGAAAAATTGCTATTACAATTTTCGCTACAGACAATTTTTATGAAATTAGAGATGCGTTCAATGTAAGCCTTGAATATAAGACAATCGAAGAAATAGAAAAGATTTTTTCTGCTAATGCAAAAATTATACAAGAAATTCATACCTTGCAATTTAATAGTCCAAATGAACTTTTAAGACATATAAAATTAACTGGAGTCAATGCAATTTCTGATAATTTTGATATTAAAGAAATTAAAACAGGAATTAAAATTTTAGATGAAAAATACAAGAATAAATTAACCTATAAGCCCATATATATTATAGATTAGATGCAAAAGAAAAAATTTCTTGCATATCTTTTTTTGTTGGATTTTTAATGTCAGGTATAATGCCTAAAATTTTTTCATCACAAAAATCAGTTAGTTCTTTAATGAAATTTTCTTGAGATAAAGTTTTTTCAAAAGGCATTTTGTTTATAATTAAACCTTTTATTTTGATATTGTTTTTTTTAGCACAATCAATTGTCATTAAAGTATGGTTAATTCTTCCTAAATTTGGGGTTGTAACAATTATAATTTCTTGTTCCAAACTTTTTATTATGTCGCAAAAAAGCATTCCTTTGAAAGCCGGACAATATAATCCGCCAGCACCTTCTATGATTGTAAAATCATTTTGGGATTTGAATGTTTCTAGGTCATTTTTAATTTTTGATATATCAATTTTGATATTATTGATATTACTTGCCAAATATGGCGAAACCTCACCTTTTAAAAGATAAGAATATTTAGTTTTTATGCTTGATGAATATTTTTTTAATTCTTCGATATCTGGAGCTAAAAGTTTATCGTCTTTTTCAATTGCTCCTGATTGAAATGGTTTAAAGTATCCAACATTTTTGTTTTCTTTTTCTAATGCAAGACATAAACCAATGGAAACAAAGGTTTTTCCGATATCAGTATCACATCCTGTTATAAATAAAGAATTGTTCATGCTAAAATTGTACAACGAGGGAATTAAAATGAAAACAAAAGAAGAGTTATTAAAATTATACAACTTGCCATTAGAAGAATTATTGAAAGAAGCTAAAAAATATACATTTGAAGAATTTGAATTTTGTTCTTTGATATCTGCAAGAACAGGCAAATGTTCACAAAATTGCAAATATTGTGCCCAATCAACTCATTATAATACTGAAATTTATACCCATCCTTTGGTGTCTGTTGAAGAGGTTAAAAAAACTGCTGTAGAATCAAAAGAAAATGGTGCTATAAACTTTGCTATTGTTACCTCAGGGAAAACTCCTGATGAAGCCAAAGATTTTGATGAATTATTGAAAATGATTAAAGAAATAAATGCTCTTGGCTTAAAATCATGCGCTAGTATTGGAATTTGTTCTTTCGAGCAAGCTCAAAAACTAAAAGAAGCTGGCTTGAATCGTTTCCATCATAATATAAATACTTGTGAAAGCTATCATAGTGAAATATGCACAACCCATACTTATCAGGATAGAATTGATACTTGTAATAATATTAAAAAAGCGGGAATAGAACTTTGTTGTGGTGTAATTATTGGAATGGGCGAATCTATTGAACAAAGAATTGAAATGGCTATGGAATTAGCTCAAATTAAACCAGATAGTATTCCTGTCAATCTTTTAATGCCAATCAAAGGCACACCTTTTGAAAATTATTTTGATAAAATTGACGAAGAGAATATTATAAGAACAATTGCGGTATTTAAAATTGCTAATCCAGAATCTTCTATACGTCTTGCTGGGGGCAAAAAAGCAAGATTATCTGAAAAAAATATCCAATTATTAATAAATAATTGCGTAGATAGCGCTATTGTTGGAAATTATTTAACAACAACAGGGTTTAGTGCTGATAATGATAAAGAAATGGTTAGATTAGCAAACAAAACATTAAAAGAGCCTATTAATAAATAGGCTCCTGTGTGTAACAATAAATTTCTTATAGGTATTTTTGTAAGAATCGATTAGCTAATTCTGTAGCATCAATACTTTCATTGTTGGTATTAATCATTGTGTGCATGTTGTTTCGTTGCGCTCTACATAAATCTACTAGTGCATCAACGACTCTATCTGGAAGATTTGCGTTGTTAAATACTTGGTTAAATGCTTCGTAGATTTCTTTTTCTCTTTCTGAGCTGAAACCGATTTCATTATTTGAAACATTTACAGCGACATCATTTTCGCCATATTTTTCTTTAAGATAATCGACTACTTCTTGTGTTGATTTTAGTTCGCCTTTTTTTAGTAAACCTAAAATTTCATCAGAAATGTTTATATCTTCTGGGAATTTGATATTTGATTTTAGCGCTTGATTTAGCACTTTCCAAGCTTCTGGTGCAATTGCTTTTTCGTTTGCAATATCATCTGTATCCGCTTGTAGTTCTAAGCATTTTTCAACAATTTTTTGAGCGCTTAAAGATTTGTCAAGAATGTACATACCTTTTGCTTGCTCCATGTTTATTGAAACACCTTGTCTGCTTGCTTCTTTGACGACGTTATCTTGCATTTCTGTTTCCCAAGAAGTGCCATAAGTGTATGATGCAGCTTTGTTTCCAGCTTTCGCTAATTCAGTTTTTTCATGTCTATCAATTCTATCTAATGCTTTATCGAATAGATTTCTTGCTTCCGCACCTGCTCTGTTTGCATTTTTAAGAATTGCAATATTATCAAATGTGGTTCCATATTTGTTTGCAAATTCATCATATTCGCCATAATCTTTTTCGATAATTTCATTTACTTCATTTTCTGACATACCCAGTTGATATTTTGCATCTTTAACACCATCAAATACTGTACTTAGGTATTCTTTACTGTCATCTTTTCTTGTGACAACTAATGCATCATCTCCATTTGCAAAATCAGTCGTTAATTTAAAGGAATCGTTATATATATCAGAACCATTTATATCGTTAAATCCTGTATCGCTATTAACAACAGATGTTGCTTCAATGCCTTTTGTTGGATCGTTTTCATCTCTTAAAACAATTGTATGCATTCCAAATTCTTTTGCGTTTGTTATAGAGTATCCAATAGTTGTTGTTTCTTCTCTTAAGAAATCGCCATCGAATTTTGTTTCTGCGTTATCTTTGAAATTTGTCTTAATTAGTTTTAATTCTTTAAGCTCGTCGCCTTCGATTTTGCCGTCATTATTTGTATCTAAAGATTTTAAATCTTCTAGCCAGTTGCCTTTGCCACCAATGAATTCTGATGAGTTAAACTCGCCATTTTCATCTTTTCCAACATTGAATTTACCATCTTTATTTCTATCAAAAGCCAATGTATATTGAGCACCATCATAATTAAAACTTAATGGATCAACACGGACTGTGTTATCTTCAACATCATATGTTTCAAATTCATCACCAAGTTCAGGTCTTACGCCCCAAATAGTGTAAATTTTGTCGCTTAAATTTTTGTAGAAATTTGCTGTTTCTTCATCACCGCCACGTTCAATTGTGTAGCTTGGTTTTCCATTTTGTTCTTCTGGATTATATTTTATGCCGCAATTTTTAAATAAACCAGTATCGGGGTTAAATAAAGCAAACATTGCTTCTTTGAATGTAAAACCAGTTACCGTTTTATTACCTTGTTCGTCAAATGAAACACTTGGTTTTAATTTATTTAAAATTTCGCCATAGTTTTCTGACAATGCTTTCAATTGATTATTTGATGAAATTGTATTACCTGCATCACCCCAAGTATTTGGTACGCCCAAGAATGGATTGTTTTGTCTATCTTCAAAGAAAGTATTAACTTGTTTGTAGATTTTTTGAGCTTGGTTCCCATGTCCAATTGGGATAACAAATTTGCCTTTGTCGTTAAATTTGAGTCCTGCGGTTTTAAAGTTTGTCGATAAAAATTCTTGAATTGCACTTGTTGGTAAATTTGTGTTTGCTAAATCTGTTAATAAACCTTCATCGAGCGCTTTTCCTAAAGCAACTACTGCTTTGTTGCTTGAAGAATATTCATCTGAGCCTGTCTTTTCGACATTAAAATATTGTGCATATTTTTCTTGAACTGAATCTAATGTGCCCTTTGTTGCGCCTTCTTGTTGTAAATTATTTGTTGGAGCTACATTTAAGTTTTCATCCTGGAATAATTCAGAAATTGTAGCAGTCTTTTCTGGCGAATATAATGGAATTGTTGCATTATAGTCTGAATTTGTGTATTTTTTCTCTAATGCGCCAATATTTTGGATATTGCTATTTAATAAATCGTATGTAGATTTTGTTATACCATATCTTGTTTCTAATAAGTTTCTTTCATCAAGCCAAATGCTTGCATCATTAACAAGGCCTTGAATTTCAGAATTTTTTCCACTAATTTTGTTTAGCATTTCTTCAATTTTAGAAGATTTGCCAGTTAAATTTGCACCTTTAATTCTTATATAAATTTCAGAACTTATTTCATCTTTTCCAATTTTATTGCGTCTATACATGCTAAATACATCATTAATTGCAGCTTTGACGTATTTTTCATGGTCTTTTTCCATTTGTTCTGTTTGAGCGCCAACGCCAGCAATTAAACTGGTAAGTTCGTTTGCTAGTTTGTCAATTTTTGATTGGTTTTTAGCTAATTCTTCTTCTAAAACAGCCATTTTTGCTTCAAGACGTTCAACTTGCTCTTGAAGTTCCCCACGTCTTTTAATCAATTGATCTTTTTGAGATTCGTTAATATTGTTTCCAGAAACAACGGTAAAAATTTTCTTTAATTCGCTTTGTTGATCAGCTCTTTGTTGGCCATACATTTCGCTAAGCCAGCTGTCATTCATTACTGTGCTCTGTAGCATATTTATTAAGTCATTATTAGAGCCAAAGTTGTTTCCCATATTCCATTGTTCCTTTCGAAATAGAAATTTATTGTCCTTATTCGTATTCGGCAATTTTTTGTATAAACTTTATGAAGATATGGTGAAATGTAACAATTATTTACAAAAAAAACACCGAGTTTTACTCGGTGTTTTAAAATAGAAATTAATTTATTAGTGGCAGCAGCCGTGGCAAGAACCACAAACACAGCCACCTGATAATTTATCCATTGCTTCTTCTAGACGAACTTTGATGCGTCCATCAACAGCGATACCTTCACCTGTTTTTTCTGAAATTAGAAGAGGATTGATATCTAATTCATCAATGAATGGATAATCAGAAACTAATTGAGATAATCTTAATAATGTTTCTTGAATTTGATCCATTTGAGCAGGAGTTGTACCACGAGCACCTTCTAATAATTTATATGCTTTTACTGATTTAATCATTTCAGCCGCATCAACGTCTGTTAAAGGAGCAATTCTGAATGTTACATCTTTCATAACTTCGATAAACACGCCGCCTAAACCAAACATCATCATTGGTCCGTATTGTGGGTCTGTCGCAATACCACAAACCATTTCACGATTACCTTTAACCATTTCTTGAATGATTACACCTTCAAGACCATCAATTAAACCTTTTTCAGTTAATTTAGCAATTAAATCATTATATTCTGCTCTTAATTGTTCTTCTGATTGAATATTAACTCTTACGCCACCAACATCAGTTTTGTGCGATGTTGTTTTAGAAGTCATTTTCATAACAACAGGGTATCCGATTGAATTTCCAATAGAAACAACTTCGTCGATATTAGTTGCAAAACCAGATTTGCAAACTCTTATTCCGTAAGCATCTAAAACATCAATTGATTCACGAGTTGTTAATTGAGCACGACCTTCATGGATTGATTGTTTAATAATTTGTTCTGCTCTTGCTCTATCAACATTGTATGTTGGAATTGAGCCAACTGGTCTTTCTTGCCAAATTCTTTGTTGATTTAATCTATTTAAGCCTTCCGCTGCTTCTTCTGCATACATAAAGAATGGCATATTAACATCCATTTCAGAAAGTTTTGTAAAGAAGTCAGATGTTGTCATAAATACGCCGATAACAGGTTTTTGTGGATTTCTTGCTTTTATTTCCATAATAGCTTTAGCAACATCTATATCTTTTAATCCTAAGAATGGAAGATAAATAACCATAATCATATCAACGTTATCATCAGCAATAACTGTTTCTAATGTTTGCATATAATGTTCAATTGGAGCTGATGCAATCATATCGATTGGGTTTTTAACGGAAGCTGCTGCAGGTAAGAAGCTTCTTAATTTATCTTTTGTAGCATCCGTAATTGGAGCAATTTGCATACCATATTCACAAATTGCATCTGTTGCCATAATTCCAGGACCGCCAGAGTTTGTAATGATTGCAACTCTATCGCCTTTTGGAATTGGGCAATTAGAAAATACTTTTGCTGTTGCAAATAAGTTTTTCAATGAATATTCTCTAATAACGCCAGATTGTGCTAATAATGCGTTTGCTGCTTTATCTGCACCTGCTAAAGAACCTGTGTGAGAACTTGCTGCACTTGCACCAGCAGCACTTCTGCCAGCTTTTAGGGCAACAATAGGTTTCTTTTTAGAAATTCTTGTAGCTAATTTTCTAAAGTTTTCTGGGTTTTGGATTGATTCCATATAAAGAAGAATTTGTTTTACATCATCATCATTTTCCCAATATTCAATTGCAGTTTCAGCATTAACGTCTGCTTGGTTGCCAATTGAAATGAATTGTGCAAAACCAACGTTTAAGTCTTTTAAAATATTTAAAATACCGCCACCAAGTGCGCCTGATTGAGAAACAAAACCAATATCGCCTCTGATTGGTAATGATTCAGCAAATGTTGCGTCCATTGATACTTCCGGGTTTGTATTTAAAACGCCCAAGCAGTTTGGACCAACTAATCTCATACCGTAAGCTTTAACTTTTTCTAGTAATTCTTTTTCGGCTGCAGCACCTTCTGCGCCTGATTCTTTAAAGCCTGCAGAAATTATACAAATACCTTTAATTCCTTTTTGATTACATTCATCAATTGCAGCTAAAACAAATTTTTGAGGAACAATGATTACTGCAAAATCAACTTCGCCAGGAATTTCTAAAACAGAAGTATATGCTTGAAAACCTTCAATAACCCCACCTTTTGGGTTTACAGGATAAATATTTCCTTGAAATTTATAATCTCTTAATCTTTGCATTAATTCAGAACCAATAGTTTTTGGCTTAGTTGAAGCGCCGATAACAGCTATTGATTTTGGTTTCATAATTTTACTTAGCATTTTATGTCCTTTCCTCTAATTTTTAGTAGCCATTTACTATGAATTCTCTTGCTCTAAATTTAGCTCCAAGAGATTTTGCAACAATTTCGCATCTTTCTACATTTACAGGATAATTTGGAACATTAGATACGATTGTTGTTACTGTTTTAATTTTTTCTTCAACGCAAGCACGAATAAATCTTTTTACTTCTTCGTATGCGTTATCTATTTTTGGGTTTGAAACTTTATTGTAAGTTTCTTCATTTTCTCCATTCAAACTTATTGAAATTAAGTCAACATATGGTGCTAATTCAATTGCAACATTTCTTTTATGGATTGCGTTTGCATGTCCATTTGTGTTGATTCTGATTTTAATATTTGGATAATTTTCTTTTAAATATTTAGATATTTCAACTACTTCATTAATTTTAATTAATGGTTCACCATAGCCACAAAAAACAATTTCTTCGGATTTGGATATAATATCTTTTTTTAATTCAATTTGAGCTATTACATCACAAGCTGCTACATTATCTTTATCGAGCCAAAGATTTGCTCCTTGAACATCATCTTTTTGATTTCTTAAGCAAAAAACACATGCGTTGGTGCATGCGTTTGTCATATTTATATATGGCTTATTGTCTAAAAAATATAAAAGATTTTCATTAACGGATTCCATAATTAAATTGTAACTCGTCAATTTTTTAAAACAATAATATTTTTGCGGAAAAATAAATAAATTATAATTTTAAACCATTTTCAATTAATTTATCTGCCATTGCCGCAGCTAAAGCTTGCTGAGCGGGATGTTGTAAATCTTGTTTTGTTGAATCTGATGGTAATGTTTTAAACTTATCAACCAAGCCACTTGGTAATGGATCAGAGAATGTTTCATATGCACAAGCAGCCGCATTTTCAATTTTTCCGTTTATTGTTGCAGGCACTTCTATTCCTTTGAAATCTTTTAAAACATCAACAGGAATAATCAAACCATTACTTTGTTTGGTCCATTTCCCGCCTGCATCAAATTTAAATGCGTGATCTCTTCCGCCTGTTACAACAATAGCATCTGTTAATTGTCCATACCCATCAACATATTGAGATATTGTATCAGTTATAACAGTTGGATGCGGATGAAGCTCTCTTCCATATTGTGCATATGTAAATGGGGTAATTGTCAAAGTGTTAATTCCATTTTTTTCGCCAATATCCATTATTGCTTTATCAACACCATCGTAGCTGACACTTGAAACAAGTGCTCTATCTGTTGGTTGCATTCCAATGCTTCTAAGATATCTATCTACTGGTTCATAAAATTCTTCTGTTGCTTCTATATATTTTTGAGTTAGTTCGCCTTTTGTTAGAGATGTTCCACCTGCAACATTTTGAGGTTTAACATTTGTCCATCCAACCATACCAACTGTTGTTTTAGGTTCTATTCCAAAAGCTTCTTTTAATAATTTTGCCCTGACTTCAGGAGTAAATGTTTCTTGGAGACCTAAGTTTTTAAATCCTGGAACATTTTTAAATATTTTAGTTACCGGGCTTCCATCCCAATCTTTTCCTAAAACTTCAATCCCGTCATCTATAACTTTTATAGCACCTTCCAATGGAGCATTTTTATTTAAAAATTCTATTGCTTCTTTTATTTTTCCTGCTTGAATTAATGATGTTGCATCAGATACAAGTTTATATTTGCCTTGTGCTAAGAAATCTCCAATTTTTCTTAATGTTTCAACCATAGCATCTGTCCCTGCTTCGAGCGCTTTTGCTCCTGAAAAAGAAACAGTATCACAAGCAAGCTGATTTATTCTTGGAACAGCTTTTTGTTGAGATAGTTTTTGTATATTTTGTGCAAAATTAATTTTTGGAATATTCATTTTATTGCCTTTCAATAAACATAGTTTAATAAAGTAATTTTTTTGATAAAAATTGCTAGTAATTATGCCCATTGTTCAAAATTAGGTTCTTCTAATGTCATACAATGTAATCCGCCGCTGTTATTTTTAATATTTGACATCATATAATTTCCATCAGTGTAATATATATCGGGATCCATATAGTCAACAGAACTTCTGCCAGCAATAAAATGTACTTTGTCTATGTTTGGAACTTTGTTTTTTAAGTCATTTTCAAATATTTTTTCTATATCATTATATGTTGTTACATAATTTCCTTTTGTTGAATTTGTTATGTATGATATTTTGCCATCTTTGTGTTTATTTACAATTGCATTCATAAAGTTTATGCCTTCTGTGTAAACTCCTGCAATTCTTATTGGGATAAAGCCAATTTCTTCAAGTTTTGCAATTGTTTCTTCGCAATCTGCATAATGTCTTTTTCGTCTTTCATTCCATTTTAAAAATTCATCCATTATTGATTTGTTTTCAGGATGTTCTTGACAATATTTTTCTAAATTTTCTTTTGCTAGTTTTGGATCATTGACTAAAATATAAGGATAGCCAATTGGTCTTAAAAACATGTCTAAGTGAAAATCTTGCTGAGGAAGATAATTTAAGTTTTCAACTTTAACTCCATAAGTTTTAGAAATTTTATCTGGGTCATCGCAGATTCTTCTTTCGTTTTTTCCCATTAAAAGCCATTTTTCGCCATTTGGAAGTTTTCCGATAAATGTGTTACCACCTGTTAAAAGCCCATATTCTCTTGAGCCTGTTATTCCCCAAGTGTATTTTAATTCCGAAATAAAGGCGTTGCTTGTTTGCCAATCAGCAACAAGGTGTGGGTTTAAATTTCTTTCAACAATAACTTTGTCATCTTGTATCCATTTTCTGCAGTCGCAAGTACATTCTATATCAAAACTCTCTTGTTTCCCAACTGTTTTAAGTTCTTCATAAAATGGCTCGCTATAATGCGAGTCAACAAAAATTCTTCTTAAAGGTGCTGCGTCGTAACCTTTGAATGTTAATGCTTGTGGGGATAATTTCATAATGGTTTTATAAAAACCCTCAAAATTAAATTTTGCCTTGCGTGTTAAAATAATTAAAGCTTGCATTTGCAATAAAATGGAGCATACGAGATTCGAACTCGTGACCCCAACACTGCCAGTGTTGTGCGCTACCAACTGCGCTAATGCCCCATATATTCTTTATTTTGCATAAAAAATAAATAGATATCAAATATTTTAATAAGTAATTTTAAGTTTTGCTTAAAGAAATTGCATTACTTAAAAATAAATTATAAAATATTCCTATAAGGAGTTTAAGATGGTATTTGATTTAGATGATTTTTTGAAAAAGTCGCACAAGGCACAAGCATCTGACATACATTTGAATTGTGATAAATCCCCTTCGTTAAGAATTAATGGTGAAATATATAAAATTGTATCTGATGTTGTTACATATCAAGATATACAAAATATTTTAGATAAAACTCTTCCGCAAGTTTATAGGGCAAAAGTTAGTGAATTACAAGATATTGATTATATTTATGAAATAAAAGGATTATCTAGATATAGGGTAAATTACTGTAAAGAGCTACATTATGGGAAATTTACTTTTAGAGCAATTCCATATAATATCAAGCCAATTGAATCTTTGGGTTTACCTGAATATTTAAAAGAATACACTAATTTTAATAATGGAATTGTTTTTGTTACTGGGGCGACTGGTTCTGGTAAATCAACTACTTTGTCAAGTATGATTGAAACAATTAATCAAAACCATAAAAGACACATTATTACAATTGAAGATCCAGTCGAGTTTGTTTATGAAGATAAAAAATCAATAATAACTCAAAGAAGCCTCGATATTGATGTTCAGGATTTCAAAACTGGTATTAAATATGCTTTAAGGCAGGACCCTGATGTTATATTGGTTGGTGAAATTAGGGATAAAGAAACATTGTTGAGTGCAATTGAAGCATCAGAAACCGGTCACCTTGTTTTCTCCACTTTGCACACAAATGGAACCGTAGCTTCAATTAATAGATTAAAAGGTTTTATAGATGAAGCTTCCCAAGATCAATTTATGAAAAGACTTGCAAATTGTATCAGAGGTGTTATTCACCAGCAACTTGTTCCAACAACAAATGATGGCGTTTTAGTTCCAGCAGTTGAAATATTAACATTTACATCAACCGTTGTTGACTATATAAAAGATGGAAAATTCCATGATGTTGAACTTCTAATGCAAAAAAGCAAGCAACAAAATATTAAAACAATGAACGCATCACTATATGAATTATATGAAAATGGAAAAATAACAAAAGAAACAGCCATTGAGTATAGCCTCGAAAAAGTAGAAATGGAACAAATGCTTAGAGGTATATACAGAAATACTGGTGTAGATGAATCGATTTTATAATAATTAATTAAAGGAGTAAGATATGGCGCCATTTCCGGAAACAGAGATTATGACAATTAAAAGACTTGAAGTCGCATTAAGAAAAATGGATTTTAAGTTATTAAAAGACGGAGCTTATAAGCTTCATGAGAAATATCATAGTGGCTTTAAATTTGAATATTTAGATATGTTGAAAGAAATATTCGCTGATGTTTCTAATAATCCATCTATTCCAGAAGATGTTAAAGATATTTTATCTCCTACAATAGAAGATATTTTAACTTCTCAAGGGGTGAAAGTTGATGTTGCTTCATCTCCTTATGAATCTTTAAATCAAAACAGGGTTTCAAGTTTAACTTCTTTAAGTTATAGCACTCCTGTTGAAAAAGAAGAACAAAAACTAAGTGCTTTTGATGCATTTGGTGCTGATAAAACAGAAGAGCATTCACAAACTTTTGCACAAAGCCCATATAGTGCAGAACCATTTAAGGAATATACTCCTGTACAAAATAATTATATTAATCAGCCAAATCTTCAAGTGCAACCTCAGGTTATCGAAGAAAATAAAATAAAAGAAGTTGTTGAAGAAAAACATGAAGAAGTTAATTCTGAAATTAATTATCAAGAAAATATACCAGAAACAATTCATCATGAAGAGCAACATCAAGAAATAGAAAAAGAATTGAAATCAATTGCAATTTTTTATTTCCAAGATAGCTCATTGGAAAAGACAAAAAATATTACAAAATATAGAAAATTAGTTTCAAAAATTCAAGAAGAACACACTTCAATAAATGAAATTTTGGGATTGATTTCTGAAATCAATACTCAATCAAATACAAATGTTTCTGAAATTAAAAATATTTTAGACCAATTAAAAACAAAAGAAAATAAATTAAGCTTGATAACAAACACTCTAAGCTCTAATTTAACAAATTTGATTAACGAATGCGAATTATCTTATGGTCTTTTTGAAAGCAATGAAGAAAAGAAATTAAATCTATTACCAATGTTTGGTTTAACAAATTTATTTAGATGTTGCGAATGTTCAAATGAATATTTAAATAATAGCCAAATAACTCCTTTAGTTTTGCAATGTCCAAAATGTAAGGGTGCAATGTTGCCAAGTTTTTATTCAAATAAAGCAAATGGTGAATTAAATATTGATTATTATAATAATTCAATGGTAACTCTGGCAAATTCAAAAGTATGGCTTTTAATTCATCCAACATTTGACGAAAAGATTACTTTGAATTTATTAAAAAGCGCATTAATGGTTTCAAACCAAGTTGAAGAAATTTATATTATCGATAAAGATATTAATATCAGAGAAAATTACAGAAAAATGATTGAAGATATTAATTCTAATATCAAAGTAAATATTCAAAATTATGCGCTTGAAGACTTTTTGAATTCAATAAATTAAGGTTTAATTTTGAAAAAAAGTTTTGTTACAGAAGCAATAAACTTAAAAAACTATCCATTAAACGATAATGATAGTATTGTTGTTATGTTTTCTAAAACAAAAGGGCTTATGCGTGCAGTTGCAAAGGGAGCTAAAAGACCAAAATCAAAACTTGGTGCTAGAATACAAATGTTTATTGCAAACCAATTAATGCTTTTTGAGGGAAAAAATCTTGATACAATAGCTCAAGCCCAAAGCTTAAATACTTTTTCAAAAATAAGATATGATTTAGATAAGATGTCTTATTCTATGTATATAGCTGAGCTTGTTAATAATTTTTGCTCTAAACAATATAACCAAGATGAAAATTATGAACAAATTTATGATTTAATTTTCAATGCTTATCAAAAAATTACAAATTCAAATACAAAAAACGAAATAATGCTTACGGTTTTAAAATTTCAAATTAAGCTTATGAATTTTTTGGGCTGGGGTTTAGATTTTAATTATTGTTCAATTTGTCAAAAAGAAATAGAGGTTGATTCATATTTTTCATATTCCGAGAATAGCTTTTTGTGTCCAGAATGTGTTGATAATGCCTCTTTTTCTAATTGTGTGAAAATTAATTATAAAATAGGTTTATTTTTGTTGGAATTATCTAAATCTGAATTTAGTGAAAAAACAAAATATGATGATTTAGTTAACGATGTGGTTTTGGAAAAATGTTTCTTATTTATGAAAAAATATATTGACAACATTTCTAATAAAAAAACAAAAATCTTTGAAGTTTTAGAAAAAACGGCGATAAAATGAAAAAAATTCTTGCAATATTACCCCATAGTATAGGTGGAAGACTCACATCTTCAAGTATTTTTGATGGTTTTAGGGAAAATGGGTATGATGTTGTTATTTTTGACGAATTAAAAGATTTTGATTTTCAAAAATATATTAAAGATGATTTTGAATTTATTGTTGGATATGATTTTTCTCCTATAAAATTAAAAATTGATTATAGTTTAAAAATTCCTTGCATTGCTTATTTTTCAGATGTAATTCAAGAAAAAACTTCTGGTGTTGGCTATATTGAATATAATAAATATCTAAAAAATAATGATATCTATGTTTTTTATTGGGATAGAGAATTATCCAGTAAAGAAAATCTAAATTATTTGCCTCATTTTGTGAATTGTAATGTTTATAAAAATTATCTTAAACCAGTATATGATGTTGGCTTTATGGGGCGATTGGATACAGATTTAAGATTAAATATGTTTTTAGAATTAAATAAAAAATTGCCACATTTAAAATTTTGTTATTATGGAATTGAAAAACATTATCTCGATGCGCTTTTAAGATGTAAAACTGATGTTGAAAAAAATATTTTAAAGTTGGCTTACAAAGGTTTTATTGATAATGAAAAAGATATGGCTCATGCTATAAATCAAACAAAAATCATTTATAATATAAATGCTCAAGGAATATCTTCTTTGAATTATAGAACAATTCAGGTTATGGCTTGTGAAAGATTAATTATTTCTGATTTAAGAGAAGAGTTGGATTTATTTGATAATGTTATTCCAATTTATAATGATATTGATGATTTAGCTCAAAAGATAGATTTTTATATAAAAAATCAAGAAGAATATACAAGAATTGTTAAAAAGAGCCGTGAATTTATTAAATTAAATCACGACTCAAAAATTTGTGTTAAAAAAATGTTAGAAATAATTAAAAATTAATTATCTCCCTTTTGAACTGATTTTTCTATCCAAGCTTGCGCTCTTGCACCAAGCATCATTTTGCCGTCTGCTCGTATCCCAAAGCCAAAAGGGCATTCATTTACGCAACATTCTTCAATTCTTTTAGCGTCCCAATTTAGGTCTTGGTCGGTTTCATCGCAAGCATTTGGATGTATTCCATCAATATCCATGCAGATTACTTTATAAACAGGGTCATAATCAAATTGATCTCCAACATGTGTTTCGAGTGGTGCGCCAAATAATTTTTTTCCTTGCCCTGGATATGTGCATTCTGCCATAGAAGTAAAATGCAGAGCTGGTGTTGGTTGATACCATACAATATCATCATTTCCGACAATTTCAGCTCCAACAGCTTTTGCTCTTACCCTACAAGCTTCATCCGGTGATGTTCTAAAAGAATCACCCCAATCAGGAGTTGTGTGTCCATGTGCATACCATCCTCCGGGTTTAGTGCAGTCTAATGCATTGCCAGCAGTACTGCAATTCACACTTTTTGTATTCATAACATCAGCCAAGGTTTCACATAAATATGTTGAGGAGCTAACAGCATTTCCATTTGCCATTATTCTTAAATCGCCTTCTTGATAATAATCGTATGAATTAACTAATTCTCTGACAGCTTGTCCCAGGGTATTGTATCCTTTTCTAAATTTTAAAGCAGCCTCGTCAGGCGCTGATTGGAATGCGATTGGCATAATAATTGCAGATAGAACTCCAACAACAACTAAAACAATCATTAATTCAGCCAGTGTAAACCCTTTTTTCATTAAATTCCTTTCTTATATTAAAAGGATTGGAAAACACCAATCCTTTTAATAGTCTAATTTATTATTAATTAACCTTCTTGATTTTTTTGTTTATCAATCATGCCTTGAATTTTGTTAACTAATTCTTCGCCTTTTTTAGCCATATCATTGCTGATTGATTCAGCTTTTTCTTGGATTTCTTTTACTGCGCTATGTGCTTTATCATATGCTTTTTGAGAAGATTCTTTTATCATTTCACGAGTTTCTTCGCCTGATTGTGGAGCTAATAATACACCAGTTAATGCGCCTACAATACCGCCAACTACGAAACCTGCTATAAATTTACCTGCTGACATAGTTATTTCCTTTCTTTATTTTTTAAACAAACCCATTCCAAAGGATATTCCTTTCATTATCCCTTGAGAAAAACTTTTTAATTTGCCCCCCAAGCATGCAGTTGCCCCAATTAATGAAGCAATACTTGCTTTTGAGTTTTGAAATTTTGTGTCTGCGCTGTTTGCAATTGAATTAATTGATTTTGCAGCTTCTTTTAATTCTTTTAATGTTGGTTCTATTTCTTGTTTAACATTTGTTGCTATAACATTTGCATTATCGGTTAATTTTGTAACGCTAATGATTAATTTAACAACAAAGAATGTTAAAACTAATAAGCAAAATATGCTGACAAACATTAATATTGAAAAACTTACACTTGCTTCTGGCATAACAACCTACATTTCATCAACGTTTGTTTCGTTGTTTTTGGCTTTTGCAAGTTGTTTTGCTTTTAGATAATCATTAAATTTTTTATAAGCATCTTCAACTTTTTCTTTTGTGCCTTTTATGGCGTTAATTGCTTGTTCTTTTGCTTGAATAATTTCAGGAGAATATTTTTCTCTTAAATTATCAACCGTTTCTTTTAATTCTTTTCTTGATTCTTCGCCTGATTTTGGTGCAAGTAATATACCAGCTACAACGCCACCTACGACCCCGGCCAATATTCCCATTGCAAAGCCGAATGAATTGTCGTCTTTTTTACACATATCTTCTCCTTTTAAACTTGTAAGTAATTATAGCATTTTTTCACTTAACTTTAAAGTCCCAAAAAGTATAATAAAAAATGCTTGCTAAAAAAAATTTTTTTGTTATTATAATAAAGTACCTTATAAAAGGTATGCCGTTAATCCTCAGTAGCTCAATGGCGGAGCAACCGGCTGTTAACCGGTAGGTTGTTGGTTCGAGTCCAACCTGGGGAGTTTTTTATTGCAAAACAAGACCACTTTTATGGTGGTTTTTGTTTTGTTTAAAGTTCCTTGTGTTTGAGAACAAATGGGTTTTAATGGGACATTTAAAAAATTATTTTTCTGCCGCCTTTCGGCTTTACGTTTGAATTACACCCTCTTCCGAGTGGTTGACTGAAACTACACAGAAAGTCGCTTTATTGTCCTCAATTTGGCGGCAACTTTCCACAATAAATCCACCCAAACCGCTAAAACCTAAATATATCGCCACATTCCCCAGATGACACTTTTCGGACAAAAAGTCCATTTTGAAACTGCACCCTCCGAACTCGGAAGCAAGTCGGAAGTGTTTATACATGCAAGTCGGTATTATAAAATACCTTTAGTTGAAAAATAGAATATTTTTGAATTGTCCTTAAATTTTTCCAATAACGCTTCACTAGGATTATCGTAACAACCAATAAATATTTTTTCCAGATTTGGATTGCTATTTATTGCATCAATAATATGATTGTCACTATCTAAAAAGGAAACTCCGAAAGTAACCAAAATTCCATTAATAGATTTAAATTGTGTGAAACAATATTTTAAATAGTCTGAAGCATCAATTTCTTGTATTTTATTCTTGTGCTCACTTTCTAAAACAGTTAGAGAATCATATCCTTCAACCCATTCTTTTTTTATATTTGAGAGCATTGTATTTGTGTCATCTGCTTTTATTTTGATAATTTTACCGCCCTTTTCAAGAATATGAAATGCGCCATGTAGGAAAAATGCATTTTGTTCATTTTGCTCACTCCATTCTAGTTTTTTTGTTTCTGAATTATTTAAAAAGCCATCCGTAAAATTAATTTCTAAACCATCTTCTTTGTTTGAAATAATTTCCGCCCTTTTGGAATCATAATCAGATTTCGTTTGTAGTTCAATTTTTTCATATTCATTTTTTAAGCTTTCTTTTTTCGATGCTGCAGCTTCTATATTTTCACAAATTTTAGAAGAAACTTTCTTTAACGAAATAACCTTATCTTCTTCCATTTTTTCGAGAGTTTCATTTAATAAACATTCATTGTCATACATAACCTGAACAGTATAATCTTTTTTACAGATTTTTTTAATAAAAATATTTTCTCTTATGGCATTAATGCATTTGGCATAGCATTCTTTAATCTTACCTTCTGCCTTTTCGTAATTTTTTGTCCCTGCAGTTGAATTTGCTTTTTTAGTTTCCCAATCAAGTACAGCGTTAATATCTTTATCACCCTTATTCATAAATTTTAAAGACATCCAATACAACAAAGGATCATAATTTAAAGAGAAAAATTTTTTATAGTGTGATAAAAATTCTTTATATGGTTTTAACGTTTTTTCATCATAGTCTTTTTTATCTTTAATTGTAGCAGGCATTTTATTAAATAATTTTTCAATAAAAGCTTTTTGCAGTTTTTCTTTTATCCATTCTCTAATTATGTCCTGAGGTACTGTTTTTGTATTACTATCTTGAACAAGTTTTTGTGTGTCTTTAATACATTCTTCAATGTCAGATACATCAATTGACTCGGCTAAAAAGTCAATCTCTTTTAATATGCTTTTTTGGTTAAAGTCATCAGCTTTATAACTAATCGAAAAACCATTTCCTAATAAAATTGAATTATCAGTATCTTTAATTTGTTCCTTTACATCATCCCAAGTTAATAAGTCCATGAAATTCTTTCTCCCAATATTACATGTTAATAATACCTGAGAAAATAAGAAATACGTTGTAACTTAATAAAAAATTAAGCTTTTCGAATATAAACTGTAACAATCCCTATTGTGTTTTAAAATATGATCTGCTACATGCTGAGCAAGGTTTTGTTTCATTTGGGAGTGGTTTATTGAGCGGCGGAGGCGGGAGTAAAGGACTTTTATCCGCAAAGATTCTTCTTTTGTGTGCGGCAGTTTCTTTCGTTTTTGTTTTTTTATTGTAATTATTAGCAAATACCCAAGCCTGGTGTTGTCATCATGACATGTTGCATGTGTATTTGTTGCATCATTTGCTGTTGTATTAATTGTTGTTGTATCATTTGTTGTTGAAATGTTTGGTCTTGCATCATTTGTTGATTTAACATTTGTTGCTGCATTATCGCAGATTGTTGCGCTTCTCTTTGTTTTTTAATTTTGTCATAAATTGAATTAATTGTTTCATTACTTAAATTTCCGCCATGAAAACCGTATTCTGACATTAATTTTTCATTCATTTTTTTTTGTTATTAAATATTTGTAAAATAATGTTAAAATTAAATATATAATTAAGCAATTTTTGCTGCTTTTCTTTTTAAAAATTATATGAAATTAAATTTTAGTTCTTATAATGCAATAAATAGTTATTCAAATTCGCAAAAATTGCAACAAATTAATGAGCAGACTTCTTTTGGAAGCTCTAAGGCAAGAAAGCTTGCGCAAATAATTAAAGATGCAAAAAATTTTAAACATATTAATGCAACTTTTGATGATGCCGTTGCAATTTATCGAGAATTAGGATATGACGTACTTATGAAACGTGGTTCTCATGCGGTTGTTCCCCTAACTGAAAAAGTTAATTTACCTCTTGTAATTCCCCATGGTTCATCAAAATTTGTCCATCCGTTCGACCTAAAACGTTTGCAATTTGTTATTAATGGTGAAATTGAAAAAGCTTTAAATGTCCATTAATTTAAAAATATAAATCTTTGCAATAATACTTTTTTAATGTCATTTTCTCGTATATAATTAAGAAAGAATTATAAACAAGGTAGATTGTATGCAAAGATTATTTAAATTAGGTGCGGATTCATATTTTAAACAAGATTTTCAAAAGGCTTTGATGTATTATTTGCAAGCATTGGCATTAGATGTCAATAATTCTGTTTCATATTATAATCTTGGGCTTACTTATGACGCAATGCGTGAATATGAATTAGCTGTTGCTCATTATAAAAAAGCAATAGCAATAAATCCTAATGATATTCGCTCTGCTAATAACATCGCTTGGGTATTTTTTGAAAATATCAAAGATATAGATACTGCATGTAAATATTTAGATTATGCAATTCAAATAGCGCCTAATGATGCAGAAGCATATAATGTGTATGGTAATATATATTATTCTAAAAAAGATTATAAATTGGCTGTATCGTACTTTAAAAAAGCGGTTACTTTTGATAAAAAATATGCAAAAAATCATTATGATATTGCCAAGGCATATATTGGATTAGAAAAATATACAGATGCATATAAATCAATCAAATCTTGTTTAAAGATTAATCCATGTTATCCTTTAGCAAATGATTTATTGAAAAGCATAGAAAAATTTATTTAATAATTCCTTTTTCTTTTTCGTAATTATACATGCAATAAGGGCTTCCATAGCGAGTGCCTGTGAAACTTAGGGATTTTTCAGAACATCCGCCACGACATATTGAACCATATTTACAATTTTTGCAAATGCCTTCTAGTTGATTTGGCGAAAATCTTCTGTTGTATTTAAAGTTTTCTTTAGAAGTCCATATGTCTTTTAAAGACTGTTCTCTTATATTTCCTTCTATAAAGTTGTCGCCATGGATAGATAAACATCCTTTAATGCTTCCATCTGATTCTATTCCGATAACTCTCATACCCGCATGGCAACCCGTCCAAGGTGCATCTTCGATATATGGAGATAAAACAGAATAATAACCAATGCAATCTGCAGCTAAAATTCTTAAGATGTTTTTATATTTTTGTTTATTATCGGCAATAAATTTAGCTAATTCATAATATTCATCAGCATTTAGCGCTAATTCTCTTGGCATTCTGCCTTGTGGGGTTGCTGTTTGAATTTGCCAAGCGCAAACATTGTTTTCTAATAATAATTCTAAAATTTGAGGTAATTCTTTGATATTACCTTTATGAATTGAGCTAACAGCGGAAGAGTATAACCCTGCATCAGATGTAATTTTAAGAGCGTTAATACATCTTTTAAATACACCTTTTTTGCCTCTTATATAATCATGGGTTTTGGCGCAACCGCCGTCTAGGCTGAAGCTTATTCCCGCCGGATTGATTATTTTTAATAAATCTACAAGATCATCATTTACAACATAACCATTTGAAATAAAAGAAACTCTCATGCCGAGTTCTTTTATTCTCATTGCAAGAACCGCCCAATCTTTTCTTAAAAATGGTTCACCACCTGATAATACAACTCTTTCGCAACCTAAATCAGCAAGTTGTTCTATTAAATCCAAGGCTTCATCAGTTGTAAGTTCTTTTGGTCTAACATTTGTGTCAGCACTAGAACCACAATGCAAACAATGAATGTTGCATCTTAAAGTAATCTCCCAAACGGCAATTTTTAAATTATACATTTATACTTCCCAAATAAATACTAAGGTAATTATAGCATATTAATTTAGATTATAAGTAGTACAATTTATTGATTTAAAAAGCTGTAGGACCTGCATATCTTGGCATTGTATATTGAATTTCAAATGTTTCAGGACCTGCGTATCTTGGCATAATTGGGGTTAATACAGGAGCAGCAGGACCAGCATATCTGGCGATTAGGCTTTCAACTTGTGTATGTAGTTGAGTATTGATTTCAGGACCCGCGTAGCGAACCATTGTCGGCATAATTGTATCCATTTCAGGACCAGCATAGCGAACCATTGTTGGTTTTATTGTATCCATTTCAGGACCCGCATAGCGCACTATTGAATGCATTGAATTGTCAATTACAGGACCAGCATATTTTGGCATTTGTTGAATAATTAATTCAGGTCCTGCGTATTTAGGCATTTGTATTAATTCAGGACCAGCATATTTAGGCATTTGTATTAATTCAGGACCAGCATATTTTGGTATCGATGGAGTTATGATATCCATTTCTTGATGTACAGGAGGAAAAAATTCAGGACCAGCATATTTAAGGGCAGGAGTAGAATAAGAATCTGTAAATACAGTTGTTGCATCTGCAATTGTGTAATTTATTCCATTCGATAATTGAGCTTGTTCTTTTGCTTCAATTTCACTTAAAATCTTTTCTGCTTCTGTCTGATTTGAGATGTTTTTAACTTTTTCAACAGATATTGGCAAAAATCCTGCAAAAGCAGTTGTGTTTAATAATGTCGCTGCTAGTATAAAGCTTGCTAATTCTGGTCTAATTTTATTGTTCTTTTTCATATTACCTCTTTATAAGAAAAAACATCTTATTTATAAAATTCCACAATTATGTGGGTATTTTAACATATATTAACAAATATTACAAATGACACAATGTTTTAAAACCAAAAAAAAGGAGCCTATTGCTCCAATTTTATTCCCTACATTAAGTTTTTTTATTTACATCATCGAAAATCTACTACGTGACTTGCAAGCCAATATTTGCCATGTTGTGGGTATAATGTTCTGTAGTTGCCGTTTTTAATAGCCTCTTCTCCTGGTTGCCCCATTTTATCTACTTCATGGTTATAACTATCAATACATAAGAAATCACTTTCTTTGTATGGAGCTTTAGCATCTTTTTTGATACCTATTACAAGTACAAAGTGCCTTGTTCCTTTTTGAGTATTTACTTTTGCAACAACCGTATTGCCGTTGTTTAATGTTTCTGCCATTTTTTGTATAGTTTCATCAAGATCTTCAGACATATATTGATGTAAACTGCTTGCTTTATCGCCTTCTGCGTATAATTCATATTCATAAGCCGCATGTAAGCATTTATCGGACCAACCTTCATAGATATTTGCATAACCATGTGCTGCTGCGTATTTTCTTAATTTTTCAATTTCTTCTTGTGATAGTACGCTTAGATATTCTTCTCCCTCATGGACTACAGTGTGTTCCATTTTTGTTGGATATTTTATTTCTGCTGTTCGTCTTTCATAAATTAATTTTACTTCAAGATATGATTTTTCTTTTGCTGTTAAATCTTCTTGTGCTTTTTTGATTTCTTCTGTTCTTGTTTCTTCAATTTCTTTTATTTCATTCTCAATTTTTTTAACATTTTCAGATGCTTCTTTCAAGCTTGCTTGTAGTTCAGGATTTTTATTTAATAATTCAAGAAGTTCTGCTTCAAGTTTATCTTTTTCTTGGTTTAATTGTTCTAATTTTTTTTCTTCTTCAGGTATTAATGCTTCAAGCTCTCCTTTTTTTGCCTCTAAAGTTGGTATATCTTCTTCAAGTGTAGTAATTGTTTCTTTAAGTGTAATAATTTCGCTATCAAAATTTCCTGCTTCTTGTTCTGCACCTTCTAATTTGCTAGCCTTCCAAGCTTCTTGCGCAGTTTCTAAGGCACTAAGGCGCTCTTTGGCACTTGCAAGTTCCAAATTCTTTTCGCTTATTGTAATTGATGTTTGAATAAGGCTATCTTTGTGACTCGCAATTGTTCCTTCTTGAATTTTTATTTCTTCATTTTTTTGTTGTAATTCGGCTTTTTTATCATCAACAGCCTTATCTCCCTCAGGAATGCTTTTTAATACTTCATCATATTTTTCTCGTGCATTATTTAAATCATTTTTTTTGACTGATAGCGCATTTTCAGATTTTAATTTTTCAAGATTTCCCTTTGCTTCATCATGCGCACCTTTTCTTTTATCAACTTCTAATTTTAGTTTGTTGATATCCATATTATCAAAAGTTTCTGCTGGTGGTTCTGGAGTTACGGAACCAGGTTTTGCACCTCCACCTCCGCCACCAGCATTGTCTGGAGTTTCTGTTGGCGGTACTGTTTCAGTGTCTTCAACATCTTCTATATCAACAGGGTTGTTTTGTGCATAATCAAAATTAGCTCTTTTTTCTTGTATAAATGTTATTTTGTCTTTTATACTTTTTGCAAGTTCTGATTTTTCTTTGTTTTGTGTATCTTCTTCTATTATTTTTAATTCATTTAATATAGTTTCTTCTATTGTTTTTCTTTCTTCTAGATATTGAGTTAATTCAGCATATAATTCGCTTAATTCTTCATCTGTAATATTTGGGTTATTTTTCTTTTGTTCTAAAATTTCTTCATAGACTCTGTTTAAGTTTTCAGAATTCTTTATTTTTAATTCTGCAGTTTCTTCAGATAAAAGTCCACTTGTAAGAATTAACTCATCAAGCTCTTTTTCTGATTCTTTATGTAAAGTCCAATTAGCTTCATCGGTTTCTTCTGTAATAAAGAAAGGTAATTCTTCTTCAATTTCTTCTATATTTTCTATATCTTCTGTGTTTTCTGTGTCGGTATCTCCTTGGAGTTCATCAATTAATGCTTCTAAATCCTCTAATTCAAGAGAAGCAAGCTCGTCTTCTTTATTTTCTTCATTTTTTTGCGTATATGTTTGAATTTCATCAAAAATTTGGAGAATTTCTTCTTCGCTAAATTCAGACATTGATTTATTTGTTCTTATAAGTTGCGCAAGTTCTGTTGTATCTAATTTGCCATCATCATTTTTATCGGCTTTTTCAATGTCGATTAATAGCGACATTGTAATGTGCGGAATTTCGCAATTGCAACCAGTATTTTGAGGTATGTTTAAGCCATCTATCATAATCTTATTCTCACTCTTATATATAAAAAGTATATAAATGATATATTATTGCCTTTTTGTAACAAATGTTAATAATATTGAAACAAAATTGTTTATTTGAAATTTGGTTTAATTCTATTTGCAGGAGTTTTAAGAATTATTTAAGCAAAAATTTTTGTTTTTAAATGTTGTAAGGGTATCGTGAAAATATCTGCAAATAATATAAATTTTAAAGGCTATGATGCGCTTCCTTTAAAAAAACTCCATATTGCTTCTTCTTGGGGAAAAATAGAAGATGAGCTTTTTGATGTTTCAAAAAGGGAAGGTTTTGAAGTTAAGACTTCCTTGTATAATGGAAGTTTTAATCAAGATTGCAAGGTTATTTTAGAACGTGATAAAAAACCATTTTTGTTAATGGAAGAATGTGGCGATTTTTTTCAAGAACATGTACCTGCAATAATGTTACAATACGGGATGAATGCACAGTTATTTAGCTTAAATCAAAGAAATTTGGGTTTTGTGCAAGGTGGCAATTTCTTTATTGGTAAATATCCAAATGGTGAAAAATGGATGATGATTGGTTCTCGAGAAAAATTCTTTTCTGATAGAACATCTCAAATTTCAAAATTTTATGATATCAAAGAAGAAAATATTTTTTATGTACAGCAACAAGATTATCATCTTGATTTATCTGTTAGACCAATAGGTTATCCTTATGTATTGGTGAATAACCCTAAGTTAGCTTTAGAATATAGAAATAAAGCGCATGGTTATAATAAGCCACTTAATAATAGAGAACTGGATAAAATTGCTCCTCAAATGGCTATATATAAAAGAAATATCAAAGAATTAGAAAGGGCTGGTTTTAAGCCAATTCC
Source organism: Candidatus Gastranaerophilales bacterium (assembly GCA_017461425.1). Taxonomy (GTDB): domain Bacteria; phylum Cyanobacteriota; class Vampirovibrionia; order Gastranaerophilales; family Gastranaerophilaceae; genus RUG14156. Next base: position 11,264 of record JAFTXY010000013.1, on the reverse strand, counting down.
TATAGGCGGTGTTTTTGAAGCTGGAATAAATTTTATTAATGCCGTTGTAAATATGCATGAGGATAAATCTATTTCATATATAACTAATTCTTCAAAATGCGACTCAAAGAATATTTCAAAATACCAAGATATATTTGAACAAGAATTAAGGAAAAAATTAAAACAAATAGGCTTGACGGATAAAAATTCACCAAAACTTCGAGATATTTATTTTATACAAGGTGAAAATTATGGTGAATCTAATGAGTTGATGGATAATTTAATAGGGGGTGCGGGCGGTATTCATTGTATGAGTCTTGAAGAGCCTAATTTTGATGTATGGGTTTAATTCACTTATATGTGCCTATTTTACGCCCGTATTTATCGTATTCTACAACTTTTCCATTTGATTTTTTCTTATAATAGCCTGTTTTTCTACCGTATTTATCATAGACATTTGTTGTAGAACCTGATGTTCTATATGTTGCTTGTTTTCTGCCATTTTTATCATATTTTATTGTAGTTGAGCCAGATTTTTTATAAGTTGCGGTTTTTGAACCATATCTATTATATTCTGTCGTTTTATTTCCAGATTTTTTATAAGTTTTTTCTTTAGACCCATATTTATTGTATTTGGTTGTTGTTGAGCCGTAGGTTTTATATGAGCCACTTTTTGAACCATATTTATCATAAGAATTTATTGTTCCAGCGAAAACCGAAGTTGATAAAAATAATAAAGTTAAAAATGAAACTAATAATTTTTTCATTATATTTTCCTTATTTAATCTTATTTTATAAAACGAAAATTATTTAAATAAGTTCATGCAAAATAAGAAAAAGCCAACAATTAAACCTAAAACAATTAAAAGTGCAATAATAAAACAAAGAGAATCCTTAAGCCACCCATCAGGTAAAAAACAAGTTATAATTATCAAAATAATGATAACTTTAACAATCGGAACGGATAGTAGACATAGTATTGATATTAAATCTTTCATAAATAAATTGTACCATAAGGCATTAAAAAAGCGCCATTTGGCGCTTATATTTTATATGGTACCCCCAAGGGAATTCGAATCCCTGTCTACACCGTGAAAGGGTGTTGTCCTAGGCCTCTAGACGATGGGGGCTTAAAACTTATTTTTTTTCGTTATACACAAACAAACCGATAATATCGTTTAACTTATTTAGTTGTTTTTGATAGCTTGCAGCTTGTTTTTCAAGAGTTCTAATATTGCTTTTATATTCTTGAACTGTATAATTACAATCTTTTATTGAGCTATTTAAACAATCTCTAACTCTTTGTGCGTCTTGAAGAACTGTCTTCATTGGAATTCCAAGCGCTTCGATTGTTTGTCTGATAATTTGAGCTCCAGTTTGTCTTGGTACGCCTGTTGGCAATTGAGAAATTAATCTTTTTAAAACGTTGATGTTGTTTGGCATTTCAAATTCTTCAACATCTTCTTCATTTTCAATTGACAGTTTTAAATCAGGATTTGGTTCAACTTCTTCTTCGTTAACAGAAAAAACAGGTTGATAGTCTTTGCCTGAAGCTCCGAAATCAAAAGCTGTTTCTTTTGAGTCAGACTCGATATTATCTAAAGAGAACTCATCAGAATCGTCAAATGCTTCTGTTCCAAGTATATTGTCTTCTGTAACTTCGTCAAAATCTTGTTGCTTAAGTGCATCTACTATTTTTTTACCCATATTTTTTGGTAATTCTTTTTCTTGCATTTAGCAACTCCTTCTATACCTTGTTCAGAATGACTCTGTACTAATATAAAACCAAAAAAATAATCTTTTGTCAAATTCATTTTTTTTATTTTCTTAAAAAAAATTAATATTGAGTGTAATATTGACGATTGCTGTAATTTTAGCTGTTTTTTACTGCTTTTTTTGTTTTTCTTTTAATCTTTTCTTAAACATTTCGTTTATTTCATCAAATTCTTCATCTTCTCCGATATCTTCGATTTCTTTTTTTATATCTTCAATACTTGGTGTAATAGAATTAAAAGCGATGAATTTAGAATTTTTATAAAGTTCACATCTCCATTTATGCATTAATTTTGAATAATATTTTTTATCCGATGTTTTTATATCAAAATGTGTTGCATTATTTAAAATATCTTCCGGAGTTTTTCCTTTTGACAATTCAATTAATGCTCTTCTTTTAAATTCTTTTGTAAAACTTATTCTTTCTTTGTTTTTTTTACAACTAAAAATCTTTTTGTTCATATTATTTTCCAGACAAAAAGATTTTAGCATGCTTAATTTAAATATTGAAATTTATTATCCCCAAATATCAAAATTTGGCTCTTCTAATGTCATGCAATGTAAACCACCATTTCCCCAGTTGAGCGATTGGGTAATAGGATTGTATCCAGTAGTATCTGTTTCGCCACCAATAAAATAAACATTTTTTATTTCTGGTATCATTTCTTTTAAGGTTTTTGCAAAGTCTTCTTTTAAAGTATCGCAATAAGCACTATCTCTTAAATTTGGATTATTAGTTATGTATGTCATTGTGCCATCTTCATGTTTATTTACAATAGCATTCATAAAATTAATTCCTCTTGTATATACTCCTGCAATTCTTATTGGAATAAAGCCTGCTTCTGCTAGTGCATCACAAACGGAGTTACAATCGCTATACCCCTCTTCTTTTAATCTTTTGTTGAGTTGATTGTGATCAGATTCAAAAAAATAACTAGCTTTTGGTCTTCTCCAACTTTCTTGAAGATTATTAAATTTTTTATTTACTAAATCAGGGTCGTTTACTAAAACATATGGATATCCAACAGGTCTTATATTCATATCAATATGAAAATTTTGTTGTGGAATGGTGAAAATATTTTCTCTTTTGATTCCATAGGTTCTTGAAACCATATCTAAATCTTTTAAATTTTCTTTTTCGCCTATCAACATCCATTTTTCTCCATTTGGATATTTTCCAATAAATGTGTTTCCGCCTGTTGAAAAGGAATCGCTTTCATGTGAGTTAATTCCAAATCTATTTGCCATTTCAGACATAAATTCTGAACTAACACTTTTGTTTTTTGCAATAATATAAGGGTGTCCAAATTTTTCTATTATAGTTTTTTGATCTTGCATCCATTTCCAATTATCATCTTCAACAAGGCAAAACTCAAACCCTTCTTTTTGTGCAACTTCTTGCATTTCTTTTTCGAATTTTGCTCCTGCATTTTTTTCTGCATAGATTCTTTTTAATGGCAATGCATCATACCCTTTAAAATTTAAATTATTACAATTATATATCCTCATGATTTTCCCTTTTTAAAATTGTTATATGTAAAAAACGTGAGAATAATTTTTTTTGTTATAAAAAAGACCTCCTTATTGGAGGTCTTTTGAAAAAGATTATAATGTGAAATCTTGTTCTGCTGGCAGGATATCAGGAATACCTTGAACCCATTTTTTAGCTTTGTCTGTAGCTTTTGTCCAGTTGATTGAAACAAGACCTCTTTGTACCCATAATAATTCTTTAAAGAAGTCATATTGAGAATTTAGGGCATCAACTTTTGAATGTGTATATAAATTTTGTGCATCAACTAATTGTGCAATCGGAGCTTCGCCTTTTAAGTATTTAGCTTTAACTCTTTGATAGTTTTCAGTTTGTGCAAACATAGATTTATATGATTTTTCAATCAAGAAGTATTTTGCAATTGCTCTATTAACAACTTCTCTAACATTCATTTCAAGTTCTGTATTAACTTGAGCTAAATATGCATTAAGCTCATTTAATTCAGCTTTGCAACGAGCGATTTCTGCAATTTTGTGACCACCTTCAATAGGTTTCCATTGAGCAGCTATCATAACTCTTGTTGAAGATTCATTTAAGCCATAGTATGGACCCATTGGGGAAGCAAATGTTCCAGGTGCGAACATATTAACAAGTCCAGCATAACCCATTGCAGGATAGTGTCCATTTCTTTCGTATGGAAGATCTCTATCGAATTGTTTACCAAATTCTACAGATAATTTAGCGCTTGGAAGAATGAATTTTTGCGCATAATTGCTCATTTCTGCTTTTTTCATTGCAATTGCTGCTTTTAATTTTGTTGTTTCAGGAGAAACAGCGATAACTTCTTCAACTAGCATATCTGTGAATTTAGCTAATTTTTGTGGTGTTCTTACATGGTCGATTACATGTAAATCTGAAGTGAAGAATGCAGGATCTGTAGCTGTTAAAGGTTTAAATCTGAAATCTTCTTTTTGGTCTTTGTATAAAAGCTTATTGATTGTGATTTTTAAGTTTTTATAATCAGCATTCATGCTAAGAAGTTTTTTCTCAGCTTCATTAACTTGACCAGCCCAACGAAGAGCCTCTTCAGGACCGCATCTTCCTGCTTTTTCTCTAACTCTTGCGATAGCAAGATTTTCTCTTGTTTCTTTTACATATTCTTCTTGAACTTTAATCATGTTTTCAAACATTAAAGTTTCAATATATAAATTACCAAGTTTGTGTCCTATTGTTTGTTCAGTTACAAGCTTTTCAGCTTTGTCGAATTTAAGTTTTTTGTTTTTAACAATAATATTTGTAACTAAATCTGGTGAATAGATAACTTGATCTATACCAACAACAAATTGTCCAACAGTTCTTGGAACATCTGTGTATGATTCTGCGTATGAATCGTTATAAGATTGATGACCTAAATCAATTCTTAATGTTGGTAAGTATCTTAAGAAAGAAGATATTGCGCTTCTGCGAGCTGCATCAACTAAGAATTTCTTTCTTTTAATATCTAAGTTGCTTTCAGACATTGTGTTGAAAACATAAGATAAATCATATACAGGCAATTCTCTGCTTGTGATAATTTGTGCGTTACCTAGCAATCTTAATGGTGCACTATAACCAAGCATATAACCTATATCTGCGTTATAGTAAATTACTTCGTCATCATAGAATTTAATTTGTTCGTTTTTAACTGCTTTACCATGTAAAACACCATGGATGGAGAAACTTGTAGCTTCTGCTAATTTTCTATCAGTATCTGGTGTTGATGTACCTAATAAAGCGCCAAGTTTAACATCTTCTGCACCAACAGCTGAGAAAGTATATAATTTTTTAGCATTTAAATTATCATACATTTCTTTTCTTTGTTCTGTTGATAAGTTAAACATTGGTGTAACAAAAACTGCATCAACATCTGATGGAATTTTTCCGATTGACGCATTTAAATCTTTTGCACTTACAGGAAGTACAACAAAATTCATATCAAGATCTTTTTCTTTGAATTTTTTCTCAATAATTCCATGCCAATCTTTTTGGGTTTTGTAGAAATTTTCATTAATTAAGATTGCTGTTTTTTGTTGTGTAGGAACTAATTTTTTGAATAAAATAAAATCATTTACATACTGTTTAACAGGGTTAAAGAACGCATTAGAGCCAAGTTCTCTTAAACCATATTCATCAATTGTTAAAACAAATTTTTTGTTGTTTTGTTTGTTAGTTAAATACATGCTTGACATATAGCCAAGAGAGATAACCATTTTTGCTCTAGAAGCCAAAGCTTTATCAGATGCTGCTTTTGCACCTGCTTCACTCCAGTTTCCAGTGAAAACCAAGTCTTTTGGAAAAGATGCTTTATAATCTGGGTATAAAGACTTAGTAATTGTTTCTTGAAAAATTTTTGAAACACTAGCATTTTTGTCTGATGGACCATCAAAAACAAAGGCTAATTCCATAGTTCTCACATTTTGTTGAGTTGCCTTTTTTGCTGCTGCTTTTGGTTCAACAATAGCTAATGCAGCTGTGCTATACATTGAAAATACTAACAATGTTAGCATGAATGATAATAATTTCTTAATTCTCATACTCCTAATCCCGAATATATCTTAACTTTTACAAGCTATCAAAAACGATTATAAATGTCAAAAAATATACAAAAAATTGTAAAGATAAATTATTTTGACATTTAATAAAATAATTAATAGAATTAAATTAAGTTTGTAGTTTATGATAGTAAGGGATAAACATGGGGTTAAGAAGTAAAGACGTTCTTTCTATTTTGGAAGACAAAACACGTGATTACCAAGAAAAGATTGCCTTAGGGACAAGAGATTCTTTTGGATGGAAAGAATTTACTTACAAAGGAATTGGTCAATTATCAAGAAAAGTTGCAAGATATATTATTGATGAATTAAACGTTCCAAAAGGTGAAAGATTAGCAATATTATCTGAATCAAAACCAGAATACGCAACTGCTGTTTTTGCTTCTGCATTATCAGGCATGGTTACAGTGCCATTAGATGTTAAATTAACTAAATATGAATTAAAATCAATTTTAATGGATGCTCAGCCAACATTTATTTTTGCATCTCAACAATATATAGATACTGCTCGTGAACTAAAAAATGAAATTCCAAGTATTAAATATATATTTGTTTTAGATCAACATTCAAAAAATGCAGACGCAGTAAATGTATATGATGTTCCAGATATATACAATGCAAAATGGAGAAGAAGAAGCTCTAAATCTACTGCATTTATTATTTATACATCAGGCACAACTGGACAACCAAAAGGTGTTGAAATCACTTTTGCAAATATAACAAGTCAATTAGAAGATTTAGGATATGCGCTTGATGAAATTCTTGGTGGAAAACAAGTTAGAGCATTGTCTATTCTTCCAATGAATCATTTGTTTGAAATGACTGTTGGTTTCTGTACATTCTTAAACTATGGTTTTTCTGTTTATTACACTCAAAGCTTAAAACCAAAAGATATTTTGGGAATTATGCAAGAGAAAAAAGTTGAATTCATGATTGTAGTACCTGCATTTTTAAAATTATTAAAAGCAGGAATTGAGTCAGAATTAAAAAATGCACCAAAAATTACTCAAATATTATTCCAAACAATGTATCATATAGCAAAATTTATCCCAAGTTATGGTATTAAGAAAATATTATTCAAAAAAATCCATGATAAATTTGGCGGTAATTTTATAGGTTGTATTTCTGGTGGTGCACCATTAGATGTTAATGTTGGAAGATTTTTTGAAAGACTTGGTATTAAAGTGTATCAAGGTTATGGCTTATCAGAAACAAGCCCTGTGGTTTCAGTTAATACTGATAAACGTTCAGTTTTGGCTTCTGTTGGTCGTCCATTAAAACATTTTGAAGCAAGAATTGATTCACAAACGGGCGAACTTCAACTAAAAGGACCTTCTGTTATGAAAGGTTACCATAATCAACCAGAATTAACCGCAGAGGTTATTGACCCAGATGGCTGGTTGCATACTGGTGATATCGCAAAAATTGATAAAGATGGTCATATTTATATTACAGGTAGAATTAAAAATATGATTGTTTTGCAAGGCGGTAAAAAAGTATTCCCTGAAGAAGTAGAAACTGTTTTAGAAAAAGGAGAAAACTTCGCAGAGGTTTGTGTATTTGGAAGTGTAAGATCATTTGGTTCAAAAGATGGCGCAGAAGAAGTTGTAGCTGTTGTTGTTCCAAAAGAAGATTTATATAAAAATCACACCAATGAAGAAGTTGAAGCGATGGTGAAAGCTGATGTTAAAACATTATCTATGCAATTAACCCAATATAAACGTCCAAGTAGTGTATATGTTTTAAAAGAAGCGTTGCCTAAAACTACAACAAGAAAAGTAAAAAGAAACGAAGTTAAAAAACTTGTTAATGCTTAAAAAAAATAAGATAATAAGAAAGACCGATTTAATCGGTCTTTCTTATTGCCATTGAATTAAAATATTGCATAAAATTTCATCAGTTGCTTCGCATTTAAGAACATGATTTGTAATATTATCTTTAATCTCTACTTGTGAAACAACTTTTTGTCCGTATGTTATTTCTTTTTTATAGTTAACATCTATTGTCTTGATTTCACGAGTTCTTGAATTGAAATCAAGAGTTTCTAATGCCCATAAAATATAGTTTGAATTATTAACATGTTTATTAACATCTATATCTTCAAAACGGATTTCAAATGTTTTTTCTAGTGTAACATTTTCAATAGCTGGAATTTTTTGATAAGATAAGTCGTTTTCTTGTTTTTGAAATGTGCTCATATAGGGATTATCGGGAATTGCGTTTGCAATTGATACAATTGCACCTGTATTTTTGTCGATTAATGCCCAAGTGCTTGCTATTTTTGCAATAGTTTTTTCATTTTTTATAATTTCAAAATCACGAAATGCAAATAATTTTAAATAACCACGGGGTGCGGTTTTTAGAGTTATTTCTTGTGCATTTTTTGGATAATCATAAAACTCAATTCTGTATTTTAATAAATACCAAGCGAGATTCTTTTTTGAAATATAAGAATATCCAAAATCTAATTTTTCAGCACTATCACTTGCAATATCTTGCAAGTGATGAAATAGTGCATATGGTTTTAAATTTAAATTGCAATCAAGTTCCGAATATCTTAATTCAAATGTTTTTTCTAATTCTTTATTCATAAAATTAATATAGCACAAATTATTTATTATTTTGAGCTAATTTTTTTAATGGAATAGAAAACCAAGAACCACGGTTTGGTGTGAATTTAAGATCATCATCCAATAAAACATCACCAGCAAAAGTATTATCTGGGAAGTTGATTTCTGGATCACAAATTACTTTAAAGTCGTATAATTTCATTAATCTTCTTGTGCTTGGAAGATCGGCATGATTTTTATCTGTATTTGTTTCAATTTTTTGAAGAATTAACGATGGTAAATCCCTGACACCGTATTCTTCTTGATTTTCTTGGATGTGTCTGTTTAGACCTTGCGCAAAAGGACCTACCAAATATACTTTGTTAATGCAATCATTGATTTTATTGATTGAAATTAATGATACAGAGTTTGCATAGTCATTTACTGTATGAATTCTTGCTTTCTTAACAGATTCATCATCAACTAAATCATGATTAATTGAAAATGCATATTTAGCTTTATCGCCACTGTCAACTTCTTTAAAGTATGGACAAGCTTTAACTTCTTGATATAATTCTTCATCTGTTACTGGAAGATACATTATATCATTACTTACCAATCTTGCATCACCAACTTTTTGAGCTAATTCAATTATTTCATCAAGCTCTTGGTTGCTAACAGGAAGATTTAATGCAGATAAATAGCATTTTAAGTGAGATTTAACACTAACGCCTTGTCTGCCTAGTTTTTCTAAAACAGGAAATAAGTTTTCAATTCCTATTTCTTCTTTTAATCTATTGAATTCATAGGCTGGACTTTCAGATTCTGTTACATCGCCAAAAATTGAATTAATTTTTTGGTAAATAAGAGTATTACCTGTTAAGTAGCTACTACTTTCAGATGTTTCAAATTCTACAATAGGAGTATCTTCATCCCCTTTAACTTTGATATCAACGCTACCAAAGCCGCCACCAGTCATAACGCCCATTATATAATCACCAATTTTAAGCTCACCTTTTTGAGCTAAAATTTTAGCAATAGCAAGACCTGCACCACCTAAATCTTTTGTAACGATAAAATCAAAATGCTCTTGATTGATATCTAAACCTTTTGCTCTATCTTCGCCACTTCTAAGTTCTTCTTCGTATTTTTTGAAATCTATATCAACTAAAGATTCGCCTTTTGTATTTTTTAAGTTTGGAATAAAAGCGATTCTATCATTTTGGCAATTTGTAAAAGTTGTTCCTGGTACAAAAACAGCAACACCTGTCAATTGCCTATCTAGTGCATCACTTCCATTTTCGTCTTTTGCGAATTCAATTTTGCCATTTTTTTCTCTTGCTAAAATTCTTCTATGCGCATTATAAATTACATCATCTAATTTTGTTATAAAATCGGCTTGTCCATTATCTCTTTTGCCAGTCTCTTCATCTTTTTTCATTCTGAAACCTTTTACGGTAGTGTTTAAATAACCACTGCTTTTGAAGATTTCTCTACCGTCTTCTGAGATACCTCTTACCTTACAGCTTCCTTTTGGATTACTTGCTCCGATATCGATTAGAATTTTATGACCAAAGTTGTAATTGTTTCTAACGTTAATGGGGGTTATTCGCATTTTCTTTTCTCCAGTTTTATTTGATTATACAAATCTTGTATAAATTTTTTTTTGCTACTTTAAAAAACAATGTTAACAAATTTTACAAATTATACTATGAACATAGTTTTAAAGTAAATTATTTCGTTTGCCCTTCTTTATAATTTTGTAACAAAAAGTTTTATATAGACAAATATTTTTTCAATTTTTGAATTAATTTTTGTTTTCAACTTTGCTTAATTTATCGCTTGTATATGTTGATATCATTGGAATTAATCCATAATAAATTAAAGCAAAAACAATAGTTGGTCTTAAGATATTAATACCTTCAATATATTTTGGAAGTTTTGGGTTGTTTTTGTTGGCTGTAATAAATTTTTCTATGAAATTTTTTGTGTTGTTTTGGATTAAACTATCAGCAATGCAACCAGTAATAATACTTATTCCTGTTGATACAATTTTATTTATCATTAGAGGTTTTTTATTTTTTTTGTCTATTTTTTTAGAGCTATTTATAGATAAAACAGAGCTTCCTGCTAATACTATATCTGTTGCAACAGATGTTGCTTTAGCTAAATTTTTATCATTTTTACTATTTTTTGTAGCAAAATTTTGAAGAGTTTTATTATTTATTAAAGAAGAAATAAAATCGGTTGTTTTTTTGTTTATATTTCCATTGAAGGCAATGAAGTTTGGATTGTTTTCTTTTTTAATTGTCTCTTTTAAAATATTATCTTTATTTTCTTTTTTTTCTTTAAATAAAATTGAATTTAAAATTGGTATAAGAGCAACTGTTAACATTGATTTTGGAATAGCAGTTATGATATTTGCCCCTTGTTTTATTATCTGTGTTAAAAAGTTAAAATCTTTTGCGTTTTTTAATTTTTCCAGAGTTTCTTTTTTTAGAAATTCTTGTGGGTTTTTGCTTATTTTATTAACTATTTTTTCAATTGGTATTGTTACAGCGCTTGTTGTTAAAAGTTTTATAAAAGCAGAAGAAAAAGCTTCAATACTGAATGTTTTTTTATTTTCTTTATCGGTTTTTGGGGTTAATAAAATGGAAAGAGGTTTGATTGTTGTTGCACAAATAAAAGAAGCTCCAGCGCAAAAGCTTGCAGGATGGTCAGAAATTTTTTCCAAGCTTTTTAATAAAAATTTATTATTCAAACTAGACTTAAAATTTAGCTCATTATTTAAAGAATTTATTTTCATTAGTTATTTTATTTTTTTCTTTAAAATAATTAAAATATTTATAAAATAAATCTAATTTAACTTCATCATTAGAAATT
>JAFTXY010000012.1 GCA_017461425.1 Candidatus Gastranaerophilales bacterium | reverse complement strand
TTTGCGATAATCACGCATTAAAGAATTTAATTTTAAATCATAGTAATTAATTTCGTTTTCAAAATGGCAAAGATTAGCTTTGCGCTCTAAAATTGCGTTTGTGTGTGACATATTCTATTTCCCCTAAAACTTTTGAATGCTTAAATGCACTCATCTATCTTCCCTTGTATTAATAAAGTTTTTCGTTTTGGAAAAATTGCTATATTTAAAATCTTTGCTTAATATTTCTTAATAAAAAAAAAGCCGGAGCGAACTCCGGACTAATTATGGTCAAAATTGATTGTACTATATATATTTTTTTATTTTTTGCGTTTTAAGTATTTTTAATTAAGCACTTTAATTATCTTTAAAATGCTTTAATTAAATATTTTGTTTATATATTCCTATGAGAACTTAGGTGTTGAACTTTGAATATCTGCACTTATTTGTTCTTTAACAGAGTCAAATTCAGCTCTCATTGCTTCTAATTGTGCTTCTAATTGTGTTTGTTCTTCTTGTAATTGTGCTTCTCTTTCAGATGCTTCTTCTTCGATTTCAGCCATAATATCATCATAGTATTCGTTGATTTCAACTTTGGCTTCTTGATAATCCGCCTGAGCATCTTGGTATTCTAGATACCAATCACTGTATGCGGTATCGTTCGGATCGTCGCTCCTCTCGGGTTTATTTGCCCTTAATTCTAAATACCCCTCTTTTGCTGCTGCAAGTTCACGTTTTTTGTCTTTATTGTACACTGATTGATCGTAACTTAAATTACGATGGATAGCTCGAATTTCACGTGATAATTGGATATCGCGCAATTCTTTGGCATTTATTTCGGCTCTTAAAGTCTGTTTTCTAAGACTTAATGATACCCAGCCCATGTGCTGCTACCTCATTTAGTGTGTACAATCTGTGAACATCCGACCATTTTACGTTCACATATATATAAAGTATATATTTATTAAATAATTTCAATATAATTTAAATTTGTTACATAACTTTACATTAGTAACAAAAAATAAGGTATAACTGGCTTTTGGGAGTGCTATTCTTCGTAAAAATTATTAGTAATTAGATTAATATACTCAACCATATGGGTGAAATAATCTAAGTCGCATTCACCATTTAAAATAATATCACATTTGTCTTTGTTGGAAATAACATATTTTTTTCCTGCTTCTTTAATGTATTCCCAATGTTTTTGAGCATTTTCGCTGTCTTGATTGCGCTGAATTGCTCTGTTCATAAATCTTCTCTTGCGCTCGTCTTCATCTAAATCAATATACACTTTGATATCGAAAATATCTTGAACTTTTTCGTATATTGAGCACATCCCTTCAACAATAATAATTTTTTGAGATTTAACTGGGATTGATTTTGGTTTTGATTTACCTGTACCATTAACTAAATATTCGGGCGATAAAATATCTTCGCCTTTTTGTAATTTCAAAATATCTTCTCTAAGTAAATCTAAGTCAAAATTATTTGGAGAATCAACATCATAGCCGTTATCTCTCAATAAATCAAAGTTGCCATATTTTTTAATTAATTCTGAAATGTCTTTAAAGTAATTATCTGCAGAAAGAATTGTTATTGGTAGATTTAATTCTTTTATGCATTTTGAAATTTGATTGCAAATTGTTGATTTGCCGCTGGCAGATTCTCCGCTTAATGCAATTAAAATCTTGTCATTTGGACGATTAATTAGTCGGTTTGTGAAGTTTTCAAGAAAATCTTTTTTGTAATCAATTAAAACTTGTTTATCTGATTTTTTATCGTGATTAATGATTTGTTTAAATTTTGTTTGAAGATAAAATGCAAGTAAAGATCTGCCAGAGCGAGTTTGACAGTTAGGTTTTTGGATTTTATCTTTTGTTTGATTTTCAAGTAAATTTTTAACTAATGTGTCCATTATGCTTTCTTAAATAACCCTAAATATTATTATTTGCTAGTTTATTTAGTAATATTAACATAGTGTTACGTATATCATTTATGTTTCTATCCAGAATTCCGTCTTTTGCCATAAATATAAGGCTTTGATAGTTGTTAATAATTTCGGTTTCGTTATTTTTGAACATTAATCTTATATTTTCACGCATCAATCTTTTAATTCTATTTCTGATTACTGCTCTTTTGTGGATTTTTTTAGAAACAACAAAACCTACCCTGGTGGGGCAGTTTTTGTCGGTTTTAATTTTTCCTGCATACAAGACTATTAAATTATCACTATATATTGCATTATTTTTATATGTTGCACGAAACGCGCTTCGATTTTTTAATCGATTTTCTTTCTTAAGCACGGTTTTTTGGTGTGATTGCTACTTGGTGACGACCTTTTGCACGTCTTGCATTTATAACACGTCTTCCGTTTTTAGTAGCCATTCTAGCTCTAAAACCGCTTACATGTTGTCTTTTTCTTTTAGTACCTTCTAAAGTACGACGCATTTTTATTCTCCTTGTGTGATTAATTTTTACAAGCTTGACATAATCTGAATGTCGGTATTTACTATACTATATTAGACAAAATGAGGTGTCAAGGTTATGGATATAAATCTTAAAGATACAAGAATTGGGGTTGTTGGTTGTGGCAAAATGGCAAGTGCAATTTTAGGTGGCGCCTTTAAAAATAATTTTTTAGTCAGTGAAAATGTTTTTGTTTATGATAAAGATTTAGAAGCAAGTGCAAGATTATGTTCTAAGTATAATTTTAATGAAGCATATTCTATTAAAGATTTAGTTTCAAATGTTGATATTATTTTTATTGCCGTAAAACCCTATAATTATAGGGAAGTTTTGCTTGAAATTAAAGAAAATTATAATAATCAGCTGATTTTGTCTATTTTAGCAGGCGTAAAAATCAAAAAGTATGAGGCAATTTTACCTGATGCGCCAATTGTTAGAATTATGCCTAACACTCCTGCGTTAGTAAATGAGGGAATTAGTGCATTATGTTTCAATGAAAATGTGGATGAAATCGATAAAGAATTTGCGCTAAAATTTATGCAGAATTGCGGAAATGTTATTGCAACAGCAGAAGATAAAATTGATGTAATTACTGCTTTATCTGGTTCTGGACCTGCATTTTATTTCGAATTAATTCATTTATTGGCAAAAAGTGCGCAAAAATTAGGTCTTGACTATAAAGATGCTATTATGTTATCGGCTCAAACTGCGCTTGGAAGTGCAAAAATGTTGATTGAAAATGAATTTAAGGTTGACGAATTAATTAAAAATGTAACAACCCCTGGCGGTTGCACAGAGGTTGGTAATAATGTTTTGCTGAATTCCGATATTGATATTGTTTTTGATAAATTAATTCAAGATACAACGAATAAAGCAATTGAGCTTGGTTAATTTTGCCCTAAGATAATATTTCTAATTTCTGCATCTTCGATTGAATTAATGCCATTTGCTCGGTATTGTTTGATTATTTCCTGAGCTTTAATTCTGGCTGCTTTGAATTCATCCTGTCCAGCTTGTGCCCACATTTGTTTAAAGAATGCTTTTAACATAATTTGCTCTTGTTTTGTTAATTCTTCAAGTGCTTCTTTTTTGGCTACAATTTCATTAGAATTCAAGCTTTCATCATTTAGAGCTGATTCTAACGCTGCTTTTTTATCCATAAGAGCCTGTAATTCAGGGTTTTGAGCTAGTATTCTTTTGATTACATGTTTTGTTTGTGGACAAAAATGCCAAGCAAGCTTCATTCTTAAAGAATTGTTTTCTCTATTAGTTTCTTGCCTATCTTGTCTTTGCTGTATTAAAAGCTCTTCTTGTGTTCTTTTTTCAAATAATAATCTATCAAAGGTTTCGATATTTTTTTGATTTTTTACATCAATTAAAATGTCTTCACCCTCGCCGATAAATACAATTTCTTTTATTGCCGACATTTCGCCTGATAAAATTGCATCTTCAATTTTACTTATACTTACACCACTTTTTTTAGATAATTCGCTTAAACCTATACATCTTTGTTTGCGCATTTTTTGCAAAATGCCTTGCGTTTTTTCATCATTTATATCAACAATAGCGTTTTTGATTTTGCCTTGTTCATCTCTAACCAAGGTGCCTTTTAATTCTCTTTTTGCAACCATTGATGCAATTTCTTTCGGAGTACCAATTCCAAGTTCAGCTAATTTTTTTAAATCAACTTCAATTGGACCTTTTTTGAAACGAATTAATTGCAAATTTATATCGCCACGCTTTGGTCTCAATAATTTACATCTATTCATACCTTCTATGTTAACTGGGTCTGTCACATCAAATAATTTTGTATTTTTTTGACTTCCGTCATTTTTATCCGTTAATGTAATTCTTTTGATATGTCCCTCTTTAATATATCTTTGATATTCATCTTGGGACATATTGCATTTACTTCTTAATGTTTCTGCGTTAATACAATTTGGACCAACCTCGATCAATTTATCTAAATTTTGTCTATTAACTGGTTTTGATAAATCAAAAATTTTAATAGAATGTCCAGCATATACTCCTGATGGATATTTTTTTATGTATTCTTGATAATCAAAACAATTTTCGTTAAACCAATCCATTCTTTGGTGTCCAATTTGTTTTGATAAATCGTTTGAAGTGTATAAAATAGAACTGTTTTTAATTCTTTTTGCCTTTTCTTCTTCAGAAATTGCATCATCAGCCAAAAAGGCGGTATTTGGATTTTCTCTTAATGCCTCATAATATCTTTCTGGTAATCTTTCAAGATTGTATCGTTCAAATCTATCATTGTAATAACCTGTAAATTTAACAGGGTTTGACATTGATTTAACATTAGCTAGTTTTCTGATTGAATTAAAATTCATTAAATTTATATTCATAACACACCTTTCAATATATTTTTTTAAAAACATAAAAGCGATAAAAAGTGCCTTTATGTAACTAAATTTTAAGATTTGAATTGTTATGTTTATTGAGATATATTTTTTATATGAAGCAAAATAAATTTGAATTAGTTTCTGATATGGCGCCATCTGGTGATCAACCTAAAGCAATTAAAGCTTTAGTTGATGGTTTAAATTCAGATATGTCATCTCAAACTTTGCTTGGGGTAACTGGTTCTGGTAAGACTTTTACGATTGCAAATGTTATTAACAAAATTCAAAAACCCACACTTGTTATTGCTCACAATAAAACGCTTGCTGCGCAATTGTATAATGAATTTAAAGAATTATTTCCAAATAATGCTGTCGAGTATTTTATTTCTTATTATGATTATTATCAGCCAGAAGCATATATTCCAAGAACAGACACATATATAGAAAAATCTGCAACAATTAATGATGAAATTGATAGATTAAGACATAATACAACAAGAAGCTTGTATGAAAGAAATGATGTAATTGTAGTTGCTTCTGTTTCATGTATTTATGGCTTAGGTTTGCCTGAAAATTATTTCAAAGGCACTGTTACATTGCTTGTTGGACAAGAAATATCTAGAAAAGATTTATTAACTTATCTTGTTGGAGTTCGATACGAAAGAAATGATGTTGAACTTAAACGCTCAACATTTCGTGCTCGTGGCGATGTTGTTGAGATAATGCCAAGTTTTGAAAAAGTTATTAATAGAATATCCTTTTTTGGTGATGAGATAGAATCTATTACAAGAATTGATGCTATTACTGGTGAAATTTTAGTAAAGCCATCAGAAATTGTGATTTATCCAGCTGTTCATTACTTATCTTATGATGAAGAAGTTGATGAAACGCTTGATTTAATAAGACAAGAGTTAAATGAAAGATTGGTTGAATTAAAAAATGAAAATAAAATTGTAGAAGCTCAAAGGCTTTCCCAAAGAGTTAATTACGATATTGAAATGATTAGAGAAATGGGTTATTGTTCTGGAATTGAAAATTATTCAAGAATAATTGAAAGAAGAGAACCAGGAACTCCTCCTGCAACTTTGTTGGATTATTTTGGCGACGACTTTTTAGTTGTTATTGATGAATCTCATGTTACCATTCCTCAATTAAAAGGAATGTTTTTTGGTGATAGAGCAAGAAAAGATGTCTTGGTGGATTTTGGGTTTAGATTACCTGCAGCAAAAGACAATAGGCCTTTAACTTTTGATGAATTTTATTCTAAAATTAATCAAAAAATATTTATATCGGCAACTCCTGCTGATTTTGAAAAAAAAGAATCAAGTCAAATTGTCGAACAAATTATCAGACCAACTGGCTTATTAGATCCAGAAATTACCGTAAAACCTACAATTGGACAAGTTCAAGATTTAATTGCGGAAATTAAAAAGACTATTGAAAATAAAGACAAAGTCTTAGTTACGACTTTGACTAAAAAAATGGCTGAAGAATTAACTACATACCTTCAAAATCAAGGCTTAAGAGTTCGTTATTTGCATTCAGAAGTTAAATCTCTTGAAAGAGTCGAAATTTTAAGAGATTTAAGACTTGGAGAATTTGATATATTAGTTGGTGTAAATTTATTAAGAGAAGGGTTAGATATCCCTGAGGTCTCCCTGGTTGCTATAATGGATGCTGATAAAGAGGGTTTTTTGCGCTGCGAAACATCTTTAATACAAACAATAGGTAGAAGTGCAAGAAATGCTAATGGTCGAGTCATTATGTATGCAGATAAAATAACTGATTCTATGCACGTTGCAATTGAAGAAACAAAAAGACGTAGAGATATGCAAACAAAATACAATCAAGAAAATAATATTATACCAAAGACAATTAAAAAATCTGTACAAAATAATTTGTTGTCTCTTGTCCAAAGTTATCGTTCTATTGAGGAT
This sequence comes from Candidatus Gastranaerophilales bacterium, assembly GCA_017461425.1. Taxonomy (GTDB): domain Bacteria; phylum Cyanobacteriota; class Vampirovibrionia; order Gastranaerophilales; family Gastranaerophilaceae; genus RUG14156. Next base: position 120,795 of record JAFTXY010000012.1, on the reverse strand, counting down.
GTTGTAGCCGAGCAAATGGTTGAATTAAACGTATCTAAAAAAGATTTACCAAAATTGCTTGATAATCTAGAAAAAGATATGCATAAAGCAGCAAAATTACTCGATTTTGAACGAGCTATTCAATTAAGAGATGAAATCAAAAAAATTAAAAGTCTAATCGATTAAACTACAAAATCAATTTTGCTTTTTGTGTGGGCTTCATTTTGTTGAATCAATTTATCAAATGACTCATTTGGCAAATAAAATTCTGGACTTTCGTCATCTTTTCTTATGAAACCGCATTTTCTTTCATAAAATGGCACTGCTGATTCACTTGAGAATAAATTTAATTGTTCTGAATAATCATTTTTTGCTTTGATTGCAGCAAAACTCAGCAATGTTTCACCAATATATTTATATTTTCTATTATCTGAACCATCTGCTTGAAATTTTGGTGCGGTTTCAAGAATCATAACTTCATCTTCTGAACCTGCTTCACTAAGTTCCAATACACCAAGACATCTATTGTCTTCATCTTCCATAACATAAATTGAATCGTGTGTTGGATGTTTTAAAACATATTTAATCTCACCCTTTAAAAAATTAATGTATTCAGATTTCCACCAGTCTTGTTGGGATTCTAATTCGCTAAAATATTGAACATCTTCTTCACTATCAAGCTTATATATGCTTGCTTTTGTTGGAATGTTATCCGAGTTTAATATCTTGCATTGCGCTTGTAACGTTTTTCCAAAGTTAAGATATTGATTAATATTTGTTATTTTCATTTGTTACCTGTATATAATTATGCATTTATAAAACAAATGAATATAAAAAATTTACACAACGCCATTTTTTAATAAATCATGGATATGGATAACCCCAATTGGTTTATTGTTTTCAATAACAAATAAGTTAGTAATTTTTTTATCGTTTAAAATTTTAATTGCTTCAGATGCAAACATTTCTTTTTCCGCCGTGATAGGGTTTTTTGTCATAATATCTTGCGCTTTTGCATTTTTTAAATCAGCATTTAGGCATCTTCTTAAATCGCCATCAGTAAACATTCCGCAAAAATCACCGGTATTGTCTATAAAGCCTACACATCCAAGTCTTTTTGTAGTCATTTCCATAATGATTTCGTTAATTGTAGAATTTAGAGGAAGTATTGGCATATTATCGCCTGTGTGCATCATATCTTTAACTTTTTGAAGTATAGAACCTAGTTTTCCGCCAGGATGTCTTTGATTGAATTGAGCTTTCGAGAAGCCTCTTCTTTCAATCATTCCAACGGTTATAATATCACCTAGGACCAATGTTGCTGTTGTTGATGAAGTTGGGGCGAGTCCTAATGGACAAGCTTCTTTAGATGATGGAAGTTTGAGAACAATATCGCCAGCTTTTCCAAGAGAGCTATCTGGATTTTTTGTTATTGCAATTAATTTTATTCCAAACCTTTTAGAATAATTTAAAATATCAATTAATTCTCTTGATTCACCACTGTTTGATATTGCAATAATTAAATCATCCGATGTAACCATTCCAAGATCTCCATGGCTTGCTTCAGCAGGGTGCATAAAGAATGATGGTGTACCCGTTGATGCTAATGATGCGGCAATTTTTTTGCCAATGTGACCAGATTTGCCCATGCCAGAAAGTATAATTCTGCCTTTTGTATTTTCTATTAAATCTAGCGCTTTTGTTAAATTTTCGTCTAACAGGTTTTTCAATTCCTGTATTGCTTCAATTTCACAATCAATTGTTTTAATTGCATTTAATATATCTGAATTTTGTAGTTTATTTAACATTTGCATATTACACTCCCTGAAATCATATTAGTATTATATATTAAACGATGAAATGTGTTAATATAATCTTAATAAATATCAATTTTTTTCTGTTTTTTGTTTTTATATAAATAACGGGAAAGGTTAATGTAGTATTTCTATGATTCAAAATATTGGAATTAATACTTATAATCCAAATATTGGCGTTAATACTAGAAAGATTAAAGCTACTAATAAACATTCTTTTAAAGGTGCTTTAAGTTTAGGTACTCCATTATCTAATCCTGTTTATAATAAAAACTCTATAAATACGAAATTATCTCAAGAAGAATCCAAGAAATATACATATTTAGTTGATTTTTTAAAAAAAGTTCCCGTTAGCCCCAATGCTGAAAAGTTAACTTGCGCAAAGCAATTGGATTTGTTGCTTAAAAATGGTAAATTATTATCAAGATCATCTAATGACCGTTCAACAACATTGGATAACTTATACGATATTGCAACAACCCCAAGAGCAGATGGGCTTGATGCTAAAAAAGTACTATCAAATACTTTAGATTTATTGGTTAATCCAAGATATGTTACTCAAACCTTTGGTGATATACCTGCACAAAAAGTTGCAAATATTTTATCTAAACAAAAACCAGATTCAGAGGTTTTAAAAGATACTTCAAAAATGAATGTTCAAGCTTCTGGCACTTGCGCAGCTGCGTCAAACGAAGTTAATTTAGCAAACAAATATCCAGCAGAATTTGCAAGATGGGTTAGTGCATTATCAAGTTCTCAAAAAGCACTTTATCTTGATGTTAGATTGGATTCAATTTCTAAAAACAAACTAGACGCTCTAACTATTTTAAATCTTTTACAGGCAAATATCGTTAATTTTGGTTTTGAATCTTCTAAAATCAAAATAACCCCTGACGAAAATGCGTATTTAAGAGCGCAAATTCAAGCAGAACATTGGGATAAGGGTGAAAGAAATATTGCAGATGTTTTAGTTCAAAGTGCAATTATGCAACTTGGTTCGCAAAATACATATGATGCTTTAACAGATACAAGGGGTGGAAATTTTAATTCAAATCCTCAAGGTTTAATTGAAATTGAAAAAACTTTTGTTGAATCTATTGCAAAAAATCATGAGGTAACTTCTCTTGTTTATCAAAAAATCGATGATAACCAAAACCTACTTGGATACAATTGTTCTTTTGAAACTATGCAAAAACATATTATGGATACAATTGACTTAGGTGATAATGTTATTATTGGCTATGTTTTAACAAATGAAACTGCTGGACGTACAACAAACCCTTCTTATAATGCAGCTGTTGATGGTGCGCCTAATAAAGTTATAAATGGACATGAAATAACAATTGTTGATTATATTAAAGATGACAAAGGTAATGTTAGCTTTATTTGTATAGATACAGATGACGATAGTCCTGATTATGTAAAATATAGTGCTGATTGGTTATTACCAAAACTGCATCATGCTGGTTACCCTGCGCACGTTGTAGCACAAGACGAGGAAGCAATTACAAAAGAAGCTAATTCTATTGCTTAGTCAGGCATAAATTTAAAAAAGGCGACACCCAGATTCGAACTGGGGGATAAGAGCTTTGCAGGCTCCTGCCTTACCACTTGGCCATGTCGCCTTGACCTGTATATATAGTATCAAATAAATAAGATATATTGTCAATACTATTTAAGCATACTTTTGCTTCTTAATTGCCTATGGAAAGTTATTGCGAAACGGTGAGCTTCATCTCTTATTCTTTGGAAAAGATGTAATGCTGCAGAATTTTGCGCAAGTATTACAGGCTCTTTTTTGTTTGGCAAAAATACTTCCTCTTCTCTTTTTGCCAATGATACAATGTTTAAATTTAATTCAAACTCTTTCATTATTTCTATAACGCTTGATAATTGACCTTTGCCGCCATCAATTATAATTAAATCAGGCGCTTCAATTTGTCCTTGTTTAATTCTTTTAAATCTTCTTGATAATATTTCTCTCATTGATTTAAAGTCGTCAACCTCGCCTTTTTGTAGAGTTTTTAGTTTATATTTTCTATATTTTGATTTTTTTGGCTGACCATTTTCAAAGTAAACGCCGGAAGCAACCGTATTTGTACCTTGGATATGCGAAATATCATAACATTCAATTGTATGTGGAAATTTGCTTAATTTTAATTTTTCTTGAATATATGAACCAACTTCGTTATATTCATTTTGAATATGTGATAATTCTTTTAATTTAGCTTGTTCTAAATTATATTGTGCGTTTTTATGTGCTAAAGAAAGTATTTCTTTATCTTTTTTTGTTGTGGCTTTTATAATTTGAACTTCTTTATTTAATCTTAATGATAGCCATTTTTTGTATATATCAAGCTCTTCAAATGTATTTTCTAGGATAATTTTAGAGGGTAATTCTTCATCATTGAGCATTATATAGTATTCTCTTATAGCGCTTTGAATTATTTCATCAAAACTTTCAATATCAGATAGAATTTGCGAGAAAGAAAAATCTTTTTTACTGATTAATCTTCCTTGTCTAACTTGTAAAATACATATACAGATTAAATTAGATGAATTTATTATTGAAATATAATCATAATCCTTGTTTGTTGATTCAAAGACAATGTTTTGTTTTTCTAGTGTTTTTTCTATATCTTGAATGCTATTTCGATATAACAAAGCTTTTTCGTATTCAAAATTCTTACTAGCTTTATCCATTTCCTTTTTAAGGGTTTTTATAAGTTCTTTTCTTTTGCCCGAAAGAAATAGCTCTGCATTTTTAATGATATTTTTATAATCTTCTTTTGAAATTTTATTTTGACAAGGTCCTGCACATTGTCCAATGTCATAATATAAACATGGTCTTGATTTATATTTTGGAGTTTTGCATTTTTTGATTGGGAATATTTTATTAATTAATTCCAATGTTGCATGCATTGCTCTAATATCAGTATATGGACCATAATATTTACCTTTTAGAGCATTTTTATTAGCTTTTCTAACAACTTGAATTCTTGGATAGTCTTCTTTTGTTATTAAAAAATAAGGAAATTTTTTGTCGTCTTTTAATAGTATATTGTATTTTGGTTTGTGTTTCTTTATGAGTTCGTTTTCCAAAATTAATGCTTCGATTTCAGAATTTACTACAATGCATTCAATTTTTTTAATTTGAGGCACCATAACTTGGAGTTTTGGGGAATCTTTTTTATTACCTACAAAATAGCTATTAACTCTATTGAATAAATTTTTTGCCTTGCCGATATATATTATTTCATTATTTTCGTCAAAATATTGGTAACACCCAGGTAATTTGGGCATTAATTTGACCTGCTTTTTAACATTTTCATCTATAAAACTCATATAAATATACTAACATATTTCAAAAATGTTATAAAAAAAATTTTTGTGGAACAGTATTACTATCGTAATAGAAGTTACGTGTATTGCAGTCAAGGAAAGACAGGTGGATTATGATACTAGAATTTAAGGTTGATGAACTATCCGTGCAGGGCGCATGGCTCAAGACTTTGTACGAATTAATTGAAGAATTAAACTGCAAATGCCAAACTTTTATGGAAGAAAAATACAACACGAACAGAAACTGTTTTGCTCCTATTCGTGTCGTTAAAGTTTTTGGTTCCAATTCAATGTTGAGTTGGTTGAAATTGAGAATGGAAAGATATAATCATTTTATTGATTCTTTAAATTCTCAGGATGTCTTTTATGCTTCATTTGTTGATGAAGTAGACGTTGATGTTGAATAAATTATACTAAAGCAAATTCAACATTTAAGTATTCATTTGTAGAGAAATTCATTTGCAATTCTTTAATAGTTGCGTTGAATTTTTCTTTGCCTAGTGATAATTCCCAAGTAGCATCTTGATTATCTCTGTATGCTAATGCAAATTCATGAGCATTAACTTGGATATTTTTTGCTTCAATTCCTTTTCCATATAATGAACCAGGTAAGAAACCTGCAGTTCTGATTTGACGAGGGTTTTTACCTTCTTCACGAGCGGTGATTGTTAGTTTTGGGTTTGCCATTTTATTCTCCTTGACTTAATGTTATTCTTAATTTATTAATATAATGTATTCTAATTATATTTGTTAAACAAAAAAATGCAATTTTTATCAAAAACAGTTTTAAAAAAGTTTATAAAAAAGGAAATTTCATCAGTAGGTTTTGATGAAAGTTATGTACAAAATGCTATTAAAAAGCATATTTTTCTATCGATTAAAATATTTGATGTGACACCATCTCAAGCTACAATTATCAAGCAAACCGCTCTTTCTTGTGATTGTGATTGTGCTGTCAATAGAGGTGTAATAGATTGTTCTGTTAGTTTTTCGGATTGTATTTTATCTGGTACTATTGCTCAAATTGAAAGAGTTGCTAAAAAACTATGTAATCAACCTTTTTCATTATCAAAATTGTCAGAAAATTTACTAGAGCAACTTGAAAATGAGGCAAATTATTTTCCAAAAACAAAAATAATGGGTATTTTAAACTTAACCCCAAATTCATTTTCTGATGGTGGAGAATTTGTTGAAATCGATAAAGCAATTAACCATGCAATCGATATGATAGAAGCAGGCGCTGATGTAATCGACATTGGTGCACAATCAACTAAACCTAGAGCAGATTTAGTGTCTGTTGTTTATGAAATAGAAAAAGTTGTACCTATTGTAACGGCTCTTAAAACAGCTTATCCGCATATTGAAATCAGTGTTGATACAATGACTTTGGGCTGCGCTAAAGCATCAATTGATGCGGGTGCCGATATTATCAATGATGTTAGTTTCTTATCTAATCCTGAATTTGCAGTTTTGTGCGCTAATAATAATAAAAAACTTGTTATAATGCATTCTAGGGGTGATTCTTATACTATGGATGAACAAACTTATTATACAAGTTTAGTTGATGAAATTTATGAAGAAATTTATAATAAAACCATTGTTGCCCAAGAACAAGGCTTGAACAAGAAAAACATTATTATTGATGTTGGTTTTGGTTTTGCAAAAACAATAGAGCAAAACTTTGAGCTTTTAAGAAGAATTAACGAGTTTAAATCTATGGGATATCCAATTTTAGGTGGGGTATCTAGAAAAAGATTTTTACAGGATGTTATAAATACAAAAGAACCAAAAGATGCCGATATTCAAACAACTTTAGCAACAAGCTGGTTTATTCAAAATGAAGTAGAATATATTAGGGTTCATGATGTTCATTTAGCTATGCAGGCTAAAAAATTCAATGATAGATTAATCAACCTCATTTAACGTTTCAAATTCTTTTATTGGTTTTTTGCATATTTTACAAAAAACTTCCTCAAAAGATTCTATTGGCTCAAATTTAAAACCACATTTTTCTTGCAAACAAGCTCCGAATGAAAATATTTCTTCACTTGGATAATTTCGGCATATAGATGGTCTTTTTTTGTGGTTTGTACAAATTCTTTTTTCTTTATCAAATCTATTGCATTCAAAAATTAGACCAAAATCATCCTGTGAAACAATTGAAATATACTGATAAAATGAATATGAATCATTTTGTTTTATTTCTTCGAATTCTTCTTTTGTTTTAATAACTTGTCCATTATGCCTAACATAAATATTTTCACAGCAACAACCGCATTTTAGGCACTTTCCGGTTCTAAAATACTTCTTTTTTAGAATTTTTAAACAATAAAACTTTTTTATTTTTTTAACTATTTTTTTAAGCGATATCATTTAAAAAGTCTTCATTGTCTAATAATTCAGATAGAAAATCAACATCATCTATTGAGAATTTACCTTCAAAAGCTTGTTGTAAAACAAGTTCGTTAGCAGCTTTTTCATCAGTTTCCATTAAAATATCGCTAAAAGTTTTGATATCAAGTTCTTTTTGATATTTTTGTAGGGCTGCAGATGATATGTTTGATTCATCAATAAAATATGCGCTATCAGCTTCTTCGAAAGGATTTGTTGCGCCAACAGCTTTAATTCTATCCAAATTTTGACTTTGAACAATAGATTCTGAATTTGTACTTAATATTTTATCCAGCATATATCCCTAAGTCTTATCCTTATACATTCTAAGTATGTAATAATATCCTTAAATTTAAATCAATCTAAAGGATTATTTTTTGATTTTTAATTTACTATGAAGATAATTTTCTTCATTATATTCATAATTATTTATATATTCAATTGCTTCTTTTGCTGTATTTGCGACAAACAATAAGTTCTTGCAATTTTTTGGTGCAAAATTGTTTGAAATTATGTCATTGAAAAATTCAATTAGTTTATTATAATACCCATTTGTATTTAATAAAACAATGGGTTTATTTGAGTATCCAAGTTGTTTTTGAACAATCATCTCAGACAACTCTTCTAATGTGCCAAAACCACCAGCAAGGGCAATGACCGCTTGTGAAAGTTCATCCATTTTGGCTTTTCTTTCTCGCATACCTTTGGTTAAAATAAATTTTGTGCAATCACCAGAATCAATACCTAAATTATACAATTTTTCTGGCATTACTCCTATAACTTCACTTCCATTTATTTTTGCTGCGTGAGTAACTTCACCCATTAAGCCAAGAGTTGAACCGCCATAGACGATATCGTAATGATTTTGTGCAATTTCTTTTCCTAAATTATATGCAGCCTTAAAGTATTCTTTATCTATGTCGTTGCAGGAGCTTGCAAATTCGCAAATTTGTTTTATTTTTGAATTCATATTATACCTTCATAGTTAATAAGCTATTAAAATATTCTATAGTTTTATCTAAACCATTATTTAAATCTATTTTTGGTTCCCAATTTAAAATTAGTTTCGCTTTTGTTATATCAGGTTTTCGCATTTTAGGATCATCGTTTGGAAGCTCTTTAAAAACTATTTTAGATTTAGTATTTATTTTATCTAGGATAATTTTTGCAATATCTAAAATGCTATATTCAGAATCATTTCCAAGGTTTATTGGGCCAATAAAATCATCTGGATTATTCATTAATTTGATTAAACCATCAGTTAAATCATCAATATAACAAAACGAGCGAGTTTGATTGCCTGTGCCATAGATAGTTATATCTTCATTTTTAAGAGCTTGTACAATAAAATTTGAAATTACTCTTCCGTCATTTTGTTGCATGTTTCTGCCATATGTATTGAAAATTCTAGCAATTCTAATTTTTAAATTAAAATTTTTATAATATTCATACATAAATGTTTCAGCGCATCTTTTACCCTCGTCATAACAGCTTCTATCGCCTAAGGGGTTAACATTTCCCCAATAAGATTCATTTTGTGGATGTATTAATGGATCTCCATATATTTCACTTGTTGATGCTTGAAGAATTTTTGCGTTGCTTTTTTTTGCAAGCTCTAATATGTTATAAATGCCGATTACGCATGATTTAAGAGTGTTTAAAGATTCATTTTGATAATGAATTGGACTAGCAGGACACGCAAGATTGTATATTTCATCAACTTCTAAGTCAATTTTTTCAGTAATATCATGTTGGATGAATTCAAAATTAGGGTGATTTAATAAATTTGAAATATTTTCAATTGATGAAGTATAAAGATTATCAAGGCAATATACAAAATTATCTGAAACTAATTTATTACATAAATTAGAACCTATAAATCCTGCTCCGCCTGTTATTAATATTTTTTTCATACTTCCTCTTTAATAATATTTTATTATAAATTCTTTTTATTTCCCAATAATTTAGATAATTTAAACAATAGGAAGAATAATTTTTTATTTTTAACTAGTAGTTTTAATTTAAATTTGTCCTTTTTAGATATATTTTTATCTGTGAAAAATTCATTTAAATCATATTGAGAAATTGTATCGGAAATTTTATCTAAAAAGCCCTCACGATATTTGTCTTTTATTCTATTTAAATTCCATAAATAAGCTTTAAATTCGAATAATATTTTTTGGTTTTCGATTTGCATATTTATAAAATTATTTTTAAGAAAATCATTAATCCTATAAAACTCAGAACAAATTTCAAAAACTTTATCACTTGAATTTATGCTTGAATTTGCATTATCTATGCGATAAAGATATAGAGGCATGTCTACAAATAATATTTTTTTTGCAATATAAAATGCTATAAATTGAAATGATATATCTTGAAAACTTGCGCCGTGTGTTTCATGGAATTGTAGATTATTTTCTGTTAAAAATTCTTTTTTATATATTGCACTCCAAACACTTGGTTTAATTGTCAGTATTTCTGGCGTTGTTATGACATTATGGGGAATGTGCGTATAAATATTTTTAAATGCATCATATTTTATGTATTTATTTTTATTCATTAAATAAAAAGATGATTTTACAATGTCATAATCGCTCTTAATTGCTTTATTATAAAGTGTTTTGAGCATATCAGGGACAATTATATCATCGGATTCGACTATTGATATATATTCTCCTTTTGCTTCTTTAACGCCTATATTTAGGCTATTAGCATAACCTGTATTTTCTTTATTAATAACTTTAATTCTATCGTCTAAATTTTTGAAATATTCAATAATTTCAAGGGAACTATCAAAGGAACCATCATTAATTAGAATGATTTCAATCTCTTTTAGTGATTGATTTGTAACGCTTTTAATGCATTCTCTTAGATATTTTTCGCTATTATAAATCGGTATTAATACGCTTACTTTTGGCATTTTTATATTTTACATAAAATTGCAATAACTGTCCAAAACTTAATAATTTCGCATTGGTTTGGATGCGATAATTTTATTTATAGGATTATAGATTGGTTTTCTAATGCCGTATGGAAGACAGAATACTTTACCATCTTTTATTGCAAGTGTTGATGAGCCATTTGGAAAATTGGCAAATCTTATATTTTTGATATTGCGTCTTTCTTTGAAATATTTAACAATAGAATCAATTCTTTGATTTGTTTCTTCATAGCAACCTGGAACAATTGTTATTTCAAGATCTTTAGGATTGCTAAATGATGTAATATAATCAAGTATCAAATAATTTACCTCTTGAATTTTTGGATAGTTTTCACAATAGTGAACTATTGTTTGCAAGTCTTGTTTTTTATCTACTATTGCGATTGCAGCACATTGCCACATTCCAGAAGTAGTTAAAAGATCTTTTTTAGATGATGGAATTGCTATTGTTCCATTAGGATAAGAAAGATTGTCAGCGTCATATGCAAGATCATTTACTTGTATACATTTTAGGGTTATTGGTTTATATTTTTGAAGAAATTTACAATTTTCCATATTTTGGGGCGTAACATATTGTGTTTTGGGCGGTGTGAATTCTCCATGTGTATCTTTGACGCTAAATTCATATTCGAATATCATAGATGGAATTATAGATTTATCTGTTTTTACAAATTCATCGCAACAAGTGGACTCCTTTATTCTTCTAAAAGGGGAAGATGTTTGCATATGGTTTTTTATAGAATTAATAAATGGTTTAAAACCGACCTTAAACATTATTTTCCTTATTTGTTATTTAATATTTTTCTAATAGCTGATAAAGCTGCATTTATTATTTCACCTGTATTAAATAAATTCTTTGCGTTTATGGATGAATTAATAGGTGCGATATGATTCATTTCTTTCATAATGCCTATATTAACTTTTTTCGCTAATCTAACTTGTTTATTTAAATAATATGGATTACGAGTGATTTTATTCATATTTCTCCTTTTTCTTTTTTAAAGAACCTTAAAAATAGAAATTGCTTACTATGTGTGCTTGTTTTACATAAATTTATAATTGTATAAAATTAAGACTTGATTTTTTATTTTTAGTGGTTAATAATATATATACAAATTAAATATCGCGGGATGGAGCAGCTTGGTAGCTCGTCGGGCTCATAACCCGAAGGTCGTTGGTTCAAATCCAGCTCCCGCAACCATTTACTAGAGAAGTTCGTTAGAATTTCTCTATTTATTTAAGAATTTACCCATATCTAGGAGTTAATATGTCTGAAAATATAAGCTTTGATGAATTATGTAATAAGCCTAATAAAATTGCATCTGATTTTGCTTTTAAGTCAATGCCTAACAAGGCTTCTTTTAGTCCTTTAAAAGCATTTGTTCTTGCAATTGCTGCGGGTGCTTTTATTGCTTTTGGTGCGCAAGGATCCTTAATTGCTGCAACTGGAGCAGATGTTATGGGTTTTGGACTTGCAAAATTACTTGGTGGAATTGTTTTTTCAACAGGACTTATGCTGATTGTATTTAGCGGTGCAGAATTATTTACCGGAAATGCTTTAATCGGCATTTCAGTTTTAGAAAAAAAAGTTAGCATTTGGGCATTATTAAAAAATTGGATTTTAGTGTATTTGGGCAATTTTGTCGGTGCATTAATTGTCGCTTTTTTGATTGCCAACACTACAATGTATCATGGTGGATATGATGCAACTGGAATTATTGGTTTAAAAACTGCTATCAATAAAACTAATCTAACTTTCGGTCAAGCTTTTTGTAGTGGAATATTGTGTAATTGGCTTGTTTGTATGGCTGTTTGGATGGCTTGTGCTGCTCGTGATGTTGTGGGAAAAATATTTGCAATATTATTCCCAATAGCCACATTTGCAATGTCTGGTTATGAACACTGTGTCGCAAATATGTTTATGGTTTCAAATGGTTTATTTATTAAAAATGGTGGCAATGAAGCTATTTTATCCCTGTTTAATAATCTCGATACATTAACTATAAAAACTTTTTTAGTTGATAACTTAATTCCTGTTACATTGGGTAATATTATAGGCGCATTAATATTTGTAGTTGGGTTATTTTGGGTAGTTTATTTGAAAGAAAAAAATAATTAATTTAAAAATTAAAACCGGCTTTAGGCCGGTTTTAAAATATTATTTGATAATAAATGACAATCCCCACATCAATAAAATTAACGTTGCAGATATCGTAACTGCTTTTATTGCATCTTTTGTGCAGTAATCGTTATTATTGTTATCCATTTAAAATCTCCTTATTTTATTAAGAATTTAAGATAAATATATGCTGTTGAAATAGTTAACGAAATTAAAACTATAACAACCCCATATTTCATAAATCCTAAGAATGTAATTGGATGACCCTCTTTAGCGGCATTTTCGGAGACTATAACGTTTGCAGCGGCGCCAATTATAGTCATATTTCCACCAAGACAAGCCCCTAATGATAAGCACCACCATAATGGGTATGCATATTGTGCACCCATTACATTTTGAATTTGTGCAATCATTGGCGCCATAGTTGCAGTGTATGGAATATTGTCTATAATTCCCGATATAATACCTGACGCCCACAAAATAAGCATCGATGTGGCATTTTGAGAATTATTTGTAACTTTTAAAATCCATTCCGCCATTAATTTGATGCCACCGGATGCTTCGAGACCACCTATTATAATAAACAAGCCGATAAAGAAGAATATTGTATTCCATTCAACTTTTTCAAGTAGTTCTGTTGGTTTTTCAAATAATAGTAAAACAGATGCACCTGCCATTGCTATAATACTTGTTTCGATATGGGTAATATCATGTGTAATAAAACCAATAATTACTAATGACAAAACAATTAGCGATCTAATCATTAGAGGAAAATCAGTAATTGTTTTTGAATTATCAATTTTGCATATTTCTGCCATTTTTTCTTTATTTGCATACAAAGATTTTTTGAATACTAATGCCAAATAAGCCAGAACAAATGCAAGAATTATTACAACAACAAGAGTCAATTCTTTCATAAAATCAAGAAAAGATAAACCACCAATACTGCCAATAATGATATTTGGAGGGTCACCAATTAATGTTGCTGTACCACCAATATTTGATGCAAATATTTCGGTCAATAAGTATGGAATTGGGTTGATTTCCAATTTTTTTGCAATTGAAAAAGTTATTGGCATAATCAAAATGACTGTTGTTACATTATCTAAAAATGCACTAACAACAGCAGTAAACAAACCTAAAACAACTAAAATCTTTATTGGATGACCTTTGGTAAGTTTTAATAGTTCGTTTGCTAAATATGAAAATACTCCACTTCTAGTTGTAATTAAAACAATTAGCATCATTGAAATTAATAAGAATATCACATTAAAATCAACAAAGTTTATAAAATATAGCGGATTTATTGCATCACCTGCCATTTTTTCTTGGCTTAGCAATCCCAATAATATTGTTAAAGTTGCACCAATTAGCGCAATTGTAACTTTTGAAATTTTTTCTGTTGCTATAAATATGTATGCTAATAATAATATGCCGGCCGAAAAAGCTATATTATTATTTTGTACAAAATTAAGGAATGTTTCCATTTTAACCTCTGCTTTCTTTCGCAAGGGCTACGGCAATTGCAACTGCTATTTCATCATCATTTTTGCTAGCTTTTTTTTGTTTCTTTTTATTTTGCTGTTCCTTAATTTCTTCTGGAAAATATTTATTTAATACTTGAATTATACAATTAGCGACATTCATTACAGCAATCATTAACACTAAAAATGCTAATACCACTAACATTCCAATAACAGCAATAGTAATACCTGTTTGGAAGTTTTGTGCCAGAACTTCTGAAAACATTATTTTCTCCTATTTAAAATGTAAACAATTAATTTGAAAAAACAGGAGTTAGTTATGGTGCATTTGGTTGTATTTGATAAAGCAAAGGAAGAAGTGCTAATTCTGGTTCTTTATCAAAATACGATTGAAAATATATATGTTTGATTAAATTTATTTGTTGCGTGTTAAATGGAATTGTTTGCTCATTTTGAGCATTCGTATTGTCATTTGTATTTCTTCTTATAATGTTTATTTGAGTATTATTTCTTTGATTTGAAACAATAAAACCTTCATTATTTTTTGAAGAATTTAAACTAGTTCCATGTTGCGACGTAGAAATAATTGCAACAGAATGCGCAGATGCATTAACTTCTGAACTCAAAGCCTCTATATTCAATGATGAAATAAATATTAATGCTATAAGTAATACTTTAATTAATATGCGCATATTAAAATTCTATAACAAAAAACTTTTTTTTAATTAATTTTTTGTTTAATATTTTAAAGCAAATTATTTTTTTTATGAGTTTTGTACTACGTGTCTTAGATGGAACGCACATGAAAATTAATCGCATTAACACAAATACCTTTGCTTATAAAAACAAACAAAGCGCATATAAATCAGAATGTGCTTCAAATTCTGTTGATAATTCAAATATTAATCGACAAGTTGAATTTATGGGCATATCATTTCCTTTTTTTAATCATACAAATTCTGTTTTAACAAAGAATTTTAAATTAGCAAAAGGAGTACTACCATGCAATAAAACAACCAAAATATTTGCTGATACAAGAATGTATAATTTGGGCGATGATTCATATGTAAAAATAGGAAAAGTCGTCTATAGATTAAGCGAATTAATGGAAGAATATAAAGATGGTATCTATACATTAGGTAATTCTTTCGAAGCTGATATATTTTTGCATGATAAAACCGCAGAAGATAAGCATGTAACAGTTGTTAAGGAAAAAGGGAAATATTATATACAAGATTTGGGAAGTACAGATGGAATTTACGTACAACCAATAGAAATAACTCAAGAAAATCCCATTCCGACATTATCAAATTTTCCTGATCAAAGAAACAATACAAATTCATCTAAAAATTGGCTAAATCAATTTAGAGTTTCCTCTGAATATAAATTTAGACATGATATTGATTCTTATTGGGAATCAATTAGCCCCGAAGATTTAACGAAATGTGCTTGGAAATTGCATATATATGCTGATTCTATTCAAGATTGGAAAAAAGTAACTAATTGTGTGGGTGATTATCTAATACAAAAAAATGCTATTTTTAAAACATGTCGATCTGCCGCTTCTTTTAGCGCACTTAATCAAAGTGAAAAGCAAAAAGGCAAAGCGATGACAATCTATCCTAAATCTGAAAAAGATGCAAAGATTATTGCTGCAGAAATTGATTATATTTTAAGAAATAACAATCTATGCATCTTAAATTCAAACATAAAAGGAGATAGATGTCTTGGTACTAGCGGTAGGATATTTTATAGATATGAATATAAATCTGGTCGTGATAGAGATGTAATTGTTGATTTAAACAATTATGATGATGATAAATTATATCGATATGCCTTGTATGACGCTAATCGAGGTGATGATAGATATCTTGCAAATGATATGACACATGAAGATGACCCATTTTTTCGCTTTGACCCATCAAAGGTATCTATGATTAAATTACTATTTAATAAGCATGGAATTTTATTTGATAAATTATCTTATGATTATCCAAGACATATTGAAAAAGACGGCGCTTGGTATTCAGTTGGCTCCGATGCTACGATAAATATTTGCAAAACAAAATTTGATATTAATGATTATTTAATAGACAAACCTAATGGAATTTATCATTTAGGCAGAGCTAAAGATAATGATGTTATTATATCTAATCCCGAAGTATCAAATTATCATCTATCAGCAATTAAGTTAAATGATAAATATTATATACGTGATGTTGGTTCAACTAATGGAACATATGTAAAACCATTAAAATCACCTGAAGAATTTGAAAAAGAAACTGTTTTAGGTTCAACTGTAACTAAAAATCCAGTTAGAGCAGGAAAAACAATAAAAATCAAACCTAGGAAATTTTACATAAATGTAGGTCCTAATGCAGGAATTAAATCAGGAAAAGCGTATATTTATTTAGAATCTATTTTTGATAATTATCCAGATGGAAAATATAATTTGAATAAAATTTTCCCAGATATGTTTGTTGATCTAAAAGTTATCAAATCAACCGGCAATTATTATCTTGCAACCGATGATAAAGAGTCTGAATACCAAGTATTGGTTATGAATTCAGGTTTACATAGATAATTAATTTACATATTAGCTATTTTATATTTGTTTATGCTAATATTTCAGTATGAATAAGAAATTATTTATTAAAATATTAGCTAGTGTATTACTGTTTCTTATAGCTTGGGGTCTAATTTGGGCTTGGTTTATAACAAGAACTGTTAGAAAAAATAGCAAAGATGGCTCTATGAGAAACCAAAAAGCTATTGTTAAAAATATTATTGTTACAGAAACCCAAAATGAAAAAAAATATTGGGAATTTTACGCAAAATCTGGCGAATATAATTCTCAACACAATAGTGTTTTATTGAATGATATTATTGGAAATTTTTATGACAAACAAGAAAATGTTGTTGTTAGTTTTAAATCAAACAAAGGCACATATGATGAAAAATCAAAGCAAGTTAGATTAAATGGTGATAATTTATTTGTCGGAAAAGATGGTTCTCAACTATATGCAGACGAATTAATTTGGCAAGGTCAAGATATGGATATTTTAGCAAATGGTAATGTTCAATTTATTCAAGATAAAAAAATAATTACTAAATCAAAAAAAGCTATTTTTAATTCAGATTTAACAAACTTTAAAGTCATTGGCAATACTAAAACACAACTATTTGCCGATGATGAAGCTAAGAAAAAATATACAGGTTTATAATTTTGTGTTAGATTAATCATGATGAAAAAAAATAAATTAAAAATTTTATTAATATTATCTACTCTTCTTTTAATGGGAAGTGTATTTGCAATTACTATTGAATCAAAAAAACAAGAAATTGAATTAGATAAAAATAAAGGCTATTTTTCTGGTGATGTTAAAGTTCAAATTGGCGACGTTGTAGTTCAATCGCCAAGAGCTGATTTAGATTTAGAACCCGAAACTAAAAAACCATCTTTGGCAACATTTTTTGATAAACCTTATGCAAATCAAATAAAAGACAATAAAAAACACGAAGTAAAAGCTGATATAATCAAGGTTTCTTTGATTAAAAAAATAATTACAGCACAAGGTAACGCTCAAACAAATGTGTTGCAAGATAAAAAGCCTGTAATTGTTATTACAGCAGACACACAAGAATATGACACTAATACAAATCTTATGAAAGCTACAGGAAGTGTCATAATAAATTATGAAGATATGGTTGCAACATCAGATAATGCTTATGCCTTGCTAGATAAAAAAGGTGATGTTCATAATATAAAATTGTCTTCAAGAGCTACTATAAAACAAGATAAAAGCATAATAAAAGGTGATAATATACAGTATTCAAAATTAAGACAAGATATTATCGTTAGTGGTAATACAATGTCTGATGTTACTTTTGAAAATGGTGATAGGGTCATAATTAATGCAAGAAATCAACAATATAATCGTCTTGGAAACACAATTATTGCATCAGGAAATGTAAATGTTAAATATTCAGATTATGTTGCCGATGGCCCAAAAGCAATTATGCATATTAATCCAAAAACAAATAAACCCGAAAAAATTTATTTTATAGGCAGATCAAAAATTGTCCAAAAAAATGTTAATAGCGTTGAAGCTGATAAAATCACAATAACAATGCAGCCTAAAACATTTGAAGCAATTGGAAATGTAAAAACAAATATTGAACAAAATTCAACCACTAAAAAAGATAATAAAATGGAGTTTAGTTTATAAATGAGTAATCTTGTATTAGAGCATATACAATGTCTTGTTGCTGGCGATGGTAATTTACCAGTTCAAATGGCAAAAAGCGCCAAGCAAAATGGGTTTGAAGTTATATGCGTGTCATTATCATCAGATAATTATAAAGAATTAAAAAAATATTGTACAAAAGTAGTTTCATATGGCCCTGGCCAAGTTGATTCTATACGCAAATTCTTAAAAGACGAAGGAATAAAACAGCTTACTTTTCTTGGAAAAGTTTCTAAGACAATGCTTGTTAAACGTCCAAAACTTGAAAAATCTGCAATCGCAGCCTTAAAAGAATTAAGAAAATTAAATGATGATGCAATTATGCTTAAAATCATTTCATTAATGGAAGAAATTGGTATTACAATACTTGATCAAACTATTTTTATTAAAAATTTAATGGTTCAAAAAGGTGTCTTGACTAAAAATAGACCATCAGACGCACAAACTGACATTATAAATTACGGCTTTAATATCGCAAAACAAATGGGTGGATTGGATATTGGCCAATCTGTTGTTATGAAAGATAGAATGATTATGGCTATCGAAGCCATTGAAGGTACTGATAGATGTATCAAACGTGGCGGAAAGTTAGCTAGAAGAAAAAATGCAATAGTTGTTAAAGTGTCAAAACCTCATCAAGACAAGAGATTTGATATTCCAGCTGTTGGATTAAGAACAATCAGAACCATGAAAAAATATGGTGCAAATGTTTTAGCCTTGGAAAGCGGCGAAACAATTATTGTTGACCAAGATAAAATGGTTGATTATGCAAATAAACATAATATGATAATTGTGGCAATATAATGAAAAAAGTTTTTATAATTACTGGTGAATATTCAGGAGATAAGCACGCATCAGGAGTCGTTAGGGAGTTAAAAAAAATTTGCCCTGATGTTGTTATAGAAGGCGTTGGCGAATCTAATCTTGAAAAAGAAGGCGTTAAACTATTTAGAAACCATGAAAATATGGGAAAAATGGGTTTGACCCCTAAAACCATTTATCAACATTTAGTTTTAGGTTTAGATATAGTTAAATATCTTAAAAATGAATTTAAGCCAGATTTGGTTTTATTGGTTGATTATGGCGCTTTTAATCTACAAATTTCTAAACATCTAAAAAAAGCCGGTATAAAAACATTTTATTTTATTCCGCCGCAAATTTGGGCATCTAGAAAGCATAGATTAAAAACCATAAAGAAAAATGTAGATAAAGTTTTAACAATATTTCCATTTGAAAAAGAATTTTATGATAACGAAGGAATTAAATCAGAATTTGTTGGTCATCCAATAGTTTCTGAATTGCCTGAATGCAACAACAAGGAAGAATTTTTTAATAGACACGGGCTTGATTTAAATAAAAAATTGATTGGAATTTTTCCTGGCTCGAGAATATTTGAGATTAAGTTTTTATTAAATATTTTCATTCAAGCAGTTAAGTTAATTGAAAAAACAAGAAATGATGTTCAATTTGTGTTTTCACATGCTAATAGTTTGAAAGATGATGCTTTTGATGCACCATATAAAAAAATCAAAAATGAAAATCATGAGTTATTGGCATATAGTGATGCTTTAATACTTGCTTCCGGAACAGTTGCGCTAGAAGCTGCAATGTATAATACGCCAATGCTTATTGCATATCGTGGACCATTTATATTTTATTTGGGATATTTATTAGTTAGAAATATTAAAAAAGCATGTTTAGTCAATATAATCACTAAAAAAGATTACATTGATGAATTTTTAATGTATGATGCGACACCAAAAAATATATCAAATTGCATTAATGAAATATTAGACAATCCCGATAAGGTAAACTATATTAAACAAGGTTGTCTTGAAGTAAAGAATTTATTAGGAACAACTCATTGTGTTGAAGTTGTTGCAAATATAATCAAAAAAGAATTAATCGGAGGTTAAATAATGAAAAAGAATTTAGCTAATATCATAACATTGACTCGTATATTTTTTGTTTTTATTGTAGTAGGTTTATTGTATTGCAAAGAATGTCAATATTCATATCAAATCGCACTATTTTTAACTGCAATTTTAATGTGGTTTGATGGTTTAGATGGATTTGTTGCAAGAAAATTAAATATTTCATCTAAATTAGGCTCTTTATTGGATATTATGGGCGATAGAATTGTTGAAAATGTATTTTGGATTGCATTTTGTGCGCTAGGATGGGTTAATGTTTGTGTGCCGATTATCGTTTTAACTAGAGGAATTGTAACTGATTCTCTTAGAACTTTAGCATTTGAGCAAGGCTATACCGCATTTGGTGCAAAAACAATGATGCAAGGTAAAATTGCGAAATTCATCGTTGCATCTAATTTCTGCCGTTTTACATATGCAGTTTGCAAAGCAGTAGCATTCTTTTTCTTAATTGCTGGCAATATGCCGATAGATTATAATTGCAAGGCATTATTACTAAAAATTGGTATAATTTGTACAATTATCTCAGTAGCATTTTGTGTTTTAAGAGGATTGCCTGTGATTGTTGAATCAAAAAGATTTTTTGCAACTGAAGAAAAATAGGTGAAAATTGAAATCTGATTTTTTAAATATTGTCCTATATGAACCAGAAATACCTCAAAATACAGGTAATATAGCCAGATTATGCGCTTGTTTGGGCGCTAAGTTATATCTTGTTGGAAGATTGGGTTTTATTTTATCTGACAAATATTTAAAACGAGCAGGATTGGATTATTGGGATAAATTAGAAATTGAAAAAGTAGATTCTTTGGATGAATTATTAAAACTATATCCAGAATCATCATTTTATTACTTTACAACCAAAACAGATAAGATATATACTAAGAATAGTTATTCTATGGGCGACTTTTTGGTCTTTGGACCAGAATCAAGAGGTATCCCAGAAGATATTTTAAATAAATACAAGCAAAATTGCGTCACAATTCCAATGAAAAAAGAAACCAGAAGTCTAAATCTTTCAAATTCTGTTGCAATAGCAGCATACGAGGCTTTTAGACAATTTAATATAAATTTAGATTAGGAGCTTATAAGTTAATGGCATCATCACATTCAGCAGATATTCAAGTGTTAGGCAAAGAAGTTATTCTCAACATGCTTCCAAAAAGAGTTCAAAATTCCCATAAAGGGACTTATGGACACGTTTTAAACATTGCTGGTTCAAGTCAATATCAAGGCGCTGCTTATTTAAGCTCTCTATCTGCTCTAAAAGTGGGAGCAGGACATTGTATGCTTGCAAGCTGTTCAGATGTAATTAACACAGTGGCTTCTAAGACTCCTGATGTCACTTATTTAGATTTAGGGCAGTCAACATATGGGACTATTCCAAAAGATGCCATAAAATTCATCTCAGCTATCGCAAATTACGATGTTGTATCAATTGGTTGCGGGTTAAATCTGATTGGTGGAGTTAATGAATTTGTTTTAAATTTTCTAAAGAAAAACAAAAACTCGTATACTCCGATTATTATTGATGCTGATGCAATTAATGCCTGTGCTCAAGCAAAAGCATTTAATTTTCCACTAAATTCGATTATTACGCCTCATCCTATGGAGCTATCTCGTTTGATGGGAGTTGATGTTCAAGAAATTCAAATGAACAGAGCAAAATGGGCTTGGGAAGCAAGCAAAGAATATGATTGTATTGTTCTTTTAAAAGGACATGAAACAGTGATTGCGGTTCCAAGCGGCAAAATCTTCATAAATCACACAGGAAATTCTTCATTAGCTAAAGCAGGAAGTGGCGATATTTTAACAGGTATGATAGCAGGATTTTGCGCACAAGGAATATCATTAGAAACTTCTGCATGTTGCGCAACATTTTTACACGGATTGGCTGCTGAAATTGCATCAAAATCACTTACGGAATATTGCGTTTTAGCATCAGATTTAATTAAATATATTCCATTTGCACTAAAAGCGGTTTTATCACCTAATTAAGACTTGATAATTGCATTTCATTTGGATTAAATTCACTAACAACCAATGCATTAGAAACTGCTATTCCTTCTTTATTTACTGCAGAATTAACAATTTTGCCTTTAACATACATTGCACTTGATGAACCACCATCAAAGTTCATTGCATATTCGCAGTCCAATTTTTTCATCAATTTAGCTAATTCATATAACGTCATTCCAACTGATGCTTTTTCTCTGCCATCAATTGTCACAATAATAAATGTTCCATCATTTTTATATCCTATTGCACTTCTTGGGTTTTTGCCTGAAATTGCGTGCAATTTCTGTTCTTTAAAATCGACATAAATTTCTGAATTTTTCACCAAATAAGGACCAGCGCCGATAATATGATCAGCATCCTTTAAATGCTCTTGTAATTTAATTTCTATATTAATTTTTTTATTATTTTTAGCTAATTTTGAGATAATTTCTTTAGGTGCCTGAATTACATAGTCATTTTTATCCAATTTTATTGGATTTGCAGAGATTTTAAGAATTTCACCATTTCTAATCAGCATATTATATCCGTATTTTGGGGCAATTGGCGAAAAATCACCCCAAACGGATGTGTATATTAAAGTGTGGGTTGAAAGCATTCTTGGCTGATTAATATTATCTATATTAATGGTTAAATTTTTTGTAAGAGCTTTAATATCAAAGCTTATTTTATCCATCATAAAATTAGTTTCATTTCTCTTTTCGAAAATTGCAATTCCGACCCTGTTAAAGATTGGTCCAGATAATACTTCTCCATCTATCATTAAAGCGCCTAAAGGAACTCCTGTTTGAGGCTTAAAAAATCCACCGTTTATTGCGATTATTGCTTGCTCTTTTTGTGCTATTCTGCGTACAGTTGTTTTAGAATTTAATTTTTTGCTTGCTATTTGGGGTTTTATTTTTAAATTTGGATTAACTTTTGTGTTTAATTCAACTATATTTATTTTAATTGGCTTTGAGTTTATATATTTGACCTGTTTTATATGAGCCACACCTTTTGTTGGGAAATTAATATAAGAACCAGGGTATTTGTTTTTAATATTTTCTTCAAAGTTTTTCTGTATGTAAATTGAATTTTCTGTATTAGCAAGCTTAATTTCATTTGTGTTTTCTAGCGCAAAAATTGGTTTAGCGATTATTATAGAAGCAATTAATAGAGTAACAATAAAAATAGATAATATCGTCTTGAGGCATTTATCCTGCTTATTAGTGGATTTTAGATATTCGCAAAGATAAGCGCCATGATAATTACGATAATATTCACTTGTTGATGAATTTATCATATATCGTACCGTATTACCTAGTATGCTCTACTACTATTATAACACAAACCTCAAGACCCCTCAAGATGCAATTATAGAAATGTTTTTCAGGGTTTTTTAAGTGTAATAAATACTATTTGTAAAAAGCTATTAAAATAGCCTAAAATATAGACATAGTCTATTAAGTGTATAAATTAATATTAACAATTGTTAAAAACATTAAAAATTTAAATTTTGAAGTTATTTTTATTTGAATATTGGTATATATATAATATATACCTTTTATATAATGTTATTAAAAGGTAGAGTATAGAAATTTACACACACCTACATTTTTCCTAACCTTTCCTTCCTTTCTATGTACAAAGTAGAATAATTCCCCTCGGGGAATTTTTTTTATACCCGAAAACAATCGAGTTTAGTGTTTACACTTGACGAGATGTTTGAGGGCAAAGGTGTGTGAAATATAACAAAAGTGTTGAACTTTTGTTATATGAAACCGTACCCGAAAACAATCGAGTTTAGTGTTTACACTTAAATTAATTTAGCTAAAATAAATTTTTTTAAAATAATTAATTGTTCTATTCATACCTTCTAAAATAGGAACTGAACATCTAAAATTAATCTCATTGTTTAAAGTTTGAATGTTTGGCTTGTATGATGGGTGATAAATTTCCTGATTTAATATTTTAAGTTGCGATTTTGATTTGGTAAAATTGATAATTAGTTTTGCAATATCTGATTTTAAATGCAAATTAGGTTGAGAAATTTCGATAACATTTCTATCGCAATACGTATTCATAATTGCAATTAATGCGTTTGTTATATCAGCACTAAAAGTAAAATAATCACTTCTATCATAATCTATTTTAATAGTTTCATTATTAAATGCACTAATGATTGTTTTTGAAATAAAACGGTTATCATCATTATTCATGTTTTCACCATACCCCGTTGTTATTTTGGCAATTTTGCAATCTAGGTGATGATTAATCGAATATTCTTGGACTAAATCTTGAATTAATCTTGAAGTATCGTATTTAATAAAAAATTGATTATTATGGGGCGAATAATCAACATATGATACAGGTATAATTATTTTAGAGCCGCAAGATGATGCATAATTTAAAATGTTGTTTGTAATTTTAATTGTATCAATTGTGAAATCGTATTTATTATCAAAATATGCACTATCATCACCGCATCCTGCCATATGATATACGCAATCGCAAAAATGAGTAATGTTATCTGATAATAAATTTGCTTCAATAAAGTTAAATCTATCACTTTTTAACAAGGGATAGATGTTTGTCATTTTTGAATATGCTAAATTATCTAACCCAAAGATTAAATTGTTGTCATCTTCTAATAATTTTTTAGCAAGATTGCTTCCTAAAAAACCTGCTACCCCAGTAATTAAGATTTTATTCATAATACTATTTTATTTACTTTTATTTGATATGTAAAGCGCTAACTATCTCGTTTATTTCGCTATTAACGAAATCGTTTTTTGTACAATATAGCGAGATATATTCTTTTAAATTTTGCGCAAATTGAGCCTTTTTAAATTCGCCAAAACCATATTTCTTATAGATGTTTTCAAGGTTTTCAACCATTGAAATTGAATTATTAAAGTCGTCAAAATTGCAGTTATATTCGTTTTTATGGATATAATTTATTGTTTTTAATAAAATATTGATTGGTATTAAATCCTCAAATTCACCGCTTTTTATAAGGTGAATAATATCATCTTCTCTTAATTTTGGGTTAATTAAGCCCTTGATCTCAATAGCATCTTTATCAAGCAAGATAAAAAAGGGAAGTTTTACATATTCAAGCATAGAATAGTATTTTCTTGCTACTTGATTTTTTCCGCCTGCTTGTATAACCATAACTCCAAGCTTATTAAGATTAATATCAAATAAACTAAATATTGTATCTAAAAGCACATATTCAGTTTGACCTTCGCATAAAATAATTTTTTCAATAGGATATAATAAACCTAGTTCATGACGGTTTAAATATAATTTTTCTAAACTTGAACAATCTTCAAGCCATTTACAATTTATTGGTAATTTTTCTTTATTTTGGATATTATCAAATATTTTTTTTAAATCAATTCGACTCGATAGGTATTGATAAGATAATTCATTTTTATTAAAGTATAAATCCTCAATTTTAAATAAAATATCAGGGTTAAAATTATTGGATATAGGCTCTAAGGAAGCATTTAGAATATCTTGTACAATTTGTATTTCTTCATCAAGGGTAAGATTTTTTAATTTTTCATCCAATAGGAATTTATTTATTATATCATCAAAAACTCTTTTATATCGAACACAAGCCGGTTCAAAGCGAGTTAATCTATCTAGAATTGTCGGAAGATAATTATTTGGGATTAATTTATATTTCATAAAAATAAAATACATCAAAAATTCACAAATAACAAAACTATATTAAGTGTTTGATTGACATTAATTAATTATGATGTAAAATTTAAATAGAGATTTTTATCACGAAAAGGAGATATAAAATATGACAGCTACTGAAGAAATCAAAACAGGTTTGATTAGCTCTGCTGAACAACTAGACGAGCTAATTGACAGAGTTGTAGCCGCTCAAAAAGAATTTTCTACTTTTTCTCAAGAACAAGTAGATAAAATCTTCAAAGCAGCAGCAACTGCAGCAGACAAAGCTCGTATTCCTCTTGCAAAAATGGCAAGAAAAGAAACTGGAATGGGCATTGTGGAAGATAAAATTATTAAAAACCACTATGCAGCAGAATACATTTACAACAAACACAAAAATACTAAAACTTGTGGCGTTGTAGATGATGATAAAGCAAACGGTGTTAAAATCGTTGCTGAACCATTAGGTGTTTTAGCTGGCGTTATCCCAACTACAAACCCAACTTCAACTGCAATTTTCAAATCATTAATTGCATTAAAAACAAGAAATGGTATCGTATTTTCACCACACCCAAGAGCAAAAAATTGTACAATTGAAGCTGCAAGAATTGTTCTTGAAGCTGCTGTTGAAGCTGGTGCTCCAAAAGATATCATTGGATGGATTGAAATGGATCCAGAAGCAGAAGCAGCTAATCCAAAATTAGGCATGGAATTATCAGGACAATTAATGAAACACAAAAAAATCTCTTGTATCCTAGCTACAGGTGGTCCTGGTATGGTTACTGCAGCATATTCTTCAGGTAACCCTGCTTTAGGTGTTGGCCCTGGTAATACTGCTGTTGTTATTGACGAAACAGCTGATATTAAAATGGCAGTTTCTTCAATTCTTATGTCAAAAACATTTGATAATGGTATGATTTGTGCTTCTGAACAATCTGTAATTATCGTTGATTCTGTTTATGAAGAAGTTAAAAAAGAATTTGCATACCGTGGTGCTCACTTAATGAGCGATAAAGAAATGCAACAATTAGTTGATTTCGAATTTATTGACCCAGCTAGAAAAACAGCTCACCCAAAAATCGTTGGTCAATCAGCGCATGATATTGCAAAAATGGCTGGTTTCGATGTAGATGTAAACGCAAAAGTATTAATCGGCGAAAGAGCTGTTGTTGATTGGGAAGATCCATTCTCAAGAGAAAAACTTTCTCCAATTCTTGCTATGTATAAAGCATCTGATTTTGAAGATGCATCTGAAAAAGCATATTACTTAGTTTCTCGTGGTGGCGCAGGTCACACTGCTGTTTTATATACAGATGAACGTAAAAAAGACAGAATTGATGCTTATGCTCAAAAAATGCCTGCTTGCCGTGTATTAATCAACCAACCTTCTTCTCAAGGCGGTATTGGTGATTTATACAACTTCCGTATGGAACCATCTTTAACTCTAGGTTGCGGTTCATGGGGTAAAAACTCTGTTTCTGGTAACGTAGGGGTTAGAGACCTATTAAACTATAAAAGAGTTGCTGAAAGGAGAGAAAATATGCTTTGGTTTAAAGTTCCACAAAAAGTATACTTCAAACGTGGTGCTACTGATTTAGCTTTAAGAGAATTACAAGGTAGAAAAAAAGCATTCATCGTTACAGATAGATTTTTATTTAACTCAGGTGCTTGTGAACAAGTAACTAAAGTTTTAGATGAAATCGGAATTGATCATGAAGTATTCTTTGATGTTAAACCAGACCCAACTCTATCAACAATCGAAGAAGCATATGCAATTATGAAACCATTTGAACCAGACGTAATTATCGCTCTTGGTGGTGGTTCTCCTATGGATGCTGCTAAAATTTTATGGTTAAGATATGAACAACCAGACACAGTATTTGAAGATATCGCTATGAGATTTATGGATATCAGAAAAAGAATTTGCCAACTTCCAGAACTTGGTAAAAAAGCTCTTATGGTTGCTATTCCAACAACATCTGGTACAGGTTCAGAAGTAACTCCATTCTCAATCATTACAGATGATAAATCTGGAGTTAAATATGCAATTGCAGATTATGCTCTAACACCTAATATGGCAATTGTTGATCCAAACTTTGTTGATGGTATGCCAAAAGGCTTAACTTCTGCTTCTGGTATTGACGCTCTAGTACACGCAATTGAAGCTTATGTATCTTGTATGGCTACTAATTTTACTAATTCAAACGCTTTAGAAGCAATTAAATTAGTATTCAAATACTTAGGACGTTCATACCACGAAGGTGCTAATGATCCAATCGCAAGAGAAAAAATGCACTATGCTGCAACAATTGCTGCTATGGCATTTGCTAACTCTTTCTTAGGATTATGCCACTCTATGGCTCACAAATTAGGTGCAATGTTCCACATTCCACACGGTGTAGCTAATGCGTTATTAATCAGACAAGTTATTAAATATAACGCAACTGATTGTCCTAAAAAACAAGCTACATTCCCTCAATACAAATTCCCATGTGCAGTTGAAAGATATGCTCAAATTGCAGATGAATTAAAATTGGGTGGTAATTCAAATGAAGAAAAAACTCAATTGTTATTAAAAGCAGTTGATGATTTAATGAAAGACGTTGAACTTCCAAATTCAATCAAAGATTTCGGAGTTTCTGAAGAAGACTTCTACGCAAATCTTGACAAAATGGTTGAATTAGCATTCGATGACCAATGTACTGGTGCTAACCCAGTATATCCAATCATGGATGATATGAAACAACTATACATTGATGCATTCAACGGTGTAGTTTAATTTATAACTCAATTAAACGAGGCTTAATGAAAATTAGGCCTCGTTTTTTATAGGAAACAATATGAATAATTCATTATCGCAAAGAACAATTAACCGCTTGGTTCAATACCATACTATTTTGAGAGACTACAACAAAAAAGAAATAGTAAATATAACCTCAGCTCAAATTTCGCAATTATTAGGAATCGACGAAACTCAAGTCAGAAAAGACGTAAAACTAATTAATTGCAAAGGTAAATGCAAGGTTGGGTATAATGTAAATGAACTAAAAACAATTATTGAAGATGTTCTCGACTATAAAACAACAAAAAGAGCTTTTGTAATTGGGAGCGGAAATTTAGGTATTGCATTATCAAAATATTCTAAATTTAGCGAATTCGGCTTAGAAATCGTTGCCTTATTTGATACGGATAAAGATAAGGTAGGAAAAACTGTTGACAATAAAACAATCTATAATCTATCTGATATTAAAGAAAAAATTAAAGAGTACAACGTTAATATAGCTATTTTAACTATTCCAAACAAAGTTGCCCAAGAAGTTACTGATTTAATTATTGAATCAGGGATAAAATATATCTGGAATTTTGCCCCAACAATTCTTAGTGTGCCTGAAAATATTCAAGTTTGGCACGAGAACTTAATTGGAAGTTTTTTGCAGTTTTGCGCTATATCAAAAATAAAATAAATTATATTTTTTGATAAATATATAAGTGCCATTTTTTATTATTTGAAGTAAGTTTTTGAATAAATTTAAGCTGCTTATGATTATTAGCAAGATTTAATACGTCATAATTTATTTTAGATGAAACCATTAAAGGAAGTGGAAACCACTTATTATTTATTACTGTTTGCTTATCTTTTATTGATAAATCAAAGATTTCTGGCATATGCGTGTGCATTTCAATTATTACAATAAAATATTCATTCTTTTCTAAATTATTAATATTTAATTCAAAATATTGCTTAAGATTATTTGTCCCAACGCTACTTATAAGGTAATCTTTTAAATATTTTTTTCGATCATCTAATGATAAATTTATAATATTTTTATCAAAAACATTAGATATATTTTCTTGCGATAATTTCATTGTAAATAAGCGATCAGCCTCTATATCAAAGGTTTTAATTGAATTTGAATATTTATTTATAAATTGTCCGCCACGAATTAAGAAAACTGTTGATTTTTTGTATTCGCTATTGTTTATAAATTCAATTGGATACTTAAAATCATCAACTCCAGGTTTTTCATAAATATTATGATTTAATAAAAAGCTTAAAACAATTAAAACACAGGCTTTGATTTTAGTTTTACTTGTTTTTATAGTTGCAACATATAATGCGCATAAAATTAAAAGAAAATAATTAAATGTGGAAAAATACAAAATATTAGAATTAAAGTGAATTAAACCAAAAATTGAAGATAAAGCAAGCAAAAATACATATATACCAAAAAATAACAATGAAAAATTAATGTGATTATCCTTGCTTTTAATTAAATTTGCAAAAAGAAAAACTATCAAAAAAAGTAATAAGACACACAAAATGAGTTTATTTTCAAAAGGGAATATCAAACCAAGATTACCAGTTAGCATTGCGTATTTTGTCCATATACTCCATTCCCAAGGAGAATCTAAAAGCGTATGTTTTGAATTAATCAACTGCGCAATTGTAATATATAATTGTGGCAAATAAAAAAGTAAATTTAATATACTTGCCTTAAGAATAGTTTTGCATAATTTTTTATTTTTAAAGTAATAATATATCAATAATGATACAAACTCACCAAAAACAAAAATAGAGCCCATTGTTTGCGTATATAAGAGCAAAAGATTTAACAATATAAGAATTACTATATCTTTTATTTTTTCGCTCTTTAAAAGCCTGTATAATTGTAAAAAAATTAAAGCAATAATTAAATCTGCAAGTATATAAAATCGTACATTTTGAGAAAAATACACACTGAACGGATAAAATGTAGCAAGTAAAAGAAAAATAATGCCAATATTCTTATCTTTTACTTCTTTTCCAATAAAATAAAAAACAATTACAATGCCAAAAGAAAATAATAAAGACGAACACCTTAGTGAAAAATCACTTGATGAAAATAAATTCATCCAATAATGTATAAACATAAAATGCAAAGGTGGATGATAATCTGTATTAATTAATTCTTTAAATAAATCAATAATATTTGAATTTGAAGCAATTTTCCATACATATAACTCATCATATGATAAACCTGTAAAATCAAATAAATATCTTATTCTAAGAACTCCTGCGAATATAATAATTAGCAGAAAACAAAAATAAAATAAGTTCTTTTTTGATATATTTAACATTAATTTAATGCTAGCATAATGAAAAATGCCTTGTTAGTTATTAATAAATCTTAATTTATTTGGAATTATTTAATATGTATTGTTGGTTAATTGGACTTAAGGCTTTTTCTTTTGAATTAGCTCGAAATTCAATATCATCTTTACTTTTTGATGCAAAATGTCTAGGGTCGTCAAGCGAATTTATTGCATTCATGGCACCAACTTTTGAAGCTTTTTTTTGTGCTTTTGTAGTTATAAAATTAATAATAAATTCAGGTATTAATGAAGCTACCATAGCAAGCATTTTGCCACCTTTAAATTTGGATTTACCAAAAATAGCGTATGTTGCCATTACAGTTTGAAAAGCTGATAATAAGTTTGAAAATATATTATTAACAGATTCACCAATAGCTTCGGTTTTTTCGGCATATGTTTGTGTAAATTCATCTAATTTATTAAACATTTTAAAGGTGTTATTTTGAAGCAATTTAGCATCAGCTTTTTGTTTTTCAGATAAGACAATTTTTTCTTTAGCTAGTTTAATTTTTTTATTTTTAAGTGCATTAGTATTTAAATATTCATTATATTCTTTATTATCTTTAAATAACTGTTTTAGAGTTGCAAAAATGCCTTTTTTCTTTGCTTTTTTAACTTTAATGTCATTATTTTTGTACTTTTCTGCTTCAACATAAACTAACTGTTGCGGATTTTCTAAAAGCTCTTTCTTTGCCTTATATCTGCCTACTTTTGCTGCTTGCAATTCAATTTTGCCGCTAATAATACTGCCAACAATCCCGGCTATTATATAAACAGCCATTCCAATTTTTCCGGATGCTTTCGCAAGTGCTGTATTTGCAAGCACTTTGTCTAAAATAAAGCCCAATATACCCCCACTACTAAATGCAAAGGTTCTAATAGTACTGGTTGAAAGTTCTGCTGTTTCTGAATATTCTTGAGACGCAATATCAACTTTTTCAACTATAGTTTGAATTAATTCTTTATCTTTTTTTGCTTGTAGTTCTTGTTCCTTGGATAGTTTTATTGTGTGAATATTTGCAATTTGATTATTTATATTTGAATTAAAGTTATAATATTTATTTTCTAAATTTTTATCACCGTGCAATAAATCTTTAAATGATTTTTTAATATCAATATTTTCATCATCCTCACTGGGAATTTGTTCATCAGGAATGTTTTGCGCAATTTTATGCACAGTTTTTTCTTGATTTTCATCTAAAACAGCAAATTGATTTAGAGAAGATAAATCTTTTTCGATTGATTCAATTCTTCCTAATCTTGAACCTTCGATTTGTTTTTTAGAACCCCATAAAGATGAAATAATGGTAATTATAACCATTGGAATAACAAAAGTTAGCACAGCAGGTGTTAATTTTTTAATGTTTTTAAAGTCGCCACTCATTACCTCTTTAAAAGCGATATCAGCGCCTTTGGTTAATTTTTTTACAATTGCAGCCAAAGCTAATGAAAAATATGTTCCACCCTCATTTGAGGCCATATTTAATGTGTCAAAAGCAATTTCTCTTGATTCAGCCTTTTTTTGAGAGTAGTCATCCATTATATCAACGGCATCC
This sequence comes from Candidatus Gastranaerophilales bacterium, assembly GCA_017461425.1. Classification (GTDB taxonomy): domain Bacteria; phylum Cyanobacteriota; class Vampirovibrionia; order Gastranaerophilales; family Gastranaerophilaceae; genus RUG14156. The sequence continues at coordinate 88,170 of JAFTXY010000012.1, read as the reverse complement.
AAGACAATTTTTGCTTTTTTAACAACTTGGTCATATTCTTCTTTAGAAATGGGATTTGCATTTAAATAAATAGACTTTTTAGTCTGATTATTTTCCCTGTCTGCTTTCCATTGCTTGTAACCAATTTTGGATGACACACTTTTATTCATATAATTATAAAAACGATTTTTCAATATTTTTTGCCACTAAATTATTAAGTAACGTTAAATTTTTTATTTATCTGTTGCAAAAAAATATTTATTAGATATCATAAATAATGCGCCCTAAAAAGGGCAAAACCAAAGTTAATATCATTTTAACAATGGTTATATAATGAGTCTTGTATCGTTAGTAAATCTTAAAGCCCATATTTTGGGCTTTTTTTTATGCAAAAATAATAAAAAAAACCGATTTTGAATGATAGTCAAAGCCGGTTATATAATGAGTCTTGTATCGTTAGTAAACCTTGTACCCAATTTGGGATTATCTTATGTATATTATACATAATTCTACGTTTATAGAAATACTACTTTTATATTAATTATGATGAAATTATCTAAAGGCATCTACCTGTCTATGTTTGAGGATGTTTTTACTATATCAAAACCAAGCTCTTTCCAAATCATAATACCACCCTCTAAAACCATTGTAGGATATGATTTAGTGGCAAAATAATGCGCAGCTTTAAGAGCTTTTTTACAATACGGACAATATGAATAAATAATATTAACTTTGTCTTTGTGTAGCATACTCAAATGACCGTCGAGATTATTAAAAGGAATATGTGTAGCATATGGAATATGCCCATCAATGTAATCATCATATTCTCTAACATCAATTAAATTAATATTATTTATATCATTTTGAATTTTTTCTTTTAATTCAAAAGGGCTTTCGCAAAATGAAATTTTTTCCATAAAAAATTTTTCTGCTTTGTTAAAATCTCGAGTAAAATTTTCTTTCATAATTTCTCCTTTATATTTTATATCGTGTCGATTGATAACTATAATATGTTAGATATAAATCTAAACGATAGGTATTGATAAGATTAATTAAACAATTCCTTCACGAATTGCTTTGACAGCAGCTTGTGTTCTATCATCAACAACTAATTTTTGAATAATATTGCATACGTGTGCTTTTGAGGTATGTTCTGAAATGTTTAAGGTTGTTGCTATTTGCTGATTTGATTTTCCATCAACAACAAGCTTTAAAACTTCGTATTCACGTGCAGTTAAATTAGCATGTGTAGATTTAAAATTAGAACGAGATACTTGAGTATTCGGAACAACGTTTGGATTTAATTCTCTTAAAATCTGTACAACCTTTTTATCAATCCACATGGCACCATTTGAAACAGTTTTAACAATCATATCCAAAAATTCAGAATTTATATCTTTCAAAATATAACCATAAATCCCCATTTTCATTGCCTTGTTGATAACATGTTCATTTATATGGGAGGTTAAAATAATAAATTTAACATCTGGTTTCTGAGCCATAACTTTTTCAATTAAATCTAGACCATTAATGTCGCCCAATTCTAAATCGAGCAATACAACATCCGGATTTTGTGCAATAATTTTTGATATTCCCTCTTTTCCACAAGATGCTTCTGCGACAACGCATATTCCATCAGACTGTTCAAATAAAGATTTTATACCACATCTAAATAATTTATGATCGTCGACAAGCATCAATCTAATCTTGTCATTAATTTTATTAGAAATAGAATTTTGCATTATTTTCTCCTTGAATTTTTAAATCAAAATATCAAAATTTTATTTTTATTTCATTAGAAAATTAATACAAAATTGAGTAATTATTATGCCTTTTTAAACTTGAATTATCATTTATATTCAAATATAAGGTATACAATTTTACCTTTAATGGATTTAAAGCGTCATATTACATAATATACATTATCAAAACCAATCGATTAACATGGATATTATATTTTGATACAGTATTTGCAATAAATATTAAATATTTGCTCTTAATAAAAAAACTATCTATAATTTATTATATGGAAAAAACTAAAAAATATGATGTTTTAATTATAGGTGGTGGCACATCTGGATGTGCATGTGCATATAATTGCGCCAAAAATAATTTAAAAACATTGCTTATAGAAAAAAACAATTTTCTTGGTGGATTGATGACTGGCGGACTCGTTGTTCCAATCATGAAATCGTCAACCTCAAATTTAAATACAAGATATTATAAAAAACTTATCAAAACTGCAAAAAAATATAATGCACAAATTACATATTGCGACAAAAATGATGGCTGGTTAAATCCAGAACTATTAAAAATAGTTTTAGATGATGTTCTAACATCGAACGATGTAAAAAATAATTTAGATATTTTATTTGAAACTACGGTTTTAGACATTTTAAAAAAAGGTAATGTTATTCAATCTGTGATTTTGAATTCAAATTTATTATCAATACCAGTCGAAGCGAAATACTTTGTTGATGCAACAGGTTCTGCTGAATTTTCAAAAATTGCTGGTTGTAAATTTTTAGATGACAACATTAATAAACAACAAAATTCACTTAGATTTATTTTGGGAAATGTTGATTTTGATAAATTTTCAAAGTTTATAGAAAAAGTTGATGATAACCAAGATATTACCAATACCAATCGAAACGATAGCAATTGTAAAGAATTACATTTTACAACCGCTTCTACTTGGGATACAAATACAAAATGGGCATTAGATAAATATCTTAAAAGGGCGGTAAATGATGGGGTTTTAAAGAATTCTGACAGAGCATATTTCCAAATATTTTCAATAGCGGGTTCTAATAATCAAGTTGCTTTTAATTGCCCAAGGATAAATAATTATCTCGATAGCCCTATTGAATACTCAAAAGAACTTATAAAAGCAAGAAAAGCTATTTATAGACTCTTGAATTTTGTTAGAATATACTTTCCAGGCTTTGAAAACGCTATTATAACAAATATTGCAACTCAAACTGGTATCAGGGAGCAAAATAGAGTTAAAACCAAGCATATATACAAAAAAGAAGATATTTTATCTGGTAAAGTCTTTGAAAATCCAGTTCTTGAAGCAAATTATCCGATAGATATACATTCTAATAAAAAAAACAAATCTACATTAAAAAAATTACAAAAATATCAACTGCCAATAGAATCTTTAATGGCAGCTGATTTTGATAATTTATATGTTATAGGAAAAATTTTAGGTGCCGAATTTAGCGCTCATAGTGCATTAAGGGTGCAAAAAAGTTGTATGAGTATGGGCGAAGCGGTTAGTTATAAAATCTATGCTTTGGATCATTAATCCAGGCATAATATTCTTCATCATGCCAAATACCAATACCTGCCATGTTGTCAGTTCCGAGACTGCAAGGAATTTCAAATAACGCATCTTCACGTTGAGCAAATGGCTCCAGTTTGCACCATCCAAACAATTTTCCAATTGCGCCAAGATGAAAATTGTTGGTATATTGATATTTTTTATCGTATAAAGCAGGGTTTTCTGATATCACGGATGTATTAAAACCAAGTAACTGCAAATACTGCATATAATCAGTATTTTCTTGATTTGGAGTAAATCTATAAGACAATACTCCATCATTATTAGTGCCAACAGCTAACTGACCAGAATATAAACCAGAATATGTATTTGCAATTTCATAATTAATTCCGCCCAAGTCATCAATACACTCAAGAATTTCTGAATTTTGTATTTTGCTGACAGCTTCGTTAAATTCATCATTTGTTTGATATATCTTTGTTGGTGCTTGTCCACCATTTAAATAACTTAATATCAATACCTGTTTAGTAAATCTATCACTTGCAAGCGCAGCTTCTTGTGGATTTCTTGCACCAAAAGTCACATAATCAGGTACAATGATTTCGCCAGCAGGATAACGATAACTATAACTATTCATATCTACTGCTGGTTCTGTTGAACCAATTATGGTGTAATTGTAATGTGTTGTGCCATCATAAAATGGAAAAGAATTGATTTTAATTGAATCAATATCGCAACCTAGTACTTTCGCCAGTTCTTCTTGTGTATAAAAATCATCTTCGCTTGTTTGAGAGAATCTTATACTACAATCATTGCTACCTTGCACCCCTGTTAAACTAAAATCATCCAAACTTTCATGCGCTCTCAAAATTAGCATATTTTGCGCAGTTGTATAATTTTTGCTTGGGCTTGGCGGAACTTTACCATCATTTGCATAACATAGTGGCTCCATAATTTTTGCATATAATGAATATTCCGTTCTGTCTAGATAACCAGGAAAGTTTATTTTATATGGATTTCCATTTATATCGTAAAATGTCTGGTGTTCTTCTGGAACATATAATTGTGGAATTCTTAATTTATTTCTTCCATCAACATCATATATAGTTGTACCATTTTTTCCAAAATCATAATCTGGATTTGCCGCTTTTATATCTTCAATTGAAAAACCATATTCTCTTGCAATGTCAGCAAGGTGTTCTCCGGTTGAAACAGTATGAGTAAAGCCAGGTTCATACAATATACCATTTACATAAAAAGTTCCCTCAGGTAAAATTTCTTCTTCCTCTGGCTGAACCCCATAATATTCATTTAAAAATTGCTCATCAACTTCTTTAAAAAGAGTATATTCTTTGCCGGGGTACGTTTTAAAACCTTCCTTAGCCCATTGTTCAAAGGTCATACCGTACAAAGGACTTCCTTCAACAGCAGAATTAGATTCAAAGAAAATTTGTTTATAGTAATCTGTGTGTTCGCCATAGTATTCATCCAAGATAGAGTTTAAATAGCCTGCTCTGCCTTCTTGAGCAACATGTGTAACTGCAACATAATATGTAGCTGGAGAATTATCAAGTATTTTATCCGTATAATTTGTGTAATTTTGTTTTGCAGTATTAAAATCAGTAAAAATTACATCAGAATTCTTATCATAAGACAAATCCTGCAATGGCGTAACAATGTGATATGTTGTGGCGCTGTTTATATTTGCCCATGATTGTAATCCATTATATGACTCGGTTAATAATTGGTTTGCGTCAAGATTTTTTTGCCAATCTCTACCTCTGTCTCCGTACAAAGCATCAGTAGGTCTTGCATTAACAACACCATACACTTCTGATAGATTATTCTTTAACCACAATGGGTCATTCATTAAACCTGACACAATAATTCTTCCTATAAATGTACTCATTCATTAACGACATTTACTGAAAGGAAGTTTAACAATCGTTACAATTCTTTACTATTTACCCATTCTTCTTAAATGATAAATAAACGCTTCAGCGCTCTTTTTAGCTGATTTAGACGATCTAGCGCCTGTCGCTAAAATAAATTCTTTAGCTGCGTTTATTGCCTCTTTGGCAGATGAATCATTTTTATAACTTTCAGCAATTGCTGATTTAAAATCATCACATTTAACAAATATTTTAGATATGTCATTAGGTAGAATCGGGGTTCTAACAAAAGTCTCTTGTGTATATTGAGGTACTCTGGCAATTAAATCTGGCCTAACTAAAACACGCATAATATTTCCTTTTTCTATAGAAAATATCCTGAATATAAATATTGCTGAATAACAATAAATTTATTAACAAAAATTTATAATTATATAAAATAAGGCAATTATTAATTTTAGCTTTCTTAATATATTCAAAAGGAGTTATTATGCAAGTTAATGGAACATATATTTATCCATATCGACCAGAAAGATTATCTCAAACAAAAACAGAAAACAGAGCTCAAAGGGATTTAGCATTAAAAGTTCTTAGGGAAGCGCAAGGACGATATGGAAAAGTTGATTCTTCAACATATTTAGACCTAAAAGCTTTGCAACACAAAGCAGACATTAAATATACTAATGTATGTTCAAGAATGAAAGAACACTCAAAGGAATTGAGTGCAAGAATAAATCCAGAAGACGAATATTATGGATATTCAAAAGCTGATGAACAATTAATTGCATATTATAAATCAAGAAAAGATAACGGCCAATTAATTGGAAATTGTGGTGAATGCGCAGAAGCTGTACAAGCACTGTTCTATAAAGAAAATCAAACTCCAGCTGTTAATATATGTATGAATATGTATGATAATGATGGAAAATATCAAGGCAACCATGTATTCACCATAACAAATTTTCCAAAAGGGATTCTGGCAGAAACTCCAGACACTTGGGGGGATGAAACTATCATCACAGACTTATGGAGTTCAATTTCCATGAAAAAACGTGATGCATTTAGATATTATGAAAAAATATTTAATACAAATATAAATAAAGCAAGTTTTGATATAATGCCAGCAAGTTCAAACCCTATACAAAATCATTGGGTAGAACAAATGGAAATATGGCCTACATATATGCGTGATTAATTATTTTCCAATACAAAAAGCATCAAAAATATTTTCTAAGATTGTGTCAGTTAAAACTTCGCCGGTTATTTCATCAAGAGCTAATATAGATTGCTTTAAATCAATTGCATATAGATCAGCTAAATCATCAAGACTGGCAGTTTGAATTACATTATTTAACGCTTCTTTTGCTCTAATAAGGCATGTTTGCTGACGTTTATTTGTTGTATAGTTTGTATCTTGCGGAATAAGATTTTTAATTATAGATATGATTTCATCTTTTAATTTATCAATACCAAACCCAGTTTTAGAGCTAATCTCAAGAATATTTTCATCATTTCCTGCTGATAAATCAGCTTTTGTTTTCACATATAAAACTTGTTTATCTTGAGAAAGTTTAATTAAATCAGCATCAATTTCATCTATCGAACTTTCATATAAAAATAATACGATTTCAGATTCTTTAATTGCTTCAAGTGAATTATCGATACCAATTTGCTCTACAATATCTGCATCTTTTTTGTCTCTTACGCCAGCAGTATCAATAAAATTAATAATATATCCATTTAAATTAATTGATTCTTTAATTGTATCTCTAGTGGTACCCGCAATATCAGTTACTATGGCTCTAGAATAATTTAAAAGACTATTAAACAAAGAGCTTTTACCTACATTTGGCTTTCCTATTAAACATGCGCTTATGCCGTCTCTTATAAAATCATGGCTTTTTGAATTTTTAAGGATGTCATCAATTTGAATAATTTTATCACTACATATCGATACGACAGAATTTTTATCAACTTCAGCGACGTCTTCAGGAAAATCAATAGAAGCAATAACTTTTGAATAAGTTTCAATTAAATCTTGTTTTAGTTGATTAATTTTAATTTTTAAATATCCGCCAAGGTTTGACAAGGCATTTTGAGCAGATTTTTCTGACTTTGATTTAATAACATCTAAAACAGCCTCTGCTTGAGATAAATCAATTCTATGGTTTAAAAAGGCACGTTTTGTAAATTCACCTCTTTGTGCTAATCTTGCCCCTTTAGACAAAATTAGCTCTAAAATTGAATTTAAAATAGATGGTGAGCCATGTGTTTGTATTTCTATAACATCTTCACCCGTATAGCTATGTGGTGATACAAAAGGCAATAAAATCACTTCATCTAAAATGTTATTATTATCATCTTTAATATGCCCATAATTAATCATTTTCGGCTTAATTTCTTTAGTAAATATGCTTCTTGCTATGTCAAAAGCCTCATCACCCGAAATTCTGATTATTCCAACCGCACCTTGCGCTAGGGGAGTAATTATTGCAACAATTGTATCAAAATTATTTTCCATAGGTAAATATTATCATGTTTATAGTAAAATTTATATAAATATAATGAGATTAAATTTACGAGGAGATAATAATGGATTTTGTAACCCTTACGATTGATATATTAAACAAATTGGCGCATTTTGCTGGCTCATATGGTATGGCAATTATCATTTTTACAATTTTAATGCGTGTTTGCTTATGGCCAGTTAACGTTTCGCAACAACGTTCAATGAAAAATATGCAAAATCTTACTCCTAAAATGAAAATGATTCAGGAGAAATATAAAAATAATCCACAATTAATGCAACAAAAAATGATGGAATTCTACAAGGAAAACAACTTTAATCCAACCGCTGGATGTCTTCCTATGTTAATACAAATTCCTATTTTTATTATGCTATACAGCGCATTAATGAGCCCGCAATTTATCCAAATGGCTGGTAATACGAATTTCTTATTCATAAATAGACTTGATGCAACAATTAAATCAAATGCAGGAGTATCATTAGATGGCAAGTTCTCGGTAACTAAAAATGCTCAATTCCATGCTGGAAAATCTGCAAATGTTGTTTTATCAGACAAAACATTAGAAAATGTTAAAATTTCAAAACCACAAAAAGCTATTGAAGTTCAAGGTGAAATCCAAAAAGATGCACCAGTTGAATTAAAAATGACATTAGATAACTTAAATCTTAGCTTTGCCGAATTAAACAAAGTTAAAGAAGCTGATATTTCTGTCATGAATATAATGACAAAAGAAACAGAAAATATTAAATTCACAAGACATGGTGATATTTTAATTGCCTCTGTTCCAACTGTTCCTGCTCAAGATGAAGTACATTTTGATGTTATTTTATTAGTTGCTTTATTTGGTATAACAATTTGGCTATCCCAAAAAGTGATGATGGCTACTACATCAAATAAAAATCAAGATGCAACACAAGCCGCAATTCAAAAATCTATGGGTAAAATTATGCCTATTATGATTGTTTTAACATTTGTGTTAATCCCAATTCCAGCTGGTGCACTATTATATCTTGTTACAAGCAATATTTTCCAAATAGCTCAAACGGTAATTATTAATAAACAGCTTGAAATCGAAGAAAATAACAAGCAAAAACAAACAAATTCAAAAGAAAATGTAATTGATGCTAAAGTAATCGATGCGCAAGTAGTTGAAAATAAAGACCAAGACAAGAAATAATCTCATACAAAAATTTTATTTTTTGTCGCTATCCTTTAAAAGAGTTAAAATTTATTATAAAATCAGTTAGAAAAGGATATAAGATACTTGAGCGAAAAATTAATAATAAAAGGTTTAAATCCGGCAAAAGGTGAAGTTTCAATAAGCGGTGCAAAAAACTCTGTACTCAAGCTTATGGCAGCTTCTCTTTTGTGCGCTGATACTTGCATAATCAGAAACGTGCCACAACTTTCTGATGTTGAAATAATGTTAGAAGTTATATCGGGACTTGGCGCAAAAACAAAATACGATAAAACAAACAAAACAATCGAAATTGATTCATCAAATCTTACAAATTGCGAAGCATCTCAAGAATTTGTTTCTAAAATGAGAGCAAGTTTTGTTGTTTTGGGCGCATTAGTTGGAAGATTAAATATGGCAAGAGTTGCACTTCCTGGCGGATGCAAAATCGGCGAAAGAAGAGTTAATTTCCATATTAAAGGATTAGAAGCACTTGGTTGTGAATGCAAAATCGAGGATGGATATGTAGTTGCAAAAACTAATAATCTAAAGGGTGCAACTGTTTGCTTTGATATTCCATCCGTTGGCGCTACAGAAAATGTCATGATGGCTGCAGTTTTAGCTGATGGAATGACAATTATACAAAACGCCGCGCAAGAACCAGAAATTGTCGATTTAGCCAATTTCTTAAAATCAATGGGAGCAAATATCGAAGGTGCAGGCACTGGCCAAATTATAATAACAGGCGTTAAACAATCAGATTTAAAGGGTTGCGAGTATACTACTCTTCCAGACAGAATTGAAGCTGGAACATATATGAGTATAATTATTGCATCAGGTGGTTCCGGAATTATAAAAAACATATTCCCAAATCATTTGACACTATTTACTGGTAAACTCCTTGAAATGGGTGCAAATATAAAATTAATCGACCCTAATACAATGGAAGTTTCAAATAGTAAAAAACTTAAAGCAATGAATTTTATCACTCAACCATATCCAGGATTTCCGACAGATTTACAAGCATTAGCCATGGCGTTATTATGCTGCGCTGATGGAATTTCTGTTGTTACAGAAAGTCTATATGAAAATCGCTTTATGCACATTCCTGAACTATGGAAAATGGGCGCTAATATTATTGTGAATAAAAAGCATGCAATTATAAAAGGTGTTGATTACCTTGTTGGAACTCAAGTAAAATCAACCGATTTAAGGGCAGGTGCTGCATTAGTTACAGCAGCAGTTGCCGCTCGTGGTGAAACTGAAATTGGTGCATTAAATCACATTGATAGAGGTTATGAAAATTTTGTTGAAAAATTAAGAGGACTTAATATTGACGCAATAAGAATTAAGGAAGAAACCTCTGAAATTTCTAAAATAGGAGATTTAACTAATGCAAGAGTATAAAAGATGGTATGATCATGACCCACTTTTATTAAAAGTAATTAATCTATTAAAAGATTATCAAGACGAACTTAAAGAGCAAGCAGAATTATTCCTTTCAAGCATTGAAGAGAAGGTTTCAAAAGAAGCTATTGACAAGTTTTACCAACTTGTTAAACCAATAAATGGTGGCTCAAGATGGTATGATAAAGATCCAGTTATATCAAAAACTGTTGAATTATTAAGAGTTGTACCACAAGATGTTCAACATCAAGCAGCACAAACATTTATCGAAACACTCCTAAGAAACGGAATAAAAGTCGATTAATTAAATTGTTATTTCTATTAAATGTTATTTTTCTTAAAGCCTTACCAGCTTTAGATTTTGCTCTAATTTTAGTTAATTTCATTGAATTAGATATCTTAAAATATCCAAAACAAAGATTTTCGCTAAACTCTCTTATTGACTCAGAATTTGCCATATCGGCTTCAAAACTAATCAATCTTGAATTATTTAGCTCATTATCATAATATTCACACGTTAATTCTTCTAATTTTTTAATATCTTGCATAATTAGCCTTTTGTATATCTATTTATATCATTTTTTATCAATGCTCGTGCTCTTGCGATTCGTGATTTTACGGTTCCTACGGTAGTTTTTGTAATATCCGAAATTTCATCATAACTTAATCCTTGGATTTCTCTTAGAGTTATTGGGATTTTATAATGATTAGGAAGATTTTGGATAGCATTTTTAATTATAAAATCGAGTTCTGAATATAAAATTCTATCTTGTGGGTTACTCGAATAATCAGGTAATTCTAACTGAGAATCATCAGAAAATTTTTCTAGATTAATGTTTTTAGGACGATTTTTTATTTTTCTTAAATAATCATAATATGAGTTTAAAATAATTTGATTTAACCATGTTTTAAAGTTATCAGGATTTTTTAATTGTCTTATTTTTCTACTTATTTTAATCAAAATATCTTGCATTATGTCCAATAAGTCAATTTCATCTTTTTTAAGATAAAAAAGCGTTGAATAAATATTATTTTGCTCTTGTTTAATTAATTTAATTAATGCAAGTTTATCGCCTTTTTGCGCAGCTTTTATTATACTAATTTTATCTTCATTCATATTTAAAGACTATTAAATTAGAATAAACTTCGCTATAATCATATTATTATAGCCATTAAGGTAATTATGGATAAAAAATCGGACATAAAAAAATTAATTCTAAAAGACATATATGAATGCTCTTTTATAAAAATACTTGATGAATTTTGCCTTGATGAAATTGCAAAACATTTAAATAACGGCAAAAAACTTATTTGTGTTGAATTATTATGTCAAGATAAAATAAGCATCAATATTGCGCTAAAAATCAGGCAATTATGCTCGTTTTACGATTCATTGTTTTTTATTAAAAAAAGATGCGATATTGCAAAATTAGTTAATTCTGATGGCATATATCTTGATAATAATGATATTGATATAATTTATGCAAAAAAAATCTTAGATAATGACATTATTTTAGCAACAAATTATAAAAACATTTTAAATAGCCCAGAATGTATTGAAAATATTTTTGATATAGTTTTTATAGAAAAAGATGACAAACAACCCTTAAAATTAAATCTAGATAGCTTAAAATCAAAAATTATTTATATAGAATAGGAAAGATATGAAAATAATTTCTAAAACAAAATATGTTGAATTTAAATCAACCCCATCACCATCAGGTTCAGATTGGTGTTATTTAAGAAGAACAAATGATGCCGCCGGCAAAGATAGTGCTGTTGTCATAACAACTTTAGTTAAAAAAGATAATGAATATCATTTCTTGTTTTTAAAAACACAAAGACCACCTTTATATGCTGAATTAAAATCTAAATATTGTCTTGAATCACCAGCAGGACTTATAGCGGATGATGATTGCAATGAAAATTTAATAGAATGTGCTAAAAAAGAATTATTAGAAGAAGCAGGATTAAAAGCTGATAAATTATATATTGAGCTTACAAATTCAGCAGCTTCAGCAGGATTAACGTCAGAAACCTTGTCATATGTAACTGCAGTTGTTGAAAACTATAACATTATTTCACAACCAGTTTCTGACGGCGGAATTATATTAGAAAGATTTTTAATACCAGCAAAAGATGTTAAAAACTATTTTTCTAATGTAGAAAAAGACATGTCACTAGCATCTGCAACAGTTTGTGGTGTTTTTTATGCGCTAAATAGAATTTAATTATTCTTCATTTAGAGATAATACCGCCATGAATGCTTCTTGCGGAATTTCAACTCTTCCGACAGCTTTCATACGTTTTTTACCACGTTTTTGCTTTTCTAAAAGTTTTCTTTTACGAGAAATGTCTCCACCATAACATTTATCAAGAACAGATTTTCTTAATGCTTTGATATTTGTTCTTGCGATAACTCTGCCGCCAATTGCAGCCTGAATTGCGACTTCAAACATTTGTCTTGGAATAATTTCTTTTAGTTTGTTAGTAAGCTTTTGACCGATATTATATGCACTATCTTTATGACAAATTACAGATAAGGCATCAACTATTTCGTTAGCTAATAAAATATCCATTTTGACTAAATCAGATTTTTTATAGTCGCAAAATTCATAATCTAAAGACGCATAGCCTTTTGATCGAGATTTTAATTGGTCATAAAAGTCTGTAATAACTTCAGACAATGGAATTTGGTATTCTAAGTTAACACGAATATCATCAATATAATGCATATTAATAAAAATTCCACGCTTATCTTGGCACAATTCCATCAAGGTGCCTACATAGTCGTTTGGAGTAAATAAATTTACTCTAACGTAAGGTTCTTCTATGAATTCTCTATATTGTGGCCCAGGAAGCTCTGCGGGGTTATCGATTTCAACTATTTCACCATCGGTTTTATGAACCTTATAAATTACAGATGGTGCTGTAGTAATCAATGATAAATCATATTCTCTTTCAAGTCTTTCTTGAGCAATTTCCATATGAAGCATACCAAGAAAACCGCATCTAAATCCAAAACCAAGAGCATTAGATGTTTCAGGCTCATATGTGATGGAACTATCAGATAATTTTAGTTTTTCGAGCGCATCTTTTAATTCATGATAATCTTCATTATTTACAGGATATAATCCAGAAAATACCATAGGTTTTGCTTCTTTATATCCATCAAGAGGTTCTTTTGCTGGTTTTTCAACATGAGTAATAGTATCACCTACAAAACGGGTAATTTCCTTAATAGAACCTGCAAAATATCCAACTTCGCCAGTTTTTAATTCTTGAACTTGATTTCTATTTGGATTTAAAAACCCAAGCTCAATAACGTCAAATTCTCTGCCAGTTGCCATAAATTTAATTTTGTCGCCAAGCTTAATAGAGCCATCTATAACTTTAAAGAAACAAATTGTTCCTAAATACGCATCATATGCGCTATCAAAAACTAATGCCCTTAAAGGCTTATCAGAAGTATCCTCTGGAGCGGGGACATATTTAACAACCGCTTCAAGAACTTCTTGAATATTTAAACCAGTTTTTGCACTAACAGGAATGGCCATAGATGCATCAATTCCAAGAACATCTTCAATTTCTTGCTTAACTCTTTCAACATCTGCAGATGGTAAATCAATTTTATTAATAACAGGGATGATTTCCAGATTTTGCTCCATTGCAAGATAAACATTAGCTAACGTTTGTGCTTCAACGCCTTGTGTGGCATCAACAATTAATAACGCACCTTCACATGCAGCTAAAGAACGAGAAACTTCATATGAAAAATCAACGTGACCTGGGGTATCAATTAGATTTAAAATATAATCCTTGCCATCTCTTGCCCTATAATTCATTTTTGCGGCATTTAATTTAATTGTAATACCACGTTCTCTTTCGATATCCATAGTATCTAAGAGTTGATCTTGCATATCTCTTTTTGAGATTGTATTTGTTGCCTCAAGTAATCTATCAGCCAAGGTTGATTTACCATGGTCAATATGAGCTATTATGCTAAAATTTCTAATGTGTTCTAATTTTTTCATAGAATTAATTATACAATAAACATTTTTTAATTAAAAAAAATTCCATGCTTGAAATATTTTATTCAGCAACGTAGAATAAATAACATAAGTTATTATCACTAAAAAGGGAATAAAATGAAAAAAGACATTCACCCAGATTACAACAAAACAACTATAAAATGTGTATGTGGTAATGAAATTGAAACAGGTTCTGTAGAAGAAAACATCACAGTTGAAATTTGCAATGCTTGTCATCCATTTTACACAGGAAACCAAAAAATCCTTGACTCTGAAGGTAGAGTTGAAAGATTTAAAAAACGTTACGAAAAAAAATAGTTGCAAAAAATTGATTTGGCTGGCTTTATACCAGCCAAAAATTTATTATAAAATGAATTAGCTTGTGGGAGTATAAAATATGCCAAAACAAAATCTTGTTGTTAAACTTATATCAATGCCAGATAATTTATTGGATGTTATTTATACTGCCTGCAGAACTTGTTATAGTGCCGATGGTGCAGTAGAAATTATTGATAATATTACTGACGACAAAGAAAAAAAGCTTTCATTAATTAAAAAAGTAATATCATCTGGTCATTATTCTACAATTGAACATATTCAATTATCATTTGCGATAAATAACATTTCAAGAGCAGCAACACATCAGCTTGTTCGTCATAGACATATGAGTTTTTCACAAAAATCTCAAAGATATGTTAGAGAAAAAGGCGAATTTGATTATATTGTGCCACCTGCAATTGAAGCAAACAAAGAATTATACGCAAAATTCGAACAACATATGATTGAAACAGCCACATTATACCAAGAGTTAATTCAAAGTGGCATAAAAGGCGAAGATGCACGTGCAATTCTGCCTAATGCAACAACTAGCTCTATGGTAGCAAGTTTAAATTTAAGAGAATTAATTCATCTTGCAAACCTTAGACTATGCACAAGGGCACAACTTGAAATAAGAATGCTTGTTAAAAAAATGTGCGCACTTGTAGAAGAACGTGAGCCTTGGCTTAGCGAACATTTAGTACCAAAATGTGAACGTCTTGGCTATTGTGATGAAGATAATTCATGCGGAAGGATGAAAACAAAAAATGGATAATTCAATGTTTGAAAAAGTTGAACAAATAGAAAAAAGATACCAAGAACTCGGCATCATATTATCTAAGCCAGAAGTTATCCAAGACTATGAAAAATTCCGTGATTTATCTCGTCAAAGAAAAACAATGGAAGAAACGGTTGAAATATACTATAAATACAAAGAAGCAGTAGAAACAATAAAAGATTCAAAAGAAATGCTTCATATTGAAAAAGATGCTTCAATGAAAGAGTTTTTAAACGCAGAAATAGCGGATTCTGAAGCAAAAATCGAAGAATATGAACACCGTTTAAAGGTATTATTATTGCCACGCGACCCAATGGATGATAAAGATATTATGCTTGAAATTAGAGGATCGGCTGGTGGCGATGAAGCAAATATATTTGCTGGAGATCTTATGAGAATGTATTTAAGATATGCAGCAAATAAAGGCTGGCAAACAAAAATATTATCAATCAATGAATGCGAAGCTGGTGGAGTATCTGAAGTTGTTATTTCGGTTAAAGGTGGAGATAACATTTATTCTCAATTAAAATATGAATCTGGTGTTCACAGAGTTCAAAGAGTACCTCAAACAGAATCTCAAGGTAGGGTTCATACATCAACTGCTACAGTTGCTGTAATGCCAGAAGTTGATGATGTTGAAATCGAACTTAATATGAATGATATTGAGATTACAACAGCTCGTTCTGGCGGTGCTGGGGGTCAAAACGTAAACAAAGTTGAAACAGCAGCCAGAGTATTTCATAAACCAACAGGAATAATGATTTTCTGCACAGAAGAACGTTCACAATTGCAAAACAAAGAAAGGGCGTTACAAATCCTGAAAGCAAAATTGTACGATATGGAAGTACAAAAACAAATGCAAGAAGTTACCGACCTTAGACGTTCTCAAGTTGGTACTGGAGATAGATCTGAACGTATTCGTACCTACAATTTCCCACAAGGAAGATTAACAGACCATAGAATTGGTCAAAACCTTGATGTTAGAGAAGTTATAGAAGGTAACCTAGATAAACTTATAAATATGCTAATTGAATACGACCAAAAAATTAAACTAGAAAAACTAGCAGAATCAGATGTATAAGTCTAAATCGCATTCAGGAAAATGCTGTTGTGGATTAAAACCATGTTTTTTAGCGTATTCAGTAACCTCTGACAAAGAATTAACATCATGTCCAATTATAGATGTTGTAATATGCAATGGGTGATATTTGCAAGGAGCATTAGCTCTGTCCTCAATATCAGCAACCATTTCATCAGAAATAAACTCGTCTAGCGATTTTTCTGGTTGCGAATTTAAAAAAGAATTATAATTATTGCAAAAAGAAATATTTGAAACTTGCATGGCAAAACCTTTCTTATTAACTCTTATTTATAAGTTAACTAAAAAATAAAATTGCCCAAGTTTTAATTTAATGTTAAGAAAATTAAATAGAGAATATATCTTTAATATCTTGATATGTAAGCGATTTAACAATATTTCTATCAATTGATATTACGCTATCAACCAAAGAACGTTTCTTAGATTTTAATGCTTGGATTTTTTCTTCAACCGTATTTTTAGTAATCAAACGATATACAAATACTTTTTTAGTTTGTCCAATACGATATGCCCTATCTGTTGCTTGATCTTCAACAGCAGGATTCCACCATGGGTCATAATGGATAACATAATCTGCACCAGTTAAATTCAAACCTGTACCACCAGCTTTTAAGGATACAAGGAATATTGGAATTGTAGGATCATTATTAAATCTTTCTACAACAGCTTGTCTATCTTTGGTTTTACCAGATAAATATTCATGTTTAATGCCTTTTTGTTCTAACCAAGCTTTAATGATATCTAACATTCCAACAAATTGGGAGAACAATAAAATTCTATGTTTTTCGGCAATGATTTCTTCCAGCATATCTTGCAATTGTTCAAATTTACCAGATTCATTAATACCTAACTGACCATCTTTATCATATAATCTTGGATGACAACAAATCTGTCTTAAGCGCAATAACGCAGAAAATATCGACATTCTAGATTTTTCAAGACCAACTGTTTCAATTGATTTAAATAATTCTTCTTTAGTTGAATCAAGAACTTGCAAATATAAATCTTTTTGATCTGGAGTAAGTTCGCAGTATGCAACTGATTCAATTTTATCTGGTAAGTCTTTGGCAACATCTCGTTTCATACGACGCAAGATGAATGGGAAAATTTGCGATTTTAAACGCTTTTGTACCTCTGTATCCTCGTTTTCAACAATAGGATTAACAAAACGATGATTAAATTCGTTTGCATCAAATAAAAATCCAGGCATCAGAAAATCAAATACAGACCATAATTCTTCTAATTTATTTTCAATTGGCGTACCAGATAACGCTAGCCTGTGAGAAGAGTTAAGCATTTTGCAAGCTTTTGAAGTTTGACTTGATGAGTTTTTAATATTTTGCGATTCATCAAGAATTACATATCTGAATTTTTCTTTCTTTAATTCTGCTATATCACGTCTTACAAGTGCATAACTTGTAATGATAACATCATATTTAGAAATATCAGAGAATTTTTTCTTTCTGTCAACCCCAGTTAAAGTCATATATTTTAAATTTGGGGCAAATTTCTCTATTTCTTTTTCCCAGTTAAATACAACCGATGTCGGACATACGACCAAACTTGGTTCTTTATTGTCTTTTTCTTTAGCTTTTTGCAGCAAAGTAAGAGTTTGCAATGTTTTACCAAGACCCATATCGTCAGCTAAAACACCATTTAAACCATATTTATATAAAAACCATAACCAAGAATAGCCTTTTAATTGATACTCGCGTAATTCTGCCTTTGTAGTTTTTGGCAATGGTGTTGTATCCATATTAGAAAATGTAGAAATTTCTTTCCAAAATTTAGAAAAATTGCGGCTCATTTTAAGAGTGATGCCCATTTTTTCCATTTCAGAAACAACACCAGCACGATAAGTTTTTACAACATACTTATCTTCGTCATTTTTATAAACATCATAGGTGTTAAACGATTTTAATAATGATAAAACATCCTCTGTCGGGATACTTACTTGTCCACCAGATGGAACATTGTAATATTTTGCACCTTCATATGTTAAATCAATAATTTTTTCAAAATCAACTTCTTTATCGTCGGCTTGACCTTTTAATTCAATATTAAATTTATCGGTACCATCATCAGAAAAATCTATATCAGCAATAAGTTTTAAACCTTTTTGATTTAACTTGTAGAATGATAAATCATCTTTTTCAATAAATACCCAGCCATCACCGGCTTTTGAAATATAATAGTTATAAAAATCAATCGCAAATTCTTTATCTAAAGCCAAATTATTCGATTGAACAGGCGCAAATCTACAAGCAAGAAGCATTTGATATGCCGCATGTTCGAATTGCATATCTCTTTTAATCCAATACAATAAATCTTTTTTGGGATCTTTTATTGTTACATAAGGGCTTTTGAATTGTTTTTGATATGGAACTCTAACACCATCATATTCAAATTCTAAAGATGCTTTTAAAGACTGATCATAATCGACTCCAAGTTCAACAACGCATTTAGGAGGTCTTTTTTCAAATGTCAGTTTTTCCATTTCTTCTGACATATTAACAGTCATCATTTCTTTAATTTTTGGCAATTCTTCATAAACAAATTTACCGCCATCGGCATCTTTTATATCAGAAAAACTTGCTTTAGTAAGATTTTGAGGAATAATGCTGACTTGCGAATTTGTTTGAAAAATAACATCTTTGTATCTTCCCCATTTAAGTTGTCTTGAGAAATAACGCACTTCTTCAAATGGATAAATTTCATCAACATCATTTCTTTTCCAATACAAACTCAATAAAACATTTCCAACGTAAGAAACATTTACATCTAAACACAATTCCCAAATTGAATCTGAAAATTTAATTTTTTTATGAGTCTTAGCATCAATTACATCATCCATTTTAGATAACATTTTGAAAAACTCATCAAATTTATTTATTTGAACATCATACCAACCAGATTTTTTATCTAATCTAGACTGACTCAAAAGCATTTTAAACATGACAACTTCAAGCTTTTGGGAATTATTTAATTCGAAATTATCTTCTTCTTTTTGTTTGGTAATAATTTGTTTAAAAACAGCTTCCAAATCACGAATAACTTTTTTAGTATGACGATTCATAACCAAAATCGAAAAGAAGTTTTGACGTCGCTTCGGATTAAAGTGAAATATATAATCCCCTTGAGGAGAGTCATTCATAGGAAAATCTTCGTCAATAAGCTCTGGTTCGATATTTAATTTTTCATATAGAAATTCTTCCCAAAAATGATTTTTTAAAGAAGCAAAACCTAAAGCAATAGCATGTTTACACCATGGCTCTTCTAAAGGACAATTACAAGTTGGTTTAGCACCTGCCTTAGTAAATTTAATCCCAGTTTCATAATGAGACTTGTAATTGCCTTTTACTTTAGCTCTAACTATATTTTCGTTAAATTTTAATTCTTCTACCATGCCTTTTTGAAAGGTCTCATAACCTCTTCTAAAAGACCCAGGCTTTGAATTATCTTTTAAGTATTTGTTATTAAATGTATACTTCACAAATTATCCGTGATAACTACTACTATATAATATGCACTTCAAACTTAAAACCAAAAATGGTTGCTCCATCCAGTGCTAATAATAAGATATCATTTATAAGCTAAAATTGCAAGTCTTATTTTAAATAATAAACTAGGTTAACATTGGCTGAAATAGTAATAATTCCAGGCTCTATTGTTTCAGAATAAGTTGACTCACTTACAGAAGAATCAGCTTTCATGCTAAGAGAATTTGTATAGAACCTTGGTCTTGAAGAAGCATTATTAACGGAACAATATGGATGAATCGATTTAATATTGGATAATTGAGCATTGAGTGCCAATGCGGTTAAGCTGGCTCTTTTTTTAGCGTCAAGCGAAGCTTGTTTAATTAAATCATTGCAATAATCATTTGGTTTATCAAGTGAAAAAGTTAAACCATCAACAATTTTTACATCCGAATCCATTGCTATTTTAATAATTTTAGATATTTTAGATAAATCTTTTAATTTAACTTCAAAGCCATTTTTAACTTCATATTTTTGAAAAACTCTAATTTTATCTTTATAGTTATAAATATTTCTTACACTAAAAGCTATTGTTTTAATTTCTTCTCCCTCAACTAAAGAAGCCTTAATATTAGAAATAGCACTTGAAACAATTTTGTCATTTTTTGCTTTTAAATCAGCTAAATTTATGCCAGAATTTTCAACAAAAAATCTAATAACAGCCGTGTCTGGTGCAACTTCTTTTTTTGCTTGCATGTCAACATTGATAATAGATTCTTGTATTTGATTTGCAAAAACAGGATTTAAAACAAATATAGTAAACAAAAATAGTACAATAGCTTTTAATTTCATTATTTATCTCCATTGATTATTTTAAGTAAATCTTCTTCATTTAAAATAGTAACGCCTAATTCTTGCGCTTTAGTGGCTTTTGAACCTGGATTTTCGCCAACAACAACAAAAGTTGTATTTTTAGATACGCTTGATGGTGTTTTTGCACCTAATTCCTTTAATTTTGCCTGTGCTTCTTCACGAGACATTGACTCAAGAGTGCCAGTTATTACAAAACTCTGCCCTTTTAATCTTAAATCTAAAATACCAGAATATTTATTTGTAATATTTACTCCAAGAGAAATCATTTCATCAATCATAGCAACATTTTTATCATCAGCAAAATAATCAACAATGCTTTTTGCCATTTTGTCACCAATACCATCAATTCCTGATAAATCTTCGTATTTCGCTAATTTTAATTCGTCGATTGTTTTATAATTTTGAGCTAAAATATCGCTTGATTCTTTGCCAACCAATCTAATACCAAGAGCATTTATAAATTTAGACAATAAAACATTTTTTGATTGCTCAATTGCATTTAATAAATTGCTAGCAGACTTTTCTTTGATTAAATCTAAGGTTAAAAGCATATCATATGTTAATTTATACAAATCGCTTGGATAATATACATAAGATTTTTCTACTAACTGCTCGATAATACTTTCTCCAAATCCATCAATATCCATTGCTGGCTTAGACACAAAATATTCAATTCTGCCTTTAATTTGAGCTTTACAGCCATTTTTATTAGGACAATATTTTGCAACTTCGCCCTCTATATCAATCAAAGGAGTATTGCAACAAGGACAATTATTTGGCAAAATTAAATTAATTGAATCATCTGTTTTTCTTGCCTTGACGACTTTTGGGATAATTTCAGCCGCTTTTTTAATTAAAACTTCATCATATAAAGATATATTTAATCTTTCAATCTCATCAAAATTGTACATGGAGGCTCTTTGAACGACGCTTCCGGATAAATTAACAGGTTCGACAATTGCAACAGGAGTCACAATTCCTGTTCTACCGATACTAAATTCAACATTAATTAATTTAGACCAAACTTCTTCTGGAGGAAATTTAAATGCTGTTGCCCATTTTGGTGCACGAGAAGTAAAACCTAATTCATTTTGCTTTGCATATGAATTAACTTTAATTACAACTCCATCAGTGGCATAATTAAGAGCTTTTCTATATTCACTCATTTCTTCACAAAATTTAATAACATCATCAATATTTTTACAAATTCTATAAGAATTAGTTTTAAAGCCAAGCTTTTTACAATAATCCATAGCGTCAGAATGAGATAAAATTTTAGAATTTTTATCTAAAATAACACCATAAACAAATATAGATAAATCACGACTAGATGTTACTTTTGGATCAAGTTGTCTTATTGTTCCAGCAGCAGCATTTCTTGGATTTGCAAAAGTTTTTTGATTATTTTTAATTTGTTGCTCATTTAATTTATCAAATGATGTTATTGGCATATAAATTTCGCCACGAACTTCAATATTAACAGGTTCAAATAGCTTCAAAGGAATAGATTTAACGGTTTTAAGATTATTTGTAATATCTTCACCAATAATTCCATCACCCCTAGTTAAACCTTGTTTAAAAATTCCATTTTCATATATTAAACTAACTGCAAGACCATCAATTTTCAATTCAGAAACCAATTCAATATCAGAAAAATTATTTCCAAGTAAACTTAATTGATTTGATTGAACTTCGCCAACATCTTTTAAAACACGATTATACCATTGCCTTAATTCATCATTATTATTAGAATTATCAAGACTATATAAGCGAACTTTATGTGGTACTTGATTAAATTTTTCACTAATTCCACCAACTCTTTGAGTGGGTGAATCTGGAGTAATTAAAGAAGGATTTTGCTCTTCTAATTCTTTTAATTCTTTAAACAGTTTGTCATATTCCCAATCTTGCAATTCGGGATTATCTTCAACGTAATACTTATAGGAGTGAATTTCAATTAATTTGCGTAATTTTTCAATTTTTTGTTGTGTATCCATAGCTATTATTTTAATATAAACCTATGAGTATAATCAAATTATTAAACAAAAAACTAGATAGAACTATATTCACAACACCATCTCATAACCAAAAAGCATATTTTTCTAAAAATTTACAAGAATTTTATAAAAATGATATGTCAGAGTACGTTGGATATGATAACTTATCTTGTCCAAAAAGCGCAATTTTAATGGCACAAGGAAAAATTGGAGATATATTAGGTGCCAAACAATCTTTTTTTGTAACGCAAGGCGCTACAACAGCCATGCTTGCTGCAATGAAAGCAATAATTAATCCAGGTGATAGAATTTTAGCAGCGAGAAATTGTCATAAATGCGTTTTTAACGGATTAATTTTAACAGCAGGTATAGTTGACTGGTTTATGCCTGAAACAAATGAACAATGGGGTATATATACTGAAATAAACACAGAAAAACTAGATAAAACACTTGCAATGAATAATTATAAAGCCTTTATCTTAACCAGCCCAACCTACGAAGGCGTTAATTCAGATATAGAAAAAATATCTCAAATATGTAAAAAACATAATACTTATCTTATTGTTGATGAAGCACATGGAGCATTGTATGGTTTTAATAGCAAACTCCCAAAAAATGCAATATCACAAGGAGCTGATATAAGTATTAATTCACTACATAAGACAGCAGGTGGATTAAACCAAACAGCAATTTTAAATGTTGGATATAATATTAAAAATATGGATATTGAATTATTTCAACAATCATTGAATTTATTCCATACAACTTCGCCATCATACCCATTATTATCAAATATAGAAGCTTGTATAACATATCTATTTTCATACAAAGCAGATAAAGATATTTCAAATTTAATTTCAGAAATTGAAAAATTTAAAAAAGAATTAAAAAGATTTGGAATTGAATTTTTTGAAGCTCCAAACCATGATGTAACAAAAATTCTTCTAAAAAAACAAGGTATATCGGGAGGTGAATTATCTGAAAGTTTGTTTGATGAATTTCAAATTGAAGATGAATTAAATAATAACACCGCAAGTTTATTTTTAACAGGAATTGGAACAACTAAAAACAAGCTCGATAAACTAAAATCTGCGCTTAAAAAAATAAAAACTAATGAATCATTTGAGCCAGAATTAAATGAATTTCAACCGCATCCACTTGTTAAATTACAGCCAGTGGACACTTTTAATCGTGATTATATGTATATAAATAAAAATAAAAGTCTATTTAAAATATCAAATAGATTATTAATGCCATATCCGCCAGGAATTGGTATACTATATCCAGGAGAAGCAATTCAAGAATGGCATTTAAAATATTTGTCAGAAGATGTTGATGTAATTTGTTCATAAAAAGAGGTACTTATGAAAAAAAGAGCCATAACAATAGTTGTAGATTCAATGGGATGCGGAGCATTAGAAGATGCAAAAGATTATGGAGATGATTTATCTGTAAATACATTGCAAAATCTTGCAAACGCAACTGATGGATTAAATGTTCCAAATATGGAAAAAATGGGCTTTGGAAATATTATAGATATGAAAGGTGTTTCTAAAACAGATAACCCAACGGCTTCATATGGCATATTAAAAATGAAATCAAAAGGCAAAGATACAACAACAGGACATTGGGAATTAATGGGTTTAGAATTAGAAAATCCATTCAAAACATATGAAAAATTTGGTGACGAAATTATAAACGAGTTTATCAAAAGAACTCATTGCAAGGGAATTTTAGGCAATTATCCAGCATCTGGAACTAAAATAATAGAAGAATTAAATAATGAACATCAAAAAACAAAATTTCCAATAATTTATACATCCGCTGATAGTGTGTTTCAAATTGCAGTTGATATTGATATAATTCCAGTCGAAATATTGTATGTATGGTGTCAAATAGCAAGAAATATTTTAGATGAAAAAAATTACGGAATTTCAAGGGTAATTGCACGTCCATACCAAATTATCGACAATAAACCAACAAGAATTGGTGGTTTAAGACATGATTATTCTGTTGAACCGCCAAAAGATACAATTTTAAATATTCTAGAAAAAAATAACAAAAAAGTTTTAGGAATTGGAAAAATTTATGATATTTTTGTTGGGTCAGGAGTATCAGAAAAAATTACGACATCTGGAAACACAGATGGCTTAAATAAAACCCTAGATGCAATTAAAACATCTGATGCAGATTTTATTTTTGTAAATCTTGTTGATACAGATATGTTATATGGACATAGAAGAAATGCTTATGGCTATAAAAAAGCAATAGAAGAAATTGACTCTTATATCCCAAAATTTCTTGAAAATATGACAGATGACGATATATTAATCATAACGGCAGACCATGGATGTGATCCAACTTTCAAAGGAAGTGACCACACGAGAGAACAAGTCCCATATTTAATGTATTCAAAAAATAAAAATCCAGAAAATATAGGAATTAAAGATTCGTTTGTATACGTCAGCGAAGTTATAAAAAATCATTTAATTTAAAAGGAGGCTTTAAGCCTCCTTTGATTTATTTAACAACTATATTAACAAGTTTGTTAGGAACAACGATTACTTTGACAACAGTTTTATCAGCAATCGCTTCTTTTATCTTATCCGAAGCCAAAGCTAATTTTTCTAATTCATCATTAGTCAAATCTTGTTGTGCTTCGATTTTATCTTTTAATTTACCATTAACTTGTGCAATAAGAGTAATTGATGAAGCTTTTGCAAGATTTTCATCATATTCGCACCATTTTTCATTATGTATAGAAGTTTTTGCTCCTAATTCTGAATAAATTTCTTCAGACATAAACACACAAACAGGCGAAATCAATTTTAATAATGTCAAAAGCACAAAACTTAAAACGTCAAAATTAATAGCTTTTTCATCTTTTGCGTACTCATAAATTGCATTTGTGAATTCCCTATATCTTGAAATAACGGTATTAAATTGGAATTCATTTTCAATATCTTGCGTTACTTTTTTGATTGCGATATGAGCTTCTCTAACTATATCTTCGTCTTTTTTAGATAGAGATCTAACATCAAAATTATAATCAAATTTGATATTTTCTTGGAATTTTGAGAATAATCTATAAACACGTGAAATAAATTTATAGCATCCCTCAACACCTGAATCAGTCCAATCAAAATCACGAGCTGGAGGAGAATCTGAAAGAATAAATAATCTAGCCGTATCAGCTCCATAATTCGCATAAATTTCATCAGGATCAACTGTATTGCCTTTAGATTTAGACATTTTTGAACCATCTTTTAATACCATACCTTGTGTTAAAAGATTAGCAAATGGTTCATCAAAATCTAAAAGATTGCAATCACGCAAAGCTTTTGTAAAGAAACGAGAATACAATAAATGTAAAATTGCATGTTCGATACCACCAATGTATTGATCAACTGGAAGCCATTTATTTACTAAATCCCTGTTAAAACATTCTTTGTCGTTATGTGCATCGGCATATCTTAAATAATACCAACTTGAACATACAAATGTATCCATTGTATCAGTATCTCGAGTAGCTTTAGAACCGCACTTAGGACAAACTGTTTCTTTAAAAGTTGCGCTTGTTTCAATTGGCGATTTACCTTTAACAGAAAAATCAACATCTGTTGGTAATAATACAGGTAAATCTTTTTCTTCGACTGCCACTTCGCCACAATGTGGACAATATACAATTGGAATTGGTGCACCCCAATATCTTTGACGTGAAATTAACCAATCACGAAGTCTGTATTGAGTTTTAAATTCGCCAAATCCTTGCTCTTTAGCAAATTCAGTAATTTTGTCTCTAGCACAAACAGAATCAACTCCATTAAATTGTTCAGAATTAACAAGATATCCTTTTTCAATATAGCATTCGCCTTCTTTAAAACCATCTCCATTAATTACTTGAATCATAGGAAGATTATATTTTTTAGCAAACGCAAAATCACGTTCATCATGATACGGAACAGCCATTACAGCCCCTGTTCCATAATCAACTAATGCATAATCAGCAACCCAAATAGGGCAAACCCTTCCTGTAAAAGGATTTATAATATGAGTACCTAATGGAACACCTGTTTTTGGCCTTTCAGTTGAAAGACGCTCAATTTCTGACATTTTCTTTGCATTTTCACGATATTCATTAACTTTTTGCAAATTTTCAGGCGTAGTTAGTTTTTCGATATCTTTGTATTCAGGTGCAACAACTAGATAAGTAATACCAAAAGCAGTATCAGCACGAGTTGTATAAACAGGAATTTCGACATCTTCAAGCTCTTTAACTTTAAATTTTAAAATTGCACCAGTTGATTTTCCAATCCAATTTTCTTGCATTGTTTTAACATTATCGCCCCAACCAGTTAATTTATCTAAATCTTGAAGAAGCTGTTCAGAATATTCTGTAATTTTAAAGAACCATTGAGAAAGATTTTTCTTTGTGACTTCTGAATCACATCTCCAGCATTTTCCGTCAATTACTTGTTCATTTGCAAGCACCGTTGCACATTTTTCACACCAATTTACAGGAGCATTTTTTTTGTATGCTAAACCTTTTTTGTATAATTGCAAAAACAACCATTGAGTCCATTTGTAATAATCTGGCAGGCATGTTGTAACTTCTCTATCCCAATCAACAGATAAACCCAACATTTTGAGTTGTTTTGTCATATAACTAATGTTTTCCAAGGTCCATTGTTGAGGATTAGCACCTCTTTGAATTGCTGCATTTTCAGCAGGCAAACCGAAGCTATCCCAACCCATTGGATGTAACACATTAAAACCTTGAGCCTTTTTAAATCTTGCCACAACATCTGTAATTGTATAGTTTCTAACATGTCCCATATGTAATTTTCCAGATGGATATGGAAACATTGATAAAGCAAAATATTTAGGTTTAGGAGAATTATCATCAACCTTATACGGTTTTGTTTCTTCCCAAATATCGAACCATTTTTTTTCTATTTTTGGTGCAAAATATTCTTTTTCTAACATTTTAATCCCCACTATTGATAATTTTTACAATGTCGTCAATATTACTTGAAGTTTTATGTACTTGCGCATGCGAATGTTCAATTGCACAAGTAGGATCTTTCAATCCATTACCAGTTAAAATACAAACTATATCAGAATTTTCTTCAATCATATCTTTAAATTTAATTAAACCAGCAATTGAGGCAATTGAACCAGGCTCAGCAAATACGCCCTCAGTTCTTGCTAATAATCTATATGCTTCTAGAATTTCTTCATCGGAAACCATATTTATTATTCCATTTGACTCGTCTCTTGCAGCTTGTGCATATTTCCAACTTGCAGGATTTCCAATTCTGATAGCTGTTGCAATTGTTTCAGGGTTATCTATTTTATGCCCCAATACAATAGGAGCAGCTCCGGCAGCCTGAATACCCATCATTTTAGGAAGTTTTGTTGATTTGTTATCATCTTTATATTCCTTGTATCCTTTCCAATATGCAGTAATATTTCCTGCATTGCCAACTGGAATAAAATGATAATCAGGCGCATCATTAAGCGCATCAACAATTTCGAATGCCCCAGTTTTTTGACCTTCAATTCTATATGGATTAACTGAATTTACAAGAGTAATTGGATGTTTAGAAGAAATTTCTCTAACAGCATCTAGTGCTTCGTCAAAATTTCCATTAATTGCGATAACCTTAGCGCCGTACATCATTGCTTGAGATAATTTTCCCATCGCAATATGTCCATCAGGAATTAAAACATAGCATTTAATTCCAGCTCTCGCCGCATAAGCAGCGGCAGAAGCAGAAGTATTGCCAGTCGATGCGCATATTATCGCATTAGAACCGTCTTCAACGGCTTTTGTAACAGCCATTGTCATACCTCTATCTTTAAAACTTCCTGTCGGATTTAAGCCTTCGTATTTTAAATAAATATTAGCGTTTAACCCAATTTCACGAGCAAAATTATCAGCTTTAATTAATGGAGTATTTCCCTCACACAAACTTATAACTGGAGTAGACTCGCTAACTGGTAAATATTTTCTATATTTTTCAATTAATCCTAAATATCGCATCTACATTACCCTTATTTTATTTACAACTTTTGTTATTCCGTCTGATTCTAAATTAGAAATCATTGTATTAATGTCTTTTTCGAGGCACTCACCTGTAATCACTATTACAGTTGCGCTGCCATCATCCATTGCTTCTTTTTGAATAATGCAAGAAATATTAATAGCATGTCTACCGCATTCAAAACCAATTTTACCGATTTCACCAGGTTCATTTTTTGCTTTAATACATAGATAATAGCAATTTTTTGTATCTTCTATATCAATTTGATTTGCATATTCACTATGATGACAAGTTGTCATTGGTAAAATTTCACCACATTTTTCAATTTCTGATTTAATGCATAAAATATCACCAACCACAGAACTTGCAGTTGGAAATTCGCCAGCACCAGGGCCAACAAACATAACTTTATCAACAGGAAAACCGTTTAATAGCACCGCATTTGTTGCATTTTTTATTTCTGAAATCGGTCTTTCTTTAGATACAAGCATTGGATGGACTCTTATATCCAATGCATCATTGTCAACTTTTTTTGCTTGCGCAATCAATTTAATTTTATAACCTAACTCATTGGCATATCTAATATCTAATGCAGAAATTTTTGTAATACCTTCTTTGTAGATTTTATTTACATCAATTCTTTTTCCAAAAACAATATTAGCTAAAATTGCAATTTTATACATTGCATCAAAACCTTCAACATCACCAGTTGGATCAGTTTCCGCAAAACCGAGTTGTTGAGCTTTTAAAAGACAATCTTCATAAGAAAGATTTTCCTCATCCATTTTAGTTAAGATGTAATTTGTTGTACCATTTAAAATACCAGCAACCGAATTAAATTTATTAGCACTTAAGCTAGTTTTAATTGGAAGAATAATTGGAATACCACCAGCAACTGCAGCTTCATATAATATTACTCTATTGTGCTCACGAGCCAAATCAAATAATTCAGCACCATGACGAGCTAATAATTCTTTATTTGCTGTTACAATATGTTTTTTATTTTGGATGGCAGCCTTTAATACATCCAACATTGCGCACCCGCCTGCAACTTCGACAACAACATCAATATTTGGGTTATTTGCAATGTCGAATGGATTATCAGTAATACAATTTAATTCGACCTCTCTTTTTTTAGCAG
This sequence comes from Candidatus Gastranaerophilales bacterium, assembly GCA_017461425.1. Lineage (GTDB taxonomy): Bacteria > Cyanobacteriota > Vampirovibrionia > Gastranaerophilales > Gastranaerophilaceae > RUG14156. The sequence goes on along the minus strand of JAFTXY010000012.1, from coordinate 58,138 downwards.
TATTTTTGACTGCTGCGCAGATAATTTCAACATCATCCATTTTAGATAATACCTTAACTACCCCGCATCCAACGGTACCAAGACCGATAATTCCGATTCTTAATTTATTTTCCATAGAAAAATGATAACACAAATTTATTTTTGATGTACTATTAAAATAAAAGAATTTAAGAGGAAATTTATATGAACGAAAATGTTAGAGTAAGAATTGCTCCTTCCCCATCAGGGAATTTACATATAGGAACAGCAAGAACGGCATTATTTAATTATCTTTTTGCAAAAAAAGTTGGTGGAAAATACGTTTTAAGAATTGAAGACACCGATTTAGATCGTTCAAGTGAAGCATTTAAACAAAATATTTTTGACAGTTTAAAAGCTCTTGGACTAAATTGGGACGAAGGTCCAGATGTTGGCGGAGAATATGGTCCATACAAACAATCTGAAAGATTTGATATATATCCAAAATTTGCTCAAATGTTAATTGACAAAGGATATGCATATGAATGCTTCTGTTCTAATGAAGATTTAGACAAAGAACACGAAATTGCAGAAGCAAACAAAGTTCCATACAAATATTCAAGAAAATGTATGAATTTAACAGCAGAAGAACGTGCCGAATTAAAAGCAAAAGGGATTGTTCCATCTATAAGATTTAAAGTTGATTACAAAGAACTAATCTTTAATGATTTAGTTAAAGGCGAATTAAAATTTGATACATCATTAATTGGCGACTTTGCAATTATGAAATCAAATGGTACTCCTACGTATAATTTCGCAGTAGTAGTCGATGATATGTTAATGAAAATAACACATGTTATTCGTGGTGAAGACCATATTTCAAATACACCAAAACAAATTTTAATCTATGAAGCACTTGGCGCAGAGGTTCCCAAATTTGGACATTTAGGAATGATATTGGCTCCAGACAGAAGCAAATTATCAAAAAGACATGGCGCTACAGCAGTTTCAGATTTTATTAAACAAGGTTATCTAACAGAAGCGTTATTAAATTTTGTAGCTTTATTAGGTTGGGCTCCATCAGACAGTCAAGAAATTAAAAATGTTGATGAAATTGCGGCAGATTTTAGAATAAACGAAGTTTCAAGCTCTAACTCAATTTTTGAATACGAAAAATTAAATTGGATGAATGGTCAATATATCAAAAAAATGGACATTTCCAAATTAACAGACTTGGCTTTACCATTCTTAAATATGTATGACACTTCAAAATACACAAGAAAACAATTAGAACACATTATTGAAGTTACACGTGAACCAATCACATTATTATCTGATTTAGAAAACGACACACAATACTTCTTTGAAAAACCAAAATATGATGAAGTAAAAGAAATTTTAGATGGCGAAGTTGCAAAAATCGTCTTACCAAAATTTGCACAAGAAGCTGCAACGTGGAATTTTGAAAATCATGAAGAAATCCATGATAAATTAGGTGATTTAAGAACATATTTCAAAGAAAACAATGGATTTAAGCCAAAAGAGACAATGTGGGCAATCCGTTCCGCATTGACAGGCAGAACAAGAGGAGCCGATATGGTTGCAACAATACAAATTCTTGGAAAAGAAGAAGTATTAAAACGTTTAAATGAAATATAGAAACAAAAAAGACCCTTTCGTAGGGTCTTTTTTTTAATTAAAATTTATTAATTATAATCAAATGCCAAATCTAATGTTGGTGCTTTCATAACAATTGCACTCGTTGAAATTATATCAACTCCGGTTTGTGCAATTTGTTCAACATTATCAAAATTAACACAACCAGAAGCCTCAACAATTGCTCTTTTATTTATTATTTGACAGCATTCTTTCATTTGTTCACATGTCATATTATCTAGCATAATTATATCAACATTATTTTCTAAAGCTTCTAAAACTTGTTCTTTAGTATCGCATTCAACTTCAATTTTGTGTGCATGAGATAGTGTTTTTCTAACTTCCTGAACGGCTTTAGTAATAGAATTTCCATACAAAGCAATATGGTTATCTTTTAACATAACGCAATCAGATAAATTAAATCTATGGACCGCTCTTCCGCCCACTTTTACAGCATATTTTTCAAATAATCTAAAGTTAGGCGTATTTTTTCTAGTATCTACAATTGAAACATTATATTTAGAAATTAAATCTTGAAATTTTCTAGTATATGTAGCAATTCCAGACATTTTTTGAACAAAATTAAGCGCTAATCTTTCACCAGTTAAAATAAATCTAGCATCACCTGTGATTTTTGCAACTTTTTGTCCTTTTTGCATTTCATCGCCGTCATTTAGATAAAATTCAACTTTTAGCGCATTATCTGATAAAATTGAAAACACTCTTTCAAAAACAGATCTTCCACACAAAATCCCATCAGCCCTTGTAGTTAAATAAATTTCAAATTGAGGGTTATCTAAATTAGCACAAATTGCATCTGTTGTAATATCGCCATAATACATATCTTCTTTTAAAGCAGATACAATAAAATCATCAATAGCAAAATTATTTAACCAAAATTTTGTCATAAATCATACTTCCTTCGTTTTTATTATTTTCAACTGATAGATGTGGAAAATCAGCTCTATAGTGAGCGCCAATAGAATTTTTACGTCTAAGTGCTGCAGTTGCAACAAGTTTTGATGTTATTAACGCATTTAAAAATTCAAATTTAACTTTAGAATCAGCACAGTTAATTTGTTTAATTCTAAGCTCCATGTTTTCAATATCTTCAATTGCTTCAGTTAATTTTGATTCCGTTCTAGTTATTCCAACATTATTTGTCATAAGTTTTTTCAAATCATCAAATAACATCATAATTAATTCATCTTGAGAATTACCAGACTCTTGATTTTCAACATAAAAATCTACAAGATTTTTAATTTTTTCATCAAACTTTTTAGGAGGAGCTGTAATGTCTAAAGAAAGCAAATTAGCCAAATTATGAGCAAAAACAACGCATTCTAATAAAGAATTAGAAGCAAGTCTATTTGCCCCATGTAATCCTGTTGAAGCGCATTCTCCGATAGCGTATAAATTTTTTATAGAAGTCAAAGAATTTAAATCAGTTTTAATTCCGCCCATAAAATAATGCTCTGCAGGTACAACAGGAATTAACCCAGATGATAAATCAATACCATTTTCTTCACAAAGCTTTGTAATTGTAGGAAATCTATTTTTAAATTTTTCGATACCAATTTGAGAAATATCTAAGTTAACATAATCTGTATTTGTTTTTTTCATTTGTTGCATAATTGAGCGAGCAACAATATCTCGAGGAGCTAAATCAGCAAGATGATGATAATTTTTTGCAAAATATTCTCCATCCAAATCTACAAGCTTAGCACCTTCTCCACGAGCCGATTCAGAAACTAAAGGCATTGTGGTTTTATTTTTGCAATAAAGAGCAGTTGGATGGAATTGTACAAATTCCATATTTTCCATTTCAGCACCAGCTCTATACGCAAGAGCAATACCATCTGATGTAGAAACAGCAGGATTTGTTGTATTTTTATAAATTTGACCAATTCCACCAGTTGCAATAACAACCTTAGAAGCATATATTGTTTCAAAAGATTTATTATATGCATTAAAGCAAATCACGCCCTTGCATTCATTGTTTGCATTTATCAATAAATCAATTGCCATGGTGTCTTCATAAACATCAACATTAGATGTTTTTTCCAAGCAAGAGCATAAAACCTCTTCTATAATTCTACCAGTCGAATCACCACAGGCATGTAAAATACGAGGACAACTATGAGCACCTTCTAGAGTAAAATTTAATTTTTTGTCAATTTTATCAAATTCTACACCATATCTAATTAATTCTTGGGCAGCTAAGGCAGAGTTTTCAGACACAAATTTAACTACAGAAAGATTATTAATACCGCATCCGGCTTTAAGCGTATCTTTTATATGCGACTCAATTGAATCGGATTTATTAATTTCAGGAATAACTGAAACCATGCCTCCTTGAGCAAGAGCAGAAGAACCTGAAAATAATTTATCTTTAGTAATTAATAAGATGCCATCTGAAAATTTATTTGTTTCAGACAGCTTATTTGCAAGATATAAGCCACTTATACCACTTCCTATTATTACAACATTATATTTTGAATAACGCATTTAGATTTCCTTAACTAATTTAATTGTAATATAAACACAAAGCAATTTAAATTAACTCATCCGGACGATTTTTTCCATGATAAAATATTTAGGTAATATATATACGAGGTAATTATGACAAACACCAAAAAAAGAGCACTATTATGCATACTTGATGGATGGGGTATTTCAAACGACACAGAAAGCAATGCTGTATATAGCGCAAAGACACCAAATTTTGATAACTATATGAAAAATATGCCTTCAACAACAATCCATGCTGATGGTTTATCAGTAGGACTTCCTGAAGGACAGATGGGTAATTCTGAAGTTGGACACTTGAATATAGGCGCAGGCAGAGTTGTATATCAAGAATTAACAAGAATAAATAAAGCAATTGACGAAGGTGAATTCTTTAAAAATGAAGAATTTCTAAATGCTATTAAACATGTAAAAGAAAACAATTCTGCAATGCATATTTTTGGACTTGTTTCACCTGGTGGTGTACATAGTTCAATGAAACATTTAAATGCTCTAATCGAAATGATGGCAAAAAATGACTTAAAAGATGTTTATATCCATGCCTTTTTAGATGGCAGAGATACTCCTCCAAAATCTGCATATGAATATTTAATGCAAACAGAAGAAGAGTTAAAAAAACACAATCTTCCAAAAATTGCATCAATTATTGGAAGATATTGGGCAATGGACAGAGATAAAAGATGGGAAAGAGTTGAAAGAGCTTATGATTGCTTAACAAAAGGTATAGGCACAAAAGAAGAGAGCTCATCTATAGCTATTCAAAATTCATATTCAAAAAATATAACAGATGAATTTGTTGAACCAACTGTTATATCTGAAAGAAGAATTCAAGATAATGATGCAATTATCTTCTTTAACTATAGACCAGACAGAGCAAGAGAAATAACAAGAACATTTACAGATGAAAGCTTCGATGGTTTTGAACGCAAAGTAAAATTGAACAATTTATATTATGTTTGTATGACGCAATACGATGAAACAATGAACGTACCTGTTGCATTCAAACCACAAACATTGACCAATATTTTAGGTGATGTTTTAGATAATAACAATATTAAACAATTCAGGACTGCAGAAACAGAAAAATACGCACACATCACTTTCTTCTTTAATGGTGGTGTTGAAAAATCTGGAAAATTAGAAACAAGAGCGCTAGTTAATTCTCCAAAAGTTGCAACATACGACCTTAAACCTGAAATGAGTGCGTATGAAGTATGCGATAATGTTTTAAAAGCAATAGATAACCCTGAATACGGCTTCATTTTAGTTAACTTTGCAAACCCTGATATGGTAGGTCACACAGGAGTAATGGAAGCAGCAATAAAAGCTTGTGAAGCTGTTGATGAATGCGTTGGAAAAATTGCTCAAAAAGCATTAGAGAACAATATCGATATGATTATTACAGCAGATCATGGTAACGCTGAATGGATGTTTAACAAAGAAACAAATTCGCCACAAACTGCACACACAACAAATGTTGTACCATTCATAATTGTATCAAAGGATGCATATGAACTTAACAAAGACGGTGCGCTATGCGACATTGCTCCATCAATTCTTGATTTATTAGAAATTGCAAAACCTCAAGAAATGACAGGAAAATCAATGATAAAGGCAATGGCTAGAAAATAAATTAAAAGAGGGTTAATCAAACCCTCTTTTTTTATACATAAAAAATAATACCGTTATCGAAATAAATAAAACAATCAAACTAATTAATTGAGCAACAGGAATAGTTGCTATATTTAAAATACTATCAATTCTGCAACTTTCAACAATAATTCTAACCAAAGAATACAAAATTAAATATAACCAAAAAAATGTCGAAATTTTATATTCTTTAGATTTTAGAAAAAGCTTTAATAAGACAAAAAATATGATTAAATCCAAAATGCTTTCATATAAAAATGTCGGATGAAAATAATCAAAAGAAGAATACCCTTCAATTCTATTTGATTTAGAAATATACATTTTAATAAAAAATGAACTTGGTTTTCCATATGCTTCTTGATTGAAAAAATTTCCCCATCTACCTAATGCCTGACATAAAGGCATTACAACCGCTATTGTATCGAGGATTTTAAAAGAGTTGACATTCTTTTTAAAAGAATAAAATGCTACTGAGGCAATTCCAAATATAATTGCGCCCCATATAGACAAGCCTCCATGGTTTATCATAAGTATCTCAAGAGGATTATTAAAATAAAATTCCTTTTCACCGTAAATATAAAACAATCTAGCACCAATTACAGAAAACAAAACAAAAAAAGGTGCACAATCAATAAAAAAATCAGACTCAATATGCGTATAGCGAAGATATAATAATTTATTAATTAAAAAAATACCAAGAAAAATAGAAATAGATAAAATAATCCCATACCAACGAATATGCATATTAAAAATTTCAAATGCCACGGGATTACTTGGCGGAGTCAGAATTATTTCCATATAAAATCTTTCCATATTCTGATACTTTTACATCAATTTTTTGTTGATTTTCACGCATTTTATCATTCACAATATGAATATCATCAGCAGATGGCAACAACCTAGTGTATTCATCAAAATGCGAATTTGATTTTTTTAAATAATCAACATAAACACCTGCCTTGCGCACAGCAAGTGGTGGTGAATCATAAACAATTTTTTCAATTGTGCCATCAGGTAATTTTTTTTCATAAATCATATCTGCAGTACACATATATGCTTCTGCAAGAAGTTTGTAGATTGCTGGCTCCTTTTCTATTAATTCAAATGCAACGGTTGCATGCAACAATGCTTCATCGCAAATATCTTTTTGCATATATGCCATTGCCAAAGTGTATCTGGTTTCATAATGATTTGGATCTAAATCAACACTAGACACCAATCTTGCTATTGCACCATCAACATCGCCATTTCTTAAATGCTCATGCGCAAGTTCATTTAATTCATAAACCGCATAATTATTAATACAGGCACTTGAAATTACGCCAAGAAAAAGTATTAATAAAAATTTTAAAAGTTTACGCATAAATCCTCAAAATTAAGTTTATATTTCTCAATAGAAACCCTAATTAAAGCATATTTATGTTAGAGTTAAATGTAAATCATACAAACGATGAATTTTTATGGAAAAGCATGGAAACACAAGAACTTATAATACTTAAATATCAGGATAATTTTGCAGATAATTTTACATCAATTGCATACGGAAAAATTCTTGAAAAAATATCTAATAGAAAATGTTGCTTTGAAAATACAACTTCAAAAAGAGCAACATTTGAAAACAAAATGACGAATTTTAATGCAAAAATTGATTATATTTCAAGCGCTAGAATAAATAAAATCACACAAGAATCATATTTTTTAACAAGATTATTGATAGATGAAAAAAATATACAAAAAGAATTAAAAAAGAAAAAAGCAAAAAACAATATTATCGATTTAAAATATTTTAAAATTGACGACATAAAATATTTAACACCAGAAATTAAAAAATTATTTGAATTTGAAAATCTAGAATTTATAAAAAATTATGATATTTTAGAAAATATTCAAAATTCACAATCAATCGGACTCTATCTTAACAAAGATGATATTGAAAACAATAAGATTGATTATGATTTCATTTACAATGCTACAAAAAGATTAAATAAATATATTAAAAAACCCAAATTGTATGTTTTTACAAATATAGAAATCGAAAATAAATTCAATTCATTTATAGATTACAAAATAATTAATATTAAAGATTGGCGAGAAGAATTTTATTTTCTATCAAATTGCAAGCATAATATTATACCAAATACCAATAATTCATACTCAACAAACTTTTGGGCAAGTCAAATAAACACAAAAAGTTACTCAATAATTGCTTATGATAAAAAAACTAAAGCAACAGCAAAAAACAAAAACTTCATTGCTATATAACTATTCTAAAGGTTGTTTAATATAAACCCCATCACCGCCAAGATATTCAACTTCTTTTCCATTTATATGAAGATAAATATTTTTATTTGGTTCAATATTACGAACAGTTTTAGCTAATTGCTTAACACGGTTTTCTACACTTTTTGTTCCGCCACCATTACCAAAATTTGAAGATAAATCAACAATAATAGATTTGTCAATTCTTTTAACTGAAATTAAGTCAACATTTGCAGGTATTTCAGAATAAATTCCTTTTTTTGTTTCTGGAATAGTTGGACCTTTAAGTAATAAAGTTATTGCGCTTTCTATGCTTTGTTTTTTTGATAATTCACGGTTGACAGGAGTCAAACTTCCGCTAACAGAGTAAAAATAACAAGTGTGAGTATATTTTTGTTGTTTTGGTTTTTCGATAACCTCTTCTTTTTTTTGCTCAGCACTCTCATTTACTTTATTATCAAATATATCCTCATTTTGAACTTCTGTATGAGTTCCAAAGATTGGATTTGATTTAGTTACAGTTAATTCTGGGGAATAGCCTGCCATAGAGAAAAATTTATATGCCAAAAATCCAAAAGTAACGACTAAACATATAAAAAATGTCTTAAAAAAAGTATTCATTTTATTCCCCTTTGAAAGTTTTTTTTGGCTTAATTAAATTATCAGACAAAATTGCAACTGATACAAGTTTGTAATCTTTTGTTAATAAAATTGGTGAATTTATAAACCCACCTTTATTACCAATAAAATTCCCATTCATTATTTTACCGTATTCTTCATTAGATAATTCATATTTTGACAAATTAAGTACATCTAGCGGATTTAAATTAGAATAATTATCAGAATCTAATAAATCAGCTTTTTCTATCATAAAATTACCAGCTTTAGTACGAATCAAATCTGTCATATAAGCACCACAGCCAAGTTTTTGTCCGATATCATTAACCAAAGAACGAATATAAGTCCCTTTTTTACAAAAAACTTTTATTTTTGCAAAATCATTATGAAATTCAATTAACTCAATAGAATATATTTCAATTTCACGAGATGCAATTTCAATATCATTATCGGGATTTTTTCGTGCAATATCACATAATTTTTTACCATTCACTTTTATGGCACTATATTTAGGTGGAATTTGTTTTGTCTTGCCTAAAAAAGAATTCATGGTTTCAATTAATTTATCCACATTAAAATCAGGTTTTGAAACAAAAGTTTTCTCTCCTTCTTCATCAAATGTTGTTGAAACATAACCAAATTTAATAGATGCAATATATTCTTTATCAGAATCAAGATAATCGAGTAATTTTGTCGCATTTCCAACGGCAACTTGCATAACACCGGATGCCAAAGGATCTAATGTTCCAGAATGTCCAATTTGTTTTATTCCAAGTTTTTTTCGCAGAACTCTAACCACATCAAAAGATGTAATTCCTTTTGGCTTATTTATATTAAGAAAATACATTATATTTCGCCACGTTCAATTTTGCCAATCAAATCCATCATTTTAGCACCATGTTCTAGCGAATCATCTAAAATGAAAAGCAATGTCGGTGTCTTTCTTAAACGAATTCTTTTTCCAACTTCATGTCTAATTTGACCGACATGGCGCTCAAGCGCTTTAGAAGTCTTTTGTTTAACTTCATCATCACCAAAAACACTATAAAAAACACGTGCAGCAGAATTATCAGATGAAACATCAACATCTGTAATAGAAACCATTCCACAAATTTGCGGATCCTTTATTTCTCTGAAAATAATATCAGAGATTTCCCTCATTAATGCCTTGCGTACTCTTTCATTTCTTAATGACATGTTTATTTCCTATATAAGTGTTTGGGGTTCGATTTCTTTAGTAGTAGAAACTTCAATAATATCGCCTTCTTGAATATCATTGAATTTAGAGAATGAAATACCGCATTCAAAACCTTCCTTAACTTCTTTAACGTCGTCTTTGAAACGTTTTAATTGGTCAATTTCACCTTTAAATATTTCTTCACCATTTCTTAACAAGCGAGCAGTTTTTGAACGAACAATTTTTCCTTCAAGAACATAACATCCAGCAATTCTTGTTGTTTTTCCAACAGTAAATACGGCTCTAACTTCCGCTTTGCCGAGCTCAACGTCTTCAATTTCAGGCGATAATAATGAAAGCATCGTCTTTTCAATATCTTCTAAGACTTGATAGATAATATCATACTTTTTAATTTTTACGCCTTCTTTTTGGGCTGATAGAAGCGCATTTGTATCTTCCTTAACAGTAAAGCCAAGTATGATTGCATTTGATGCACTAGCAAGCATAACATCAGCTTCAGAAATGTCACCTACGCCAACGTGTACAATTTTTGGAACAACTTTTAATGATTTAACATTTTGAATAGCATGAGAAACTGCTTCTGCTGAACCATTGGTATTAGCTTTAATAATTAAATTTAAATTGGTAACTTGATTTTCTGCAGCCATAGCTTCTTTTTGTACGTGTGCAGCAGTCATAGCATCAAGTCTTGTTGATCTTTCTTGTTGTTTTCTTTCATTGACGATTGTTTTCATTTCTTTATCGTTTTTAACAACTTCAAAAATATCACCTGCTTGTGGAACTTCGTTCAATCCTAAAATTTCAACAGGAGTAGATGGACCTGCGGTTCTAACACGACGACCAGAGTCATCTAATAATGCTCTAACTTTACCACCAACAGTACCCGCTACGATTGAATCGCCAACTTTAAGAGTACCATTTTGAACAAGCATTGTTGCAACAGGACCTTTACCTTTATCAAGATTTGCTTCGATAATAACACCAGTTGCAGGACATTTTTCAACCGCTTTCAATTCTTGCATCTCAGAAACTAATAAAATATATTCTAATAGTTCATCAATACCAGTTTTTTGTAAAGCAGAAACTGGAACACAAATTGTATCTCCGCCCCATTTTTCAGGAATTAAACCGTGTTCAATTAATTCTTGTAGAACTTTATCAGGATTAGCTTCTGGCTTATCACATTTATTTACAGCAACAATAATTGGAACGCCTGCAGACTTAGCATGAGAAATACTTTCAACAGTTTGAGGCATAACACCATCATCAGCAGCAACTACCAATACTGCAACGTCAGTTGATTGTGCGCCACGTAAACGCATTTGTGTAAATGCTTCGTGACCAGGTGTATCGATAAACACAATTTTCTTTTTATCCAACCAAACTGTATAAGCACCGATGCTCTGAGTGATTCCGCCAACCTCGGTATGAACAATTTTATGTTTTGAAGCTCGAATTGAATCTAATAATGTAGTTTTACCATGGTCAACGTGACCCATAACAGTAACAACTGGAGCACGTTTAATAATATCTTCTTCTTTTGCATTTAAAAGATATTTATTAACACCTTCTTTTTCTTCTTCTTGGGCAATAAACGCTTCAATATCTTCTTCCAAAACTTCCAAATTGAAATTTTGAGCAACTTTTTTTGAAGTTTCTGTATCAATTGGAGTGTTTACAGTTACCATAATGCCTTCAAGCATTAAAAACTTGATAATTTCAGCTGGAGTTTTTTTGATTTTATCTGATAATTCACCAACTGTCATTGGTTTATCAATAACAACAGATGTAACCTCTTCAACAGCAGCAACTTCTTGAACATGTTTTTTGTGTTTATTTTGAACTGCTTTTTCTAAACTAATTCTTTCTTGTTCTTCTTGTTTATTATTATATCCGTGTTCTTTTTTCTTTTTCTTATTACCTCTGCCTTGATTATTATACATATCTTGAGAAATGATATGTCTTTTTATAGGTGCAGCTGGCGCTTGATTTTGTGCAGGTTTTTGAGGTTTTTCTTTTGTTTTTTTCTCTTGCTTTTCTTCTTTAACATCATTTTGCTTTGCAAAATTCTTTCTAGTTAAAGACATGTTCAATAATTTATCTGTTGAATTATCAACAGATTGTTTTTTGGGTTGCTCTGGTTTTTGAGAAACAGAATCAGCTTGCACTTTAACAACTTGCTTAGGTTTATCTTGTTTAACAAATTGTGGTTTTGGAGCAGTTCTAACAATTTCTAGTTTTGAAACTGTTTTAATAACTGGTTCAGATTTAATTTCTTCTTTTGGCTGTTCTTGAACTTCAACCGGCTTTTGTTTTTTAACAATAAAAGCTTTTGGTTTGATTGCAGGCTTTTCATCTTTTTTATAAAGAGCTTTGATTTTATCAATATAAGAATCGCCAACAGTAGAACTGTGGGATTTTAATGATAAACCAAGTGCAGCATTTGCTTTTTCAATTAATTCTTTAGAAGTTATATTTAAATCTTTTGCTAATTCGTGTACTCTCATGTTTCTCCAATTTTTTGAGATATTAACCTATTTAAAAAATATCACAAGCACACAAAGAAGTACAGTTAAAAATTTAAGAATTCAATTTTTGCCATAGTCCAAGGTGCTTTTTTTGTTTTCTTTACAAAATATTTTGCAGTAATGTCATTTTTATCTTTAACATTGATAAAACCAACATCATTGGGTAATTCAATAGTAACTTTTTGCATAATATCATACGCATCTAATGGATTTTTATATGAAATTATTTTTTTATTTAAAACATATCTTTTTGAATTTATAAACAGCTCGATTTCAATATGCAATTCATCAATTGTAAATTTTGTGTTATTTTTTAAATCAAAAATCAAAACATATTTATCATCATCAGAAAACATTTTCTTTTGATGAGAAATATATGAATTGTCAATTAAAATATCATTTTTATAGACATAAGATCTTGTAATTTGTTTTTTAAATATTTCATATTTAACTGAATACAAATTAAGCGCATTTTGATTACCAGTCAATTTAGCATCTTCGATTAAATCTTCAAATAAAGAATTATAAATATAAGGATTAACGATAAAAGGATTTGCCCTAAAAGCATCTTGCATATGCTTTTGAGCTTTTACTTTATCTATATCTTTATAAATCAATGCAAGTTTATAGCTTGCTAATGCATTCTTTTTAATTCTTAAAGAATTTTCTAAATCTAAAATTGCTTCTTGAATCATTGCTTTTTCCATATGCAAATCAGCAGATTTTGCATAAGAATTAGCAAATTTAGATTTAATATCAGAATATTTGTCTCTATCGTTCATATTTTTTGCATATTTATATGCAACCTGATAAGCTTTAGAAGCCGCAGAATAATCATTGGCATTATAAAGACTATCACCAATAGCATCATATATTTTTGCCCTATATTGAATGGTTTTTAAATTAGTTCCCTTTATTTCTTCAGCTAATGCAGACGAAATACCGTACAAACCTCTTTTAGCACAAAACATTGCATAAGAATATAGTGAATAATTTGATCTACCAGAAAGCTTTAAGGCATTTTGATAATATTCATTTGCTTTTGCATATTTATGCAACGATTCATAAATCATTGCTAAACGAATATTTATAGCGTAATTTGTTGGTTCTTGCGCAAGTCTTTTTTCTAATTCTTCAATTGTGCAAAATTTTGATAAATTATCTGTGTTTAATTCTTGTTCATTTACTTTTAATTCAGTTCTAAATAATAATTCCAATTCTACGCAAAAACTAATTGCTACAACAATTAAGCTGCAAACAAGCATTGTTATTAAATATTCTTTTATATATTTAAATTTATTTTTCTTAGTCATAATATTCTCTAATTTCAATAGATTCTATATTATTTACTTCTCTAAATGTTTGATTTATTTCTTTCAAATTCTTTTTAGTAGAAACAACTGCACTAAACTTTAATTCATTATTGTTTAATAATTTTTTATTGTACTTGTAAACTTTTTTAAATTGAGTATTAATAATATCTTCAATAGTATCACATTCATTAATAGAAGCGCTTAGAGTTACTTCATATAATGTATAAAATATTTTCTTTTTAGCCAAGAAGTTCTTTTCTAATCTTCTAATTGAAATTAAAACAATTAATGTAGCTAAGGATGCAACCAACGCAGCAACATACTGTCCGCATCCACAAGACATACCAATAGCGGCACACATCCATAGAGTTGCAGCAGTGGTTATACCAAAAACATTGCTTCCATGTCGCATTACAGTACCAGCACCAATAAAACCAATCCCTGTAATAACTTGGGCTGCAATACGAGCTGGGTCATTTGTTCCCACAATATCAACTGCAATATGCATTTTAAAGCCATATATTGAAATAATTGTAAAAACACAGGCGCCCAAACAAACCAAAATATGCGTTCTTAAACCAGCAAATTTACCTGTTAACTCTCTTTCTAATCCAGGAATAAAAGCTAACAAAACAGCTAACGTAATCCTAAAAAGTATTGTTAAGTTTGTATTTAAATCAAAATTTTCCAGCATATTAATTTCCTTATTTTAAAGTTTTTGGATCGAGTATATCTCTAATCTTATCTCCCAATACATTAAAAGACAAAACTGCAATAAAAATTAAAAATCCAGGTGTCAAAAGCCAAGGTCGATAAATTATGTTTGCAAACTCCTGAGCCTCACGAAGCATATTTCCCCAGCTTGCATCGGGTAATTGAATGCCAAGTCCTAAAAAACTCAAACCTGATTCAGATAAAATATAAGAAGGAACAGATAACGTCATGGCGATAATAATATAGCTTGATGTCTGAGGTAATATATGTTTTAAGATTATTCTTTTTCTACTAGCTCCGATTGTTTCAATAGCTTTTACATAGTCTTGATTTTTAATTGATAAAACCATACCACGAACAACACGGGAAAAACCCGCCCAACCAATAAACGCAAGAATTGCAGTAATCAAGGCAAATCTTTGCTTTGAGGTCATATTAGATGGAAGAATTGAAGCTAGAATAATCAAAATATAAAAACTAGGGACTGACATAATAGCTTCCGAGATACGCATTAAAATCTTATCAATAATACCGCCAAAATAACCTGAAATTCCTCCATAAATAGCACCCAAAGGAAAAGATATCAACAAAGCCAAAAATCCAATGGTTAAAGATATCTGACCACCAAAAAACAATCTTGAATACACATCATGTCCATTAATATCAGTTCCCAATAAAAACAAATTGCAATCATCAGGTTTAGAAATTAAATGAATATTTGTTTTGAAAATACCAAATAATTTATATTCATAACCTTTTCCAAATAATTTTATTTTATACTTTTGTGTTCTATCTTGTTGGTATTCGATTGTTAGAGTTTCATTATTAAATGTTTTTTTAAAATTATAAGTATAAGGATGAACTATTTTATTATCCTTATTTATAAGATAAATATTGCTTGGTGGTTGATATGCAAGTTTTCTATTTGAATAAGTTGACGGATAAATTGCAAAAAAATCAGCAAACAAAATTAAAAAATACAAAATAAATAATACAATAAAAGCAAAAAAAGGAATTTTGTCATTCTTTAATTTATAAAAAAAATCAGAAAATTTAATCATTAAACCCTCACTCTCGGATCAGTGAGTTTTAATAATATATCAGCAATAATATTGCCAATGATTAACATTACAGCACCCATCATAAGACTCGCCATAATTAAATTAATATCAGACTGCATAACTGCTTCTAAAACCAATCTTCCAAGTCCTGGGTATTGCAAAACATATTCAGTCAAAGCAGCCCCTGATAATAAACCTGCAAACTCAAATCCTAATAAAGTGATTATAGGATTAATAGCATTTCTTAGGGCATGTTTTATAATAACTTTTGTTTTAGACAACCCTTTTGCGTGCGCAAATTTTACATATTCAGAATTTAGAACATCCAGCAAGTTTGCTCGCATTTGACGAGTAAGAGAGGATAAAGATATTGTTGTTAAAACAAAAGTAGGTAAAATTAAATGCCATAATACATCAATAATTTTTGAAAAAAGAGTCATCTCACTAAAATTAATGCTAGTTAAACCACCAAGCGGAAACCATCCGGTATTTTGAGCAAACAAAAGAGCCAAAATAGCAAAAAAGAATGATGGTATCGCCATACCAACACTTGATAAAATTGTTAAAATTTTATCAAATATAGAATTATAAAAAACAGCTCCTAAAACCCCTAGTGGAATAGCTATTAACCAGCTTGTAAAAATTACAAAAGAAGATAGAAGTAATGTATTTAAAATTCTGCCTTTAATTTTGGTCGAAACTTTTGTGTTATCTGTGCAATATCCCATATTGCCGGATATAAAATTTTTAGCCCACAAACCATATTGAACAATTATTGGTTTATCAAGACCTAATCTTTTTGTCTCTTTTTGAATGGTTTCTTCGCTAATTGCAGGATTTAATTTCATTTGAGCCAAAGGGTCAACTGATGAAAGTCGGATTAAAAAGAAACTTATCAATGACACGATAAAAAGTATCGGAATGCTTGATAATATTCTTTTTAAAATGTAAACCCAAGTACTCATAAAATAATCCTAGCTTAAAAATATACAAATCATATTAGTTAAATAGGTTATTTAACCTTTCTTGGATATCAGCAGGATCGATTTCATTAGTGATATTATTTACATCCATAGCTTGTTGGAAATATTTAGCAGCTTCTATATTTTCATTTTTAAGAGCATAACATCTACCAAGATTATAGTATGCGAGTGCATAATTTGGATTGCATTCAACAGCAGCAGAAAAACAATCTATTGCTTTTTGAAGCTGTACTAAATCATCAAGATATATTACACCAAGATTGTTATGGGCAATATCATACGTTGGATCAAAATCAATAGAAAGTTGATATTCTTTTATTGCTTCATCTAAATCGCCCATGCCCCAGTACAAATAACCAAGATTACAGTGTATTTTAGAGTTATTTGGCTCTAGTTCTAGTGCTCTTCTATATACAATTAAAGCATTTTTATAATCTTCATTATCATAAAAAGCACTTCCTAGAGAAATATAAACATCAATTTCTTTTGGAGTTAAAGCATTTGCTACTTGATAATTTGCAATAGCGCAATCTGTATTTTTTATGACATTTTGTTGGATATAACCTAAAGTTTGAGCAACAATGCTTGTCCAATCTTTTTTAGGATTAATTGTAATTGCTGCTTGATAGTGAGAAATTGCAGTTTCAGCATCACCTTTCATGAAATATAAATTGGCAATATTTGAATGTAAAACCGCATTATTAGGATGGATTTTAATGTATTTTTTATAATAAGAAATAGCATTATCATAATCTCCAAGCTCTTCATAAGCTTGCACCAAACCAGAATATGCACTATGATTAAGTGAATCTATCCATAAAGCCATTTTATATTCAACGACAGCTTCTTCCAATTTTCCTATTTTTCTATACATATCGCCTAATGATGCATATAAAGCAGAAAAACCTGGCATTTTATCAATAGCAGAACTATAACAATTCAGAGCGCCTTCAAAATCACCCTGAGCAACAAGCGCATCTGCTTTTATTAAAGTTGGAAGAATTTTAAACCATTTTGCTTTATTTTTTAAATTCTTTTTTGCTTCCTTGTCAAAAGGCAAAGTCAAATAAGATAACATTAAAGAACAAAACGCTAAAGCTTTTTTCTTTTTATCTGTAAAATACAATGTGCTTAATAATCTAGATTTTAAATAATGAATTCTTGATGAATTTAAAAAACATGTTTTTAAAGCTTCATCCAATCTAATTAAAGCATCTTGGTATCTGTCTTTTTTCTTTAGACAATTTGCAATCATATAATTACATTGAGAGGCATTTGCTTTCTTATCGATTGCAATATTAAAATAATTAATTGCTTTATCAAGTTCGCCTTTATAGTACAAAGCAAGACCAATTTTATAATAAATTTCTCCGTTATCGATTAAAACTTCAGCTGCTTTTTGATATTCTGTAATTGCTTCATCAATGTATTGTTTCGCCTGATAAACATCTAAATGCCAATCTAAATATAAATCACCAAGACGTATATGAAGATTAGTATCAGCAGGCTCTTTCAATAATAGACTTTGGCAATACTCAATAGCATGCTGAATATCGCCATTTTTTGTCATTTTATGAATTTTTTTCTCAATTTTTTTAATGTCTTCCAAAGCAACTCCAAGTCTAACTTATTTTTTTGCAATCATTTTAAAAACATATTTAACAATTTTATCTTCATCATGAGGATTTAAATTAACATATTTTGCAACATAATAATTTTCATGAGTTTTGATAATTTTTGCATTGCATTTAATATCTTTTTCAAAATCATCTGATGAAAACTTGATAATAACATCATCTTCTAGGTCGAATTTTTCATTTTTAACACTAAATGCTACACCACCTGCGGAAATATTTACCGCCTTGCATTCAAGCTCCTTATTTGTTTTAGGTGAAAAAACAACAAATGAAAGATTTGACGTAACTCTAACAAATTCTCTTTTTTGAACAACAGGAATTGTTTGAGTATTTTCAATAATAATACAATTTTCTTTATTTAATGATGAAATTATAGAACTATTCATTTTTTTGATACCTAAATGCGTGTTAACAACAGCAACAACATCTTCAAGTTCTTGTAATTTTTTTGCAAGGTCATATGATTTTTCATCAACCGAAACCATGACTCTATCAGAAGTGTAATCTAGAACAACTCCCTCAATATTAGAACCGCCTTTTAATTCTATAAGAACTTTATGATTTCTTCTTATTTCATCCATACGTAAATTTTAGAATATTTTTAAATTTTTAGCAAATATTTTAAGCTATTTTTCGCACAAAATATAATCACATTGAATATCAAATTCTTCTTCAATAAAATTATCGGAAATTAATTCACTTGAAAGAACAATAATTTTTTTTGCTTTTATATTATTTTTCTTAAAAAATCTATCGTAAAAACCTTTTCCATAACCTAAACGAAAATTATTTTTATTAGCCATCAAAGCAGGAATATAAATAATATCTAAAATTTCAGGATTAACAGATTTTCCAATAGGTTCCTTGATTCCATAACTTGCAATTTTTAAGGAATTTTCTCCCAAATATTCGCAAAATTCTAAATCTAAATTATTACATCTTGGAAAATAAAAAGTTTTATCAGAAACTTTAGTAATTGATGTAATATCAATTTCATTTTTAATGGGTGAATAAAGCGCAACATGCTTTGCGCCTTTAAATTCATCAGAATTTAAAATTTTAGACACAATTAAAGAAGAATTAATATTTGTAGCACCAGAAAATGCCATTGAATTCCTTATTTCAATAGCTTGTTTTCGTAATTCTTTTTTATTGCATATAGTTTTCATAATTAATCTGCTAAAATATGGATATGTAGATGCATAACTTCTTGTCCTGCATTTTTACCTGTATTAATTAAAGTTTTAAAATGTGAAATATTTTCTTGTTTGTTAATTTTTTTAATTGCATCAAACATATGTTTTAATAGCATTGTATCTTCAACTTCGTTTAATGATTCAACATGATTTTTAGGAATAACTAAAATATGTTTTTTAGCTTTTGGATTAATATCGTTAATTGCAAAACAAAATTCATCTTCATAAACAAATTTTGATGGAATTTCTTTATTTAAAATTTTACAAAAAATACAATTTGTCATAGATAATCTCCTTTGGCTTTTATAGTAATTATAAATTAAAAATATTAAAATTTTAGTAAAATATTTTAATATTAAAAAATGCGTATTATAATATTAATTAAATATTATGGGGATTAAAATTAAGAAGCTTATTTCATATATTTTGCTATTTGCATATTTAAATTTGCAGATAGCTATTGCTGAGCCAATTTCTGGACATATTCAAAAAAATCAAGAAACGCAAGAAATTGAAAACAAAGAACTTTTTACAGGCGAAATAGAAAAACTTGATGGTGATGATGTTATTAATTTAACAGTTTCGCAGGTTTTAAGTTCTGGTTACACAATCGAAGGTGATGAATTTTTTGCAGAAGTTACATCAGATGTTGAATCAGATAAAGGTTTGATACTTCCATCAGGAACAATTGTCCATGGAATTGTAAAATTCATAGAAAATCCAAAAAACATGGGTAGAGACGGTTATGTAAATGTTGATTTTGACTATATGGTGACACCAGATGGCAGAGAAATACCAATCCAAGCAAGTTTATCCACAAAAGAAAATCTTGTTAAAGGAACTGCAAAAACACTTGCAACACACGCAGGGTACACACTTTTAGGTGGTGTTGCTGGAGGTTTTTTTGCACTTAACACACTAGGACTTGGGGCTGCAATAGCATCAAATGGTTATACCTTAGCAGGTGGCGCTGCAATCGGTGGTTTAATTGGTTTAAGTGCTGCCATAATCAAAAAAGGCAACGGTTTTATGCTAAAACCAGGAGATGAATTCAAAATAAAAATTAATCAATCAATTGAAATGCCAGTATTCACCCATGATGCATTTAAGCAAGAAGAGTTGCTATTAGACGGATTAAAAGTCAGAATAAATTCTGTAACTCTTGAAAAAGATCCTTTTGGAGAAGAAAACACAATTACTCTCTCGTTAGGCATTGATAATTATACAACCCATTCATTTTCAACATTTGATATAGCATTAGCATCAAATACAGATCAAATATTTTTCCCAAGTCCATTTGGGGATACATCTTTATGGTTTAAAACAATCTCGCCAGGGGATAGAGTAGTTGGAAAATTATCATTTAGCATTACAGACAAAAAGGCAAAACACTGGCTTGTTTTTTACGACAGAAAAACAAAAAGACCAATCGCCAAATATTCAATTGATAATGCAAAAACAGAATTGAAACAAATTGCAAAAAACAAAAAGAAAAAGACTAAAAAATAACAATTTTTTCAGAAAAATCGTTTTTATTAATATATGCAACAGATAAACCCCACTCAAACAACTCAAGAAATATTTCAAAAATTCCCGAGTGCAAATGTTTACAACAACAGGGAATATATCAGCAATGCAATAAACACCGATAATATTGAGTTACAAAACTCAAAAAAACATAAAAAAAGAAAAACTATGAAAATTGTAGGCGCAACAGTTGCGGCATTAGGAACTGCAGCAATTGCAACGATTACAATAATTGAAAATTTAAAACACGGAAAATTTATCAGAAAAGTTCTCGATGGAATAACAACAGAAGGACAAAAAGTTGCGCAAAATGCAAAAGAATCTGTTGCAGTTATTACAGAAAACGAAAAAGTTAAAAATATAGTTGGAAAAATAATAAATATATCCGATAACTTTACCAACATAAAAGATGATTTATGGGATAGGCTTAGCTCAAAACTACCATTCCTTAAAAAATTAGGTCAGCCATTTACAAACCTATACACAAATATATATAGGGGACAAGCAGAAAAACAATACGCAAAGGCAACAGAAGCAATGAAAGAAGCTTTTGGTGAAGAAATATTGGAAAAATTGCCAAAATTTAATGAAATGTTTGATGGTATGTCTGAAGCTATTGATGATGCTCTACATGGCGAAGGCTCTCAAAGAATATCAAAAGGCGTATTTAGTTTTAAAAATGGCATAAAAGGAATTTTTGACAAATTAACAAAACAAACTCTTGCAAATGTACCAATAAGAGAAAAATTAAATACTGAAAAATATGCAAGATTAATGCTAAAAAACACCATTGAATGCACAACTCAAGAACAAGAAAAAGCACTAAAAGCATTTAATAATCTAGTAGATGGTGAAATGATGCCAAAACTAAGAGATATTATTGGCGGAAATGCACCAACAGATATGCTTGGGATTACAGGTTCATTAGGTGCACTTGGAATAGGTATTGCAGGCGCTGAAGAAAAAGAAGAAAAAAAATCAATTATGACCAATCTTGGTATACCATTAATATCGACTATTTTATCTAGCTTGTATGCAACTTGGAAAGGTATTTCAGGCGGTAGCGCAATTGTATTTGGGCTTGCAACTGGAAAATTGGGTAGTATTGGCGCAAATGCAGTTAATAAATTTAGATTAAAACTCAAAAAAAATAAAGAAGAAAAAGTTAAAGCATAAAAAAATACCTCCAAAAGGAGGTATTTTTTTATAAAAATTAAAATTATTCAGTAATTTCGATTACACTTACAGGACAAGCGTCAGCTGCGTCTTTAACGCAATCTTCATTACCAGCAATATTAGCTTCATTTACTTCGCATACATCTTCAACTTTAAAAACATCAGAACAAAATGATTCACATGCTCCGCATCCAATGCATCCGTCTTGAATAGTAACTTTCATTTATTCATCTCCTTAATAGATTTACAACTATCAGTATAAAGAAAAAACTTCTTTTTTACAAGTTGATAAAAAGATTGATTTTAAAAGCTAAGGTTTATACTTTTCAAGAACAATATCTTTATCAATAGTTCCTAAATAATACAAAATTTCAATCTGGGAAATATTGTATTTGACAATGGTTGAAACAAAATTAATTTTCGCTTTCGTAATTTCACCTTGTGCCTCAACAACATCAAGAAAAATCCCCTTGCCCTTATTAAATCTATGCATAGCAAGTTTTCTGCTTTCATCAGCAGAATCAACTCTTTTTTTAGATACAGAAACTTTCTTTTTATTAAAAAAGAAAGTAGAAAAAGAATTGATAATATTTTCTTCAATTTCCCTTAAAAGATTTTCATACTCTAATGTTCTCATTTTAATTTTTTCTTTTTGAGCTTTTATTTTTGTTAAAGTTCCAAAAATGGAATTTTCACCAGGCGCCCAAGTAACGAGTCCACTGATAATATAATTAGGGCGTACAGAAGTGGCAAGAGTTCCTTGAAATTGCTCTTGAAAATTAACTAATGGCTTTGGAACAAAATCAGTATAATAAGAATTTTTTACTTGTTTTTCTGAATTAATTATATCCTTATAAGCTTTTAGGTCTTCTCTATTGTTTTTTGCAATATTTAAAAGCGCTTGCATATCAAAATTTAAATCAATAAGATGCATTTCAATAATACTATCCTCAAAAGGCATCAGAGCGGTATTAACATCAATTCCCATCAAATTAGCAAGTCTTGATTGAGAAAGTCGAAATAAATTTAGAGCCTCCAATAGTTGAATTCTTGCTTGAGTAGATTCGTTTTCAGACCTGACAACATCAAACCTTGAACCCAATCCAGATTTTTGTAATTTTTTTGCAACTGCTAACTGAGTATTTCTTTCAATTAAATTTTTTAAATAAATTTCAATATTTAATTTAGCTAAAAGCATCTCGAAATAATATCGTGAAGTTAAATACACTACTTTAGTTTTAGAAAAATTAAGATTATGTTTTGCGCTTTTTTGATAATATTTTTTCGCTTTTGCCTCAAAGATTTGTTTGCCTCCCTCAAATAAAAGATGTTGGGCTGTCATATTGACAGACAAGGCCGTTTCGTGAATTCTATCTCTCAAAACTCCACCAACTAAAATTTGACCGCCATATTCAGAGATATAGCTTGTAGTAGATAGCATTGGTAAAAATTTAGACAAAGAATTTTGGTATTCATATTTTGAGCTGAAATAAATTTTATCTTGAATTTTAATATTGAAATTATTTTTAAGGGCAACATCCAAACACTCGTCTAAACTAACAATCACATAGTCATTTTCAATTTCTTGTTTTATGAATTTTTCAATATCTATATCTTTGATAAATTTTTGACAAAATTCCTCTAAAGTGCAATCAACTTTATTAATTATATCAATTGGCGCATCAAACAATTCTTCTTTTGCGTTTGATAATAAATTAAAATTCAATATAACTAATATCAGGAAAATGCAGACTGCTCGCATTGAATTATTTTATATAATCATAAAGTAGATAATAATATCTTTATTGGCTAATACTTTTGTGATAAATTTTAATTATCGACATCAAAAGGATAATAAAATGACAAATTGCGAAACAAAAGAACTTGCAACAGTATATAACGCAAGAGAGATAGAAAAAGAAACATACAGTTTTTGGGAGAACAATAATTGCTTTAAAGCAGATGCAAATTCTCAAAAAGAACCATATTCAATAGTCATCCCACCACCAAATGTTACAGGTGTTCTTCATATGGGGCATGCATTAGATGGAACATTGCAAGATATTTTAATTCGCTACAATAGAATGCTTCAAAAAGAAGTTTTATGGATGCCTGGATGTGACCATGCTGGCATTGCGACACAAAATGTAATTGAAAAAAATCTAGCAAAAGATGGTTTATCTCGCCATGATTTAGGTAGAGAAAAATTCCTAGCAAAAACTTGGGAGTGGGCAGAAGAACACAAAAATAGAATTTTAGAACAATTTAAGCTTTTAGGCGCGAGCTTTGACTTATCAAGAAAAAGATTCACGCTTGATGAGGGTTGTTCTAATGCTGTTAAAAAAGTTTTTGTTGATCTATATAAAAAAGGTTTAATCTACAAAGGAAGCTATATTGTAAACTGGTGTCCAAGATGTCAAAGTGCAATATCTGATGTCGAAACAAATTATGAAACAGAACCAGGACATCTTTGGGAAATTTCATACGCCCTTAAAGATGAAATGGGTGCAATAGTTATTGCTACAACTCGTCCAGAAACAATGTTTGGTGATGTCGCAATAGCAGTTAATCCAAAAGATTATAAATATAAAGATTTAATAGGTAAACAATGCGTAATGCCATTAACAGGGCGAGTTATCCCAATCATTGGCGATGATTATGTTGATAAATCATTTGGTACAGGCGCTCTAAAAATAACTCCTGCACACGATCCAAACGATTTTGAAGTAGGTATAAGACATAACCTTCCACAAATTAAAGTAATTGATGAAAAAGGTTGTATGATGCAAAACGAATACGTACCACCTCAATTACAAGGTTTAACAAGGGAAGAAGCAAGAGAAAAAACTGTTAAAATGCTTGAGGAAAATCAAGTATTAGTTAAAATCTCAG
Organism: Candidatus Gastranaerophilales bacterium; assembly: GCA_017461425.1. Lineage (GTDB taxonomy): Bacteria > Cyanobacteriota > Vampirovibrionia > Gastranaerophilales > Gastranaerophilaceae > RUG14156. The sequence goes on along the minus strand of JAFTXY010000012.1, from coordinate 33,243 downwards.
AACATACACACAATGTTGGCAAATGCCAAAGATGCAATACAACAATCGAACCATTATTATCTAAACAATGGTTTGTAAAAATGGAACCATTAGCAAAACCAGCTATTGAAGCTGTTAAAAATGGCTCAATTAAATTTATTCCACAAAGATGGGAGAAAAACTATCTAATGTGGATGGAAAATATTCGAGATTGGTGTATTTCAAGACAACTTTGGTGGGGTCATCAAATTCCTGCGTATTATCATAATCAAACAGGAGAAATGGTTGTTGCTTTAGAAAATCCAGACCCAAATAACTATACACAAGAAACAGATGTATTAGATACTTGGTTCTCATCAGGTTTATGGCCATTTGAAACAATGGGATGGCCTGACACAAATCATGCTGATTACAAAAAATTCTACCCAACAAACACTCTTGTAACTGGTTTTGATATTATATTCTTCTGGGTTGCAAGAATGATTACAATGGGATTAGAGTTTACTAAACAACCACCATTTTCAACAGTTTACATCCATGGTCTAATAAGAGATGAGCATGGTCAAAAAATGTCTAAATCAAAAGGAAATACGATTGATCCTGTAGATTTAATTGAAAAATACGGATGTGACGCATTAAGATTTACATTAACTCATTTATGCACATATGGTGGTCAAGATATAAAAATCAGCGACGAAAAATTTGAATTCGGAAGAAATTTCTCAAACAAAATTTGGAATGCTTCTCGTTTTGTACTGATGAATTTAACCAAATCAAAAGAAGAATTAAAACTCGATTTAAACAATCTATCATTAGCTGATAAATGGATATTAAACGAATTAAATGAAACAACTAAATTAGTTAATGAAAATCTGGAAAACTACAGAATTGGCGAAGTTGCTTCAATTTTATATGAATTTTTCTGGAATAAATATTGTGATTGGTATGTAGAATTATCAAAAATTGAGAAAAACGAGGCTGTTTTAGTTTACGTTCTTGAAGAATACTTAAAATTATTACATCCAATTATGCCACATATCACAGAAGCTATTTGGCAAAAAATGCCTATAGAAAAAGATGCTGTTGGTATATTAAATACAAGATATCCAAAATATAATGAAAAATTAAACTTTAATTTAGATTCTAAAAAAATGGAAACTGTATTTGAAACAATTAAAGCGCTTAGAAACTTAAGAGCAGAATTCAATATTCCATTATCAACAACGATTGATATTATTATTGATAAAAACGAAGATTTGTATTCTCAAATCATTCCATATTTAAAAAGATTAGCTAAAGTTGAAAGTGTAAAATTTGAAGCAAATTCAAATATTCCAAAAAGTGCTTATTGTACAGTTGGTGAAACAAAAATCACTATTCAATTAGAAAATCTAATTGATTTAAATCAAGAAATTGCTCGTCAACAGAAAAAAATCGACAAACTAGAAATAGAATTAAAATCAATTGATGGAAGATTAAATAATTCCAAATTTGTTGACAGTGCACCAATGGAAGTTGTTCAAAAAACAAAAGATAGAAAAGAAGAACTTTTAGGTGAAATTAACCTAATAAAAGAAACTATCAAAAAACTATCTTAAAAAAAATAATTAACCCTGAAGAAACAAAAAATCTTCAGGGTTTTTAAATAAATATGATAAATAGATTATCAATAAAAAATAATATCCCCTTTAGAGCAATCCATTTAAATCAATATGAAAGAATAGGCAATGAAACTGTTTTAAATCATAAGACAAGTTTTTTTAGATATTCTGACAAAGAAAATACGGATGCTTTTGTGGTGTCTTTATTAAGAAGAAAAAATAATAACAAACCTTTAACAATCGTATCTGCTGGATGTTCGTTTGGAGAAGAAGTATATAGTTACGCACTTGCTTGTGAAAAATATGGAATAAAAGCAAATATATCAGGTTTTGATATATCTTCAACAGTTATTAATGAAGCAAAACAAGGGAAATATTATTTAAACGAAAAAGAATTAGATTATCTTGTTAAATATCAAAAGGGTAAGAAAAGAACACCTTTTCAAAAAGCCATGAGCGATACATTTGCAAGAAATTTTGAACAAAAGGGAAGACATAAAAATTGTTATCAATTAAAAAATGACAAACTAACAAACTGTGAATTTAGACTAGATGATGTTAAAAAAATTCAAACGTTATATGGAAAAAATTCACAAGATTTAATCTTGTGCAGATATGTTTTATATCATATTCCAAATATAGAAGAACTTTATAATGTATTTGGTCAATTTGAAAAAATTCTAAAACCAGGCGGACTATTATGTCTAAATGATATAGAAGCAAAATATTATAAAGAAGCATTACTAACTCTTGGCTTTATACAACCATACAAAAATTATCCTTGGATATTTGAAAAACCAAAAACTAGAAAAGATAAGTTAAATGATTTTATAAATTCAATAGAAAATTTCATAAATAAAGGGGTCAATAAAAAATGATACCCTCAATAAATAATATTTCATTTTGTGCATTGCACAAAAAAAATGAAGAATGGAAAAATCATACCACACTAAATCATACAACATTGTTTTATAGATACACTCTTTTTGGTGATGATTCTGATGAATTTTTAATCAAAGAATTTGCAAAAAACAAAAATAAAAAATTAAATATAATATCAGCAGGTTGCTCATATGGCGAAGAAGCATATAGTTGGGCAATGATGTGCGATAGCTATGGCATAAAGGCAAAAATAACAGGAATAGATTGCTCTAAAGTTGCAATAAAGGGAGCAAAAAAAGGACATTACAAACTAGATACAACAGAAATTGACTATTTGACTTTATATCATCCAAACGCAGGTGATTATCAAAAAAGAGCCCAAGAAGAATTTGCAAAAAATTTCAAATGGAATAGAACCGAACAACCAATATACGACAAAAAGAAAATGCATTTGTTGAATTGCGATTTTAAACAAGAGGATGTTTCAAATATAGGGGATTTATTTGAAAAAAATTCGCAAGATTTAATTTTATGCAGATATGTATTATATCATATTGAAAACGAAACACAGCTCGATAAAACAGTTAAAGGATTTTACAATGTTCTAAAACCAAATGGAATTTTATGTCTTAATAAACATGAATATAAAGACTATGAAAATAGATTACAATACTATGGCTTTATACAGCCATACGAGAAATATCCTTGGATATTTAAAAAAATAAATACCCCGACAATGAACTCATACTATTATGAACTAGCAAAATACGAAAGCAAAAAATGATACCAAAGATAAACAACATTTCATATATTCCATTCAAAGCTCTTCATCCGATAAGAATAGAAGAAGTTGAAGAAGATACAAAATGGAACCACACTACAAGATTTTTTAGATATTCGCAATGCGGAGAACCAACAGACGAAGCATTAATTATGTTAATGCAAAGAAAAAATTCACCCGTTAATATATTGTCTGCAGGTTGCTCTTATGGTGAAGAAGTATACACATTTGCAACAGCATGCAGAGCATATGGAATAAACGCAAGAATAAAAGGTGTGGATATATCTCCATTAGCAATTGAAGTAGCAAAAGAAGGTGTATACACGCTTGATGCCCTAGAAGAAGAATACATAAGCGTTGAAGATAAATATAAACAGAATTACAGAGCAAAAGTTACAAGCATGTTTAAAGCAATGTTTGAAAAAAGCCCCAAAAATGAATCTAGATGGGAAGCAAAAGATGGCGAGTTTATGAACTGCTCTTTTGAAGCAAGAAACATAAGCGATTTAGGAACAACTGAAGAAGAAAATTCTCAAGATTTGATTTTATGCAGATATGTTTTATATCATATAGACAACTTGCAAACATTACGACAAACAATAAATGGATTTTACACAATTTTAAAACCAAGCGGATTATTATCATTAAATTCACAAGAATATGAAAAATATGAAGAACTTCTTCAACTCCAGGGTTTCAAGCAACCATATAGGGCAATGCCATGGATATTTCAAAAACCACATAAAGATAATTTTAAAATATATCTAAACGAAGCTAATATAAACCAAAATCCAAATTTAAAACAAATATCAAAAGAAAAAGTATTATCGTATAAACCTGATCTTAATGATATTTATAAGAGCTTCTAAAAATATAGCTTTACTCATTTTTGAATTACCATACTTTCTGTCTTCAAAAATAATTGGAAATTCTTTTATTTTTGCTTTGTTTTTAAAAGCTTTATATTTCATTTCAATTTGAAAAGAATAACCTTTTGAAATTATAGAATCTAAATTAATTTTTTCTAAAATATCTTTTTTCCAGCCATTAAATCCGCCTGTTAAATCCATGATAGGACAATTTAAGATAATTCTAGAATATAAAGACCCGCCTTTGGAAATAAAATTTCTCAAAAATCCCCATCCAACAACATTTCCACCTTTTATATTCCTTGAAGCAATTACAACATCATTATTTTCTAGATTATTTATCATATCTTTTAAATAAATTGGATTATGCGAAAAATCCGCATCCATTTGCACAAAAGAATCAAAACCCTTTTCGATTCCATATTTAAAACCATCAATATATGCGCTTGCAAGCCCTAATTTAGCTTTTCTATTTAATAAAAAAAGATTATTAAATTGCGATTGCAGGTTTTGAACAATTTCACTTGTGCCATCAGATGAATTATCGTCCACAACAAGAATTGAAACATTTGCATATTTAAATATTTCAGGGATAATTTTATCAATATTTTCAGCTTCATTGTAAGTTGGAATTATAACAAGTGTATTCATTTTAATCCTTTTTAAAATCTATATTTGTATCAAAAATTTCTCTATACATTTTTTCATCGTCTTTTTCTGGTTTTATATAACCAAATTTTACAAGTTGAGTTTTAGTATAAATTGAAAATATTTTATCTTTATAAATTAATTTATATTTTGGATTATTTTCAAAAAATTTATAAATAACCTTCCAATCATTTTCAAGCAAGAATATATCAGGCGAATATTTATCAATAATAACTTGAGGATAATCTCCAGACCAATTTAAAAAAAACATACCCTCATCAAACGTTTTTAAATCATAAACTTGCTCTTGTCTGCCATCCATATAAATTTTTAAATTTGGATAACCTTTATATCCAACATAAGCAGAAATCGAAAAAACACTAAAAATCTTGCCTTTTATATTGTTTTCGATTAAAAATTGCATCGGATAAACAGGAAAATTATTTAAATATAATGCTTTATGACTATCTCTTATTGGAAAAGCAAGTAATGCAAGAATTGAATATGAAAACATTAAAAAATATGCCAAGAAAATCCAAAAAGAAGTTATTTGCTTTTGGTAACTCATTAAGAATTTAAAAACACAAAATATTTTTTCAAAAAGTTTTTTAAAAAATAAACAAAAATACCAATAAAAATACATAAAAGTAACAATAAAAAATAAAACCAAATGTTTTAAATGTGCAGCGGCCAAATAGCTAACAACCATAAACACAAGAAATTTAGTTTTATCAAATGTTTTAAAAGTTTGTTTATTCAAAATTAACTCAAATAAATAAATTGCAAAAGCAAATATGAAAAATAATCTGGCACCAATAAATTTATTTAAACGTAAAAAAGGAGAATCGAACGGCGATTGCCATTCCATAATCCAACTTCTATCAAGATTTGCACTATGCATAATAAATTCTAAGTAATCAGCACCCCAAGGATTAATTAAAAAAACTAAACCACAGAAAATCAATGTTAGTAAATATTTTTTTACAGATTTTTTATTTAGAAATTCACCAATACAATATAAAATCAAAACCCCTATTCCAGCAATTGCTCCACCGTGAAGATTAAGCCAAAAAAGCATAATTAAAGGAAAAAAATATAACAATTTATCGTTTCCATTGCGCACTTTTTCAAGCAAAAAAATCCATAAAATAAAAAACCAAAAAGTTACAAACTGGCATCTTAAAAAATAAATAAATCCACAATCTTTAAATAACAAGATGAACAATAAAAAAACAAGTATACTATATTCAAATTTATAATCATTGGCAAGTCTTTTAATGCATTCAACAAGTAAAACAAACATTAAAAAAATAGAAATTATTTTTAAAAAAGACAAACCCAAAATTCCAAATTTATCTTGAATAAAGTACAAAAAAGCGCTTGACAACCATTCTGGATCAAACCATGTATGAGTATTTGTAAATGAAATAATATCTTGAAACATTACATTGTGCGTTTGCACAACATGTTTTCCCATTATTAAACGTGACCAAACATCATTATCAAGAGCATTAAATTGTATTGAAAACGCAGTAATAAGAAGAAAAAAGGCACAATAAAACACAAAACCTTTTATATTATTAAACTTAAATTTTAAATCTATTTTCATACCCAAATTTTAGCCGAGAAACCCAATCTTGGCAGGTTTTTATCATATTTTAACAATTAAGATATTAAGTTTTGTTAACATAATGAAAGAAAAAAGTAAATTTCTAAAGAAAAAAATACTTTATATAAGAGTAGGGAACAAGGATTATATTGTATAGAAAATAATCTAGGCACTAGAAATTAAACAATGATTATTATGAAGTTAATATAAGGGGATAATAAACCAAGTATTTTACTCTCTCTCTTGATATCCTCGTGTTTATAAATGTTTGACTAAGCTCAAACATTTTTTTTGTCTGTATTTAGAGGCATTTGATAAATTTATTTTTATTAATATTTTTAAATTTCGTGTACTTTTCGGGTACTTTTATATTTCTTCTAAAACTTTTTAATAAAATCTTTTATATACTTTTAGACAAAAAGCCAAGAATTACATGAAAAACTTGGCGATATTAAAAATCCTTTATTAGAGAGCGATGCTGCAAAGATTTTAGCTAAAGCGCATATATTACAAGATGCGATGGATGCTAACGCAAATAAAGAAAATTATAATCCTGAACATATAGAGGATTTATTTTAACTTACTGAAAAATCTTTAAAACTTCTTCTCTATCGTCAAAATAAATTGTTTTATCGCCTAGGATTTGATAATTTTCATGACCTTTTCCAGCAAGAACTAAAACATCATTTTCGCCAGATAAATCTTTCAAAAGTTTAATTGCAAGATGCCTATCGGCTTCTACAAAAACAGTTTTAGGGTTAATTAACGTTAATCCAGAAAGAATGTCAGTAATAATTTGCTGAGGGTCTTCTTGACGAGGATTATCAGATGTAATAATTATTTTATCGCATAATTGTTGTGCAATTTTGCCCATTTTTGGTCTTTTTGTGCAATCCCTATTTCCGCCACATCCAAACATACAAATTAAATTTCCATCCTTTGGAGTTAATTCTCTTGCTGCACGCAAAATATTTTCCAAACCATCTGGAGTATGTGCATAATCGACAATTACCATAGGACTAGTTAAAACAATTTCAAATCTACCCGCAACACTTCTTGTAACTTCTAATGCTTCTTTAATGGTTGCTAAAGAAATATTATTTACAAGCCCAACAGCAATTGATGCAAGACAATTATAAACAGAAAACATCCCATTTAAATGTAATTTTAAATTAACAATTTCATTCTTATAGCAACAATCAAATGAAACGCCATCTGGTAAAAATTCGATATTTTTTGCTTGAACATCAGAATTATTTTTAACACCATAAGTTAAAATATTAACATCTTTATCAATAACTTCTATAAATCTTTTAGCATATTTATCATCAAGGTTGATTATTGCATTATTACCTTCTTTTAGCGTTTTAAACAATTTAGATTTAGCATTAAAGTAATTATCCATAGTTATATGATAATCAAGATGATCTTGAGTTAAATTTGTGAAAACTGCTGTATTAAATTCACAATTTTTAACTCTAAATTGTTCAAGAGCATGGCTTGAAACCTCGGTAATAACATTTAAAACATCGGCTTTTAAAATTGTTTGCAAAGTCTGCTGCATCTGAGGTGCTTGCGGAGTTGTATGTTTTGCTTCAAGATAATCATCCTTTGAAGACAATTTATATCCCAAAGTGCCAATTAAAGCACATTTTTTTGAATTTTGTTCGAATATTTTCTGTACCAAATGCGCAACAGTCGTCTTACCATTAGTTCCTGTAACACCAATTAAATTCAATTCACGAGATGGATGATGGAAAAATACTGCCGCTAAATCAGCAATGCTTTCTTGCGTTGATTCAACAATAAGTTGTGGAATTTCGATATTTAACGGTTTTTCACACATTAAAGCCACAGCGCCTTTTTCAAAAGCACTTTGTGCAAAATTATGTCCATCAACATGTTCACCTTTTAAACATACAAAAATTTCATGAGAATTAATCGTATTTGAATTATAAGAAATACCTTTAATATCTATATCTTTGTAATTTAAAACTTCTTTAACTTTTATATTTTTAATTATATTATTTAATTCCATTATCAATTCCTCTCGCCCAGTATTAATATTTTACCAAAAATATTATTTTTTTGATTTTTTTGATACTTTATCTGGTGTTAAATTTAAAATTCTGACCAATTCTGTTGAAATTTCTTTAAAGATTGGTGCAGCAACAGTTGAACCCCAAATTCCTTCCCCTGATGGAGAATCTACAATTACATATAAAACCGCTCTTGGGTCTGTTGCAGGGAAATAACCAACCATAGATGTGTATAATTTATTGGAATAACCTGTTCCGCTAGAGTTTGGTTTTCTTGAAGTGCCAGTTTTTGCAGCAATATAAAAATCATCCATTTTTGCAGGACTTTTTCCATTTTCCATAGATTTAACTAAAAGCTGAGTAATATCTTTAGCGTCTTGTTCTTCCAGAATTCTTCTTTTAACAATTTTTGTTTCAGCTTCTTCAGGAGAATATTTAATAATATGAGGAGTAATCCAAACGCCATTATTAGCGATAGCAGAAATTGCTGCAGCCATTTGTATAACGGTTGTTGAAGCTCCATATCCATAGCCCATAGCACCCTGAGTGGCAACGTCCCAACGTTTAACATCTGGCAATAAGCCGGCTGATTCACCAGGTAAGTCAATTCCTGTTTTTTCACCAAAATTGAACATTTTTAAACTATCATAAAATTCTTTTTCACTCATCATTTGAGAAATTTTAATAGAACCAATATTAGATGAATGTTCAAATAAATAAACTAAATCAATCATCCCAGGAGCGCCTTTGGATTTGTAATCATAGTTTACAACATCCCACCAGCCAATTTTCATTTTGCCGGTATCATGGATTCTGGAATTTTTGTTGATTTTTTTATTCATAAAACCTGATGCAACAGTAATTATTTTAAATGTTGAACCAGGAGGGAAAACATCGGTAATTGCCCAGTTCTTCATCTCTTGCATAGAATATTTATTATATTCATTTGGATCATAATTTGGAGCAACAGCGAGAGCTAATATTTCACCGGTTTTAGGATCAATAACAATTGCAGCCGCACGAGGCGCTCTAAATTTTTGAATAGCTTTTAAAAGATATTTTTCGCAAACATGCTGAACAGCGCTGTCGATTGTAAGAGTTAGAGTTTTACCTTTTACGGGAGCTGAAACATCAGCAGGGTCAATACTAATATTATAAATAATATCGCCATTAGGTGCTTTTTCGTATGTAATTGTTTTGTCAGCATACTCTAAATATTCTTTAGCTTTATATTCAATACCGCCAGCTGTATCGGCGTTTGGATTGTAAAAGCCCAAAACATGAGAAGCAAGCGTACCTTGCGGATAAACACGTTTGTTCTTTACTTCATAAGAAAGCTCTCTCAAGCCTTTTTTCTTGATTTCTCTAACTGTTTTTCTATCTAAATCACGTTTTACCATAATAATTTTTTTATCAGTCTGAGAAAGTTTTCTTGTTAATTCACCAACAGGAATTTTAACATAAGGTGCCAAAATTTCAGCCAATTCTGATGGTGAATAATCATAATATGCAGGGTGTGCATATAAAACAAATGTTGTTTTATCAGCAGCAAGTTTAAAACCATATCTATCAACGATTTCGCCTCTTAAAACATACATTTTTGAAGCCCGCTGAGATTTTGCTTTGTTTTTACAATGTCTAATATCAAAAACTTGTAGTAAAAATAAATATAAAACTAATGCTGCACATGTAATATAAAAAATAGACTGTAAACATCCAATACGTCTATCAAATTTATTATAAATCTTCTCTCTCAACTCATTATACCTATTGTTTATAATTAATAACTAACAACAAAAGCATTCTTAGCTTTGTTGCCTTTATTGAAATTTAAATTTGGCAAATCAATCGCATCAACTTCAACAACATGTTTTGCTCTTTCTAGAATATTATTTTTAGAAACAGCTTTATCAATATTATAATATGATTGAAGCGAATCTACTTTATTTTGAAGTTCTTCGTTTTCGTAATTTAATTCAAGCGTTTCTCTTGAAATCTGGTTTAATTGGACTTCTTTACAAGAAACAAAGTAATAACAAATTAAACAAAAAAGAACCAAAAAGCCCAAAACACCATATAAAAAGTTATTTACTCTTTGAATAACCATTTCTTTATAAGGTTTTTCGTTAAGAAAATAACCACTTATGATTTGATTATTATCAATTTCTTGGTTGTCTAATGGATTAGTAACAACCTTTTCTTCACCAAAATCAGGTTTGTTATGTATCGCTTTTTTGTAATTTTTTTTGGTTTTAAAAGATTTATTATATCTATATTTGTTATTTTTATTAAAAGATGGTTTCAAAATAACCTCAATTATATTCGTTTTGCAACTCTAAGTTTTGCACTTCTAGAGGGTGGATTGATTTTCAACTCTTCATCAGATGCCATGATTGGTTTTTTATTAAACAATTCTATCATCTTACCGCCACAAGTACATATTGGCGCATATTTATCACATCTGCAAGAAGAATATTGTTTCAAAGTGCATTTTGCTATTCTATCTTCCAAAGAATGGAAAGATAACAAACTAATTATAGCATCAACATCGGTCAATTTCATAACTTTTAACAATGTATTTTCAAAATTTAACAATTCCTTGTTAACTTCGATTCTAACAGCCTGAAAGACTTTTGTTGCTGGATGAATTTTTGATTTAATGTTTGGTGTTGAATTTTTAATTAAATCAGCCAATTCAATCGTAGTGTTAATAGGGCGAGAATTGACAATCGCATGTGCAATCCTTTTAGAAAACCTTTCTTCGCCATATTTTGAAAAGATTTCAACCAAATCTTTTTCACTATACTTATTTATAACGTCCCAGGCAGAAAAATCTTGCTCTTGGTTAAATCTCATATCTAAAGGGGCGTCTTTAGTAAAGCTAAAACCCCTCTGAGCACATGTTAATTGATGATACGAAGCACCCAAATCAAATATTATTCCACCTGTAATCTTTTCTATGCCTAATTTTTGAAGATGAATATCAATATCAGCATAAGAGCCTTTAACAATAGTTAAATTTTTATAATCTTTTAATCTTTCACTCGCATGTTCGATTGCATCATCGTCGACATCAAAAGAAATCAATCTTCCGTTTGGAGAAATTCTTTTTAAAATTTCTTCGCTATGTCCGCCACCACCCAAAGTACAATCAACAAAAATCTTGTCAGAATTCCAACAGTTCAAGGAATCAACAACTTCTTGTTTTATAACGGTATAATGAACAAATTCTGGTTTTTTAATATCTTTTTCCATTCTAAAAGTTTATCATTCTTTTGAAATTTTTTAAAACACTTTTTATAAAAGGTAAGTATTCGCCCGTTAAATCACTATCATGCTCATTTAGATAATTTTTTATCATATTTTTTGGTAAAGTTTGATTATCTTTAAAGCATTCTGCAATAAAACGCAAAGTTTCGTCTTGCAGCATTGCATACTCTGAGTCGTTATTTCTAACATCTTCATCGGCTTCCAAATGAAGTATTGCATCAAAAGCGCATTTTAAATTAATATCATTTCTATCGCTTGGAAACTTTGACAATGCTGTTTGAACAGATATTTTTTTATTCAAAACATCATAAATCAAATCCGAAACTAATAAGCGATTTTGATATTTTTTTAAATTTTCGCTTTCCATCTATACTCCAACAAGCTCTTTTTCATTCATCATAGAATTAAATACGCTTGCTAGCCTTTGCAAATTTCCCTCGCAATAACGATTTGCAATTTCATTTAGTGAATTAACAACAATTTCATCATGAGAATATGCAGTTCTATAATAAAATTTTCTACCTTGCTTAAATCTTAATAATATATTTTTTTCATGCAACCTATCCATAACAGTTTTGATGGTAGTATATGCACGTTTTTCAGAATCATTTTTAGCTAAAATATCAAAAACATCTTTAACTGAATTTGTATAAATACCATCCTTCTCCAAGTTCCAAAGAGTACTCAATATTGCACTTTCAAGACTTCCGTGCTTAGATAACATATCTATTCCTTTCTTTTGTTGTTAATTTATTTCATTCTCATCGACATATCGAAATTAATATCTCTTGGACCAAAATTCATACTATTTGATGAAGAAGAAGATGTATCTCGATAAATAATCATTCCTGATGATTTTTTCACTTGATTTTTACTAGTATTATTAATATTTAAAGAATTCATTAATTCCGTTACTTTGCTATCTCTTTTGAATTGAATTTGATTATTTGCACAACCAAATAACAAAACACATGACACAAGACATAATCCGATAAATGAATACTTTAAAATTTTCTTTTCCATAAATAACACCTATGCTACCAAAACTATTGTGCGTTTGTAACAACAAGTTGATTAAATGGGATTTCAATATTTTCTAAATCAAATTGTTCTTTAATTATTTTATTAAATGCTCTCTTGATAGTCCATTGTCCTTTTGGACGAGTTTTTATTCGACATCTAATTCTTAAAGAACTTTCTTGAAAACTATCAAGCCCCCAAACCTCAATATCTCCTTGAATTAAAGCATCATATTGAGGATTTTCTTTTAATATTGCAAATGCTTTTCTAATTGTATTAAATACATGATCAATATTTTCTTTATAAGCAACATCAAGTTCAAAAAATGCAGCAGCAAAACTCATTGTGTGATTTTTAATAGTATCAATATAGCCACATCTTATAAAACATAATTCGCCTGATTTATCTGAACGAACAGTGATTAATGGTAATGTAATTTTTTCAACAAAACCACTCATTCCTTGAATTTCGACATAATCACCAACTCTTATTTGACCTTCAATAAGAATAATTATTCCAGTAATAATATCTTCAACAAATCTTTTTGCGCCAAAGCCAATTGCAACACCTGCAACCCCTGCTGTTGCCAATAATGGACGAACATCTATTCCAAATAAGAAAAGCATGTTCATTAAATAAACACCAAAAATAACAAACTCAATCGCATGGATAACTATTGTTTTAAGTGTTATAAATTGTTGTCTTCTTTCTTGCTCAACTATTTTATCGGCAACTCTTTGAATAAATTTATCCCCACCCCAACGAAGCAATTTAACTGTAACTACCAACAAAAAAGTACATTTTATTACATTCCAAACAAACATAATAATCTTTATATATTCAGGCTTTAAGCTTAAAAAATTTAATAAATCTTCCATAATTTCCTCCAAAAAAAATTATAGAAAAAATAAATCTAAAGGTCAAAGATAAAATTCATCTTTAGATTAATTAGTTTTCAATTCAATAAAGATAAACTATAAGTGTTTAGGAGGAATTTTGTCTATCAAATATACAAATGAAAATGAGGATATTCAAAGAGCGAAAGGCTTTAGTGATAATCCAATCAAAAAAGATAAAGCTTTCTTTTGTTCATTAGGCGATTCTTTTATGCTTAAAAACGAATACAGAAAAGCTGTTAAGGAATATCTTGTTTCATTAATGATTGATAAAAATAATCTCTGCGCATATAAAGGCGCATCAAAAGCTTATAAAAATCTAAAAGAATATGATAAAGCTATTAAACACCTTAAAAACGCAAGAAATGTTTATGGTTTTGATTCAGAAATATATTATGAATTAGGATTAAATTATTTATTAAATGCTGATAACGTCAATGCGCAAAAAAATTTCATAAGAACAATCAAACTAGAGCCAAACAATAAAAATGCTCAAATTAAACTCGCACTAACCCATGAATTATCTGGCGAAGAAGATATGGCGGTATTGGTTTATAAAGCAATTATTGAAAAATACCCGCAATATATTCCTGCAATGTCTAATTTAGCAAGTTTATATATAGAACAAGAAAATTATAAAAAAGCAATTTGCTTATTTAAAAATATCTTAAAGGTGAATGACCAATATTATAGGGCTTTTTTAGGTTTGGGGTTATGTTTTGATAAAATGGGGAAATATATATATGCTACTAGATTTTATAAAAAATATATTGCCCAAAAACCACATTCGCAAACTGCGAAATCATTAGTCGGAAGAATATATGAAATTCATAAGAGAAGAGAGAATCAGAATAAGAAGCCGTTAAAATTGAAAGTATTATCAAAATAATACTTAAATATGAATTGTTTTTTATTATTTGACACGATAAAAAACAATAACTATAATAAAATGAGATAGAAAGTAAAAGAGATTATAAAGGAAGTTTAACTATGAGACTAAAAAAAGGTTTTACATTAGCCGAAATCCTTATCGTATTGATGGTTATCGGTGTTATCGCTACTTTGACAATCCCATCAATGATGCGTGGTGTTCAAGAAGCACAATTAAAAGCAGGCTATAAAAAAGCATTTAACACAATTGCAAACTTTGCATCCATGGAAAGAGTTGCTGGCGCATTACCTGGTGTCGGTACAACTGATGCTGTCGCAGCACTATACAATGGACTTGCAAAATCATTATCAGTAAAAACTTTCGTAACAGAAGGTATTAGTGATGGTTCTGCAATGGTTGGAAACACTCAATCACTGGAATCAGCTTGTATGACAGTTGGAACAATACAAATTGGACGACAAGTTACTGGTGGCACAGGATGCAGACCACACACCTTATCAGCACACACAGGCGCCACTGCTGTAGCGGCAGGTATCGCTTGGGCTGTAACAGAAGATAATTTAGCCTATACAATTATGCAAGGTGGGATAAATACATTAGGCGGAGATCAATGTTCTTCAATTCAAACATTAGCTAATCTTCGTTCAGATGCCGATGCAGTTGCTCAATCATGTGCAATTGTAATAGTTGACGTTAATGGCCTAAATAAAGCTCCAAATTTATTTGAAAGACAAGGTTTAGTTGCTGATAATGACAATACATTGCAAGAAGGTGTTGCATTCAACACAATCACAGGTGACCAATTTAAAATCTATCTTGGCATAGATGGTGCATCAGCAGGTCCAAGAACAATGACAGTTACTGGTCGTATGATGGCAGATATCAAATAGTTAAAAAGTTAAACTTAATTTCTATAAAAAAACCGAGGGAAACCTCGGTTTTTGTTTGCGAAAATAATAGCAATTTAATATAATAATCTTATGAATATAAAAGAAAATATTTTAGAAACAATAGGAAATACGCCATTAGTTAAAATAAACAATTTAAATAATGGTTACGCTAATATATATGCAAAAATAGAATTTTTTAACCCTGCAGGTTCAATTAAAGATAGAGTTGCATATAATATGCTAGAAAATGCACTAAATCAAGGTAAAATCAACAAAGATACAACAATAATTGAACCAACAAGCGGAAATACAGGAATTGGGCTTGCTTTAGTTTGTGCTGTTTTAGGGTATAAATTAATTTTAACAATGCCTGAAAATATGTCAGAAGAAAGAAAAAAAATCTTATCAAATTATGGTGCAGAGTTATTCTTAACAAAAAAAGAATTAGGTATGCAAGGAGCTATCAATAAAGCGTTTGAATTAAATAAAGAAATTAAAAATTCATTCATTCCGCAACAATTTGAAAATCCTGATAATCCAATGACCCATTATAATACAACAGCAAATGAAATATTTAATGATACTGATGGAAAAATCGACATATTGGTTTCCGCAATTGGCACAGGCGGAACAATATCAGGAATAGCTAAAAAATTAAAAGAATTGAAACCTGATATAAAAATAATAGGGGTAGAGCCTGAAAATTCGCCATTATTAACAAAAGGATATTCAGGAATACATAAAATACAAGGAATAGGTGCAAATTTTATCCCAAAAACTCTGGATTTAAGTTTAATTGATGAAATTAAAACTGTATCAGATGATGATGCGATAAATTTGAGCAAAGATTTAGCCAAAAAAGAGGGTATTTTAGCAGGTTATTCATCTGGAGCAGCCCTAAAAACGGCTATCGCCTTATCCTTGGATTTAAAAAACAAAGATAAGACGATAGTTGTAATCTTTCCCGACACCGCCATGCGGTATTAAAGCATTCTACCATACAATTGTCTATAAAAGTTACCATTAGGAGAACCTATTGGATGTTTATCAATTTGCTCAAAAACATATTCACGAATAGGACTCATTTGTTTTTTTGCACTTTGGTAAAAACGTTTATTCTTTTTAACAAATTTTTGAATATTAGCAAGGTTTTCATCAATAGATTTATTTGGATCAATCTCGATACTCATACCATTACCTGTGGTAAATTTAGCAGCACTTGATGTAACTGGCGGAGAATTTCTAAGTGCATCATTTTCTGCTTGCAGTTCACCAATTCTTTTATTTGCTTTTGAATTATCAGCAACAAGTCGTTCGTTTGTTTGCGTCAATCTTTTATTTTCTTCAAGTCGTTCACGACCTCTTGCGTTTGCCTGATCATGTAGCCTTGTTTCTCTATCTAATTTTTGTTGCATTTCTTGTTGTTCTTTTTGTAAAGCTGCGATTCTTCTTTCTGCATCAGTTCCATCAATAATGTCAAACTCTTTGTTCACTCTATCAAAATCTGCTTTTTTTGCATCACGTGCAGCTTTGGCAGCAAGAATATCGTCGTCAGTTACTCCGCCCAAACCACGAGTTTTTCTTAATTCTAAATCAGCTAAATTTCTTTCTGCTTTATTTAAATCTTCGTATGCTTCAGTTAATGCATGTCCTGCTTTTTCAGCCTTTTTTTGCACAACTTCTGCTGCTTCTTCACCTATCCCTTTTGGGACAGCTTTTCCTGCAGCTTGTGCAACTTCATTTGCTCCTTTTTGTGCAGCTTGTGCGGCTTCATCGGCAATTTGTTGTCCTACTTGATTGCCAAGTTTTGCATTATTTGCAGCACCACCCATAAATTCTTGTGCAGCTTTGCCTAATTTTCCTTTTTTGGCTAAATTAATTCCAGCAATAGCTGCTGCAGCTACACATGCAGCGGTTGCAGCGAGTCTTTTATTGCCGTCTTTTTTCTCTTCGGCTTTTGCAGCTTTTTCAATTGCTTTACCTTCTTTGTATGTTGCACCAAATTGAACTGGTTGGACTACGTTTGTCCCTGGCATTTGATATACCATTTTTCACTCCTCTTTATTAAAAATATGTAACTCGCTAAATATATAATTAAATAAAGTTTTTTTATTAAATTTTATTTACATAAATGTAAAGAATTGTTAAAAAAGAAGTAAAAAAAATCTTTAGAAACCTTATATATATGCAATTTATAAACAAAAGAGGATATAAATGAAAATTACTTCAACTAACACAAATTTCAAAGGTGCAAGAATAAATATTGTTGCAAATTCAGATAACCATGGAAATATTGCAAATTTACCCGAAACATATAATACAATTGCAGTTAACAGAGATAGAATTTTTAAAAAAAGCGAAGAAAAATCTACACTGAATTTATACATTAACGCAGGCGATTATTTTATAAACGGCAACAAAAAAGGATGGAGAACAAATCCAAAACTAACAAATTTTGATGTTCAGGCAAACTTTTTAAAATTATTAGTTGAAAAAATCAGAAAACAAGCAAACTACACAGCAAACATAAAAAGAGAAAATGGAATAACAGGGGAAAATATTGCACCATATGCAAATTTTGATGCGTTATATACGCCAGGAAACCATTGCTATGATGGCGGAGATGAAAAACTATATGAAGTTTTAAATTCAATTGATTGCATTACAACAGTTTTAACAAATGTTGATGGTAAAAATTCTCCATTTTTAAGAAAATATGATTTTGATAAAGAAGGTTCACGATTTGTAAGCTCAAAAGAATATGAAATTGACGACGATAAAGACCCAAATAAAAAACATCATTTAATGGTTTTAGGAGCAACAATCCCTGCATTTGATTTTTACAATCCAGGACTAATCAAAGGAACAAAATTTGTCGAAAATTACGATAAAAAAGATGCAAAATTCACAAAACAAATGATTTCAGGAACAATTAAATCAATTAAAGATAAAGTTAGTGAATTTAAAGAAAAACACCCAGATGGAATAGTTATCTTGTCTTCGCATATGGGAACAACATTATCTAAAATGGTTCGAGATGAAGTGCCTGAAATTGACGAAATTTTAGATGGACACAAACATGATATTGCTACAACAAAAAAAGGTAATACAAATATATCTTCATTGGGCGAAGATAATAAAATTTTAAAATCAATATCATTGCAAATTGAAGATGATGGAACAGTTGAAAGAGAAGATGTTGTATTTCAAACAAATCAATACAAATTAGGTGAGCATCAATCAAATGCGCTGAATCGATTAATCCATGGATATTCTGCCGAAGAATTAAAAGCACGCAAAAAAACAGGCTTTGCATCATACGAAAAAGAAACCAAGCCAATAATATTCTTAAAGGGAAGCCTAAACCCAGAAGAGCATCTTGATTTTGAATACACAGAAACAATCAGATTTAAAAATTCACAACTTGCAAACTTTTTAACAAGCGCACTAAAAAGCGTTTTAATAAAATCTGGAGCTCAAAGTGATGTTGATATTTTGGGAATTCAATCCTCAATCATAAGAGGTGGACTAAAAAATGGCGCAACAACATTTGATTTAATGAAAATTTTTGATGGTGTCAGTGAAGACCTGTCAGGGGTTCGTGCTGGCATTGTAACAGGCAGAGAATTGTTAGAAATTGTCTGGGAAAATGTTAATCAAAACATAGACAATCCAAGAAGAAATACAATTATTCACTGGTCTGATATACAAGTAAACAGAAGCGCTATTGAACTTGCAAGAGAGAAAAAAGAAGACGAAGAGATAACAAAAAAGAAAAATATATTAATTAGGGGCGCAAAAGGCTTTGAGCCAATTAATCCTAGAAAAACATATAAAATCGCAATAGCTGACAAATATCTTGAAAAAAATGATATCGAAATGCCTAAAAGAATTAAAGGCAGATTTGAAAAAACTGGCTACACATATCATCAATTATTTATGGATTTTCTAGAAGATAAAAGATGGGGAGCTGACGAAAAGAAAAATTTAATTATAAAAAATTTCTTATCAGCAAATAC
The DNA here is from genome assembly GCA_017461425.1 of Candidatus Gastranaerophilales bacterium. Lineage (GTDB taxonomy): Bacteria > Cyanobacteriota > Vampirovibrionia > Gastranaerophilales > Gastranaerophilaceae > RUG14156. Next base: position 13,848 of record JAFTXY010000012.1, on the reverse strand, counting down.
ATCTAAAAAAATTGCAGCAGAATTATTTACAAATTATTTAAAACTAAACGAAGAACAAAGTGAAAATTGCATAAGATACATAACACTTGATGGAAAAACACATATAATTCCTCTAATTGGTGCTCATCTAGAAGAAAGAATATTATAGCTTAATATTTGTTTACAAAACAGGCAATCTAGAATATTGAGGAGTTTTAAGTTCAGTGCAAATGTAAAAATATGGAGAAAAAATTATGCAATTAACAAGTAGTGCTGTACCTTTTAAAGGTTTGTATCGTTTCAAATATGATTTAAATTCAAATAGCGAAAATTCATTCGACAAGAGTGCTCAAGTTGATGATTTCGCATATAGAAACGGTTTTGATTACAAAATTGGCTACTTTGATAAAAATGGCGAAAAAAATGGCGAGGTAGTATACGCAAAAGGTCAAATGAGCTGCCCACACAGCAAAGACTTTGAAGTTGAAAAATTCTTAAGTGCAAAAGGAATTAACTACAAAAAAGTAACACTTACAAAAATTCTAGAAAGTGCAATTTTGCCTAAATTTAAAATGCCTGATAATTTAGGTGAAGGCTATCAAATAGCAATGCTTGATATTCAAAAATTCGACGAACTATATAAATCACAAGATTGCGGCAATATTAAAGCTTGTGAAGAAAAATATCAAACTCGAGCAACAAAAGCAACACATGACATTATAGATCAAGACGAAATTACAGCTCCATTATTACATATTTGTTCTTACAGTGTAGATGAAGATGGTTATATCCCAACTGCAGCAGGCAAAAACAGAGCATCTTTAATTTTCAACGGAACAACACAAGAGCCAAATGAATGTTTATACTTTGCATTAAGACAAGTTGGCTTAACAAAAATGCCGGTTGCGGTTGACGAAGAAACATTAGCTGCAGGAAAAGAACTTGGAATTTTTTAAAAAAAGATTTGAATAAAAAAATTAAAGTGGTATAATAAAAGTCCCTCATGGGGCTTTTATTTTTTTCGCATAAAAAATATAATCGCATAATTTAGAATTAAAAATGCAATACGCATAAGTTGTTAGGTAAAGGAGAGTAAAATGATGAAAATCAGTTCAGTTAGAAACCTTAATTTTAGAGGAACTTGGCAAAACGAAAATCCAAGAACAGTTAACACGTTTGTTGAAAACTTTAGAGTAAATCATATTTACACACAAAGACAAGTGTATCACCCATTTGCAGATGAAAAGGTTCCAACAAAAGTTTTAGAATTAGAAGGTGTTAAAGGATACGAATATTTAGAATATGACAGCCAAGATGATAATTTTGGAGCAGAACACAAATCTATTGCAATTCAACAAACAGTAGTTGGTTCAAAACTTGATATTACAGAAGAGCAATATAAAGAATTATTAGCTCAAAAAATTGCAGGTGAACAAGCAGCAAGAAAATTATCAACATATGGCAATAAAAATTGGACACCAATGCGCCTACCTATGAGTGCAGGACATGATACAACAAGCTGTGCTCAAGATATCGGCTCAGTTAATGCGCAAATATATGCAAGAGAATATAATTTATTAGCATAAACTTCATAACTCGCAAATAAAAAAGCCCTTCAAATGAAGGGCTTTTAAAATTAGGAGGAAGTGGGATTCGAACCCACGGAACACTCGCATGCTCGACGGTTTTCAAGACCGCTCCGATCAACCACTCCGGCATTCCTCCGAAAGTTACTTTACTATAATATCAGAAAAAAATATTAAGTAAAGAACTTTTTATTTTTTATTTTACAGATGGATTGTTTAAAGTTTTAACAACTTTATCTGTAATATCTACGCCGCCATAAAATACAACAGTTGCTTCAACAACAGTGTCAATTTTATTTGCGATAGCAACTTGTTTGATTGCATTTTTAATAGCATTGTCAATTTCAGCTTCTTTTCTTTGTTTTAATTTCAAATATGCATCCTGTTTTCTTGATAATTCTTTTGCAGTAGCTTCTTCAAAATTTTTGCGTTCTAATGGAGTAGAAAGTTTTTTGTATTCTCTTTCTTTATCTAAGCTGTAACGTTGAATTTCGGCAAATTTATCAGAAATTTCATCAGTAACAGTTTTAACTCTAGAATAATTGTCAACAACTTTATCGAAATCAACAATTCCAACTACTTCTGCATTTGCAGATCCAAGAGCAAATAAAGAAAACATTGCTGCTAAACATAATATTTTTTTCATACTTTCTCCTTTTGTTATAAAAAAATTATAACATAATTAAAATTATTTAGTATAATTATTATCAGGGAGTTAATTTAAAAGGAACAAAATGACTCGAGATTATCAAAAAAGAGACCCAAAAGAATATAATTTTTTTAGAAGCATATTTCAATGGATTACATGTAATTTAGTATATGGTTTATATTATAGAGTTGTATTCAACTTAAGAGTTGAAGGAAGAGAAAATGTCCCAAAATGTGGCATGTTTATAGTAGCATCAAATCATGTTAGCGCAATAGACCCATTTTTAGTTGTTCACGCACTACAAAAAAATGTTGCATACATGGCAAAAATTGAACTATTTCAAAATCCCTGGATGAGATATTTTCTAGATTTGCTTGGAGCATTTGCAGTTGATAGAACAAAACTTTCTGTTTCCACAATCAAAACAGTTCTTGGATTAAAACAAACAAATTGGTGTCTAGGAATATTCCCACAAGGAACAAGAGAAAGGGATGGCAATATGGATAACATCAACAAAGGTTTTGCAAGTTTTGCAAAAACACTAAAATGCGATATATTGCCTTTAGCAATAACCGGGGTTACAAAAGAAAAAAGAAAACTTTTTAAAGGTTGTATGAAAATTAAAATAGGAAAACCAATTCCATACAACAATAATATTGAAGAAATGATTAAGACATGGAGTGATAAAATAATAGAACTGTCAGAAGGAAGAAAATAATGAAAAACATTAACTATAGTGAAAAAAAGGCTAAGGATTTCAACATCTTAACCAGACTTTATCAATTCTATTCATTATATGTGCTATATTTTCCATTTTTTGGGCTACCATTTTATAAATTCAAAGTAGAAAGAAATAAAAATATTCCTAAAGATAAACTATACATCTTGGCTCCAAACCATATTTCATACATGGATGTTTTTATAGTGAATTGGGCATTTGAAAGACCTTTAGGCTATATTGCAAAACAAGAATTATTCAAAACAGATACAAATTTTCATAAATGGATAGCAACAAATGTAAGAAGACTTGGTGCATTTGCTGTTAATAGGGAAAAAGTTGGATTATCAACAATAAAATCTGTTAAAGAAACATTCAAAGCAAACTATAATCTTTGCATTTTTCCACAAGGCGGAATTAGAAAAAACAAAGTTATTGAAAATATAAGTGGTGGTTTTATTTATTTCGCAAAAACAAATAAAATTGATATTGTTCCAATGGGAGTTAGCGGATTAGAACAATACAACTGGAATCCATTTAAAAAACAACAGGTTAATTTAAAAATAGGTACACCAATTTCATACGAATTAGACGAAAAAGAAATATTAAAACAATGGTGCGACCAAGTTTGCAAATTAACAGGATATGAAAACAAAAACTTTATAGAAGAAAATAAATAGCAAAATTTTTCTATCACAAGTTTTATACAAGCAGACAGTTTACATTAGCAAGGTATTATTTTGTCAATTACAGCCGATTACACAAGACTAGCAAGAGTTGTTAGCCACATTCAAAATCCGAATTTGCCCTCCGGAACTCTTATTGAAGAAATTCCAAGCGATATCGGACGCTCTTGGGAGGGATATAAAAGAGGCGGAATACTTGAAGGGGCAGAAAAATTAAGAAAAGAATTAATGGCTGCTGCCGTTTGGCTATTAGGAATACCTGCTTTTAAATGGGTTGGTGACAAAGCTTGCGAAAAATTACTTAAAGTTCCGATGGATATTGATTTTTCAAAATCAAAAGAAGGAAATTCAGCTGTCGAAGATAGTGTAAACTTTTTATTAAAAGGTTACGGAGCAAAAGGCAAAGACACAACAGAACTAACCAAAAGATATGGTGATAAATTTTTAATGCTTAAACCATGCAAAAGAAAGCCTAAAAATTTAAAATTATCGACCAAATTCTCAGGAAAAAAATTCCATCTAAAAAATCAAAGCGAAATAACAGAAGCTGCAACTTCTATGATTAAAAAAATCAAAGGAGCAAAAAAAGTTACTTCAATTGCTGCTGTTGTGCTTAATTGTCTTGCAATGGGCGTTGTGCTTCCAAAAATCAACCAAAAAATAACAAGCAATAAGCTTAAAAAAATGAAAGACGCAGAAAACACAACACAGCAAAAACAATTAACACGTTTTGAATCTTTTGAAGAATTTAAAAATAGCACAAAAAGTTCCCAAAACGATACATTATTCTCATTTAAAGGTAAAATTCCAACAAATCTTAGCGATTTAACATATAGCGTTGAAAATGACAATATATTCAGGCTTATAATTACAGATATTCCAATGATTATCGGCAGAATTATAACTTCAAGAAATAAATTTGAAGCATTAGAATACCTGATTATGGATGGTTCTGGTATATATTTATACAATTTCGCTGCAAAACATGTTCAAAATTTAATAAGAAAATATATGCCAAATCCAGATGTAAACCCATTAATCGCAGAGGAAATATCAAAACAATCACCTGAAATTGTTAAAAATGCAATCGAACAAGTTAAAGCAGGAAAAACAAAAGTTGGTGAACTATTTAAAGATGCTAATGTAGAAAAAACAATATACACCCACGGAACATTTGGTAAATATGGCAAAATCAATCGTTTTGTTAAAAATGAAGATATAGATTCAATAGATAAATCAGTTGTAGAATATCTAAATTACATTGCATCAAAAGCAAAAGATGCTTTAACCAAAGAAAAATTAACTCAATTAGCAAGTAAAGTAAACAAAGCAAACGCAACATATCTTGGCATAGGTTTAACAATAAGTACACTTGGCTTGGCAGTAGGTATACCTAAATTAACTTTCTGGATTACTAAAAAAATCACAGGAAGAAATGAATTTACAGGCATAGCTAATTATGACGACGAAAACAAACAAGCTAAAAATACAAAAGTGTAAACAATTGTTAAAATAGTATATACAAAAAAGCAATTCACCAAGAAAAAAATACTTTTTGATTACATAAGGAAAGTGTGTTTACAATTTTAGTGGGTGAATATGGGTTTTTTGGAGTGTCTTACCAAGACAGAACAAAAAGATAAATTTAATCTTAAAGATAAGTTCAAAACTGCAAATGCAACAAGTAATTCGCTTGCATTAGCTGAAAATGATTTTCAACCATTTATTGAAGCAAATTCATTTAATGGCGAACAAAATCCAATATATTCGCCAGAATATGTCAATGCAACGCTTGCTTTAAATCATCCTATGCGCTTTATTGCAAAATATTTAAATGAAAGTACAATAGAAAATGCAATAAAAAACAATTCAAATATCAAAAGAATTTTAAAATCAGAAAAACTTGAAGTTAAATTCGATATTCAAAACGTAAAAGATATTATAATGTCTCATTTAATTCCAACAGCAAAAAGAGCGCAGGATATTTATACAAAAATGGGACATACAAAAAAAGAGCCAACTTATGCATATTTAACACAAGCAGCTCTTTTGCATGATATCGGGAAAGTTTTTATTCCGAGAGAAATTTTAAATAAAAAAGGAAGACTTACTCCAAAAGAAAGAAGCATTATTGAGCTTCACAACAAATTAAGTTATGAAATTTTAAAAACAACAGATTTAAATCCTCAAGCTGCGATTTTAGCCTATGAACATCATAATTACGAAGGTAATTTAAAGAAAAATCATGAAAACCAGGCATTAACAATTGCAGATGTTTATAGTGCATTAAGAGAATCTCGTCCTTATAAAAAACCAATTAGTCACATTGGTGCAAAAACCATATTATATGACATGGGAACAAAAGGACAACTCGATACAAGATATGTAAGTTACGTAAATTAAATAACCTAATGATATAACCTAAAACATAACAACAAGGCTTCATTCATGAGGCTTTTTTTTATTCTAAAATTTGTTTTCGGTTATTATTTTTTACATAAGAAATATGAATCCAACGATTAAATTCATTTATTAATTGATCAAATTCCAATGCTGAATTTTTTATAACATTTATTATTTCATTTGGTTTCATTCCATAAACTACAAAATCGCAAGCATAGCCATTTAAATGCTGCGAAATAATTTTACCGCCAACCAAAGAATTCAATTTTTTACACCTATAACCAGAAGTGATAATAATAGGCTTTTTTAACAAATTTCTCAATGGTTGCATTAAATAAAAAATTAAATTTAAAATATTATCTAAAGAATTTATATCAGGAAAATTATTTAAATTATTTTTTATAGCAATGTCTGAATGAATAAATTCCGAAATTTTAAAATTAAGATTCATTTTTCCTCATTTTTAAAAGCATATCAACTTTTGTTTCTATGCGAGTTAATTTAACATCTTCGATACTTTGCTTTTGAACAAGCTCATTACGACAAACAGTACAACTATCTTTAGTCATATATTTAAGCGCAATAAGCCAATCAATTGCCTTAAAAGCAGCAGCAATTGAAGCAAAACCCAAAATTACATATAGGGCAGCGAACATATTTTCCATTTTAATTATCCCATCCGCAAAATTTTTGATAATTATCGACCGCATGCTTAATCATCCAACGATTAAAAGAATTTACCTTGGATACATATAATAATCTTTCAAAAACTATTGTTGAAAAATACCTATTATCATCAATATAATTATGATTTTCGCATAAAACATCATGGATTAACGATGGAACTAAAAAACGATTATCGGTTTTAGAGCCAATCAATCTCCAAAATATTCTTGGAATACTAGCGCCATCCCAAGTGTAATCTTTTGGAATTGAAAATTCATAAGTAATTTGAAAAATTTTATCAATTAAAATCACATATAATTCATCATTAGAGATAAAAGGTTTTTTATTTATTTCATCAATCAAATCCTGTTTCATACAAGGCATAATGAAGCGCATGCTTAAATTTGGGACTTTATTAAAAACAATTTTTAAATCTTCATCTTCATACCAGCAAATGTTCATAATTTCCATCCTCAAAAAATTTATCGAGTTGCTCTTTGCTAAATCCAAGCAAAGCACCAATAGCACTTACATAAGGATTTCCACGATAAAAATGATTTGCTTTTAATTCAATTTTTAAAGCTTTAATATCTAATCCCTCAGGTTGTAATTGAGTAACCAAAGCAATAATATCTTCAAAATCCATTTGTTTTGCCTGATATATCCCACGTTCAACATCCGCTCTAGTTAGATATAATTGTGCAATTCTTTCTCTTTCTTCTTGCGCCCGTTTTTCTTCATAATCAGGGTCTAATATAATTTCGCCATCTTGATAAATATATTTTTCAATATTATTGTAGATTTCTTCATTTACTTCAATATTTAAAATATCTTGATTTAATACCTTACATTGTCCTGCGCCATTTATTTTTTCATTTTCAATAAAAACATAATATGTCATAATTCACCTCTTAAACATTTTTACCAAGTCTACGATACCCCTGTATAGAGCAATTAATAGTACATTTAATATTATTACCTTGACTTATTGTTATTGCTTTATCATTTGCAGATACAGGTAAAGTATGCGAAGATTGCACTATCTGAGATTGGTTTGCTACTTGGTTACGGATTTGTCCAAAGAAAGCGGTAAAATTGCTTCCTGCGCTGCTTCCAGTTGAACACATAACATGAATACTATCACCAACGGCTTTTCCAGTAATACCAAGACAAGTTAAAAATACCTCATAATCATATCCATCATTTGGAAGATAATCGCTAATATCAACAGTAAAAGCCTCTAGACCTGCAAATTCTCTATTTGAAAATAATTGAACAATTTTATAAACCCATTGACCATCAACATCAGTTTTGTTTGCTTTTAAATTTTCTAAATCATCTATTTTTTGAAATTTTTCATAATTTGCATTAATTTCTTCATTTATATTTGATATAGATGCAAATTTGGAGTTAACATCATTTTGTATAGATAAAGCAGTGGCACAATATTCTTTAGTACTCTGCGCTTTGTTGTTTAAATCTTCCATTAGCTCATTAGGGGAAATTTCAGAACATTCATCGACCCTAACACATAAATCAATTTTTCTTGAATAAATTTGAATTAATCTGGTTAAGTAATCAAGGGAATATTCTAAAGTTGCTAAATTCAGAAGGGAACTGTTATTATATTGTGTTTCTTGCGAAATAGGCAAAGTCAATTCTAATGATAATTTTTCATTGTTAGAAAGAATGTTAAAATTAGAACCATCCACAGGAAAAGTAATGTAACTTCCATTAATATTTTTAAATTCGTTAATTGAATAATCTTTATTATAAGCTAGCTTATATTTTATATTATTTTCATCAAATAAAAATACATTTAATTGACTTTCATTTTCAATATAAAAATCAAAATCAAACTGGGTAGCACTATTATTTCCTTGATAATTATTTACTGGCAAAATATCGTATATCAAAGTTAATTCCTCCATTTAAAAAGTAAAAAAGTTTAAAATCAGCTGATAAATCATATTCCATAAAGCCTGCTTTATTAAGCCAAGTTAATGCAGGGTAATTTGATTTATAAATAAAATTAAAAAGAATATCATATCGAGTTTTAAAATCTTTAATTTTATCTAAAACATATTTATATAGATAAAATCTATTTTTATAATAATCCTTTGTGGTCAAAAGCCAAACCTGACCAAGTTTTAAATCATCGCAAAATCTATTTTCAACTCCACCAATTGCAATTGGAGTTCTATTGTTGTCAGCAAGAAAATAAATTTCGTCACATTTATATATAGAATCTATAAAATTATCTTCAAGATTATTTTTAAAAACATATTCTAATTCTAATTTATCTTCTAGTCTAATATTTTTAATAAAATTGGCTAAATTTTTATGTGTTATTGATATTTCTATCATTGAGCTTCAACCTCTTGAAGAGAAATTGTCGCCATAACAGATAAAATATTTATCGGAAGAGGATATTTTTGTATTATTTTTACACTTGCTTGCATTTTTGGATTTGATAACAAAGAAAATTCAACATCCTTTGTGAATAATTTTTCTGGATAATTTATGCTTTCATGGCTCCTTGCATTTTGAAATAAGGTATCATCATCATTTTGAATGAAGAAATCTTCTCTTGAGTTCAAAACTTTGACCTCAACTTTGTTAATTACCTTTTTAATGCCTAAGCTGGCTTCATTTTCAAAATTTAAAGTTTCAAATTCAAATTCATAAGGCAACCCGATTAATATTTTTGAAGCTTCATATGGCAATTCAACAACACCATTTTCATCAACTTGCAAATTTTCAACCACGCCATAATCCAATAAGGCGTTAACTTTTTCACATTTAAGATGATTTAAACCTGATATTTTTGAAACTTTATTATCAAATTCATTATATAAAGCACTATCTAAGAAAAAAGCATTTGATAAATCTTTAACAATCCGAGTTTTAAATCTTTCAATATATCTTTTTGAAACTCCATTTATTTCTCGATTGATGACAAAATATGCAATATCCTCATTATTTTCTCGAATAACAGAAACGCTTTCAAATTTTCCTTTAGTAGAATGAGTGTGCCATGCTGATATTTTTTGCTTTTGATTATAAGTAAGCGCTGCTAATGTTCCATCATTTAGAACACACCAAAGAATTCGATATGGTTCTTTCGCATAAGCCATATCAACAATTTGTTTTCCTTCAAACAAATGTGTTGCAAAAAGAGTTAGTTCTTCACCATCATAAGAATCTGAAAGATAACTATATCCTAAATCTCTAACTATATTTCCTCCAGATTGCACAAATAAAACCATAGAACCTGATATAACTGGTTTTACTTTAGAGGAACCATAATAAGATTGAATTTTTGCAACAGGAGCAGGGTTTGCGCAAAATACACCATCTGCGCCATTTGCACACCATTCAGAGCTTGTTGTCATAACAATCAAATCATCAAAAGGTATTAAATGCTGGATAATATTAGCGCAATTATCATAAATAGACATTGATATTGAATCGGTTGCATTTAAAGGTCTTGAAATATTAAAATTATCGTTCGTTGCACTTTGACTTGCCCAAAGAGTTTGTGGAGATAAATCAGAAGAAGCATAAACTTTTCTTTGCTGGTAATAACAGACACAAGATGGGTTTTGATTTTCAAAAGGATTAACAAAAATAGGAGCGCAAGAATCTAAATCAGGTTCAATGTTGTTATCCTTAAATGAAGTTGTATTTGTTGTACCAACATAACCATAAATACCATTTACAGCTCTATAAATATTATATTCTTGAGCATTACTAACTGCATCCCAAGAAATTGTTATGTATTCAGAAGTAGTCCAATAAGCTTCTAGATGTCCTAGGACAGCAACTGCCTTACTTCTAGTACTTTCTTCATTGGTATCTTGATCAACAGAACAAACAACATAAGAATACGTTGTTGTATTAGATTCAGTTGAACCCTTATAAGTTGCTTTTAAATTAGATGGAGGTAAAATTGATGCTTTAAAATTAATTTCACTAAATTGCCATTTATTTATATCAAATCTAGATAATTCAGAAGGTTTATAATTTTTATGAACAAACGTCATAACATCAGCTTGTTGAACATAATCAATTTCAAATAAATCTTCTTCTAAATAAGGAGTTGAAAGTTCTAAAATATTACCATTTTCATCTAAAATATATGCACCATTTTTAATAATTCGAATATATTTATCGCCAAGTTCTAAAATATAATTTTGATTAAAATTAAAAACAAAAGAAACAAGACGAGTTTTTTTATCACTATACTTAACTTCTTCTATAAACTCTAATCCTGGGCGATTAACTACACATCCTTCTTGTAGGACAATGCCATTATTTAATTTTTTTAAACCCAAAGAATATTGCTCCAAATCAATTCTTCCTTGCAGAGCAGGAGAAATAATTCCTTTTGAAAAGGAATTTTGACCAATTCTTATACTCATTTTAACCTCTTGAATCTAGATAAGTTTCATCATCAAAAATAAAGTCCGCACCCTCTTTAGCATTAAGTAATTTTGCACGTTTTAAAATTTGCTTATATTTTTCATAAGCAATTTCTCCCTTTTGAATACTTCCGCAAATTACGTTGGAAGTTAAAGATGCAAGATAATAAGCAAGCGCCATGGCAAACTCGCAAGTATAATGTATTTCTTTATCAATTTTTCTTGTATATCTCAAAACTGGATGCAAAGTATTGCATAAAATGATTTTTTCCATAGATAAAGATGATGCGACAGAAAATTTTTCAAGTTTATAACAACCTTTTTCAAAAATATCCCTTGCACAAATACAATCATTCGGATAATTAAAAGTATACTTATATTGAGAATTTTCTTCTTGAATTGAACATAATGATAATTCTTTTAAAACAGAGGCAAAATTCCAATCGAAATCCTTTAAAACAAAATCTCTGGCTAAATCATAATAATTATTTAATAATATAACTTTATTATCAGAGCTATTAGCATTTTCTAAAGGTGTTGAAACACCAAGAGTATTTAGGGCAATATTATAGATTTGTACTTTTGAAGTAATAGTCATATTCTCTCCTTTAATTACTTTTCTAACCAGCTATCAGCAACTTTATTAAATTGACCCAAATAAGTCATTCCTTTTTTAAAAAGATTACTATTATATTGTTTTTTTGTTTGTTTAGCTTGATTTAAATATTCGTTTGCTGTTTGAAAATAATCAATTGCAGAGTTATCATAATTGTTTTTTACAGCATTAGCCGAATTTAAAGTATCAGAATAAATATCGCTATAGTTTTCAATATTTGTTTGAGAATATGCGTCAAATCCATTAGCAGAATTTTTAGCAATTTGAGAATTTAATTTTTGCATTCCTTTAATTTTTTCTAGCCTTGCTTCATCTATTCCAATTTGTTTTTGCCTTAATGCCTCATTTTGTGCTTGTTTTGCATTATTAATTGCAATTTGTGTCTGATATTTAAGTTGTTGATTGTCATTTTGAATTGATGAAGTCATTTTAGCTACATTAAGCGTGCCTGATACAATATCTGTTAAATTTATAGCAGCATTACACATTATAAGCCTTCTTTCTGTTAGGAAAAGTGGGCATTAAGCCCACTTGTATTACTAATATTAGAGATTAATTTCATGAAAACCAATACTGTCAGCACAAACAATACCAGCAGTAATTTTTCCTGTCGATTCTGCAGACCCATCAACAATATAAACAAGCTGCATATAGCCTAAATTACCTTTTGGCAAGTATGAAATTGGAAATTTAACTCCAGCTTTTAATTCTTCTTTTGATAAAGTTGCTTGAACTAAATCAACAGGCTCTGAAAAATCGGCTTTTAAAGATGTTTGTATTTTTACACAAAGAGAAGTGAGTCCCGTAAAATCAGCTACTGATTGAATTACAATAGGTAAATAAGAAACATCACCTGCGCCAAATTTAACAATATTTGTAGAATTTATTGTTCCTGATGTAATTTCTTGAGCATCGGAAAATAATAACTGAGCATCTAATAACATATTTTTCTCCTAACTATGAAACTGTTTTTTCTGTATTTTTAATTTGATCTGCACATTTAACAGGTAGACCCAAGAATGTCACAACAGGTTTTCCTGCAAAATCTTGGATAGAAAGTTTGACGTTTGTTTTATTCATTGCTTGGAAGTGTAAGAAAGTTTCAATAGTATCGTTGCAATAAATAACAGTTTTACCGGTTTTTGCAAAACGATTTACACGATGATAAGCTTGAATCATTAATTTGATTAAATCTGGCGCATTATCACCACTTAATTCGTTAACATCAATATTTGCAATACGACATGTAGAACGAAAATCTCTTACAGTCATACCTACATCCCATTTAAAGTGATCTCTATATACTTCATACATATTTCCATTGGCATCTGTAGCGGTTTGAGCACCTTTATTTGTGTGCATTAAACCCATCTGAGAACCTTTTGGATATAATAAATGCGTATGCAAATCACCCCAAGTAACAAACCAAATTGAAGTATTTGTATTACCTTTACCACCAGCATCCAAAACACGATAACCAATGGATTTAGTATCGTTTGAAATTTTATTATAACGAACAGATAATCCATCAAAACCTGCGGGGTTTGTTGCTTTAGAACCGTAAAATATATTTTCTTGAACAGTATTATTCATAGATTCAAGAAAAGCTTGTGCTTCATTCATTCTAAATTGCTCAGTATCACCCTCTAAATCAGCTAATGATTTATCAACTTGAGAATAAACTTCAAGCATACCTGTTGTATCAGTTATTTGAGTATATTCACCTTTAGAACAAGTAACCCCTTGATAGAATTTTCTAAATTCCACTTCAGGTAAACCGTTTCTAACTGTTGTTTTATGAGTAGAACCTTCGTTACATTCTCTAACAACAGCATCTTCTAATAAAACGTTTGATTGAGATAATAAATCAACAATCGTTGTTGCAATTTTGCCATTTTCTTTTTGCGCAAATTTGTCTTTTAAAGTTAAATAAGTATTTCCAACTAAAGCCATATTTTACTCCTTATAAGCTATGTATTTTACCAAATTACGATTTTGCCAAGTCTGGCTAAACTCGCTTCACTCTTGGGGTACGATTTCGCACTCGGCACCAGCTCACCGCGGCTGCCGTCGTGCTCATACACCTATGCGCTCGTTTGCTCGTTAAGCCAAGTCTGGCTA
>JAFTXY010000011.1 GCA_017461425.1 Candidatus Gastranaerophilales bacterium | reverse complement strand
TTGTCGTTTGTATAAGCATCAATTACTATTGGTTGATTTTAGTTTTACTAAAAAAGAATTTGTTTTAATTAACTCTATCTTTTGTCAACTTAATAATCGATAGATATGATATTCTATTTTCAATGTGCAAGTTAAATTAAACTTGATTTAGAGCAAAAAAAATATGTTATTTAATACTTCCTGCTTCATAAGCAACTTGGGATGTTGCATTTACCAAATTATCACGTCAATTTTAAATGTCAATAAATATTTTAAAATATTTTCAAGTGATAATTTCGACAAGCTCAATTGCTCGTAGACATTATAATAAAACATCAAAATTTTTTTGCAAGCACTTTTTTAAAAAAAATTATTTAAATTTTAATAATTTTTTACAAATGCCCAAAAGCTAGTCTGTATTATATTCTTCCCAGCTACGAGTTACTAAATCTTTTTCTTTAATTCTTTTTGCCTGCTTAATCCAAGTATCTTTATTTTTAATTCTTATTTCAAAACATGAATTACAATGATTACAATATGCGCTTACAAGAGTTGGAAAATGTCTTCTTGAAGGGTGTTCTTCATACGCATCAAAAGCAATTTCTTCCTCATTTTTTAGATAATTCAAATCCATATTGATATGCATTTTTACAGGAATTAATTCTGTTTTTTTGCATCTTGGGCATCTTCTTACACTAAAATATTTCGCTATTATTAAACCTTCTTTTTCATCAAAATTTTTAGATTCATTTACAAAATTTACGACAGTTAAAAATATCTCATTATCATATTGAATATTGCAATAAGGATTAATTTGACCTATTCCAATAACTTCAAAATGTTCAATAGGAACTTCTCTTAAATTGAAAGCTTGTATCTTTGATTTAGGTAATAAAAAATCCAACATAATAAATTTATAATACTACATTTTTATATTTTAGGCACAAAAAAAATAATATTATTATACAGATGGATAACTTCCAAGAAATTTATAATAATTGCACTGTGCTTCAATTTCTTTTAAGGCATCTTTTAATTCATCTATACCTTTATCAATATCTGCAAAAAAATTATATTCGCCAAAAACTTTTTTAGAGGGACGAGATTCAAGATAAATTAAATTTAAATTATATTTATTTATTATAGACAATATTTTTAACAGTGCACCTGATTCATTTTTTGTATTAAATACTATTGACGTTCTTGTTTTTTCGCCCAATTTTAATTCTTTTTTTGAAACTAAAACAAAACGCGTTTTATTATCTTTTACATCACTTATATTCTTATCATGTATATTATAGTTTAATTCTTCTGCCAATTTTTTAGACACAATCGCAGAATATGTTTCATCTTTATTAGACATTAATTCAATAGATGCTGATGTTGAGCTAGCATCAATTAAATTTATATTTTCATCAAAATTATTTAAAATATATTTTTGACATTGCGCAAGTGCTTGCGGATGAGAGATTATATTTTTTATCTCAGATTTTTTTCCCTTTGAAACAAGACAATGTTCAATATTAATTTCAATTTGAGCTTGAATTTTAACTTCAGACATGTATATATTATCAATTGTTGGTCTAACAATACCTTCTATTGAATTTTCAATAGGCAAAATCGCATAATTATTTTCGTTTGAATTAACTAATTCAACAATTTTTGCAATTGTAGAAATAGGCATTAATTGAACATTTGAAAGACTTTTTGCTATATTTGAAGCAGCAATTTCACTATATGTACCTTTTGGGCCAAGATAATATAATATAGACATTATTTATTCCTTTGAATATCTCTTTGAATATCTTTTTTCTTTAGTGTTTCACGTTTATCAAATAATTTTTTACCTTTAGCCAAAGCTATTTCAAGCTTCACCCAACGAGAAGAAAAATACATCTGCACAGGAACAATTGTATATTTTTCTTGTTTAACCTTATTTAAAATTTTCAATATTTCTTTTTTATTTAAAAGAAGTTTTCTTTCTCTTAAGGGCTCATGATTATATATATTGCCAAATTTATATGGTGAAATATGACAATTATATAAATAAGCCTCTAAGTCATCCGTTATTTTTATATAACTATCTTTCAAATTTGCACCATTTTGACGAATTGATTTGATTTCAGTACCAAGAAGAGAAATGCCTGCCTCAAATTTATCAAAAAGATGATAATCAAAATGTGCTTTTTTATTCGAAGAAATTAATTTACTTCCTTGTTTATTATTATTTTTCATATGAACAGTATATATTAAAAAATATAATTATGTTACAATTTCAATATGAAAAAGAAATTTAGCGTAGATTTAACTACTCAAAACAAGCTAATTATTACAGCTCTTTTGATTTCAACAGCTTTAATTGTGGCAATTTCTTTTTGGGCAGTTAATCGAATAAAGGTAGAATTAGATGAAAGCTATAGAAGTTTTGGACAACTTTTAACAAAAACTTTGGCTGTTCAAAATTATGAAATAACACAAACAAATGCTTCTCTTAACTACATAAAAGCACATGTAAACTCAATATTGTCTTCAACAGATGATATTTCATATATAACTTTTAAAAATAAATCAAACAATATTATTTACACAACAATAGAAAATTATTCAAAAAGAGCACAAAAAGCAGACACAAATATTTCTTCTCCAATATTAGATAAAAACGGAAAAATATCTGGTGTTGTAGAAGTTGGCTTATCTGCCGACTTGGCAAAAAAAGTTACACACACAACCAAAAACTCTATGCTAACTGTTTTTAGTGCAGTTTGGCTTGTTTTCACACTTGTTATTTTAGGAAACGCATTTTTAATCAGAAGAGAATTAAATTTATTACACCATGGTGTTAAAGAAATTGAACAGGGAAAATTTGGAACAGTATTAGACTATAATCAAGCGTCAGGCGAAATTAAAGAACTTTTTGATGCATTTAATGAAATGTCTAAAAAGCTTCATAACTATGAAGAACAGAATATTGATCAATTAACTCTTGAGCGCAATAAATTAGAATCTGTATTGATGAGTATCGCAAATGGAGTTGTTGTTTGTGATAATTATGACAATATTTCTATGCTAAATTCTGCAGCACAAAAAATATTAAATGGCTCAGAACATGATATTTTGAACACATCTATTCAAGAATATTGCGACTCGACTGGCGAATTATGTTTCAAAGACAAAATCGCAATATTTAAAAATACGCCATTAGACATAATTGAGAAAAAACCATTAGAATTTAATATCAATATCGATAAAAGAATAATCAAATCTATTATTTCTCCAATGTATTCAAAAATGCATGATTATTTAGGATATATCATTGTTTTAATCGATATTACAAAAGAAGCAGAAGTAGACAGATTAAAAGATGATTTTATTTCCAATGTTTCACATGAATTAAGAACTCCTGTTACTATTTTAAGTTCATATGCAGATACTTTATATAATTATGGTGAAGAATTTAATTTTGAAGAACAAAAAGAATTCATAGGAACTATAAACGAAGAAGTAATCAGATTAAACAAAATGGTTAATGATATTTTAGATTTTTCACGTTTAGAATCAGATCAAAAGCTTGAAAAAGAAAAACAAAACATTGCAAACACAATAGATAAAATTGCTCAAAGCCATAAAGTTTTAGCTGATGAAAAAAATATTTCAATTACAGTTATAAAAGAGGAAGAACTTCCTTATATTTCGTACAACACTCAAAGTATAGAAAGAGTTATCAGTAATTTAATTACAAATGCAATTAAATATTCTCCAAAAGATTCAAGAATTAAAATAAGAGCAGAAATTGCTCGTGACCCAGAATACCTTGAAGTAAGTGTTGAAGATAATGGTATGGGAATTTCTCCTGAACATCAAAAAATGATTTTTGAAAGATTTTACAGAATAGAAAATCAAGTTCACACTATTAAGGGTACTGGTCTTGGTTTGCATCTTGTAAAAGTCGCTATCGAAGATCATCATCAAGGAAAAGTTTTTGTTAAATCTAAAGAAAACGAAGGCTCAACTTTTGGTTTCTGGCTTCCATTAGAAAAAGAAGATGTAAAAGAAAAAGCTACAATTGAAAATTCGTTAGCTTCACAAAATCCTGAAAAATATAATGAATGCAAAATTG
The DNA here is from genome assembly GCA_017461425.1 of Candidatus Gastranaerophilales bacterium. GTDB lineage: Bacteria > Cyanobacteriota > Vampirovibrionia > Gastranaerophilales > Gastranaerophilaceae > RUG14156. The sequence continues at coordinate 434,701 of JAFTXY010000011.1, read as the reverse complement.
AAAAAATAGACGATTATACAAAAAAAGCCGAATTTGATGCAAATTATATTAGTCAAAAAGAAGAAATACAAGAAGAATTAGAACACTCTACTCTTGTTTTTGAAGAATACAATAAAAAAGAAATCAAAGATTCAAACCCCATAAAACAAAACACAATAACAATAGCACAAAGCCAACAAGCATCTAATATTGATGATTGGGAAATAACTTTTGAAGTTAGAGATAATTAATCAATATTTAAATTAATCAAAACATCTTGTGGATAAACTTCATTTATTAATTCATTTGTTGCATCAATTATGCAGAATGAAATATTGTTTCTTTGAAGTTTTAAATCTTCAAGTGAAATTTTCATCTCGATAATTCCATTATATGCAATTTCTGAGCCTTTAAGCTTAGTTTGCGCCCATAAGCCATATGAGCAAGCTTTATTAAAAAATAGTCTTGAAACTTTTTTATTATCAAACACAAAACGCACTTCTCTTGTGAAACGGTTTTTAATTATTGGATATATATTTTCGTTTTTATTAACAAATCTTATTGGAGAATAATAAGAATTTGTTTCATCTGCAAAATAAATTGCAATTTGATTTTCGATATTATCATTTGCCATTTTGATTGAATTTTTATTTATTTCAAATCTAAAATAAATATTTTTTTCATCATTTCCAAAATGAATATTTTTAATCAATCTTGAAACATTTGATGTTGGTCCATCTGGAACAAAAATACATCCAGCATTTTTCCATTCATCATTATTATCATCAATATCGCAACATAAAGTTGGATAAATTTTTCCAACAGGATTTCTTAATGGTCTAGTTGCATTATCAGATAATGGATGTTCCAAATATTGCGGTACTTCAAGTTCTAAAATTTTATACACATTCATCAAATGATTTCTAAAAAGATAATCAAATATTTCATCATTTTTAGATGTATTTGGCTCACCATACCACCAATACCAATCAGAACCTTGTGCAATTAATAACTCTTTTTTCGCCTCTTGGATTTTTTCAAAAAATTCTTTACTGTTATTTTCCTTTTTAAATTTTTCAAAATCAGCTATAACGCTTGATAAATACAGCCAAGCAACATTTTTTGTAGCTTCTCCAATCCATAAATCAAAATTTCTATTAATCCATGAGCCTGATTTTAAATTATCTAAATTTTGTGCTCGATTATTTTCCATATAATCAGCAATACAAACTGTTTTAATTGATTCATCACTATTAATTAATTCATACAAACAATCAAGAAAATCGTTTCCATCATTTTGATATGTTTCCCAACAATTTTCCCCATCAAGCGCTATGGTTATAATATGATTATCATTTGGAGAATTTTGTAGTTTTGATTGAATAACTTTTATTTTGTCATATAAATCATTTGCTGCCAATTTTGAATCATAATTTCCATATCCAAAATTTAATAAATTTGCAAATAAGGAATCTGCAAATAAAAGATTAATCGAATTTTTACTTTTTGTTTTATATGGAATATCAAGTTCAAAAGGATTTTCAAGATTTCCTTCAAAATCTCTTATAAATTCTTTTTTAATTGTTTTAGATAAAATTCCTTCATCTAAAACACTCCATTTTATACCTTGCTGAGATAACAGCTCAAGACTATTTTGACATACACATTGTTCTGATAGCCACATACCTTTTGGTTTTTTTCCAAAAATTTCATTGTATTTTTGAATTGCTAATTCTATTTGCAATTTAGCATCATCAACAATGCTAAAATTTTGTGGCAAATTTTCAAAGTCTTTTATTTCTTTGTTTTTAAAATCAATCAATAAAGGCAAAATTGGATGATAATATGGGCTTGTAGATACTTCAACTTTATTTTCATCTTGATATTTTTTGTATTCAACTAAAATTCTTTTTATAATATCCAATTGAATTTCATAAATATTTTTTCTATCCCCAAATGTATAATTTCTTTCTTTTCCAAGCAAATATTTTAATTCGGGATATTCATACACAAAAGTTTTATCCACCCAAGAAATAGTGAAATTTGCCATAATATCGCAATATTCTTGAATAGTAAAATCATCTATATTTAATTCATTTAAACTTGCTCTTTTATTATAAAGCTCGGTAAAATATGGTCTATTTAAAACCATATTTTTATAATTTAAATCAAAATAATTATTTAAAATAAATATTTTATCGTCATCTGTAATTTCTTCTTCAGGTTTTAATAATATTTTTAAATGTTTATCCATTGCGCCATTAGCATAATTTTGCAAAGAAGCTAAAAGTACTGGAGAAAAATTAAAATTTAATTTTAATCCTGGATAGTTATCAATTTTTTTAAGCATATCAAGATAATCCTTGGACGCATGAAGTCTAACCCAAGGGAGTAAAAAATCGCTATTTTGTTCTTTTTGATAGCTTGGCTGATGAAAATGCCAAATAAAAGCTAGATTTATTTGTTTCATAAATAGATTATAACTTTTATTTTAATAGCACGCAAATTTTAATAGCTATTCAACAATTTTTCCTTGCGAAATCTTAATAATATCAACATTTTTAAGAAATTTCTCTTCAAAAGCTAACGTATCAACACTTGTTATAACCATTTGGATATCATCTTCAATTGCATTTAATAAATAATTTTGTCTTAAGTTATCCAATTCTGCTAAAACATCATCTAATAACAATAATGGTGTTTGTTTAATTTTATCTTTAATTATTTGTAATTCAGCAAGTTTTAATGCCAAAACAATAGTTCTTTGCTGTCCTTGAGAAGCAAATTTTTTAGAATCAATATCATTAATGTAAAAATCTATATCATCTCTATGAGCCCCTATTAAACATTGTTGACGGCGCATTTCATCATCTTTTATTTCAATTAATTTTTGATATATTAATTCGCTCAATTCTTTAACAGGCAAAAATTCATCCGTTATTGTTTGATATTTGATTTTCAATTCTTCATTTTGCGCCATTGCACTATGTTTCATTTTTGCAACTCGCTCTAATTCCATTAAATACTTCATTCTCAAATAAACCACATTAGCACTTGCTATTGATAATTGCTGATTGAAAACATCAAGCATATCATTATTTATAATCCCTTGAGAAAGATAATTTGCTTTTTGAAGTCTTATTTTATTAAATTTTGACAATTTTTCATCATACAATGGATAAACTTGAAATATTGCCATATCAAGCCATTTTCTTCTATTTTGGGGCTCACCTCTTAAAAGCAAAAGGTCGGAACTTGAAAAATTAACACTTGATAAAACCCTTAAAAAATCTCTTGATTTAGTTTTTTTAATACCATTTACTTTTAATATTTTATTTTTAGGAGGATTTAAAAGCACTTCCAATTCTAAATCTGTGTCAATCTTTTCAACATTAGCTTTAATGTTTGCAAACTCTTTATTAAACATAATTAATTCAGAATCTTTTTTAATTCGATTTGAATCTAATGTACAAAGATAATGAATAGCCTCAAGAATATTTGTTTTGCCTTGTGCATTTTTTCCGATTATTAAAGTTTTGTTTTTTGAAAAATCATATTCAAAATCTTCATAATTTCTATAATTTTTCAAAACCAATTTTCTTAATTTCATAATTATATTGTATAATAGAAACATTAAAGGAGTAAAATTATGTACGATTTCATAACAATTGGTTCAGCCACACAAGATGTTTTTATTCAATCAGACGTTGCAAGCATTGTTGCAGTTAGTCAAATTTCCAAAAAAAGCGAATTTATGTCTTTTCCATACGGAGCAAAAACAGAAATTGCCGATTTTTCAAAAAATCTTGGCGGTGGAGCTGTTAATACAGCAACAAATTTTGCAAATTTGGGTTGCAAAACCTCAACAATAATTAAATTAGGCAATGACGAATTAAACAGCATAATAAAATTAAAACTTGCAAAATCAGGAATTGATATTATGAACATTATCGATTCTGACAAACATTTGACAGGCTTTTCAATTGTTTTAGTTAGCTTCCAAGGAGATAGAACTGTTTTAGCACACAGAGGAGCTAACGCTCATGTAAGCGAAAAAGAAGTAAATTTTGAAGCCATTAAAAATTCTCGCTGGGTATATGTTTCACCATTGTCAGGAAATAGCAATAAAATTTTAGATAAAATTGCAAAATTCTGCGAAGAAAATAAAATTAATCTTGCAATTAATGCTGGTACAACAGCTCTTAAAAAAGGTGCAAAATATTTTTCAAAAATTTTAACTACAGCACAAATTGTTGTTATGAATAAAGAAGAAGCAAGCTTGGTTACAAATATCCAGGTAAGACCTGATACAAAAGAAGAAAAATATTCAAAAGAAGCAATTCACCCAGATGTTGTCGATATGCTTAAATCACTTAAAAACGGGACTGATGCTCTTGTTGTAATAACAGATGGCAAAAACGGTGTTTATTGTTATGATGGCAAAAAAGTTTATATTTGCCCTATTTACCCTGCCGTTGTTACATCAACACTTGGCGCAGGAGATGCTTTTGCATCAACTTTCTGTGCAACAATTGATAAATATAACTGGGATATTGAAAAAGCTCTTAAATATGCTTCAGTTAATTCAGCTTCTGTTTGCACATATTTTGGCGCACAAGAAGGCTTTTTAACCTTTGATGAAATTGAAAATAAATTAAAAGAAACACCTGATTTCAAGGTTAAAACAATATGCGTTTAGATAAATTTTTAAAAGTTTCAAGATTAATAAAAAGAAGAACCGTTGCAAATGATGTTTGTGATAGTGCAAGAGTATTTGTTAACAATAATCCAGCCAAACCAGCCAAGCAATTAAAGGTTGGGGATATTATTTCTATCGAATACAAAAATGCAACTAAATCATACAAAGTTTTAGTTGTGCCTAATGGAAATGTATCTATAAACGAAGCTCCAAGCTTATATGAAGAAATTATCGATTAATTTAAACCTGCATAAACTGGATTGTTAGCAATTAATTTTTGAACACCTTGAACGCCGCTTTTAGCTCTTAAATTAGCAATATAATTTTCTCTTTTTGCTAATGGCTCATTTGACATTGCTAATGCTTTATTTCTTTTTGTGAATTCATTCCAAGCTTGTGATTCTGAAATCCAAGCTCTTAATTCTTCTGCTTTAGAATTTGTAAATGTATGATGTTGTGATTCATGTGCAATCAAACAAGCTATACATTCAGGACTTGCACCTCTGTGTTCATTGCTTATATATATAACTAGCCCATTACTTTTTGTTTTAACTGTTAAAGCTTCGCAATCAGAAAAACCATAAACAGATAGATCTCTAAACATAACTCTTATTGGTTTTTTTGTAGCGTTTCTGCCATATAAAATTGCGATTACATCTCTTCTATTGATTGAATATAAGCTATCTAGAGCTTTTGTAATTTTTGTATTTGTTGAAATTTTTGAATAATCAAGCGCAAATGCCTCTTGAGAACCCAAGAATAAAGAACAAAATATAAAAATTGCTATTAATAATCTTTTCACGTCACACCGTATTGTTTAATCATTATCCTGTATCATATAGTCCAAAGAAACGACCATGTTTCACTATTTCTTTAGAAAATAAGTGTATTTTTTATTATTTTTTTACAAAAGTTAATATTACACTTAATCCTTAAACTTTAGTCCAATTACAAAGGCTAGAAACCAATTTATTCTTAAATAAATTGGAAAAATTATGAAAAAATTTAAAAAAATTATAAAAGCCGAATTTATATATAGTATATTTTTTACAATTATTTTTTATTGTGTTTTTTTGCAACTTGCAAACTATTGTTTCGCTAAAACACAGACCATAACAATCACAAAAGAAGATATAATAAACGCAAAACCTGTTTCTCCATATCCAGTTTCATTTAATTCAAAAGATTTAAAAGCTATAGAAATTATGGAAAAAAGACACTTTCCAAGAGTTTATTCCGAATTAACCGACAAAGAAAGATTGAAAAATCTAGAATATGAATTATTAGGAAGAACTTGGGAATTTAGCCCCCAAACAGATAGAATAAAAACACTAAAATTAGCTTCATCTAATACAATGTTGCAAGGAACAGCACTTCCCCCTGCGTTTAGTTCAAGAAAAATGGCAAAAAGAATTAAAAATGATTCAATCCAATTAAGACAAAGAGATAATGTTGGGTTAATAGATGGATTTTTAAGATTAATGAATCCTGAACTATACGAACAATACAGAAAATCAGCCGATAATCTGTATTATAAATATGATTATTAGACCCCTTGCATATTAGATTATCTCATTGTAAGATTAATATTATAGGAGATAATTATGAGTCAAATTACTAAAACCGCTTGGGACTTAAACGAAAAAGCGCCAAACAGATATCAATTAGTATATGAATTAATTGAATTAGCAAAAAAATTAGTTGATGAATCTCAAATGAAAAAACCAAGAGATGATTTTGGTTATGATGTTGATATTCAATTTGATTCTAATGTTAAAAAAGAAAAACCTGTTCAACATGCAATCATGGTTAAAGCATCTGAATCAGATGATGATGGTTTGGTAGGTTAATTAACATTAGATTTTATGGAAAAAATCAAAGAAACACTTGATTATCTAAATTTTAAAACAAATAACTTTAAGCCCGAAATAGCAATAATACTAGGTTCGGGCTTAGGTTGTTTTTGTGATAATTTAAACGGAATTAGCATTAAATACAATGAAATTCCACATTTTGGTTCATCTAGCGTTTTAGGACACAAAGGCGAATTATTATTCTGCGAAATCAATGGTAAAAAATGCGTAGTTATGCAAGGGCGTTTTCATTATTACGAAGGCAATTCAATGCAAACTGCAACATATCCAATAAAAATCTTTAAAAAACTAGGTGTTAATACATTATTTATAACAAATGCAGCGGGTGGCTTACATAAAGATTTAAATGTAGGTGACATTATGCTTATAAACGACCATATTAATTTTATGGGTGATAATCCTTTAATTGGAAAAAATGACGACACTTTAGGTGAAAGATTTCCTGATATGAGCGAAGTTTATACTATAAAACTTCAAGATATTGCAAAAAATTGCGCAAAAGAATTAAATATCAATTTAAAAGAAGGTGTTTATTTAGCCACAACAGGACCAAGCTACGAAACAAAAGCAGAAGTTAGAGCATATCGATTGCTTGGCGCTGATGTTGTTGGAATGAGCTCTGCTCCAGAAGCAATTGTTGCTAGTTACTTAAAAATGAAAACAATAGGTTTTAGCGTTGTAACTAATTTGGCAACAGGGGTTGGCGAAAACAAGCTATCACACGATGAAGTTTTGGAAATTGGAAAAATTTCAGGCATTAATTTGTCTAATTTAATTAAAACAATTATTGAAAAAATTGATTAATTATCAAATAAAACTATCGTATGAAATTTTTTACTTTTTTAAAAAATACTTTTTGCTATTTGTTATAATTCTATAATAAATAGCAAAAGAGATTAGTATTGAAGTCATTAAGAAAAAAGTAAAGATTGAATTATGATAAAAAAAATAATTTTTGTTTTTATAGTAGCTTTATTTTTAATTTTTCCAAGTTATGCTAATGATTTTTATATTGAAAATTATGACGTAGACGTCACTGTATCAAAAGACAATATCTATCATATCAAAGAAAAAATCAAGGTACATTTTACCCATTACCCCAAAGAAATTCAAAAAACAATACCAACAAAATTTATTGTACAAAAAAAGAATGGAAAGAATTATACTTATAGCGCAAAAGTAAGAAACTTTAAAACAAAGAATCTTGTCTCAGAAGAAAGAAAAGGCAACTCAATTGAATTTATAATTGGTTATTCCAATTTAGATGGTGGCAATAGCAATTATTATTTTGAATATGATTACATTCCAAATAATAATACTATAAAACAAAATGAATTTTATTTAAGTTTAATCGGTACAACATGGAATGTTCCGATTTATAATATTGATTTTAAAATAAAGATGCCAAAAAAAATTGATTCCAATTTAATTGACTTTTCTTTTGTTAAATATAATAAATCAAATTATAAAAATAATATTATCTTCTCATCGGATGGCTATACCATAACAGGACATACTCTTGCTAAATTACCTCCACGCGGGATATTTGAAATCAGAATTCCGCTTCCGGATAATTATTTTATCATAAAATTTAGAGCTATAGAGCTTGATAATTGTATGTATTTTTCTATTTTTTCAACACTTATTGTCTTTATTTTATGGTTTTTCTATGGAAAAGATGAACCAATAATCCCAGTTGTCACAACAAAACCACCAAGAGGATTAAATAGTGCACAGGTTGCCGCAATTTATAATGGGGACACTTTTAATTATTTAAGTAGTTTAATTTTATACTTTGCAAGCAAAGGTTATATAAAAATAACAAAAGGAGGCCTGTATTTAGAAAAAATAAAAGAATATAATGAAAAAGACCCAATAACAAAAAAATTATATGATAGAATATTCAAATATACTCGCGCTTCTGTATATGCTCTTAAATATACTTTATCTGATGAAATTGAATTTATAGATTTTATGAGATCATTAAATAATTTAAGAAAAAAAATATATTATAAAAATTCAATTTCTTTTACAAATTATTTAGCTCCATCAATTTTTACAATTTTCAATTTTATAATTCTTATACGTTCTTTAGGTGTTAATTCTCTTGTTTCTCTTATGACATTATTTATGGCTACATATATTTCTTTTTGCACATTTGTACCTCTATTTGCTCTATGGGTTATCGTATTTTCAAAATATGAAAATATTGCTATGAAAATAATTATCACCATACTTTGGTTGCCCGGCATTATACTTTTATCTCATGCGCTTGTTAATTTTGATTTGGCTACCTATTTTACAGATTCTTCGTTTATTTCATTTATCTGTTTAGCTTGTTCGATTGTTTTAACAGTAAACATGCCAAGAAAAAATTTGGTTGGAAGAAAAATTTTAGGTGAAATTTTAGGATTTAAAAAATTTATTGAAACTGCAGAAAAACGCAAACTTGAAATTTTAATAAATCAAAACCCTAACTATATTAATGAAATTACACCTTATGCACATGCATTAGGAATTGACGGAATTTTAACAGAAAAAATTTTACTACTTACACATAAGCTCAGCAAGATTACACCAGAATATTATTACACTATTGGAAAAATAGAAGAAGCATCTAATAAAAACCCAAATAATAAAAAGTAAAAACTCTACAGAAATTTCTGTAGAGTTTTTCTAAATATATTTAATTTATGCTTATTCAGCTGTTTCTTCTTCGTATACTTCTTTAATTGTTTCGGAAGCAGATACTTCAATATTTAATTGAGCTTTAACTTTTGAAGAAAGTTTAATTGTCATTGTGAAGTTACCGATATGGTTGATTGGGCTATCAAGAATAATGGCTTTTTTGTCAATTTCCATACCGCATTTTGCTAATAATTCTTCTGATAATTTTTTAGTTGTGATTGTACCAAATAATTTACCAGATTCACCAGCTTTAGCACTCAATGCAATAGTACCGATTTTTTCAATTTCTTCTTTTGCACTTAATGCTTCTTGGTGTAATTTTTCAGCTTTTGCTTTAATTCTTGCAATATTTCTTTCTCTTTGAGCTAAAGCACCAGGTGTTGCAACTTCAGCTAAAGAGTTAGGAATTAAGTAGTTTCTAGCATAACCATCTTTAACGTTAACTAAATCGCCTACTTCACCTATATTTTGAACATCTTTTTTTAATATAACCTGCATTGGTTTCTCCTTTTGTTATTGTGATGAGCTAATTTTAATCATATTTTAAACAAAACTTAATTTCAAGTCATGGCTAAATTATGATTCTTTTTCTTCTTCAGCCTCATCTTCTTCTTGGTCTTTTTCTTCTTCTATTTCTTTCTCTGTTGCCGTTTCTTCATCATCAACAGATTCTTCTTGTTCTTCTTCATTTAATTGTTCAGCTAGTTCTTGGGCTTTTTCTTTAACAAGTTCTTTTAATTCGCCAACAATTTCTTGAGTTTTTTCAATTTTCACTTTTTCTTGTAAAGATAGTGCTTCATCAATTTCTTCATCGGTTTTAGGACGTAAAACAGGAATGCTTAAATTTAAAATTGTTGCATTTTCATTTGCATCAATACTTAAATCAAAAGAATCTACATCAATTTCTAAGTATTTTGAAATTGAATCAATCATATCATCTTTCAGCATTTGCATAGCACGTTCCGAAAAACCAACTCTATCTTGCATCAAAACTGTTCTTAAACGGCTCTTTGCAATTACTTTTGTATCGTCATGAGTTTGAGTTGTGAAAAAGCTCAAGACTCTATCATATAAATCTGAAAAAATATCTTTCATTCTCGCCCCTACGCTTTCTTCATAAAGAAGTTTTTAATCTTTTCAATTATTCCAACAGGAGTATCAATATCTAAAAATGGAACTTCTTCGCCCATTATTCTTTTTGCAATATTGATATAAGCTTGACCTGCTAATGATTTTTCATCATTAACTACAGGTTCGCCCTTGTTTGTTGAAGTAATAATATTTGTATCTTCAGGAACAAATCCAATTAAATCGCAAGATAATATCTCAACAACATCATCTACACCCATAATTGCATTTTCTTTTTCCAATTTTGGACGTACACGGTTTACCAATAAGCGATATTTTTCAACACCTTCTTTTGATTCTAATAAACCAATAATTCTATCAGCATCCCTAATAGCGCTCATTTCTGGAGTTGTAACAACAATTGCTTCATTTGCGCCAGCTACAGCATTTTGGAAACCTTGTTCAATACCAGCAGGACAGTCAACTAAAACGTAATCAAAATCTTTTTTCAATTTTTCACATATGTCTTTTAATTGATCGGCATCCACTGCTGATTTATCACGTGTTTGAGCAGCTGCTAATAAGCATAAGTTTGGATTTTTCTTATCTTTAACAAGCGCTTGTTTTAATTTGCAACGTTCTTCAACAACGTCAACAATCGTATAAACAATACGATTTTCTAGACCTAATAGTAAATCTAAATTTCTTAATCCGATATCTGTATCAATCAGAACAACTTTATTTCCCATATGAGCTAAAGCTGTACCAATATTAGCAGATGTAGTGGTTTTTCCTACTCCACCTTTTCCTGATGTAATTACAATTACAGAACCTGCCATTTATTCGCTCCTTTAGTTTTGATTAATCTTAAACAACATAATTTCGCCATCTACAACACGTGCTTCTTCCGGTGTAAATATAGATGACCTAATAATATAAGGTATATTTGAACCATCAGGACGTCTTGAATAGCAATTTCCTATTCTTAATTGAACTGCATTAAGTTTAAGAGCTCTAACTTTAGCATTAATATTACCTTTGCAACCTGCGTGGGCAATTCCTGATAAAACTCCCCAAACAGTAATGTCGCCTATTGCTCTTATTTCGCTTCCAGGATGGCAATCCCCTATGATAACAACATTTCCTTCTGATTCAAGTATTTGACCTGAACGAAGTGTTTGATTAACGTAAGTTGTATTTTTAGAATCAGAAACAACAGGGTCAAATGTAGGTGTTTCATAAAAATCCACTTCTTCCCATTGATCTGCTTCTATTTGTGTTTCATCGTATGCTTTTTTATATACGCCGATAGAATTTTTTTCTACATTTCCAAAATCTTCAATGTTTTCATTTTCATTTATACTTGATTCAATATTTAATTGAGGTGAAGTAATTTTAGCGAATTCTTCAACCTTGGTTATAATTTCTTCTGGTTTTGTATATTGAGAAGAAATATGCTCTTCAATTTCATTAAAATCGCTTCTGGATGGAATTCCAGCTTGTTTTAAATCAGAAGAAATGTTAATACTATCTTGTTGTTTTTGAATAGCATCTAAATCTGCTTCAAAATGCAAACCATTAACATCTTTCAGCGCAATAATATCGTGTTTATTTTCAACATTGATACTAAAAGGCTCAAATTCTCCTTTTTTATTTTCCTGATTTTCCTCTTTAGGTTCTACTCTTTTTTCGATTGGTTTTTGAACCAAAATATTCATACCTTCAGCAACTGCCGCTGTTTCAGGGTTAATTGTTTCTATGGTATCTAAAGTGCATCCATAGCTTGTTATTAAAGATTGAATACTCAATAATTGAGATTGATTTAAATAACTTTCGTTTAATTTTAAAACAATTCTTTTGCCCGAATGATTTAATGTTTCAAGAGCTAAAGAAAGACTGTTTATAATTTCACCGGTGGATGAGCAAGACGCCATGTCTACTACAAAAAACTCATTGTCATACATAAATAAAATTTACCTATAAAAACTTTCTATACTCATGCTAAAAATACCTTAAATATACATCAACTACAATTATTTATAACAGAATGTAAATTTTATATATACTTATCTTTTAATAGCAGAATATACCTCATCAACCAACGATGGAGTTGTTAAAACTAGCATATTTTCATTTGACTCTAAATCATAAAAACAGCATTCAACAGTGCTTTTTACATTTGAATCCATAATCATTAAACAAGGGTTAACTCCACTATATTTAATTCTTAGAGCCATATCATCAAATCTATTTGCACAGACATAAATTTTATTTTCAAAACCTTTTAAAGCTGTAAAATTAGCATCCCATATCCAGCTCGTATCAACGCCATCATCTATTTCGTCATTCAAACAAAAGACAACTTTTGTATTTTTTGAGCCATATAATTCTCGAATAGCTTCAGATAATGAAGTTGGATTTTTTATAACTTTAACCTTAATATTTTTATTTTTTAATTCTACAACCTCGTCACGAGCCTGTAAGTACATATATTTTTCTAAAGCAGCCGCTATTGTTTTTCTATCGATTTGCATAGTGATAGCTAAAGCAATTGCGCCAAGCGCATTATACGCATTATAAACGCCACCCAAAGGAAGTTTAAATACATATTTTTTATCCGCCCAGTAAACTGTTAAAAAAGTATAATCACTAAATACTCTTGCATCAGCACTAATATCTAATCTTGGTCTTCTAAAACCACATTCGCAATCATAATGACCTAAATGAGAATAAAATCTTTTTCTATAATCCAAAGAACAACCGCAACTTGGACATTTTGTTACATCATTTTTTTGAATTAAATCATTATTATCGTCACAAAATTCAATTTTATTGAAACCATAGTATATTTTAGTTCTTTTTTTATTCAAAATAGTATCATTTTTTATTTCATCAATATCATAAAAAAGAGGGTCATCAGCATTTATAACCAAATTCAATTTTGAATTCAACATAATTGCATCTTGAATTTTTCTTTTTTTCTCTTCTAGGGTTGAATATTCTCTATGATCAATAAACAAGTTATGCAAAAGCAAATAATCAAACTTCATAGAATTAAAATAGGCACTTAATTCATATTCATTTATTGCCATTGTATAATAATCTTTTTTGCAATCAGAAGTAATTAAATCTATACCATTTGCCAAATTAAGAACAATCGAAGTAAAAACAGGATATCTTTTTGCATTTCTTTCAACGTTGGTTATCATAGTTTTACCAGCCAAAGCTAAAATCTGGTTAAACATATCTAGTGTTGTTTTTTTGCCGTTTGTGGCACAGATTGCAATTTTTGCTTCTCTTGAATACGTTTGAAGCTTTGATAAAAATTGAGGATAATTATTGTCAATAAAAGTATCTAGCGCAAAAGTATCCTCTAAGTTAAACTTTTCGAGTAATCTATATAATTTACCTGACCAGATGATAGACGTTTTAAAATTCATTTTTAACCTTAAAATAATTTAGTTTATGTATAGAGTTTTTAACCTACATATATTATAATACACTAATGCTAGATTTTGTTTTTATATTGTTAATATTTCTTGAAATTATATTAAGCGCAATTTGTGTTGTGCAATTAATAAAAATTGAAAAAAAAGTTATCGCATATAATCAAAATCTAATAATTCTAGGAGAAAGAGTCCTTGAAGTAAACAAAATCATAAGAGATACAATCAAAAAAATTAATAAGGTTATTTCTATTTTTTCTAATAGAAAATTTATTTTAATAAGAAAAATTTTAAGATACACACTAAATACAATTCAAATAATTCTATTTTTAAAATCATTAAATCTCTCAAAAGGATTGAAATCAATAAATTACAAAACAATTAAAAAAATATTATATGCAGAAATAGCAAGAAAAATACTTGTAAAAATATTAGACATAATAAAAGATTTAAATTTAAATTGCAAAAGGGAAGTAAATGAATAAAAAAGGTTTTACATTAGCGGAAGTAATAATTTGTTTGGTTGTAGTAGGCTTAATTGCCGCAGTAATTATGAGCAATTTAAAACTTGGCGATTACAAGGAAAAATCATACATAGGCATGGCAAGAAAAATAATGGCAAACTTTCAAGCCGCATCACAACAAATCAGAGAACAAGAACAAACTAGTGTTCCGACAAGGAGTTTCATAGTAAATTCTTTAGGCGCTTGGGAATATGTTATTCTAAACTCAACAGGTAGTGCAAATGCAACCGTTAATGATGTTGTAAATTTGTATGGAAAATATATTAAATACGAAAAATCTATAATAAATTTTTGCGACAATAGCGGATATTGTTCTGATACAAGCATAAAAGGCGCAAAACTTCCAAATGGTGCATATATTGGATTTAAAACATCCGGAACAATAATTGACTGTCCAGCATACAGAATACCATCAGAAACAAGCAATACTGCAGGAAAAGGTAAATGCTGGGGAACATTTTACATAGATGCTGATGGTAATAATGGTCCAAATGCAATAGGAAGAGATGTCTATGTTTTTGGACTTGATGAAAATGGATTAGTTTATTAAGATTCGTTATTAATCAAAAATATAGTTTTATTAATTCTAACAAGCAAAGCCTGTTGTTCTTTTTGTATGTTTTCCTTACTGTATTTACCTTGAGAAGTTGGAACATATCTTGAATAATAATTTGCATCATACATTAAATTTCCAAGAATTTTAGCATAATAATTTGTATTCAAAATATCTGCATAACTTTCTTTATATGCCTCAGATTTATCTTGGTATTTATTTTTTAAATTTTGAACCAACAAATCTATAACATTAACACAACCGTTAAATCTTTGTATATCACCTTGTTCTTCAATACATTTTTTCAGATTATTTAATGCAAATTTTGTTTTTTGAATATCATTAACATAATTTGATGCTTTTTCTTTTTTAACAATAACATCTAAAAATAAAGCGTCATCATACGGAGCTGATTTTAATTCAGTATTTTGTAATTCTTCATCAGTTGGAATTTTTGCATTTATTTCATTTGTTGTAGAGCTAGATTGGTTTTTATATGCAAAATCTCTTGAAATATTAGGCAGGGTACCATAATATCCTTTTATTTCTCCATCTTCTTTATTAGAATCTTTTTTAAATTTAGAAAAAATATTTATTTTATCTTTTATTGAATCTTTGCTATTAACTGCTTTTGATTTTTCAAATTTTGAATTCGAGAAAAAATCTTCTTCACAATAAGCAGAATTTATTGTGAAGAAGTGAGCTAATAATATTAAATTGAGAGAGATAAAAAATTTTTTCATAAATTAACTTAATAATTCCATTGCAGATTGTAAAAGTTGTTTATAAGTAGACATGATTTTTCCTGATAAATCAAGTTGAGTTTGAGCTTCTTGCCAATAAGTTGCATTAGCTTTGAAATCAATATTAGACAATTCAATCAAACCGCTTCTTACTTCACCTTTTCCAATTACCGGTTTTCCTGAATATTCAGTTTCCAAATATTGACCTTGTTTATATTCAAAAAGCTCTTGAGGGTTATGAAAATTCATTAAAGCAAGTTTATATAACGGTGTTGTATCTTTGCCATTATTTGCTTTTCCGTATAAAATTCCGTCACCTTTTATTTCATACTCATCATATTTTCCAAGATATTTACCATTATCCGGATCAATCCATAATTTGATTTCTGTTGTTGGAACCGCAAGCGCACCGCCTTGTGCAATAGATTCTTCTAAAGCTTCTCCTGATAAAGTTTTAGTACCAGACATTATTTCACCTTTATCATTCAAAATATAACCTTGGACTTTAGAACCATCTGCAGCTTTATAAACACCTTCTCCATCAAATTTAAATTCGCCAAGGCGAGTATAGGCAATTCTACCTTCTTCGTTTCTCAAAACAAAAAATCCATTACCTTCAAGATATACGTTTTCTGTAGATGTACCAGGAATAGCTTTACCTTGTCCAGTATTTTTTAAAACTGTATCAGGTACTGCAGCGTCTAAATATGTTTTAAATGTCACCTGATTTTCACGATAACCAGGAGTATACAAATTAACGAGGTTTTCAGATATCGCATTCATCCAATGAACCGTCGTTTTTTGAATATTCATTGCATTAATATAGGAATCTCTCATTATTTTTTACTCCTTTTTTTATTTTTATTTTCATTATTTTCTTTATGTTTCGAATAACCTAAATGCGAATAATTAATTTCTTCTTCATCAAAAGCTTGTTTTAAACAAGAAATATTATTTTTCAAATAAGCTTCAACTTCCGATGTTCCAGGGATAAAGTGAGCTTGGATTTTACCTTCTTTATCAAGTCTTAAAATAACAGTCACATCATTATCAAAATCCAATCTTATTGGTTTTTTTGTGTCAAATGACGTTTTTAACATATTCAATAACGAATTAGTTGCATTAATTTTTTTATTATCAAATGTTGTTATGTTTAAAGAATCATCTTGAACTGTATAATTCAATAAATTTTCTTGATTTAGAATATTCACAAAAAACACAGCATCCTGAACGCCAATTTTTGTCGCATCAATATTAAATTCAGAACCAAAATCTAATTCTAAAAATTTATCATTAAGCTGTTGTTCAAAAGATATTTCTTTGGGAGAAATTATATTTTCTATTATTTCTTGAAGATGGGTTTTAATCCCATTAAAATAATCGTTTTGCTTTGGAGCAATATATTTCCCAGGCTCAAAGATTTCTCTTAATTGAGTGTTTACGATATCTTCGTTGTATTCTTGTTTTGTTAAAGTGTTAATTTCCATTGTTTGCTATATTTTCCAAATATTCTTCGTATTCATCTTCTTCTTTTTTTTCTCTTGATTTGACAAAGAACTTTTGAGAACCTATTTCGTTTAATTCTTTTAATTCTCTAGCTTTTTGTTCTTTTATGTAGTCTTCTTCTTTGTGTTCTTTGTGTTTTTCTAAAACATTCACCTCTTGTTCTCGTAATTTTAATAATTCTTTTTCTTTTTCTAATTTTTCAAGAGCTAACTGTTTTTCTTGTTGAAGCTTTTCATCTTCTTCCCAAAGATGTTTGATAAATTTATCATATTGTTCATACATCATTGGATCTGCTTTTCGCATTTGTTGTGTCAAATTTTCAATTTCTTGACGATTTTTTATTATCAAAAGTTCAATTCTGTTAACTTCTTCTTGCGCTTTGATTACTTCCTGAAGCTGAAGTTCTTTTTTTCTTATTCTGATTTCAAGAATTTTTTGTAATCTATACGAAAAAGGCATAATAAGTCCGCAAAATATACTTTCTCAAATCAGTTTTCGACTTAATTATTTGTTAATTTAATAAAAATTTTAATAAAGTCAAAAAAATCGACTAAATATATGATTTTAATTACATGTTATATAGTCGATAATTTTATTGTTATGATGAGGGGATTAGTAATAAAGTTATATTTAGTTTTTAGCTTTCTTTTTACTTTTTGCAATTTTTGTTTAGCAAGCGAAAAAGTAGGCATAATTACAGATACGCTTTTAACTCCAGTGCACTATTATAATGCATATTTTAGAACCCCTGAATTTTTTGCCCAAGATATAAGAGGGCAATTGCTAAAGAAAAATATTTCGGTTGTAAGCATTGATGAAACACAAAATGCTCTAAAAAAAGCAGGCATAAAACAAAATGACCTACAAGCATTACAAGGATTACAACAAGGATACAATCTTGAATATAATTTGCTTAAAAAAATAGGCAAAAATATTGGAGCAAATAAGCTTATCATCGTAACAATGGGAATGGATGTTCAAAGAGATTTCTTAAAAAATACCGCATGGAATATAATGAATGTTCCTGGGATGGATGTAGTAAATCCAACCCATAGAGTTAGTGTTTATGTTGGTTTTGTAGATATAAAAAATGAAACCATGCTATGGGAAAGCATTTATGCTAAAAATATTCGCAACAATAAAATGAAAAACCTCGATACAACAATTTCAAACAATTACGAAGGAATGCTTCGATTAAAAGAATATTCTAAATATATAAGCCCTGATATTGCATACAATGTCAAAATGAAAATGTTAAATCCTAATTTTGTTGAACCAGCAACATATATTACTAGAGAAAATTTAAAACAATACGCAAAAGATAGACATAATATCGGTGTTAAAAAAGAACTGTCTGAAATTGAAAGACAAAAATGGGACACTGAAAAATTAAAAGAAGACACAAAAGAAAATATTATAGAATTTACAAATAATACAAAAGATAATGTTGTAGAACTTGCAAAAACAACTAAAAAAGGTATTGTAAAAGCATCAAATGCAACTCAAAAAGGCTTTAAGGGTTTTATTAACAAAATATTCAAAAGAAAATCTAAAGAACAATGGTTATAAATTTTACCTGAAAGCAAAAATAAAGTATAATAAAGAAAAATACGGAGGATATAATGGCAAAACCTGTTGAAGATAACGATAAACCAAATAAGAAACAAAGCGTAGAACTAAGCCCAAGTATGATGATGATAATCAATAACGCAGTAATGATAGTTATTATCATTATTTCGTTAATTATAATGTATGTTCTTTTGGATTCTTCTTTCACTAAAAAAATTGAAAGATTGGCGCCAATGGATGAACAAGAACAGCTTGAAGATGGCGAAGAAGAAATGAAACAAGAGGGCATATTGCTTGATTTAGGAGATTTTATTTTAAATTTAGCAGACGTTGCACATAGAAGATACTTAAAAGTCGGCATTGCAATGGAACTTTCTAAAACTCAAGCAGAAATTGACGCCGCTAATGCGCCAGCTCCAAAATCAGGAGGACATGGTCACGGTGCTGCTGAACCTGTTGATCCAAATGCAGCAATTATAGCCGAAATGGAAAGATACAAACCTGCAATAAGAGATGCTATTATCTCTGTTTTATCTAATAAAACTTCTGACGAATTATCAACTCCAACCGGAAAAGAAATTGCAAAAGAAGAAATTCTAGAAATGGTAAACGGCATCTTTGAAGGTCAAAGAGAAGTTATGAGAGTTAGCTTTGGTCAATTCATAATCCAATAATGAGATAACAAGATGGAAGATAAAGAAATAAATTCACAAGATTTTTCTGCTGAAGATTTTAATGATATTGAAAATCAAGAAATCTTAGCACAAAACATGCAATCTATGGAAAGTTCGCTTTTTGAAGAAAATGCAAATGAAGATGAGATAGATAGCGTTTTAAATGCTAAAGAAAATGATAATATCAAAGAAAACAATAATAACATTGAAGAAAATATCGATGAATTAGAAAAACCAAGCGAATTACCTACTGAAGAAGAATTAGAATCTCAAAATATTGAAAATAATATAGAAAATGATTTTTCTAAAGAAGAGATAATTGAAGAAAACAAAATAAAAGAAGAGTTTCAACAAGAAGAAATTAAAGAAAATATAGCTCAAGAAAAGCAAATAAAAAACATTGCACCATTAATTTCTGATAATGAAGAATTTGAAGAACCAATCGAAAAAATGGTAACAGTTAGACCTGTTAAATTTCAAGAATTTGAAAACACTCCTCCAGTATGTTCTATCAAAAAAAATCTTGATATTATGCAAGATATTACATTGCATGTCAGCGTAGAATTAGGAAGAACAAAATCTTCAATCAAAGAAGTAATGGAAATGGAAAAGGGTTCTATCGTCGAGCTTGATAAAATTGCGGGTGAACAAGTTGAAATTTATGCAAATGAAAAACTTGTTGCAAAAGGCGAAGTCATAGTAATTGAAGATAAATTTGGCGTAAGAGTTACTTCGACAAATTTGGCTAATCCAAACCAAAATTACTAATTAAGAGAAGAAATGACCTCTTTTAGAATTTAATGTAATGTTATCAAAAGAATACAAAGCAGCTGGACGTTTTGAAACAGATTTTGTATATTCATTTGTTTCAACCAAAATGTTTGAAGATAACATTTTCTTTCTAAAATTACGTTTATCTAAAGTTTTTTTCAATATTAATTCGTAAGATTTTTGCAATTCAGTCAATGTGAATTTTTTAGGTAATAACTGGAATGCAATTGGACATAATTCCAAACGCTCACGAGTACGTTTTAGTGAATATTCAATAATTTCTTTGTGGTCAAATGCTAAAGGTGGCAATTTTTCAACTTCATGCCATTGAACATCTGCAACACCTTCTGTATTTTTAACATCAAGTTTAATATCTTCAGCTCTTAATAAAGCAAAATAAGCACAAGTTATGACACGAGCATTTGGATATCTTAATGGATCACCAAATGTATATAATTGTTCAAGATAGATATTTGATACAGTTGTTTTTTCTTTCAAAACTCTCAATGCCGCATCATCGATATTTTCTGATAAACGAATAAATCCACCAGGAATAGACCATTTTCCTCTAAATGGTTCATTAACACGTTTAACCAAAAGTACTTTCAATTTGTTATCAACAATAGTTAAAATAACAACATCGACTGTAACCTCATGTGTTTTTGTTTCCGCAAACGTTCTCATATACTAATATTATAATAAATAAAAAAATATATCAAATTGTAAACATATAAAGCATTAATCAATAGCTATTTTAACAATAACTTTTTTAACTTCTTGCATTTCGTCAACAGCAAGCATTGGAGCATGGACATCATTTGGATAAAAAATTGTAAATTCTCCCTCTTGGACATTTACAAAATTATATTTATCACCTTGCAAAAATTCGACATCTTTATCATTATCATATTTTTCAACAACTTCTGAAAAATCATCCAACAAACCATAACCCATGCATTCATAACCTTTTATAATATATTGAATATCAATATATTTTCTATGAACTTCCCATTTTTTTTCTTCTTTTGGTTTAGTTTTTATAGTTTGGATATTTGCATATATGACATCATCTTGTATCTGATATTTACCGTCTTCAAGATTTTTTAAATCACTATTCAAAAGAAACTCAAAGCCTTTTTGAATTTTTTCGCCTAATAAATAATATTGCTTTGCATTATTTAAATTATCAAAAATCATTTTCTTTCCCTTTAATTATTTTTTCTAAAATCATATTTTGAAAAGTAAACTCCTCAAAATATTTAATTTTAGAATATATAAAACCATATTTCCCATCCAAGAAAGCTCTTTTAAATATAAACCATTTAACAAATTTTAAACATGGCTTAAATACAACTGAAGCTTTTTTGTTTTTTGAAGTTTTAATTTTGTTTCTGTTTAACTCAAAAATATCTTCAAAAATTCTAACCATATCCTTTTTAATATATTTCAGTAAGCATAGGTTTTGTTTTTTATATTTTTTGTTTAATTTAAATAATTTTCCTTGCTTGATTTTCAATTCAAATGAATTATCATTTTTAAATTCAGCATATCCTTTTTTAAAAAATCTAAGATTATTTTTGCTTCTAGCAGCTTTTATTTCTTTATTTAAATAAAAAACCTTTTGTGCTAATGAAACACAATATCTGTTTTTTTTAGGATTTTCAACATAATTATGCAAATCTAAAATCAATCTCTGCGGAATTATTTCATCTTGTTCTACAACAAAAATCCATTCACCTTGAGCTTCATTTATCGCTTGATTTATAGCAATTGATAAATCATTTTTATCAGCATAAATAACTTTTGCTTTATACTCTTTTGCAATTTCAACAGTGTCATCATTTGAATGTTCGTCAATTATAATAATTTCATCCAAATCTCTTAATGATTCCAATGCATCACAAAGGGTATCTTCGCAATTGCAAGTTTTAATTATTGCTGTAATTTTATAATTTTGTTCTTGATTTGTCATTATAATTTTTCAAAATCGCACACACAAGAGAATTTTTCTTTTAATAGTCTTAAAAGTTTCAATCTATTGTTTTTGATTTTTTCATCTTTGTCCATAACCAAAACTTTATCAAAGAACTGTATAATAGGATTTATTAATGAATTCAAAGAATTAATATATCCATCTAAATCATTAACATCAAAATTATGTGCAACAATTGCTTCATAAAGTTTCTTTTCTTCTTCCAATACAAAAAGGGTTTCATCAATTTGTACATCAACTTTTTCTTTTAATAATCTAGAAACTCTTGTAGCATTTTCTTTTATTAATAAAAATTCTTTATCGTTGATGTATTTTGATAAAATTTTTGCTCTGTTAATAAATTCAGATAAATTTTCTAACGGATTAAACTCAGCAACGGAAGCTAGTATGTTTGAAGAAAATTCTTTTTCATACATAAATAATAATCTTGATACGAAAAATTCCTCTAATTCTTTGTATATTGTTGTTTCTAATTCTATAGAAAATTCTTTTGACAATAATTCAAGAGAATATTGAATAAATTCTTTTAGATTTATATTTAAATTATTTTCCAAAATTGTTCTCAATATACCGATAGCGGCACGTCTTGCGCCTAATGGATCATTTGAACCCGTAGGACGTTTTTTCTTTTTATCTCCTTGAGTTGAAATAAATAAAGCGCAAATTGTATCAATTTTATCTGCTATGGAAACAATTTGTCCAATTTTTTCACTTGGCAATTCGCCATTTGCACCCAATGGGAAATAGTGTTCACAGATTCCTTTTGCAACATTATCTTTTTCGCCATCTAATGACGCATAATTCTCGCCAATAAAACCTTGTAATTCAGTAAATTCAAATACAAGTTTTGTTGATAAATCACATTTTGATAGTGTGGCACATCTTAAAACATCTTCCTTATTTGAAACATTTAAAATATCAGCCAATTTAGAAGATAAATTAATCATACGTTGAGTTTTGTCATATAAACTTCCTAAACCTTTTTGGAATGTCATACCTTTAAGATTATCAAGTTTATCGATTAATTTTGTTTTTGTATCTTCTTGATAGAAAAAGACACCATCTTCTAATCTAGCACATATTACTCTTTGGTTTCCTGCTTTAATATTTGCAAATTCATCACCAACATAATTTGCCATTGTTATAAAGTGGTTTGATAATTTGCCATCTAAATTCCAAAGTGGGAAATATCTTTGGTGTTGCGTCATAACCGTTGTTGTAACAATTGATGGAACTTGTAAATATTTTTCATCAAAATCACACATTACGGCAACAGGCCATTCTGTAATAAAAGTAACTTCTTCTAAAAGTTCTTCCATGTTATCAAATTTTATTTGAAGATTGTTTTCATTAGCGCATTTTTTAGCTAAATCAATAATCAATTGTTTTCTTTCATCTTGTTTTACTATTACATTTGCTTTTCTTAAAAGCTCAACATAATTAGACGGAGAATCAATTATTATTTCCCTATTTTTAGAATATCTATGACCTTGTGTTTTATTTGTTGCTTTTTTATCTAGTATTATTAAATCAACAATTTCTTCCCCTAATAATGCAACGATGTTTTCAATTGGTCTTGAAAATTTTTCACTGTTATATTTCCAGCGCATAAAATGCGAGCCTTGAAGTTTCAAAATCAAAGTTTCAATATTTTCTTTTATAACTTCAGCTGCACTTTTGCCTTTTATTTCAATTTTCGCCCAAATATAATTATCTTTTTCATATAAAGCAGATAATTCTACTCCATTTTTCTTTGCAAAACCAATTGCAGCAGGAGTATATTCGCCATTTTCATTTTTTGCAATGTTTAAAATAGGACCTTTAACATCCTTAATAACTGTTTCTTGAGATAATGAAACATCATTTATCAAAACAGTAAGACGTCTTGGCGTCGCATAAACATTAATATCTCCAGATATTAAACCATTTTCTGTAAATAATTTTTCAAATGAGCTTTTTAGTTGCGAAATTGCACTTGGAATAAATTTGTATGGAAGCTCTTGAACCAATACTTCTAATAAAAAATCTTTCTTCATAATACAAAATTGTAGTATAAAAAAACCAAAACTAAACAAAGAATTTTATTTTTTTATTAAGAAAATGCAACAAATTTGATAAAATACATAAGTTTTTTTTGAAAAATATTTTTGTATGTGTCAAATTATTATTAAGGGGATTCTAACAATTGAATACAATGCTGGATGTAGATATTATAGAAATTAACGACGACCAAGCCCACGCATCAAAGCTATTGGCCAGTTCATTATCTGATGCACAAACAAGAAAAAGAGGCATGCTTGATATGCTAGGAATAACTTGTGCTATCAGCTATTTGCATGCAAAAAAAGTTAGAATCGATACAAAAAGAAGTGTATACAAAATTCCATTATTATTTGAAGAATTCAAAATTACAGACATCTACCACGGCAATTATAGAATCGATGTTATCACTTTATATAAAGAAAAAACTGTTAAAATCCCAAAAATCCATGTAGATATGGACATATTGCCACATTTTTATTTTATTGTTCAAATTGGTTCCAAAATCAAAGAAGCTAAAATGATAGGTTTTATCGAGGGAAGCAAAATTACTTCTTGTTCACATGATTCTAAATATTATTATCCAACTTTGGATATGATTATTGATATTGGAAGATTTCAAAACCTCACAAGACATTCAATAGCAACAAAAACCCTTCTAGGTAAACATGTCGATTGTCTTGGATTATTTTTAAAATTCATAGACAATGATTTATCATCAGTTTATAAAAGACAATTAATTCAACATCTAATGAATTGCGATTCTTGCAGAGCAAGATTTATTGACACAATAGAATTTGAAAAACTTGCAAACAATATTCGTTTTTATCCTGAATTAATAAGAAGAAATGAAGAAAAAACTTCTACATCAGCAAATGCCATACTCGAAAGCAACAAAGGATATGTAAGCTTTGAAGAAGGCTTAGACAACGTGAAAATTCGAGAAGAACAAGATTTCAAAGAAAACCAAGAAGAATTTTCAGAAATTAATCAAGAAGAAGATGCTCCCCAAAAATCAAAAACTGTTCAAATGTTTGATATTATGGATAAAACTGACAAAAAACAAATGAGCAAAAGAGTAATTGATGCAATTTTTGATGAAATGCCAAAAGTTGAAATGTCTCAAATCAAAACAATCGCTAATGCAAAAAATAGGCGTATATTATTTATTGCAATTGCAATTATTTTCATCTTGGGAAGCTTTGCGTTAATTTCAATCAAAGGAAGCAATGATGTTATTGAGCAAAATAATGAAATCGCAAACTTTGAAGATCCATTTGAATATCAAGAAGATTTTGATTTTAGCGAAGGAGAAGCAAAATTAATTTCTTCAAAAGAAAATGCAATTGATAATTTTACAATAAAACAGCCAATTTCTACTAAACCAACATATTCTCCAAGCATTACAAAAATTTCTTGGGAAGCCCCAGAGAGTTTAGTTAAAAAAGGAAGCTATACAAAATTTTTACAACTTATCGGAAAAAATGTTAAATTAAATCTTCAAAACGATTTATTATTAGTCAATGACATTCCTACAAATAAAATTGTAAAAGTAGATATTAGAATTGCCTCAAATGGAGATGTTGATACAATAAAAATGGTTGCCTCATCTGGTTCGCCATCAATAGATGCGTCAGTTCAAAAAGTTGTTACAGACACCTTAACATATATGAAACCCCCAAGCCATGGAATAATTTCAAGACCAGTTGATATAACATTAACTCTTGAGTTAAATTAATTTACTATTATCTATTGCAAATAATTTATGTTTAGTATTAAATAAAATTGTTGCGGAAGTAACTCAATTGGTAGAGTACCTGCCTTCCAAGCAGGATGTTGCGGGTTCGAGCCCCGTCTTCCGCTCCATTATATAAATAAGTAAATTAAGACGTTGCCCCAAAAAGGCAACGTATAATTTTCTAAAAAATATTACAAATTGTAAAAATTTAACTCTCATCCATAATTATAAAGCAATATAATATATTTATAGCATTTTTATGAGCATCTAGAAAAAATGATAGGAGTCATCATCAATGAATATAAACAAAATTCAAATGTCAAAAGCAAATGCCCTAAACATTAGAAAAAATATTACTGCTTCAAGACCATTATTCAGCAATATGGCTGACAGTGTAAGTTTTGGTTCACAAGACAGATCAAAAACCCAAAAAACAGCCTCTATGGTTACAGCCCTTGTAATGGCGTTAGCTAATTTATCAGGTAGTGCAAGTGCGCAAACAACAAAAACAGGTAAAGCTGTTGAAGATTTTACAAATTTAGGAACCGCACAAATTCAAGCATTAAACGAAGAAAACGAAGCGCAATTAGCTCAAATTTATGATGCTCCATCTATTACATTTGATATGACAGGAAATTATCAAGCAAGAGTCATTACTCCATCTGTTGATTTTACAACATTATCAAGCAATCCATTTGCAGATAATGAATATGGAAATTTAAATGATGTAATCACATCTGTGTATGGAATTCCTGAATCCGAAATAGAAGAAAGAAGTCTTGCTGCATATGCAATTGCTAAAGCAAATCCTTGGATGGTTTCTTTTGTAACTCAAGGCGAAGTTGACTACACACAAGGCGATGTAGCAAATATGGACCCACAATTAATATTAGCTACAGATTACACTACAGCAGGAAACCAAACAGTATTTTTACCTGAAATCACTCCTATGGTAGAAACAGGTAGAAACAGAAACACTACATTTGTTGCTTCTTTAGAATTTATGCCTAAAAATGCGGATGAACAAAATGTATCATATTTATCAATCACACCTGAAGAACTTTCAGGAGTCAAATCTGATGCAGAGCTTACAAAATTGATAAATTCAAAATTAGCACAAACATACGGCTTAAAAACAATGGATTGCTACGCAGGAGATGCAATCTGGCATGCTGTTGCAATTTATGAGCCAAACGAAGAAGTTTTCCAAAACGGAAGCGAATCAGAAGCAACTCAAATGGCAGTAGATTTTGCAAATGACAACGGTTATTTAGAAATTGCTTGCCCAAGAATTCCAGTTTCCGTTATAGCAAGAAACGGACAAATTTCTGCTAGCGATGTAAAATATTGGTTAACAAGAAAAAATGATAAAGAAGCAACATTTAGCTATGTAACACCAGACAGAGCAACTGCTGATTTAAGATATTACAATGGTAGCGCTACAACTCCAATACAAATTCTTGATGCTTATACATTACCAAATGGAGTAACTCTTAAAGATGCATATTATCAAGATAAAAACGTTTATGGCGCATTAGCAAGAAGTGCTTTTGCTCAAATCATAGACAACAATACAGCATTATCAGATGCGTTTGGTACAAGCAAAATTAAAGATGATGATTTATTTATTTCATTCGACAACTATTACAGAAATAGCAATGAAGTAAAAATCAATTTACAACCGTTGGTTTATGCACATATCGATGGACCTGTAGCTCCTAAAAATACTGCTACTCCATCTCCATCTCCAACTGCTACACCAACTGCAACTCCAACTGCAACTCCAACTGCAACTCCAACTGCTACACCAACAGCAACTCCGACTGCAACTCCGACTGCAACTCCGACTGCAACTCCGACTGCAACTCCGACTGCAACTCCGACTGCAACTCCAACAGCATCTCCATCACCAACTCCAACGGCATCTCCATCACCAACTCCAACGGCATCTCCATCACCAACTCCAACAGCATCTCCATCACCAACTCCAACAGCATCTCCATCACCAACTCCAACAGCATCTCCATCACCAACTCCAACAGCATCTCCATCACCTAGTCCAGTACCATCTGCAGAGGGAACAAATGAACCAGAGAATGTAGAAGGCAGCGAAGGCGGTTTTGGTTCAACACCAACACCAACGCCAACAGCTACACCAACTCCAACACCATCACCAACTCCAACATATTGTCCTGAATTACCTAGCAATCCTGATTTAGGTGAAGAAGATGATGATAATAATAATGATGATAACAATGATGATAATGGTGGTGATATAGCACCAACCCCAACACCAACCCCAACACCAGCTCCAACAGGAACATATTGTCCTGAATTACCTAGCGATCCTGATTTAGGTGGTGAAAATAATTACTAATAAATAGAATAAAAAATAACCTTGGAACGAATTAAATAAATCTATCCAAGGTTATTTTTTTACAAACAATATTTTATTTCTCGCAACATTTAAATGCGAACATTTCGATTTGTTTTGATGGAATATTAAGCCATTTATATTCTTTTTGTTCGTTATGACAACAATTTGCAATCGCATCTTTTAGAGTAATTATACCTTCATAACATTTTTCATTACCAAATTCATCACAACATTTATACAAATGTCCCTCGATTTTTGAATGTCCGACAGAACAAATCAAAATATCTGATTCCACATGATTTGATAATTCGTAAATTGCATCGTAAGTTTTACACATAAAGACCTCCTTTTAACAATTTAATGCTAAATTAAAAGTCCAAAATAAACATTATACGATTTAACATATGCTATATTGCAAGTTTTGCTAAGGATAAATTACAAGCAGCATCTACGTATTGATTAATCTCATCAATATCATTTAATTCGGTAACGCTAACTAATATATTATTCTTATCAAGCATGACACCTGCTAATATATTTTTTTCTTTCATAAATTCTAAAAATTTTTCGCTATTTCCAACATCAAGCGTAAATTCATCAAAAAACTCTTTATTCTTTATCTCAAAACCGCATTCTTGAAGCTTTTTGGCTAATAAATGGGCGTTTTCATAAGATTTTTTTGCTATATTTTTGAAACCAGTTTTTCCCAATTTTCTAATATATAAATTAGCACAAAATGCAACAAGAGCTTGATTAGAACAGATATTAGATGTTGCTTTTTCACGCCTAATATGTTGTTCACGTGCTTGCAATGTCAAACAATATGCTTCTTTTCCGTTTTTATCGACAGTTTTTCCTGAAATTCTTCCTGGCAATTGTCTTTTATATGCATCACGGCATGCAACAAAACCACCATATGCGCCACCAAAATTCATTCCAATTCCAAAAGATTGAATATCACCAACAGTGATATCTGATGCTGGCGGCTCATACATAGCTAAAGCAAACAAATCAACACAAGAAATAATTAATTCTTTGGCATTTTTCTGTGGCATATCAATTAATTCACCATATTTATTTGGTGTTTGATATAATTGAGCAGCCAATTCTAAATCATTAGTTTCTTTACCAATAATAATTTCAATATCGTTTGCCCAAAGGTATGTTTTAATAACTTCTAAATAATTTGGGTTTATATCATCATATATAAAAACTTTGTTTTTCTTTGACAACCTAACTGCCATTAAAATAGCTTCAGCACAAGCGCTTGCACCATCATATACAGAAGCATTTGAAACATCTTGATTTACTATAGTGCAAATTGCAGATTGAAATTCATACATTGATCTCAATGAACCTTGAGAAATTTCCGCTTGATATGGCGTATAACAGGATAAAAACTCAAATCTTGAAGCAATGTCATTAATCAAAGATGGAACATATCTATTTCTTGAACCCAAACCTAAAAAATTTAAATATTGAACATTGTTCATTTTAGATATATTTTTCAGATTTTTTTGAGCCAATATTTCATCAGCGCCATCATCTAAATTTAATTCTTTCATCTTGGCTTCACTTGGAATAATATCAAAAATTTCATCCATAGTTTTAATACCAACAGATGAAAGCATATTCAATCTATCGCTTTCATTTAAAGCTTCAAAATTATACATCCTCGCCCCTTGTTATTGTACTTCTTCTTTATAATCGTTATACTCTAACAATCCTTGCGCATCCTCTTGGAAATTGCTTGGTTTAATTTTTACAAGCCAAGCGCCAAAAGCATCTTCATTTATTAATTCAGGAGAGTTGATTAATTCTTCGTTCACTTCTAATATTTCGCCTGAAACTGGCATATAAATTTCACTTGCTGCTTTAACTGATTCAATAGTTGCAAAAACTTCATCTTTTGAAAACTCAGAACCCACTTCAGGTAATTCAATAAAAACAACATCTCCGAGTTGCTCAACCGCCCAATCAGTTAAACCAATGACAGCTATATCTTGTTCTTCTGATACCCATTCATGTGTTTTAGAACATAAAATTCCATCAGGTATATTCATTTTTATCTCCTATTTTTCATAATTTTTTTGTACAAATGGTTTTTTTACAATTTTTGCATTATATAACTTATTTCTTACCATAATTTGTATGTTCATGCCAAGACTTTCTTGAATATTGTTAAGTTTTGTGCAAGTTTGCTCGCTTAAACTATCAAATTCAATCATACAAAAACCAATATTTTTTCCCAAAGTTGGACTTGGCGCTCCAGAGGTTACATAACCGCATTTAATTCCATCAATATAAACTTCATAATCCGCTCTTGCAATTTGCCTATCTTCCATAATAAAAGCAAAAAGTTTTTTTCTTAAAGGAATATTTTTTAATTTTTGTCCTATTATCATCTTTTTGCCGTTATAATCAGCTTCTTTTTCTTTTGGTACGAAAAAGCCCAAAGAAGATTCTATTGGGGTAGTGTTCTCGTTTAATTCATGTCCATATAAAGGCAAACCTGCTTCCAATCTTAATGTATCTCTAGCACCCAAACCAACAGGAACAACCCCAAAATCAGCTTTAAATGATAGAATTTTATTCCATATTAAAGAAGCATATTTATGCTCAAAAATTATTTCAAAACCATCTTCGCCAGTATAGCCTGTTCTTGTTAAATAAACAGGATAATTTTCTAATTTTGTTGAAATAATAGTGAAAAATTTAGGTTGATTATCTAATTCAATACCCATTTTTTCGATTATATATTTCGCATTAGGACCTTGAAGTGCAAGCATTGAAAAATCATCACTCTTATTTATAACTTCAACATCAAAACCTTTTGCCATTTCTTGCATAAATGGCACATCAACATCAATTCTTGATGCATTAATAACAATTAAATAATCAATATCATCAATTATACCTTTTACATTATATATAATTAAATCATCAATCAAGCCGCCATTTTTATTTGGCAATTGACAATATATTGCTTTACCTTTTTCAAGGGTTTTTAAATTTTGTGGAACAATAGATTCTAAATATTCAACACTTTGAGAACCTTTTATAAAAACTTCGCCCATATGAGAAACATCAAAAAGCCCAGCAGATTCCCTCGTTGCATTATGTTCTTTGATTATACCTTCATATTGCACAGGCATAGCCCAACCGCCAAAAGGAACAATTTTTGCATTCAATTTTAAATGCTCATCATACAAACTTGTTTTTTTATCTTCCGTAACCAACATTTCAACCCCTTTATCTAACATAAATTCTTGATAATCGCATTTTTAGCCTGCAAGTTAATTCATAATTTATTGTATCTAATTTTTTTGCCCAAGTATCAATTGTATCTATTTTATTTTCTTCACCCAAAAGAATAATAATATCACCCTTGGAACATTCAACATCACTTACATCAAACATAATTTGATCCATTGTAATTCTGCCGATTTGTCTTATT
Organism: Candidatus Gastranaerophilales bacterium; assembly: GCA_017461425.1. GTDB lineage: Bacteria > Cyanobacteriota > Vampirovibrionia > Gastranaerophilales > Gastranaerophilaceae > RUG14156. The sequence goes on along the minus strand of JAFTXY010000011.1, from coordinate 403,002 downwards.
TCCTTTCCGTTTAAATATGCACTTATTTTACCCGATAATTTTCTATCAACTCCATCAGCATATCCAATTGGAATAGTAGCAACCTTCAAATCTTTTTGCGCAACAAATGTATGTCCATAGCTAATTCCATCACCTTTTTTTAAAGTATGGATATTCGTAATTCTTGCTTTTAATCCCATAACAGGAAGCATTTTTTCCATTATTGAATTGTTGTTTTCAAATGGAGTTAAACCCCACATAATTATCCCCATACGAACCATATCATATGAAAAATCGCTATGGATGAATATTCCAGCAGAATTTAGACAATGAATTTTAACATCTCTTTTTTTGAATTCATCTCTAAACTCATCAACAACATTTTTAAATTCATTTATTTGTCTATTAAATATTTCTTTATTTTCAACATCTGCAAAATGCGTGAAAATGCCTTTTAAATCAATGCATTCCATTTCTAATACTTTTTTAATAAAAGCACTTGCGCAACCAGAATTTATACCAATTCTATTCATGCCAGTATCAATTTTAATATGTGCTTTTATTTTTTTGTTTAATCTTCTATATAGCTGTTCTATCATCTCTAAATGTTCATAATCAAAAATAGAAATAGCTATATCATATTTTATTGCATTCTCAAATGCCCAAAGAGGACTTGCACCAAGAACCAAAATCGGAGATGTGATTTTATGTTCCCTTAATTCAATCCCTTCGTCAATACTTGCAACCCCAAAACAATCAACTCCGCAAGCAGATAATGTTGGAGCACACATTAAAGAACCATGTCCGTATCCATCAGCTTTTACAACGGCAAATAATTTCGGGGGATTATTCTCGCCTATACAATTTTCATTTAAATATTTTTTTATTTCTAAAACATTATTCTCTAAATTCGCAAGATTTATTTCAACCCACGCATCTCGATTTTTATTAACAAATGTTCCTCGAAAATTTTGCACTATTTATTTTGCTCCAAAAATAATTCATAAGTATTTTCCATTAAAGAGGCGATTGTCATAGGACCAACTCCACCAGGTACCGGAGTAATATATCCTGCAACTTCCTTAACTTTTTCAAAATCAACATCACCAGACAATGTTCCATTATAATGCCTTGTAATACCGACATCAATTACAACAGCACCTTTTTTAACCATATCTGCTTTGATTAGTTTTGATTGTCCAGTGGCACTAATTATTATATCCATTTCTTTTGTTATAGATTTTAGATTTTTAGTCTTAGAATGTGCTAATGTTACAGTTGCATTTTCATTTGATAAAAGCATTGCAACAGGTTTACCTACAATATTAGATCTTCCAATTACAACAACATTTTTACCAGCCAGGGAAATATTGTATGCTTTTAGCAATTTTACAATCCCTTTAGGAGTGCAACAATACGCATATGGCTTTAATCCGCAACTAACTTTCCCAACGTTGATAGGATGAAAACCATCAACATCTTTTCTTGGATCAATTAATTCTAAAATTTGTTGCGCATCAAGATGCTTGTATAGTGGCAACTGTACTAAAATTGCATTTGTTCCTTTATCTGCATTTAGTTCGTGGATTAATTGAATTAATTTTCCTTGCGTGATACTTTTATCAAATCTGTATATGCAAGATTTATATCCCAAAGCTAAAGATTTTTTTTCTTTTGATTCAACATACAACTTGCTTGAATCATCATCGCTGGCTAAAATTACAGCAAGTCCAGGTTTTTTATCACACTTATCAACCTTGCTTTTCAAATCTAATAAAATATCTCTTGCTATTTTTTTTCCATCTATAATTTTAGCCATCAATTAACTCCATCAATTCATTTCTATCTGTGGCAAATTCATTCTTGGATATAATGCTTCTAATTTATTAGCGATTACGTCATAATCTATTTCATCATATTCATCTATCATACCCAATAAATCTAATTCCAAAGTATTTAATAAATCCATTACGGAACTCATTTTTTCTTTTTTAACTTTATTTAAAAGTATTCTTAATTGCCCTTCGGTTGCATATTTTTTAGAAAAATCTGCAATTTTTGAAGATAAAACTATCTCAGATTCATTACAAGGAGAAACAATAATAGCCTCATTTATTGGATAATCCACCAATAAATTTAGATATTTTAAATCAAATTCACAATCAAAAATAACAAAATCATATCTATCTATTAATTTTGATAACGATTCCCTCATTAAATTTGTTGAAATACATTTACAATCTTTTGGAGTTACAAACCAAGATGCAATCATATCTACATTATCATCTATTTCAACAATAATATCCTCCAATGCCCATTCAATAAATTCTTGTTTAGACATTCCCTCAGGAATTCCTGTTTTATATTCATGTTTTCCTGATTTTATTCCGTATATTGTATTTCTTGTTTTAATGCCAAAACTTTCAGACAATTCTAAACTTAAATCATTATCCACTAAAAGAATTGAAGAATTTGGAAAATTCTTTTTTATTAAATTCAAAAAAGCTTTTGCTATTGTTGTTTTGCCACTTCCAGATTTTCCAATCAAAGCTATTGTTGATGTCATATTACTCCTTTACCCTCTTTGATTGTAGTACAAAATCAATACAATGAAAAGCTTTATACTTTAGTTTCATTATCTTGTTCGCAATTATATTTTTCGCCCTCTTTTTGAGCAGCAATAATTGCTTTTGCGGTTTGTTTTAATTTAGCAATATTGTCTTTTGTTTCTTGAGATTGCCTTTCTTCCCAGTCAGCAAGCATTTTTGCAAAATCAGAACCTGTTATAATACAATTTCCAGTACCAAAATCATTAATATATTTTTTAGCAAATTCATTCAAAAATTCACTATAACAATCAACGATTTCATCTGATAAATATTTGGCATTGTATATAAACGATTTTACATCATTTTCATAATTTTCTTCGTCTGCAGCAGTTAAGATAGGATTACCATTTTCATCAAAATCAGGTATAAAATAATCCATTCTTGTTCCTAAACCCATACGCAAAACAGCAATTTTTGCCATATAATTAGCATTTTCTAAGTCCTGAGAAATTCCATACGAACCTTCCATTCCATAGAAAAGCTCTTCTGCCGAATTTCCACCAAAACTACAAACTATATTTGAAAATACTGTTTCAAGATTCATTGTTGTAGTGTTTTCTTCAGATGTATTATGATAAACACAACCCAAATAATCCCCTCTTGGGTCAAGCGCAATGTTTGCAATAGAATCAGGAATTCTTATTGAATCGCCTTCTTCTTTAAATAAATTGTACATAAATTGCAAGTTGAGAGCATGTCCGCCTTCATGACGAATTGTTAATCCTTTTTCTCTTTCAGACATTTCATACTCTGCTGGCATGCCTGCAGTTTTAATCAAATATGCTTCATTAATTTCTGCAATTGAAATAGCATTTTTATTTGCTTTTTTTGCTAATAAGTTAGCTCTGTCTAATAAATCCACAATATCAACATACCCAGAACCCATAATAACATTTGCAAAATGTTTTAAAATTTTATTATTTTCATCTTCGGTTTGCCCAGATAATTTATAGCCTTTTTTTGCAATATGCTTTTTAGCAATCTCCATAACATTATTAACACCTGCAGGAGGATAAATTATTAAATCATCCATAAATAAACCTGGTCTTAAAACATTTTCATTAATTGTTTCAGGCATATCAGAAGAACCCATAACGATAATATTATATGAATTATCTTCTCTTGATTTTTTCATTTCTTTAACTAATTTTGAAAATGCTTGTTGCTCATAAATTGATGAAATTCCATACAAAGGATTTGATGCAAAATTATCAAAATTTTGAATATAAAGCATTGCCGTTTTATTAGAATTTGCTTTGGCTTGCGTTTTAATTGTATCAACCAATTTTTTAATTTTTACATCTATTGCTTCCATTGGATTTGTACCAACGGTATCTAAATCTCTTATGGCAAAATCAGCAGCATTTATACACACCATAGGAATTTTAGCTTCACCTGCTATTACTTTTGCACAATTTGTTCTACCTCCACCATAACCTTGTGCATTGTATAAAATATAACCTTTTGTTTGAGGATTATTTTTTATTTCATATACAACAAGTTCTGCTTGTTTTTTAGTCATTGGAGAGCCAATAATATCATCAAGAGTCATTTTGGTATCAAAAATAATATCATATGGTCCATTTGAGACATTTGTATCTTGCTTTTGTAAACTTTCCCAATAAGCTTCAATATGCGCTTTTGTTAGTTTTTCTTCTTCGATAAAATAAGAAGCAACTTTCTTTAAATATCTGATTGTTTTATCATATTTTGAATCTTTATCTGAAGCAAAAAGTTCAACAGCAGAATTTATAGCTTCGTCATCTATTTTCATTCCAATTTGTTCTTCCACATAGGTTTTTGAATGGAATAATTGTTGCTTTGTAGTTTTTGAATCCATCAGTGGAATTTGAATATTTTGAAAATCTTGTAAAACTTCTGCAACAAGCGCCGCAGATGTAAGTTTATAATAATTATCTTTTCCAACCAGAAGAACCATTTTTACGTTTTGCGCTTTGCTTGCAAACACATTATTCATTAATTCTATATCATACATCGGATGTCCAGCTTCTGAATATTTAAGAACTGATCTTTTAAACATCTCATGTAAATCTGATACGACTATGATGTAATTGGTGTCTTTATCTTTTTCTAATTCATTGATTTCTTCTTTCATATTAACGAAATCAATTTTATCGTTAAAAATCTTTAATTTGGTGTTTTCGGGTCTGATATTTTTAAAACCAGAAAAATCTTCTTGTTCAAAAACACTCACTAGACTATTTATTAAATGACTTGGGGATTCTTTATCAGTTGTTTCATGAGTAACGACAACATTATAATTTCTATCAAGATTTTTATACACTTTTCTTGCAACATCATCATAAAATGGTAAATTTACTTGTTCATTTTTACCGCTTATTTGAGTCATGGCCATTGCTAATCTATGATAAAAACTTACAACCTGCTTAACGTTTTCCCTATTGCTTGACAAGACCATTGCTCTAAAAACTGTTGCATCTGTAAGATTTGATTTGCCAGATTTTACTTGTTCTGAATCAACATCTTCATTTAAAACAGTAATTATATCTTGCACAAAATCCTCATCTGCTTCTAGCGATGAAACAAATCCGCCTTTTTTAGATTTTTCTTCTAATTGCTTAGTTACGGAATCTATTTCCTCTTTTAAAACTTTTTGAGGTTTTTCAACATGCGGTTTTTTCCACATATCTGGTGAAATTCCTAAACTCATTGTCGAAGGAGAAACATATCTAACTTCTGTTTCATAAGATACAGAACCATCTTGAACTCCTTTTGAAAATTCATAAAGCTGAGTTAAAAATGCAAGATAAAAATGCTGTGCTGTAATAATTCCTGATTTTGATTTTTCATTTTTATAGATAGGATATTTTCTTGCAAAATCCTCTGCCATTTTGATTTGTTCTTTCGTGCGAGGCGTTATATCTCTTTGAATATCCATATATCTTTTTTGATGTTTTGGAAGTATAAATTTAGGCTTTAGAGCAACTGCTTTTTCAAAAAAAGATGAATTTTTATCTGATGTAAATGAAATTGGATTTTGATATTTATAATTTATTTTTTGATTTGTAATCGAACCGGTGATAGCATTAATTCTCATTATTATCCTCAAAGTTTTTTTATACAAAACTCTTGATAAATTTTTTTAGCTCATATCGATAAGCTTTTTTACAATACTTAACTAATCAATAAGCATAAGAAAATACATATATTTGAATTATTGTTTTTGGTTATCAAAAAAAGTAAAATAAAAGAATAGAAAATAGGTGAGATATGTATCATAACAAAGTTTTAGCAATGGTTCTTGCAGGCGGGCAAGGAAAAAGGCTATTCCCTTTAACAAGAGATAGAGCAAAACCCGCAGTGCCATTTGGCGGAAGATATAGAATTATAGATTTCGTTTTAAATAACTTTGTTAATTCTGGTTTTCACAAAATTAAAGTTCTGACTCAATATAAATCAGATTCTTTAAATAAACATATTTCAAGAGGCTGGAATTTATGTTCTTCAATTGACCAATACGTTGATTTAGTTCCTGCTCAAATGAGAACTGATGGAAACTGGTATAAAGGTACTGCTGATGCCATATATCAAAACATAAATCAAATAACAGATGAAAGTTTTTCACATATTTGCGTTTTTGGCGGAGATCATATTTATAAAATGGATATTCGTCAAATGCTTAATTATCATATCGAAAAACAAGCAGATTTAACAATTTCTGCTATTGCAATTCCAATTGAATTAGCTAGTGAATATGGTGTTATTGAAGTTGATAATGATTGGAGATTAACAGGCTTTATTGAAAAACCACAACATACTCCAAAACATATCCCAGGCGATCCAACAAAATGTCTTGTTTCAATGGGAAATTATATATTTGAACCAGATAAACTTGTAAAAGAATTAAAAGAAGACGCACAAGATGAAAATTCATCACATGATTTTGGAAAAAATATTATTCCAAATATGTTAAATAATGGCTCAAAAGTTTATATCTATAATTTCTCTACAAATCATTTTGCAGGAATGACGGATACAGAACGTGGCTATTGGAAAGATGTTGGAAATGTTGATTCATATTGGCAAGCAAATATGGATTTATTAGCTTATGCTCCAGAATTAAACCTATATTCACCAGATTGGCCATTAAGAACATATAATTACAACTACCCTCCTGCAAAATTCATTTGGGATGAAGATGAACGTGTGGGCTTAGCTAAGAACTCATTAGTTTCAGAAGGTTGTATCATCTCAGGCGGTATGATTTCAGGCTGCGTTTTATCACCAAAAGTTAGAATTAACAGCTATTCAAGTGTTTGTGATTCAATTTTAATGGAAAATGTATCTATAGGTAGACACTCTCAAATTAATCGTGCAATTATCGATAAAAATGTTACTATTCCGCCATACACAGAAATTGGCTTTAACAAAGAAGAAGATTTAAAAAGAGGCTTCTATGTTTCAAGTGGCGGCATAACAGTTGTTCCAAAAGGCGCAATAGTTGATTAACCTTTTACAGCTCCGTCATTTGAACCTGCAATAAAATATTTTTGTAATGCTAAGAAAAATACAACTATTGGTATTATAGAAACAATCGAACCTGCTGCAACAAGTCTGTAATTTGCACTAAAAGCGCTCGATAAATTGTTTATACCTACTGGCAAAGTAAATAATTTTTCATTTGTTAAAACAATGCTTGGCCATAAAAATTCACCCCAAGAGCCAATAAATGTAAATATTGCAAGCAAGGCTATTGTTGGTTTTACCATAGGCAAAAGTATCTTAAAGAAAATTTGCACAGAATTACATCCATCAATAACTGCGCTTTCTTCCATTTCTTTAGGAATAGCTAAAAATGCTTGTCGCATCAAAAATATTCCAAATGCATTAACGGCAAATGGCATAATCAAACCAACATATCCCATTAAAGTTGAATAAGAATCAACCATGTTTAATTTTAAAGTAATTATATAAACAGGAAGCATGATTGTTTGAAATGGAACCATAATTGTTGCTAGAATTGCAAAAAATGCAACTTTTTTTCCTTTGAAATCCATCCTTGCTAATGGATATGCAGCTAATGCCGATAAAATAACATTTAAAACGACTGTAATGGATGCAACAATGAAACTATTTATAACATATTTTACAATAGGAACTAATCTTAAAACCTCTTTAAAATTATCCAAAGTAAAATCTTGCGGAATAAATACGGGAGGATAAGCAAAGATATTTTCATTTTGTCCTTTTAAGGCAGTTGATAAAAGCCACAAGAAAGGTATTAAAGATAAAATACAAATCAAAATTAAAATTGAATGAATTAAAATATTTTTAGGTTTTAATTTCATACTTTATATTTATCCCTTTCAAAAACAAAAATATTCAAAATTGAAAATCCCATTACAATAAACAATAATATTACAGCACCTGCAGATGCTATTCCCATATCAAGATTTTCAAAAGCTTTTTCATAAATATAGTAAACTATAGTTTTTGTTGAATCCAAAGGACCCCCTCTTGTCATAACATAAATTTCAACAAAAACTTTCAATGCTGAAATCGAACTTATTGTACTAACCAAAGCAATCATTGGCATAATATGCGGAATAGTTACGAGCATATGCTTTTTAAATCCAACAGCACCATCAACTTCTGCTGCTTCATATAATTCTTTTGGTACGCCCATTAAAGCTGATAGATATATCATCATATAGTATCCAACACCTTTAAATATGGTTACCAAAGCAACAGAAATCATTGAAACTTTTGGATCAGAAAGCCAACCGATTTGAGATATATTTAACTTTTCTAAAAAGAAATTCAACAAACCATTTGGCGCATATAACCATTTAAAAGCTATTGCCACAACAACAATTGAAATAACAACAGGCAAATAAATAAGAATTTTATATGTGTTTTTAAATTTTATATTTTGATTAATTAAAATTGCTAAAAATAACGGAAAAATAACCAAAAACGGCACACACAAAATTAAAAAATAAAATGTATTCAAAATAGTTTTTATAAATAATGGAGATTTTACAAGAGCAATATAATTTGAAAAACCAACAAATTCAGGCACATAGACATCATGCGAATAATCAAAGAAGCTTAAATGTATGGTTTGAAAAAACGGAATAAAAAAGAATATAGTTAAAACTATCCCCGCAGGTAACAAAAAAAGATATGCGCATAAACTCTTCTTTGAATCCATAAATAAATACTATATTAATTACCCTAAAAATTCAATAAAATAGTTTAGTTAATAATATCAAGTTAATGCTACAATTATGATAGAGGAAAACAATTGTTTTTATTAAGAATAACACTGGCTATAATTTTTTGTCTGACGTTTTTTGTTCAAAACGCATTTTGTGCTGAAACTTACAAGATAAAAGACCTTGTAATTGATAGTTCAGACAGAATGGTTTTAATAAGGGGAATTGGAAATATTAATAATTCCATTCAACAAAATTCATATGTGCCAATTCCGACTCAAAATGAAAACACCATCAATTTAATTACAAAAACAACAGCATTTAAAATGACTTCGCCATCAAGATACGTTGTCGATATTCCAAATGCAATTTTGATTAATCCATCAAGAATTTATAAATTGCAAAATTCATCCAGCATTCAGACAATTCAAATGTCACAATTTTCTGTTAATCCTAATATCGTAAGAGTTGTTTTCAATACAACAGATGAAAACACTCTAGTAAATTTTAAAACCTACACAAACGGAAGCGATATTATTGTTAAATATAAAAATCAAATAATTGACAATTCAATTCAATATAAATTCTACACTCCATCAGGAGACATGGATAAAACAAATTATCTTCAAAATACATCATCAACCCTAAGTTATAATACAAATGAAGAAGTAATCAATTTAATACCTAAATTTCAAACAAAATACTATTTAAGCCAAATTAGCCAAAATTCAGATGGTTTAATTTTAAGAGGACTAGGTTCAATTTCTCTTCAAAGAGCTAGCTATAATCCAGAAAATACAAAAGCAACAATTGTTTTAGATAATGCATCAATGAATTCTAAACTTGAAAACAAAACGTATCAAATTCCAAGTTCACAAAAAGATATTCAAGCATTATTAACAATAAATAAACTAAACGCAAGAAAAATCAGACTGACTCTTCAAGGAGATACTCTGAGAGATTATCGTTTTGTTATTTCGCCAGATGGACAAAGTTTATTTATATCACATAGAGGCTATATAATTAACACCATTTTTTCATCAGATACTGCAAATGTTAATTCATATAAATCTGTAAAAACTTCAACTAATTATCGAGTTTTCGAGGTTAACTTTAGTAAATCAGTTACTTATGATGTGTTTGAATTAAATAACAATTTCTATCTAGATGTTAATAATTTGGGCGATTATAATGAACTTTTATTTAATCAAATGCTTGCAACAACAGATTTAAAAATTCAAGCATTAAAAATTTCAAGCGATAAAACAAGATTTATCATCCCTATGGATACAATAAATTTTTCATATGCAAATGTTGAATCCAATGCAAAATCAATTAAATTGTGCTTTAAAGAAAAACCTCAAGAACAACAAAATGAAAATGTTATCGAAATAACTCCACAAACTCCGCCAGAAGAAATAAAAGTTGCAGATAAAAAAGAAGAAAAACCAAAAGAAAAAATATCTGAAAATATAAATGTAATATATATTCCAAAAAGCGAAGATAATAAAAACGAAAAAATCGAAAAACCAAAAAGAAAAAAAGAAGACGCAAAAATAAGCTCTATGAAAAAAGTCGTAATAGACCCTGGGCATGGAGGTATTGATAGTGGCGCCATTGGTGGCGGATATTATGAAAAAACAATCAATATTGAAGTTGCAAAACTTGTCAAAGAAAAACTTGAGAAAAAAGATGTCCATGTTTATATGACAAGAAAAAAAGATACTACTTTAAGTCTGGAAGAAAGAGTAAACTACTCTAACGAATTGAGCCCTGACATATATGTAAGTATTCATACAAATTCAACCGTAAAAGAAGATTCTTACGGTCTTGAAACGCATTATTTTAAAGATGACAGCTATCGATTAGCCCAAGTAATTCATGAAAATTTTGCAAGCAATAAAAATCTAAGAAAATGGGAAACAATCGATAGAGGTGTGATTAAATCTCGTTTTTATGTTATAAATCATACAGAAGCTCCAAGTGTTTTAATTGAAATAGGTTTCATTTCAAATCTTGAAGAAAGAGCTAAGTTAATAAAAGAAGACAGACAAGAAGAAATTGCAACAGCAATTGCCAAAGGTATTTTGGAGTATTTAAAAAAATAATGACAAATAATGAAAATTATATAGGAGTCTTGGATAGTGGAGTTGGGGGGTTAAGCGTATTATCTCAACTTGTTAAATTAATGCCTGAAAAAAATTATTTATTTTTCGGAGATACAAAAAATGTTCCATATGGAACTAAAACTCCACAGGAAATTTTTAATTACACCAAAAAAATCCTTGAATTTTTTATTTCAAAAAATGTAAAGCATGCAGTTTTTGCTTGCAATACAACATCCGCAGTTGCATATGACGAATTAAAAAATTATTTTAAAGATAAAATAAAAATTTTTCCCTTAATACAAAGTGTTGCAAAAACATCTATTGAAAATTTAAAAGATAACGAAACAATTGCAATTCTTGCTACAAAAGCAACAATTAATTCAAAAAAATACAACGAAGAAATACATAAAATTAATTCAAAAATAAATGTCTTAGGAATTGATTGCACTGGTTTTGTCGAAATTGTTGAAAATAGATTATATAACGATAAACAATCAATTGAATTAATTAAATCCAAATTGGATATCGCAAAAAATAATAATGCCAAAAGAATTGTTCTTGGATGCACTCATTATCCATATTTAGAAGAAATATTCAAAAATATTTTAAATGTAGAATACTTTAATCCTGCATTATGCTTAGCACAAATTGTAAAAAATAGCTTACCTAAAAACACAAGCAACACAAAAGGAACAATTCAATTTTTTGTTTCAAAAAATCCAAATGAATTTATCCTAAGTGCTAAAACTTTTTTTGATGTCAAAGAAGCACAGCTTGTTGAACTTTAATTAAAACCGAGCTCTTTAATAGCATTTTTATCTTTTAACCAATTTTTTTGAACTTTTACAAACAATTCAAGAAAAACTTTTTTCTCTGTAATTTTTTCTAACTCTAATCGTGCACTTGTCCCAATTTTTTTCAACATAGCGCCTTGTTTTCCAATAATAATTCCTTTTTGACTCTCGTTATTAACAATTATTTTTGCGCTGATTTTATCTATGTTCTCTTCCTCTTTATAGCTATCAATAACAACAGCAACACTATGCGGAACTTCATCTTTTGTATTTAAAATTATTTTTTCTCTAATAATTTCACAAGCTATTTCTCGAAGATTTATATCTGTTACTAAATCTTCATCATAAATCATTTCACCAAAAGGCATATATTCTTTAATTTTTTTAATTAAATCATCAACATTTCTTCCAGTTTTTGCGCTAATTTTAATAGAATCAACATTTTTTTCAAACATTTTTTTATAAGAAAATAAATTCAATTCTCTTTGTTCAAGATTTTTTATTAAATCAACTTTATTTAAAACAAGCAAAATTGGAGTATCAATATCTTTTAAATAATTTTCATAAATCCATTTATCACCCAAGCCACAAGGCTCTGTTGCATCAACCATAAATAAAATTAAATCAGAATCTAAAAGAGCATCTTTTGATTGAGCAGACAAATATTTTCCTAATTCATTAATTGGTTTATGAACTCCAGGAGTATCAACTATAACTACTTGAGCTTCAGAATCTGTATAAATTCCTTTTAAATTTTTTCTAGTTGTTTGTCTTAATGGAGTTGCAATGGCAATTTTTTGCCCCAATATTTTATTCAAAAGAGTTGATTTACCAACGTTTGGTCTTGCAACTAATGTTGTAAAACCTGATTTAAAATTATTTTCTTTTTCAGTTTTATTAACTTTTTTCACTATTTATTCCAATGTTTTTACAATAAAAAATATTTATACTATAATATGATTATAATAAAAAAGAACAATTTTATACAATAAGGATAGTAAAGTGAGCAGAGTTTTTAATAAAAAATTAAATAGTGTTTTAACATTACTACTTTTATCGAATATCGCCTTAGGGCTTGATTCTGAATATAAAAATTCTCTCTCAAAAATTGAACTAATAAAAACAAGCGATAACGCTTATAGTGTCAATCTTCACACACAAAACAAATTCAGGGAGCCAATTAAAGTAATCAAAAAAAGTGATTTAAATTATTATATTTTACTTCCTGAAACAAAAGATATTTCTACAAAAACTCTTGCAAATTCAAACGACATAAGAACAATTTCAACAGATTCTTATCAATATGCAGGCATGGATAAATTAAATAATGGCTATACTAAAATAAACATCAACACTACAAAGCCGATTAACTTTAATGTAAATATAAAAAGTATAGCTGACGCAAAGACCGCAACAACAGAAGATAAAGTTGCGCTTGAAACAAAAGAAACTAAACAACAAATAAAAGAAGAAAAACAAGTTCAAAAAAAAAATTTGGTTTCGCAAGAAAAAAGATTAGAGAAGAAATATAACGAAAAATTAATAGTTAAAAAAGCAGCAAAAGTTGCCACAAACAAACCTGATTTATCTTCAATCGTTCAAAATTATCCAACTTCAGAAAATAATGAAGTAGAACAAAATACCCCAAAAGAAAATATCGAAAAAACAACAGAAGAACCTAAGATTCAAGAAGATAAATTTGAAGAATTTTTAAAAAGTGATGATTTAAAAGAAATTGAAGAAATTGCAAATAGCAGCGAAAAAAAATCATTTAAATCTAAAGCAAATGCATTTTCTGAATCGTTATCAGATAAATTATCTGAATATGGTTTAACATTAAAAGATGCTATTTTGATGTTTATCGCAGGTTTAATAAGTTTCTTTATAATGCTATTTGTATTAAATAAAAAACCAAATCAAACAAAATTAAAAAGCAAAGCCGATTTAATGGAAAAACTAGATAAGCAAGATGGTCTTGTCGCTAAAGATGAAAATAAAAAAGAAGAAAAAGGTCAATATTTTATTTTCGATAAAAACATCAAACAAACTGGCTTTTACAATCCTGCTTCATCTGCTACTAAGAAAAAATATGAATTATCAAGTTATGACCCTGATTTAAAAAATAACTATGATAAGGCAAAAGTTGAAAGATATAAAGATAAACAATCTATAAAAGCACAAAAACCTAGAAACGACTATGACATTATACAAAAAATTCTTAAAGAAGATAGCTTAATTACAGTTAATGCTATTGAAGATAACTATCAACCACAAGAACCGATTCAAGAACAAGCTCCAATTGCTCTTAAGCAACAGCCAAAAGAAGAAGTTGCTTCAGAACCTATTGTATTATCTAGTGTTGAAATAGCACCAGAGCGTGGTTTTATGTGCGTTTCATACAATAACAATATTAATTTTATGGGCTATATTTTTGATGATGTATTCCCATTATATAATTTCAAACAACCAAAACTTGAAAACTATGACATAAAATTCAGACTATCAGAAAAAGATGATAGAGGCGCTAATTTTATCGTCAAAATTGGCAATACAAGACTTTTAACAAGAGTTACAAAAAGTTCTATGAATCTTGAAGTGGTTATGTAATGGAAGAAAATAAAAATATAAAACCGTCACCAAAAAAGAAAAAGAAACCAAAATATAAATCCCTCAATCCAAAGAATTGGGGGATAGATTATAATAAAAATGAATATCAGGAAATAATCTTATCTAATTCAAATCATCCTGAAATAATGAAATAAATATCTTTATTCATTTCCCATATGTTGCATATAATCAGTTGTTTTCATTTCTTGAAGTCTTTGTTGACCATTCAAAACAACTTGATATAAGTTATCTAAATCTTGTTGCAAGTTATTTAAAAGCTGTTGAGCGTATGCTTGTGATTCTTCTTTCATTCTTATTGCATCATTTTTAGCACTTAATCTAAGTTCTTGAGCTTCGTTAAAAGCAGCCATTTTAATTTGTTGGCATTCTTCAAAAACAGTTTGTCTGAATTTTTCGGCATGCTCTTCCATTGCTTTATTTAAACTTGATTCATTAAGAAGCTTATATCTTTCATTTTCAGCATCTTGAATAATGCGTTCTGCTCTAAGTTTTGCTTCTTGTAAAATTTCATCTTTCTTTTTCAAAATAACTCTGGCATCATTGATTTCATCAGAAATAGCATTTGGAAAAGAATTAACTATTCTGATTAATTCTCTTTGATTAACAACAATTCGACCAGGAAAAATTGGAATAGCATCGTCAGTTAATGCTGTTAATTCATCAATTAAATCGAATAATTTAGCTTCTGTTTCCACCATTTTTATCTATTGCCTTTCATTATTATCTTGTTAATATTTTACCACACTTTATTATTTTTGATTATTTTGTAAATACTCTACAACATTTTTTGGAACAAATTTTGATGTATCTGTTTTATGATTTGCCAATTCCCTAACTATACTTGATGAAATATAGTTGTGCTCAGGTCTTGTAGGCAAAAATACCGTATCAATTTCAGGAGCAATAACCTGATTTGTTTGACAAAGTTGAACTTCATATTCAAAATCAGATATTGTTCTTAATCCTCTAATTAAAAACTTTGCACCTATTTTTTTAGCGTATTCAACAGTAAGTCCATCAAAACTATCAACTGAAACATTACTCATATTTTTGATGGCTTCTTTTATTAAAGAAACTCTATCCTCAACAGATAAAAAAGACTTTTTAGCAGGATTTTTTAAAACAGCAATAACAACAGAATCAAACATTCTGCTTGCTCTTTCTAAAACATCTAAATGTCCATTTGTTATTGGATCAAAACTGCCAGGATAAACTGCTATTTTCTTATCTGTAACTCTATTATCACTCATACTACATATTATAGTATTAAAAAATAATTATATCCTTTTTTGATATAATTATTTTTCATTTTTGTATAGATTTCTTTACATAAAACTATTCTAAAGTATCAGGACGGAAATTTTCTATCAATTCAATTAATTTATCTTGCCAACCTGTATCTTTTTTAAGGAAAATATCTGCCCCGCCATTTAAGCATTTAACTCTATTTTCAGCTTTATTTGATGCAGTAATAACAATGATTTTTGTATCTAAATTATTTTTTGTAATAATTTTCTTTGTTTCATTTAACAATGTAAAACCTTCTTGTTCTGTTGAAACAAATAAATCCATGATAACAAAAGCATAATTTGATTTAACAAAAGTATTTAAGCCGCTAAATATATCTTTTGCTATAGAAACGCTATAGCCAAGATTTCTTAATAAAATTCTTAATTGATATGTTACAACCCCAATATCATCAATTACTAAAATATTATTTGATGATGGTATAAAAGGTTGCTCTTCGTCAAAACTTTCTGCCGGAGGAATAGAAACTTCTTTATTTTTTATCTCAAATAGCGCTGCTAATAAATTTTCATCTGATATTTCTTCAGGAACAGCCATTTTTGCCATTTTAAATATTTCAGATAATATTTCTACGCTAATTTGTGCCGTTTTTCCGCTCATTTTTACCTTTATTCTTTTAATTTATTTTCAGATATGCTCGTTAATCTTAAACCAAAATTATCTTCGATAATAACAACTTCGCCCCTTGCAACTTCGCAACCATTTGCTAATAATTTAATAGGTTCTGTTGTAATATTGTCCAATTCGATAATTGAACCTTTTGTAATATCTAAAACTTTTTTCAATGTAGTATCTGTTTCGCCCAAAATAGCAGATAATTCTAGTTCAACATCTAATAATAAATTGTATGTTTTTGATTTTTCAATTCTTTTTGGACGTTCAACATTTTCTAATTTAGATATATCAAGATTTTTTGGTTCGTTTGCCAAATTCTACTCCTTTGGACGATATTGATCAACTATTTTTACGCAAATTTTATTTTGTAACACTCCAGGTGCAACATAAAATTTTTCTTTTTTATTAATACAAGCAACTAATTCTTCGTTAAGCTTTTGATCTAATTTTATAACATCATCAATTTTTAAATCTAAAACATCATTTACTTCAATCTGCGCCATACCTAAAATAACTTGCATTTCAATTTCTGCAGATTTAATGCGTTCTAAAGTTTCATTTTTTCCTATTTCATTTGCAACAACATTTGCATGTTGATAAATATATTGAGGAGTTAATTTTGGCAAAACTGTTTCCAATACAGGATACGGGAAACAAATATTCATTAAACCAAAATTCTTTTGACCCAATCTAACTTCAAATGAAATCAAAGTAACAATTTCACCACTTGTAGTAATAGGTACTGAATGATAACCATTTGCTAAAGTAACAAATTCTGATTTAACAGGCAAAATTGTACCCCAAGCTTCTTCTAATATTTTTATAATTTTTTCAACAAATTTGATTGTTAAAAGCTCTTCAATTTGAGTTAATTCTTTGCCATGGTCATTAATTGTTCCAGCACCACCAAGCATTCTATCTAGAACAACCGCCAAAACCTCGGGACTCATTCCCATTGATATTTCGCCTGATAATGGATTTAATTTAAAAATCATATTTTGAACATGTGAAGGCATAGAACATACATATTCTTCATAAGTCAATTGATCAACAGATATTACATCTATCTCAACTTCCATGCGCAAATATGCAGTTAAAATCGTTGCCAAATGTCTTACAAAATCCCTATGAATATCTTGTAAGGCTTTTAAATGTTCTTTTGAAAATTTATCTGGACGTCTGAAATTATAAAGTTTACAGCCTCTTTTAAAATCATCAGCAACCGAGTTTTCTAAAGCAAACTCGGCATCTTCTTCCATAATATTTTCGTCTAAATTTAAATTCTGATTTTCCATCTTGAGTTAAGTATACTTTCCTAATAACAATATACTATTTGCCATTTTTTTTGTCTATCATATTGAAAGTGGATAAATATACAAAGAATAATAATTTTTGCTATAATCATTTTATGCAAAAATTAGAACTTTTATCACCTGCACAAAACTATTCTTGCGCCATTTCAGCCATTAACTGTGGCGCAGACGCAATTTATATTGGGGCCAATAATTTTGGCGCAAGAAAAAATGCATATAATTCAATTGAAGACATAGAAAAAATCATAAAATATGCTCATTTATTTAATGTCAAAGTTTATGTCACAATTAACACAATTTTAGATGATAATGAATTAAAAGAATGTGAAAAATTAATTCAAAAATTATATGAAATTCAAACAGATGCAATAATCATCCAAGATTTTGGAATTTTAAATTTATCACTTGAAAACAAGTTACCTCCTATAGTACTTCATATGAGTACTCAATGTGATAATAGAACTATCGAAAAAGCAAAATTCTTTGAAGATATCGGAATAAAAAGAATAATTTTAGCTAGAGAACTTCCAATTGAAACAATAGAAAAAATAAGAAAAAACACCTCAATAGAGCTTGAACATTTTATCCATGGAGCATTATGTGTTTCATATTCTGGACAATGCTATATGTCTTGTTTTATTGGAAATAGAAGCGCAAATAGAGGCGAGTGCGCACAAGCTTGCAGAAAAAAATATTCGCTAATTAATTCAAAAGGAGAGTACTTAGCTAAAAATAGTTATCTTTTATCTTTAAAAGATAATAATTTATCAAATCATTTAGATAAATTAATTAAAGCAGGAGTAATAAGCTTTAAAATTGAAGGCAGGTTAAAAGATGAGAACTATGTTAAAAACACAGTTTTATACTATCATAATCTATTAAAAAATTACCCAAGAAAATCAAAAGGAAGAATAATACAAGATTTTACTCCAAACCCAGAAAAAACATTCAACAGGGGTTTTTGCGAAGATTATTTATTTAATAAAAAAGATAACATTTATAATTTCATAACCCCAAAATCAATTGGGGAATATATTGGAGAAGTAATTTCTTGTAACGATAAATGCTTTGTTATTAAAACTAAAAAAGAAATAAATTCTCAAGATGGCTTATGTTTTATTTTAAACAATGAACTGAATGGATGTTTAGTTAATAATATCGAAAAAACAAAAGACGGAATTAAAGTATATCCAAATAAAAAATTACAGCTCAAAAAAGGCGAAAAAATATACAGAAATATAGACACAAAATTCAACAAAACTCTTGAAAATTCAAAAACCGTAAGGAAATTAGATATTGAATTTATTGTTGAAAAAAATAAGCTCATTGTACAGGATTTTGAAAATAATAAAATCGAATATACATTTAAAGATTTTGAGATGGCTCAAAATAACGAAAAAATGAAAGAAAATTTTCTAAAATCTATATCTAAAACTCAAGACACTCCTTATTTTGTAGAAAAAATAGAATTTAAAACAAAAGATTTACCATTCATACCAATTTCAAAATTAAATGAAATAAGACGAGAAATTTTAGAAGCATTAAACGAAAAAATATTATCCAAATACAAAACAAAAAAACAAAAACCTATCGATATAGCTCAATTCCCAACAAGACAAGGTGATTATCGCTTAAATGTACATAATAAAAAAGCAAAAGAATTTTATGAATTATGCGGATGCGAAGTCATAGAAAACAGCTTTGAAAGTACTAAAAATAGAGAAAATAAAGAACTTATGCGCACAAAACATTGCTTGAAAAGAGCATTTTTAGGATGCGATAAAAATGATGCTTTGTTTTTACAAGATGAAAAAGGTGTTCAATACCCACTTTGTTTTGATTGCAAAAATTGCGAAATGGTTATTTTATCGCCATCTAAGTAAAGCTTCTTAATTGTAGAGCTTGCGCAATATGAGATAATTCTATTTCTTTTTTATCTTCTAAATCAGCAATTGTTCTTGAAATTTTTAATAATCTATCATAGCTTCTTGCTGATAAATTAAATTGATTGATTGCATTTTTCAAAAATTGTTTTGTGGAATCATCAATTTTACAATATTTCCTTATTAACTTTGGAGTTAATTCAGCATTTGTTAAAATGCCATCGTTTTTATATCTTTCTTCTTGAATTTTTCTTGCTTTAATAACTCTTTTTCTAATTTCTGATGAAGATTCAGCTTCATTATTTGATGACAATAACTCATCTTCACTTAATCTTTGAACCTTTATTTGTATATCAATTCTATCTAATAATGGTCCTGATAAGCGAGCTCTATATCGATTAATTGAAGCTTGAGAACATGTGCAAGTTTTTTTAGAATCGCCTAAAAATCCACAAGGACAAGGATTCATTGCGCCTAGCAAAATAAAATTAGCAGGATACTGAATACTTACTTGCGCACGAGAAATAGTAACAACATTATCTTCAATAGGTTGTCTTAAAACTTCTAGTGTTTGTCTTGGAAATTCAACCATTTCATCCAAGAATAGAACCCCTCTATGAGCTAAAGTTATCTCTCCAGGCTTTGGATTTGAACCACCGCCAATAATCCCAACAGAACTTGCGCTATGATGAGGTGAACGAAACGGGCGAGAGGTTATTAAGGGGTTTTTTCTATCCAATAAACCAGAAATAGAATATATTTTAGTTAATTCGATAGCTTCTTCTTTATTTAAAGGAGGCAAAATTGACATAAATGCCTTTGAAAGCATGGTTTTACCAGACCCAGGACTTCCAGACATTAATACATTATGAGCTCCAGCAGCAGCTATTTCCAATGCTCTTTTGGCAACATTTTGACCTTTAACATGGCAAAAATCTACTGCAAAATTCTTATTTTCATCTAAGAAATCAATAATATTTTGTTTCTTTTTCTTTAATTCAGAATTTCCATTTAAATACTCAACAACTTGGGATAAATTATCTGCTCCTAAAACTTCTATGTTATCAATAAAACTCGCTTCATCAAGATTTTCATTAGGTAGAATTATTTTTTTAATACCTAATTCACTTAAGCCACAAGCAATAGGTAAAACCCCATTAACAGCTCTTAAGGAGCCATCTAAAGATAATTCTCCAATGAAAGCTATTTCTTTATTTGCAAATTCTTTTATAACACCTTCTTTTAATAAAATTCCAACAGCCATTGCTAAATCATAAGAAGAACCTTCTTTTTTAATGTCAGCAGGCGCTAAATTGATAACAACTTTTGTTTGAGGAAACGAATAAGATGAATTTTTAATTGCTAATCTTAATCTTTCTTTTGCTTCAGATATAGCCGTATCAGGTAAGCCAATGATAGCAACTTGCGGAATTGAATTAACCGTATCAATTTCAACATCTATTTCAAAAACATCTAAACCGATGACTGTTGCACTTTTAGTTGCTACTACCAAATTATATTTCCTCGTCAAAACTATCGGGTATTAATTTTAAAAGCTTTATATTTGCTATTTCAAATGTCGGATTCAAATTCAAAGATGTCTTATAAAATTGCACTGCATCTTTTCTTTTTCCCATTGCTTGGCTATACAATCCGCATAAATAATAGTAATAGTAATTTTTCTCCAAAGTAAATGCGGCATTATAAATTAAAGCTTTTGCTGTTTTGTAATTTTTATTTTCCAAATGCAATTCAACAAGCTCTCCCAGTGCGTTTTCATACATTGGATTTATAGATAATGCTTTTTTTAAATAATCTTCTTTTAATACGTTATTTTTTTGTGCAACAGAAATTGCGCTCTTATAATATGCTAAATATTCGTTTTTAGGCATTTTATCTATGATATTTTCAAGTTTTCTTAATTCTTTTGGATATTTCGCATATTGTCTATGCGCAAGAGCCAATTTTATAATTGTTTCATAATTATTTTTGTCTTTTTTATATGCTTTTTTATATATTTTTACAGAATTTTTATAATCCCCATGAAGATACCTAATATCGCCTAGACCAATTATGGTATCAAGATTATTTTTTTCAATTTTATATGCATTAACAAAATAAACATTTGCTCTTTCAATATTTTTAGATGCAAGTTCGCTTTTTGCATATAAAGAAATGATTTTATGATTGTCTTTATCAAAATTCAAAATATTTTGACAATCTTTTTTTGCTTTTTCGAAATTTCCCTCTAAATAAACTTTATTAGCTGTATGATATTTTTTATCCTTATCATTTTTAACCAAAGATGCCAAAGCTGTTTGTTTTTTTAATTCAAGCTCGGAAACAAAATTAATAGTTAATTTTGTTTTTTCTAATTTTTCAATTAACGAATAAGCTTCTTTATATTTTTTTAAAGCCAACAAAGTATCTATTTTAAACATTTGATAATTTACATTATCTTGATTAAAAGAGATTGCTTTATTAATCAAATTATAAGCTAATTGATATTGTTTTAATTCATAATTTGCTCTAGCTAACATAAAATGAAGATAATCGCTTTTATTTTTCTTTGTATTAATTTGACTTAATTCATTTAATGCTTCACTTGCAGAGTTATCAAAATAGATACTGCTATATATTTTTGCATAAAAAATTTCATCATCTTTAGATAAATTATCTTTAGGTTTATAACTTTTTTCTAAATCTAAAATATTATCATAAAACTGGTTTTTATAAATAATTTTTTCAACTGCTTTGTTTGCTAAAGAAAAATAGCCAATTTCATATAAAATTCTAGATAATGTCAATAAGGAAGTATCATTGTCTATTTTTTCAATTAATTTTTCATATTCATCATAAGCAACTTTTGCATTACCTTGATTGAATTTTGATGTTATCGAGATAAATTCTTTTCTAATTTTCGATTTGTCATCAACGATTTCATCACTTGTTTGAGTTTCATTATTTAAAAAACTATCAACAATGTTTGCTAAATTAAAATAATTTGAACTATTGGACTTATGTTGATTTTGAACTTCAAAAACAGGTGCCGGGGACAACAAACTCCCCTCATTTGCAGCAACAAAATTTGTTGAAACAAACGCAAAAAATAAGGACAAAAAAATATTTTTACTTATTTTTTTCATTAACCTCTACTTTCAACTCTTTTGTGCATAATGATAGTATTTATTGAATATTTCTATAAAATTAGTTTTACTGTTGGCAATACTTTCATTATTCAGGATAGCATATAATTCATCCAAATTAAACTGTCTTAATAAATTTTCATCCTCTTCAGAATCAAAAATATCAAGACCAGAAATCACTTTTAAAATATCCCCACAAGAAATTTTCATAAAAGCATTAACAATGCTCTCGTCAAAATGTTTGTTTTTACCATCTATCATAATTTGCAAAGCATCTTTAATTTCCATTTTGTCACGATAGTGTCTTTTTGATGTTATTGCATCAAAAACATCACAAATCGCCAAAATTCTTCCACCCAAAGGAATTTCATCTCCTTTTAAACCTTTATGATAACCTGTTCCATCATATCTTTCATGGTGGGATGCAGCAATTTTTGCAACATCTTTAAAATTTTTAGATATAAAGACTTTACCCAAAATATTATATGTAAAACGAACGTGCTCTTTAATATGTTCGTATTCTTCTGGTGTTAATTTTCCTTCTTTTTGTAAAACTGAATCTTTGATACCTATTTTTCCAATATCATGCAACAAAGATGCATTTTTAATAATTTCTTTTTCATTATCTGATAAATGACATTTATCACATATTAATTCTGCGTATTGAGTAACTCTTTTAGAATGACCAGAAGTTATCTTATCACGAGCATCTATAGAAGCAGATAAAGTATCAATAAAAGAAGAAAACAACATTCTTTGTTCTTCAATTAATTTTTTTTGTTTATTGAATAAATTAGCGTTTTCTAATGCAATACCTGCAGAAGAGCCGATTGCAATCAACAAGTCTTCATCTTTTTGCGTAAAATCTCCATCTAATTTATTTAAAACTTGAAACACACCAACAATCTGATGGGATAGATTTCTTATTGGCATACAAAGAATATTTCTTGTTGTGTATCCTGTTTGCAAATCTATATCTTTATTAAAATATTCGCTTTCATAGGCATTTTTTATATTAATAGTTTCACCTGTCATTGCAACATGACCAGCCAATCCTTTGTTAGCAGCAAATCTTATTTCCTGCATTTCAAGGCCAAGAGCGACTTTACTCCATAATTCATTATGCTCGTCATCCAATAAAAAAACCGTGCATCTATCAGCAGACAGAGCTTGTTGAATTTGTTGAGCGATTATAGTTAGCAAAGAATCGATATTTGTTTCAACTGCAATCGTTCTTCCAACTTGCAATAATGCCAATAAGGCATCGTCTTTTATTTCATTTGGGATAAAAGATGGAGTAGAAGATGTGATTATTTTTTGTTTAAATTCGCTTTCAATTTTGTGTCTATACTTTAAAATAGCATCATCGAATTTATTTTCAGTGTTTATTTTTATATATAAACTTGCTTTTATTAAATTCAGGGCAACTTCTATATTTTTTTCATAATATTCAATCAAACCAGATGAAAAAACATTTATTTTCTGAGCTAATAAGCTTTCTGATGAATTAGCAAGATATTTTGCATCATTTAATAAGCTAATTGTTTGATAATATCTAGCGCCCTGACGATAGTTATTTATCGCTAAATATGACATTGCAATTGAAACTAAATCAAAAGCTTTTATCGCAATAGAGCACTTATGAATTTTATTTAATTCATTTTGATTTAATAATTTTTCTTCGCAAATATGACTAAAAAAAGACTCCAAAAGAAAGTCTTTCATTCTTTCATAATCAACATCTTTTACATTTGACAAAATTTGAGTCATATTCTATCCCAATTATATTTTAAAATTATTATAAACTCGTGTCAAATAAAGATATTATATTTTTACACTTCTTACACAAGATAATAAAAATTTTGTATATTCATCTTTTGGGTTAGAAAAAATATCTTCAACTAAACCATGTTCAACAATTTCACCTTTATTCATAACGGCAATTTTATCGCTTAAATACCTAACCAAATTTAAATCATGTGAAATAAAAAGAATAGTTAGATTTAATTTTTCTCTTAATTCTAATAAAAGATTGATTATTTGAGCGCAAATACTAACATCTAAAGCACTAACCGGCTCATCTGCTACAATAAATTCTGGTTTTAAAATTAAGGCTCTTGCTATTGCTATTCTTTGTCTTTGCCCGCCAGAAAACTCATGCGGATATTTATTTAAATCGGTTTCAGAAATTCCAACAAGATTAATTATTTCATCAATTCTCTCAAGCTTATTTTTTTCTTTATGAATTATTAAAGGTTCCATTAAGGTATCTTTTATTTTCATTTTTGGATTTAAGCTTGAATATGGATTTTGGAAAATCATTTGAATTTTTTTTCTATATTCAAAGGTTTCTTTTTTATTAAAATCCAATATATTTTGACCATTAAATAAAATCTTTCCTTTTTCAGGAGTGATTAATTTTAAAATACAATTTGCTAATGTTGTTTTACCACAACCAGACTCCCCAACTAAAGAAACAATCTCACCTTTTTTTATTTCTAAATTTATATTTTTCAAAACAAGATTATCTTCTTTTTTTGGCATTAAAAAAGACTTTTCTTGAGAATATATTTTTTCTAAATTTTCAACACTTATTAAAATATTTTCCATTTTTTAATTATACCAAATTACTATCTAAGTTTTATAGCTTTCAGTCTAATTATTTAAACTATGCAAAGGCGCTGGAATTCTTCCACCACGATTTACAAAAACTTCAGAAGAATAAGGATTAACTTTCATTATAGGAGCAGAACCCAATAAACCGCCAAATTCTGCGCTTTGACCGATAGTTTTTCCAATAACAGGAATAATTCTAACGGCAGTTGTTTTTTTGTTTATCATACCAATTGCCATTTCGTCTGCGATTATTCCTGCAATTGTTGAATTTGGAGTATCTCCGGGAATTGCTATCATATCAAGCCCAACAGAACATACACTTGTCATTGCTTCAAGTTTATCAATAGTTAAAGAACCAAGATTAGCAGCCTCTATCATGCCAGCATCTTCTGAAACTGGAATAAATGCGCCAGATAAACCACCAACATAACTTGACGCCATAATTCCGCCTTTTTTAACAGCATCATTAAGCATTGCAAGTGCCATAGTAGTTCCATGTGCACCAGCTTGTTCTAATCCCATAGCTTTAAAAATTTCCGCAACACTATCACCCCTTAATGGAGTTGGTGCCAAAGATAAATCAATTACACCAAAAGGAACATCTAATTTTTTTGCTAATTTTCTTCCAATTAATTCTCCAGCAGTTGTAATTTTAAACGCCATTTTTTTAATTAAATTAGCAACTTCGCCAAAATCGGCAGTTTTATCTAGTTCTTCAATTGCGCTAGATACAACACCAGGACCAGAGACACCAATATTTAAAGCGCATTCTGCTTCATTTACTCCACAAAAAGCGCCCGCCATAAATGGGTTATCTGTAACCGCATTACAAAAACAAACAAATTTTGCAGCACCGATACTATCGTTGTCTTTAGTTAATTCGGCTGTTTTTTTAATAACTTCAGCAGTCTTTAAAACCGCATCCATATTAACTCCAGCTTTCGAAGTGCCTAAATTGACAGATGAACAAAGTTTATTTGTTGAAGCTAAGGCTTCAGGTATTTGTTCAAAAAATCTCAAATCGCCCTTCGTAAAGCCTTTATCTACTAAAGCGGAAAAGCCACCAACAAAATCCACTCCAACTTCTTTTGCAGCTTTATCTATCATTTGTGCAATATAAACATAATCAACATTTTCACAACTTTCAGCAACTAATGATATTGGAGTTAGAGCAATTCTTTTATTTACAATTGGAATAGAATATTCGTTTTCTATTTCATCAGCAAAAGCAACAAGATTTGAAGCGTATTTTAAAATCTTATCGTAAATTTTATTAGCTGTTGTTTTTGTGTCAGTTGAACAACAATCTCTTAAACTTAAAGAAAGAGTTGTTGTTCTAATATCAAGATGATGGATTTTAATCATCTTTATTGTTTCAATAATTTGTTGTTGATTAAAATTAAGCATTTTTACCTATATCGTATGCATTCTATCAAAAATGTCTTTCTTTTGAACCCAAATTTCCATTCCTAATTCTTGTGATAATTTTAAAATATTATCTTTAAATTCTTTAAAAGACACTTCCATTTTTTCAATATTGCAAAGCATAATCATTACAAAATTGTCTTGCATGATTGTTTGTTTAATATCTTCAATATTAACTTTATTTGAAGCCAAAGCATTTGAAACAGCAGAAACTATTCCAACTTTATCTTTGCCCGTAACTGTAATTATGATTTGATTTGTATCAACTTCATTCATTATTTAACATCTTCCTTAACAACAATTAAATTGTTCATTATTTTCATTGCAACTGTAGGAAATACTACATTTTTAAGACCATCTGCAACAGAAACAACACTTCCCGCTTTTAATGTTACTTCTTCGCCTTTATACATAAATGTATAATCTGTTGATCTGTCTGAACGAATTGTGATTTTATTTTCTTCTTTTGGCATTATTCCTCTCCTAAAATTATATCTACACCTGACGAAGTTCCAAGCCTTGTTGCACCAGCCTTAATTAAAGCGCTTGCTTTTTGATAGTCCTTAATACCACCAGAAGCTTTAACTTCAAGACCATAATCTTTAACTGTTTTATGCATAATTTCAACTGCTTCAACAGTTGCGCCAACTCCATTTTTAACAAATCCTGTTGAAGTTTTAACAAAATTAGCCCCACCTTCAACAGCGCAGTTTGAAGCAATTTCAATTTCATCTAGTGTTAATAAATCAGTCTCTAAAATAACTTTTAAATTGTTATTTGAACAAACTTCTTTTGTTTTTTTAATATCATCTACTACTTTTTTGTAATCTTTATTTTTTAATGCAGAAATATTTAAAACTGTATCAATTTCATCTGCGCCAAGCTTTAAAGATAATTCTGCTTGATATTGTGTCATTTTAATTTCATTATTTGCCAATGGAAAATTAACAACAGTAACCACTTTAACAATAGACTCTTTTAAAAATTCTTTTGTTAAAGAAATATAATTTGGATTAACACATACGCCAAAAAAATTATATCTTATAGCATCTTGAGCTAATTTTTCGATATCTAAAACTGTTGCATCAGGCTTTAATATGGTGTGTTCAATATAATTATTTATAGTTTTCATAATAAAATTATTATATCAAAACTAGATTTTTAGTGCCATATTTATTATCAAAAATTGAATCTATATTTTCTAATGTTGTGTTTAAAATTCTTATTTGCGCTTCTTTTGTATTGTAAGCATTATGAGGAGTTATTATAACATTTGGTAAATGTAAAAGTTTTTGTATAAAGAAAAATTTCTTTAAACACATTAATTTTAACCCATCATTATTTGCACATTTTTTATAAGTTTGACATAAAATTTCTTCGCATTCTACTACATCAAGCGCTGCAGCATATATTTTTTTATTCACCAATGCCCAATATAATGCCATTGTATCAACTATTTCACCCCTTGCAACATTAATTAAAATTGCATCTTTTTTCATTTTTAAAAATGCGTTTCTGTTTATCATTCCTTTTGTTTGAGAATTCAACGGGCAATTAATTGAAATAAAATCAGATTTAGCTAATAATTCATCCAAAGAAACAAAATTATAAGCACCTTTTTGCTCTATATCATAAGCTAAAACATTCATATTAAAGCCATGTGCTATATTAACAACTTTTCTTCCAATAGCACCAACTCCAATCACTCCAATGGTTTTTGAACACAATTCTATTCCCATTAATTCATTTGCGTCAATTAAACCAAATTTAATTGAATTTTGCGCTTGATTTATTTTTTTACTTATAGAAAGAACAAGCGCAAAAGTAAACTCGGCAACTGTTGAATTTCCATAATTTGCGGCATTATATATTTTAATATCATTTTCCTTACAATATTCTAAATCAACATTAGAATATCCAACACACCTTAAAAAAATATATTTTAATTTTTTAAATTTAGATAATACTTTTTTATTTAATTGAGAATTAACAAAACAGCTTATTGCTTCTGTATCCAAATGTTTTTCATCAATATATGTTTGCTCGATTAAAGTTGTTTTTAAAAAAGTTGGCTCAATTTTATTTGAAACTCTTTCCAATAAATAATTTAATTCAAAATCTTTAACATCATAAAATAAAATTTTCATAAAGAAATAATATTTCTGTTGTGTAGATTTTTCTATTGCCAATTAGATTATCAAATAGAATAAAAGAGCCCGAAGGCTCTTTTTTAAATCATTTTATAAACTTTGAATTCTCCAGGACGAAGTTCTTTGAATGTAATTTGTTTTGTAATTTCTGATTCCAATGGTTTTTCAACAAACATACATTTATTTAATTCATCCAATTCAAAATCAAAATAAGAAACAAGTTTTTTACCTCGTTTGATTTTTATTGTGTTATCTCGAGTAATTGTTCCTCGAACGTTTTTCTTTTCAACTTTTCCTTTTTCATCTTGAACATCTTTAAGCTCAGATGGAGAAAAATAATTTGCAACAATTAAATATGTAGGCTGTTTTGTTTTTTTAGATTTATCTGCACTATCAGGAACAACTTCCCAACAAACAAAACCATTATTTTCTTGATTATGCAATACCGCACGACCAGTGTTTAAAAGTTCGTCATTTTGTGCAAAATAATCAAGAGCATTAAATTTTTCAAAGAAGTTCCAATCATAATTTCTAACCATAGAAGTTTCTTTTGAAATAACTCTTTCAATTCCTATTTTTGTAAAGCTTTCATCTCCATCAACCAATAGTGTCGGGCGTTGCGCAAATTTTCCGCCAGGAATAAATTTCATTTTAAACCATTTGAATAATGCACCTTGCGCTCCTAATTGACCAGGATATTGGTTAATATCTCTAAACTCGCCATCTTGGTTATTATATCCTTTTAAGATTGATAAAGGATTACTTTTAGCTTGTTTTTGGTTGTATGTTGATAAACGAATATTATCATTTATTATTTGCTCTGGAGTTTTAATGCTTTGAGCAACAATATCATCTCCCCACAACAAATCAAATTTCATATCTTTATGATATTCCTTGAAATATCCATCCCAAAGCATATATTCTGCCAATGTTGCAAAATATGGGATTTTTTTCTTGATTGTTGAATTTACTTTTCCTAAAACTTTAGCAGGAATTCTATAACTTAAAGGTTGTCCTTTTTTGTCTTGAGAAACCTCATCAACAATATGATCAATATGATCAACTCTAAAACCATCAAAATTAAATTCTTTTTGAAGTTTTTCCATATAATCAACATAAAAATCGATTACATCTTCATTATATCTATTTGTTTCAAAGTGATAGAAGAAATATGGAGTTTGGCAATCTAAATTAGCAAAACGAGAAACATCCTCTCCTTTATAATTGTAATGTTTAAATAATGGATATTGTTTGCCTTTGTTCATTTTGTCAAACACAGGAACCCCAGCACTACACCAAGCACCACCAGGCATTGTCCATAAACCTTCTTTGATTAATTCGGCAGTAATTTCATCTTGGTTATTGATATCACTTTCTGATTTAACATGTCTTCTTGCGACTCTATCAATAATTTCTTGAGCTCTTCTTTCAAGTTCTTCTTGTTTTTGAACAAAACTCATTTTATATGAAACTAAAATTTTGTATTCTTTAATATCTTCTTCAATTTCATCAGCAATTTTTTGCTCTGTTGGATTATATTTTTTATAATTTCCTTTTAAATTTTCGATATAAAGTTTTTGTGTATTGATAACATCTTTATCCTCGTATGTTCTTTTTTGCATAATTTGAGCACACAAAGCATTTAAATATCCTGTTATTTGAGAAATTAACTCGTTTACATCAATCCAGCGAGCAATATATGGTCTTGCTAAAACAGTTTTAGAAAATCTGGCTGTTTGAGGTAAAACATCATATATAACAGGATGATTACATAATTGTGCCAATTGGATAAATAATTTTACTTGTTTATCAGCATCGAGACCTAAAAATTTCATCAAATTATCATCTTGTAATTTAGGAGATACTTCAGATGATTTTGGCAAATATGCACAATCAAATTCACGTTTTGCAAAAGGAATTAAATACAAGGTTGTTGGCAAAATATTTAATTTTTCATTACCAACAGGCAATGTTATTAAGCATTTAATCCAATCAATAAAACGCCCTGGCATATCTTGAGAATTACCATCTCCTAATGCACTTAAAGATAAAAGTTTTATGTTATGTCCTTCTTTTTTAAACCAAGAAGCATTTTTAATATTTTTTCTATATAAAACTGATGGATTTGTATATTCAATAAATTTATTTACTACAAAAGTTTTTGAATAAACTAATTTTTCAACTAAACAATAAATAGTCTCAGCAGGAGTTAACTCTTGCAAAACTTTGAATTGAGGATATGGAAGATAGCCATATTTTCTCATTGTTTTTTGAAGATATTTTTTTCTATCATTTTCTATTTCATCAATTCTATATATTTGAGCAATTTTTGCTAATAATACATCTAAATCTTGGGGTTTAAAATTAGCTTCTGACTTGTTTTTTCTTGATAATAACTTTAACATAAATACCTCTATCCTAATAATTTTATTGTATCAGAAAAGCTTTTATTTAATCGTATTTTGATACAATATTTTACACTTAAATAAATTATTAATCATTGTAACAATTTATATTTTTAAAGCTTTTTGCTAGCAATTATTTTCTTGAGTTTCTTTCATGTAAATATAAATAAAATAAGGAAGCATACTATGAAAGCAACATCAGCAAAAACAACTCCAATTGCTACACAACAACAAAATCAAAAGAAAAGCAAAAACAAAGGTTTTTTAAGAGGGTATTATGCTCAAGGTTTAGTAAGTGCCCCAATTTCTTTAGCAAGTATGAAAATTGTTGACGGTATGAGAAAAGTATCAGAATTATCTGATACAGATACATTAGCTTTATCAAAAGGAATTACAAAAGGCTTAGAAAAAAGTGGCTTGAAAGCAAAAGGCGTTGAAGTATTTAAAATGCATGAAGACGAAGAGCTTTCAAAAGGAATAAAAAACATTTCTAAAACTATTGTAGAAATGTATAAAAAACTCCTAAAAGGCGATATGAGTGATTCCACAGAAAGTTTCGAAACATTAACCCAAGCATTTAAAAAATTAGCCGAAACCAACGAAATGGATATGCCTGCAATTGAAGCATACAAAAAAGAATTATTATCTAATAAAAAATTCCTAAAAAAAATGAAGTCACTTGAAAATCTTGGGCTTGAAGCATCCGATATTACAGACATTGTTGCAAAAGCAGGAACTACAATGTTTAAAATGGGACAAAACGCATGTTACTTGCCAAATGCAAACAAAATAATAATTCCTGATAAACACTTACAAACAAGCGTATTTCATGAAATGGGTCATGCTCTAAATAATAATGGCGGAGTTATTTTAAAAACTCTTCAAAAAGCTCGTCCATTAGCAAAAACTATTCCTGCAGCAACATTATTAATTGCTTTATTAAACAAAAGACCTAAAAATTCACCAAAAGCAGATACAACAACTCTTAAAGGAAAAGTTCAATACGCTGCAGACAAAATTAAAGATAATGCAGCATTAATAACTGGACTTTCAATGACGCCAATGCTTCTAGAAGAAGGTATAGCTTCTTTAAGAGGTCAAGGAATTGCAAAACAACTTGTAAAAGATGGAACTTTATCAAAAGAATTATTCAAAAAAATTAAATTAACAAATCTTGGTGGATTTTCATCTTATGCTCTAGCACTTGTTGCTGGTGTAATTGGTTGCAAATTTGCAATAAAAATAAAAGACAATATTCAAGAAAAATACGAAGCTAAAAAATTAGCAAAAGAAGCTAAAAAAGCAGAAAAACTTGAACAAAAACTACTAATGAAAGAAACTGAAAAAGCACAAGCTCATCAAGGCTAACTAAAATAAAAATAACGACTAAATAAGCCGTTATTTTTTTCTTATAAAATCTAAAATGGCGTTTATAAATGTTAAAGGATGAACAGGACATCCTGGAATATATAAATCAATTTTATATTTATCTAAAAATTCTCTATTTAATTCCAAAGACTCTTGAAAAACTCCACCAGAAATCGCACAAGCCCCACACAAAATAACAACTTTTGGATCAGGAGTAGATTTATAGCAATCTTCAAGAGCATATGCCATGTTTTTTGTTATAGGCCCAGTTATAACAATCCCATCTGCATGGCGAGGGGAAGCAACAAATTCAATCCCAAATCTTCCCATATCAAAATTTGCATTTGAAACAGCATTCAGCTCCATTTCGCAACCATTACAACCACCAGCTGATACTTGGCGAAATTTTATTGAACGATTAAAAATTGAATATATTTCTTTTCTTACTTCAATTGCTCTTTTGTAATATTCTTCTGATGTAATTTCTTGAGTTACAACTAATTTTTCTTTTGAGTCAGCTGCAAGTTTATAAAAATTGCTGTATTCAATTGCATTATTTTCACACAAATTTTTACATTTTCCGCAAAGAGTGCATTTTGCCATATCTATTTTTAATGGATTTATGCTAATTGCACCAGTCGGACAAGAATTAACGCAAATATTACAAGAATTACATTTTGAATTATTTAAAATTGGCAATCCTCTAAACTGCTCTCTTATTGGAGCATTTTTAATATCAGGAATATATTGTTTCTTTTGCCATAATTTCATTCTTAAAGTATCAAACATAATTTTTTCCTATAAATTACAAATCAAAACCGCAATAAGAAAGGTCAAAACCTTTATTACATAATGGAAAATCAGAAATTCCATTATTTCTCACTGCCATAGATAAACCATACCAATTATTAAAAGATGAATCTTTTATTTTATATCTTGATAATTCACCTTGTTCATTAGTTGTGGCAATATGAATTATTTCACCTCTCCAACCCTCAACTATGCTTAGCGCAAAGCTATTTGGTATTAATTTTTTTGTTGAGACTATTATATTTTCATCCCTAACTTCATCTAATTTTTTAATCAATTTTTTTACAAAAGAAATTGATTCTTTAATTTCTTTATAACGAATTTTAAATCTAGAATACGCATCATTTGTAGCTTTAAATGATTTTTTTTCAAAATCTTTATAAAATTCATCACAAAAATCAAAACGAGAATCTATTTCTATTCCGCAAGAACGAGCAATCATGCCAACAAGCGCAAGCTCTGTTGCAGTTTCTTTGCTTATAACTCCTGTTTTTTCAAGCCTTGAACGAACAGTTGAACTTATAAGTGCAGCCTGAGTCATTTGTTTAACAGTTTTTTTAACTCCAGATAAAACATCAATTATTTTATCTGATAATTTTTTATCAATATCAAAATTAACACCACCAACAGTTATTAAACCTTTGCCAAATCTGCTTCCTGAAATTTCAAGCATCGTATTTATAACTAGTGTTCTTGTAACAGCATAAACCTCTTTTCCCATTAAATATGCAATATCGCCACAAATTGCGCCCATATCGCCTATGTGTATTGCAATTCTTTCCATTTCAAGAGCAATTCTTCTAATTAATTTTGCTTTTGTAGTAATTTCAGTTCCAGATAATTGCTCCATAATTTGAGAATAAGCCATATTATAAGCAATTAAACTATCGCCACAAATTGATTCTGCTAATTGATTTGATGGTTTTTTAACCAATAAATCTTCACATCCCCTATGTTGATAACCAAGCATTATTTCAAGATTATAAACCTTTTCACCCTGACACATAAACCTAAAATGCCCAGGTTCAATCACCCCTGCATGAATTGGTCCAACAGCAACTTGATGGACTTCCTCTCCTTCCATTTCAAAAAATTCATAATCATCTTGGTTTTTTCTAACAGGTTTTAACCAAGGATGGTTAAGCGGTTTTATACCAAATTGTTCATAAAATTCACGTTCAAACATATGGTATTGATGATTATCTTTAGTTATTGATTCGTATTCTTTTATTGATTTATTAATCAAGGCAGAACTTAATAAAATTTCTCCTTTTTCATCGTCCGCTAAAGCAACAAATAATTTTACATCAGAGCCCCAATCAGCACCAAAAAAAGCCACTACTCGAAGATTTGTTGCCACTAAATGTGCTCTTAAAATCTCAAAATCAATAGTTGGGATATCTAATAAATTTATTCTTTGATTGTTTTTTACTACATAATAATTCATTTAATTACCCCGCAATTGTCACTTTTATTATTTGTTCTAAAAATTCAGGCATATATAAACCGAAAACAAAAGCCAAAACCAATAAAACCATTTGAGGTGCATACATAGAAATAGTTATTTTTGATAAATTTGCTTTTGCTTTAGATAATTTTTCTTCATTACCTGTACCATATATCATTTTAATTACAACTTTAGACATTCCATATAAAATTACTGTTAATAAGAATAAAAATAACGCACAAAGAATATAATTTTTTTCAACAAGCATTGTTTTTACAATCAAAAATTCACTTACAAAAAGCATACTTGGCGGAAAAGCACAAATTCCAAGAAAAGACACAATCCAAAGCCAAGATGTATTTTTGTCCACACTTCCTAGTGCCTTAATTGATTTTATTCTTTTTGTTTCAAACAATTCTAAAACATTTCCTGATGTTAAAAAGAATGATGCTTTTATTAAAGAGTGTCCTATTAAATGAATAATTAAAGCAATATACGCAACTCCACCTAAAGCTGTTGCAATAGCTAAAATTCCCATATTTTCAATTGAAGAATACGCAAGCATTCTTTTATAATTTGTTGTATGAAATAAAAATACACTAGTAACAAACAAAGATAAAAATCCCATTGTTAATAACATTATTTTTGCAAAATGGACACAATCAGCAACCATCATAATTTTATATACATTTAAAATTATTAAAAATGCGCAGTTTAATAACGTTGCTGATAATAATGCTGATATAGGACTTGGTGCTTCAGCATGCGCATCAGGCAACCAAAAATGAACTGGGGCAAGCCCCATTTTTGTACCTATTCCAAATAATATAAATACAAATGAAACATTTAACCAAAAATGATTAAAACTATGTGCATTTCTTAGTAATTCAGAATAATTAAGAGAATTTACGCTTCCAGTTGCAATAGTTAAAAGGATTATTCCAACAAAAGCAAGCGCAATTCCAATTGAACATATGAAAACATATTTCCAAGCGGCTTCTATTGAGTGTTTTGTTTTATTGAAATATATCAAATAAGCAGTAGCCAGAGTTGTTCCCTCGATAAAAATCCAAGCAAGTCCAAGATTATTAGACAAAATGCCGCCAGTCATTGATAAAACAAAAAACAAAATCATAATACTATAATGAGTCATTTTTTTATTATCAAATTTATTGTTTAATATTTTTAAGTAGCCACTATTATATATTGCTGTTGCAAGAAAAATAACTGATAAAATTAAATAAAATATATAATTTGATGAACTAAGAGCAAAATATTGATTATTTCCAAGTAAATTTGGATTTACAAAATAAAAAATATTGATTAACATATGCAAAAATGAATATGCAATTATTAAAATATTGTTCATTGTTTTATTTTTTAGAAAATATAAAACAATACAAAAAATTATAGGCAATATCAAAACCAAACTAATCATCATATTCGCAATCCTTTAAATCAGACAAGTGTGCAACTTCCATATCTCCTAATTCTTTATTAATTTGTGATACGAAAAGCCCTAATATATATATAGCAATAAATACATCCAATAAAACCCCAATATTCACAAGCATTGGCATTTCTTTTGCAACAGACATCGACAAAAGAAAAATACCATTTTCCATTGTTATAAATTCAATTACATTAGATAAAATATTATGTTTTATTGTTATAAGCCATAGACTTATTATTATTGTTGCCAACCCAATCCCAAAGCATATTGGATTAATCATAGATAATGATGGAATATCAACAACTCCAACCATGAAACCCATAAACAAAATTACGCTTGAAATCAATAGACACCAAAAATGAGCAATGTTTGCATCGGTATCTCTATTTGAATGAGTTTTCTTTAATACTTTATTTAAAAATATCGGTATTAATATTGCTTTTACAATTAAAGTTTCTACTGTAAGAAAAATTATCGCTAAAATTGGTAGATGAGAAAAACCAGTTGAACATATTAAAAACAATAATATCCCTTGAACAATCAAAGCGTTAACGTGGGCTTTTAATCTGCTTGTTGCAGATAGATATAACATTGTTAGACCAAATAAAATTATAAAACCGTTTTCCATATCTACACTCCATACAACTTAACGGCTATCAAAGAAACAACCACAAGAGCAAATGACGACATTATAAAAACAAACTCAAAAACATGGCTCATTCTTAATCTTGCAATTGCAGCCTCTATTGTTCCAATAGCAAAAGCTAAAATCAATAAAATACCTAAAAATAACGGAAGCAAAATTTTAAGTTCCAATCCATAAGGCAAAATTATATTTGCAATTAATGACATTAGAATAACCATTTTCATGCCAGATGCCCAAGTTATTAACGCTAAATCAACTCCTGAATTATCAAGAATCATAACCTCATGTATCATTGTTAATTCAAGGTGAGTTGTTGGATCATCAACAGGAACTCTTGAACATTCAACTAACAGCATAATCAACAAAGCAAAACTTGCCATTATTGCAACTAAAACGCCATATGTTCCAAAATTAGAAATAATTTTTGTTAATCCAGCAAAAGTAAAATCATTACTAAGAGCAACAACAGAACCCAAAATTATAAAAAATGCAGGCTCAACTATTGTTGTAAAACAAGCTTCTCTACTTGTACCCATTCCCTCAAAACTGCTTGCTGTATCCATAGCAGATATCAAAGCGAAAAATTTTCCAAATCCTAAAATATAAGAAAAAATTATAAATGCTGCTTCAATATTTATTATTGAATACCCAAAAACCATTGGAGCAAACAATCCTGCAAACAGTGTTGTAATAAAAATAACAACAGGCGCCAAATTAAATATCCAAGATGTGCTAGATGAAATTACTCTATCTTTTTTAAATAGTTTAACAACATCATAAACAGGCTGAAATATACTTACACCCTTTCTTCCGCCCCAAAAAGCTTTTGTCTTTTTAATAATTCCCAAAACAAAAAATGGAGCAATTAACAAAATAAATAAATTCAATAATATTAAAAAAGCATTTGAAATATTCATAATCTTATCCTATTAAAACCACTCCAACTAAAGCTAATACAAGAAATATAAGTCCATATGTGATGTATTGTTGTATGTTTCCATTTTGCATTTTTTCAAATCTTGCAAAGAATTTTTCTGTTGATTTTAAAATTGACTTTAAGAAATATTCTTCCTCGACATCTTCTATATGAAGTTCAAAATGTGCATCTTTTGGAAAAATTGTTTTTGGTTTTTTAATATCAACAACTCTTTTAAACAACGGTTTAAGCATTGAAATAAAAGGAGAAACATATGATGAAGCACTATATTGCATATGCGGATTTATTTTGTTATATCCACAGCCCCAAGTTGTATGTTTTTGATATTTGTTTTTCAAAAAGATTTTAAATGCAAATAAAATAACAATACAAATAAGCATTGTAAAAAATATGTAAGAAATATTTTGAACAACATTTGTAATGTTCGATATTTCAATTTCATCAACAAAATTTGATACAGGAAGCATTATAAAATTTAAAACATGTTTTGGAAATAAACCAATTAAAGCTATGAAACAAGCTAAAACTCCCATTGGCATTATCATATTTTTTGAAACATCTTTATCTACATTTTTTGAACATTCATCTCTTGCTTCGCCTAAAAAAGCAACACTAAATGCTTTCGTAAAACATAAAATAGCCATTGTTCCAACAAGCGCAAGCGATGATAATGCTAAAATGAAAAATATAAACATTGATAAATTATTAAATGTTAAACCCTTTAGCATTGCAAAATAAATAAAAAATTCACTTATAAAGCCGTTAAAAGGAGGTAAGGCACATATAGCAATTGATGCAATTAAAAATAATATTGCGGTTTTCGGCATTTTTTTAATTAATCCGCCAAGTTTTTCAAGCTCTCTTGTATGAGTTTTTATATAAATTGAACCTGCTGCCATAAATAAAAGCTCTTTAAAAATAGAGTGGTTCAAAATATGCAAAATTCCACCCGCAAAACCTAAAATCGCAACAGGATAACACCCGTAAGCTAAGCCCAACATACCGATTGAAATACCAATTCCAATTATTCCAACATTTTCTATTGTAGAATATGCTAATAATCTTTTAATATCAGATTGTCCTATTGCATATAAAACACCATACAAAGCAGTTATTATTGAAATTATTAACACAAAATATCCAACATTAATTGATGGAACTTCGATAATATCTAATATTCTTAAAATTCCATAAATACCAGTCTTAATCATAACCCCAGACATTATTGCAGATACATGGCTAGGAGCAGCAGGATGGGCATCTGGTAACCAATTATGAAACAAAATAAAACCTGCTTTTATTCCAAATCCAATAAAAGCTAAAATGAAAATTATATCCGCCATATCTTGATTTAAAAATATTGCTTGTTTGAATTCTATAAAATCTAAACTACCTGAAAGTATTGCCAATAAAGCAAAAGCTATAATTATAAAAATTACGCTAACATGCATAAATACAAGATATTTAATACCTGCAGACAAAACTTCTTTTTTCTCATGTTCAAACAAAACAAGAAAAAATGAAGCCAATGACATTATTTCCCAAACAATTAAAAAGAAAAATGCATTTTGAATTACAACAACACCAAGCATTGCGGCAACCAAAAGTGGCAAAAAGACGCAATGCGCACTAACATCTTTTCCTTTTTTTATATATGAAGCTAAATATCCATTTGAATATAAAATTGCCAAAGTAGACATTATGGAAATGAATAGCATAAAAAATGCACTTAAATTATCTACAACAAAAGAAACATTTCCAACTATTCCGCCAAAATCTATAACGTTTGTTTTTTCGCCATTCAAAAAAACATCAATTGAAGTTTTTATAACAAAAATGGAAGCTAAAATAGAAAATATGGAAACAAGTTTTATTTTTAATGCCTGATTTTTAAATAAAAGAGTGAAAAATCCGCAAAAAAATAAAATTAAAATTCCTATAAAATAATTTTCCATACTTCCTCTTTTTTATTGTTTGTTGTTCGGCTTATAACTAATTTTGTATCAAAGAAAAAAGAGAATCAAGCAAAATTAAAACATTTTTCATTGTTTAAGTATAATTATTTTATGAATAAATTTTTAAATTTTTGTCTTGGAATTTTAATTATTTTTATAATTCAATATTTGTCGATTTTTATTACAAAAAGCTTAAATATCATATTTCCAGCACCAATTTTTGGAATAATTCTTTTATTTATATTTTTAAAAATAGGTTTAATAAAAGAAAACTGGATAAAAGATTTTTGCGAATTTATCATAAAACATATGATTTTATTTTTTATTCCAATGTTTGTTGGAATAATGGTTTATCAAGATTTAATAACAAAAAATTTTTTAAATTTCTTTTTAATTATAGTTTTAACAACTTCAATAACAGGTATTAGCGTTGGTTTATTTATAGAAAATATAATCAAATATAAAAGATTAAAAAAATTGAAAGAGGCAAAAAATGATTAATTTATTGGGCTTTTTTTCAACATTAATTCTTTATATTTTATTTAAAACTATAAAAAATAAATACATCCAAAAAATCCCTATAATAATTAGTGTCGGAATTATTTTGATTATTATTTTAAAAGTTTTTAATATTGATTATGAAACATACTATAAATCTGCCAATATTTTATCTTTTTTGATTGCTCCTGCAACAATTGCGCTTGCATATCCGATGTATAAAAATTCTGATATTTTAACGAAAAATAAATTTGCACTATATTCTGGAATATTAATTGGTTCAATAGTGGCAATTATTTCGACATATTTTTTAGCTAAAATTCTTGGTATGGATAACAAAATTATTATGAGCTTATTATCTAAATCAACAACAATGCCAATAGCGTTAGAACTAACAAAAACTTTAGATGGATATTGCGAATTAACAGCCTGTATAGTTGCTTTAACAGGAGTTTTTGGCGGGGTTTTTGGACATAAAATTTCAAAAATATTAAAACTAAAAAACGATGCTGCAATAGGAATGAGCTTAGGATGCGCTTCTCATGTAATAGGAACAGCTGCTTGCGCTGAGCGCAAAAAACACAAACAAGTTGCAGCAAGCACTATTGCATTAATTTTAACAGGTTTAATTACTTCAATAATTCTCCCATTACTAAAAAATTACTTTAATTTACATTAGATAAGGTTATATTGATTTTATATGTAAAATTTTGTAAAATTAAATAAATAATTCATAAAATGTAGTCAATTAATAGCCTTTAGGTGTTTTATATAAACAGAAAATAGTAATAGAAAAGGTGTGTTTATGTCAATTCAAGCAATTAACTCAAATGTTTCATTTAAAGGTAATGAAAAACCTAAAAATCCATTAGTAAATGGTGTTGCAAATGTTGTAAAAACATATAATAACCTATCATACCCTGTAAGAGGTGCAATCAATGGCACAGCTCAAGGTATTGGGATTACTGCTTTAGTAGGCTTAATTGGCAAAAATGTTCATAAAAAAGAAGTTGGGGAAGCACTTGGTGGAATTGTTAGAGATTGTGGCGGTTTTATTGGTAATGCAATCAAGAGCATTCCTGCTGTATTAACAAAAGCACCTTTAGAAAATGTTAAAAATTTAGCTGGTCTACCTAAGAAATTCTATGGTACATACTTGAAAGAAAATAAAGGTGTTGCTGCATTAGCAACTGTTGCTGGTCTTGCAACATTAGCAGTAAATATTATTAAAGCAAGATTAGATGCAAATAAAGCAAATGCTGATATCGACCATAAAACAGGCAATTGTCACTAAGAATTTATTTCATATATATAATATAAAAGGGTTATCGTTTTGATAACCCTTTTTCCATTTAAAATAACTTGTTTTGAACTGGTTCTGCTTCTAATATATCCTCAATTTTACAATTTAAGATATTACATATTTTATCCAAATTAAGATAAGACGGCTGAGTTCTACCTTTAGCCCAAGAATAGATAGTTTGTTCTGGCAAACCCATTTCTTTTGCCAAACGGTATAGACTATAATTCTTTTTTGCTTTTGCAGTTTCTTTCAATTTAATTTTCATAAAGAAATTATATATTAATTTTGGGTCATATGCTATATTTTTAAAAAAATTTTTCAACTGTTTAGAGGAATTAATGAAATTAGCCTAAAGTTTTAAAGACTTTGTACGATATAATTATATATATTGCAAAAAAAGAGGATTCACCATGAAAAAAATGCTTTCATCATTAATTGTATGTGCAATTTCATTTGGCATAATAGGATGTCACAAAGCATATGCTGCATACAATGTTGTACCGAAAGCACCATATATTTCCCCATCTTTGAAACCTATTATTCAAAAATACAGACAGGAAAATTATGTTGGTGCAATGATTGATTTGGAAGAATTGGTCAAAAAAGAAAAAAACAACACATATGCAAAATATTATCTTGCATTATGTTATACACAATTAGGCTATAAAGAAGAAGCTCAAATTGTTTATACAGAAGTTATTATGAAAGATGATAACTTGGCTTTAACACACTATTCAAAAAGAGCTTTAACTTGCCTAAATGATCCTACAAACACAATTTGTCAGCCAATTAAACCAGAACCAGAAGATGTTATGGCTAATGATGATATGTCTAATTTTATCCGCTCAGGCAAAAAAATTCACCCTGCGGCAATGGATAGAATTACAAGAGAAAGAATGGAACGCAGATTACAGGCTGCTGAATACCAAAGAAAACAACAAGAGGCGCAAAACCCACAAGATGGTCAAAAACAAGCTATGACTCCAACAAATGAAGAAATAGCTAGTGCCCTTAATACATTATCTAAAATTGGTATGAATCCATATACTCAACCTCAAACATATAATTTGGCAAATTTAAATTCAATTAATCCAATGAATTTCAATCAAAACAATATTTTGCCAATGATGCTTCAAAATAACACAAATCCTGAAGTAGCAAAAATGTTTTTATACAATCAAATGAATCAACAACAAAATAATCTATTAAATTACGGAATATAGAAAATGACTGAAACAGAACAAATTGTTAAAATAAACACTGCAAAATTCGGAGAAATAGAGGTTAGTAAAAATACAATTTTCAATTTCGTTTCACCAATTATCGGTTTTAAAGATTTAAAAGAATACACAATTGTAGATTATAAACCTGATTCACCATTCAAATGGTTGCAATCAATGGAAGATATGGAACTTGCTTTTCCAATTACATTATGCAGTTTTTTTGGAATTGATTATCAATTTGATATTCCAGACGAAGAAGCTAACAAATTAGAAATTGATTCTCCAGATGATATTTTTGTTTGTAATATTGTGAATATTCCATCAAGCAATCCGCAAGGGGCAACTGTTAATATGCTTGCACCAATTGTTATTAATCTTGATAACAAAAAAGCAATGCAAGTTGTATTAAAAAACTCTCAATTTGAAGTAAGACACAAACTTTTTAACGAAGAAAAAACGGAAGAATAAAATGCTGATTTTAACAAGAAAAGTAAACCAAAAATTAATAATAAACGACAATATTGAAGTCGTTATATTAGAAAGCTATAAAAATTCCGTAAAAATCGGTGTTAATGCTCCTAATAACGTACAAATATACAGAGAAGAAGTTTATAACGAAATTAAAAAATCTAACAAGCAATCCATTATTTCAAATATAGATGAGATAAGCAAATTAAAGCCATCGCAAAGCGTATCTCAAGCGTTTGATTTAATGAAGAAAATAAACAAAAATGAATCAAACTGATGCTTTAGCAAAAGAATATTTTTATAAAAAAGAATATAAAAAAGCCCTAGAAATTTTTATCAAAAATGATAACAAATATGCAACAGGGCTTTGTTATTTACTTTTAGACGATATAAAAAACGCAAAAAAATATTGGCAACTCAATAAAAAACAAAACCCAGCTTCTCAGTGGGGTTTATGTGTTTTAGATTTCATTAATTTAAAAACAAAAAAACAGCCCAAATTTTTTCAAACAAGAGCATTTTTAGAAATTTATTTAAATTTATTTTTAGAAAATAAAAAAATAGAATGGGCGGAAAATCTAATAAGCTGTTGCGATTTTTTATACGCCTCTAATCCTGAAACATATAAATTTATAGCAAGAGCCTTGTTTTCAAACGGTTATTTTGATTTAGCAATAACATTCTGTAAAAAAACTTTGGACTTATTTTATTCAGATCCAGAAGCTTTTTTAATTTTATCACAATGTCAATTCCTAAAAGGAGATCTTGGAGAAGCTCTCGATTCAATAAATAGAACCTTGGCAATGGTTGATGATTATTATCCGGCAATATTATTTCAAAAAATAATAAGAGAAGAAATAGAAAATAAAAGAAAAAATTAAATTATTCCATATTTTTTTCCTTTATCAATTATTAAATTACAAGCTTCATCGATT
Organism: Candidatus Gastranaerophilales bacterium; assembly: GCA_017461425.1. Lineage (GTDB taxonomy): Bacteria > Cyanobacteriota > Vampirovibrionia > Gastranaerophilales > Gastranaerophilaceae > RUG14156. The sequence goes on along the minus strand of JAFTXY010000011.1, from coordinate 358,780 downwards.
TGTTTATAAGTTAAATCTTTCATAACGCATAGCCTTAGTCTGCATTCTTTTCTTCTAACTGCAGGATAAGTAACGATATTTACGTAAACACCCTCATATCTTAATTCTTGATATAATTTAAATAATTTTTTTTCATCATATATCATAACAGGTACAATTGCACTTTGACTCGAGCCTATTTCAAAACCAGCACCTTTTAATTTATTTTTTAAATATTCTATTTTTTGGAATAATTCTTTTCTACCTGCCTTATCTTTTTCAAAAAGATTAAAAACTTCTATTAAACCTCCGACAATACTTGCAGGTAAAGCAGTTGAAAAGAAATATGTTCTTGCATATAACCTTAAATATTGAATAACTTTTCTATTAGCAGCACAATATCCACCCAAAGCACCAGGTGCTTTTGACAACATTCCAACATTCAAATCAATTTTATCTTGAACATTATAAAATTCAGAACTTCCTTTTCCTGTTTTTCCAACAATGCCAAGCCCATGGGCATCATCAACCATTAAGCGGCATTTATATTTTTGCGCAAGTTCAACAATTTTATCTAATCTTGCAATATCACCATCCATAGAAAAAACTCCATCAGTTATTATTAAACGACCAGTTTTATCATCTGGAATTCTCTCTAAAATTCGCTCTAAATATTTCATATTCTGATGAGGAAAAACTTTCACTTCAGCGCCCGATAATTGACATCCATCAAATATTGATGCATGATTTGCACTATCATTTATAATGATATCTTCGCAATTACATAATGCCGATATCACTCCAACATTTGTTCCATATCCTGATGGAAAAACGATTGCATCTTCGCAATTGTAAAATTTTGCTATCTTTTTTTCTAATTCCCTATGTAAATTACATATTCCTGCATAATTAGAAACTGCACCCATTCCATTTCCAAATTTTTCCAAAGCTTCTTTGGATGCTTTTTTAACTTTTGGATTATTTGCAACATTCAAATATGAATTTGAACCAAGCATAATAACATCATGACAAAAGCCATTTTTTTCTTTAATTTTTACAATGGATGAGAGCTTATTTAAGCTCATCATCCCCAATGCTTCATTTCCTGTCAGGATATCACTGTTTAAAATATTATCTATTCTATTTGTTTTTTCAAACAAATCTTCATTTTCTAAAGTATGGATAAAATTTTCAAATTTAATATTAATTGAATCAATATTTTCTAAAGTATACAATTTATAACCTCGCTATTTTTTTTAAAATTATTTTGAAAAAATGATTTCTATTCAATTCGACAATAAGCTAATATCGTGATATGATTAAACCTTGAAAGAGGGGTAATTAATGAGCAATAAATCTTTTGAACAAGTTTGTTTAGATATATATAAATCAATAAGTCCTAAAGCATTCAAAGCAATTGTTCCTGTGATTGATTGGGCGAGAAAAATGCAAAATAAAGCTCCAATCCCTCTTAAAGAAAAAATGGCAGAAATCACTTTTCCAAAATTTGATAAAAAAATCATAATGATACATGGTGTTTCTGTTGGCGAAGTTTTATCTTTAGAAAAGCTTATTAAAAGAATTAAAGAAGAGTTCAAAGAATATGGAATTGTTATAACAACAGGAACCCAAACAGGACAAGAACTTGCCAAGAAAAAGTATGGCGAAATTGCCGATTTTATAACATATTTTCCAATTGATATCTATGAATGTACAAAAAGATTTTTAAATAAAATTAATCCAAGCATTATATTGATTGCGGAAACTGAACTATGGCCAAATTTTGCTAGATGTGCAAAAGAAAAAAATATTCCATTATATATAATTAATGGAAGAATTTCTGATGATTCTTATCCTGCATATTTAAAAATAAAAAAATTCTTCAAACCTGTTTTAAGCTGTTTTGAAGGAATATATTGCCAAAGTGAAATAGACAAAAATAGATTTTTAGAACTCGGCGGAAGATATGACAAAACCGAAGTTATGAAAAATTTAAAATTTGAAATAGATAAAATTCTTGTTGAGCAAGATTTAATTATAAAAGATAATTCTTCTAAAATTTTTATTGCTGGCTCAACCCATAGCGGTGAAGATGAGATAATTTTAAGAGTCTATAGAAAACTAAAGAAAAAAATAAAAAATCTAAAACTAATCATTGCCCCAAGACATTTAACAAGAATAGAACAGGTAAAATACTGTATAGAACAATATAATTTCTCATACGGACTGAGAACATTAAAAAATGATTTAATCAAAAACGACATTATCATACTTGATACACTTGGCGAATTATCAAAATTCTATGCAATAGCAGATATTGCATTCATTGGCGGTAGTTTTAATAAAACTGGCGGACACAATCCACTAGAAGCAACAATATATTCAAAACCCACAATCTCTGGACCTTCAATAAAGAATTTTAAAGATATTTATTCAATTTTAACCCATGAGGGTGCATCATTTGTTTCTAATTGCGAAGAAGAATTTTTCAATATTGCTTGTATGCTTTTAAGTGATGAAGTTTTCTATAAAAAAATCTCAAACAATTGCAAAAATTGTTTCGAAAATCAACAAGGCGCTCTTGATTTTCTTATAGGAAAATTAAAAGAAAAATTAAATTAATATGTTATAAATTTTTCTATTTGGGAATTATATAAGTACGGCGGTTGACGTTCGTGGGGATAAAATCCCATGACTGCTCCGCGTGACGATTAATTGTTTTAATCTATGATTAAAAGCTCCCTTTCGGGAGCTTTTTAGTTTTGTTATTTATTTAACAATTAATTAAATTGTGCTTTTTCTTCGTCTGTTAAACCTTTGATGGTAAGATTAACTCTTCCTTTATCATCAATTTTTTGAACTTTAACAACAACTTCTTGTCCAATTGTTAAATGCGGTTCAATAGTTTCAATTCTTTCATTACAGATTTGAGAAATATGAACCATTCCATCTTTTCCAGGAGCTAATTCAACAAAAGCACCGATAGGAATAATTCTCACAACTTTACCTTTGCAAATCATTCCAACTTCGGCTTTAAATGTTAAATCTTGAATCATTTTCTTAGCTAATTCAGCGCCCTCTTTATCATTTGAAGTGATAGTAACTTTACCATCATCTTGAATATCAATTTCAGCACCTGTTGCATCGATGATTCCACGAATAGTTTTACCACCAGGTCCGATAACTGTTCCGATATCTTCTTGTGGAATTGTCATTGATAATAATCTTGGAGCGTTATCTGAAATTTCAGGACGTGGAGCAGAAATAACTTCTTTCATACAATTCATAATATGAAGTCTGCCTTCTTTAGCTTGAGCTAAGGCTCTTCTTAAAGTAGGATTTGAAATGCCTTTTATTTTCATATCCATTTGAAGAGCTGTAATACCTTCTTCATTACCTGTAACTTTGAAGTCCATATCGCCTAAGAAATCTTCAATACCTTGAATATCAGTTAACACGATATCTGTATCATCTTCATGAATTAAGCCCATTGCAACCCCGCCAATCATGCATTTAACAGGCACACCAGCATCCATTAAAGCCATTGAAGAAGCACAAGTTGAACCCATTGAAGTTGAACCATTTGATTCTAATACATCAGAAGTTACTCTTATTGCATAAGGGAATTCGTCTTTTGAAGGTAATGCTGGAACATTAGCTCTTTCTGCCAAGTTACCATGTCCAACTTCACGACGTCCCGGACCTCTCAAAGGTTTAACTTCGCCAACAGAGAATCCTGGGAAAATATATTTGTGCATATATTCTTTTGTTTTAATTGGATCAACACCATCTAGTTCTTGGGCCATACCAGGACCAGCTAATGTTGCAACTGAAAGAATTTGTGTTTGTCCACGAGTAAATACGGCACTACCGTGAACACCAGGAAGAACACCAACTTCACACCATATTGGACGAACTTCGTGAGGATTTCTTCCATCTGCTCTAGTACCTTCATTTTTAATCATTGCTCTCATGATTTTCTTTTCAAGAGCTTTAAATTCTTCAGCAACAAAATCAATTCCAGTTTCTTCAATCATTTTAGCAATAGGATGTTCTTCTCCTAGGCTTTCAATTCTTTCTTTAACAACGGACTTGATTGAATCTAATTTATTGCTTCTTTCATCTCTATCAGTTGTATGATAAGCATCTACAACCGTATCATAAGCAACTTCTCTGATTATATTTGCTAATTCTGTTGTATCATATGGATTAACAAATTCTTCTCTTTGAACTCCGCATTCATTTGCGAAAGCAGTTTGAGCATCACATTGTACAGCAATTTCTCTTTGTGCAAATTCAACAGCAGCCATAATATCGTCTTCAGATACAAAATCACAACCAGCTTCAACCATGATAACTGATTCTTTTGTACCCGCAATAACAATATTCATATCAGATTTTAAATCTTGGCTATGAGTTGGGTTAGCAATAAATTGTCCATCAATTCTACCAACTCTAACAGCACCAACAGGTCCTTCAAATGGAGCTCCTGAAAGCATTAAAGCAGTAGATGCACCAATGATTGATAAAATATCTGGTTGTTCTTCTTGATCATATGCAAATAATTGAGAAACAATTTGCACATCATTTCTATATCCTTTAGGCCAAAGTGGTCTAATTGGTCTATCAATAAGTCTTGAAACAAGAATAGCTTTTTCTGAACTTCTTCCTTCTGTTCTTGTGTATCCACCAGGAATTTTTCCTATTGCAGACATTCTTTCTTCATAATCGATTAACAATGGGAAGAAATCTATACCAACACGAGGTTCTTTTGAAACTGTTGCATGGATAAACAACATTGTTCCGCCACATTTAACAGTTACAGAAGATGTCGCTTGTTTAGCATATTTTCCTGTTTCGATTTCTACGGTTTTCCCACCAACCGTAAGTAGCATTTTTTTGCTTTCTGGTTTGTTTGACATCTTTTTCTTCTTTCTGTTTTTTACATTAATTTATATGAAGATTTTATAATAAATTTCAGGTTTAATCAATAAAAACATGTAAAGAAAGCCAGAACCCAACATTCTGACTTTCTTTTTCATATCCTTTTGCCTTTCGTCTGCATTCACCAAGTGCAGTCGCACTAGGCTCATTTGACTCAGGTTCTGCTCCTGTGAAATCAAAGATTTCTACGTCGCTTTAGTCCAATTACAAAGAAAGCCGAAACTCAACATTTCGACTTTCTTTTTCATATCCTTTTGCCTTTCGTCTGCATTCACCAAGTGCAGTCGCACTAGGCTCATTTGACTCAGGTTATTAATGAGGGCAAACAGCAAGTAATACACCAGCAGCAACTGCTGAACCAATAACACCTGCAACGTTTGGACCCATTGCATGCATCAATAAGAAGTTATTTGGATTATATTCTAAACCAACCTTATTTGCTACACGGGCTGCCATTGGAACAGCAGATACACCAGCTGAACCAATTAATGGATTAATTTTTTCTTTTAAGAATAAATTCATTATTTTTGCCATTATAACACCTGCTGCTGTAGCCATTGAAAATGCTACAATTCCAAGAATTAGAATAAACAAAGTTTGAACTGTTAAAAATTGATCTGCTGACAATTTAGAACCAACAGATAATCCTAAGAAAATAGTAACAATATTAATTAGAGCATTTTGCATTGTATTAGATAATCTTTCAACAACACCGCATTCTTTACATAAATTGCCAAATGCTAAAGCTCCAACCAATGGACAAGCATCAGGTAAGAAAATTACACATAATGAAAGAACCAAAAGAGGGAAAACGATTTTTTCTCTTTGAGAAACTTCTCTTAATTGGCTCATTTGAATTTTTCTTTCAGCATCTGTAGTTAAAAGTTTCATAATTGGCGGTTGAATTACAGGAACCAAAGCCATATAAGAATACGCTGCTACCGCAATCGCACCTAATAAATGTGGAGCTAATTTTGATGTGATAAAGATTGATGTTGGACCATCAGCACCACCAATGATACCAATTGCGCCAGCTTCAGGTAATGTAAAACCAAAGCAGCATAATGCTAATAATAATGCTCCAAAAATACCAAATTGTGCAGCACCACCCAATAATGCAGTTTTAGGATTTGCCAATAATGGACCAAAGTCTGTCATAGCGCCTACACCCATAAAGATAATTAATGGGAACAAGCCTTGATGAATACCAGCTTCATAAATGATACCCAAGAAACCATGGGGTCCTGCAATATCACAAATTGGAATATTTGATAAAAAGCCACCAAATGCAATTGGAATTAACAATAATGGTTCATATTGTTTTTTAATACCTAGCCACATTAAAAATAGGCAGATTAGAAGCATTATAGGGCATCCAAATTGATATAAAAATTGTTCAAAACCATTTGCAAATTCCATAGTTTCTTCAACAGGTTTTATAAAATTATAAATACCTGTTGTCTGCCATAGTTGTTGGAAAATATCAGATACGTTCATTTCTTACCTCCATTAACCAATAACTACCATTGTTTGACCATTTTTAACAGTATCGCCTTGAGCAACTTCAATTGATAAAATTTTACCAGAATATGGAGATTTAACTTCTGTTTCCATTTTCATAGCTTCAACCACCAATAATACATCGCCCTCGGATACTTCTTCGCCTTCAGATACTTCAATTCTTAAAACATTGCCAGGTAAAGCTGCTTTAACTTCTTTGCCTTCACCAGACGCCGCTGAAGATGTTTCTTCAATACCATCTTTAACTGAAATATCATAAGTTTTGCCATTAACTGTAGCTTTTGTGCCGTCTAATTTAACAGCATATTTTTTACCATTAACAGTAACTGTGCAACCATCTGATGAACCAGCACAAGCAGCTACAGCAGGTTTTGAAACTGATTTATTAACAGAAACTGTTCCTTTGCCCAATAAAAATTCGATACCTTTATCAACATTAGCATCTTTACAAGCTGCTGAAATGAATAAGTTTTCATCTGTTACAGGTAATCCCGCAGCTTCTAGACGAGCTTTTGCTGCTTCTAAACCTTTTTCTGGGTCTTTTTCATTGATGTCAACAACACGCTCAGTTGTTGGTTCCATATTCATTTTTTCTTGCGCCCATTTAACTAATTCTGGATCTGGTTCAATTGGAGTTTTACCAAAATATCCAAGAAGCATTTTAGCATATCCTGGGTTAGCAACTTGCCAAGCACCTTGTGTTGCATTTAAGAATGCTTGTTGAGCATAGAATTGTGAAACAGGAGTAACAGATGTTGCGTAACCACCACGTTCTACACATTCTTTCATAGATTGGATTAATGCTGGGAATTTATCCATCATACCCATATCTTTTAACTGGTTAACTGTTGTTGCAGTAGCGCCACCTGGAAGAGGTGCTTGAATTAAAATTGGGTTAACTGCTAATGATGTAGGATCTAGTCGATAATCTTTCATGCATTCTTTAAAGATTTCTTCTGTTTCCATGATTTTCTTGATATCTAAACCAAGATCATATTCAGTACCTTTCAATGCATGCCACATAGAAATAATATCTGGTTGACCAGTACCACCAGATACAGGTTTCATGGCAAGGTCAATACCATCAGCACCACCATCTAAAGCTGCTAAATAAGAAGCTAAGCCAGTACCAGCTGTTTCATGAGAATGGAATCTGATATGAGCATCAGCGCCTAGAATTTCACGAGCCATTTTAACTGTTTCAAAAACTTTTCTTGGGTTTGATGTACCAGAAGCATCTTTAAAACATAATGAATCAAATGGCAAACCTGAATCTAAAATATTTCTCAAAACTCTTTCATAAAATGCTACATCATGAGCGCCTTCACAACCATAAGGAAGCTCCATCATTGTAATTGTTACTTCATGTTTTAATCCATGAGCTTTAATTGAATTAGCTGAATCAATTAAATTATTAACATCATTTAAAGCATCAAAGTTTCTAATAACATTAACACCATGTTTTGCAAACATTTTTGCGTGTAAATCAATAACATCACGAGGTTGAGAGTTTAAACCAACAACATTAACGCCACGTGATAATGATTGGAATACAACATCTGATGGTACAGCTGCTCTCATTTTATCCATAGTTTCAAATGCATTTTCATTACAGAAGAAAATTGGAACTTGGAAACGAGCACCACCAGCTGTTTCAAAATGTTTAATACCAGCATCAACTGCTGCTTGCAATGCAGGAATAAAGTCATCTACTAAAACTTTAGCCCCATATACTGATTGGAAACCGTCACGAAATGAGGTGTCCATAACTTTAATTTGTTTTTTAGCCATTTTATTTTCCTCTTTTTTTAATATCTACCAAACACTTTTTGCTGCAACTGCAATAGCTAATGCAATTTCAGCATCATCAGAGCTTACTTTTTTAACTTGTTTTGCTTCAGGTACCGCAACAGGACACACTTTATTAAGCCAACCAATAACATTTGACAAAACAAGCATAGAAAATACCAAAATAACCAAGAATGAAAATACAATTCCCATTCCAACAGCCATTGTGGTTAATCCTTGTGTCCAAATTTCAGGATTTAACATAGCACTTCTCCTTTTATTCCGTTATTTAAAAAATCATTATATTCATCTTCAAAATTAGATAAAAATTTATCTAAAAATTCTTGTTTATTAACTTGTTTTTTTGTTTCGTTAAATATTGAAGTTGCAGGAATATCAATATTTTTTAGTTCATTTTCATCTAAATTCAAATTTATTCCGCAACCAACAATAACACCTTTACAAACTGTTCCTAAGAATTCAGATTCAGCAAGAAAACCTGCTATTTTTTTTCCATTAATTAGAATATCGTTTGGATATTTAAATGTTGGATTTAAGCCATATTCCTTTAATGTTTTTGCCCCAATTAAAGCAACATATCTTGTTAGCTCATTTAAATAAGTAATATTTTCAGGTTTCAAAATTATTGAAATATAAATATTTCCACCATTCTCTTTTGAAGAAAACCATTTTCTTTCAAACTGCCCATGTCCTTGTGGTTGAACATCACACGATATAACCTGAAAGTTGTTTAATTCCTCTAGATGCTGATGAGCATAAACACTTGTTGAGTTTAGTTCATCGAAATGAATAATACTGCGCATATGAATATGATAGCAAAAACAAAAATTGTAAACAATTAAAGAAATTTTTTGTTAATTTAATTTTATAAATTTACCATATGGAATAGTAACATTATTTTCTTTGTGAGTAATATCAAAAGTTAACCAAGAAGGAACTTCAAATTTGTCTGAATATTCGCACAATAATGATAAAATTTCACTCTCGTCAAAATAAAAATCGCCAAAAATTATTCCTTTAATTTTACTTTTTAAATCTTTATTGCGATAAATTTCATATAGCATTTTGTCAATTTTATACATAGGTTCATTTAAATCTTCGACAAACAAAATAATATCCTCTTGAGGCAAATAAAAATCATCTGAAAATAAAGATACCAAACTTGATAAATTTCCGCCCCATAAAATTCCTTTAGCAATACCCTTTTTTAAGGATTTTAAATTGATATTAAAAATATCATTTTCAATTATTTTAATATTTTTTTCTAAATTTTCTACAAAACCATTAGAAACCATTAAACTATGAAAACATTTAATATTTGTTTTATTATTTAGCGCTGCTAATAATATTGTTGAATCAGAACTTCCGCAATAAATTTTTCCAGAATTTTTAATTAATTCATAATCTATTTTATCAACAATTCTTATTGTCCCATATCCACCACGAAGAGCTAAAACCAAATCAACTTCATCATCTAAAAAGGCTTTTTGAAAATATTTAGCACGATTTTCATCACTATCAGATAAATATCCATTTTTAATATTTTCATCATAATACTTTTTAATAAGAAACTTTTCTTCTAGAATTGAAATTTTTTTATTAATTTCATCTAAATTTCTGATATCCCCGCTAGGAGCAACAAGCGCTATTGTTTTTATTTTTTTCATCTAAATATTATAAGACTTTTTTAAATATTGGTAAAGTTAATCATGAATAATTTTAACACCTGTTGTGCCAGAAACTCCTTTTATATCCTGATAACATCTTCCATCTTGAAAACAATATGTTGTTGTATTTGGCATTGAAAACAAATTTGTATTTTGTGTAGTATTTGGAATTTTATAAGAATTTATATCTGGACTTATTCCAAGCTGGCTAAAAACATTTGTATTTATTGGAGTAGAATAACCTGTTAAATAACCAGGATAATAATTGTTTCTATTATTAAAGAGGCTTATAGAATTGTTTAAATTTCTTTTAATTCTATTCATTTGCCTAATTTTTTGCATTCTTTTAATTCTATTTATATTATTTCTATTAGCATTTTTATACTGTTGATAAGAATTATATTGACCATATGGATTGTAAACAGGACGATAAATTGGATTAATTCTATATGAATTTTTCCAATATGGATTGTTATAGCTAAGTGCATTTGCGCCAGTTGTATTTAAAAATAAAATAAATCCTAAAATAATAAAATATGCTTTCATAACAATAAAAGCATATTTTAATTTTAAATTTATAACATTAACCAAGTATCTATATAAATTTAACTATATATCTTGAGATGTATCAATTAATTCAGAGCTTTCTGGCTTCAATGTTTGACCAATTGATTTTTCAAGATTTGCTCTTGCAGAATTATAATCATAAATTGTTTGATAATAATTCAACTTTGCTTGTACAAGAGCCACTTGAGCATCTTTTAACTCAATAGCATCTCCATAGCCAACTTTATATCTTCCAGATGTTAATTCGTAATTTTCTTGAGCCTTTTCCATGGCGGTTTTAGCAACAGGAATTCTTGCTCTAGCATCTTTTAAGCGAGTGAAAACGCTTTGAATTTCATAATAAATATCATTTATTTGTGCTTTTGTTTCATATTGAACTTGTTCATATGTAGCTTTTGCTTCCTTAACTTGATTTCTCAATAAAACAGGGTTTACTGTTGGAAAACTCAAGAATCCACCATAATTATACCAACTTCTTTCAGTCCAATCTTCAATACCGCCTTTTCCATAATTTGCTTGAAATTCAAAAGCAGGCATAACTGTTTTCCAGGCTAATTTAACACCTTGATTTGCCATATCCACATTTAACATTGCACCTTTTAAATCAGGACGAGATTCATTCGCTATTTCAACAGCCTGTTTCATAGTTACATTAACAGGTTCATAATGTAATGAAGTATCAACCATATATGGATCAACAAAAGGCAAACCAATTGCATTATTTAATTGAGAATATGCAATATCAATATTATTTTCTGCAGAAATAAGCTGTGCTCTAGCTTCTTCCATATTTGTTTGCGCAAACAAAACATCTACTTTCGCTTTTGTACCAACTTCCCAAAAAGCAAGAGCTTGATGATATGTTTTTGTATAATTATCCAATGCTTCTTGCGCTACTCTTTTTTTATCAAATGCAAATAAAAGATTATAGTATGCATCTTTTACTGCACATACAACCTCATTTACAATTCTATCGATTTCAGATTTTGATTTTTCATATGCAATTTTATCGATAGTATATTTATTTTGGGTGTATCCAAAGTCCCAAACTAATTGGCGTATACCAATTTGTCCAAGAGTATATTTATCAAAAGCGCTTATTTTCAAATTGCTTCTAAGCATTGATAAATCAGGTTTATTATGATTTATTGATGAAGAAAAATCTAATCTTGGAGAATATCCTGATAAAGTTTCCCATTTTTGATATTTAGCAATTTCAGATTTTGCATAAGCAGCTTTAATTTTTGGATTATTAATCAAAGCAAGCTCTAAACAATCTGCCATATTAAGCTCGATTGATTTAGATATGCCACCTTCAAGTTTAACAACCTTATCACTCTTTTCACCAACATTCATGTAGATATCTGTTGGAATAGAAAATTCTTCTTTAACTTTATCTGTTACTTTATATTGTTTCTTTAATTTAGTAGGTTTAACTTTTACTTTTTTAATCTTTTTTTCTTTTTTGAATATACTTAAACCTTTATCTAAATTTTTATCTGTTGTTGTTTCTTCGCAATATGCGCAATTTGCCATTACACAAAGACAAAGAATTATGAATGATATTTTAATTCTATCTTTCATTAATTTTGCTCCTCTTTATCTTTATTATGACATCTATTTTTAGAATCTTCTCTTGATTTTTGTATAATTGCATAGAATGATGGCACTAAAATTGTACCAATTATAACTGCGGCAACCATACCACCTAATACAGTTACACCTAATGATTGTCTTGAATTGCAACCAGGGCCAATAGCAGTTACCAATGGCATAATACCGAAAATAAATGCTAAAGACGTCATAACAACGGCTCTAAATCTTGTTCTAGCTGCTTTCATTGCAGCTTCCATTATACCTAATTTGTGTTCTTCTCTTTCAACTTTAGCAAATTCTATAATTAAAATTGCCTGTTTTGCAGCCAAACCAATCAACATAATAAGACCGATTTGAGCATACAAATCTAAAGATAATCCCCAAATATATTGGAATAATAATGCACCTAACATCGCAATAGGCGCAATAAGCATAACTCCGACTGGCAACATCCAGCTTTCATATAAAGCAACCAAGAATAAATACACAAAAATCAAAGACATAACAAGAACTATGCCTGTTTGACCCGCAGATTCAATTTCTTGTAAAGACGTACCAGACCAAGCAAAACCAACATCGTTTGGCAGTTTTTCTTTTGATAATCTTTCCATTTCTTTAATTGCATCACCTGAAGATTGACCTTTTGCAGGATTTCCTGTTATTTGAATAGATTTGTACATATTAAATCTAGTAATGTTATATGGACCAACAACAGGTTCAATTGAAACCAAAGATGATAATGGTGCTGATTTATTAGAAGAAGTTTTTACATAAACCTTATTTATTGAATCAATTGTTTCACGATATTCTTCATCAGCAGACATCATAACCCTAAATACACGACCTTGAAGATTAAAATCGTTTACATAATATGTTCCAAATTGACTTGATAAAGCTGTATAAACGTCTTGAACATTGATTCCTTGAGCAAGAATTTTTTCATAATCTATTTTAATCATCAACTGTGGAGTTGCGGAATTGTATTGAGTAAATACACTGGTCAATTTTGAATTTTGGTTCGCATCCATAATAAGCTTTTTAGCTTGCGCATGAAGCTCTTGAGGAGTCCTTGAACCTTTATCTAATAATTGATATTCAAATCCACCAAACATAGATAAGCCTTGAATAGCAGGAGGAACAAATGCATGCATTGTTGAATTTGGATATTTAGCACCTAGCGCATTAATTCTTGCAATAACATCATTAATTTGTTTTTTTGATGCATCTTTTTTCTCTTTTGACATAAATAATGTCTTTATAAAATTAGGGTTTAATCTTGTTTTCCATTCATCTAGTTGCACAATGAAGATTGATGTATTTTGTCCATTAAAACCATTTAAAGACAAGATTGAATCAACTCCTGGAAATTTTAAAATGTCATCAGTTAATTGCGCAGTCATTTGATTTGTTTTTGCCAATGATGTTCCATCTTTAAATTGAATACTAACAAATGCAGCGCCCTTATCTTCTGATGGCAAAAAGCCTGATGGAAGCAATTTAAACATACCAACTAAACCTAACAATAAAACTGTATAAAGAATTATTGTCCTTTTTGGCATTTCTATAAAATATTGAGTAGCTTCTATAAAAGAATCTTTTGTTCTTTCAAATGCTCTATCAAATTTCTTTAACGAAACATCCCAGCTATAAGCCAAAAATTCGCCCCAAGCTTTTAATTTTTCAATACCTTGTAAATCTTTTTTATCAGACCAATAATCGTTATATAGCTGTCTATATTTTTCATAATAGCTTCTTTTTGGCATATCTTCTTGGCTTCTTAAGAATATTGCACACAATGCAGGAGCCAATGTCAAAGCCATAACTGTTGAAATGCCAACAGACACAGCAATTGTTATTGCAAATTGTTGATACATTTTTCCTGTAATTCCAGGAATAAATGCAACAGGAACAAATACTGCCATTAACACTAAAGATGTTGCAATAACAGCGCTTGAAACTTCTTCCATAGAAACAATTGCAGCTTCTTTCGGTTTTTTACCCATTTCTATATGCCGCTGGACATTTTCGACAACAACAATAGCATCGTCTACAACCGTACCAACTGCAAGTACAAGACCAAATAATGTTAAAAGATTGATTGAAAATCCAAATGCAGAAAATGCAGCAAATGCACCAATTAACGATACAGGAATTGCACAAAATGGAACAATACTTGCTCTCCAATCCCCAAGGAAAAAATATACCGTAATAACAACAATAAATACCGCTTCGATTATTGTTTTAATAACTTCATATAATGAATCTTTAACAGCATCAGTTGCATTATAAAATACACTATACGCTATCCCTTCTGGAAAAGATTTTGATAATTCTTCTAATTTTTTATTACATTTATTTGCAACATCGATTGAATTTGCATAAGACAATTGTGTTACAGACATTACTGCAACAGATTTGTTATCAACCTTACCATCAGTTACATAATTTTCGCCCGCAAGCTCAACTCTTGCAACATCTTTCAATCTTATTGATTGACCCAAAGCGCCAGAGCGAACAATTATATTTTCAAATTCTTCAACTGTTTTTAATCTTCCTGGGGTCTTTAAAGTTAAAGCCATTTCTGTGACTTTTTTCATAGGCTGATTTCCTAATGCACCAGCTGAAACTTGAGCGTTTTGAGCATTAATTGCTGTTGCAACTTCACTTGGAGAAACATTTAAAGCTGCCATTTTTTGGCTATCAAGCCAAATTCGCATAGAATAATCTTTACCACCAAACACTTGAACTTCAGCAACACCATTAATACGAGCTAATTCATCTTTTAAATAAATTGACGCATAATTTGATAATGTTACTAAATCTACACTATTATCTGGCGAATAAATACCGTAATACAATAAACCGCCACCACCGGTATTTTGTTTAACTGTCAAACCATATCTTGATACGTCAGATGGAAGACGAGATGTAACCAAAGAAACTTTATTTTGAACGTTGACAACATTCATATCTGGGTCAGAACCAACTTCAAAATAAATAGTTAGACGATATGTGCCATCTTTTGAATCAGATGTCATATAAAGCATTCTTTCGACACCATTAACAGCAGATTCAATAGGTGCAGCAACTGTCGATTCAATAACATCTGATGAAGCGCCCATATATGTAGCACTAACTGTTACTTGTGGAGGTGTAATTGTTGGATATTCCTCTAAAGGTAATTGCTTCAATGCAATAAAACCTACAAGCATTATTACAATAGAAATTACGAATGCAAACCTTGGTCTATCTATAAAAAATTTTGAAAACATTTATTGCCCTTTATTTAGAGTCTTTCGACTTTATTTATTTTCTTTTTCTTCTTTCTTTTCTGCCTGCTTAACTTGCTCTTCAACAGAGCTCGCCTTTGCGTCGGCGGTTGCTTTTTGCTCCTGTGGTGCTCGGGCTTCACCCTGTGCTCCTACGTCGCCATCGTTACGCGCGGCTTGCTCTTCAACAGAGCTCGCCTTTGCGTCGGCGGTTGCTTTTTTAACTTTCATTTTTGGCATTAATTTTGTAATATTTGTTGAGATATATTTTTCATCTTTTTTCAAACCGCTTTTAACTATCCAATATTTATCATATTGTCCATTATCTTTAAAATAGCGAATTCCAACAGTGTTGTCTTCTTCAACAACATATACAAATCTGCCTTTAGAATCTTGCAAAACAATATCTTGCGGAATAACCAGAACATTATTTTTTTGATTTGAATAAACTTTAACTTTTACAAAATCACCAGGAATTAAAACATTTTCACTGTTATCAAATGTTGCTCTAAAATCCATTGTTCCTGTTGTTGTAGAAATTTGATTATCCCAAAAATCTTGAACCCCTTTAATTGGATAAATATTTCCATTTGGTAAAACAATATCAACTTTTATAGGTTTTTCACCTTTTTTGGGTATAAAATCAAGATTTCTTAATTGATCAAATTGTTTTGAATCAACACTATATTTAACATAAATAGGATTTGTTTTGACAACAGTTGCTAAAGTTCCTGATTGCATTGTTACATAATTGCCTTCTTGAATTTGTAAAGAACCAATTTTTCCATCAACAGGAGATGTGATTTTTGTATAATTGTAATTTCTTTGAGCTTCTGCAAGTTGCGCATTTGCAGCATCAACTGCAGCTTGAGCTGCTAATTTATCAGCATATAAACCATCATATGTAGATTTTGAAATAAAATCTTTTTTTACAAGCTCATCGCCTCTTTTATAATCTCTTTGAGCTTTATACAAAACAGCTTTTGCATTCTCTAAATCTGCCTTAGCTTTATTTAAAATATTTAAATATTGAGTTGGCTCAATTGTTATTAATAATTGTCCTTTTTTAACAAAAGAACCTTCTTGGAAATGCTTCTTTTGTAAGTAACCATCAATTCTTGCAATTAAATCAACCTTATCCATAGATTGAACTCTTCCAGGGATTTCGATTGATTTATATACTTCCATCTCTTTAACACTATCTTCATTAACAGGAATTATAGAGCTTGCTGCTAATAACTTCGCTCTTGAAATTTCGCCAACTTTAACTGTTGTAAATCTAAAAGCAACTAAACATAAAATTATAACTGATGAAATAACTAATATTTTTTTCATTAAATTACATCTCCCCCATGTAACCTTATTCTATCATAAACCATATATTTTAAAGGATTTAAATCATCCATTTTGCGTAGGCTATATAGAATGCGAGTAGAAAAAAGAATAACACAAAAGAAAAAAATTTTATACAAAAAGGTAATTAAAAAAATTCAAAAATTGAGATAATAAAATTAGCCCCACAGAGGGAGGAAGAAATATGAAAAGTAATTTTTTTAAAATACTGTTGAAAAAAGCAGAAAAATATAACAAAAAAGCGACAAATCCTTTTTTAAATAATCAATTCGAATATAATCCATTTAAATCTATATATGAACAAACATATTTATGGATAGAAAAACCAAAAGAAAGCAAATAAAAGCCGAGAAATTCTCGGCTTTTATTTGGTAGTCTAATTGCAAAGAGGGTCAAAACTCAACATTTCGACCCTCTTTTTCATTTCCTTTTGCGCTGAACTTCGTTCGCTAAGCCAAGTCTGGCCAAGCTTACTTGTTCATCGCTTTCTTAACTTCTTTTTTATATTTTTCTACGTTTGGTTGCAAAACTTCATCTAACGCAATATCGTTTGGTGTAATATTGCCTTTTTGAGCTCTTAAAATCCAACCTGTGTATAAAGTTTCAAAATGTTTAAGCTCAATAAATCTAGCGATAGATTTCATAGATAAATCTTCTAAAACAATTTTTGAAACAGGATGTTGAGCGCTATATGCGCTGATTACACCTTCCATTACAGCATTCATAACTTTATCATCTGATTTGACATATACAAAAGTGAAGAATGAATCCATATTATTAACATCTAAATCAGCTTCAGCATTGTAGTGTAAATATCCTGGTCCAACATTAGTATCTGTTAAAACGCTAGCTTTTAGGGATTCATTTTTTAATTGTTTTTCCCATAATGTTGTTCCAAAGAATTCATCACCAAAATATTCAACAAAATGTTTATCTTTACCCATATTTTTAGCTTTTACATTAAATTTAGCTAGTTGTAATGCTTCATTTTCTTCAATATTTTCATTTAAAAATTCTCTTTGAGCATCTAATGATGCATTCATTAATTCTTTAACTTCTTCTTTAGATACGCCTAAGAATAATAATGTAAATATTGTCGCATCATCAAAAATTGAAAATCTTCCGCCAACATCATCATGTACAAAACCTGATAATTTAATTTCGCCTGAATCAACAATTCTTCTTAGGGCAGATTTTTCTGAATTAGCATCAGTCATGGCAACGAATTGAGAAGATGTATCATTATTACCAGTATGTTTTTGAACAGCAGCACGAGCTTTTTCATAACCAACAGTTGTTTCTAAAGTTCCGCCAGATTTTGAAACTACAAGAAATAATGTTTTATCTAAATCTAATCTTGAAATCCATCTATCGAAACTAGTTGGAACAACTGATGAAAAGAAATGTACGTGCGCATCAATTCCTAATAATTTTGTAATATTTTCTGTAGTATGACGAGAACCACCAATACCAAGAATTGCTAAATCTGTATATTTACCAGCTTTAGCAGTTTTAACCATTTCTTCCATTTTATCAAGATTTGCTAGTTGGATATTTGGAAGTTTTTCAATCCAATTTAAAAACATGCCATCACGACCAGCACGATTTTTAATATCTTCAACTGCTTTTAAAGACAATTCTTTAAATTGTCCACAACAACATTTTTTTACAACCTCAACTGTTGAATTTGTCATCTTTTTTCTCCAAAAATGTAATAACTATACATCTATAATGGGACAAAAAAGCTTAAAAAACAAGTTTATATTTATAACTATTCTTCAGAATTTCTAGCATTTCTTACTGTATAATACAATTCATCGCTTCTTGTTTTAATTTTAGATAAAACATTAAAATCTAATTGCGGAGGAATTTTTCCTTGCATGTTGCATTGTTCAATCGTAGGCAATTGATATTGAGTATCTTTCATAGAAGCTTTATCAGGAAACTTTCTTTTTCTTTGTTCTAAATATGCTCTTCTTGTGTATTCAATAAAATCTTCTCTTGAATTTGGATATTTAGCTGTTGGTTCAATATATTTATTAAAATATTCAACAAGAGCAGAATAAGACCTATCGCCACCTTTAATATTTTTGCCTTGTTTAATTTTATAGCAACAATCTTCGACATCCTTTAATTTTTCAACGTCATAACCAACTATTTGTATTTCACCTTGATAACCATCTTGTATACCTAAAAGTTTTTCACGATTAGATAAATCTACATCAAGATGAAGTGCCATATAGCCTGTTTTTTTGGCTTTTGTTTCAACTTTAATTAATTCCAGATTTCTTTTAGCTCTTTGTTTATTAACGGCAACTGCCAATGTTTCTAAATCTTTTTCATCAAAATATTTTAACTCTTCACTTAAACCATCAGGCACATAGTTTTCAATTCTTGTTATTTTTAATTCGTTGCTTTCTACAAGCTCAACTAGTTTTTGAATTAATTTTTTAGTATCTTCGACGTGCGGGTTTCTTAAGGTAATTCTTGCACCAACAATATCTCCAACTGTTTCTTTGATATCATCGATATCGTATGCTGCAAATTTTTCTTTATCAGATGCAATAAGTTTTGCAATAGCATCCATGACCTTTTCTCTGATACTTTCTGGGGTTTTTATCCTTGTATGAACAGGTAAAATAAAGCCATCTGGATTTTTTTCTTTGCTATATACAAATTCGCTTAATTTTTTTGTTAAAACAGCTTTTAAAATCTTTTCTGCTTTAATTGCATTTTCGGAAACTTTTTCACACTGGTCTTCATTTCTTATAATGCTTCCAAGAGCCCTTGCAAGTTTGGCTAATTCTGATTCTTCAATTTGCGTTTTAGATTTTTGAGATGCAATTGTTTTTATATCAGAATTTGAAAAAGCAACCACATCTTCAGGTAATGGAGCTAATTTATCTCCCCTAAAAGCAACATGATTTGTTCTTTGTAAACTTTGCTTAGTAATATAAGTATTTTTAAAAAAATTAATTGAATTTATCACGTAGAAATCACTCCCGCATTACACAAAACACCTAAATTTTATAAATTGTCAATTACTTAAAATAAAATTTACATTAAGATACAACTTGTTTACAACAAACCAATTATATAGCAAAATAAAAGCTATGGGAAAATGTAAAAGAAGAACTCTCTATAAGTCTAATACATCATATTTCATGACTAGAGAAACGGCTGTTAACAACATATTTAAAACAATTACGGAAAATTCAAAAAAACGATACAAATCAAAGAAAACTTCTGATTTTTCACAGATGATGGCAACAATAAGCCTTTTTGGAATTTCGGCAGAAGAATTATCTGAAGCTGGCGTCCCCTATGAAAACCTTAAAGCCCTGAGTTCAATGCTTAGCTAATTAAGCTTGATATGTCATTTGTGGCACATATTGAGGTTGATTTTGCATCATATAAGGATTTTGCATAGCATATGGATTTTGCGCCATTTGTGCTTGTTGCATAGCTCTTGCTTGCTGCATAGCTTGCGCTTGTTGCAATGCTAATATTTGTTGTTCTGATAATTGTGGTTGTTCGTTAGCTTGTTGTTGTGCAACTTGTGATGATTCGTCTGCGCCGATTACTTTATCCACAGCACCGCAAACTTTTGAACCAACAAAGATTGAACCAATCATATCACCCAATGTTGCACCAACACTGGCACCCCAAGACGCAGCTTTGCCATTTTTACCAAGTATGCCACCCAAGAAACCGCCAACAGCGCTACCAATTGTTCTACCAACAGCACCACCTGCAGCATATCCAAATACATCAGCAGCACCTTGCGCTATAACTTTGCCGACCTCTTTCATGCCTGCGCCAAAACCTTCGTTTTTAAATGCAGGAATGACATTGCTTTGGATTTTTGGACCAACCGTTGTTAAGGCGGTCATTAAGTAATTTATACGACCATTGCCATTTTTAATACTAATTTCTTGTTTAAAATTGCCTGCAACAGATGAACAAAATCCCTTTACAGTGCCAAGAGCGGTCTTTGTTCCACCTTTTGCAATTTGCTCTGCTATATCTCTATTTAAGCCCAATTTTTTACTAACATCTTTTAAAGCTGTTTCACTACCGTCAAAAGCTTTCATTGCATTATCGGCAGCATTTCTTTTGGCTATTACTTCCTGAGCCTTTGTACCTTTGTCTGTCAATGCTTTGAGCTTATTTTGCGCATCTCTTACAGCGCCTTTTGAACCCCAACCAGTTTTAGCTTGAGCTTTTGTTAAATTTGCCTGAGCTTTTGCAATTTTTTTCTCATATTTACCAGCGGTTTTTGCAAGCCCTTTATAAGCATCACCGACTTGACCCGCAATGGTTGTTTTAGTGAAGTAATCAGCATTCGGCGCAATTCTTTGAATAAATTCATTAGTATTTGCACCTGATAATTTACCAATTATTGCACTTGGGCTTTTTCCCCATCTACGCATATTTTTAACTGTACCAACACCCATTGTCATAGTTGGCATTAAAGCATATACGCCAAGATTTGCACCTTGTTGAGATACTTCGTTAGACATAACCACTCCTATATAAACTAATAAAGTTTTTTTGTTAAAAAAAATTGCCTAATTGTTAAGTTTTCTTTAAAATTTTGTTATGAACTATAATTTAAAACATTTTGCATATATTGGTGATTGCATTTGGGAACTTTTCATTCGAGAACTTGTCATCCAAAAAACCCAAAAACAGGATGTTATGCACAAACTAAGTACAAAATATGTTAATGCCAAAGCTCAAGCTGATATTTTAGAATTAATTATTGATAAATTAAACGAAGAAGAATTAGAAATCCAAAAAAGAGGAAGAAATTTAAAAATAACAATAAACAAAAAAAACAACCCCAAAATTCATTCTCTTGCAACATCTTTTGAAGTTTTAATAGGATATTTTTATCTAAATAACAAACAAAGATTAGAAGAAATTTTTGAAATTATTAAGCCTCATCTTGAAGAATTAATCTAGTTATAGCTATAATAATCATATGAATAACAATATTAAAGATGAATTTATATCAACTCTTTCTCATGAAATAAGGACCCCCTTAACAAGCATTAAAGGGTTTTCTCAAACAATGCTTTCTTCATGGGATAAAATAGATGACGAAAAGAAAAAAGAATTTATTGAAATTATTCATAATCAATCTCAAAGATTGATAAATTTATGCGAAAATGTTTTAAATGTAGCAAAAATAGACTCAAATACAGAAAAAATAATCTACACAAAAATTGATATCAATAAAATAGTTCAAAATTCAATAAACATCACAAATGTAAATCATAAAAACTTTAATTTTACCTTTGAAAAATCCAAAAACGAGATTTTTTCGCTTGCTGACAATGATAAAGTTCAACAAATTTTATTAAATATTTTAGATAATGCTTGTAAATATTCAATAAATTCAAATGAAATAAATATAAAAACTTATAGCGAAAATGATTTCAATATAATTTCAGTTAAAAATTTTGGAAATTATATTGAAAATGACAAGCTAGAGAAAATTTTTGAAAAATTCTACAGAATTGATTCATATATCTCAACAACAACACAAGGAAGTGGGCTGGGTTTATATATAGCAAAAAATTTAATTGAAAAAATGCAAGGAAATATAAAAGTTTTTTCCAACAAAGACAAAAAAGAAACAGAATTTTTGGTATATCTCCCTATTTATGAAGTAGAAAAATTAACAAAAACAATAGGAGTCTAAATTGTACAAGACAAGAGTTTTGATAATTAGTGAAAGAAAAGAGCATTCAATTAAATATAAAAAATTAATTGAAACTCTAAATCAAGATGTTGTTATTACAAACGACCTGTCAAATGCTCTTGGAATAATACAAAAACAAGGAAGCGAATTTATTGTAATTTCAGATACAATCAAAGAAAAATTGAGCGAGTTTATTAGAAAAATAAGGGTTTTAACTTTTAATTCTCGCCCAATTATAATAGCTATCTCAAAATCTAGTGATTTAGAAGATAAATTAGAAATCCTTGAAGCAGGAGCTGATGATTTTTTAGGCGAAGAAATTTCAAAACAAGAATTTCAAATGCGCTTTAAAGCTCATTTAAGAAGATATATTGAAAGTAATTTAAACCCTATAACTCGTTTTGCGGATAAAAATATTTCAATAAAAGCAATCAAAAAAAGTTTTGAAGAAAAAGAAAAACTATCTTATTTGCTTTTAAAAATTAAAAATATCGATTTATATAGAAAAACCCATGGCGAAATCGCTTATGAAAAAATATTACAAACATTAAGCGCAATAATTGGTTCAACAATATCTCAAAACGATTATGTTGGACATATTTCTGATGATATTTTCATATTAATTACAAATTCTTATCAAGCAGAAAAAATAGCATCATTTTTATCTTTTGCTTTTGATAACATTTTGAATAAATTTTACTCAAATGATGAATTTGAAAACAATTTTACAATACAATCCTCAGATGCAATCGAAGAAAATAAAACAGGATTAATGCGTCTAAATATTGCATCTATTGAAAAAAATGAAAATGAAAATGATTACAGAGAAATTTTAAATAGATTGTTTGAATTAATCAAACTATGCAAAAACTCAAATTCTTCAACCTATATAATCGATAGAATAAAATTAAAAGGTGAAGTTCAAGAGCAAGAAGAAAAAAATAAAGTTTTAATTTTAGAACCAGATTGTGCTTTATCATATTTATTAGAAAATGTTTGTCAAATGAACAACATAAATGTCAAAATTTCATTAAACGAAAACGATTTTATGGAATCATACAAAAACTTCAAGCCAAATGTTGTTCTTTTAGACTGGGGCTCTAAAAATGAAACAATTAGTCTTGAAATAGCTAAAAAAATCTCAAAAGATGACGTAAAATTAATTTTCTCTTCTTCTTTTTTAAACAAAAAAGAAATCTTAAAAGCAGGCGCTGACTTATATATTCCAAAACCTTATGAAATAAACACAATGATTGATTGGATAAAAAAATTCTTAAAACATAGTTTGTAATTCTATTTCAACTCTTGAAATTTCATCCATATTAGAATATTTTAAAGCATTTTTTATTCTTTTTTTCTTAATCAACGACTTAATGCAAGCTTCATTTTTGCATACATAGATACTTCTTCCTAATTCTTTTGAATTTGGATTAATTTTCAATAAACCATTTTGTAATTTAGTTATTTTAATTAAAGAAGTTCTATCTTTAATTTCCATGCAGCCCTGGCATTTTCTTTTGATTTCTTTTTGCATAATTAAATTTTACCAAAAAATTATTTAATAGATTTAATTAAAGCAGTTTTAGCGCTGACTCTTATTTCTTTTCCGCCAAGAGCTTGCTGAACTTCTAGAATAAAATTATCAACTTTCTTTTCTTCAAAATACTCTAAAAACCTTTCTTTCATGGTCTTTTGATCAGGTGCTGGTGGCGCTATAAACCAATTTATTATCCCATCTTTTTGAGCAACATATTTCGAAGTTACAACATTAACATTAACGTTAACATCACTAAAACCAACTTCTTTCATATTTTCTTCTAAACTTTTAGCCGAAAAATTAACCAATGGATCATCAGGATTTTCCATAAATTCTTTTTCTGCTTTTTTAAATTCAAAATAATCACTAACTTCGTTTGGCAATAATAGCTCATAATATCTTGTATTTTCAGAAATTATTGGCTCAAACGCACAATATATGCCTTGAGGTTTTAAAACCCTATAAAATTCAGCAAAAACAGGTAATTTTTCTTTTACATGAACCAAAACCGAACGAGTCATTGCTCTATCAAGATAATCTTTTTCAAGTTTAATCAAAGAAACATCACTTTGTAAAAAAGAAACATTATTTTCTATATTTGTTTCTTTGAGTATTTTTTGGCATTCATCAAGACAATCTTGAAATTTATCAGAAAAAATAAGTTCAACTTTGTCTTGAAGTCTCTCTAAAACACCAAAACCCAATAAACCAGACCCACATCCAAAATCAGCAATTTTTTGACCTTCTTTTAAATCAGCTAAATCCAAAACTTGATTACGTATTGAAATAAGCCAATTTAAAGTTTGTTGAACTTGATTTTCATCCATATAAGAAAATCTTGTTTTTTTAAGCCAAGTAGACCAGTTTTTACATATATCGCTCAATTTTTCCTCCAAAAGTTGTATTTAGATTTTATGTAAGTGATTTTTGAATTTTAAACATTTATAATTTACATAGAGATAGTTTAGTAAATTTTTTAATTATGTCTAGCGAACAAAATTTATCTATGGAACATAATATTAAGTATCTTAGCATGATGTTTGAAGTTAGCACAATTGCTAATCAAGCAGATGATGTATATGAACTTTTAAACAAAATTAAAGGCTATTGCACAAAAACAATAGATTCTAATGATATAACTTTCTACTTATTAGAAGGTCAACATTTTAAATGTGTTTGCGCAAACGAAAAAACCAGAACAAATGAATTTTTTGAATGCGAAGAAGGAAATTCTCCGTTTTGGGAAGCTGTTAATTCCGCTAAATTAACAGCAATGAAAGATTCTCAAGGAGCGCATTTATTTAAAACATTTTTAGAATATAATAATATTCTTTCTCTAGACCCAACACATGTTAGAGTTTTCTTTTCAAATGGAGTTCCGGTATGTTTCTGTTTTATTAAAGAAAATCCGCAAAATCCTATTCAAAGAGAAACTTTCGATAATTTGAATAAAGCTTTTGATTATCTTGAACCAATAATTTCAAAATTACACAAAAAAATCAAAAAAGACGAAGAAGTAGCACAATTACAAAAATCACTTCACAATATTTCGATTTTATATAATATTTCACAAGCAGTTAACTTTATTGATGATCTAAAAAGGTTGTTACAAGTAATTATTCAAAAAGCTTTAATAACTCTTGATGCAGAACGTGGTTCGTTAATGCTTTATGATTATTCACTAAATGCGCTTCAAGTAAGAATTGTTTCTGGTTTGCAAGATAAAAAACTAGAAGAAGCAATAAATAATGGTGCTGTTCAATGTGCAAAAATTGGAGTTGGTGAAGGTATCGCAGGTACCGTATTTTTAGAACGCAAACCCATTATCACAAATTTAGGTTCTGCTGACCCTAGATTTATTGTTAAAGAAGTTTTATCAAATACAAAATCTCTTCTTTGCGTGCCTTTGGTTGCAAAAGGCGAAGTTATTGGGGTTATTAATATAACAAACAAAAGACACGATAAATTATTCAACCAAAAAGATTTAGAATTCATAACATCATTAGCAAACCAAGCGGCTATTGCAATCGATAACGCCAAATTATACGAACTTGCAACAAAAGACGGTATGACAAAACTTTATATCTATCGTCATTTCTACACATTGCTTGAAAACGAAATACGTCGTTGCTCAAGATACAACAGAAATATGTCTTTGATAATGATGGATATCGATAATTTCAAAAAAATCAATGATACATATGGACACTTGACAGGCGATACCATATTAAAAAGATTGGCTGCTGTTTTACAAGAAACAGTTAGAAAAATTGATATTCCTGCAAGATATGGTGGCGAAGAATTTGTTGTTATTCTTCCTGAAACAGATAAAGAAAACGCCTGTGTTATTGCGGAAAGAATAAGAAAAAATATTTCAGAAATAGTTGTTAAAATTGATGAAAATCAAAATCTTTCTCCAACAGTTTCTATGGGTATAGCTCAATATTCAACAGATGGACAAGAAGCAAAAGAATTAATCAATGCAGCCGATACTGCTCTTTATCATTCTAAACATAATGGTAAAAACATGGTTTCTACATATGAAAAAGACGGCTGCAAAAAAGTTGAACAAATAAATATCGATATTCAACAAGAAATTCAATAGAGCTTCATTTATTTTTATGTTTTATACTATAAATGAGGAAAACATGAATATCAAAGAATTGTTTAATAGTTTTTGCGAAGATGATTTTTATTCAAAAATAAATCTGCACATTCATTCAAATCATTCGGATGGAGAAAATGATTTTGATGAATTAATTGAGCAAGCAAAAAATCTAGGAATGAAATATATCTCAATAACAGACCATAATACAATTTCAGGATATAAAAATTCCAAATATGTAAATGATGAAATTTTAATTCAGGGCGTTGAATTTGATTGTTTCTATAAAATGTCATTATTGCATATTTTAGGATATGGAATAGATATAAATAATGAAAAATTAAATGCCTTGTGTGCTAAAAACCAACAAGAACAAAAAAACGATTTAATAAGACTATTTAAATCAAGACACCCAAAAAAAGTCATAGAAGCAATCCATGATGCAGGCGGAATTGCAGTTTTGGCTCACCCTTGTTGTTGCAATGTTTTTAACTTAAAAGATTTTGTAAAAAAGCTAAAAACCCTAGGATTAGATGGAATTGAAGCATATTATCCTTACGATAGATTTAGAGGAATAATTAAATTTAGTTCAAGAAATAAAATTAAAAATATTGCAGAAGAATATAATTTAATTAAAACTGGCGGTTCAGACGAACATAAATCGTTAATTAAATAGTCTTTGGGGCAAAAATATTTTTTTATGATTTTTTAAAAAATATGCACATAAACCCCGTTTTAATACAAAAAATTCCAAATATATCACCAATTTTTGGCAAAAAAATCAAAGGCACAAAAGCCGTTGATAAATTTGAAATACAAAATCCTGAAAAACTTTATGAAAAAAATATCCAAACTATAATGGATAAATTAACGCAAGACGAAGTTAATAAAGCATATTTGGATAATTTTTTATTGCAATATAGCGCTAACGATAAAGAAATTGTAAAAGAAATTTTTGTTGCAGCTGCTCCTATTTTAACTTTTGGAGGAATTTTAGTTAATGGAGTTGACTTATTTAAAAAAAATTCATCACTTGAAAATTATTATATACAAATAGATTCAAACCTTTGCGATTTTATAGGTTATATGCAAAAAAGACATTTAACAGATTCAATTGGTCAACCAATTATTTCAAAAACAAATATTAATAATATTCCAAATAAACTAGGAGTATATTATATTGCGGATGGAATTTTTAATCGAGATCTAACAAACAAAGAAATTGAAACCCTGGGTGATATAGAAAGGCTAAGAATAATTGATTTATGCGCTTTTGAAACATTACCAAACTTTATCGATTTTGCAATTTCAGATGATAAAGCAAAAACAAAAATTGATGCTTTATTAGAAAGAATTAAATCTTTAAAAGAAAAAAATCCAAATTTAACCACAAAAGAAGCTCTTGACGAGGTAATTAACTTTTATTTAAAAAGAAACCTAGAAAAAATCAATGCTGTAAGAGAAGAAAATACAGCAAAATGGAGCCAAGAAAAAGAAAAAAGAAACGAAAATAGAAAAAAAGACGTTCAAGCTCTGGCAAAAAATCTTGGCTATACGCAAATGCTTAGATTAAAAATTGATATACTTTACCCACCCGAGGATGAGGAAATTTTAATTCCGCCAATTGAATATAAAAGATTAAACTCAAAATGTGAAAATTATGATGAAATAGGTAATTATTTAAGCCTTAAACCGCATTGCAAAACCACAAAAGGCTCAATGCAAGAAATTCTTTCATACTTATCAACAATAAAAGAAAAAGAAGCAGAAAAAATAACTCCTGAAACATTAAAAGATAATTTTTCAAAAATATATGATGATCCAAAAAAAGCAGCGTTTATACTTGCAAGCGATGAATTTACATATTACACACCAAAGAAATTTATTAATGCGCTCAAAGATTTGATGAAAAAACTAGAAAACGAATTATCAAAAAAAGGACAAAGTGTTAACGATTGCGTATTTTTATACAAAAAAGCAAAAAGTGATGCTTTTATTGGATATTTATTAGAAGAAGCAGGATTAATAAACCCACAACAACGTATAGAAGTAAGTGAAGAGATACCTAAAAATAAAATTTTAGTATATGTAGACGATATTTTAGGAAGCGGAGAAACTGTTTCGTATCGACTAATTAACAACCTAAATAAGAAAAATTATTGCCTCCATGTTGTTTCATGTGCAAATGGAAGATTAGCTTTGAAAGATAAAGTTAATTTAATCCATCTTCAGGATTCTTTTAACGGATTAAATTCAAAATATAAAGCCATAAGAGAAAATTCTTATGATGGCGAATCTTTCATTGATAGCTGTAATTCATCTGAAATATTTTTCTTTTCTTATCCAGACACTTGCGCATCAATATATACAAA
The DNA here is from genome assembly GCA_017461425.1 of Candidatus Gastranaerophilales bacterium. Classification (GTDB taxonomy): domain Bacteria; phylum Cyanobacteriota; class Vampirovibrionia; order Gastranaerophilales; family Gastranaerophilaceae; genus RUG14156. Next base: position 329,851 of record JAFTXY010000011.1, on the reverse strand, counting down.
ATTTGGAAAATATTTCTTGGGATTAAATGAAAGAGAAGACTAGTTTTAAATGTAAATAATTGTAAAAACTACATTTAAAGTCCTAATGTTTGCCCTTTTATATGCCGTTAATTTCTTGTAAAAGTTTATGGTGGAAGATTATGTCTGATATTATAAAAAGAGTACAAGAATTAATGGGCAACAAGCAGTTGCAGCCAATTAATCTTAATGCTCCAATAAAATCTGAAGACATTATTAATTATAGTAATCAATACGGTACAATAAACTTTTTTGAAAATTTAAACAATCAACAAATGTTAACTTCTTCAATAGAAGATAACGAAATAATGTCATACATTTTTCAAGCGATAGATGAAAATGAAGACGGAAAAATTGACGAAAAAGAATTGTCATATTTAACTTCTTTAAATAATGATGGGGATGAAGGAACCTATCTAACACAAAATGATATAAGTATTTTATTAGAAAAAACAAACACTTCTGAACAAGCCCAAGAAGCTGATGTAATAGCTCAGTTTGATACGCAAATGAATGCTTTGCTTGAAAAATATTTTCCTGGAAAAGAATTGGAAGATATAACAGATGAACAAATTCAACAAGCATTTTTTATTGAAGAACTTATAGTAGAAACTGCAGAAAAAAGAAAAACTGTCGAAGCATACTTTGCAACCGAAGGCTGGTTAGATGATGCATATAATAGCGTTAAAGATATCTTTGGCGGCTTAACCCATGAACAAATTAATGAATATTTAGATAACGAAGAAACGCTAAATACAATGCTTCAAGAAGCAATTAAAAATGGAAGCATTGCATATGACCCCGAAAAAATGTCCGACATAATAGGCGACAGATTTACTAATGCGCAAACATCTGATGAATTAATAGCTCAAGCAAGAAATCTTGGCTATAGCAATGAAGAAATTGCGCATATATTTGAAATGTCGATAAATGGATATATGCCAAACAGCGAGCTCTCTTCTGAAGAATTCATTGAATACAGAAAACAAAAAGACAAAAACGATTGGTTTGAAGTAAAAGTTGATGAAAATGGTAATTTTATTGTTGTATGTTCTGATAGCCAAAAAAGTTATTATGAAACATTAGGCGTTGAAAATTACCAAGAAAAATTAACAGAATTATTAAATGATGAATATTATTTATATAATGCAAAAAATATTTTATCAGAATATGCAAACCAAAACCCACCTAAAAGTTTAACTTTTGAACAACTTTATAATCTATACACAGGCACAAATTATAATCCTGATGCAATTTCAGAATTAAATAGCTTAAGCTTTACTTATGAAAAAGTAATGGGAATGTATCAAAGTGCAAATATGCAAGAAGAATTATTTGCAAGTAATGCATTTCGCAATCCTAGTGATGTATTAAATTATTTTAAACAACTATATCAATGTTCAGATGAAGAAGCTATCCAATTTTTTAATCAATATTACGACACAATGTTTGCAAAAACGAACGAAGACGGAGATTCTTTTATAACTGCCGGTGATATGCGTTTAGGAATTTCCTGCACATCATTTAATTTATCAGCAGATGGTTCTCAAGTAATTGAAGAATACAGAATAGACGATATTTTATTGGTGGAATTAGAAGCATTGGAATGTGATGGTTTCGAATACGATAAAAAAACAGGAATAATAACAAGAAAATATCCAATATCGATTTATTCTGACAGTGCAGAAGTTCAGAACCCAACTGGCTTTTTTTATGCGGATAGCGTTTTTGATGTCATAAATAAACAAATTAATGAAAATAATTTGTATCTTGATGAAGTAATTGATTCATATAATCAAAATAGCAAAGTTTCTTTTGAAGAAGTAATTAATAATTATACTGAAAAATATCAAGAAGTTTATGGAAATAATATTTTAAACGAAAAATTTGACGAATATACAAAAGATATGGATACATACGCAAGCACTTTATCAACAATACTTGCAGGTTCAGGCTTTATTCTTTCATTTGTGCCAGGATGCCAATGGGCGGGCTGGTTAGCTTTGGGTGGCGCATTCACAGACAATACGATTGATTTGGTAAACCTTATATCAAACGAAAAAGATGGCGAATTTGATTCTTGGGCTATGCAAACATTAGCAGAAGCAGGAATGTTAGCCGTTGGTATGAAATTAGGCTCTTGGGCAAATAAACTTGGTTCAAAAACTTCTGCATACTTAAATACATTACCTGAAGAATCTTGGCTTGCAAAATTACTTGGTCCAAATGTAAAGATTTCCCCTACTGCCGCACATTGGATAGGAACAGGCGTTGAATATGGTGCCGATGTTTTATCAGGAACCGCATGGGATGCTGGTGTATCATTTGTACAAGCAGGTGAATTTAATTTCGGTGAAAATCTTTTAAGCAACTTAATCTATGGAACCGCTGATATTAAAGGTGGTATAGCATTATACAGGACACTTGTAAATGGTGATGCAGTAGATTTAGGAAACGGCTTGCAATACCAATATAAAGATGGTAAAGCTAATTATACCTTCAAAGATGACCCAAGTGCATTACTCACAAAAAACGCTGATAACAGTTGGACCTTTACAAAAAATGGCATAACATATAATGATGTATCATTCCAAGGTGATATTATACGATATCAAGAATCTGGTAAATTAATGGAATTCAATGCTACTACAGGCAAAACAACGCAAATAAATAGCTACGCAAAAGTAGCGCAAGACGCAGACTCCAAAGAATGCGCTGCAATTGCGATATTAAACGGCATTGCAGATAAACCCGAATTATATGAAGCAATGATGCAAAATATTTCATACAATCCAAAAGATTCCACATACACATTAAAAATGTTTGACGGCGAAGAACTTGTTGTTAAAACAGAACAAGGACAAGATACAAATATCATAAATCTTGTACTTGATGCATATAGGGTTGAATACTATGGTACAAATCCAGGTGATTATGCAGGCAGATTTTTTGAAGATATATTGCCAGGCTATAATGACGTTTTAACAAAACCAACAGATACTAATTTTGAACAAATAAAAACTCTTGCAAATGATAATCAGACAGTATTAACCCTAAATGCAACAAGCGCATTAGAAGATTTAGCGCCAAATCATTCTTATACTGTTAAAGCAATTGACGAAAACGGAACCGTAAAATTAATTGATCCATTAAATCCCGATGAAATAATTGAAATTAATTATGCAAAGCTTCAAGGTACAAGTGTTCAGTTTGAAGGTAAAACTGCTTCTAGTGGATTAGTGGATGAAGATATTTTGGCAAATCAAACACAAGGAATTTTTGACATATTTACAAAACGAAAAAATGGTGCAAAAAATAGTAAATCAGCTGCTATAAATTTAAATAAATATGGTCCGAACACAAAATTAAGTGAATTCCATGAAGAGCTTTTACAAAATGGTATTCGCTGGTTACCTTTTGTAAGCGATAGTACACATTCAGCATGGAAAATGCATATATATGCTAAAAATAATACAGATTTAGCAAATATAGTAAGAACAGTTATTCCATATTGTTTTGACGCTAAACTTAATTGCAAACATGCAGGTATGCCGCTTTATAGTGCAATACAAGATGGAGACCAAAAAGGCAAAGCCATAACAATATATGCAAGAAGCGCCGAGGAGCTCAAACAAACCGCCAAAGATATAGATTATATTATTAGAAATAATAATATGCAACTTGAAAATACCCATATAAAAGGTGACAGAGCATTAGGGGACAGTGGTCGCATTTTTTATAGATATGAATACAACACCAAAGAATATGCAAATGAAATTATAGATGTAAGCACGCCAGAAGGTAGATCTTTATATGATAGACTATATGAAGAAAATAGGGGCGGAGATAACTATCTTGCTAAAGGTATGACCATAGAAGATGATCCATTTTATAATTATGACCCAAGTACAGGCGAAACAATAGTTACAAATGCAACAAATTCAAGCAACGCTCAAAAAACAACTGTTTCTAGTTTACTAAGTAAAAATGGAACGGAACTACAAGGTACCCCTGTAATAAATACAAGTAATTTCAGAGGCGAACTACATATTAAACAAGATAACAATTGGTATAATGTTGGAGATAATCCAGTTGTAATGATTGGTGGCAAAATATATAATTTGCGAAGATACAATATTACAGAAGGAGAAATTATAGCTTTTGGCGGAAGAAAAGATATTATTCATCCTTCGGAAGAAAATAAATACATGTCAGCTACACAATTATATATTTATTTTGAAAATGGAATTTATTACATTAAAGATGCAAACTCATCGAATGGAACAAAGATTATAAGATAAGTAAAAATCTATATTTTACTTTAATATTTTAACATTTGTTAACTTTTCTTGCATCATTTCTAAAGTTTTGAAATAAAATTCCGACTCATATTACAAGGCATTTATATGGTGTGTGAGTGTGGACTATAATATTAATCTTACAATTTTGAATTTATTTAAAAACTGGTTATCAGAGTATAACCTTGCGGATGAAGATGCTGTAAATGTGACCAAAGAAAGCCTATCCGGAGAATATGCGGATGAATTCGAGAGCTTTTTTATTGAATATTTCGGAGAATCATCTTTTGAAAAACTAAAAGAAATGAATTCTTTCACAAATGAAAATGAAATATTTAACGAAGAAAATCAGGCAATTTTAGAAGCTATTCAAGATGAAATAGAAATGACTTTTGAAGAAAAAGGGATAGATTACACGTCTTCTCAAAAGACTCAATGTAACATTACATCAATCAACAAACTTGAAGATATCAATTTAACAGATATCGAAACGAATATTTTAAATAAATTATTTGGCTTTGAAGATAAAGCTAATGCAACCGACGAAAAACAATTAGAAGCAGAAACCATGTTAGGAAGCTTGATTGATGACAATCAGGGAATAACAGCCGATAAAATTAAAATTTTACAAGAATATATCGGCGATTTAACAAAACAAAATTTATCTGAAGACGATATTGTTAAAACAATAAAAATGCTTGATGGCAATGAAGATATTTTATCAAAAGAAGATTTTCAAGAATTAGCCAAATTAATTCAAAATAAAGGATTACAAGCATTTCTTGAAGATGCAGGTATAGAATCTAATGAGTCCGCAGAAGCTGCAAGCAACGATGCAACAAGCGCAGGAGGCGGAACAAATTCACCTGCAAGCGCAGAAAAATCATTAGAAAATATGTCTTTAGAAGAGCTTGAAGCAGAATTAAATAGCGCAAAACAAGCATTAAATGATGCTATTAAATCTGCAGATGCGGATCTTGCACAACAAAAAACAACTTGCGAAGAAAATTTAAAAAACGCTCAAACAGAATCTCAAAAACTAACAGAAGAAATTAATACTAACACCACAAAAATTAACACTTACCAATCAGAAATTAATTCAAATACCAACACTATTAGCAACCTGCAAGCACAAATTAATAATGCTAAAGCAAGCGAAAATAATGAAGGAAATCCAATTGATGTTACTGGATTAGAAAATCAGATTGCAGAATTAAATACTCGCAACCAAGAACTGGCAAAAGAAATTAAAGCGCTTGAAGAAAAAAACAAAGAACTTGAAACAAGCAAACAAGAACAAGAACAATTAATTACACAATACACTAACGAACTAACACAAATTGAAACAAAAATCAGCACACTCGCAACATCAAACGAACAAGTTAAACAAGCCCAAGATAAATTAAACAGCGTTCAAGCAATGTATGATAAAAGAAAAGCCGAACAATCAAAAGCAGATGAAGTAGAAATTTTAGATGTTAATACAAATGCAAAAGATTTAAGAGAAAGCGAAGACTTATCCAATCTTCCTTTGACATACGAACTTGACGGCGTGACATATCATTGCCCAAAATTTGCAGCATATGATACCGACGGAAACGGAACCAAAGATTTTCAAATTAATAGTTGGGAAGAATTTCAAAGATATGCGCTTAATGCAGGTATTTGCAATGTTGGCAAATATGGTTCAATGCAATGTCAAAATGCTTCTGCTTGGTATTTGCAATTTGCACTTGGAGTTGCAGATTTGAATATCGTAAACGCAATGAAAGAAGAAACTCAATCTTCTAACGCAACAAATGACGATACTGCCGGATATATGACCACAACTATTGGCGAAGAACCCGGCAAAAACCAACGTTATTTAATGAAGGTTTTAGGTGATAGAGATCAAAGTTACGAAATAATTGTCAATGAATTAAAAAATGGACGCCCTTGCGTTGTAAGCGTTCCTGGTGGCTCAAGTGCTCATTATGTTTTAGCCATGGGAATTTCAGATAACGGCGATATTTTAATTATGGATTCATACGATTGCTCAATGAAAAAACTTGGATACGCAAATTCACAAGCTTATGCGAAAGGTGATAAACAACACAGAAATCTTGCAACAAGAAATGGTGTATTAATTTTCAGTAACGAACATACTTATTTATATGGCGATAATGGCGACCATCTAAAAAATGAAGACTATTGGGAAACTAGCGAAGGAGACGCTGATTATAGAAACTGGTTAGCTATTTGGAACTCTCCAAATGCAAAAAGTTTATTAAAACCCGGAGGAAGATTTAGCGAATTAGGCGAAAAATACGGCAGACCGTAAACAGCACCTATTTAACTTATATTATTTCTCCTTCAAGTGTATATTTTTTTATATATTCCGTTAAGTTATATTTTCTTTTCATTGAATTATAAGTCATTCGCCTTATCTTGCCCGCGACAGGATAATCAACAAATGCCCTATCATGCAACCCGCCCAATGCCCATAAAATTCCAACATAACCATTCGCAGAAGGTGCATCATAGGCATATTTGTCATTTAAATAAATTGCAATTTTTAAAGCTTCTTCTTTTGAGATAGTCCATTCTAAAATTTTTTTCGCCCAATACATTCTTAAATAACTATGAATAACACCTTCTTGTATTAATTGATTTTGAGTTGCATTCCATAATTTATCATGTGTTTTTGTTTGCTCTAAATCCTCCGCATGATAAATATATGATCTGATATCATATTTATGACTTTCTAATGAAGATTTTACCCAATTTGGAATATTGGAAAAATCCTTAAAACTTTTTGAATACAAACAAAAATTATCCGCCAATTCTTTTCTTACAATAAGCTCTTCTAAAAAAGCTTCTTTATTTTCCGATGTAGCATCTGATTTTATAACCTCAAGAGCAATTCTTTGACTTGAAATAAAACCCAAATTTAAATATTTTGACAAACCTGATGTAATATTTTTATCTGGGTAATTTCTAAATTCCTTATAATACGGTAATTTATTTTTAATAAAATCTTCCAAAACAAAATCAACTTCAACTTTTTCTTTAGTTAAATTCTCAAATTCTGTCAAAAATTGATTAATATTATGATAGATTTTTGTTCTGATAGTTGCTGCGCTATATTCTTGTTTATCAGAAATAAATCTTGCAGGAAGAATGTTATGCCCATCAATTTCATAAATCTTGCAAATCGAATTTTTCAAATAATTCCTTTTTAAAATTGGATTAAAATCAATAATTAAAATAGTATTCTTTACATTTTTTACTATTTCCTCTGTGCTTTTCCTTATAATTTCAAAATCTAAACCGATTTTTTTAAACATTTTTCTTGCTTGTAAAACTTGCTTATCTATAAATTCTTGTTTGGGTTTATATTTATAATTAACTTTTGGATAAATTATTTTCAAGGGCAAATTTAATTTCTTGCTCTTTTGAATGGCAAATTGCAATGCAAAATTATCTTTAGCTCTAATTTCTCTTTCGCAAATATAAAAAATGTTTTCTGGTTTAGCAACATTATTATTTAATTCATAAATTCTAGTAGAATTAACTACTTTCTCAAGAAAAAAATCATCAGAAATATGCTCAAGCAAAGTGTTTTTAATAATTCTAGGCATTAAATAAATTTAAGTTATACATTAAAAATTTTCATCAACCATATTTCTAATCAACTAAAAACTGTCAAAATTTTGATTGTTAAATGCAAAAATAAAAACACCCAAAACGCATTAAAAAAGACCGATATTACTCGGTCTTTATTGGTGGAGGTTAGGAGATTCGAACTCTCGTGGAATAACCTAAAACCTTGTTATATTACCGCTTTCGCTGAATTTTAATTTTGCACCTGTAGCCGTGAATCTTAGGTTTTTGTGGACACAGAATGGACATAAAAACACATCTTGAAAAGTATTTTAAAATATTGTATAATATATTTATACTTTTATTTAATATTATATTTATCATTTGTATTGTTATTTTAATTTATTTTTATTATCGGTTTGAGAATTAGTTAACTAACAAGGAGGATTTATGCAAAACGCAATATTTTTGGGCATGAAATTTAAAGAAAAGAAAAAACCATTAACCCGTGAAAAAATTTTATCTTTAATTAAAAGTGAATTATCAAACGCAAAAATTCTTTATGCAACAAAAGAAGAATTAATTGAAATTTTAAAAAATGAAAGAAAACAAAAGTTTTTATCAGAATTTGAAAGATTAAATAATCAAACAAATAACGAAAAAATTGAAGAAATTTTAGATTTTATTGAACTTATTACTCAAAAATTAGATGAAAAACAAGCTATTGTTGCACTTCAAACAGGTTTAAGTTTATTAAATAAAAATAGGAAAGACTGTATTATTGAAGCAAAAAATATTCTAAAAGAAGATGGGATATATGGCAATAAAACTAAAGCTTCACTATATGAAGCCTGTAAAAACTATAATTCAAGAGTGATTAAAAAATATATTTTAAAAGGAGTTTTAAATAATATCATTTTTAATACTAAAAACGAAGTAAATATTGATACACAAAAATTATTACAGAATACAAAACTAAGTTTGGAGGAGAAAATTTAGATGTCAGAAACTGTTTTAAAGGGTGGAATTAGCTATGCAGAAGGTGAAATTGAATATATTTAGCACACAGAAGAAGGGGCTTGTGAAAAATGCCAAGCGTTAAATAGTTTAACGTTTAAAAATACTGATGAAATTCCAGATAAGCCTCATCCAAATTGCAGATGTTGGGTTGAGTTGGTTAATGGAAATAACAATAATGGCGAAGGTGGTACTAATTATCCAAATTCAAATGAGCCACCAGAAGATGATGAACTTTGTGATTGCAATGAACAATATCTCGATAGTTTAATATTTAAATTAGAAGAAGGTCAAGGTGATGCACAAAGCTTGGCAGATGATTACAAGGAATTGGAATCTAAATTAACTGATTCACAAAAACATTTTGAAGAAATTATACAAAGTTATAAAAATATGCTTCAGGAAGTGGAAAATGAAATTAAACAGCATTTGACATCTTGCAATAATGGTTTAAGTGAAGTTCGGGATGAAATTACTAAAAAAATAGATAAATTATCAATACTAATAAAAACTGTATTTGCTTTAATTGAATTTAACAAGACGCAAGAAAAAGTTGCTTTTTATTTCATAACCCAATATGGCATTTTATTACATGAAGCTTATGTTTTAAAAAGAGCTGGAATGGATAAATACAGACATTCTGTTGCAAACTGCCAAGGTGCCCAATTAGGTGAATTTGGCGAAATGGCTGCAACTATATTTAGTGATTTTAAAGAATATTTCGATCAATGGGAAGATGTCTATGCAAAATCTCATGGTGTAACAATAGAAGAAGCTAAAGCAGATTCTGAAAGAGATCAAGTTGCAAATAGACTAGGAAGATTAAGAGGCAGGGAAAATCCAACTTGTGATTGCGCAGATTTAATGAAAGATTTAATCCCTAAATCTCATAGAGATAAATATTAACTATTTATCCCGTTTGATATTAAAATTTCCATAATCCATAAATAAGAAATAATCAAATAGATTATTAAGGAGACCAAATTTAAAATAATTGTTAACCAACTGTTAAATGTTTTATTTTTGATTAGTATTTTTTTATAAAGCGTATAAAGTAAAACTAAACTGCACGCAGGAAGTATAATGCAATTTAGCTTAAATAAAAAATATACAAAATATCCAGTATTATTTGGCGGGTTTGTCATTGCCATTTTGTATGTAAATAAAAAAGCTAGTATAGGTATAGCTATAATGATCGGCAATATAATTAATGTTATTGTAAAAATTTTATCGATTTTATTCATAATTTGATTATAACATATTAAAAAAACCGCTGAAGGTTTGATTCTTCAACGGTTTTTGTGGTGGAGGTTAGGAGATTCGAACTCCTGACCCCCTGCGTGCAAAAAGACTCTTTTAATGTTAAAAGCTCACATTTGCAACCATTTCAACCATTTGAAACTTATTCACAACAATGCGAAATCATATATGCATTACCCACACATTACCCACAAAAATATTTTACTTTTGTATTTTACAAAATAACGACAAATAATTTGACTCAAAGGCTTACAGCTAAATATTTTGGGGTATTTATTTATGATTATTTATAAAATAACTCCATTAAAATTTATAAGAGAATATCTCTTGAATTCCAGTTTAAATCTCGTCGTAATATTAATAAAATTATTTATACATTTCGCAAGTTTTATCAGAGGGCATCAGAAGTATCCACCATTGTATCTATCAACAAAGCATAGGCTTTATCTAAGCATTGATGAATGAATTTTACTCCTGTTGTGATGTTTCTGATTTCTTCTATGTCTGAATATTTCTTGCAGAAAGTTTCAGTCAATAAACTCATATTGTATGATTCTTCAATGAGTTCATAGACTCTTTCAATATCTAGTTTTTCTTTGTTTAATACTAAATCTTCCATAACTCAATTATACTAAGCAAACCTAAGCATAGCAAGGCTTTTGGCTTATTGTATAGTCATCATTCTAGTGTGATTCCAAATTCCTCAATAATCTTATTAAAGTCATTATTGTATTTTGAAGATAAAATTTTACTATCTTCATTAAAACTATAATCAATAACATTAATATTTTCTATATCTTTGTATTTATCAACAGAATATTCTTGTTCTTTTAAAGTAGAAGTAATTATTACTTGCTTATTCAAGCTTTTGTAACAATCAAGCATTAAATTCTCACGATTAGTCGATATTTCTCCTCCTCGATAATAATCTACAATAATTGGAAACTGATGTTTCAAACAATCACTAATTGCTAGTGTTCTACTAAAATAATATTCTTGCTCATCACTCCCGGAATATGTAGCGTTTTTCAATGTAAATAAATCATTAAAAACAAGCTTGCCGTTTTTATCAATATATTTGTAGTAATAATTCATTTTATCAATAATTTCATTTTTTAGATTTTTATATTTTTCTTTTGTTAATTTATCATTTTCTTCATTTTGTGCAGTTAAACGTTTGATTTCAGTTAATTGATTATTTAGTTGTGTCAATTTATTGTCATATTCTTCTTCTGATAAAATTTCTTCTTTGTACAAAAGTATAGCTTGAAATTCATCAGGAATATCTTTTAATATTTTTTTTATTTTATCTTTTGCACTGTTTATATTTTCACTATATTCATAAATCAATTTTTCTTTCAAACTAATCTGTGAGCGTATTGATTCAAGAATTTTCATACGAACAGTAACGTTACTAATGTCAAATGTAACATCGTTATTTGTATATATTATTTGCGAGCTTCCACAATCTTTACAAATGATTTTCCCTTTGCTAATTTCTCTATTTAAAGAATTTAGTTCGATAATAAGATCTTCTAATTGATTTTTCCTGTTTATCTCGATTTTACGCTTTCTTGTATATTCTGATAATGTCTCATTGGCTATTTTTAAATCTTTTTTAAGTTCTTCAAGATTCACACTATCATCATATTTATTTATCCAACTAGACAGATTATAATTTTCTTTTGTAAGTTTTAATAATTTTTTAGTTGTAGCTATTTCAGATTTTATTTTTTGTATTTCTTCTTTTTTATATTTTTGCTCATCAGATATATCAACTAAAAGATTGCCATTCATAGAAGCTAATAAATTTTCAAAATCTTTCTTATTGTAATATCCAGTATTAATGGTATTTGAGGTATTTCTTTTATCTTGTCCAACGAAAAATATTTCATATAATAAACTTAAATCCACAAGCTTAGTCTGACCATCTTTTATAATTTGTGGGATTTGCAAGATATTCTCATTGATAAAGTATTTTAATTCTGTACTTGTTTCAAAAACATAAATTTGACTATCTAGCTGAACAATAGTTGTACTTTTGTGTCGCAAAAATTCAACAATCTTACCATTGATTTCAATTTCGACATAAAAATGATAATTATTAGGTAGAAATCCCGCAGGAAATATTGGGTCATTACCTAATGCGTACATTAAACCTTGAATAACAATTGTTTTACCTTTATTATTGTCATCACTATATATTACATTTACGCCATCATTCAATCTATTTTCAATAAATGATTCCAATTTATTACCAATGGCAATTTTTTTAATTTTCATCTTGAATTTCTCCTTGCCAACCATCTTTAACTAAAGAAATTAAGTACAATAAAGTTTCCTTAGATAATTCCTGTGGAATTTTAATATCACTAGTTTTTAATATGTCATATATTTCTTCACTAGATAAATCAATATTTTCTTGAATAGTGATAATTATATGCTCAAAAAACCTCCAAAATCTTTTTTTATTATTCTTATCAAATAAAAATCTTGCTATTTCTGAGTTTGAAGTTTGAATGATGTCTTTACGTTCTTCACTATTTTTGTCTCTTAGATAATCAAAAAATGAATTTGGAATCCGATTTAGATTTTCAAATAAATCATAACCTATAAAGCGGTTAATAATTAAAGTATCAAAATCGACTCTCTTAAATATTTTTCTTGTATTTGCAACTTCCGATGGAGTGCTTATTTTTTGATTGTGAACAACAATGTTTTTGTATGCAGTCTGTTTATCCCTAATTTCATTAAAAATATCTTCATAGAATTTTTCTTTAGCAATGTTATTTTTAAAATTTGTAATTTTTTTTATATACTCAGATTTGTTTTTATCACCAACAACAAATTTTAAATGCTTGAAAAAATCTTGAAATTTTCCTATGTTCGGTTTTATGCTTTTTCTGTCTTTATATTCCTTTTCTAGCCCTGCGATAACTTTTGATTGTTCTTTTGGTTTAAAATTAGATATATTATATGATTCTAAGTTTTCATTTATTAAATATCTTTTTTGTAATTTAGGCATAAATAATACAAATTCTTCAAAAGGAAATTCATGTTCAAAATTATAAAAAAGAGTATATAGGGCCTTTCCTACTGTCCTTGGAGTTAATGATTGTACATTTTTGGATTGAACATCCCATAATTTATCATATAATCTACTACAACCAGTAACATCATTAAAGCAATCAATAGCAAAAACCTCTATTTGTTTGCTATCTTTTCTAAAGCTCAACAAATACAAAAGAGCTTTTGTTTCATAATCATTTGCTTTCTGATTATTCTGTTCTGTTGTTTCAAAACGATATACCATTTACACCCAAACACTTTTGCAACTTATTAAATATTACATGCTAAAGCTTAAGAAACAATATTTATGACTTAAAAAGTATGTGTACATATAAATTTTTCTAATTATTATTATTATAAAAAAGGCAAATTTCCTTTATTTTAAATGATTTAATATTTTTTTGTTGAAAATAGCGTTTTGCTAATTCGAGAATAAACGAGATTAAACGGAAACAGTATTTTAAATATAAATATATATAAATTCAGCTAAAATTCAACGAGGGTCATTCTCGTATCACTCATATAAAAAGAGGTATATTTATGGATTATTTAAAAGAATTCACATCAAAATTGGCACATCTGGACCATTCTAGGAGTCTTTTTACTGTCTTTAAAGATTTTCTAACACTTTCAACTTGTGCAATAGCACAGCCATTCTATCGAAGTGATGAAATAGAGCAACAATACTTAGAAACAGTCAAACAATACAACAAAGAGCAAGCAGAACAATTTTCACAACTGCTTGCTCTTTTAGTTAGTGCATTATCTGAACAATATCAAGACTTTTTAGGTAAGGTCTATATGCAGTTGAATTTGGGTAATGCCAGAACAGGACAATTCTTTACACCATATCATATAAGTCAGATGATGGCTGAAATAACTTTTATTGATGGCAAAGAAAACATTGAAAATAAAAAGATAATCACACTATCAGAGCCTTGTTGTGGTAGTGGTGGAATAGTTATAGCTTATGCTGAAACAATGAAAAAGTATGACATCAACTTTCAAAAAAGACTCTTTGTTGAAGCTATTGATATTGATGAAATGTGCTTTCAAATGGCTTATTTGCAACTTTCACTATATGGAATTCCTGCAAGGGTTTTACTAGGGGATACAATAGCTTATAAATTTAGCAAAATGCTTTATACTCCGATGTATTTTATAAACGGATTCTCTTGGAAATTAAAAGAAAAAGAACAGTCTGAAACTAAATCAGAACAAGAAGTTATCAAAGAAATTGTAGAGATGAAACAACTGGCATTATTTTAATATGATACAAACTGACATGGTTATAGCAGATAATATAAATAGAGTTAACTACAAATTACAAGGATTATTAACAATGAACAAACAACAACGACATATTAATAAATTAGTAAAACTTCAAATGAGTAAAGGTGTTAAATATTATCGTAAATACACCTCTGACGGTTATATAAAGGCAATAGAAAAGTTTAGCAAAGCTATTGAATTAGACCCCAATAATGCTAATGCCTATAAATATAGAGGCGATGTTAATATGATAATTGAACCTGATAATGCAATAAAAGATTTTACAAAAGCTATTGAATTAAAACCCAATTATATTAATGCATATGAATCAAGAGCAATTTTATATGAATATAGTTATGATAATAAGCAACAAGAGGCAATATCAGATTATACAACAATACTGTCATATAACAAAAATTATTTCGCTTCTTATTGCAATAGAAGCCAAATCTATTCAAAACTTAAACAATATAATTTATCGATAAGTGATTATACAAAAGCAATAGCATTAAGACCAATGTGTTATAGATTATACATATTGAGGGGCCAAGATTATTGCAAAATACAACAATATGACAAAGCTATTGAAGACTTTACTATGGCCATAACTTCTAGTAAATGGTATGAAAAAGCAGATGGGTATAGGTTTATAGCAAAAGCTTATTCAAAGCTTAAAGATTATAATAAATCGGTTGAATTTTATACAAAAGCAATAGAAACACTCCCCGAGAAGTCTTGTTATGAAATTCTTATAAAATGTTACAAGCAAAGAAGTGAAGCATATTTACTGCTTGGAGAGAAAGAAAAAGCAGATATAGACTTAAAACTTGCGAAAGAATCAGAAGAATCAATGCGGAAAGAAGAAATTATATCATTTTAAAATTTAATGCCACATTTATAAATCTAAACTCAAATACACATCATCTAATTCTTCTTGCGTGATACCTATATAACGCAAAGTTACTGATGGAGAAGAATGGTTGAATAGTTTTTGTATTAGTGTAATGTCGTAACCATTATTATATGCGTGATAACCAAAGGTTTTTCTTAATGTATGAGTGCCAATTTTTTCTCTTATACCTACTGATTTTGCAACACCATTAATAATTTTGTATGCTTGTTGTCGCAACAAAAAGCCCTTATTCTTTCTTGATATGAATAAAGGCTCATTATTACTATAATCTCTTGTCTTTAGATATTCTTTTAATGCTTGCTTTGTTTTCTCTGATAATGGAAAGTCTTTGAATTTATTTGTCTTTTTCTCTCTGAGTGTGATTCTGTCTTTAAGCTTTCCGTTTTCAATAACATCACAAATGCGAAGTTTCAACAAATCACTTATTCTAAGTCCTGAATTAATGCCAACTACAAACAAGCAAAAATCTCTTAGGCTTTGTTGTTTGAGTAGTTTTTTCATTGTTTCAATTTGCTTTAAATCTCTAATTGGTTGTACAAATTCCATACAATTACCTTTCAAATTCAATAATACTCTTTATATTAATATTATAAATTATGTATTATTCAATGTACACAATAATTTTAAGGCTTTCTTTAGAATAACCTTAAATTAAATCTGCGTAATAAAAAGAGGTAATTAAACGAAAGATACATATTTATATTATGTATTATTTGAATAATTTAAAAAAAATTATGCTAGTATAGAATTATGAATAACCAGCTAGATGATAAAATAGAAATCCAATGTAAATATATAAATCCTAGTGACTCAAAGGAATATAGTGGAAAAATATCATATCGAAATGGAACTTTGATTAACTTTGAATCAAAAAATTATGAGCTCTCATTGTCAGAGAAAAGTAATTTAATCTGTAGTTCTAATGAAGAGGGTTATCTATTATTGTGGAATAATATTTATTTTAACAATGGATTATTGGTTACAGCAGGTTTTGACTGTTTAATAAAAGGATTGAAAAATGTAATAGACGCTAATAATTTAAAATTTAAAAAAATACGTTTTTCTTTCCCTTATATAAATGATTTTTTTATAGGTGTAGACAGAATAGAATATTTTAACCCAGACAATCCAAATGATATTTTTCTAAAGTATATAAAAACAAATAAAAAATTTATTTATAAAATTTCTGATAATTTTAATATTCGTTTAATACATGGGGTAATATGTGGTGGTGGTACTTTTAGTGGTGAAAACTCCAAAATGTCATTGACAAAAGAAATAGAAATTATATCAAAAAAAGAAACTGTCCTTGATGATTTTCTTGAAATTACAAGAAACCTAATTAGTTTTTTCTCATTAGGTCTAAAAAGAAAGCTCCCAATTATCAATATGTATAGTTTAAGTACTGATAACTCTAGCAAAGCCAAATTAGAAATACATCCATTTCAGTACAAAATATTGAATAAAGACTTTGATGCTAAATTGATGCGTAATGAAACTTTATTTGTATTTCCACATATCAAAAAGGATTTTGGTAAAGTAATTCAACAATTTATAGCATTGCGTCAAAAAGATTATAGAGAATTCTCTGTGATAGTTGATTTATATTTAAGAAATCATGATGCACCTGATGAAATTTATCCACAAATAAAATTTTTAATATTTGCACAAGCATTAGAAGCTTATTTGAATTCAAAACAGTATAATCATCAAAAGAACGCAAATTCGGAATTTAGCAATGCTATTCAAAATCTAAAAGCACAATACCCAAACAATACAGAAATTCAGAAAATAGAGTGTGTCAATTTTCCATCTTTCAAAGAGAAAATATTAAATAGCATTATTAAAAATGACTTAATTAGTCTTGTGCAATTTAGATTTAAAAATAAAAATAAAATAATTCTGCTCGATGATTTAATTAATTTAAGAAATTATTTTACGCATTACAATATGTCAAGTAATGATAAGAGAATAAGCTCAATTGATTTATATGAACTAACTATATGTATTAAAGTTCTCTTAGAATTGTTTATATTATGTGATTTGAATTTTTCAAAAGAAGCCTTGAAAACAATAATTTCAAATAATTATTATCAATTTCGCAAATTTGATAACAAATATATTTGGGTTGATACATCTTCTGAAACTATGAGAGCGCCTAATACACAATATTTAGGAGAAGATAATGCTCATAAAAATAAAAATGGGAAAATCATGTATTCTATATGCTATTACTACAAAGAATTAAATAAAAACGAAGTGGAGTTAATTGTAAAATACACTGAAGAAGGACAATATACAAGAAAAAATAGTCACAAACTTAAAATATTCACAGAAGAGCTAGCAATTAAAAAGGATATCAAAGATAAAGACATTCAAGCTTTGGATTACATTTTTAAAAAATGTTATGAGCGCTATAAAAAATATTCGATTCAACAAGTTTATATAAATAATTTTATTCAAACTCAAAAAGCTCTTTAGGCTTTACATTTAATGCAATGGCTAATTTGGCAATCATTTTCAAGTTGGGATATTTTTCACTACGTTCAATCTTGCCAATATAAGAAATATCACAATCTGCAAGTGAAGATAGCTGACCTTTTGATAGGCCTTGTTTTTCTCGTATCTCTTTTAATTTCTTGGCAAAATTCTTACAAATACTATCTTCCATATATTAATTGTGCTACAATACTCTCAGTCTATTATAGACTCTTGGTCTAATTTAAAATTTATTGCGACATATTTTGGCGTACTAGCATGTTAAACTGTAAATATTAGACAAGAAAGGAGTGAAATTAATGATGAAAACTATCGAAAATTCCCCTATTTATAATATGTCAATGTGTTCATTAGAAAATTTTCACACTTGTTTTATAAATTGGTTAGGCAATGCTTATCCTGTTGAAACATTAAAACTTTTTGCGCCCGATAAAAGTGCAGAGAACATAAACTTCAATAAACAAGTAAAGCATAGCAACGAATGTATATTCGATTTGTGTGTAACAATAGGAAATAATAACGAAGAAATTTTAGTTGTTGAAAATAAATTGAAATCATTTCCTACAGAAAAGCAACTGATTAACTATAACAATGCGTTTAAGGGCAAAAATGCAATATTCATACTATTATCATTAGCTCCAGAAGTAAACTTACCTAAAAATTGGAAGTACTTAAGCTACAGTGAACTAGCCAAAAGAATGCATAAATTATTTGACAATATAGAATTCTTAGATGAATATCACAAATATCTTGTAGCAGACTATATTTCTGTTATCGAAACCTTGTCTAGTAGTTTTCCGCAAAACAATTCAATGAAATACGATTTCTATAATGAAGAAATTTCAAATGATTTGAAAGATGTATATATCAAATACAGAACGTCTGAATTGTGCAATTACATCAACAAAACTGTAAACCTGTCTGCAACTGTTGATTTTAGAGATAAACAAGGAATTTTAAATATTTGGTGTAATTTTAAGGATTACGACATAACTTTTTTAGTTCAAATTCAGCACAATGAATATCGATATTGCTTAATATATGGTGATGAAACAGAAAATGAATTAAGAGAATCTATTGCTGGTGCATTAGTAAAAAGTGGTATTTGGTTTAACAATTGTATTGAAGATTATCCAAAAGCAAGAAACTACCAAAGCAAAAAGTTCTGTGGCTATAAGCCAAATTTCATTTATAGATATCAAACGCTTGAAAAAATATTTAATAAAAATAAGCTATCTGACATCAGTTACCAAGAAATAGCTA
This sequence comes from Candidatus Gastranaerophilales bacterium, assembly GCA_017461425.1. Taxonomy (GTDB): domain Bacteria; phylum Cyanobacteriota; class Vampirovibrionia; order Gastranaerophilales; family Gastranaerophilaceae; genus RUG14156. The sequence goes on along the minus strand of JAFTXY010000011.1, from coordinate 310,660 downwards.
AAAAAGTAAATAAAGATATTTCTGCTTTACAAGAATGTAAGCATAAAGTAGTTAAAATTCTTGTAGATAGTTTGTAAATTTGAAAATTACTAAAAAAGGCAATATGCTTGCAAGTGTAAAAAACGATAAAATTAAAAAAGGTGGGTATGGACAAGATACAATTATTAGAAAATTTTATTTGTGATGAACAGCTCAAAGAACTAGAACAAAAATTTGAAGGGTTTAATATCTTTGATTGTTTAAGATTAACAAGGGCTGAAATCAGACATTCAAACTTTTTAGCTTGGTTATTAGACCCTAATGAAACACATGGAATGAATGACTACTTTTTAAAAGAGTTTCTCAAAGAAGTTTTGCTAAAGAAGAAAAACGAAATTAAAAAGATTAACGGAATAGAAATTGAATTAAAAATTCCAGAATCAGAAAATAAAACTCGTAAAGAAATTTATAGTGTGCCTTCAATTTTTGACATAGATTATTGGGATATGTCTAACGTAGATGTCTATAGAGAGTATGAGTACATTGACTTATTATTTGTTGATAATACAAATAAGTTTGTCTTTGTCATAGAAAATAAGATTGATACAGCACAACATGATGAGCAATTGGCAAGATATAGAGAAATCGTTGATAGCAAATATCCAAATGACACATACAAAAAACTTTATATCTACTTAAAACCTCAACAAGAAGATGTAGAAAAACCCTATATCTTCGTAGATTACAGCATAGTAAAAGCTGTGCTTGAAGAAACTAAAAAATCTAAAGCTGATAAAATCAGTAGCGAAATACTTATGACAATCGAACATTATAATAAAATTATCGAAAGGGACATCATGGACAAAGATAATATAGGTAAAATTTGTGCTCAAATTTATAGAAAACACAAAACTGCAATTGATTTGATAAATAAACACAGCAATCCTCAAAAAGAACTTTCTGCAATTCTAGAAGAAGTCTTAGCAGAAAAAGAGTCTATACAAGAGTTGTATCGTGAAAATCAAAATGTTTTATTATGCTTACCTAGTGATATTTCAAATTTAGATAAGCTAAAGACCAATAAAAACAAATCTCTTAAAAATTATATGGTTTGCTTGAAGTTTGATGGTTTTAGAGGTGGACATGAAATTTTGTGGGCAGAGATTTTATTCACTCCTGTAGATAAAGAATTCGAAGATAAGAAATCTCAATTATTGCAAAAGCTCAAAAACAATAATGTAGAGTTTGAAAACGATAAAAGCAATTGGCATTGGTCTTTGCCGGTAAAAATAATTTCTCTTGAAGAATACTGCGACTTTAAAACAAGGGAAGATATCAAAGCTCATTTGTCAAAAGAAATAGACAACCTTGACCTTATTGAGAAACTAAGAAACGCAATAAATTCTGCTATTAATGAAAATTTAATCTAAAGTGCGACACAAATTGACGTACTTGTATTGTATTATGTTAGTATAAAGCTAACGAGGTTATTATGTCTAGATTAAACAAAACAGAAGAAATTATTGAACTTGCAATGATGTTTCAAAACAGTTATTGTGGTCTTTGCATTGATGATATTAAAGAACATTTTGAATGCTCAAGACGTTCTGCTGAAAGAATGAAAGCTCTATTGTTTGACTTGTTTTCTGAAAAAATTGAAGAAGTGCAAACAAGCGATAAAAAGAAACGTTGGAGATTTATCAAAGGTACAATGAACTCCTTAATTTCTTTTAGTGCTGATGATTTTGCTAATCTTGAATATTTAAAAGGCTTATCAACTGATGAAAACAAGCAAAAAGAACTTGATGAACTTATTGCAAAAATTAAGGCTTTGACACCTCAAAAGAATTTACAGACATTAGACACAGATGTTTCTGCAATTTTAGAATCAGAGGGTTTTGCAATTAGACAGTATTCAAGAGTTAAAGCTGATAAGCAAACATTAGAAAAAATCAGAACAGCCTTGTTGTCGTTCAAGAAGATAAAATTTTCATATCCAATAAATGACAAGACAAAAGAAATTATACTCAATCCTTATGGAGTGATTATTTCAGACAAATATTATTTGGTGGGCTTCAATGAGTATGTGTCAGATCTAAGGCTTTATAAAGTTGATAAGATTGAGCAACTAGAAATTTTAGAAGAATATTTTGATAAAGATGAGAAATTTTCTTTAGCTGATTACTGCAAAAATTCGTTTAGTATTTATCAAGAAGAGCCTATTGATATAACCTTAGAGTTTGATAAAACTGTTGCTGATGATGTCTTAAACTATCATTTCCACCCAACACAAAAAGTAAAACAACTTGAAAACGGCAACATACAAATCAAGTTTAAATCTGGTGGAACTTATGCAATATGCCAAGAGCTTTTTAAATGGGGAACGAACGTCAAAATCAAAAGACCAAGTTGCTTTAAAGCATACTACAAAAAGTATTTGTCTGACGTTTTAAATAATCAGTAGTTTTATGCAATAACTTTTTGCTACTTACCTATTACAAATTAGCTTGGATAGAAAAATGTTTTATCTGCAAAATAAGTTGTTGATTAAATATTTTATTAAAATAAAACAGAGTATTAAACTAGAGGTCATCTGCTTAAACAGAGATGACCTCTTTTGTTGTTTTAATAATTTTATATTTAAAAAACATCAAACATTTCATCGTCATCACTCTGAAACTTCATTTGAATATTTTTAGGTGCAACGACTTTTTTAAATTTGCTATACACATCATTATCACAGATTTTTATTTCTCTAGCAGAACTAAACCTAGAATGTCTTACAGGAATTGAATATAGAGTTAATGTGCTATTTTCTTCGCATATTAATAGCTTGGGTTTACAGCAATTTATTTTATGATTTATCTTATCATATCCATTTTGTTCAATCCTAAAATTCTTTACATTGTTTTTATGAGACTCAATGTTTTTTATGATTTTGTGTATATCAAGAGGTTCTTCATTTTGGATATTTTCAATGAAACTTAACAATAAAGCCAGTATATTTTGCTCTTTTAAAGAGTATTTTGTGCGTTTATAAGTTTCTGAAAAAGTTTTTTTGCAATCTTTGCAGTAGTATCTTTGAACTCCGTTTGGAGTCCCATGTCCTCGAACATTATCAGATTTGCATTTTGGGCATATTTTTTTAATTTTTTCTTCCATGCTTTTTATTTTAACACAAAAACACATTTAGTTTACGTTTTTGTGTTTTTTGTGCTTTGTGCTTCCAAGTATTAAAAACCTATGTTGCTCTCATTACAAGGCTTTCAAGTTTACTAACACAGTTAGGTATATAGTTTGTAGTTCTTTTTCAAAAAAAGCACTACTGTACTTTGAAAACTGAATAGAAATACAGCGTAAAGCTAGTTGTACAAAGCGTTTTTAGGATTTTATAATCTAAAAAACTTAAAACTATAAATCGAAAGGAGGCAAAAATGGTTTATAGCGAACTTATAAAAGATTCTGTTGTTGCTAATATTAATATTAGTAATAGACCGATACTGTCCAAAGGCTATTATTTGAACTTAGCTCTCTTGTATGCAAGGTTGGGGTTTTATGTTTTTCCTGTAAAACATGATAAATTCCCGTACAAAGGTTTTGAGTGGACTAAATTGGCAACAAATGACCCTAGCGAAATAATAAAAATGTGGCAGGTATATCCCTATGGACGACCTGCTTTTTATTGCAAACCAAGTGGAATAGTAGTATTAGACACAGACAACAAACCTGAAAAAGGTAAATATGGCTTTCGAGTTCTTAAGGAACTGATTGGCAAACTAGGACCTTTACCCAAAACTGTGCTTGTTTATACTCAATCAAATGGCACTCACATGTATTATCGAATGCCAAAAGACAGAGGATTTATAAGGAATTATAAAAACTGCATAGATATACAAACAAATCATTATTGTTTGTGTGGTGGTGTTTATACGCCAAAAGGCAGTTATCGTTTTGCTAAAGGTTATACTTTTGATGATATAAAAGAAATTCCTGAACTTCCACCTAATTGGGTGGATTTTTTAACTAATCAAAAAACAATTTTTCATTACGAGAATTCAGAAAGAACTTTTGCTTATCAAAAACCTGAAGTAGAAGGTGATTTTAAAATTCTCTATGAAGAATGTTTGCTATGTAAAACAGCTGTTGATAAAGCTCAAGTATTAAAAGAAGAAGCCTGGTTTGCTTTTGCTTCTATATTATCAGATTTAAAAAATGGTTGGGAGCTTTTTGATAAATTTAGCCAACCATATCCTGACTATACACCTGAAAAAACCTTAGAAAAGTTTAAACAAGGCAAAAAATACAAACTGAAATGCTCTTGCATAGCAAAGAAAGTGTCTATATGTAACGAATGCAAATACTATAAAAATAAAGGAGAAAAAAATGACAAAATTAAATGAAAACACAGAAAACATATCAATAGATAGTCCAATTGATTTGGTAAAAATTGACCATGATAAATTTTTAGAAATTATTAAACCTGATATTCTGAAATGCTCATTTGGTCCTTCGACTACTAAATCTATACCCACAAATGTAAAAATTCCTTCTCAGCGTCAAATAATACTTGCAGAGGAAAATGGTATCTATGATTATTCAATCAAACACTCAAAAACCAACAAAGGCTACTATTGCAATATCGCTAAAACAGTAAATGCTGGCTTACAAGATATTAAACATTTTTTTATTATACATAACAACAAAACTAATTTGCCTACAACAGCACAGATTCAACTTATCTTCAAAAAAGATGATAATACAATTTCAGAACCTGTTTTGTTAGATGAAAAAGCTAAATCGAATTTTAAAGATTTTGATAAAGCTGTCCACAGGACCAACAATAGAATTTTGTCCAATTTTAACAACACTAGTTTTATTCTTTTTATGGAAAAATTAGACGAACTTGCTAAAGATAACGTCTATTCACTTACTAATGCAGGAAAAGTCAACTACAAAAATTATAAAGGGCGTATGTATAAAAATGGTTATTTGGATACTGACGGTACAATAATAAAGGCAAATGAATATGGAGAAGTTAAAGTTGGTAACGAATATTTAACTCTCAATAAAGCTGATAAATCATATTTGCCTTCCATTTATACAGAAGACTATGATTCAAAAAGAGAGCTGTATAAGTTGTTGGAACAAACCGAGAAAGTTTATAAAGGCAAAATAGAACCCTTCTTGTGTTTGGGAACTGCAATTATGGTAATTTTTCTTGAAGAAATTTGGGAAGAACTACCAGGTTTTCCTATAGTTTATCTTCAAGGAAATACTAAGCAGGGCAAAAGTCTTATACAAGGCATAGTAGCAAATCTTTTTGGTTATGAAAAAAGAATGATGTCAACTGGTGATAGTACTGATAACGCAATAGCTAGAAAATGTCATAAACACAATAGCATTCCTATATGTATCAATGATTATGATTATTTTAAATCACAGAGTACTAGTTTTGAAAACAATGTGGTTAACTTCTATGAGGCAGGAGTTAGAGAAAAACTCTACAATGGAACTGACTTTAATTTGCAACCAATTTCATCAACTGCTATTTATTCTTCAAATTACTTACCATGCGCTAAGGAAAAAATCTTTAATAGATTGCTTCCACTATACTTTCCTGATAATGGAATTAATACAACTGCAATTACAAACGATTATGTTAAAGACATCAAGCGTTCAAGAATTCTTGCAGAAGTTCAAAAATATGGTTGGGAAAAAATAAAAAATCTATATGAAAAAGTTGAAGAACATATCTTGGGGTTAGATATATTTGAAGGCAAGGATAGAGAAAGCAATAACGTTGCGATTGCTTTTACTGGTTTATTAGTTTTAGAAAGTATAGCCGGTTATAGCTTTTCAAATCGAGATGAACTTCTCAAAGAATACTGCGAATGGTATAACGATACTATTAAAAAACGTATATCTCCAGTTGAGAATTTCTTAAATCTATTACCTGCCCTTTTTCATGGTAAATACCTCAAACTAAATGAGCATTTTAAGATTAAATTGATTCAAGGCAGGGTTGTTTTTATTTTTGACACACAAGAATGCATTAAACAATACAACAATTATTGTATTCAAAATTGTATGCACTCTGAAATGCTTAATCCGAAAACATTTAGTTATGATTTAAAAGCCAGTGAATACTATCTATATAAGACAACTGAAAAATATTCTGGCAAGCAAGCTAGTTCTACAATTCTAGACATAACAGATAGTGTAAATGGCAAGTGTTTTTACTCAGCAACTACTTATGATACCCATGCAGAGTTTTCTGAGAAAAAACTTGAAGTTGGTAAAAAACAAAAAATAACACCATAAAAGCTGGGCATAGCCTAGCTTTTAGAGTGTTTTATGTAAATTATTTTATTAAAAACAGACCATATAAAATAGGAGAAAACAAAATGACAGCTAATATAAATCTATGGACATTTGATGAGTTTTGTAAAGTATTAAAAGCAAATCCTAATACTGTCAAAACTTGGAAACGCAGGAAAGACTTGCCTGAAAAAATCTTTTTTAAGATAGGAGGCACTCTTTATATTATAAAAGATTCTTTTGAAGCTTGGGTAAAAGAAAAGCAAGCTTGGAAAGGAGAATATTATGGCGATATATAAAAACAATAAAAACGGAAAATGGTACTATCAATTCATGCTCAATGGAGAAAGGAAGCACGGGCTTTGTCCTGGAGCTTCCGATAAAAAGTCTGCTGAACAATACGAAAATGCTATTAAATTCAGACTTGCACAACAGCAAAATGGTGTAATCCCAAGAGAAGAAAAGAATGTACCACTATGCAAGCTAAAAGCTATATTTGAGAGTTATGCTCAAAACAACAAGCAAAGCTACAATAGAGATATTTACACATTAAAAATCATCTTATCATACTTCGGTGCTAGCACAGTTGCACAACAAATTACACCCAAAAAGATTGAGGGATTTAAGGAATATTTAAAACAAGAACGACAAGTTAAAAACTCAACAATAAATAGATATGTGATGATATTGAGCAAGATGTTTAGTTTGGGTATTGATAACGGAATATTGAGTGAAAATCCTGTGAGTAAAACAACTAAGCTAAGAGAGGATAATCATAAAATCCGTTACCTGACTAAAGAAGAAGAAAAAAGATTGTTTGAAGAAATTGAAAAAGAATATGAGGTTTTAGATAGATACACTAGGCAAAAGAAATGGACTCAGCCTTACTTATACTTAAAACCAGTTGTAATAACTGCACTTCAAACAGGAATGAGAAAAGGTGAAATACTAAATCTTGAGTGGGCTAACATTGATTTTAAAGACAATTACATTGAATTACTTAAAACAAAATCTGGTAAAGCTAGGAAGATACCAATATCTGCTACCCTGAAAAAAGTCTTAAGTGAAATTCCTAAAACATCAAGCTATGTGTTTGTAAATCCACAGACAAACAAACCTTATGTTGATTTAAAGAGGTCCTTTCATAATGTGCTTAAAAATGCAAACATAGAAAACTTTAGATTTCATGATTTAAGACACACAGTAGCTACAAGACTTGTTGAAAAAGGAATTGACCTTGTTGTAGTTCAAGATATACTAGGACATTCAAAAGTTAGTACTACTCAAAGATATGCTCACCCTGTACCTGAGAGAAAAATGGACGCTGTCGAAATCTTAAGCTCATATTTTTTAGCACAAACTAAGCCTTCTTAACTGGAGGCTTTTTTATTGTCAAAATTTTTGCAGTTTCACATATCTGTGTTTTAGTTTCATGAACTTGCGTTTAAGTTTTGTTTTGAACACTACCCACAGATTACACATGCTATTTTTCATGCTCAAAATTTTGACTTAAAATCAAAGCTTTTTTAATAAAAATAAGACGGCTGAAATGCAATAAAAAAGACACCTTTTAAAGTGTCTTCTTTATTTGGAGGTTAGGAGATTCGAACTCCTGACCCCCTGCGTGCAAAGCAGGTGCTCTACCAGCTGAGCTAAACCCCCACATTAGATATTAAATTTTCATTGCCAGCTGGTTGAGCACCCGACGGTGCGTTATTTTTCGAGAAACTTTTGTTTCTCTGGGGCAGCTGAGCTAAACCCCCACGAGTTATCCAATCAGGACAATTATGATATTAAATAAAACAAAAAAAATAATCAAGTCTTTTTTTAAAAACATGTTAATATAAATTTATGATTATTAATGATTTCATAAAAAAACCAAAAATAAGTATAATTATAACTTATCATAATCTTGGAAAATACATTAAAGATTGCGTTCTTAGTATTTTAGAACAAACCTATGAAAATTATGAAATTATTATCGTAAACGACTTTTCGGATATTGAAAATTCAAAAATACTAGATGAAATTCAAAACGATAAAATAAAAAAAATAAGTTTAAACGAAAACAAAGGGCAATTAATTGCATTTTTAGAAGGTTTAAAAATTTCATCAGGAGAATTTATCTGCATGATAGATGCGGATGATATTTTGCTTCCGAATCATCTAAAAGCTCTTTTGTGTGCTCATTTAAACACAAACCATGCTCTAATAAGTTGTGCTTGTGGCGAAATTAATGAATTTGGCGAAGTAACTTCTCTGAATTACATAAATAACCCAATAAAAAAGAAAAATAATATTTCAAAAAATGAAATCGAAGATATTTTCAATACAAAAGAAACTTTTAACATAAAACCCGTTAAAGAAGCTTTTGGCTTATGGGGTTGGAACCCCTCGAGTTCTGCAATGTTTAGAAAAGAAGCGCTAGAAATATTAAAATTTTATCCAAATAAAGAATTTTGGAAAACTGGCGCCGATAAAGTTATATTTTCTTTATTACATTTAATTGGTGGAAGTGCAAATATTGATTATATAGGATTTTTATACAGGCATCACGACAATAATGCCTCAAGCACAGGGGTTTCAACAGGAAATAAAAGACATTTAAGCGAGTCTTATATTAAAAAATTAATCTCTTGGAATAAACAATTAAGACTTGATAGTTATAAAATGCTTATTAAAAATAAAAAAGAAATCATAGAAAAATATAACAAATTTTATTATTTAAAAATTTTATTTAAAATTATTTTTTCAATAAACATAAAATTATGCGCAAAAGCTTTTAAAACCTTTGCGCATAAATTAATTAATTTTTAAACAACAACACAATTAAGCAATAATATTAAGGTTAGCGCCCTGTCCGTTCATTGGAATTTGAGCATTTAAAGGATTAACCATAGCAGAAATATTATTAGTTTGTTTTTCTGCCATTTTCATATTGTCAGCAATTTTGTCTTTATATGCTTGACGAGCAGAAACCATTTTGCTTGATGTGAATGAAACATTTGATTTCAATGGTGGAATCATTCATTTTCTCCTTACAACACAACTATACAAAACACGTAACGAACAAAAATTGCTCTTTCTATATTTAATTATAACATAAATTAATTTTTTTTCCAAATCAATCTTTGGTATGAATTTATTTTTTAAAAAATTTATAGAACTGCTGTTAATCTATTCAATAGCTGACTTTTAGTATGATATCCGCTAAATTGCGCTGCAATTTTTCCATTTTTAAATAAAATAAAACTCGGAAAACCACTTATTCCATATTTTGATGCAATTTGCGGATATTTATCACAATCTAATTTTCCAATCCAAAAACCGCTTTCATTTAATTCTTCTAAAACGCTTTGTTGATTTACGCAAAATTTACACCAAGTTGTATAAAAATCAACAAGTTTTAAACCATTATTAGTTTCATTTTCAAAATTTTCATTATTTAATTCAACAAACATTTTTTCTCCTTTGCTTATAAAATATCATTTTTTAATAATTTTAAAACCATTCTTTTAACTTAAAAAGCGACTATTATTGAAATAGCAAAAATGTATGTTAAAATAATAAGAGCACTTTGAAAATTAAATATGGGGATGTAACGGTTTCGACGGGGTGAAGTTTATCGTCTGGGTTGCATTTCAAGCTGAATAACTTGTTAAACTTTTCAAAAAAATAAACGCTAATAACGTTGTAAAAGCTGATTTTGCTCCAAGAGCAATTGCTGCATAGTTCAGCAACAGCCACTCAATTCGCCCAACTTGCCGGTTAATTGGGTAAATTATGCAAGTCGTGTTTATGTTTTGTTTGGCGGCATAAAGACGTATCTAGCTAAACAAAGTTGATGGTCTTTAAAATCATCTTTGGGTTAATATTCGGTTGAGGTAATTTTCCGATAACTCGAGATTAAAGTGCCTATGAATGTAGATATCCTTGCGGTATCATTTCGGACGCGAGTTCGACTCTCGCCATCTCCATTTATTCGATTTATTAATTAAATATCAATAAAAAGGAGAGCTTGCAAAAATCTCCTATCATATGTGCTATAAATGTCTGGAAAAAAGGAAAATATATGAAAAAAACTTCAAGTTTAAGACGTAAAATCTTTAAAACCTTAAAGTATTTTGAAGTTGATATCTATAAACCTTTTATGAAAAGATTTAAAACAAAAAAGCTTTACGAAAAATCATTAAGAAATTATGAATCCTTAAAACAATATGTTGATGCAAGAACCTTAAAGCCTGCAACAGGAAAACTACGTGAATTACAAATGAAATATTGCAAATTTTCAAAAGAAATTTGCGATTTTATTGAAAAAGAATTAAATATAAAACCAATTTTATATTACGGCTCATTACTTGGTGCAGAACGACACAAAGGTTTTATCCCTTGGGATGATGATATAGATTTTGTTTTATTTAGAGAAGATTATGAAAAACTTATTGAATACATCAAAGAAAATATGGTTTTTCTTGAATCAAATTGCTCAATTGACAATATCTTGAAACAATATCCAAACAAATTAATCGGAATACATAATTTCGATATGGTAAAAATTATAAAAGGAACCGACAAAAATAATAATGTTCAAATCGATTTCTTTGCTATGGATTTTTTTGATGATAATTATTCTTTTGAAGAATACAAAGAATATCACGAATATCTCAGAGAAAATTTATTTTTTATGAAAAAACATTCTGTTAAAAAAGAATTTGTCAGAAACGAAGTAAAAAATAATAAAAAAATAGTTAAAAAAAGCAATAAAATTTTTTATGGAACAGACAATAGAACAATTTATGTTCCTTGGCAGTTCAATAACGCAAAAGATTTTTTCTCTTATGATGATTTCTTCCCATTAAAGAAAATTAAATTTGAAGATATAGAACTATATGCCCCAAACAATCATATTAAATTACTAGAACAAATGTATGGAAAGGATTGGGAATCAATTCCTAATACTGTTACTCCAACACATGGAAAAGTATAAAAGTTTTAATTTTTCAAATAATCCCACAAGTTAATTTAAACATTTTCAAAAAACGTATATAATAAAACAAAAAGGATTAATTATGAAAGAAAGACTTATAAATGTTTTAAAAATAATTTTCATCATTTTTGGAGTATTATTTTTTGTTATTTTGTTATTTTCATTTATGGCATTTTTAGGTATAACAAAACTTGCTGATATGAATTTCAACATTGTCGGAAATACTAAAAACAAATTAAAAGATATCCAGCCAATAATATCCTATGTTGAAAATTACAAAGAAAAAAATAATGTTTATCCAAAAGAACTTGGCGAAATTAAAATCAAAAAAAATCTTGAATATAAATACGAAATAAATAAAGATGCAAATTGCTATACAATTACCCTAAAACCTAAAAAAGCGAACATTACTCAACAATATCAAAGATGTTTAGTTAAAACCAATAATTCAAATTCAACCTCAGAAAGCTTTATAGAATTTAGCAATTAATTTATAATCTAAAAATTTTATATTAAAATGTTGATGTGTTAAAAAATTGGAGTTAAGTATGAAAAAAATTCTTATTATCACATTGGCATTTTTATTTAATATTGCTTTTGCTGCAACTGATTGGGATAGCGAAGCAGCGCTAAAAAGAGTTAATACAATAGGCTCTAAACTATTAAAAGCAAACAATGTTAATTATGATATCAATTTTAAAGTTTCAAATGAAGCAGATATCAATGCATACGCAAATATTAATAAAGAAATTTATGTTTATAAAGGCCTATTAGAATATGTTGAAGATGACCAAGAATTAGCCGGGGTAATTTCTCATGAAATGGGTCATATTATCAATGGACATTGTGCAAAGCAAGGCATTTTAGATTCTGGAATTGCAACAGTTGCATCTATAATTAATGTTAATCAAACTGTTTCTGCTGTTGGACAACAACTTGCTTCTAGTAAAATTTCAAGAAATGATGAATTTGAAGCTGATTTAACAGGGGTTGATTTAATGACAAAAGCAGGTTACAACCCATTAGCTATGATTTCTTTATTAAATAAAATCTCAGGAAATTATATTGATATTTTGCAAACTCATCCAAGCGGCAAAAAAAGATTACAAAATATCTATGATTATGTTGAATATAATTACAATTCAAAATTAAAATTAGGATATAATTCTGATTCATACAAAAAAGCTATGGTTATGTTACAACCAACAATAGATAAAAGAAAAAATTCTGAAAGATTAGCAAAAAAATATCAAAAAGCTCAACAAAAACTTCTTAAGAAAAAAGAAAAAAGAACTAAAAAAATGCAAGGTACAAATTCTATTTGGGACGGATACTACACAACCTTACAATATCTTTCTTCATAAGAAGTGCATAAAATAGATAGTAATAAAAGAGGAGATAAAAGCTCCTCTTTTTTCAATATAAATATAGGATTTACGAATTGTATAAGCTTGATAAAATTATTTAAAACAAGGAGAAAAACATGCTTAAATATTTTAAAGGCTCATACATTTTTACACTGGTTGGATTTATTTGTGCTTATTTATGGGCTCAACATTCTCATATGAGTAATATTTTTTCAGTATTATTTGTAGTTTTTGTATTAAGTGTGTTAGAAATTAGCTTATCTTTTGATAATGCAGTTGTTAATGCTGCTAAATTAGAAAAAATGTCTCCAAAATGGCAACATCGCTTCTTAACTTGGGGTATAATTATTGCTGTTTTTGGAATGCGCTTTATATTTCCAATATTAATTGTTTCAATTTTTGCTCATTTAGGATTTAGTGATGTAATTAATATGGCATTAAATAATCCAGAGCAATATGCGCATTATTTACACATTTCACACCCACCAATAATCACATTTGGTGCAACATTTTTAATTATGTTATTTTTTACATATTTTTTAGATACAAAAAAAGATGTTCATTGGCTTGGTTTTATAGAAGAAAAATTAAGCATTTTGGGAAATGTTCGAGGATTAAACACAACTTTAACTTTAATTTTATTATTCATTTCTCAATCATTTGTTACAAAAGAAAATCAGTATGAAGTAATAATAGCAGGAATTTGGGGCATTATAATCTATCTTTTAGTAGATGGTATATCTCATGCTTTAGAAAAACACAACGAAAAACAAGAAAAAATAAAAGAAATAACTGGTTCTTGTTTTGCAAATTCTTGTTTTGTAAACTTCTTATATCTTGAATTAATTGATGCATCATTCTCACTAGATGGAGTTTTGGGAGCATTTGCACTTAGCAAAGATATTGTAATTATAACAATCGGGTTATCAATAGGCGCAATGTTTGTTAGAAGTTTAACTATTATGCTTGTTGAAAAGAAAACCCTAAAACAATACAAATACCTAGAACACGGTGCTCATTGGGCAATTGGTGCATTAGCAATTATTATGTTTATTTCTTCATTCTATGAAGTATCTGAAATTGTAACAGGCTTTGTTGGCTTAATATTTATTCTAATTGCGTTTATTTGTTCAATCAGAGAAAATAAAAAGCTAGGTAACTAGAATAAATTAATTCATTTTTATTTATGCTAAATTAAATAAAAAAGGAGGATTACTATGATAAATGAAAAAATGGAAAAAGCTTTTTTAGACCAGATTAATAAAGAATTATATTCAGAATATCTTTATCTATCAATGAAAGCATACTTTGCAAATTTAAACTTACAAGGTTTTGTAAATTGGATGGATGTTCAAGTACAAGAAGAACATGCTCATGCTATGGGAATGTTTGATTATGTAATCGAAAGAGGCGGAAGAGTTATCTTAGAGGCAATTGAAAAACCAGAAGTTGATTGGCAAAGTCCATTAGAAGTTTTTAAGGCAATTTTAAAACACGAAGAATATGTAACTTCAAGAATAAATGCTCTAATGGATGTTGCAGAAGAAACAAAAGATAGAGCCGCAATTGCATTTTTAAATTGGTATATTAAAGAACAAGTTGAGGAAGAAGCAAATGTTGGCGGAGTTTTAGCACAATTAGAATTGATTGGCGATGATAAAAACGGCCTTTTTGCTCTAGATAAAGAACTTGCTACAAGAACTTTTGTTCAACCTGTTATTGGATAATTTTTAAAAAATAAAACCACCAAAACTCCTCAATTTGAGGAGTTTTTGCTTTAAAAAAGCTGCAAGATAACTTGCAGCCAAAACCACGAATATTAGGTTTTAATTATTGTCCAAAAGCAATAGTAACTTTTTCTTTTGGATTAACTTTTGAAATTGGAGTACCACTTGGATCAACTAAATAAGCAATTTCATCACCTGTTGTTTGGAATAAACCTAAAGTACCTGAAATAGCGGTTCTTGTTAAATCAACAGGGGCTTTAACTATTGTTTTTAAACCATCTTGATAGCTTCTACCTGCAGCTTTAAATTGTCCACCTAATAATTCAGAGGTACCAACGCCAGTTTGATCTAATAAACCTTCGGCAGCATTAGCAATGCCAATTGCAGCCCCGCCAACAGTTCTACCTGCAGTACCAATTAATGTACCTGCCCAAGTAAATGGCATTTGAACTAATCTTCTTAAACCATTAATTTCTTTTTGTCTTTCGACTTGCGCAGTTAAAATTTGTTTTGGAAGAGCAGTTTTACAACCATCACAATTTATAATTTCATTAAATGACAAACGAATTGAACCTTGGCAATTTTTGCTTGGTCTTGTAACTTCAACAACCTTACCTCTAACAGTTGAACCACAAGGGAATGTTTGACCATTAATTGTAATTTCATTTATTGTTGTTGCGCTAAATTGTTCGCCAACATTTGCATGTTTTGCATTTATTACATCATTCATTGTTAATTGTAATGTTGGTATAGAAACTTTTGTTTCTTTTTCCATAAATGTTTTACCGCCTAAATCTTGAGAAACGGTTTTTGTTGATTTATCATATCCGCCTGCAACACGCATACCTTGCAACATAGAACTTGCTTCAGCACGTGTTGTTTTGTCATGCGGTCTTATGAAATCTTGATTTCTTTCATTTTTTAAAGCACCATTGTCAATAGCTTTTGCTACATGTTCTTTAGCCCAACAAGGAACTTGTGAACCATCTTTATATTTTGATAAGATTTCATCTGCTCTATTTTCATCCATAGGACAGTTTAGACCTTTTGACATAATTGTTAATGCTTCCGTTCTTGAAATATGTTCATTTGGAGCAAATCTTGTAGTAGATTTACCCGCAATCATATTTTCTGCAACCCCTTTTGAAATATAATCATGGGCCCAATGACTTCTTGGGACATCTTTAAATGTTAAATTGTCACAATTTGAAGTCACATCAAGATTATATCCTTTTACAACCATTGTTGCCATTTCAGCACGAGATACTTTTTTGTTTGGTTTAAACATGCCATCAGGATAACCCTCCAAAACGCATTGTTCTGTTAAACGATTGATATCCCCGCTTGCCCAATAACTATTAAATACATCAGGATATTGTTGTGATGTAATATCAGCAGCAGCACCAGTAAAACCTAAACAATTGCAAGGTTCTTTTGTGATTTTAATAATATCCATATTGCTTGTTGAATAAACATTTGGAGCAGCATCACAATCATATTTTGGCAAATCATTTGAATTGATTATTGGTGCAGCACCACCAGTAGGGCATCCGCATTCAACAGGAACGCCACGATAAATTGGCGCAGCACCACCAGTTGGGCATCCACAATTATTTGATTTTGCATTATAGTTAGGAACTAATAATGAATCATTAATAACAGCATTATTTGTCATTTCGCCAACCTGTGCAGAATTTGAATGTGAATAAATTGAATTTGGATAAGCGTATGTTTGTTGATTTAATGGTTTTGTCTCAATACAAGGAGCAGCAGCGCCTGTTGGACATCCACAATCTGCTTTTTTCTTTTTGCATGGGTCACAATCATTTTTTCTTTTTTTCTCGCAATCGCAATCTGCTTTTTTGCATTTTGAGCAATTTGCAGTATCTGGAGTTACTATTTCATTTTGTGTTCGATTACAATCAGATGTAACAGGACAAGCAGCAAAACTCATAGGAACAGTTAATGCCAAAGCACAAAATGTTATTGTTGCGCCTGATAAAATTTTTCTTTTGATATTCATTTTTCCTCCTTTATGTAATATTTTGTTTTTGCAAAATAAAACGCACAATTTTATGTTAAAATTATGCGTTTTATTTAATTTGTATTCATTACCTTAAAAGGTTAGGCGATAGGGTTATTTTATAATAAAAAATCACCCTTAATATAGGGTGATTTTAATTTATTCTATACTTTTTCTTATATTTCAGATAGCAAATAATCAGCCATCCATTGATATTCATTATTTTCCATAGCAAGTTCTTTTAATGGAGCAACTGCGCTTTGACCAATTCTAATAAGACTCATTGCAACAATTCCTCTTTGAATTCCTTTTAAAGTTCTTAATTTATCAACTAAAATATTTACAACCCTAGCACCCATAGCAACAATTGAATTTTCAACATCATTTTTTGTTGTTGCATCAACGTCTTGTAATAAATATTCTACCTTTTCTGCCATATTTAAATTTGGATTAAGAACAGCTTGCATTATTTTTCCTCAATTACTTCTTTTACTTTTTAAAGTATACACAATAAAAATTGTTTTTTAGGTTTTCCTTATACAATCTTTATACGAATATAAAGAAAAATAATTATTATTCAAAATATGGTTTTAAATAACTCTTGAATTTTTCAAAGGCTTCTTGAGGATTTTCTTTACTTGCAACTTCATTTTGCAAATACGCTAAAGCATCTTCTTGATGATTTGCACGACATAATATCACCGCTTCAAAAATTTCTCTTGTTTCGTATAAAGGCAAATTAAAATCTTGAGCTAAATTTAAAAGGGTTTTTACTGTTCTTGCATCATTATGATATTTAACAAAGCTTGCAATTTCATACATAAAATCGCCATACTTTTCCCCTGTTTCAATTTCTTTAAGGGCAAAACTTGCTACAACATCAAGAGCATTATCATTATATGTATTATCTTCAAGCTCTATTAAATCAAGCAATCTTTCTAAATATTCATTATCCCAAGTTTTGTCATCAGATGCATATTCTTCAATAAATTCATAGAACCTATCTTTTCCAATGATTATATTTTCATTAAGTTCGCCATTTCTAACGCAGCTTAAAATAAACTCAGGCGTGCAACCATCATTATAATATGCTTGCGCTATAGGATTTGTCTGAATTAACAGCGCTGCTTGTTCTAGTGAAAAGGCACTTTCTTCTTCCAAATCAAATCCCCTACCTTTTGTATTTGCATATTCTGCCATTCCATAATAAGCAATACCGCTTTGCATGGTTACATCTAATCTGCATTCAGGAAGCCCTTTTGGGCTAACATCTTCTACTGCCAAAGAACCAACAACAGTTTTTTTATCCATATCAATTTTACAAGCAACTTGCTCTTCTGTCATATAAAAATATTGATATTTATCACCATCTTTTGCAGGTAAATAAATAACATTATCTCCATATGGTCTTTTTTTACGAACTATTTCATAAAAATTTTTAGGTTCAAAACAAATTCTTGCGCCGTCTTTTTTAGCTTCGACTTGCAATATTGTTCCATCTTCATTTTCGCTTAAATTTATTTTATAATCTGTTTTTTCATTGATTAAATCGACATAATCTCTTATTATTCCGCAAATAATATTAAATCCATTTGCTGAAATCATTTTATCTGGTTCGATATTCATCAATTCACATTGCAAACGTTCAAAATCATTCCTTGCGCCATAATCAATCAGACTCTGAATTTTATCAACTTGCGATAAGTCAGTTTTTTTAATCGTATCAACAAACTCTTTATACAAACCTTTTGCTTTTGTTGGAACATCTTTCATATAAGGAAAATCAGCATAATATCTATCCAAAACTTGCCTAATTTGTTCTGGAGTCAATTCCATTCCGGCCTCTTTAAAAAAATCAGAAATTTGTTTTAACCTATTGTTTGCAAAAATATTTCCATTATATGCTTTTACAAGGTCAAAAGGAACAGCAGAATCACTATATTGCGGAATTTCTTCAGGCATTAGAATTTGCGTTGCTCTAATTTGTTCTTGCTTTTGGTTATAGTATTTTTGAAAATCATATATAACACCACTAACTGGCGGTTTAATTTGCATAATTTCTCCTTGCGTTTCTTATATAAAAATTCTAAATATAGAAGTTCGCTAATAATCACAGGGTATTAAAGCTAAAATTAACAAAATTTAATAAATTAATTTATTTTTATAGTAAAATATTTGTATGTTTGATAACTTATCGCAAAGATTACAAGAAATTATAAGAAAAACTCAAGGGGATGCAACTTTAACAGAAGAGAATATGCAAGACGCCCTTAGAGAAATTAGGCGTGCGCTTTTAGGGGCAGATGTTTCTTTAAATGTTGTTAAATCATTTATTTCAAATATCAAAGACAAAGCTGTTGGACAAGAAGTTATAAAATCCATAAATCCATCCCAAGCTTTAATTAAAATAGTTAATGATGAATTAACAAAATTATTAGGAGAAAAGCAAGCTCCGCTTAAATTAGACACCAATCCGTCAATAATTATGATGCTTGGTTTGCAAGGTTCAGGTAAAACAACAAGCAGTGCAAAACTAGCATTAAAATTAAAAAAAGAAGGCAAAAAACCATTGCTTGTTGCACTTGATGTTTATCGTCCTGCTGCAATTTTGCAATTAAAAACTTTGGCAAACGACAATAAAATCGATTTCTTTTCAATAGAAAATGAAAAAGATGTTGTAAAAATTGCAAAAGAATCACTTAATTACGCCAAAGAAAATAATGACACAGTATTAATTTTTGATACTGCTGGTCGTTTACAAATTGATACTGATATGATGGCAGAATTAATGCTTTTAAGCCACAGTTTCAATATAAACGAAAAACTTCTTGTTGTTGATTCTATGATTGGACAAAGCGCAATTGAAGTAGCGCTCAATTTTGACGAGCAACTTGGAATTGATGGCGTTGTTTTAACAAAATTAGATGGCGATACTAAAGGTGGTTGCGCTTTAAGTATTGTTGAAACAACCAAAAAACCAATCAAATTAACCGCAAGTGGAGAAAATATTGTTCCATTAGAAGATTTCTATCCGGATAGAATGGCAAATAGAATTCTTGGAATGGGCGATATTGTAACATTGGTTGAAAGAGCTCAAAAAAATATAGATGCGCAAGAAGCAAAAGCTCTTGAAGAAAAAATGTTGAAAGATAAATTCAGCTTTGAAGATTTCTTAAAAATTCAAAAACAAATAAAAGCTCTTGGCTCATTTGGCGGAATTTTATCTATGCTTCCTTTAGGAATTTCAAAAGACGATACAGAAAAAATTTCCCATGAAGGTGAAAAGCAATTCAAAAAAATGGAAGTTTTAATCCAATCAATGACAAAAGAAGAAAGAAAAAATCCGGATATTCTTAATGCTTCCAGAAAAAAAAGAATTGCAAAAGGTGCTGGTATGGATATAAACGAATTAAACACCTTTATAAATCAATTTGAAACAATGCGTAAAATGATGAAAGGTCTTGGTGGACTTAAAAATTCAATGAAAGGCAAAAAAGGTAAAATGCCTTTCGGAATGCCTAAGTTTCCATTTTAGTAAGGAATATTTATGAAAATTGTAATTTATGGCGCAAATGAAATGGCATCCTCTATAGCAACAGAATTTTTTGAAGATCATGATGTTATAGTTATTGATGCAGACGCAAAAAACCTTGAAAGCTTCTCAAAACTTGATGTAGGGACAATTTGTGCTGATGCATTAAACATTAAAATCCTTAAAGACAAAGAAATATCTGATTGTGACGCATTTATTGCTTGTTCAAATGATGACGAATCAAATATAATTGCTTGTTTAATGGCAAAACAAATTTCTGAAGCACAAACAATTTGCTTTGTTCAAAAACAAGAATCGCAAGTTGCTCTAAATTCTCTTAAAGACGAGCATAAAGCAAGTTATGCACAATGCATTGATAATATAATTTGGCCACAAAAACTTTTAGTACAAGAAATTTTCAAAATAATAACAGTTCCTGATGCTGTTGATGTTGAAAACTTTGCACATGGCAGAGCGAGATTATTAGAATACAGAATTAAAGAAGACTCAGAATTATTAAATAAACAATTAAAAGATTGTTATTTTAACTCAGAAGTTTTAGTTGTTGGAATTGTAAGAAATGACGAATTATTTATTCCAAACGGAAATAGCGAATTCTTATTAAACGACAAAGTATTTTTAATGGGAACTCCAATCGGACTTGATATCGCTGCAGATGAATTATTTGAATCAAAAGGAAAAGTTAAAAAAATAACTATAATCGGCGGGGGTTCTGTTGGATATGAGCTTATCGGAGAGCTTGAAAAAACTTCAATGCGTATGAAATTAATCGAAAACGATTATGAAAGATGTGAAAGTTTATCCTTAAACTTTAAAAAGACTCTTGTTTTAAATGGTTCAGGAACAAGTCTTGAATTATTAGAGGAAGAAGAGGTTGGAAAATCTGACGTAGTTGTTGCAATTACAAATAATGATGAAAAAAATCTATTATGTTCATTATTGTCAAAACAATTAGGTGCAAAAAAAGTTATAACAAGAGTTTCTCAAAGCACGACAGCAAATTTATTTGAACGTGTAGGAGTTGATGTTGCAATTTCTCAAAGAGAAGCTTGTGTTAATGAAATTAAAAATAGAATCATAGATTCTCGTGCAGGAGTTATTGCAACGGTTGAGCGTGGACAAGGAGAAATTTTAGAAATTCAACTTCCGCAAAACTTTGAAGCAAAACCATTATTTGAAATAAAAATGCCTGTGCCTTGCGTTATTGCAATTGTAAAACGTGGTTCAAAAGTTATCATTCCAAAAGGTCAAACAGAAATAAGACCAAATGATACTTTAATGATTTTTACAAAAACCGATGATGTTGTTAAAGTTAAGGAATGTTTTAAATAATGAGATATAATCTTATTTTTAATATTTTAGGTTTACTATCAAAATATATTAGCATAATGTTTCTTATCCCTATTGTTGCGGCAATGATTTTAAAAGAAACAAACCACCTAATGCCATTTTTTGTAACTGGGGTTATCGCCCTTATTTTAGGATATATTTTTTCATTCAATAAAGCAGAACAAAAAGATATTGATAGTATTAAAAAATCAGAATCGTTGGTAACCGTATTTTTTGCTTGGGTATTTTTTGGATTAATCTGTACAATTCCTTTTTTATTCTATGGATTTGATTTTACAAATGCCTGTTTTGAAGCAATTTCTGGCGTAACAACAACGGGCGCTAGCATAATACAAGATTTTTCAAAATATCCTAAAACCCTATTTTTCTTCCGCTCTTTAACTCAATGGTTTGGCGGGATGGGAATAGTTGTTTTATTTATTGCAGTATTGCCAAAAATATCTGTTGCTGGACGACAAATGTTTTATGCAGAAGCACCAACGCCAACAGAAGACAAAGCAACGCCTCGTATAAGATATACAGCAAGCTGGTTTTGGGGAATTTATCTTGCTTACACAATAATTGAAGCAATAATTTTAAAACATCTTGGACTAGATTGGTATTATGCAATAATTACATCTTTATCTACAATTGCAACAGGCGGTTTTGCGGCAACATCAGGCGGTATCGCAGATTTTCATAGTTCAAAAATTGCAATCTGTATCACAATTTTTATGTTTATAGCAGGTATTAATTATATTCTTGCATACAGATGTTTAAAAAATAAAAAAATCACTCCAATATTCAAAAGCGAAGAATTTAGAACATATTTACTTGTCTTTATTGCTATCGCAACTTGTCTTGCTCTAAGTTTAATTTTTAATTCAAATTACAAGCCAAATGACGCATTTTTAAGCTCATATTTCCAAGTTATTGCAACAATGACTTCAACTGGTTTTGCTCTGGATAACTATATAACTTGGGATGCAGCAAGTAAAGTTATTTTATTTATAGCATTTTTTTCTGGTGGATGCGCAACTTCAACATCAGGCGGAATAAAAATCATAAGATGGTTATTTATTGGGAAATATTTAAAAAGAGAATTAAATAAAATTCTTCATCCACAAGGAGTTTATCCTATTAAAATTGAGGGCAGTACAATAAATAATGATGTTATTTCTCAAATGATTGCTTTTTTTGCATTTTATTTTGCAATTTTTGCAATAGGTGCTATTTTAATAGTTTTAATTGAAAATAATACAACAATTGCCCTTGGGGCATCAGCGGCTGCCATTGGAAATATAGGTCCTGCTTTTGGAATTTTAGGACCAATGGATAACTTTGCAACATTAAATATTTTCACAAAATGGATATTAATTTTATTAATGTTGATTGGACGTCTTGAAATAATACCATTCCTTGCCATTTTAAATAAAGATTTATGGAAAGATTAATGAATAAAAAATTAAAAATTATTTTTGTTGGAATTCCAGATATGGCACTAGTTTGTCTTATGAATTTAATAGCAAAAAAATTTAATATTGTGGGCGTTGTTCCACCGCATAAAAATCATGCAACTTTTGATTTTTTTAAAACTTTTGCTAAAGAGCGAAATTTAAATTTTATGGAATTTAACGAAACTCCAAACGAAAAAGAATATATCGAAAAATTAAAAGAACTAAATGCTGATATTGGAGTTGTTTGCTCATATAATAAAAAGTTTTCTAAAGAATTTTTAAAAACAACAAAAATGGGGTACATCAACTGTCATCCATCATTGTTGCCATACTATAGAGGTGCTGCGCCATATTTTCATATAGTAAATAATGGGGAAAAAACTTCTGGTATAACTTTGCATTTCATGGACGAAACTTTTGATACAGGAGATATAATTTATCAAGAAAAATTTGATTTAATTCCTTGCGAAACAATGGGTTCTATTTTTAATAGAACAACATATATGCTATCTGATGCTCTAATTGAAATTTTAGGTCAAATTCAAGACGGAAAAGAAATTCAAAAAATAAAACAACCTAAAGAAAAGGATTTTATTGAAGCGCCAAAAGTGGATGGCAATTTTAGAGCAAGATGGAATACATATTCATCTGTTGAGCTTGAGCGATTAATTAGAGCTTCAAACCCTTTTTATAACGTATTTACAACATTTCGTGGAGTTAACTTAAAAATAATTAAAGCTGACGCCATCGAATTAAAACATAATTATAAACCTGGGCAAATTGTTAAAGCCGATGAAAATGAATTTTTAGTAGCTGCAAAAAAAGGTTTATTATCCTTAAAAATATTTCAAATAGGTTCTTGGGGAACATACGATACAAAAGATTTTTATAACACTTTTACACCAACTTGTGATGAATTTTTATCTTAGGAGGATACAATGGAAAAACTACATTTTTTAACTGCTGGAATTCCATCAAACGCAAAAGATTATTCTAATGCCTTTGATAAGTTAAAAGAAATGAATCTTGATGGTTTAGAAGTTGAATTTGTTCATGGAGTAAGATATAGCGAAAAAACACGTGAAGCAATTTTGAATAGAAATAATGCTTTAATAACTCATCACGGACCTTATTATATAAATTTAAACGCAAAAGAAGAAGATAAAATTGAAGCAAGCATAAAAAGAGTTTTAGACACCGCAAGAGCAGCAAAAGACTTAGGAGCATATTCAATAACCTATCATGCTGCTTTTTATCTGGGAGATGATTCTAAAATTCTCATGGATAGAATGATTGAAAGACATAAAATCATAACAGATACCCTAAAAGAAGAAAATAATAACGTCTGGATAAGACCAGAAACAACAGGTAAAAAAAGCCAATGGGGTACATTAGATGAAATAATTGAACTTTCTAAAAACTTTGAACAAATATTACCCTGTATAGATTTTGCCCATATTCATGCAAGAGAAAATGGCAAATTTAACACATATGATGAATTTTGTTATATTTTAGAACATCTTGGGAATAGCTTAGGCGATATTGCGCTAAATAATTTTCATGGGCACGTTGCAGGCATAAAATATACAGATAAAGGCGAAAAAAATCATTTAATATTTGAGGAAAGCGATTTTAATTACAAAGATTTATTAAAAGCTATGAAAAAATTCAATATAAAAGGCGCTTTGGTTTGCGAAAGTCCAAATATTGAAATTGATACAATGATTTTAAAAGAATATTACGAAACCCTATAATCTAATACTATCAATAATTTAACACCTTTGTTAAGAAATTTAAAGAAACTTTTTACAAAACTGTTATCTATTAAATAATGCGTGGAACTATCAGAATAGATAAAAGTAAAATAAGTTAAATTTAAAAATCTGCAAGTAATTTAAAAGCAAAGGTGGTAAAAATGGGTTTATCAGCAAGTCAAGGCAGGCTGTTACTCTTAACGGCAAGGCAAAACGATTTAGAATTTAGAGCACAACAAATTTCTCAAAAAAGACTTATTCTGTCTCAACAATTAGAAGAAATAGCAATGGAATACGAAAATGCTACATCTAATAGACAGATGATGATTCAATTGTATCTAGCAGGCAATGGCTCTGCTTCAGACAGTGAAAAACTTACAAGCACTCAAAATTTAACATACAGTGCTTTACTTAGTGGTACAGTTACCGGATATGGCTCAAGCGCAACTGGTATTCAAGCAAGTAGCGATTCATTAGATGCAGCTTATACAAGCAACATTCCATATCGTCTTGTTGACAATGACGGAGCAATTGTTGTTTCTGATGTCAGTGAAATTCCACTAACTGTTTCTGGTTCTCTTGTAACAGAAAAAGCCAGCAGTGAAAATGGAGTCTATACAGTACAAAAAAGAAATAGTCTTGGCGATGTTACTTCAACAAATTATTATATGGGAATGGGTACTGGCGAAAATGGCAATCCTTCCGATTTAGCTAACTTCTTCACTAACAATCCTAACGTTTCAAAAGAAAATATCAAATGGGACCAAGAACGTGGCATGATTTGTTTAAAAGATGCAAATGGCACTGAACATTTCTTTAAAACTAATGGTGAAACATCAAATGGTGAAGGATTTAGTGCAAAAGAAGGCTCAGTTTTATCAATTACAGATAATCCAGAATCACTAACAACTCAAAATTATGTCGCAGGAGCCGAAACAACTTATAAACTAGACCCGGCAACCCCTGGAGCTGATGGTAAAACCACACTGAAAGACAGTGATGGCAACATAATTAGACGCTATGTAGTAGATCCAACATTAAAAACTGGATTAACTGATGGCAATGGTTCAAAAACATCTCCAAACTATCTTCAAGATTGTTTAAGAAATGGTAAATATTTACTTGAAAAAGGTACACCATTAGGCGATGGCAAATTAAAATGGAACAGTATTTCTTGGGATGCAACAGGTAATATTAGTGATCAATACTACACTGAAGATGACGATAAAGCAAAAGCAAAATATGATAGATTACAACAACAAATTCAAAACCAAGATAAAAAACTTGAAATTGAATTAGACAATATTGAAACACAACGAAGTGCTGTTACAACAGAAAAAGAATCTGTTGAGAAAATAATTCAAGAAAATATTGAAGGTTCTTTCAACACCTTCGGTTAAAAACACACACCCACATTCCGCTTAACTTAAATTACTTAATGCGAGCTTTTGCTCGCATTTTTTTATTTAATAGGAATAATAAAACCAAAAATAGTTATATTGTCTAAACTACTTTTTGCAATCATTCTGCCTTGGTGAGCAGAAATTATTTCTTTTGATAAATACAAACCCAGACCGACTCCTGCTTTATTATAATAAGAAGAATGAGTTTTATATTTATCAAAAACTTCATTTAAAATTTTAGGCTCAATATAAGGGCTATTATTTCTAATTTGAAAAATTAAATTATCATTTTGTTTTTTAAGTTGAATATTAATTTCGGTATTTCTAAAAGCATAATTTATAGAATTTGAAAAAAGATTTTCAATAACTCTTTTTATCTGCAATTTATCTGCCATAATCATTATTTCATCATCAAAATCAACACAATAAGTTAATTCATAATATTTTGATAAAATACTCAATTCGTTTAAAACTTCTTGCGTCAATTCGACAATATTAAATCTTTCAAACGATAATTTAATTTTTTCATAATTTAGTTTATTCACACACGAAAAAATTTCAATTAAACGATTCATATAATTGCAAGAATTCAAGGTTAGTTCAATTAAATCTTTTTCTTCTTGATTAATTTTATTTGATGTTGAAATTAAAAATGATTCCAAAGCCCTTATTTGAGCTGTTGTTGGTGTCTTTAAATCATGAATAATTTTTGCTATATACTCATCTTTTTTTATTTCTGTTTTCATAAACAATCATTCTTTATAACAAAAACATGCTACAATAAATAAAAGAAAAAAGAAATATAATTTATACTTTCTTAATAAATTATATTTGTATTAAATTGTTTTTATACCCATTATTTTATTTCTTAAACTCAAACTAAAGTATAAAAAATATTAACTAATGTATAAAATTTTCAAAAAAACATTTCAGTTTTAAAAAATTATGCCGATATGTTATTATATAAACGGCACAGGATTGGGTATTTATGAACAAAAGCAAAAGAAATGATGTGAACAAAGACACATCAATGTACACCAGAAAAATAAATTTATTGGCTGATGACCCACTAGAAGAGATTTTTGCACTAAATTTAGGTGATTTTTTAACAGAACATTTAATCAACCCTGAATTTGTGGATAAAATTTCCAAAAAAGCAAAAGATAAAGATAAAAAACAAAGTCTTATCGAGCAATTAAAAGAATTAATTTCAATTTATTCAATAGATAATACTTTAAGTCTTTTAGGCTTTGAAAATAATGAAGATTTTGTTATTTATAATTCCATTGCAAAAACAATTAAATTAATGCTTAATTTAGTTGAATGTAATATATTCTTAGCAAAAAAAGATTGCCCATTGTGTCATGCGGGCTCTTCTGATGAAGAATTATCTAATGATAATATAACTGAATATATTCAAAAAGCAATGCAAGATGAACAAGAATGCGTTTTTGAAAAAGATGAAATGCAAATTTCACTGTTTCCAATGAAAAACAATTTTGAATGTATTGGGGTAGTTGAAATTATTAGAAAAATAGAACGACCATTAGAATTTGAATATGCTGATTTAATTCAAAATATGGCAGGCTTATTCGTTACTTCATTGGGAATTCAAAAACTTATTGACGAAGTAAAAAGAATTATAACAAAAGAAGATGTAGCAACTTTAGAATTACAAAATCTAAGAGCGCAATTAACAGCTATTATTGGCGATTTGGGCGACCAGCAACAATCTTTTGTTGAAAAATTAGCATATGCTGCTGACTTAAAAGGTCAATATAAACGTTCCCACTCGAATGAATGCGCAAATTTATCAAGAGAAATTTGCGAAGAAATGAATTTAAATGAAAAAACAACAGATTTAATCTATTACGCAGGCTTATTACAAAATATTGGCAAAATAACCCTTTGCGAAGAATTATTTACTAAAAAAGAAAAATTAACCGAAGCCGAATGGAACGAATTAAAAAATTCTCCAAACGTAGGCGTAGATTTACTAATGAATATAAACTTCATGTCAGAAGTTGTTCCATATATTAATTATCAACAAGAAAGATATAACGGAAAAGGTTATCCTGAAGGCTTGAAAGGAAATTCTATTCCATTAGGTTCCAGAATTATCGCTCTTGCAGGTGCATATTGCGCCCTAACGCAAGACAGAGCTCATAGAAAAGCTATGTCTAACCAAGAAGCGCTAAAAACTC
Source organism: Candidatus Gastranaerophilales bacterium (assembly GCA_017461425.1). GTDB lineage: Bacteria > Cyanobacteriota > Vampirovibrionia > Gastranaerophilales > Gastranaerophilaceae > RUG14156. The sequence goes on along the minus strand of JAFTXY010000011.1, from coordinate 282,559 downwards.
TTCAAGAAGAAGCTGGAATTAAATGGGATCCAAATATTGTTGAAATATTGGTTAAAATTAAAGAAGAAAAATAATTATTTATTTATCTTTTCTTGAAGCTCTTTAACTTCATAAGTTAAACGATTTAATTGGCAAGCTATTGGATCAGGAATTCTATTATGTTGCAATTCGCCTTGTATCAAGGTTGATTGTTTAACAATTCTGCCTGGTATGCCAACAACTGTTGAGTGCTCAGGAACATTATCTATAACAACAGAACCAGCACCAATTGTTGAACAGTCTCCAATTGTAATATTTCCAAGAACCTTGGCACCGGCTCCTACTGTAACAAAATTTCCTAAAGTAGGATGGCGTTTACCTTGTTCTTTTCCTGTACCACCAAGCGTAACCCCTTGGTATATCAGTACATCATCGCCAATTATTGTTGTTTCGCCAATTACAACACCCATTCCATGGTCAATAAAAAATCTTTTGCCTATTGTTGCACCAGGATGTATTTCAATTCCTGTAAAAAATCTTGCAATTTGAGAAATTAATCTTGGAATAAATGGAATTTTCCAATATAAAAGTTTATGCGCAATCCTATGTGCTAAAAGAACATGAAATCCTTGATATAAAAAAATAACTTCAAAAATATTGCGAGCTGCAACATCTTTTTCCTTTATTGTATTTATATCCTCTATTATTGTTTTAAACCAATTTATTATTCGCATAGTTTTATTATATTACATAAATTATCTTCTTGAAATAACATATTTAATAGCTTCTTCTTTAGTAGAAATTTCGCCAGATAATTGCATTTCTTTTAATTCATCAATTATTTCACCAATTAATTTAGAAGGTTTAATATTCAATATCTTCATAATTTCATTACCATCAATAATTGGCTTTGGATTGTTTGCTATATCTTTTACATCATCATAATATTTTTGCAAATTTTCAAGATGCAAAAGTGATTTTTCAACCATTTCCTTGGTGACATCTTCGCCAAGTGCAGATAATCTATCTGCTTTTGAAAGCTTTATAACATCAGGGGTATTTACACCTAGCCTTCTAACAAATCTAGCATACGCTTTTTTATTATCAGCACAATTAATCAAACTTGCAGGATAAATATGATATTTAACCATATCTTGAATATATGAAATTTGTTTATTTGAAAACTTTAATTCTTCTAATTCTTTTTTAACAATTTGCGCCCCTTTTAAATCATGACCAATAAATCTATGTCTGCCTTTTGGTTCAATTGTCCATGTAGCGGGCTTTCCAATATCATGATAAAACGCAGCAAGTTTTAATATTGGGTTATTTGTTTCTATATTTTTAACTGTTTCTATTGAATGATGTATTAAATCCAAATGATGATGAGAATTTTTTGGAATTCTTTTTATTTCTTTAACAAATGGAAAAACTTTTTCTAAAACTCCATCATCAAGCATTTTTAATAAAGTTTCAACTAAATATTTTGAATTAAATATTTGAATAATTTCATAATTTATTCTTTCTTTTGCAACTTCATTTATTTTTTCAAAATTATTTTTTACAAAATCATTCAAATCATCTTCTATTTTAAAACCAGTTAAAGAATAGAAACGATAAAGCCTTAGAAGCCTTAATTTATCGTCAATCAAATTATTATAATCACATGTTTTTAAAATTTTATTTTGAATATCTTCAATTCCATTCAATGGGTCAAAAATTTCATTTTTATTTAAATCATAATAAATTGAATTAATTGTAAAATCTCTTCTTTTGGCATCATCTAAAATATTATTATTTAACGCTTGAGATATATCAAAATAATTAATTTTATCCTTTAAAACAACCCTATAGATTTTATTTTCACTATCTAATTCTATAAAAGTGCCATCTAAAAATTCTGTAATTTCTTGAGCTAATTTTTGAGCATCATCAAGACAAACCAAATCTCTATCATTTGAAATTTCATTGTTTATATAATAATTTCTCAAATATCCGCCAACCAAAAAAACCCTATGATTTTTAATAATTTCATCAATCGAAGTTAAAATATTATCGTTTAGCATTCTAACCTCGAAACAATATTTGAAACTCCAGCAACTATTGCATTTGGTGCTTTATAAATCATTTTTCCTAAGGTAATTAATTTATAATCAGCTTCAATAAAATAGTCGAATTCTTTTTGAGAAAATCCACCCTCAGGACCAATAACCAATGCTATTGGTGAATTTAAATCTAAATTATCTAAACAATTATCAAAAGTTTTATTATCATATTTTTCTGCAAAAATTAAAATATTTTCTTTTTTAAACTGAGATAATGCATCTTTTAGAGAAATTATTTCATTAATTTCAGGCATATCTCCTCTTTCGCATTGTTTAAAATTTTCTACAGCGATTTTTTGCCATTTTGAAACTTTATCTTTTAATGATGCTTTTGGGGCAGAAACATTATCTGATAACACGGGAAAAATTCTCTTAACGCCAGTTTGAACAGCGTTAGCAATTGCTAAATTTTGCGCATCATTCATTAGAATTGATTGAATTAAACATAAGTTTTTATTTAAAATTCTATCAGTTTTATTTTTTTCAATGATTTTTGCTATAAGACTGGATTTGGAAATTTCTGTAATTTCGCAAAAATAAACCATTCTATCGTCGTCAATAAATTTAATTTTCTCGCCAATTTTCGCACGCAAAACTTTTACAATATGAAAAAAATTTTCATTATTTAAAAGTTCAACACTATCTTGTTTTATTTCTTCTTTTTTTATTAAAAAATGTGGCATAACAGAATAATTTTAACATAAAATTTGATATTTCTAATACATTTAGATGATATTTTAAAAATTTATTTAAGGTTCTCAAACGCAATCATATCAAGGATTTTTCAAAAATATTATACTTTGGTATGAAAAAAACATACTAAAGTATAAGAAATATAAAACGATATATGAATTGTGGAAAAAAATGGAGAGAAAACATGGCAATTACATTAGGAACAAATATACCATCCTATAATGCCCGCGTTAATCTAAATTCTGTTACAACAAAATTAGCAAACACCATGGAAAAACTTTCTACTGGTTTGAAAATTAACAGAGCTTCAGATGATGCAGCAGGGTTGGTTATTTCACAAAACATGGAAGCCCTTGTTAGAGGCTCAAAACAAGCGCAAGCTAACATTCAAAATGCAACAAGCTTTCTAGCTATCGCAGAAGACGGTATGGTTTCAATTGGTGATCATTTGCAAAGAATGAATGACTTATTAGTTAATATGGCAAATGATACAAATGACGTTGAATCAAGAGCCGCAGCAGTGAGAGAAATCATCGAAAGAATTGATGAAATCAATAGACTTGCAGATAGCACAAATTTTAACGGAAGAGTTATGCTTGGCGAAAAAGACCCAGACGAAAAAATTGTTATTCAAATGGGTTGCGATGAAACTTTAAGTTCAGTATTAGATATTTCCCCAGCTCTTACTGACTGTCATACAAAAATACTTGATGTGGATTTACCTGCTATTTTAAATCCCGATTCAAAAATCAGCGGAACAAATATAATCTATCCAAAAAAAGTTACAAATGATGATGGCTCAACAGAAATCAAATATTTTAAAGAAGCTGAAGACGGTACAGTATCAGATTCAAGTGAAACAGAATATAACAATGCAACAGGCGGCAGCGGATTCAATGCAACAAATGAAAATTGCAGAGCTTATATGAAAAAAGTTCAAGATGCAATTTCAAAACTTGCAACTTGCCGTGGTTTAATTGGTGCTTATGAAAACAGAATGGAAAGCTCTTATGATTCAATGGCAACAAGAATAGAATCATTAGAAGAAGCAAAATCTGTATATACAGATACTGATATCGCTCAAGAAGCAACAAATTTATCAACACAACAAATTATGCAACAATACAACGTTGCAATCCTAGCTAACGCAAATACATTGCCTCAATTAGCATTATCATTGATTGGTGGCTAAGCTTAACAATTTTTCTCTCCACAAGGCTCGCTTTATTTTTTAAAGCGAGTTTTTCACATGTTATTTAATAGGGCTAGATTTTAAAAGCTCTTGCACTCTTGTTTTTATTTCGTTATGAATAACATCTTGTGATTGCGTACCATCAAGCTCGATAAATTTATATTCTTTTTGTAATTTTTTATATTCATCAAGACATCTTTTTTGGTATATTTCAAAACTATTATATGTGTCTGTTGATAAACCAATATCTCGTCCTGATTCAAAATAATCTAAGGCGCCATTTTTCTTAATTAATCGCTTAATTAAAATATCAGGTGCAACATTTAAATAAAAAACCAAATCAGGTTTTGGAGCAAAACTATATAATTCTTTTACCCATTTAATATCATGACCACGAACAGAATCTCTAACATATGCAGTATAGATATACCTATCCATCAAAACAACAAAACCTGCTTTAAGAGCTGGAATTATATTGTTTTCTAATCTATCAGCATAATCAGCAGCATATAAAAGAGAATATGTTGTTGTGTTTAACATATTTCTTTCTTTTGCATCATTTATAACCCCAGAAATTAATCTTGAAGTTTTCCACTCAGAAACTATGCAACCATAGCACTCATCTTTTATATATTGCGACAACATATTAACTTGCGTAGATTTACCAGAACCATCCGTTCCCTCAACTACAATTAATAAACCGTCATAACCATGTGGTTTTTTATTTGCCATAATTATCCTTCAATATTAATTTTATTTTTCTTTAAAATTTCTACTACTTTTTCTCTTATAAAGTTTTGTTTTTCATGAATGCTTGCCATAGCATCAACCTTTATTAAGCCGTATTCATCAACCATTGAATTATATTCTTCTACAATTCTGTTTTGAAAAATTACATAGCTTTTGTACGGATTATTTGAAAATTTCATATCCATACCTGCTTCATAAAAAGATGGTTGTCTATTAGCACAAATTCTTTCTAAGCTAACTTTTGGAGAAACATCAAAATAAAAAGTGATATCTGGTTTTATTGCAAAACCATACATATTTCGAACCCATTTTGAATCAACATTTCTTGCAACATCACGAGCAAAAGCCGTGTAAACATATCTGTCTGCTAAAACAACAAAGCCTGCTTTTAATGCTGGTTTAATTGTTTTTTCTAATCTATCTGCGAAATCAACCGCATGTAATAATGAAAATGTTCTTCCAGATAATAAATTTTTCTTTTTTGCTTTTTTAGTTGTACTTGAAATTAAATCAGAAGAATTCCATTGAGTTGAAATTACATCGATATTTTTGTTTTTCAACCAACTATATAATAAATCCATTTGGGTGGATTTTCCTGAACCATCTATTCCCTCAACACAAATTAATATGCCAGGATAACTATGCTTTTTTGAAAATCTTAACATTTCTTACCTTGTATTTTTAAATCTTACGATATACATTAATAATAGATTATTTAATCAAAATTGTAAAATCAAAATAGTATTATCAAAGAGGAAATATGACAGTAGCCAATATAATAAAAAAATCTTTCAAAAATGTTATTGAAAACCCAAGTATCACATTATTTTTAGTATTATTTTTAATTTTATCAAACTTTTTAATGTCATATTCTTTAATGGCAAGTTCTAAATATATTTCCGCAATCCTTTTTATATGTATTTTTATGCTATCTTGCGCATTTTTATCAGGATGGTTTCAAATTATAAAAGAATCTTTAAATAAAGAAAAAACAGATAAAAAAAATATCTGGAGCACCTTTTTTGAAGGTGTAGGCAAAAATATTGCCCCAATAAGCTTTGGAATAATTATTCTAATAATCCTAGCCAATATTATGTTAATGTTGCTAAGATTTATTGCGTTAAAAGCTTTTGGAACACTAGATTTTATTGCACAAGATTTATCAACAATATCTCAAGACACGGAAGCAATTGCAAAATATTTCCAAACATTATCAACTGATAAATTGTATGCAATTTACGGCTGGGCAATAAGCGGAATTATTGCAATGGAAATATTTAGTTTCATATTCTTATTTTATATGCCAACAATACTCAATAATGAAAAAAATAAATTATTCTTAAAACCCATTATTGCAATAAAAGATGCAATTATATTTGTTTTCAAAAACTTTATTGGCTCTTTTGCGATTTTTATTCTAATCACAACTCTTTATCTTGCTCTAGCATTAATGAACACAATTTTTGCTAAAAATATGGTAATTTCAGTTTTAATATTATTTATTTATATCTATTTTGTATCATTTGTTATTATGTTAATATTTAACTACTATGAGCAAAAAAATAATAGTTCTAACGGGTCCGACAGCATCGGGGAAAACACAAGCCTCGATAACATTGGCGAAAAAATATAATACCGAAATAATTTGCGCTGATTCAAGAATTGTATACAAAGATTTTGACATAGTAAGCGCAAAACCAACAACCGAAGAGCAAAATGGCATAAAACATCATTTAATTGATATTATTGATGCTAATCAAGATTTTTCTGCTGGCGATTTTGCAAAAAAAAGCGAAGAAATTTTAGAAAATATATTCAAAAATAACGATATTGCTATTATTTGTGGTGGAACTTGGTTTTATATTAAAAGCTTATTAGATGAAAAAAGCTTACCCGAATGCCCAATAAATCAGTCTCTTAGAGATGAATTATCTTTACTTGATAATAATACATTGTGGGAAAAATTAAACAAGCTAGATTCCAAAAGAGCCTCTTTAATTCATCAAAATAATAAAGATAAAATTATTCGTTCAATCGAAATGTGTATAGAATTAAACCAACCAATTAGCGAATATCAAAGAAAAGAAAATAAAAAATACAATGCAAAATGGTTTATGTTTAATTTTGATAGAGAAATTTTATATGAACGAATAAACAAAAGAGTCGACATAATGCTTAATGATGGACTTTATGAAGAATGGAAAACAAACAAAGAAAAGTATCCAAATTCTAAAATTATGCAAAATACAATCGGCTATAGCGAATTTTTTGATTTAGAAAATGGAATATATGATAATTTTGATATAGCTGTAGATAAAATCAAACAACATACAAGAAACTTTGCAAAAAGACAAATGACCTATTTTAAAAGCAATAAAGAAATAAAATTAATTACTAACTATCAAGAATTAGAAAAGGATATAGAAAATGATTAAAAATATAGTTCTAAGTTTTTTTCTTTTAACATCTTTTTGTATAGCGCAAGAAGAAACATTACAAGCTGGAATTAAATACACAGAAGCAAGTGCCAGAATAGAGGCTTTTGACAATGTTCAAAATAAAATGCCTAAAGATTTTTACAGAGATTTTCTAAAAGATCCAAATTATGAAGAAAACAAAAAAATGATAGAAGAAAAAAAACTTACACTTGAAAATCAAAGAAGTCTTTGTCCTTTTTATCTTAAAAAAATTCTTATTTCTTATGCTGTAGCATATAATGATGAACAAACAATTGTGCCATATTATAACGCATTAGGTTCTTTAATACGTTTTGATGTTATATCAAATACAGATTATCCTAGAAAAATTTATGGATATTCAAGATACGGAAATCTTTTAAGCGTAGCGCTTGAAATAAGCAATGAAGAGCAATTTGTATATAATGAAAATGGAAAACTTATCGCTCATTGGCAAAATAATGAAATGAAAGATAAAGAAGGAAAAATTCCAAAAATTCTTAAATTAACAAGAGAAACAAATTAAAAGCGGGGCTTTAACCCCGCTTTGTTTTATTCAAATATATGTCCTTGTTCAACTGCTTCTGATAATTCTTCTTTTGCTTGTTCAATGAGTGCTTCTTTGTCTTTTTCTTCCTCATCTGTGTTAATAATTTTATTAACAGAAACAACTGAATCATCACCATCTAATGTTTGAACTCTAACACCTGTCGCAGGTCTACCTTGACGAGAAATATCGGATGCACTTACACGAGTTACAACGCCATTTGCAGTTACAACCATTATTTCATCTTCTTCTTTAACTATTGATAAATCAACAAGTCTTGAAGATGCTGATTTAAATTTAGTTGCAATTAAACCTAAACCACCCCTATTTTGAGTTCTGAACTCAGAAATTTTTGAACGTTTTCCAAAACCATCAGAAGTTATTACCAATAAATCTGCATCATAATCTTTTGGAACAACATCACATCCGATAATTTCATCAGAAGTTCTCAATTTCATAGAATTAACACCACGAGCAGAACGTCCTAATGGTCTTAAATCTTCAATTGGGAATCTAATTGCCATACCACAAGAAGTACCGATAATTATTTCATCATTTCCATGAGCTAATTTAACCCAATTTAATGTGTCGTTTTCTTCTAGTCCAATTGCAATTAAACCATTTCTTCTAATTGAAGTAAAATTATCTAAAGATATACGTTTAATGTAGCCTTTTTTAGTAAGCATTATTAAATTTAAATCTTCTTTAAATTCAGATACTGGAACAATTGCTGTTATTTGTTCATCTTGTTCAATTGGAAGAACATTAATAATTGGCAATCCTTTTGATTGTCTTGAACCCTCTGGGAAGTCATAAACAGATAATGAATAAACAAGACCCTTGGATGAGAAGAACAATACTTTGTCATGCATCATAGCAGTAAAGAAGTGTGCAACGTCATCATCCTCTTTTGTTTTCATTCCGCCTTTTCCACGAGTTGCTCTATTTTGACGAACAAATGTATCTAAAGAAATTCTCTTAATATAACCTTGACGAGTAATAAATACTGCCATTTGTGTATTAGGAGTTAAATCTTCAATTGTAACTTCGCCTTCTTCTGGAACAATTTGTGTTCTTCTTTCGTCGCCATATTTTTCTTTATCTTCGTTTAATTCAACTTTAATTAAAGCAAGAATTTTTTCTCTTGAAGATAATAAGTCTTCGTATTCAGCGATTTTTTTCAATAATTCGGCATGTTCTGCTCTAATTTTGTCTTGTTCTAAACCTGTTAAACGTCTTAATTGCATTTCTAAAATTGCATTTGCTTGTTCAACATCTAGTCCAAAACGACTTATTAAACCGCTTCTTGCAGCTTCTGTTGTAGGAGACTTTTTAATTAACTCAATTACTTCATCTAATGAATTAAGAGCAATCATCAAGCCCTCTAATATATGAGCACGAGCTTTTGCTTTCTTTAAGAAAAACATTGTTCTTCTTGTAATGACATCAACCCTGTGTTCAACAAATTCTGATAACACTTCGTATAAATTCAACAATCTTGGTTGTTGTCCAACTAATGCTACCATATTAAAACCAAAACTTGTTGATAGAGCAGTTTGTTTGTATAAGTTATTTCTAACTACATCGGGCTTAGCATCACGTTTAAGCTCAATAACAATTCTCATGCCTTCTCTGTCTGATTCATCACGCAAATCAGAAATACCTTTGATTTTGTCATCTTTAACAAGTTCGGCTATTTTTCTAATTAATTCAGCTTTATTAACTTGGTATGGAATTTCAGTTACAACAATTGCACTTCTTCCTTGACGTCCACCGCCACCTTGAAGCTCTTCAATTGATGAAACAGCACGCATTTTAATAGAACCACGACCAGTTTCATATGCTTTTTTAATTTCAGAAGTACCAACAATTGTTGCTGCGGTTGGAAAATCAGGACCTTTAATATATTGCATTAATCCTTCAGTAGTAATGTTTGGATTGTCAATTAATGCAATAGTTCCATCAACAACCTCGTTTAAATTGTGTGGAGGTATATTTGTTGCCATACCAACAGCAATACCAGAAGTACCATTTAATAATAACATTGGTAATCTTGTCGGAAGAACAGATGGCTCTTCTAAAGAACCATCAAAGTTTGGAACAAATTTAACTGTTTCACAATCGATATCGGCCAACATTGCTGTAGTAATTTTATGCATACGAGCTTCTGTATAACGCATCGCAGCAGCGCCATCACCATCAACAGAACCAAAATTCCCATGACCATCAACAGTTAAATATCTTGTAGAGAAATCTTGTGCCATACGAACAAGAGCTTCGTAAACTGAAGAATCACCATGAGGGTGATATTTACCAAGAACTTCCCCAACAATACGGGCACATTTCTTAAATGGTTTATCAGGTGCCATACCTAATTCATTCATAGCAAATAAAATTCTTCTATGAACTGGTTTTAAGCCATCTCTTACATCAGGCAAAGCACGCCCAACGATTACACTCATCGCATAATCTATATAACAACGTTTCATTTCATCACGTATATTAACGGGGATAATTTTACCGTCATCAAATAAGCTTGTTTGAGCCAAAATTTAAACTCCTCTTAGTCTATATGCTTTATTTTATTATACTATAAAGGCTAAACTAAAGCAAAATTATTAAAAATATGATATTATTCACTTATGAAAGGTAAATATCCGAGAGAATACTTCCATAACCCTAATATACAAAAACCAATTGAAGAAATTTGGGATGATATTGATGCATATAGTGGGGAGTTTTTTGAAGACGAAACCAAATATCATGAAAAAATAGACCTATTTATACCCCTAGCACCACTTGAATATGGTGGAAAAACAACAAAAGGAATTCTTTTTTCGCAAGGTCTTGAATATATTTTAAAACTATATCCTCAATTAAAAGAAATTTTCTTTTGCGGAGCATATACAATGTGGTCTAGCTATTCTTGGTGTGACAAGGCTGATTTTTATTTAACTTGTTATGAAAACAAAAAAAGAGAAGAATATTATAAAAACAAATATCCAAACAAAAAAGATATTATTTTTATTCCTCTTCAAGATGCAGATTACACAAATGAATACAGAGTGGCACCAACTTTTTTCCCGCAAAAACTAATTGATGTAATTTGCGTTTCCACCCCCTATGAAGTTAAGAACTTGCCATTTTTAGCAAAAACTATAAGAAAATATTATGAAAAATATAATAAAATTTTAAAAACAGCTTTTATTTTAGGAACAAAATTAGTCAAAAAAGACGAAAATAATAATCTCGATTATTCGGAACTTCCAGCCAATCACAGAAAAGAAATGGACGAAGTTATAGAAATTTTAGGAGATTTAAAGCAACATATGGGCTTTTTCCCATTTGTAGAAAACAAGGATTTAACAAAATATTACACAAATTCAAAATGTTGCGTATTAACCTCATTAATCGAAGGGAAAAATCGTTCATTAAATGAAGCAATGGCATGCAATACGCCAGTTATTACTTTTAAACAACATAACCAATGGGCAAGAGGAGATTATCCAATATTTTTTGGAAACTCAGGAGAATTGGCTCCAGAATTTACACCAGAAGCACTTGCTGATACAATTCATAAAGTTATCAATAATTTAGATAAATACGAACCGAGAAAAAATTATTTAACATATAACGGCAGAAAAAATTTCATAAACACATTAGTTAAATATATTCCGTACTACAAGGAAAATATTCCTGATTATCAAGAAAATAGATTTCATGAAAATCTTTGGGTAGATTTAGCTACACAAGCGAATTATCAACTAGGATATATGGAATTCTTATACGAAAAAAACCCAGCAATTACGCATATTAGAGGTATTTCTCAGATAGATTCTTTAATTAAATTTTTCTACTCAAGATTTCATATTAAATAAAAGTTGATTTAATATATTGTATTATGTAGAATTATATCGATATGAATAGTAAAAAAATAAAAATAGCTCTTGTTTTTGGCACTCGCCCCGAAGCTATAAAAATGTGCCCCTTAGTTAAAAAACTAAAAAATAATGATAAATTTGAAGTTTTAACTATCGTTACAGCGCAACATAGACAAATGCTTGATAGCGTTTTAGAGCTTTTTGAAATCAAACCAGACTATGATTTAAATTTAATGCGCCCTAATCAAAATTTATGGGATTTATCATCTGATATTTTATTGAAAACAAAACAAGTTTTTGAAAAAGAAAATCCTGATTTAGTATTAGTACATGGGGACACTACAACAGCAGGAATAAGTGCTCTAAGTGCATTTTATTCAAGAATAAAAATAGGACACGTTGAAGCAGGATTAAGAACTTTTGATAAAGATTATCCATTCCCAGAAGAAATAAACAGAGTTATTGTTGATTCAGTTTCAGATTTAATGTTTTGTCCAACAGATAAAGCTTGCGAAAATATTAAAAAATCTGGCATTCAAAAAGGCATATACAAGACTGGAAACACAGTAATCGACGCCCTATTATATGTCATAAAAAATAAAAAAACAGATTTAGATTTTATAAATTTAAATCCAGATTTAAAAACAATTCTTTTAACTTCTCACAGAAGAGAAAATTTTGGAAAACCTTTAGAAAATATATGTTTTGCCATAAAAGAATTAATTGAAAAAAATAAAGATATACAAATTGTTTACCCGCTTCATTTAAACCCAAATGTAAGAAATACGGTTAAACCAATTTTAGAAAACATTGAAAGAGTTAAATTAATTGAGCCTTTAGATTATATTCCATTTTGCAATTTGATGAAAAAATCTCATATTATTTTAACTGATTCTGGTGGAGTTCAAGAAGAAGCGCCAACATTAGGTATTCCTGTTCTAGTTTTAAGAGATGAAACAGAACGTCCAGAAGCAATTGAATATGGTGGTGTTAAACTTGTTGGAACAAATAAAGAAAAAATTGTTTCGACTGTGCAAAATCTTTTAGATAATAAAAACGAATATGAAAAAATGTCTAAGGCAATAAATCCATATGGCGATGGTTTTGCTTGTGATTATATTGAAAAAGCAATTTTAGAATACTTTAATTAACAGGATTATTTTTCATTTGAATCCAAGCTTCATATTCTCCCAAAACACTTCTGTCTTGTGGATATTCAGCTAAACGTTTATTAATTATTTCTTGCATATAATTAACATCATCTATTTTATAAACCATATTTGCTAAATTATGAAAATCTGAAATTTCTTTTGTATTATTATATACATTTTCTAAATTTTTTAATGCAGTATAATAATCCCCTTGAGCTTTGTAAATTTGAGCTAATTTTTTATATGCTTCATTATTTTTTTGAATATCGCTAGAATTAGCAAGAAAAGTATTTAAGGTTTTAATTGCAGAATTAAAATCATTATTTTTTTGATGAAACTCCACAAGTGCTTCCATACTTTTATTTTTTTCTTCTTCAGTTCCTTGAAACAAATAATTATTTAATTTATTAACAGCATCTTGAGAATTGGTAGTTAATTCATCGATTATTAGTTGTAATGAAGATGGATTTTCTACATTAGAAAGCAAATCCTCTACGTTTTCAACGTTTTGTTCTTTTAAAATTTGCTCAATTTTTTCTTGCTCTTTCAATTCTATTTGTGCTTGTTTAATAGAATCGCCTTGACTTTTTGCAAAAAATATAAGCACGCAAAGACCAACTATAAACAATAAAATGGTTTTAATACATTTTGCTTTTATTTCTTCCATTTTTTAAAACCTATTTTCACCACATTCTTCGCAAAGCATATTTTTGCTATATTCCATAGTTTTAAAACTGCTATTCATACCATCAAATATTAATAATTTATTTAATAATGGCTCTCCCATTCCAGTTAAAACTTTTAAAACTTCTTGTGATTGCAAAGCAGAAATTGTATTAACAATCGGTGAAAAAGTTGCATATTTTTCTTCAACAAATGTTTTTGGCTTTTGTAAAACACAAGCAAGACAACCAGTTTTATCAGGAACAATTGTTGTAACTTGCCCACAAGATGCTTGTATACCGCCATGAATTAATATTTTTTTATGTCTTAAAGCAATTTCGTTTAACATATATTTTGATTCATAACTATCAAAGCAATCAACGATTATATCATATCCTTGGATTACATTAAAATAATTTAATTCATTTAATTTTATTTTATCTAATTCAACTTTAATATCAGGATTAAAATCTTGTATCCAATCTTTTGCAGACATTACTTTTGCTCTGCCGATATTTTTGTATTTATGGATAAATTGGCTATTTAAATTTCCTTCTTCAACAATATCATCATCAATAATTTTTATTTGTCCAACACCAAATGCTGCCAAATTCATAATAACACCAGAGCCTAAACCGCCAGCTCCCATAACTAAAACTTTTGATGTAATTAATTTCTCTTGTACATCAAGAGAAATTCCTCCTCGCTCCATATTTCTAGCATATCTTCTTAAATTTGCCATATTATTTTTTTTCTAAGCTTTTGTTTTCAACTATTTCTACTATTTTAATTCCGTATGTGTCTTCGATAGCAACAATTTTTCCTTTGGCAATCAAAATATCATCAACATAAACATTAATTGGCTCATTATTTATTTTATCTAAAGTAATAATAGAACCGCTATCATATTCGATTGCATCTTTAAGAGATAATTTAGCTCTACCTAATTCTGCGCAAAGAGTAACTTCAACATTTGCCACTTTTGCAATGTTTTTCAAATCTAACTCTTTTTCATTTACACTTACTTCAGGCATTATCCCCCCTATATATTATATTTATAGCATATAATTTAAAGTTGGCATAATTATTACAAATTTTTACATCAAAATACCTATGCTTTTCTTGAAAGCATCATACCAGTTCCTAATTCTAAAATCTGGGATTGGTAATTTTTATTATTAAAAAGAGCTACCGTATAATCCTGAACTTTTTCATAATGAGATAAAATATTGTCTGCTAAAATTATCCCTTTATCTTCAAGCATCTTGTCAACTAACTCAAAATATTCTATATATTCTTTTTTATTTGCATCTATAAAAACAAAATCAAATTTTTCTCTTTTGCCTTTATTTATATCATCCAAAATATCCTCTAAAACAATTTTTGCAGAACCTATTCTTGGTTCAACCTCAACATCTGGAGCGCAAATTTTAAAATTATTTCTAGCAACACTTTGTCTTTTTTCCCAAAATTCAATTGTTGTTAATTTGCCTTTTGTTTCTTTTAAAGCTTTTAAAATCCAAATTCCGCTATAGCCATTTGATGTGCCTATTTCTAGAACATTTTTTGAATTATTTATTTTAATCAAAGTATTCAAAAAATTAGCACAATCTCTATCTAAATTCCAAAATTCACATCTTGTTTTTTCAAGAGAAGATAAAATTTCTTCAGTTGCTTCATCAAAATAAATAGGATTTAATTTTTTAACTTCGCTTTCCATTTATAGCCTTTGGTTTTTATCTAAAATAACTATATTTGCAACATCAATATATGACTCTTGTTCTCTTGTCAGTTTCATTGTTTCAAGATTATATACTAAGTATTTTTTAGAATTAATTCCTGTGATTATAATATTGTTTTCATTCGGAATTAAAGTCATATTTGAATAAAAACCTTCTTTTGCGATTTTTTCTCTTGAAATTATTTTACCTTCAATTGTGTCATATACATCAATATAGCCTTCTTTTGAGCATAAGATAAATATTTTTGTGCCATACAATAGAGCATCAGTTGGTTTTTGATCTATTGTTAAAGTGTTTAATATTTTTCCATGGACTTTATCAAAAATTTGCAATTCATTATTTGTTCTTGAAATTGTATAAATGTTTGCAACATCAGATAAAACTTTTGAAACATTAGAAACATTACCAACAGGTTGAACAACAAAATTATCAACCCCTTTTGTCATATTAAATACTTTAGAAGAATACTCATCATAAAATGATATTGAATCATCAATTTCACAATATGCAATTTTAGATGGTTTTTGATCTAATTTTACAACTTTTTTTAATTGCATAGAATTCAAATCAACAATATAAATTGATTGAGCATTTTGAGATGTAACATATGCTACATTTTCTTTTTTATTTAAAACAACATCACTCGCAGGAGCATCAATTGGAATAGTTGAAATAATTCTTTCATCTTTTAAATCAATTATTTCTAAATTTTTTGTACTCCAATATAAAACCAAAGCAACTTTTGAAACTTCGGAAGTCACTATTTTTAATGGCATTGAAGATAATTTCAATTCATACAAAGGATTTTGTGATGAATTATCATAAACAGATAAAAATTTAGAATTTCTTGGATTTATAAATGTTTTCTTGTTTTTAAATTCTATACTTTGAACAAA
The DNA here is from genome assembly GCA_017461425.1 of Candidatus Gastranaerophilales bacterium. Lineage (GTDB taxonomy): Bacteria > Cyanobacteriota > Vampirovibrionia > Gastranaerophilales > Gastranaerophilaceae > RUG14156. The sequence goes on along the minus strand of JAFTXY010000011.1, from coordinate 266,504 downwards.
TTCATCTTGTCTTTTCATGGGAGAAAAAGAAGTTTTTGCTTCTTCTTTATTTTCATTTAAAACCAAAGAATTTTCTTCATTTGTTGGAATTAATAAATCTCCCAAGGTTAATTTTAAACTCTCCGGCATTTTTAAACCAATTGGGGTAAGCATATCCTGAGGCATTAAACCAAGACGAACTTTAATAGGCAAGTCATCTTTTTTTGTTAAAGTATATGAGCCTTTTTCATCTTTAAAAACTTTTAATAAAGAATATCCATTATTTAATAAAACAACTTCTGGATATTGAGAAAGTTTTTGATTTTGTGGGTAAACATATTCTATTTCAAGATTTTCAACATCTTTTACAGATGGCGGATACAAAGGAATATACATCGTATCGTCATTGATAATAACTACGCTATCAAATCTTTGTTGCGCTTGCGGAATATTTGATTTTACGTATTTCCATACATCATCAGGCAACTTTGATGCCATTGCAATATTAATTGGTAAAATCAATGTCATTAAAGATAATAGAATAGTTTTTTTAATATTCATATTCACCCCTATTTATTTGCCTAGCGCAGATTTCATCTTATCTAGAATACCATCTTGATTTTTAGTTTGTTGTTTTGATAATACAAATAATTCTCTGTATAATTTTTCTTCCTGTTGAGAAAGTTTTTTAGGTATCACTACTTTAATTGTAATATAATGATTACCTTTTTGTGAATCGCTTCCCAGATATGGTACACCTTGTCCTTTTAAAGTAATTCTATCTTCATTTTGAGTCCCTTGAGGAATTTTAACAGGGCTTTCACCATGGATTGTTTTAACCATAGCTTCATCACCTAAAATTGCTTGCAAACAAGATATTTCTAATTCTGAATAAATATCAAAACCATTTCTAGCAAATTCTTTTGATGGTTTTACATGAATTACAACATATAAATCCCCACATCTACCGCCATTTTTACCGGCATTGCCCTCATTTGCAACACGCATTTTTGAACCATGTTCAATTCCATGCGGAATTTTTATTTTAATATTTTTTTCTTTTTCTATAGCGCCAACTCCGTGGCATTTTTTACAAAATGCTTTTGGATTTTTACCCGTTCCTCTACAATGCGGACAAGTGGTAACGGAAGTAAATGATCCAAGAATTGTTTGAGTGCTTTTTTGAACTCTTCCAGCACCATTACAAGTAGGACAAATGCTATCTTTTGCATTTTTATCCATGCCAGTTGAATTACATTCCTCGCAAGCTTCCAAATGTCTTATTTTTATATCTTTTTCAAGCCCAAAACAAGCTTCTAAAAAGTCTATTTCAATATCTAATCTTAAATCATCGCCACGTTCTGGCGCATTTGGATTTCTTTCATATCCGCCCGAAAAACCACCAAAACCACCACCGAAAAATGATGAAAAAATATCAGATAAATCTATATCGCCCATATTAAATGAATTTGGGTTAAATCCGGCATTAGATAAACCATCTTCACCGTATCTATCATAGATTTCTCTTTTATTATCATCCGATAATGTCTCATAAGCTTTGCCAATTTCTTTAAATTTTTCAGCAGCATCAGGCGCTTTATTAACATCTGGATGGTATTGTCTTGCTTTTTGTCTAAATGCTTTTTTTATATCGTCTTTTGAAGCGTTTTTTTCAACACCCAAAATTTCATAATAATCCATTGTGCTATTCATTTTCCTTTTTCTTTGCAACTCCAACCAAAGCTGGTCTAATTATTTTATCGTTCAATTTATAACCTTTTTGTGCAACAACAGCAACCATATCAGGCTCATATTCATCAGTTGGAATTTGTGTTATTGCTTCGTGTTCATTTGCATTGAATTCTTTTCCAAGGGCTTCAATTTCTTGCATACCAATTTTATTTAAAGTATCTATCAATTGTTTGTATGCTACTTCATAACTATCTTTAACAACTTTACAATCTTCAATTTCTTTTAATTGATCTTTTGCTCTATCAAATGTATCTAAAACAGCAACAATTTTTTTCAAAACAGCAATTGTTGCAAATGTTGCCAATTCTTCTTTTTCTTGAAGAGTTCTTTTTCTAAAGTTTTCGAAATCAGCAGCAAGACGAATGTAGCTATTATTTAATTCTTCATATTTTACTTTATATTCATCATTTTTTTGCTCTTCTTCTTGGGTTGGAGCAGCTTGTTCTTGTTCTTTATTTTGTTCTTTATTTTGTTCTTTATTATCTATTTCTTGCGCATTTTGCACATTTTCAATATTTTCTTGCTCGGCTTTTTCTTCATTAAAAGGATTTGCGTTATTTTCCATTATTTCCCCCTTAAAATAAACTTAATATTATTATAGAATATCAAACAATAATGTCGAGTACTCTTATGTTTATAAATTGCTTTGAATAAAGTTTTGCACGTATTTTGTTTTATGAAATGGAATATTTTCTTCTTTATTGAATAATATTTCAAAAAATTTGTTAGTTTTTCTATTAAAGTTATATGTTTCAATATTTTTATCTACTTTTATTTTTACAAACCCATATTTTTTACTTGTTATGGTTTTGATTTTTTCATCAAATAAAAGATTAATTATTGAACTATCAGGATGATAGAAATTATTTTCACCAACAGAAATTACAGCATAATTTGGTTTTATTCTATCAAGCATTATTTTATTAACACTATTTTTTGCGCCATGATGTCCAATTTTTATAATATCAATTTTTTCAGGTAAATATTTTTCTATTTTAAAAAATGCATCAATTCCTGCATCCGCCATAAATAAAATGTTCTTATCTTTATATGAAAGCAAAGTGATAATTGAAGTTTCATTTATTAATTTTTTATCAGAAATTCTATTAAATTCAGCAAAAAAAGTTTTAATATTTAAATCTTTTTCTTTATAAACAATTTCATTATTATTCAAAACTTTATTTTGAATTTTATTATTTTCTAAATATTTAATTATTTCATCTTGATAATCATTTTTTACATTTATTTTTTGATAAATTACTTCGCCTATTTTATTTTTATCTAAAATATCGATAACTCCACCACAATGATCAGCATCAAAATGGGTAATAATGAGTTTTTCAAGCTTGTTAATTTTTTTATTTTTCAAATATTTATTTATGATTATTTGAGCACTTGTTGTTGATTTGAAATTTTTTGTCCCAGTATCTATTAAAATATATTTGTTTTCTGGAGTTTTAATCAAAAAGCTATCTGCACTTCCAACATCAAACATCATTACTTCTAAGTCTTTATTAAAATTTTCAAAAGGAATAAAACTCATCAAAAAACCTATAAATAAACTTATAAAGACATATTTTTGAATTTTATTTTTAAAATTATTTTTTACATTTAAAATTAAAAAATAAAAAATTGCCCAAAATACAAATATCTGAAAAACATTCAAACCATTTGTTGTAACTAATGAATATTTAAAAGAAGAGAACAACCCGCTTATTTTAACAAGCAAAGTTAATAGTGGATTTGCAATTAAATCAAACAAATACACAATGTGATTATCTAAAAATGGAATTAGGGCAACAATTGAACTTATGAAACCCAAAAAACTTAAAACTCCAATAAATGGAACAACTGCAATATTTGCAAACAAACTAAATAAAGCAAAATTATTAAAATAATACATTTGCAATGGCGCTACGCAAACTTGTGCAACCAAAGGAACAGAAATTAATCCTACCAATGCGTTTGGCGAAAATAAAAATAAAAAATATTTTTTAAATCTGGTAGCATTTTTATGTTTTTCTTTAAACTTTTTATCTAACTTATCAAATTTCGATGTTAAAACAGGACAAGCAATTAATAATCCTAAAGTAACAATAAAAGACAATTGAAAACCAACATCAAATATCATTTTAGGTTGAATTAACAACATCAAAAAACCAACAAAAAACACCAACGCAACAGAATCTGCATTTCTATCAATCATTTTTCCAAATAATACAAATAAAAGCATTAAAGAAGCCCTTAAAATAGAGGGTGGAAAACCTGTCATAAAAGTATATAAAACTACAAAACCAGCACCAAAAATAATCGAAAAATTATATGGAAAACGAATTAAATTTGCTATCCATAGCCATATTCCATAAATTAAAGCAACATTCAAACCGCTTGCTGCTAATAAATGTAACAATCCAGAATTTTTAAAGCTTTCTTTTATTTCCTCATCAGGGCTAACCGCTTCATTTCCAAAAACTATTCCTCCTAATATTTCTAAATTTGGGGATTTAACATATTCTGAATGTTTTTTGATAATTTCATTTCTTTTAATTTCAAATTTTTGTAATACAAAATACCAGCTATCTCTTAAATTTTTGCCAAATTCGAGCTTATTATTTATTTTATAAATTTCATTTTCACTATACAAAATCGACTTACAATTTTTATTTAAAAGATATTTTTTATAATCAAATTGATATGGATTTGTAGCGCTGGATGGAATTCTTAAATTACCTTTAATAGTTATATAATCACCAATTAAAACATCTTTAAAAATTTTATTTTCAGTATTTAAATTTACTAAAACTTTTGAATTCACATTAGAATATTTTTTATAATTTATAAATGCTTCATCAACATTTAAGAAAAATTTTATTCTTTTGTTTTTTTCAAAAGTTTCTATATTAGAAACAATTTGTCCCTTTAAAATAACATTATTCGCTTTTATATCATCTATAACGCTTTCAATATTGTCAGAATTATTCGCTCTTATAATTCCAATAAAAAATATTAAATATAAAATTAAAATTCTTTTTAAACTTAAATTTGATTTCAACACCATAAAAATCAAAAATAAAAGAATAATAAAAGCTATCAATATTTGATATTCAAAAAATACACAAAGCACGCCAAAAATATAAAGCAAAGATAAGAAAATAGTAAAAATTTTTGTATTTGAAATATCAATTTTCATAAATTATTCAAATAAAGCATTTATAAAATCGTTTTTATTAAACGGCGCTATATCTTCAATTCCTTCTCCAATACCAACTAGTTTAGTAGGTAATTTAAGATTTTTAGCTATTGAAAATATTATGCCACCTTTTGATGTTCCATCTAATTTTGTAATAGCAATTGATGTTAAATCTAGCGCTTCATTAAATACCATTGCTTGATTTAAGCCATTTTGCCCTTGAGTTCCATCAAGAACTAAAAGGGTTTCTAAGTTATCATTTTCTATTTTTTTAGAAATAACATTTTTAATCTTTTTTAATTCTTCAATCAAATTAAATTTATTTTGTAATCTTCCAGCGCTATCAATTATTACGACGTTATAGCCCTCATTTCTTGCTTTATCAATTCCACGATATGCTAAAGATGCACTATCAGCTTTATCTTCTCTTAAAATATCGACATTAGCTCTTTTAGACCAGACATCAAGCTGCTCTTCTGCCGCTGCACGGAATGTATCACCTGCAACCATTAAAACTTTATTGCCCTCTTTTTTAAATTTATTTGCAAGTTTGCCAATTAATGTTGTTTTACCTGCACCATTAACTCCTGCAACAAAGTAAACATTAAGCTTGTCTTTATCAAATTTTAATTCTGGCTCAACATCAACATCTAAAAGTTTAATAAATTCTTGCTTTAAAAATTCCTTTAATTGAGAAGACTTGATTTTTTGTTCTCTAATTTTTTCAACAAGTTCAACAGATAAATCAACTCCTAAATCGGCTTTAATGAGCATAGATTCGATATCATCAAGCTCATATTCAGTTGGAATATCTCCTGAAACACTATTTATTACATTACCAACCAAAGAACTTATGGTTTTTGATAATGCATTTTTTAATTTATTTTCTTCAGGTTTATCTGTTTCTTTTTTTTTGAAAAAATTAAACATATTTTTCAACAACTCTTGCCAAAATGCCGTTTATAAATGAAGGTGAATCATCTGTAGAATATTTTTTAGCTAATTCTAGTGCTTCATCTATAACAACTTTGTGTGGAGCATCTTTAATAAATGCTAATTCTGTGATTGATATTCTAAGAATATCTTTGTCTATTTTAAACAATCTTTCAATATCCCAACCAAAAGCAAATTCGCTAATCATTTTATCAATTTCATCTTTATGATTTTGATATTGTGCACAAATTGTCATTACATATTCTTGTACATCTTCTTGATTTGATAATGTTGATAATTCAGCAATATCTAAAGCGCTTAGTGTTTTTTCTGCTGCATTTAACATTGCATCAATTTTTGCTTCAAAATCAGATGTTAAAGGTATTGCAACAGGAATATTGTCACAATCTATTGGACGAGATAAATTATCTTCGTGATGATTTTCAAATTCTATTATTTGATTTTTAATATCGTTCAATTGAGAAACGCACATTGAAACTTCATCAGTTGAATTTGAAATTAATGTTCTGACAGATTTTAAAATAATTGTTGAGAAATCTTCATTTTTATATTTTTCTAAATTTTTATCTAATTGTGAAAATAATATTAAAGCTAGTTCTCTACTTGCTCTTCTTGCTTGCATTTTATATTCCTTTTTGTTTTTAGTTTCGCAAAATTATTATATTGAAAAAACAACTATTTTCATAGAATTTTTTTAATATTTTCAAAATATTTCGTCATAATTTTTTCTTTTTGAAATTTTTTGACATTTTCTAATGATTTTTTTACAAATTCTTCTTTGTTAATAAAATTTATTTTTTCTAAAATGTCTTTTATTTCTTTTATATTTGGGTTTATTAAAAATCCAGTTTTATCATTTTCTATTACTCCATCAACCCCGGTATTTTTTGTTCCTATAACAATCAAACCTCTTGCCATAGCTTCAAGATACGATACCCCAAAAGTTTCATTTATAGATGGAAGAATAAAAACATCATTTTTATCCAACTTTTCAAATATTTGATTATGCGGTATATGAGGATGAATTTTTATTTTATCTTGCAAGTTATTTTCAATTATTAAATTTTTTAATTTTCGTTCTTCTTTTCCGCTACCATATATTTCATATTCAAAATCAAAAGAAACTTTTTTAAGTGTTTTAATAACTAAATCAATATTTTTTCTTTTAATTAGCTTTGATAAAGTAATGATTTTTAGTTTATCCTTGTTGAAGTTTTTCTTTTCTGAAATAATTTTTTCTTCTTCAATAAAAGAAGGTAAAAGAAAATCAGCATGAAGTTTTTCTTTTAAAAATCTATTTCTTGCTCCAATTAAGGTTGATTTTTTTAATGCTTTTTTCAATCGGTTTTTAAAATAAAAAGAATATTTTAATTCATTTAAAACCCTATAATCGCTATGATGAATTATTGAAATATGAGGCAAATTTAATTTTTTGTTCAATAAATCAGCACAAATATGACCTAATGGCATATGAGAAATAATTAAATCAAATTCTTCTTCAATATATAAAAAATTATTTTTATCAAAAACACAAGGTAAAAAATAATTTCTATTATAAATTTTCATATTTTTTTCATAATATATTCCATTTTTAAATAATTTATGTCCTCTAATTATAGAATTAATTATGAAATTAGGGCGCAAAACACAAACATCGCAACCAAAATCACGAAAAGCGAGAGCAAAATCTTCGACAACAAGAGGGATTGTTTTGTCATTTTTCAAAGGATATAAATCGCTCACAAATAATATTTTCATAATTATTGATTAGGAATTTTTACCGTTCCTTTTACATCTTTATTTATTCCGACAGTTTCAAATAACGAATCTGTTAAACCTTGTTGAGAATATACTGGCAAAAATTTTCCGCTCGTCATTAAAGCGGTACATTTTAATTGATTATTAGCTTCAATATCATGAATATCAAAAGCAATTACATCAATTTTAAAATCATCTCTTATTTTCATTAAATTTATAACAAAAGTACAAGGGCTTTCATCACAATTTTCACCACCATCTGTAAGTAAAATTATGTGTTTTTTGCCAGCTACCCCGATAAAATCAGAGTTTAATGCTTGTTTTAATGAATATGTTATAGGAGTCCAACCGACTGCATTAACTGCATACAAACTACCCAAAACAGACTGATAATTTCCTTGTCCTAATGGAACAATCAAATTAGATGCTTGGCAACCTTGAAGATATGTAAAACCTGCTCTATGTCCATAGACCCTTAATCCAACTTTTACATCAGGTGGAATTTTTGGCAATATTTCAGCTAGAGTTTCTCTTGCAATCTCTACTTTTGTTTTTCCATTGATTCTTTCATTCATTGAATTAGAAAAATCAACAATAAAAATTATATTATCAGAGCTTTTTGCCCTAGAGACACTCTTGGTAATTGATGAAACATCATTCGGATTATGCACTTTATATGCATAATTTTGTTGAGCTTGTCCAACATGAAATGTAAAAATAAAAAAAAGTATGTAATAAAAAAATTTATTTTTGATTTTCATAATCCGAATTATAAACCAATTTTATATGATTTTTATTAAACTAAAGTCTTAAGGGCATCGTTTGATAATTCATCTCTTAATTGTTGCGCAGTAACAACTTCTATTGGAGAATTTTCATCTTTTTTAAGATAAATTGTTTCTATTCCTGCTTGAACAATAAATCTTTTACATAAAATACAAATAAAATTATGTCCCCAAATATACATAGATGAACCCATGCATCTATCTTGACCTGCTTGAATAATTGCATTTTGTTCTGCATGGATACTTCTACAGGTTTCATACCTTGTACCAGATGGAATATTATTTTGCATACGATAGCAATAGCCGAGCTCCATACAAGAAACAACTTTTGATGGAGTGCCATTATATCCTGTTGCTTTAATTTTTTTATCTGCACCGACAATAACTGCGCCTACTTGCGCTCTTAAACAATTTGAACGTTTTGAAACAGTGCGTGCTATTTCTAAAAAATAATCATTCCATTCGATAGGAGTTTGCATTAAATTTTCCATTTTCACCTCAATTTAATGAAATTCTACCATAGAATCATGCCTAAAAATGCAGATTATTTAGACTTATTAAGAAATATTACATTTTTATTAACATGTCAAAACATGCACCATGACATGATTTGAGCATGTTTTAATAATCCCGAAAAACCCACTAAAATTAATTTCTTGCAAGTGAAAAACAATATTTTATAATTAAGAAGTGAGCATTTTTTATGTTCATATCGAATAACGGGGAGTATTTTTTTAGGCTTTTAAATGACTGTAAAAGAAAACTTAGATAGAATTTTAAAAGACATAAAAGGCTACAACCCAACAATAATCGCAGTAACAAAATACTACGATATAGACAAAATGATAGAAGCATTTAATGCGGGATTGAGGAACTTTGCAGAAAGCAAAGCCCAAGACGGAGTTGAAAAAATCAATAAAATAGATGATACAACTAAGTCGCAATCGATATATCATTTTATTGGACATTTACAAACTAATAAAGTCAGGTATGTTGTCGGAAGTTTTGAATACATTCATTCAGTTGATAGTTTAAAAATTGCACAACATATCGACCAAGAGGCTCAAAAAAAGGGCATTAAGCAAAAAATACTTATTCAAGTAAATAATGCACAAGAGACTCAAAAGTTTGGAATAGCGCCAGAGCAACTTGAAAATTTAATCGAAGAAATTTCTAAGCTAAAATCTCTACAATTAGAGGGTCTAATGAATATAGCTCCGCTAACAGATGATAGCAAAGAACTTCAAAAACTCTTTCACGAAATGAAAAATCTTCAAGAAAAATTTCATCTTAAAGAGCTTTCAATGGGAATGAGTCACGATTACAAAATTGCACTTGATAATGGCGCAACAATGATTAGATTAGGCAGAATTTTATTTAACTGAATATAAAGGAGAAAAGATGGCACTTTCAGAAAAAATCAAGGAAATTATAGGCGCATTAACTGATTCCCTAAACCCAATGGGCGAAGGTGAATATGATGAATTTGAAGGCGAATTTGACGCAGCTTATCCAACTGAAGAAAACGCAGCGCTTAAACCAAGCTTTACAGAAACTAATCCAATTAGAAAAAATAGAGCTAACTTGAGAGTGTTACCTCAACCTAAAGCAGGTGCACATGAAGTAGTTGTTATTGAACCAAAAGCTTACAATGAATCAATCACAATTGTTGAAGCTTTAAAAGAAAGAAAAACTGTCATCTTAAATTTACAACTTCTAGATAGAGAACAATCTCAACGTATCGTTGATTTCCTTTGTGGATGCACACATGCTCTAGATGGTTCACAAAGAAAAATCGGCGAAAGCGTATTCATCTTTACTCCATCAAACATAAACATTTCTCAAGAATTTGTAAATTCAAAATTATCAACAGATGCAATGTGGACAAAAGCGTAGCGGTAGCCGGTGCTAAATCGGCAAAATGTTGAATGCACAACAAAAAAAGAATTAACAAAATGCACGTGATGAATAATCATTAGCATTACGGAGAATAAGAGAGTTAATAAGGCGCATATTATGCGCCTTTTATTTATGTTTATCCTCTTAAATAAGCTTCAATAAAACCGTCCAAATCGCCATTCATAACAGAATCAACATTTGCAGTTTCAAAACTTGTTCTATGGTCTTTAACCATTTTGTATGGATGAAAAACATAACTTCTAATCTGCGAACCAAAATTAACATCCATCACATCACCCTTTAAAAGTCCGAGTTTTTTTTCATATTCGGCTTGTTTTATTGCAAGCAATTTTGAAGCAAGCATCTGCATTGCAGTTTCTTTATTTTGCAATTGCGATCTTTGTTGCTGGCATTTAACAACAATACCTGTTGGAATGTGTTTAATTCTAACTGCCGTTTCAACTTTGTTAACATTTTGTCCGCCAGCCCCGCCTGAGCGCATAGTATCAACTTCGATTTCTTCTGGTCTAATTTCAATTTTATCTTCAAAATTTTCAATAATAGGAGAAACTTCTAAAGATGCGAAGCTTGTCTGTCTTTTTCCGTTTGCATTAAACGGAGAAATTCTAACTAATCTATGAACCCCTTTTTCTGCTTTTGAATATCCATATGCATATAAACCAGAAACTTTTATAGTTGCGGATTTTATACCTGCCTCATCTCCATCAGATTTATCCAATAATTCAGTTTGATATCCTTTATTTTGTGCCCAACGAAGATACATTCTTAAAAGCATATCTGCCCAATCTTGCGCATCAGTTCCACCGGCTCCAGAATTAACTGTCAAAATTGCATCTGCTTTATCATATTCGCCATTAAGCATATTTTCTAAATCATATTGATTTAATTCTTTTTCAAGGTTATTTAAATTATTTTTTGATTCATCAATTAAATTTTCATCTTTTAATTCAATTGCAACAGTAGAATCTTCTAGAATTGATTTCCAAAAAGTAAGTTTTTCAAGTTTGATTTTGATTTCTTTTTGTTCTTTTAATAATTTTGAAGATTTTTCTTGATTGGACCAAATATTTTCATCTTTTAATTCAGAATCAATTTCAATTAAACGATTATTAAACCCTTCTATGTCAAAGACACCTTTCTATTGAAATATATCTTTCAGATAAGGAATTAATTTTTTGTTTAAGTTCGTCAATTAAAAGATTTTTATCCATAAAATAATTTTACAATAAAAATTTACGTTAAAAAATTTTTCTGATAAAATAAAAAAGTTGGTTAATTTTTAAGGATTTAAGAATGGAAGACAATATTCAAAAAATCAAAAGTATGATTAGAGATATCCCAAATTTTCCAAAAGAAGGAATTTTATTCAGAGATATCACAACTGCGCTTAAAGATGCACAAACACTAAAATTAACAGTTGATGAAATTTATGAGCAATTCAAAGATGAAAAAATCGATTATATTGCAGGCATAGAGTCTCGTGGGTTTATTTATGGTATGCCATTAGCATATAAATTAAATTGCGGTTTCATTCCAATCAGAAAACCTAAAAAATTACCTGCTGAAGTTATTTCACAAGAATATGACCTTGAATATGGAACAGATAAAATTGAAATTCATAAAGATGCTCTTAAAAAAGGTGATAGAGTATTAATTGTTGATGATTTATTAGCAACAGGTGGAACAGCAGAAGCTGCTGTGAAATTAGTAAAACAAATTGCTGAACCTATTGGCATTGCTTTTGTAATCGAACTAGAAGATTTAAAAGGAAGAGAAAAACTTCCAAATGACATAAAAATTGTTTCATTAGTTAAATACTAAAAACAATAATAAACCATATTTTTTTTAAAAACTAAATCTAAGGATTTAGTTTTTTTATTAATTTACATCTTTTGATTGATGAGCTTTTTAATATAAATGAAGTATATTACTATTAAGAATTAGTTTGAAAAAACTAGACAATGGTAAGAGGTAGAATTATTAAAGATGACACAAGGCATTTCAACTAGCCTTAATTTAACGCTTGCGCGTTTAAATTCAATAGAAAACAATTTTGCTGCGCTTGAAAGAATAAGCGCACAACTAAATGGTGTTACACAAAATCAAACCATTGAAAACAAAGATTTTCAAACAATTTTAAATGAAAAATTAAATAAAACCTCACAAGAAAATAAAATAGAAAAAACTTTAGAAGAAAATATTATTGAAGCCGTTGCACCAGAAAAAAAGGATGCCATCAATTTAAAATCCAAAATCGATTTAGAAGCGCAAAGCACTGATATCGATGAAATTGTCGAAACTTTTTCAAACAAATACGGAATAGATGGTGATTTTATAAAAGCCATAATAAAACAAGAATCGGGCTTTAATCCAAAAGCAACAAGCAAAAAAGGAGCTATGGGTTTAATGCAATTAATGCCTGAAACAGCAAAAAGTTTGGGGGTTATAAATGCTTATAATCCTTGGGAAAACGTTGAAGGCGGAGTTAAATATTTAAAAGATTTAATGGATAGATTTGGAAATGATGAAAAACTTGCTCTTGCAGCATATAATGCAGGTCCAAATGCGGTAAAAAAATATGGCGGGATACCACCATACAAAGAAACTCAAAATTATGTCAATGCAATAATGGCTAATTACGACAAAGTAAAAGAGGCAAAACTATGATTACTAGAGGGATAGGAACAGTTGCGAAAGGCATGCAAGCCTTAATAGATTTTGAAGATGTAACAGCACATAATCTTGCCAACGTTACAACAGCAGGCTTCAAAAGAACGAACATAACATTCCAAGATGTTATGCAAGCAAAAGTGCATTCTAAAAATGCCCAAGGTAATTATAAAGAAGTTGGCACATTAAGTAATGGCGCAAGAGCGGATAGAACATATATTGACTTTTCTCAAGGCGGTTTACAAGAATCTGGAAACAAATTGGATGTAGCATTTCATGGCGATGGATTCTTTAAAATAAGACACTATGACGTACCAGAAAATAAACCTTATGAAGAAAGCGATTACTATTATCAAAGAACAGGAAACTTTAAATTAACTACTGATAATTATCTTGTTAATTCAGATGGCGATTATGTAATGGATATACAAAATCGCAGAATTAGAATTACAAGAGATCCTGATAATGATGATATCAATGAAATGAATAGACTTGATTTAACTGAAGACTTAATTATTTCAGAAAATGGTCAAATTCAATTAAACAATCCTAATTTCAGAGTTAATCTTCAAAAAATACAAGTATGCGATTTTAGAGATAAAACTAAAATTTCAGGAATAGGCGAAGGAAAATATTTAGCAATCTATGGAGAAAATCCAGAATTATATACAAAAACAGACGGCACTTTTAGCCTGCAACAAGGCATGGTTGAAATGTCAAATGCAAATACCATAAAAGAAATGCTTAATTCAATTAATGTTTCTCGTGGTTACGAATCTATGAGTACAATTTTGAAACGTGAAAGCGAAACAATTTCACAAGCAATCAATTTAGGTAATATTTCAAGATAATTTAAATGATGGGGAGAATAAAATAAAATGCTTAGAGCACTTACAACAGCAGCAACAGGGATGATTGCACAACAAAATAACTTAGATGTTATTTCACACAACATTGCCAACTTGTCGACTTATGGATACAAAAAAGTTAGAGCAGAATTTCAGGACTTGTTAAGCCAAATTCATAGAACTCCTGGTGCTCAAATGGGACAAGGCACGTACCAGCCCGTTGGTATAGAAGTTGGTCTTGGTGTTAAAACAAGCGCTACAACAAGAATTTTTACACCAGGAACAATGCAATCTACAGATAGACAGCTAGATATGGCAATTGCAGGTGACGGATTTTTCCAAATAACAATGGATGACGGTTCAATCGCTTATACTCGTGATGGCGCTTGGCAAATGGATGCAAATGGACAATTAGTAACTTCTGATGGTTATCAATTACAACCACCAATCACAATCCCAATCAATGCAAAAGATATAACTGTTTCTCAAGCAGGTATTGTTTCTTGTACAACAGGAACAAATTCTGAACAAACACAATTAGGTCAAATCCAACTTGTTAAATTCCAAAACCCATCAGGACTTTTAGCAATTGGACACAACTTATATCGTGAAACACAAGCTTCAGGAACTCCTTTGCAAGGAACAGCAGGCGAAGAAGGATATGGAACAATTGAACAGTGTTTCATCGAAGGTTCAAATGTTCAAACTGTTGAAGAATTAATTGGACTAATCAAAACAGAGCGTGCTTACGAATCAAATTCAAAAGTAATCACAGCAGGTTCAGATATTCTTCAACAAACCAATCAGATAGTATAACCTAATCGAGCGAACTTAGCGACAGCTTAGTGAGCGATGATTAGGTCACAAGGTGTGTGAGCACGACGGCAGCTGCGAGGAGCCGGTGCCGAGTGCGAAACCATACCACAAAGAGCGATAAAGGTAACTTTAAAAAACCATGAAAAACATAATCAAAAATTTAATATTTACTTTATGCCTTATAATCTCTTGTCAAGGCGCTTTTGGTTATGTTTTAACATATGAACAATTAAATAATTATCTTGAAAAACAAATAACTAGTGAAATAAAACAATCTATCTCCCAATATAGCAATGACTATAAAATCAATATAAACGGCATAATTAGAGAAAACATAATAACAAACGAATTAAATCCGCCAAAAATAGAAATTATTTCACAAGATAATACATTCAAACCAAACCTATATAAAAGAATAGTAATAAAAGATTCTACAAATAAAATCATAAAATCATTCCCAATAAATGTGCAAACATCAATATATAAAAACGTTTTAGTTGCAATTGATGTAATCTCATACAATAAAGAAATTAATTCTAACAACACAAAAATTGAAAAAAGAGAAATCTCAAAATACTTAGGCAAAACAATTGATTCTTTGGGGCAAAATCAAATTGCAAACAGAAATTATCCAAAAGGAAGCATTATTTTAACCTCATACTTAAAAGAAAAATCTTCAGTTTTAAAAAATTCAACAGTTGATATAGTCTTTAAATCATCAAAAGGTTTAAACATAAAATTACAAGGAAAAGCATTATCAGAAGGGGCAATAGGAGATACAATTCTGGTTCGTTCTGAAAAATATAACAAAACATATAATGCAAAAGTGGATTCGCCAAATCAAGTTACAGTAAGGATTTAAAAATGAAAAAATTATTAGCAATGACGATAATATTAAGTTCAATAGGAATTGCAAACGCAGAAAGCTTATTTTCTTTAAATGCTTCTCAAAGTTCAATTATTGAACCAAGAGCTCTATACTCTTCTGTTAGAGCAAGAGCTATCGGGGATTTAGTATCCATTATCATCGATGAAGCTCCAACAATGATTGATACAGGAACCTATTCAACACAAAAACAAAGCTCCTTAGCGGAAAATCTTACAAAAGCCTTTAATTCAATATTTAATACAAGCTTCAAAGATGCCTTAAATGGCACAGAAGGCAATTTATCTGTTTCAGGTGAAACACAATTATCAAGAAATTTACAACTTTCAGATACAGTTGTTGCTCAAGTTGTCCAAGTTTTGCCAAATGGAAATTTATTAGTACAAGGCAAAAAAAGCTTAGTTAACCAAAATGAAAGAGTTGATTTAATAATTTCAGGAATTGTTGATCCAAAATGGATAAATCAATCTGGAGAAATATTATCAAGCCATATCGCTAACTTACAATTCGCAATGAACGGCACAGGAACTGTATCAAGAGGACAAAACGAAGGTATCTTAGATAGAGCAATACGCACAATTTTTTAATGTAATTTAGCTATAAATATCGATTAGCTACAAAGGATGACAAAATGAAAATAAAAAAACTAACATCAAGCATACTTTTAATCTTAATGACAATTTTATTGCCAATTTCTGAAGTTATGGCAATATCAGAACAAACATTAAGAATAAAAGATATAACCCATGTTAAAGGAATAAGAGAAAACCAAGTCGTAGGTTATGGATTAGTTGTTGGTTTACAAAATACAGGTGATAACTCTCGTCATACACAAATGACAAGCCAACAAATGCTGCAATCATTAGGCACAGTTATTGATCAATCAAACTACATCCAAAAAGGTACATCGGCTGCAGTTATTGTAACTGCAACAATTCCACCTTTTGCAAAAGAAGGGGATAAATTAGATGTAACAGTTTCTGCAATGGCAGATGCTAAAAGTTTAGCAGGCGGTGTTTTAGTGCAAACTCAATTAAGAGCACCTAATGGCGAAATTGTTGCCGTTGCACAAGGTCCTGTAACGGTTGGCGGTATTAGAGCTTCCCAGGGTGGCGCAAGTGCATCAAAAGGCGTTACAACAACAGGAAGAGTTCCAAATGGAGCAATTGTAGAAAGAGATATTTTATCAACAATTGGCGATGAAACATCTTTAACTTTATTATTAGACAAAGCTGACTATACAATGGCTTCAAGAATTTCTAAAACAATCTCTACACGCCTAGCACCAGCCCGTGCTATTGATGGCGGAGCTGTTGAAATAACAATTCCTCAAAAATATCAAGATGACAGAGTAACATTTTTATCATTAATTGAAAACCAAATTGTTGGAATAACATCAGAAAAAGCAAAAGTTATAATTAATGAAAGAACAGGAACAGTTGTTATTGGCGGAAATACAAAATTAATGCCAGCAGCAGTTGCCCATGGCGGAATAACAGTTACAATCCAGCCACAAAATGAAATTATTCAGCCAAACCCAATGGCAGGTGGACAAACAGCTCTTCAACAAAACACTCAAATTGAAATTGAAGAGAAAAAAGGCTCTTTAATCGAAATGGAAGCTAATTCAAGCCTTTCAGATTTAGTTGCAGCATTAAATAATATTGGCGTAACTCCATTAGATTTAATTGCAATATTACAAGCATTATCAAGCGCAGGCAGTTTGCAAGCAGAATTAGAGGTAATATAATATGAACAATTTTGTTGGAAATATTGGCCAAAGTTATATGCAAAACAGTTCAGATTTAGCAGAAATCGAACAAATTAAAAGAGGAGCAAAATCCCAAAAAGAACAATTAAAAAAAGTTTCACAAGAATTTGAATCAATTTTTATCTCAAAAATGTTAAACGAAATGGACAAAACTGTTGATAAAGAGGGTTCTTTATTCCAAGAATCGAAATACTTGGATAACCTAAAATCATTTATGTATAACGATATTGCTCGTCAAATTGCGCAAGACCCAAGAAGCAATTTGGGAATTGCAAAACAAATGTACACTCAATTAGAAAAAACCGTAAGGGAATAAAATGGATATAAATAACAACACAAATATTACATCTCAAATAGCTCAATCTATTTCAAAATTGAACTTAAATACAGCACAAAGAGCATTTAGGGCAACGGAAAAATCTAATCAAGAAAATTCTCAAGAAATTGAAAAAATCAAACAAGAGGATGTTGCGCTAATTGATGAAAATGATGTAAAAAATAAAGTAAAAAGTCCGATAGATGTCAATGACATTCAAAAATATGCAAGCCAAATGGGCGAAAACCTTACAATAGAAGATATAAACTATGGTCTAATGTATGGCAGAAGTGTTATAGCAGAATTTATTGCATAGGTGAACATGAATTATCAAGAAATTTATGAAACATATCAAGATTTGAAAGAAACATTAATTCTTAAAAAAGATGCTATAATGAAAAAAAATCTTGAAGAAATCAACAAGACAGATGAACATTGTATTGTTCTTTGCGAAAAAATTGCAAAATTTGATATAAAAAATAATCAAAACAATTTTACTCAAGAACAAAAAGAAAACCTAAAAAATCTTGGAAGTGAAATAAAAGTTATTCAAGAAAATAACGAAATATTAATAAAACACTCTCTAGATGTTATAAATGGTATATTATCTGGCATATTAAATATAGCACAGAGCGACAAATGTTCGTACAATTCAAAAGGCGAAACAAAAAAAGACGAGGAAAGTCTAAATATTTCGTCTATCACGGAAGAAGCATAATAAAAGGATTTATTTATGTCGTTAAATCAAACTATGAATATTTCGCTTGGTTCTATGAAAAACAATCAGTACGCATTAACTGTTGTTTCTCAAAACATTGCGAATTTACATGTTGAGGGATATCATAGACAAAGAGTAAACTTTGCTACTAACGAATATACAACAAACTGCGAAAACGTTATTTCAACAATAAGAGGAATGAATGGTGCAAGCATTTCATCATTATCAGATTATATCGATGAAGGTGCATTCAAAGGACTTCTTGATTCAAATGCAGACGCACAATATTTTAACACTTTAGCAGGCGCCATAGGTGAATTAGAAGATGTTGCAGATGATTTAGGCGACAACGGTTTAAACGCTTTATTAAATAGCTTTTTTGAAGCTTCTGTTAATTTAGAACAATTCCCAACAGATATGTCTATAAGACAGCAATACGTTATTGCAGCGCAAAACGTATGTGAAAAATTTAATGAAATATCAACAAAATTTGACGATATTCAAGAAGATAAGTTCAAAATAATACAAAATGACGTATCAACAATTAATACGTTATTGCAAAATCTTGCACAAGCAAATGAAGCCAATGCAAAAAATGGTGGTTCAAGTGCAACAGAATCAGAAATTGATGGTATTTTAAAAGAACTTTCAAATTATATGGAAGTTACAGCAACAAAAAACGAAAATAATACCTACAACATTCAAATTGGCGATATCAAAGTTGTTGAAGGAAACCAAGTTAATTTTAAATTAAACGCAGAATTTGATTCAACAAATCCTGATAATGCGGTAAGTTTTTCATTGCAATCAACACAAAACCCTGATTATGTAATTGAAAATGGTGTAAACGATTCTTTTACAACAGGTTCTATGAAAGCATTTATTGAGTTTTTAAACGGCGATAGCAAGAATTTCACCAATATAAACGCAATGAAAGAAAATTTAAACACCGCAGCAATATCATTTGCAAACGCATTAAATGATATCCAAACAAAAGTTGATGATGATGGCACTTTCCCTGCTTCATTAATATCTAATGCGGATGGTAGTTTAAATCTTCAACAAGCTACAAAACCAATGTTTACAACAACAGATGGCAATGCAATAAACGCTAAAAATTTAACAGTCAACCCTGAAATTATTGAAAATCCATACCATATTGCAGCAGCAAGAATTAATCTGGATAAATATACAGATGAAAACGGAAACGTTGACCCAAATTGGGTTAAATCCGTTGGAAATGCAGATAATGCAATAAGAATTTCTGCATTAAGAAACGAAAAAATATGTGCTGATGCAAACGGAAATATGTTTACTTTATCAGAATTTTTAAGAAATAACGCAGCTAAAACTGGTTTAGATGCAGCAAATATTGCAACTAAAGCAGATACAGCGCAAGATATAGCGGATATGGATGCAACAAATTATGCAAACATGGTCGGTGTCAATCTTGATGAAGAATTAGCTGATATGATTAAATATCAAAGAGCATTTGAAGCTTCAGCAAGAGTTTTTTCCACAGTAAATGAATTACTTGGAACTATTGTTAATTTAGTCTAATAAAAAAAGGAATTTTTTATGAGAATTTCAACATCTGCAATGACAAATATGACAACAAATTCAATGAGCAACGCAAATAGCGTATATGCTGATATTTTGCAAAAAATAACATCTGGTAAAAACTTTTCAAAAATGTCTGAAAATCCAACAGATGCAACAAAAGTTTTAAAATTAAAAGACCAGTTAGCTCAACTTGAAGGTTTTCAAAGCAATATCCAAGCTGCAATGAACGAAATGAATTTAGCTTGGGATACATTAAATGCAGTTAGTGATGAATTAAATTCTATTAATTCCTTAGTTTTAGAAGGGGCAAATGCTACAACTACACCAAGTTCAGCAAAAGCATTAGCAACTGAAATCGACCAAAGAGTTGCAACGATAATGGATAAAATGAATGCAAAATACTTAGATAACTATATTTTTGCAGGAACATACACACAAGATATGGCATATGTAACAGATACCGACGGAAATATAGTTTACCAAGGTAGCAGCGAAAAAGCAGGCGATAGAAATCTTACAGTTGCTGAAGGTAAAACATTCACATACAACTTTACAGGTGAAGAAATTTTTGGTAAACAAGACGGCGTTAATGATTTCTTTGCACAAATGAAAGAATTAAGCGAATTATTAAATGCTGACACACTTGATTATGAAGCAATTAGAGAAAAAATTGGTGTTATAGCTCAAGCACAAGATAAAATCACGCAAACAAATGGAAAAGTTTCTGCTTATGTAACCAAACTTGATACAGAACATCAAAACAATACCGATACAATATTAAATCTAACTGAAGATAGAGTCGATTTAGAGGAAGTTGACATTACAAAAGCAGCATCAGATTTAGCCAATGCTCAAACTGCTCTACAAGCAAGCTATTTAGTTGGAACAAGAGTTCTTGGAAGTGTTTCTTTACTAGACTATATCTAAGAAACATTGAAAAATATTTTAACTTACCATTGCCCTCTTATTAAAAGAGGCTTTTTTTATATTATAAACCTTTAGATTGATTTTTTCTACAAAATCAATCAAATAAATGAGTTAGATTTTTTTAAACTCTTCAATTGCATGAACAAAAGCATCAACAAGCTCTGGAGAATATTTGCTATTTACTGAATTTTTAATCTCAACAATTGCTTCATCAATTGTATATGCTTTTCTATATGGACGGAATGAAATCATAGCAAAATAACTATCTACGATTAAAATAATTTGTGATGTTATAGGAATTTCATCACCTTTTTTATTATTTGGATATCCACTTCCATCCCAATTTTCATGATGCTGTTCGATAATTGGGATAATATTTGAAATTGAACTAATTGGTTTTAAAATTTCTTGCGCACCAACTATTGGGTGTTTTTGAATTTCGTCTTTTTCTTTTTCATTTAATGGTGCCGCTTTTTTCATTATTTCTTTTGGCATCAAAGTATTGCCAATATCATACAACAATGTAGCGATTTTAAGTTTATCAACATCAGCCTTTGAAAGATTCATTCTTTTTGCAATCAATGTTGCTAACAATACTTTATTTTTAGTGCTTCCATCAGGATACAATGGGAAATAAGATTGTGAAATAGAATCCACAATACTATATAGCATTTCTTGGGTGGAAGTTCCAGACGAATCTTGTTGTTTAATTTGAAGCTTTTCAATTAAATCTTGAGCAAGATTTTTATTAAATGGAATTCTGTGTTGAGTCAAAATATCAACAAATGCATCAATAGCAATATCTTGCCAAGAAGTTACATTATCAGTATCTGCTAAAGTAACTTGATTTCTTCCTTTTTGTTTTGAAGAATACATTGCTTTATCACACATTTCAAACAATTCATCAATATTTGTTGTTTGTTCAATAAAACTCGCAACGCCTAATGACGCAGTAATTCCTTCTTCAAGACCTTCAACTTTATAATTTTCAATTTTAGAGCGAAGTCTTTCAGCGGCAATCAAGCCTCCTTTTGTATCAATTCCGGGAAGTATTATAAAAAATTCTTCTCCGCCATATCTTGATGGCACATCAACACTTCTTGAAGTATTAGTTATAACATGAGCAATTGAGGCAATTGCTTTATCGCCCATTGAATGGCCATATGTATCATTTATTCTTTTTAAATGGTCTAAATCAAGACCAATTAAACAAAATGGTTGTTTTGTACGCAAAGAACGAGTTGCTTCACGATGAAGAGCATCTTCAAAAAATCTTCTATTGAATAAATTTGTTAAATGGTCTGTTACAGCTTGTTTTTTTACTGTTTCAAAAAGATTTGCAATAGTAATCGCTAATTCTATTTGTCTTGCAAATAAATTCAAAAAGCTTAATTCATCATCTTTTAATTCTTTTCTTGGAGAAAATACTGATAAAAATCCGCTAAATTGTTCATTAACAATGACCGGAATAATAATTATTGTTTTAATATCTGATGCCTGAACAATTTGTTCTATTTTTTCTTCAGATGCATTTGGAATATTTTCTTCTATAAATTGTTTTAGAGAAATATAATATGTAATTTCTTTTTTGGATACCGCTTTTTCTATTGCGCTATTTTCACTTGGATATAATTTAAAATCAAAAACTGTATCATTTGTAAGCGCTGACAAATTTGTTGAAAAATCGTTTTCTAAATATGTTCTTAAAGAATAACAGCTATTTGTTGAATCATATTGTTTTTGGGCAATAAAACTATAGATATAACCAAATTCACCATACAAACTTGAAACGATTGTTTCTAAAACGCTTGATAATGGTCGAGAGCTATTCATCATATCCCAAACTTGCTCTAAAGTAAGAAGCGTTTGGTTTGCAAGACGCAATTCCTCGGTACGTTGAGCAATTTCACGCTCCAAGACAACGTTTCTTTGATAAACCTCATAAACGTCCTTTGTTTCGTCGCTAATCTGGCTTTCGACATCTTTTAATTTTTTAGTTGATTGTGATATCCAATCTAAAATTCCCATATGTTGATTATACCCTAATTTCAAAAATTAATACAAGAATTTATTTTGTTTTTCTCAAGAAAATAGTTTAAATTATTGATTAACAATAAAAGCAAATATTGTATGCTAAGCTATGTACAAATATAATTTGGAGCAATTAGATGATAATTGAAGAAGTTTTAGAATTAGCTGTATCAAAAAAAGCAAGTGATATACACATCTCAGCTAATTTACCCCCCGTTTTAAGGATAGATGGAAAATTATTTAGAACAAATTTGCCTGTTTTATCATCAGATGATGTCGAAACAATAATATTTCCAATTTTATCAAATGACCAAAGAAGGGAATTAGAGCAAAATTGGGAATTAGACTTTGGTTATGGTTTGCATGGCGTAGGTCGTTTCCGTGTTAACGTATATCGTGATAAAGGTTCATATGCAGCAGCATTTCGTACCATCAATTCAACACCTCCAAAATTTGAAGATTTAGGCTTACCTGAAATTGTTAAAACAATTTCTGATAGACCACGTGGATTAATTTTAGTAACAGGTCCAACAGGTTCTGGTAAATCAACAACATTGGCTGCAATGATTGATTACATAAATTCAACACGTGTCGAACATATTTTAACAATTGAAGACCCTATTGAATTTATTCACCAAAGTAAAAAATGCGTTATTCACCAACGTGAGATTGGTCAAGATACAAAATCTGTTGCAAATGCACTTAAATCAGCTCTTCGTGAAGACCCTGATGTTATCTTGGTTGGTGAAATGCGTGATTTAGAAACCACTCGTCTAGCCCTAACTGCAGCAGAAACAGGTCACTTAGTTTTAGGAACATTGCATACTTCAAGTGCTTCTCAAACAATTGACCGTATTGTTGATATTTTCCCAGAAGTTCAACAACAACAAATTCGTTTACAGTTGTCAATAAGCTTAGTTGCGGTATTCTCTCAATGTTTATTACCAAAATTACAACCAAATGGAAGCAAAAAAGGTCGTGTAATGGCGCAAGAAATTATGATTGTAAATGGAGCTATTGCAAACTTAATCCGTGAACAAAAAACTGCACAAATATACTCAGCAATTCAAACAGGTACTGGAATGGGTATGCAAACTTTGGATATGGCATTAAAAGACTTAGTAGCTAAAAAATTAGTTGATCCAAATGACGCATTGGTTAAATCTCAAAGACCTGAAGAATTCAAACGTGCAATTGGTATGGCAAACTATCCAGGCACATAAAAACCTAATTTTTTATGTTAAGAAACTGTTACAATTTTGCAAATTAAATATTTGTAAAAAAACATGTTCCTGATAAGATAGAAGTATAAATAAAATTAATTGGAATGTCCCTTGTCGGACATTCTATTAATAAATAAGCTATTACTAATTTAGACCCCAAGAAAGGCAGAAAAATGGGAATTAAAGGTAAAAATGACAAAATGGTAGTTCTTGCTTGCGAAGATTGCAAAGAAAGAAACTATACAACAACAAAAAATAAAAAAACAAACAAAGAAAGAATGGAACTAAAAAAATACTGTCCAACTTGTAAAAAACATACAGCTCACAAAGAAACAAAATAGTAAGCTGAAATTAACAGAACAGTTTAGGATATTTTTAGTAAAAGACCCACAAATTGCAACTGCGCAATAATATAAAATTTAATAATTTGCGTCCTTAGTTCAGTTGGTAGAACGTCGGTCTCCAAAACCGGATGTCGAGGGTTCGAGTCCTTCAGGGCGCGAATTAAATAAAAAGAAAGCAAAAAATGACAACTACAGAAAAAAATAATCAAAAAAGCGATTTCAAACAAGCCGCAACAACATATTTTAAAGGCGTTAAAACAGAATGGTCAAAAGTATCTTGGCCTACAAGAAAACAGGTTGTTGTTGAAACTGGCATAGTGCTTGTAGTTGTAACTTTCTTTACTCTAGTAGTTTATTTTATGGATATAATTTTTAAAGCTCTTTTAGGTCTTATTAAGTAAAGGTTGAAAAATGACAAAGAAAGAAAACGAAATCAAAGAACAAAATTTAGATGAGCAAGTTGTTGAGGAAAACATTTATATCAGCAATGAACCTACACACAATGTAGAAAAAGCTCCTAAAAAAAGATGGTATGTAGTTCATACTTATTCAGGTTACGAAAATAAAGTTAAAGTAAACCTTGAAAAACGTATTGAATATATGAATATGGGTGAAAAAATCTTCAGAATTGAAGTTCCTCAAAAAACTATCACTCAAGTTCGTTCAGGCAAAAAGACCAAAAAAGAAGAAAAGATTTTCCCAGGTTATGTTTTAGTTGAAATGATTATGGACGATGACTCTTGGTATGTTGTAAGACATACTGCAGGTGTTACAAAATTCGTTGGTACTGCTAAAAAACCAATTCCTGCTAAAGATTCAGAAATCAAAAAAATCATCCACAGGGGTCAACAAACTACAACTAAAATTGAACTTGATGTTAAAGTTGGCGATAAAGTTCGTATTATCTCTGGTCCATTTGCTGAATTCATCGGTGATATTACAGAAGTTTACCCAGATAAATCAAAATTAAGAGCTATGGTGTCTATATTTGGTCGTGAGACACCTGTAGAACTTGAATACAAACAAATACAAAAAGTATAAAAGGCGAAAGCCGGTGCTAAATCGGCGAAGCGATGAGCTTTGACGATAGCACTACGAAAGCGACGTGGGACGAAGTCCCTCAGGAGCAAAAGGCGAAAGCCGCAAGTAAACAATAGAAAATGAGTGCAAAATGTGGAAGGATTTCAAATCCGTAATTACCACGAAAGGAGAACAAAATGGCACCAAAATCAAACAAAAAAGTTACCGGTAAAATTAAACTTCAAATCGAAGCCGGAAAAGCTAATCCATCTCCACCAGTTGGTCCAGCTTTGGGTCAAAAAGGTGTTAACATCATGGATTTTTGCAAACAGTTCAACGAAAGAACTGCTTCTCAAGCAGGTTACATCATTCCTGTTGTAATCGATGTTTATGAAGACAGAAGCTTTGACTTTGTTATCAAATCACCTCCAGCTGCAGTTTTAATTAAAAAAGAATTAAACTTACCAAAAGGTTCAGCTGTTCCAAACAAAAACAAAGTTGCTGAAATCACTCAAGAACAACTTGAAAAAATTGCAAAAATCAAAATGAATGACTTAAACGCAACAACATTAGAAGCTGCTGTTGAAATGATTAAAGGTTCAGCAAGAGCTATGGGCGTTACAGTTAAACAATAGTAGATGGGAGGTAGTTAAATCTACCGCTAAACACCACAAAGGAGAAAAGAAATGGCTAAATTAACCAAAAAACAAAAGAAAATAAACGAAATGTTGGCTGATTTTACACAACCAACAAGCGCATTAGAAGCAATTAAAAAACTTCAAGAAGTATCAAGCGCTACATCTAAATTTGATGAAACTCTTGAATGCCACATGCGTTTAGGTATCGATGTAAAACATGCTGATCAACAAATTAGATCAACAACTGTTTTACCTGCTGGTTTAGGTAAAGATGTTAGAGTTTGTGTTATTGCAAAAGCTGATTTAGTTGCTGCCGCAAAAGATGCTGGCGCTAACGAAGCTGGTTCAGAAGAAATCATCGACAAAATTGCTGGTGGTTGGTTTGAATTCGATACATTAATTGCAACTCCTGACATGATGCCTAAATTAGGTAGATTAGGTAAAGTTCTTGGTCCAAAAGGCTTAATGCCAAACCCAAAAACTGGTACAGTTACAGTTGATGTTGCTAAAGCTGTTAAAGATGCTAAAGCTGGTAAAGTTGAATTTCGTGCTGACAAACAAGGTATGATTCACGTACCTCTAGGCAAAATGAAATTTTCAACAGAAGATTTAATGAAAAACTTTGCAACTTTGGCTGATGCAGTTATCAAAGCAAAACCATCTGCTGCTAAAGGTACATACTTAAAATCAGTATATCTTTCAACTACAATGGGTCCTGGTATCAAATTAGATGCTAAAAATACACCTGCTGAAGTTAAAGAATATGTTGGCTAATTTAAACAATAAAATTACGCAAAGCACAGCCTTTAAAAATACAAGGGCTGTGCTTTCAAATTCTTTTCATTATATCCACAAAAAATCTTTTTGGGGGTTATTTAAAAAAATTGATGAAAAATTTTTTAAATTTATCTTTGTCGGTATAATAAATGCAGCATTCAGCTATTGCATATATGCAATATTAATTGCAATAGGATTAATTGCGAATATAGCCCTATTTTTGCAATACATAATTGGTGTTTTATGGAATTTTAAAACAACAGGAAGTATTGTATTTAAAAATAACAACAACAAATTATTACTCAAATTTGTTTTAAGTTATGTCTTCACTTTTACAATAAATAGTATTTTATTATACCTTTTAGTAGAACAATTAAATGCAAACGAATACTTAGCGCAGGCATTATTAATACCTGCGGTCGCATCTATATCATTCCTTATTTTCAAATTTTGGGTATTTAAGGAATAATAAATATTCTAACCTTCTCCTTTAAGAATTATAGGGAATACATCAACCCGTATAGAGTTAAAACTCCGACAGAACTAATGATAATCCAAAAGTGTGTCATAGGGTGTAAATTGTTCCAAATTTCTTGAATTGTTGTTTTAATCATAAATGAATTATATAATTTTTAATTCATTTTTTAATCATCCGAGTGAATTAGTTTATTAAAACAAAATTACAAATCCATACCGCCAAGCAATTGCTGTTTAATACCTTGTTGAATTTCTAAAACATCCGTTCCAAGATTTGATAAAACCTGCATTGCGGCACAGTTTGGCATTTTTGTAATTCCATACAATAAATTTTCTGATTTTATTTTAGAACGCTTATGCTCTCTTGCGGTTTCATATGCAACTTCAAGGATTTTTTTAGCTCTTGGACTATAAGATAATGTTTCAACTACTTTATCAGGCTTAATAAGCTTTTTAACTTCGCTACGTGCATCTTTTAAATTAATTCCTAGATGTCTTAACGTATCAGATGCAATTCCAGCTCCATATGACAAAATACCCAAAAGTATCATCTCTGTACCGATTGTGGCACAATCAAGAGCTCTTGCTTCTTCTTTTGCCAATCTAAGAATTGCAAGAGTTTCTGGAATTTTATCATTCAATTTTTTCATAACAATATCTTCAAAATCAACAAAATTTGGTATAGTTGAAGATAAAATTTGATATGCAATACCTTTTTTTGATTTTAAAATTCCCAAAACGACATGTTCTGGCAAAATTCCAACACTTCCAGATTCTTTTGCATAATCAAGCGCTAATAATAAAGCATTAAAAGCATTTGGAGTGAATATTATTTGTTTTTCAGAATTTTCAAACTCTGCGTTTCTTGTTGGTATTTGATTTAATTTTTCATTAAATACTTCGGAATTCATTGAATATTTATTCAAAATTTCAACAATTTTATATTCATCATTATCTAAAATGGATTGCAAAATTTGCTCGCTACCGACAATTTCATAGCCTTTTGTTAATAATTTTGCTTTTGCATTTGACAAAATATCAGAAATTATTTTTTCTTTAAAGAAGTCATTTATATTAGTTAATTGTGTATTTTCAATTGTAATCTCTGGATGAAGATTTTCAATATCCGAACTTTTGTCTAAAATTCTTTTTAGGTTATATGCAATTTTTTCATTGTCTATATCAAACTTCTTTAAAATTTGATATGAACCATATTCATTTAATAAAAATATAGCTAAAGCAATATGTTGAGGCAAAACGAACTTTGAATTTAATTCAGAAGATAAATCCACTGCTTTTTTCAAAATATTTCTTGCTTCAGATGAAAAAATAATATTTTCATTTTTTTTATCAGGGTGAATTGCACAACTATTATGCACTTCGATTGTCAATTCACCAAAATTGATTTTATCAAAACCTAATAATTTCGCTTGCACACCTTTGCTTTGTGACACAAGTCCAATTAAAATATGTTGTGATAAAACCTTATCATGATTGAATTGCAAGGCATAATTTTGCGCAGCTTGTACAACGTCTATTGCTTTTTGTGTATATTTTTCAAACATTGTCTTAATATATCCCAAATATAGTTTTATTTAAATAGTTCCAAAAAGTTTTTCTTACGATAATTTGTTATAGTATCATAAGTCAACTCAGTATTTTTATCAAATACTTTATGCGCAACCAAAAAGGCATTTGCAGTATCTATTGATGTAAAACTTGGGATACCATACATTTGCGCAATTGTTCTTATTTGAAAACCTGCATTTTGAGAATTTTTACCTGTTGTTGGAGTATTAATAATAAAGCTCAAACGTCCATTTTTCATACGTTTTTGAAGCTTATCTATCATAAATTTCTCAATCATTTTTGATGGAATTCCATTTTTCTCAAGGAATTTATGTGTTCCCCAAGTTGCCATTATGAAAAATCCTTGTTTAAATAATTTTTTAATAACAGGTAAAGCCGGTTTTTTGTTATGATCATTCAAAGAAACCAACACTCTTTGTTTTGCTTTAGAGAATTTATGTCCACCAGCTAAAAATGCTTTATATAAAGCTTTTTTATATGATGTATCAATACCTAAAACCTCTCCTGTTGATTTCATTTCAGGAGCTAAAGCAGGGTCAATTCTGTTTAATTTTTGCCAAGAGAAAATTGGCATTTTGACAGATACCAAGTTAGATTTTTTATACAATCCAACACCAAAGCCAGCACGTCTAATCGATTTTCCTAAAATTGCGCTAAGTGCAATTTTTACCATTGGAATACCTGTTACTTTAGACATAATAGGCACTGTACGAGATGCTCTTGGATTAACTTCAATTACATAAACTTTATCATCTTTGATGATAAATTGAATATTCATTAAACCTTTAATATTTAATTTTCTAGCAATTTTTGTTGCGTATTTAACTAATATTTTTTCATTTTTTCTTGAAATATTTTGACTTGGGTAAATACTCATAGAATCGCCTGAATGAACTCCAGCACGCTCTATATGTTCACATATTCCAGGAATTAAAATATCTCTACCGTCAGAAATCGCATCTAATTCAACTTCTTGCCCCTCAAGATATTGATCAATAAGCACAGGATGTTCATTAGAGAATTTAAAGGCTTCTGTAATATATGTTAAAAGCTCTTCATCATTATAAACAACCTGCATGCCACGACCACCGATAACATAACTTGGACGAACTAAAACAGGATATCCAAGTTCTTTAACAGCATTCAACGCTTGAGGAGTAGAAGTTACTGCACATCCTTTAGGTTGCGAGATATTTAGTTCTTTCAACAATTTTTCAAAAACTTTTCTATCTTCAACAGCATTAATGCTTTCTAAACTCGTACCTAAGATTTTTATTCCTTCTTGATCAAGTTTTTCAGCTAAATTAATTGCTGTTTGTCCGCCAAATTGAACCAAAACACCTTTTGGATTTTCTTTTCTAATGATATTCATTATATATTCGATATTCATTGGTTCAAAATATAATCTTGTAGCAATATCGAAATCCGTTGATAATGTTTCTGGATTTGAATTAACCATAACAGATTCATATCCACGCTTTATAAGCTCTTGAGATGCATGAACTGAACAATAATCAAACTCAATACCTTGACCAATTCTGATTGGCCCAGAACCTAATACAAGAATGTTTTCTTTTGGTTTTTTATAGGATTCTTGGCTTTTGATTTTATAATCTTCAACTTCATCTGCTTCTGCATATGCTGAATAAAAATATGGTGTTGAAGCGCTAAATTCATTTGCACAAGTATCAACCAATCTGAAACCCGGTTGAACATTAAAGTTTTTCAATGTTTCTATTGTATTTTGAGTCAAATGCATAACTTCATCATCTAAAAAGCCGTATTCTTTTGCTTTTTGATAAAGTTTTTTATCAAGTTGTTTTGTTGTTGATAACTCTCTTTCCAAATCAACAATTTCTTTGATTTTTGAAATAAACCATTTATCAATTTTTGTAATAGCACATAATTTATTAATTTCATTACCATTATACAAAGCTTGAGCTAAACGGAAAATTCTTCTGTCATCTTGTATATAAAGCTCAGTTAACAATTCCTCATTAGACATTTCTTGAAAACCACGCCACAAAAGCCCAGTATATCTATCTTCTAAAGATGTTATAGCTTTTTTAAATGAAGAAACAAATGTTCTTCCAATAGCCATAATTTCGCCAGTAGCTTTCATTTTTGTTCCAAGAATTCTATCTCCAGTTGAAAATTTATCAAAAGGCCATTTAGGAATTTTTGTAACAATATAATCAATAGTAGGTTCAAACGCAGCAGTTTTACCAGTTATTGGATTTTTAATTTCATTCAAATTATATCCAATTGCAATTTTTGTTGTAATTTTTGCAATAGGATAACCAGTCGCTTTAGAAGCTAAAGCAGAAGAACGAGAAACTCTTGGATTAACTTCAATTATATAATATTGATTTGTAACGGTATCTAGCGCAAATTGAACATTACACCCACCCTCAATTTTTAGTGCTTTAATTATTCTTATTGCACTAGCTCTTAACATTCCTGCTTCGTTTGCAGTTAATGTTTGACTTGGCGCAACAACAAAACTGTCCCCTGTGTGGATACCAATTGGGTCAATGTTTTCCATAGAACAAATTGTTATACAAGTATCATTTGAATCTCTAATAACTTCAAATTCTATTTCTTTATAACCAGCAATAGATTTTTCAACTAAAACTTGGTTAATTGGAGATTGAGATAAACCTTGATGAACTATTTCCTCATAATCTCTTTCATTTCTAGCAATACCGCCTCCTGCGCCACCCAATGTGAAAGCAGGTCTAATAATTATAGGAAAACCAATTCTTTTTGCAAATTCGCTTGCCTCATTATAACTTGAAACAATTTCACTTTCAGGCACAGGTTCACCAATTTCTTGCATAAGATTTTTAAACATTTCTCTATCTTCTGCTTTTTTAATTGAATCAATATTTGTTCCTAAAAGTTTAACTTTGTATTTATCTAAAACACCTGCTTCAAATAATTCACAAGCAAGATTTAATGCGGTTTGTCCGCCTAATGATGCAATTAAACCTTGAGGACGTTCTTTTTTAATAATTTCAGTTAAACTTTCGAGATTTAATGGCTCGATATATACTTTATTTGCTATTTCCTCGTCAGTCATTATTGTTGCAGGATTAGAATTAACAAGAACAATTTCAATATTTTCTTCTTTTAAGGCTCTGCATGCCTGAACTCCCGCATAATCAAACTCTGCCGCTTGTCCAATTACGATTGGTCCTGAACCAATCACAAGAATTTTTTTAAGCGTTCTATCTTTCATTTTTTACCTCGTTAATTCTATTGATATCTTTTTTTATAATATTTACCCATTCATCAAAAATAAACTCTGCATCATTTGGACCTGGTTTACCTTCAGGCTGGAATTGAATTGCATAAACACCAAGACTTGTTATTTCAAAACCCTCTAGTGTATCGTCGTTTAAATTTTTATGAGTAGGGCGCATAAATTTTGTTATATTTTCTAAATCTATTGCATAACCATGGTTTTGCGCAGTCATAACTACTTTATTATTTTCAAGATTAATAACAGGATGATTTGAGCCCCTATGTCCATATTTTAATTTATATGTTTTAGCGCCGGATGCCAATGCTAATAATTGGCAGCCCAATCCTATGCCAAACAACGGTATTTTACCCATTAACTGCTTAATTTGAGCAATTTGATAAGTATAATTTGCAGGATTTCCAGGTCCATTTGATAAAAATACAGCATCAAAATCATTTTCTAATATTTCTTTTGCTTCCGTATTGTATGGATAAACTGTTATTCTGCAATTTCTTAATGCTAAAGCATTTAAAATTCCTTTTTTAATACCATAATCATATATTGCAATATTTATTTTACCTTGTGGGTTATATGCAAATCTAGATTTGCAACTAACTTCAGCCAAAATATCTTCTTTTATTTTAAAACTTTGTAATTCGCCAAGTTTTTCATTTATATATTCACTATCAAGGTCATTTGATGTTATAAAACCACTCATTGTTCCCATTTGAGTAAGTTTTTTAACTAAACTTCTTGTATCAATATTACTTAGGGCAATGATATTTTTCTTTTTTAAGAAATTTGATAATGACTCTCTTGATTTGTAATGGCTTTCTTGTTGACAATTATTTTTAACAATTAAACCAACTAAATGTGTATTATCTGATTCAAAATCGAAATCATTTACTCCATAATTTCCAATTTCTGGATATGTCATAACCAAAATTTGTTTTGCATAATTTGGATCGCTAAGAATTTCTTGATAGCCTACCATTGAAGTATTAAAAACAACTTCGCCCTCAAATCCTCCCAAGGCTCCGAAGCTTTGTCCTTTATATACGGTGCCATCTTGTAATATCAATGTTCCCATTTATATTCCCTCTTTAATTTCTTGATAAATCTTTTCTATTGCTTCAATTCTATCAGAAGCACTTGTCACAGCTCTTCCTAAAACTATGTAATCAGCCCCATCATTAAGAGCAGATGTTGGAGTTGCAATTCTTTGTTGGTCGTCTTTTAAGCTCCATTTTGGTCTTATACCTGGAGTTAAGACAACAAAATCATCACCCAAAGCTTTTTTAATTGCTTTTAATTCACGAGCAGAAGCAACAACACCATCTAATCCTGCTTCTTTTGCGTTTTTTGCCAATTGAATAACAAATTCCTCAACTGTTTTTTTATTTGATAATTCATTTTCTAAAACTTCTTGGCTAATACTTGTTAAAACTGTAACCGCAAGGATTAATGGTTTCTTTCTGTCATATTTTAAAGCTGCATCCATCGCTCCT
This sequence comes from Candidatus Gastranaerophilales bacterium, assembly GCA_017461425.1. Taxonomy (GTDB): domain Bacteria; phylum Cyanobacteriota; class Vampirovibrionia; order Gastranaerophilales; family Gastranaerophilaceae; genus RUG14156. The sequence continues at coordinate 232,796 of JAFTXY010000011.1, read as the reverse complement.
TTTTTAGCAGCTTTCATCATTTCAATTCCGCCTGTCGCATGAACATTAAAGAAATTAGCCCCATTTTTAATCACATTATAAGAAGCTTTTTCAACCGTATTTGGAATATCATGAAACTTTACATCCAAGAAGAAGTTAGAATTTTTTTCTTTAATGTAATTTACTATTTCTAAACCATACCCACAGAATAACTGCAGACCAACCTTAAAAGTTCCAATATAAGGACTTAAATCGTTAACGAGCTGTTTTGCTTCATTTATATCTTCTACATCAAGCGCTAGTACAAGCTTTTCTCTGATTTCATTATTATCCATTAATTATTCTTCCTTTTAATTGCATTCCTTTATATGGTGATATTTTGCATTTTGATTTAAATTGTTTTGGCGAAACGACCCAAGTTTCATCAAGTGCAACTTTAATCATTTTTTTATTATTTATTTTTAAAATTTTTCTTGGATTATACGCCATTTTTTCTAATGTTTTTTCTAATCCTAAAAGTTCATACGTTAATGAAAATGCTGTTTCTAATCCTGTTATTCCATTTGGCGCTTCTAGATATGGTTTTAGTTTTTCATCATCACTATGTGGTGCATGATCTGTTGCAACAACATCAATTGTTCCATCAATTAAACCACCCATGACTGCTCTTTTATCGATTTCTGAACCCAATGGCGGATTCATTTTAAATGTTCCTGTTGTATCAATATCATCTCTTGTAAAAGTAAAATAATGTGGAGCAGTTTCACAAGTAAGATTTTTAACTTTTTGTGCTTTAGCTTTTCTAATTAAATCTATACTTTCTTTTTTTGAAATATGACAAAAATGAAGTTTTGCATCATATCCTAATTCATGCGCTTTTTTTAATTGCTCTATTTGCCATTCAACTTCTGTTGTTTCATTTTCGCAATGTGATAAAATTAATTCTTCACTTTTTAATGCTTCTAAAAAAACATCTTTATCCAATAAAGGTAATCCATCATTTGAAAAAGCAACTGCACCAGCTTTTTTTAATTCTTTAAAATCAACAAGTTCTAAACTATCTAGATTTTTTGTAATTGCAGCAACGGGATAAATTTCAAAATGATATTTTTTAGCTTTAGACAAAATTTCTTTAATTACTTTTGAATTGTCTGTAACAGGATTTGTATTTGGCATTGTGCAAACACCAGAAAATCCGCCAGCAATAGCTGATTGGATGCCTGTTTGAATTGTTTCTTTATATTCAAAACCAGGCTCCCTAAAATGCACATGCATATCTATTAAAGAAGGTATTTGAATTACTTCAAAATCTTTTTTCATCTATAAACCCCAGCTTGCAAGCATCATATCCATTATAGCCATTCTAACATAAACTCCATTTCGAGCTTGAGTTAAAATTGTTCTCGCATTTTGCGTTTCCAAAACATCAGCTTTTATTTCAACATCCTTATTTATTGGACCTGGATGCATTAAATAAGCTCCATAAGGAAGATTTTCTTTAGTAATTTGATAATTTTTAATATAATCATCAAAGTCTATGTGTTCTTGAATTCTTTCTTTTTGGATTCTCAATGCCATAATTACATCAGCATTTTCAAATGCTTCTTTTAAATTTGTAAAATATTCAACGCCATCAATTTTTTCTCCAATAAAATATTCAGGAGCCAAGCATCTGATTTTCATTCCATATTTTTTCAGCAAAGCAATATTTGAATGCGCAACTCTTGAGTGTGCAATATCTCCAACAATAGTTATTGTTTTTTGCGATAAATCTAAAAAATGTTTTTTCATTGTATAAAAATCTAATAATGCTTGTGTTGGATGAGAATTAGAACCAGAACCAGCATTAATAAACAAAACTTCTTGAAAATATGTTTTAGAAGATAATTCTTTTATTAAATTATTATCACTATGACGCATTACAATAATATTCATACCAATTGCAGATAAATTATTTATTGTGTCGTATAAATCTTCACCTTTATTTAAAGATGAAGTATCTGCATTAAAATCGTACTTATTGATATGCAATTTATTTTGGGCCATTTCAAATGACAACTTTGTTCTTGTTGAATTTTCAAAAAACATATTTACACAATGCGCATTAATATGATTAGATTTTCTAATGCCTTTTTCAAATTCATTAGCTCTAAAATAAATTTTATTTATTTCCTCTACCGTCAAATCCTCAATATTTATAAGATGTTTCATCTATTTTCCACCTCTGCTACCAGGTTTTACTAATTCAATTCCTTGCTTGCATAATGGGCAATTATCTGGCTCATAAGTTACAGGGGAAGATTGCAAAAGTGAATAAATTTTGAATTCATTCTCTAATTTTCCTTGAGTTCTATCAACAATACATCCAACCCCAACAACTTCACATCCGAATTCTTTTATAGCTTCTTTTGTTTCAAAAATTGTTCTTGCTGTTGTGATAACATCTTCAATAATTACAACTTTTTCGCCTTTAGCTAAAGTATAGCCACGTCTTAATTGCATTTCGCCATCTTTTCTTTCAACAAAAAGATTTCTTTTTTTGGATTGTTTTGCTACTTCATATCCAAATATAACAGCCCCAATCGCAGGAGCAACTATTGTATCAAATTCAATATTTTCAAGCTTTTTTGCCAATTCTTTCGCTAATTTTTCAACAACATCAGGATATTGATATAATTTTGCACATTGAAAATATGTATCCGAATGCAAACCAGACGTTAAACAAAAATGCCCCGATAATAAACCGCCCGCACTAGATAAAAGTTCTTTTATATCAACATTATTGGTCATTTCTAATTGCTCCTTTTAATTCATCAAAATTTTTAAATCCATTTTCATCCATAAATTTGCTTAATTCTAAAGCTAAATTAGTACAAATTCCAGGATCAATAAAATTCATCGTTCCAATTTGAAAAGCATCAGCTCCGACTGCAATAAATTCAAATAAATCTGATAATTTTGATATTCCACCCATCGCTATTATTGGAATATCAACAACTTGTTTAATTTGATTTACCATAAATAATGCAACAGGTTTTATGCAAGTACCAGATAATCCACCTTGAACTGATTTTTTAATAAATTTGTTTCCTGCAAAATCTATTTTTACACCCAAACCTCTTAGAGTATTTATTGCACTAATGCAATCTGCTCCAGCGCTTTGTACTGCGGTTGCAAGAGGTTTTATATCGCTTGTATTAGGGGATAGTTTAACAATTAAAAAGCCATTATAACTTCTTCTTATTTTTTTAACTAATTCAAATAAACTTGTCGGATTTAAACCAAATTCTAAACATCCTGATTTAACATTTGGACAAGATACATTCACCTCGAGCGCTTTTATGCCATTATCGTTTGCAATAGTTGCCAGTTTTTCATAATCTTCCATTGTTGAACCAGCAATATTTAAAAGAAAATCAATATTTTTTTCTCTTAAAACAGGTAATTTTTCTTTTATAAAATTATCTATGCCGACATTTTCAAGTCCAATTCTATTTATCATACCGTTTTGAACTTCAAAAATTCTATCTCCAGAATTACCAGGACGTTTTTCCAAAGTTATTCCTTTTGTTGATATCGCACCAAAACAATTTAAATCAATAAAATCAGCAAATTCTGTATTATAGCCATATGTTCCGCTTGCAGAGATTATAGGAGTTTTGATTTCAAAAGAAATATCATTTCTTTCATTTTTTAAGATTGTTTTTAAATTTTCTATTCCCATACAATCTCGCTTCCTTTAAATACTGGACCATCCTTGCAAACAGAAGCATAAACAACTTCATTTTCTTTTGCCAGTCTTATAACACAACCCCTGCATACTCCAATTGAACATGCCATAACCTTTTCCATCGCTATTTGAGATTCTATATCACAAGACAAGCAAATTTCGCTAATTTTCTTTAAAACAATTTGAGGCCCACAAGAATAAACTATTTCTATTTTTTTATCTTTTATAATTTGTTCTAAATTATCTAAAACACTTCCGCCAACAACATTTTCATCACTTCCAGAAATTACTTCATCATCTGATTTAAAGCCAGACACAAGGTAATTTTTGATATTTTTCTTATCTAATTCTTTTTTCAAAAATAACATTGGAGCAATTCCAATGCCTGCCCCTACTAACAAACAGTTTTTATTTTCAATTTCAAAAGTGTTACCCAGAGGCGCTAAAAAATTTATTTCATCACCAATTTTTAAATCTTTTAGATAATTTGTTCCATCTCCTTTTAGTTTAAATATGATTGTTGTAAGCTGTTTTTCTTTATCAAAACCAGCAATACTAAAAGGACGTCTTAGGGTTTGTGTTGGACATAAAATTGAAATAAATTGCCCAGGATATGCTTCTTCTAATTCAGAAAAAATTTCCATTTTATATGCATCTATTGAAACTTTTTCTATTAAATTTATTTTTCCTATAAATTGTTTTTTCATTTCTTCCTCTGATTAAAAAAGAAAAAAGAAGGCTAAAAATACCTTCTTTTTCATACTTCAATATTTATATTTTTTAATCTTTTGTTATCCATGTTTCTTCCGAATTTTTCTTAATTATAAACCAACAAAAACATTAAATAAATAGTTTTAAAAAAATTATTAATATATGTAAATAAATGTTACAAATAGGTCTCAAACATTAAAGAGACTACTAAAAATGTCGAATACATGTTTGTAAGGAAAATACTAGACAATAAAGTGGAGCAACAAAGGAAAAATGAGCCTAGATTTAAATACAGCTTTATATCGTGCTAGTGGTGTTGACGTAAACAGTGTTGCAGCAACCTCAAGTCAAATCTTGAAATCAGCGGGACAAAATCACACACCCCAAGTTCAAGCTATTGATTATTCAAAATTCAATCGTGCAACATTAGGAGTTGATTTATACTCAGCAAGAACAAATGTTGAATTGCAAAAACAAATCGCATTAACTCAAGCAGGTTTGTATGCACAAGCAATCGATGTTGCAAATTTAAATGCAAAAGCAGCAGCGAATTTATATTCAGCAGCAACAGTTCAAAAAAATGTTGAATTAACTCAATCTATTCAAGCAACAGAACTAAACCCAGCGCCAAAAGTAGAACGTCAAGCGAATATTGTTCAATTGTTCAATATTTCCGATAAAAACTCTAATTCTTCAAATGCTCAAAGCTTCAATCCTTTCAGCACAAATGAAGAAAAATCAGAAGAACAAAAAGAAAGCAACTCTTTCAATTTGTTTGCATAAAAAACTTATTTCTATACTTTTCCTTTCAATAACATCGAAGCTCTAAGAATATCATTCCTAGAGCATTTTCTTATTTAAATTTTTCACTAAAACCTTGTTTTAGCGCATCAATTATTTGTCTTGTTGATAATGCATCATTAATTTCATTTAAGGTTATAATTTTATCTTTTTCTACTTTTTGATTAAAAATTTTTTCAATTAAATCATAATCTAATTCGTATGGAATTGAACCGTGTTGCAATAAATATCCTTCTTTTCTATATTGCGCAGAACCAATAAATTTTTTTGAATTATAGGTAATATCAGCTCCCATAGAAATATTCATACAATATGCAAGATTCTTATGCTCTCCGCTACCATAATTTAGTTCTATTCCAAGCTTTTTAAACCCTAAAATTAGAGCATCAGAAATATCTTTATAACTTTCCATAATACTTGGTTTAAAAACCGGAGAAACAAAACAATATGTTAACTCTTTGTCATGTAATAAAGCTCTTCCACCACTAGGTCTTCTAACTATATCGCAATCAAAAATTTGATACTCTTCTTCTTTTTGATTTCTACCCAAAGAAATACATTTTGGATACCATTGATAAAATCTAACAAGTGCGTAATCTATTTTATTTTCTATTGCAAAATCAAGCATTTTAAGGTCATAATCCATATTAAACTGACCCGAATTTACAATGTTACAATTCTCTTCAATAAAATTGACTTTCATAAAATAAATCATATCATATATAGTATGAGGATGATACAAAAACTAAAACTATTTGAACAAACCGTTGTATTTCTCCGTTGGGCAACAGATGCTGAATTTGGCAAAATCTTATACGTTGGTGAGGATTTTGTTGAATTTTTAGTATTAAACCCAGATACAATGGAATACGGCGACAAAATTTTAATTAATTCGCAACTTATTTTAGAAGTTATGGTTTCAGGCTACGAAGTTTCAAGATTACTTGCTGAAATTTCAGCCAAAGCTTCTAATGATTTAAACGCTGATAATTTACCTTTTTAAATTTGGAATTTTTAAATTGACACAAACACTATCTTTTGTTTTTGTGTATTTCAATTCAATTTTTGTCAATTGTGCCAATTGTTTACAGAAATCCAAACCTAAGGAAAAATTATTCTGAGTATTTTCATAATAATTTCTAAAATCTACAAAAATACAATTTTGTTTTTTATAGATTTCAATGCTTGCTTCTTTGTTTTTTGAAGCATGAAAAGCCATATTAGAAATAATATTTCCAATAATGCTTGATAAAAATATTTCAACAGAGTTTAAAACAAAATCAGACTCTTCATAAATCATATCAATATAAATATTTTTATTAATAAAGATATGTTTACAATTCTCTATTCTTTTATTTATTATTTTTTTAATATCGCAAGGTGCAATTTTATTTTCAAACTTGCCAATTTTGAAACTATAATTTACTAAAAAATTTTCAATATATTCAATAACATCCATTGTTGTTTCAAATATATCTTTATTTAATTCGTTGTCTAATTTATTTTGCAAACAAATTTTTATACTATATAAAGGGCTTTTAATATCATGCAAAATATTTGCTATTATTTTTTCATTTTCATTAATAATAGAAGAAGCTTTATCTAATATTTTTTCCATAATATTAAACTAATGCTTCAATAAAAAATTAAAATTACCTTGTTGGGTAATAAAAATTAATCAACAATTCTTCCGTTGAATTGTTCAATCATATCCTGAACCTTAGGGCTATAATGCCTTTTTTCGGCTTTTACTTCTTCTTTATTTTCCTCAATTTCTTCTTGTTTAGAAGAATTTTGATTTATTGGATTTGTTTGTTGTTGAGGTTGAATTTGCTGGGCTGGTTGGACTTGTGGTCTTGGGGTTGGAGCAAATTTTGGTTTAACCTCAATTGTTCTTGTATCTGTATTTATTTTTATAAATTCTAATTCATAACCTTGATATGTAGATTTAAGCGCATTTTCTAACTGGCTTAATTTCATTGCAGATTTTGCTTGAGCAAGAGCATTTTCATGCAAAAATCCAAGTTTAATTTTATTTCCATCGACTCCAACAAGTTTTGCAACTCCAGAATAAAATGCTCTTGCAGGCAATGATTGAATTGCAGATAAAATATTCATCCAAATTTGAGCACCATCTTGATTTTGAGCAACTTCTTGAGGAATTACATTTGAAACAACTTCTTGTTGAATATTTTCAGCAATTTCTTGCTTTATTTCTGTTGCTTGTTGAACAATTTCTTCTTTTGGTTCTATTTTATTTTGTTCAACCTTTATAGCTTGTTCTTGTTTTGTTGGTTGTATTTGTGGTTTTGTAATTGGCGCTTGAATATTCATAGCGGCCATTTTAGAGCTTTGTGAAGCTTGCGACATTACTATTGTTTGCGATAAATCCAATTTGCAAGATGCAATTGCTGCAAGTTCCATCCACAAGTATGGATTTGTAGAAATCTTTATCTCTTTATAATATTCAATTATTGTATTTAAAATTTTAATTATTTTATCTTTATCAAAATTACAAGCTTTAATTTTTTCTATATCATCATTAATTAAAGAGCTGAATTTAGTAATATTTTGTGCATCGTTTGAATTTAGAGTTAAAATAACATTTCTCAAAAATTCAATGAAATTTTCTGCCAAATTTCTTGGTTCATTACCTTTTGTATATATTTCATCAACATCAATCAAGGTTTTTTCAATATCAGTTGAATTTATATCTTTCAATAAATTCAACAATACATCAAAATTGATTTTTCCTAATAACTCCTCAATTAAATCTTTTGTAATTTCTTCTTTTACGCCTAAAATACTAACTTGGTCCAATAAAGCAAGAGAATCTCTCAAACCGCCTGAAACATTTTTTGCAATTGTAAATAGGGCATCATCATTTATTTTAATATTTTCAATATCTGAAATTTCTCTTAGTCTTTTGATAATGTCATCTGTTGTAATTCTTCTTAAATCAAATCTTTGACATCTTGAAACTATTGTTTCTAAAACCTTATGTGGTTCTGTCGTTGCTAAAATAAAAATAACGTTTTTAGGAGGCTCTTCAAATGTTTTTAGCAATGCATTAAATGCATCATTAGACAACATATGAACCTCATCTATAATGAAAATTTTATATTTGCCATTGATTGGTGCATATTGAACTTGAGAAATAAGCTCTTTTGCATCTTGTATCCCACGATTTGACGCAGCGTCAATTTCAATAACATCTAATCCAGAAGTATTTGTAATATCAATACAGCTTGCGCATTTTTGACAAGGCTCTAATGTTGGACCATGTTCACAATTTAGGGATTTTGCTAAAATTCTTGCCGTAGAAGTTTTACCTGTTCCTCTTGGACCACAAAATAAATAAGCATTTGCTATTCTATTTAATTCAATAGCATTTGACAATGCTTTAACTAAACTCTCTTGTCCAACAACATCTTTAAAAGATTGCGGACGATATTTTCTAAATAACGGCAAATAATTTTGTTCCATAAAAATATTATAGTATAAAAATTGGTCATGTAGTTATTTTATTTTTTAACATATTCTCCAATCGGACTATTCATAAACTAGACAGCAGACTAATTGGTTTTAATTTCTATACAAGTTAGTATTAAGCCATAAATTTGAATAACTACACATATAGCGAAAGGAATTACTACCAATGAATCAGACGGTTAATAAACCAATTTCAAAAGATATTAGAGTAATTATTGTTGAAGATTACAAATTAACAAGAGTAGGTCTTAGATATGCATTAAATGAAATTGAAAACATAAATGTTATCGCAGAAGCACAAAACGCAGAAATTGGCTTGGAATTAATCAAAAAAGAACAACCTGATGTTGTTTTAATGGATTTAGGATTACCAGGCATAAATGGACTTGAAGCAACAGCAAAAATTCAAAATATTTCTCCAAATACAAAGGTTATTATTTTAACATCTCATGATAGAGAAGAGGAAGTGATAGCTTCTTTGGGTTCTGGCGCTAGTGGTTATTGTTTAAAAGATATCGATCCTCAAACCTTATCTGGGGTAATAAAAAATGTTGCAAAAGGGGCTTGTTGGATTGATTCTAATGTTGCACATTTAGCACTAAAATTCTTCCCGAAACCAGAAAACACGGAAATTATGGGCTCAAATAATTGTACAGATACAAAATCTAAATTAACAGAAAGAGAAAATGAGGTTTTAAAATTATTAGTTCAAGGAAAATCAAACACACAAATAGCCCAAGAATTAATTGTATCGGTTCATACGGCAAAAGCCCATGTTTGTTCTATTTTACAAAAATTATGTGTTGACGATAGAGTGCAAGCTGCAGTAAAAGCAATAAAAGAAGGGATTGTGTCGGTGTAGAAAAGCGGATAAATATCCGCTTTTTATTTTATTTTAAATAAATTGAATATATTATAAAATATTCTTATGGAGTTTAGACAAAAAAATACAAAAATACTTTTTTTAGTATTTATATTTATTTTTATAGTTGTTTATGCGCTTAGCGCAGTATTTTTACAGGCTAAATCATATAACATAATGAACAAGCTAACGATAAACAATAAACTTTCATCAGACGATATTGTTTTAGTTGCTATCGATGATAAATCTCTCTTAGACATTGGAAGATGGCCTTGGAAAAGAGAAAATTATCTTGAAATGTTTGATTATTTCGAATCGTACACAAATGCAAAATTAATCGGTTATGATGGCTTGGTTATGGCGCCTGATTTAGAACATCCGCAAAGCGATAAAAACTTTTTTGCAAAAGTAAAAGATTTTAAAAAATTAACAGCAGGTTTTGCTTTTTCATATTCCGAATTTGAAAAAAATATTAATGCCAAAGAATACGATAATCTACTTTTGGGAAAAAATGATATTAAAATAATTGATAAACGTTCTAAAAAATTCAAACAACAAAGCAATTTTAAAAGCTTTACGGCCCTACAAAAAGAATATTTTAAAAACGTTGTTTCTCTTGGTTTTGTAGATATTCCTGAAGACTCAGATGGATACATTAGAAAAGCAAGCCAAATAATAAATTATAAAGGTAACTACATACCATCTTTAGCTTTATCAATTTATTCAAAATACACGGGAATTAAAGAATTTTTATTAACCGACAAATACCTGTATGGTTTTTCTCAAAACAACACTCTTAAAATCCCAATTCAAAATGCACAAGGTTTTATTTTAAACTATATTTGTTTCTATAAATCTCAAGATAACGTATATTCTCATAAAAAATATTCAGCTTCAGATATCATAAATTCATACAGAGCAATAAAAGCAGGCAAAAAACCAATTTTAGACTCTAAAATTTTTGATAATAAAATCATCTTTATTGGAGCAAATGCACAAGCTCAGGCTTTGTCAGATATTAAAAGAACTCCTATTAGTGAAAATTTTTCAGGACTTGATATTCAAGCAACCAATTTTGATAATTTAATTTCAAATAATTTTTATAGAGCAACAAGCCCTTTGTATAATTTTTTAATTTGCGTTTTTGTATTTATTCTTGTCTTTGTATTGGTTAATTCAATGCCTATTGTCAATGCACTTTTATCAAGTGTATGCTTAATGTTAGGGTGTTTATTATTTGCATTTTTCATGTACTACCATAAAATTGCAGTAAGTTTAATTTTACCTGAATTATTCATCCTTGTCGCAATAGCTTGTGCATATTCTTATAGATATTTGATTGAAGACACTAAAAAAGCAAAAATTCAAAAAGCCATGGGGAAATATCTGTCTTACGATGTTATGCAAAATGTTGTTCAAAACATAGACAATATTTCACTTGGCGGAAAAAGAACAAACATAACCGTTCTTTTTGCAGATATTAGAAACTTCACATCAATTTCAGAAAATATGGACGCAAATTCCGTTACCTCTATTTTGAACGAATATTTTAGTGCTTTAGTTCCAATTATCGAAGAACATAATGGTGTTTTAAATAAATTCATGGGTGATGCTGTTTTAGCAATTTTCGGAGAGCCCAAAAAAAGTAAAAATCACGCATTAGATGCCGTTACTTGTGCAGATAAAATGCTTAAAAAAGTTAAATACTTACAAGATAAATGGATGGACGAAGGTAAACCAAAAATAGAAATAGGAATAGGAATATCATCAGGTGAAGTATTTATCGGTAATATTGGTTCGCAAAATAGACTAGAATACACAGTCATAGGCGACACTGTAAACACTGCTAGCAGAATAGAAAATTATAATAAAATATATAGAACAAACTTTTTAATAAGCGAATCAACATACAGGTTGGTTCAAGACCATGTTGATGTTATAACTATAAAGAATGTTGTTATTCGTGGCAAAACAAATAAAATCAATCTTTATGAAGTTATAAGACTGGTAAATTAATGAGCTTTGATGAAATTTACGAAAAAGTAAAACAAGCAATAAGCCTTGAAATCAAATATCAATACATAAATTTTGACGGAAGAAAAACAAACTTTTCAAAATTTATGATTGGCGCTCTTTATGATGTTTTAAAAAAAATCAATAAGGTCGAAAAACAAAATATCGCATACTTAATCAATCTTTTTGAAGGCTATCATATAGACAGCATAAATAATCGCAAATTCACTATTGATAAAACCCTTGAAACATTTGCAAGACTAAGAAAACAAATCAAACCAAAAACAAAAAAAGAAACCTCAAAAGAAACAAAAGAATTTCAAGAAGAAATAGAAGAAATTGATGTTGCATATGTAAAAGGGGTTGGACCTGTTATTGCAAAATTATTCAACAAAATGGGAATTTTTAAAGTTAAAGATTTAATCGAATATTATCCAAGAAAATATGTTGATTATAAATCACAAAACAAAATTAAAGACTTAAAGCTTGGAGAACAAGTTACAATTTATGGAACAATAATAAAGGTTAAACATTATACTTCACCTAAAAAATTAACTGTTTTAACGGTCTACATAAAAGATTCAACAGGTGTTATTCCAATTAATTTCTTCATTAAAACCAACAACAGAAGAATAATTGAACATTACAAACAAGCATACCCAATTAATTCAACAGTTATGGCTTTAGGCAAAGTAAAATTCGACGATTATAGCTCAAGAACAACGCTTGAAAAAGCACAGATACAAGTTCTTGGGCAAGGGGCTGAAATTGAACTTAATAAAAATACTATTGTGCCAATTTATTCTCTAACAGAAGATTTAAACCCAAAAACCCTAACAAATGCAATTCATAATGCATTATTAAAATTTCAAGATAAAATTCATGAACCGCTTCCAAACTATATTACAGAAAAAGAAAATTTTATTGAAAAAAAACTTGCAATTATGGATATGCATAATCCAAAATCTCAAGAAGAAATTGACACAGCAAGACAAAGACTTGCTTTTGAAGAATTATTTTCAATGCAATTAAATTTGGCATTATTAAGAAAAGAAAATCAAAAAAATGCTTCAATTAAACTTGAAATTAAAAAAGATGGACTTGTAGAAAAATTTATAAAAAATCTTCCTTTTGAGTTAACTAATGCTCAAAAAAAAGCGTTGGACGAAATAATGAATGATTTAAATTCAAATGAACCAATGCAAAGATTATTGCAAGGAGATGTTGGCTCAGGAAAAACTGTTATTGCTTGTATTGCACTATTGTGCGCTATAGAAAATGGATATCAAGGCGCTATTATGGCGCCTACGGAAATCCTCGCAACTCAACATTTTAGAAGCTTTTCTTCTTGGTTAACCCCTCTTGGACTAAGCATAGGGCTTTTTGTTGGAAAAAATGGTGCAAAAGTTAAAAAAGAAATGAAAACTAATCTTAAAAATGGTCAAATCCATATCGCCGTTGGCACACATGCGCTCATTCAAGAAGGAATTGAATTCAACAATCTTGGGATGATTGTAATAGACGAACAACATAGGTTCGGTGTTAAGCAAAGAAATGCTCTTTTAAATAAAGGTAAAATGCCTCAAATGCTAAATATGACAGCAACACCAATCCCAAGAACTTTAGCTCTAACTCTTCATGGAGATTTAGAAGTTAGCGTAATAGACGAGCTTCCCAAAGGAAGAAAACCAATCATAACAACTTTAGGCGGCACTAATGAACGCAAAAAAATGTATGATTTAATTAAAAAAGAAATTTTTTTCAAACATCAAGCCTATATAGTTTATCCATTAATTGAAGAGTCAGAAACAATAACAGCTCAAGCTGCAACTCTAGAAGCCCAAAAACTTCAAGAGGGAGAATTTTCCCAATACAAAATTGGTCTTTTGCATGGAAAAATGGATAACAATGAAAAAGACGAAGTTATGAAAGACTTCAAAAATGGAAAATATGATATTTTAGTTGCAACCACAGTTGTTGAAGTTGGAATTGATAACCCTAATGCAACAGTTATTATAATAGAAAACGCAGAAAGATTTGGTTTGTCACAACTACATCAATTAAGAGGACGTGTTGGCAGAAGCGATAATCAATCGTATTGTGCTTTAATTACACAAACAAGCAACAATGAAGTCAAAAAAAGACTTGAAATAATGACAAAAACAAATGATGGATTTATAATCTCGCAAAAAGACTTAGAATTGAGAGGTCCGGGAGAATTTCTAGGTACAAGGCAATCAGGACTTCCTGATTTAAATGTTGCTGATATTGTAAATGATGTTGAGTTAATTGAGAAAGCAAGAAATTACGCAAAAGAATTTGTTGAAAATAAAAACATTGAAGATTTTCCAATTCTTCAAAACTCAGTCCAATCGCACAATTTCTTTAAAGGTTAATGTTAATTTTGATTAAAAAATAGCCAATAAATTTTTACAATGTTATATTCAAAATATGAAAACGTTTTTCCAAGATGAATTTATAAATTCAAGGCTTTTAAAGCGACTAACAAAAGAAATAAGAAAAGAACAGTTAGATAAAACTATTGATGAAATTTCAAACTTTAATGAAATTCAAATTCGTACTGCATCAAAAAGCGAATACATGACAAAAGAAGCACCTAAAACCAGCTTTATAAACAGGTTTAATAATGGCAGATAAAATATATAAATATCGATTAAAAGTTACAAAAAACAAAGAATTATGCTTTATTTCCCATCTTGATTGGCAAAATTTAATTTTAAAAATATTTAGACGTTGCGAAATAAAACTTGTTTTATCTGAGGGTTTCAATAAAATGCCCAAAGTTTCATACTCACCAGCTTTACCAATTTTTATAGAATCAGATTGCGAATTGGTGAATTTTCAAACATACGAAGCTTTAGATGAAAATTTTTTGGAAAAATTTAAAAAATATTCGCCAAATGGAATAAAAGTTATCTCTTTTAATGAAATAAAAGAAGACGCAAACGAGCCTAAATCTCTTGAAAATTATGCTCAATGGGCAATATATGAGGCAATTGTTCCTGAAGAAAAAAATCATGTTTACAATTTTGAAAAAATAAGATATATTATAGAAAAGTGTTTATCTTCGGATGAAATTTTAATCACGAAGAAAACGAAAAAAGGTATAGAAAAAACTATTAATTATCGAAACTCCCTAAAATCCATTGAGATTAAGGATGATGGCAAACTGACTTTTACCCTAAAAGTCGGACAAAATGATGCAATTCCCTCGTTAAGAGCAGATGAATTTATTAAAATACTGTTTGAGGATGCAAGTGCATTTAAAATCAAAAGGGTAGAGTTTTTAGATACCAACTTGAGAGTTATTTAAGTTTAAAAAGGATTTAACTATGTCAAAAAAAATTATAATTTCTGAAAAGGATAATATTGCAGCCTTATTAGAAAACAACAAAGTTTGCGAATTTTTCGTTTCAAAAGGAGATGTATTATTAGGAGATGTATATTTATCTCGTGTAGATAATATTCTTCCATCAATTGAAGCAGCATTTGTTGATGTTGGTATGCCAGATAAAATGGGTTTTATTCATACTGATGATATTATGGGCAAAGGCTCTTTGAAAGAAAAGGTTAAACCTAATCAAAAATTAATCGTACAAGTTGTTAAAGAACCAACAGGACACAAAGGTCCTCGTGTTACAACAGCATTATCTTTACCTGGAAGATTTTTAGTTTTATTGCCTGATGAAAAAGGTGTTAATGTTTCTAAAAAAATTACTTCTCAAAAAGAAAGAGCAAGATTAAAATCTATCGTTAGCTTATTAAAACCTGTTGGAGTCGGTGTAATAGTAAGAACAGAAGCAGAAGGTCAAACAGATGCAGAAATTCAAGAAGATTTAGAAATTCTTTTAGAAAAATGGAATTCTATCGTAAATGCTGCAGATAGTGCAAATCCTCCAACATTATTATATAGAGACCAAGATTTATTATATCGTGTCATAAGAGAAGCTTGCGATTCTGAAGTTGAAGAAATCGTTGTAGATACAGCTTTTGCTCTTCATAGAACAACTCAATTGCTTCAACATTGGAATATGCAAGTGCATGTTTCAATGCATAAAGGAAACGAGCCTTTACTAGTTGCAACAGGAATTAATAAAGAAATTGTAAATTCTCTAAACACTAGAGTCAATTTGCCTTTGGGCGGATATTTATTCATTCAGCAAACAGAAGCTCTAACCGTAGTTGACGTTAACTCTGGAAAATTTGTAAGTTCATCAAATCAGGCAGAAACAATACTCAAAACAAATATACAAGCAGCAGATGAAATTGCACGTCAATTAAAACTAAGAAATATTGGCGGTATGGTTGTAATCGATTTTATCGATATGGCTTCCCGTATGGATAAACTTGCTTTATTGGAACATTTTGAATTAGTTCTTGAAAAAGATAAAGCAAAACCGCAAATTGGACAATTATCCGACTTAGGACTTGTTGAATTAACAAGACACAGACAAGGACAAAGTTTATCTGAAATATTTACAAAAAAATGTGATAAATGCCAAGGTCAAGGCTTTATTATTGATGATTTAAAATTTGCAACTCCAACAAATGTTGGCGAAAATAGAGCAAAAATGAACAAAATTAAAGGTCCATTTAGCGCTAACTTCAGCAATGATGGTGCTCCAAATCAAAAAAATCATAAATTTGACAAAAATCAGAAAAAAGATAAACATAAAAACCATCAAAATAACAACTATCAAAACAACCAACAAAATCAAGAAAACAAAACTCAAGAACCAGAACAAGAGCTAACAAAAGTTCAAGTTAATGAAATGATTGATGATTTAATTAAAGACGTTGTTATTGAAGGAGCAATGGAAGCTTTAGAAGAAAATAAAAATAAAAATAAATCTAAAAAAATAAGTAAAAAACCTTCTAAAGAAGATAAAGAAATGAAAGAAGTTATTGAACAAGCTGCTCTAGAAGTAATTGAAGAAATAACAGAAACAAAAAACAAAAAAGAAACGGAAGAAAAAGAACCTAAAAAGCTATCAAGAAAAGCTAAAAAAACAAAGAAAAAAGAAACTGAAACAGAAAATGTTTCAGAAGAAATAACAGAAACAAAAACAGAAGAAAAACCTAAAAAAAGAGTTAGGAGAACAAAAAGTGCTAAAACGTCTTCATAAAATATTTCTTTTCGTATGTTTAATATGTTGTTTAGCATTAAATCCTATTGTTGTTGCACAAAACCCAACAAGCAACATACAAACAGGACAAGAGGTTAATTTTGCTAACTCTGATATAAATGTAAAAGATTTAGATATAGAACCTTTGAACACTCAAAAGGTTAAACAAAGCGTTGTTCCTGATACAAATAAGGAAGGCAAAAAAGTAATAGGACTTTTCTTAAAAGTTATGGCAGGAGTAGCTTTTAGTGCAATCATTCTATATGTAATTCTTGTATTTGTTAAAAGATTTTATGGAAGCGCATTCATCGAAGGAGATGCCGATAGCTATGAATCTTTTAATCTTGCAACCCCAAACAGCAAGCAAGAAGCACTAAATTCTTTTTTAAATAGAACTAAATAAAAACCAAAGGGCTGACATTTATGCAACTATATCGCTAGAAATCTCTTGATTATCAGGCGCCAAAGCTGCTTCATCTGGCAGCCCTTGTGTTTTTAATAAAATTTCAACAATGCGTTTCATTTGACACTTAAAAGAATATCTTGCCTTGGTTATTGGACACAAATCACATCTTGAGTTTAATTTATAACATTCAAGAGCCTGAAGCGTCCAATTTTGTACAATAGAATCCGAAATCACACCATTGGTTTGACATTCAAAATGCTCATCATCTTCATAAATAACATCGTAATTATGAAACAAAATATTCCCCTTAAGTCGTAGCAAATCTTATATACAATTATATTATCTCTCATGTTTTATTTTTTTTCAAATTAATCCTATAAATGTAGTAGTGGATTATTGTCTTATTTGGCAATTTTATTTTCCAAACAATCGCATAAAATCTTAATATGTATGATTTTTTTAAAAATATAATAGAAAAAAATTCCTGTAAATCTGAAGGAATATGTTCAATTCATCCAAGTATCGTGTCATTAAATGAAATTCTTTTAAACGAAATTAGGGAAATTTCATTTTATCTAGTTAAATTAAAAGAATTTGGCTTAACAAATGCAAATGCTATGAATTTTTGCATAGAAATATTATCAATATTTTTAATAAATACAAACTACAACAAGAAAAAATATTTAAATTTATTCGAAGAACTAAATTCAAAAAAACTCGAAATTAAAACAAAATATCTTGAACATTGTTCCAAAAACAAATTTCCTTGCGAAATTATAAATAGTGAAAATAATATTGAAATTACTTCAAATATTACAAAATTAATCAAACAATCTGAATTAAATATAACAAACAAACAAAAAAATGCAGATAAAACAAAGCAAAGACTGTTCGAATTAATTACAATTTATGCAAAACTTTGTGCAATAAACATTACAAAAATAAAAAATTATGATAAAAATTTTAATTCATATGATTATGAAATTCTAAGATTTTTTGCTTTAACCAATGGTTATTCTATTAGAAATGAAAAAATAATAAGACGAATAAAAGAATTTTGTGAAATTTCTAAAGAAATCAGAAAACAATTATATGAAATCGAGAAAACAAAGTACAAAGAAAAACAAGATACAAAAATAATGCTAAATCCTTGCAAAGGACATTGTATTTTAGTTTCAGGCAATGATTTAAACGAACTTGAAAAACTTTTAAAAACTCTTGAAGAATCGGATTTTAAAGAAAAAATCAATGTATACACGAATGGAAATATGTTAAAAGCGCATCTTTTTCCATATTTTCAACAAAATCAATTTTTAAAAGGTCACATTGAATCAGACGATATACAATATGATTTTACAACTTTTCCAGGGTCAATTTTAATTACTAAAAATTTTATTCAAAAAATCGATAGCCTATATCGTGGACAAATTTTTTCAAATAAAACAATCTCTTTTGATGGGTTTTTTGATATTAAAAACAATGATTACTTACCATTAATAAAATCAGCTTTCGAATTAGAAGGTTTTAAAAAAAATTTTGAAAAAAAAGAAGAAGAATTAAAATACGATACAAAAGAAGCAAACAAAATCATAAAAAATTTAGAAAATAATGATGAAATCCTAATTATTTTAGGCAATAAAGATAAAAATATAAATGAATATTCTGATAAAAAAATTATTTATATAGAATGCCCTTGCGAAACTGATATTTTAATAGATACATTGCAACTTATAAAAGAAAAAAACATAAGCGCATCATTATTTTTCACACATTGCAACCTAGAAAGCCTAGAAACAATATTTTCACTTTTAAATGAAGATGTAAAATTATATTTAAATGATTGCTATTTTGTTTTAATCAATCCACATGTAATTGAATCGCTTAAAGAAGATTTTAATGTAGAAATAATTTAAAAGCACCCAAATGGGTGCTTTTATTATTTCGTTTGATTAAAAACACTTGCTCTATATTTAGGGTCTTTTTCATTTGGAACATAGAATGTTGAAACAGTATCATTAAGAACAATTTTTTGCTTATCTATTCTTTTAATTGCGCCAGCTTCAACAATATATTCAACTATTTCGCCGTCTTTTTTTTCTATTGTGTAATCATTTTTATCATACACATATCTTCTTAATTTTGTTCCATCTGGCAATGGTGATTTGCCATCCTTCTTCAAAGCAATAGAACTTACAGAAGCACTTTCGCCGTATGCTTCATCAATTTTTAATGCCGTTACAACGCTAATTACTTTTGAACCTTGTTCATCATATTTGTATATTGGCCACATAGGAATAGTTCCAGCCGGATTATCAATTGCATCAAATACAACATCTGATATTTTTGCAAATGCGCTTTGATTTTTATATGGTTCTTCTTCTAGACTAGCGCTTTTTAATATGTTTTTAGCGGTATCAGTCAAGGTTTTTGAACTTTCAACTTCTTTTTTCAATTGAGCATATTGAGTAGCATCCAATTGTTTTAATTGCCCAACAATATATGAAAACGCACCAGGATGAACGCCTCTTAAATCTCTATCTACAACATCTAAAGAAATAGGGAAGCCATTTCTTAATGCGCTCAAACCAGTTTTTTGATACAAACCAATATCTGCATTAACTTTTTTGTAAAATTCAGAATAATTTGCCTCATCTTTTAAATTGTGAAGAACTTGTCCTCTGTTTGCAACATATTTATTTTTAGATGAGCTTTCGTAGCCGGTTTGTGCATATTCGGCACCATTATATAATGTCGGAACACCAGTTAATGCACCCATAACTTGAATTAATTTTTCTTCTTTCCAAGCTGATTCACCAACCATTGTCCAATGCATTTCTTGAATTTCTTTTTCGTCTTGTTCTGTTAATTCGCCACCTTTTGCTCTTTTAAATACATCTCTAATTGTAACTTCATAAGGCAATGTACCAAAAGCTTCTGCTCTTCTAAAATTATATTCAGAATCTTTTGATTTTTGTCCATGCAACAATTCTCTTAAAGCTTGCATTAAAGCTTTATTTTTATCAGAACCAGGATTATATTTAGAATTTATAATTTCTCGCATTTTTAATGCAACTGCATATGCTTTTGAAGACATTTCTTTAGGGTTGCTTTTTTCATAAAACAAATCTTGTTTTACTCTTGCATCTACATTAACTTCTTTCAATGTACCTTTTAAATACAAGGTTATATCAATAGGCAATGAATGCAATAAACGAGGTTTATCATGGTTATCAGTAAACATATGAGATAAAATTATAACATTAGGTTGAGCACCTGTAGTTAGATTTTCCATTTGACCCTTTAAGCTGTTTAAATTACCTTTTCGGGCCATGCAATCTCCATTTGCACTTTCAGCATCAGCGCCAATAAAATAAGCTAAATTATTGAAATAGTTATTATAATTTGAACTTGTTGTAGAATTTACCTTATTCAAGAATTGCATTTCTTTAACATAAGGCGGTTTTTCAGTATCTGGAGCTTTGTCTTTTTGATCAACTGTAGGATATTTTTTGTCAAAAGGTACATGTAAACCTTTATCAAAGTGTTCTCCTGGGAATTCTTTCATGCCTTCTTTTTCTTTGTATTTCCAGAAGCTCCATAAATCAGTAATTTCAGAAATTATATAAGAAGCAGGGTTATATTCATGTACTCTACCAATAAATTCTTCCCAAAATTCAACAACACCTTCCATGTCGCCGCCATCCCAAATTGTTGAAAATCTAACACGACCGTCACGAATAGCATCTAAATCGCCAATATCTTTCGCAGCATCAAATCTCCAATTTAAACCACCTTTGCCTTGTTCAACAATTGCTTCAGCATATTTAAAATCTTTAAGAGAAACACCATCAAGCTCTTTTTTCATTTTTGCTACGATTTGAGCTGTGCTAGAATCATCTAACCCATTTTGTAATGCTTTAACAATTTGTTTTCTTTCTTCTTGAGGAGTTGAAGGTTTAATTTTTTGGAATGATTTTAGGGTAATATCTTTTAATTTAGCAAAATCTATACTTGCATCGTCATTTATAAGTTGAGGACACATAGCGCCTACTAAAATATTTTTTATAATTTCATTAGAATAAGTTTTTGTCACATAAGTTTTATATTCTTGATATTCTTGGCTATCTGCGCCCATATTTTTATATTCGTCAGGTATAGCTTCAAAAATTGCATCTTCAACAGTTTTTTCTAAATGAGTCAAAACTTCTTCTGTTAAAAATTCATTATTAAATTCTTTTTGTGCAAATATAGCACTCAATTCAGGGCTTGTTTCAATTGATTGCAATGGAAATTCTTGAATGTATTCAGCTGCTGTTTTATTACGTTTTAACACAGGCAAATTAAATGTTCCATCTGCAATTCTTCTTTCAATATTTTCTAATTGCTCTTTTGTAATATCATTATTTTGAGCAATCTTTTCTTGTTCGCTTTTGTGTTTACGAGCAGTTTCTAAAATCAATTCTGATTGGATTGCTTCTGTCCAGAATGATGCAACATTAAATAAATAATTTCTTGCATCTTTCAAGCCTTGTCTATTTTCAGGAGTTTTTTCAGGATTTGATAAATTCATTTTGATAATATCACGATTACCATCCCAGAAAACTGCTCCTGCTGCATGTTGTTTATGAGCAATTGTATAATTTGCAAATGTTAAAAAATCACCTAAATCATCTTTAATATCATTTAATATTAAAGATTTTTTATCACCAAACATTGCAATTTTTCTTGCTTCTTGAGCATTTGTTGGATCAAGCTCAAAATAATATGGCTGAACAGCATCTTGATGATCAACAACATCATAATGGTCTTCTGGTAATTTATCATAACTTGAAATTAATTCATTAGAATTTCTTTGTTCTTCACTTGATAATTTAGTATCGAAAAACTGCATGTATGTAGGTTTTTTAGAATCATAGCCGTCATGTTTTGGACTATTTATAATTTTTACGCCAACTTCATCATAACCAAGAGTTTCATTACCAGCGTTTTTATCTGGTAAAATTCCCAATTGCAATCTTCCATTAATTTTTAACATATTATAGTATGGAGATTGCTCACCCCATTTTAAAACATGTTGCACTATTGGAGATTGTATACCTTGAGAAGTAAAAGCACCGTCTGCAACATAGCCTTTACCTTTTTCAAATAAATTAAAATTAAATTTCTTAAATTCTTCCATGTCTGAACATTGATATTGGTTACTTGGCCAATATTTATGAGAAGAAGTAGGGTCAACACCAATATCAGGAGTTGAAATTATATAACGGTAGGAATCAAAATAACCCTCTTCTAAAAGAAGATTTAAGCCTTTAATACTACCGCCAAGTTTATTAAAATGGTTTCTAACAAATTCTTTATTTGGAGTTTTGTTTAATTTTCCAAGAGTATCAACAATTGCATCAGAATCAATAAAGCTATGACGCATAGAACCACCTTTTGGGGTAATTCCATAATTATAGCCCATATCAATTACATTAACTTTTTCTTCTGAAGCTTTAATGTTGATTGCATTTGCTTCATCAACAACATATTTTGGGTAAGTTTCACCTGGATTTGGGTATTTTCCAGATTTTAAATCTATTCTATATCTATACGCAAAAGCTCCATCTTGCGCATATTTTTGCATTTTTTCTTGCAACAATTCTAAAGAATCATCTTCTTTAAATGGAATAAGCATTAAATCAGATTTTGATGGAGAAACGAATTGCCCTGTTTGGCTATCACGTCTCAAAAAAGCAAGCTCTAATGAAAGCTGTTCTATTTCTTTATTGATTTCAGGAGGAACGAACTTAAAAACAGGAATATTAGAAGCGCTATACGCACCTTTTACACCTTGAAAATTTAAGTTGTTTGCTCTTTTGACTTTATTGATTGATAAATCCATAACTTATCCCTTATTCTATTATTTCCCCTCAAATAACCATTTTTAACGATTATTTAAGATATTGTTGTTGCAAAATATTATTTTTCTTTGACAATGCTTCAATTTCTTTGTTGTCAATTTCAAAAACACAAGCTCTGCTAGCACCCAATTCTACAACTACAGAACCATCTTTTTGATTTTGGAACTTGCATTCTTCGCCATAATTTGGCATTAAGTTCTGGAATTTTTGCTCTGGATTTAAGCCTGGAATTTGAACTTTTCCACCAACAGTATTATTTACGTTTCTATTACCAATGAATAATAATGTTTTGCCATCTTTATGTCTTGCAAATGCTATTATTTCAGGGTTGTTTGTTGGTAAAACAATAAATGAACCTTTAGTAATTACATCTTGCGCATTTTTCATTTCTAATTTAACTGAAGAGTTTTTATTAACTTCATTGTATTTGTTATCTCTTAAAGAAAATGCTGTTTTAACAACATTAGAAATTTCTGGGAACTTGCCACCAGGTTTTCTTGATTTGTTAAATATATCCATTCTTCCAGTATGAACAACGCATTCATTATTATCTGTTTGAGTATCTCTCACCAATGCATGATCATATGGGAAAATATAATAATCACCAGTTTGAACACCATCTGTCATATATGGATTAACTTGAGGCAACATACTTTGAAGTATTGTTGTAAACATTACCCAAGGAGCACCACCATACAACATCGGAGATGAATCATCATGTGTTGCAAAAGAACCGATTAATGATTTTGGTCTACCGATTTCATTACTCATATCGATATTTTCTTTAACATAATCGTATAGTTGGTCTGCTTTTGTCCAATCATTATATATGTGATATTGACCATAATAACTATCAAAACCAACTTCTAATAATTCTTTTGGTCTATCATATGGCATATTTAATTGAGGAGAAGCATCTTCATGGGTATATGTTTCTGCTAACCAACCAAATTGAGGATCTCTTTCATGAGAATATCTGATTATTACATTCCAAAACTCAACTGGTTTTGCTCTGCCTACGTCTGCTCTAATGCCATCTATTCCTAAATCAATACAAGCATCAACATATTTTCTATGCATATCTAACAATGCTTGATTTAATTCACGAGTTTGTTCATCCTCAAATGGTTTAAACATTCTGATGTCTTGCCAGCCTTGAGGAACTTTTTCTTTTCCATCTGGACCAACAGCCATCATTTCAGGATGTGCCATTGCAAAATCAACAGAAGCGCAAGATGGTAAATCAAGCATAACTCTAATACCACGTTTATGACATTCTTCAATATAATATGCAAATTGTGAAAAACGAACATTTACATCATTTTTATCCATTTTAGATAATTTTTTACCAGTTCTTTTTTCATATATTTCTTCTATTCTTTTTCTTGCTTGTTTAGGAGGATTTTCATCAACTAATTCAGGATCTATTGCGAGCGAACCATCATCTTCAACAAATAATGCTGGCGCATACAGCGAACCTGCTGTTCCCATAGCTTTTGTTTTTCCTGGTGGATGAACTGGAAGAACGTGTTGTGTATTAAAGCCTAAATCTTTTATTTCATCAAGACGTTCAACTGCATTAACAAGGTTTCCTGGAATTTCATCACCTTGAATTAATTCATTTCCGTCTTTATCTTGAGCGTTCATTATTCTTGGAATAACAGCTAAAATATTAGCCTTATTTCCAACTAGCATATCTTTTAAATCATTTTTATAGCCAACAACATTTCTGTGTGCATCTGTCACGCCAACAACTTGTGTAGTTTTAGGTAAAATTTGTTTAGATTGAGCTAAAACTGCTTGAGTCAACAATGGACTATAGCCAACTGCTGGTTGATTTTGAACAACTTGCGCTTGTTGTGGTTCAGAATTGTTCATTTTTGGAGTATTTATTTTCAAAGTTTGTGCCAAAATTGGGCTTAAAATTTTATTTTCCATTATTTAGCACCTCCTTGAGTTTTTTCTGGGTACTCTTTTTTGATTTTTCCAAAGAATGGTTGAGCCAACAATGTTACAGCCACAAGAACAGCTGACATTGTTCCAAATTTTTTCATCCAAGCTTTATCATTAAATCTGCTTGTCAAAATTTCTTTTATTCTTGAAGAGAAATTAGCAAATGTTAAATTTTTAACAGTATCATCGCCAATTTTAAATAATGTTTTATGTATAGTTTCTACTTGTTCACCTATGGTTTCGCAAACTTCTTTTTCTTTTTGGAAAGCATTTCTATTAAACATTTGTTTAAGAATATCTGCAAATTTTTCAGGCTCATGAACTTCTAGTTTATTATTTAATGATGAAATATTTCCATCATAAATTATTGCTCTGACAATATCTTCAACGCCCTTAAATTCGCCAGCTGCAATTCTTCTTTCCATATTGGCGCATAATAGACCTTTTAATCTTATTGCATCAATATCAACTTTTTTAGTTCTTATTGATTGTTTAATAACACCTTCAAGATTAACTTGTTTATCAGTACCACCTAATATAGCTTCTAGTAAAGCGTCTCCGTCTGTTTTAACTACTCTTGCGATATTTTCAGTAGCTCCAGCTTTATCCATAGCTTCTGTCAAAGCTGCATTTGGGGAACGATATAGTGTATTCAATAATTCAGTATATTTTGCTGTTCTTTCATCAATAGGTAGCGTATCTTGTTTTTTGAAGAAATTAACAAACAAATCTTGTAAGATATTTTTTGATGCATCTTGTGTACCAGATTTTGCTTTAGCTAAAGTTTTTTCATCAATTCCTAAAGCGTCTGCATAATTAAGCATAATATCTGTGATTTCTTTTGTCGCCATTGATTCAGCAGTTGAGCCTGCTATTGGATTTATGATTTTTAAATATGCTTTAATTCTTCCTTTTGCTTGTGCTAAAGGTCCTTTTGCAAATTCTTTAATTTTTTCTCTAAATGAAGAATCATCAACTTCTAATGTTGCTATGAATTTTTCAATATCAGCATCTGCAACTTGACGAGATTTTAAAAGAGTTCTCAACGATGAAATTGAAATATTATCACCTAGACTTGCTAAGATGTTTGTTGCCGTAGTTTTATCAATTGTCACGTCTTCAGCACCTGTTAATAGCATATCAGCACTAAATATTGGAAGTTTAGCATTTGCAATTAAATCAGCTAATCCATTTTTAGAAACAGTTGCATTCACTTCATATAATGATTTTAATTTATCTTCTAATCCAATTGATTGTATTCCAGAAATAATTTTAGATTCATCTTCGCTTAATAATCTTGGGAACAATTCAGAAACTTGAAGTTTTTCAGAAATACTCTTGAAATATTTAGCATCAGGCATTTTGCCATTATTTGAATTTAAAATTTTATTTAAGGCTTTAACGCCACTATTGTCTGGCTTAGCCTTTGCAATAAATGCTTCTAATTTTTCTGGATTTTCTAATAAATCTTTTGCTTGTTCAAAATCATGTTTTGTAACTGCTTCTTGAATTTTTGGACCAACAGCTTTTCCTAACATTGCACTTCCTAATGGAGTTGCAAAGCCTGCTGTTGCCATCCAAAGAGTTCTATTTTGAAGGGCAGTTTTTTGCATTTTTCTTTTGATTTTTTCTTCGCCATTTTCGCTATTATAGTCAATTCCTGTACGTTTACCGATTTTTTCTAATTCTTCTTTAGAAAAAGCATCCCAAGGAAGGAATTGATTATCTAGGAAGAAATCTTTTTTATCGCCTTGAGCATTGATATATTTTTGATCGATATTAAAACCATGAACTAATCTTGCAGGAAGATTTATAAATAGCTTTGGCCACAAAGTCATTGCTGCCAAGAAACCGCCACCACAAACAAATTGTTTAATAGCATCTGTTTTTGTTTTTGCATGTCCTGCTAAAAATACAGCAATTAATGCAGCACCTAGTTTTAAACCTAAATCATTAATTCTTCCTAAGTTATTATCGCTTAATTTGCCAGTTCTAACGGCTTTTACAAAATTAGCACAATCTTTTCCTGTATCTTTAATTGCATTAAATGCATCTGTTACAGGTCCACGTTTAACTAATTTTGCTTTAGCTTCATTTGGCTTAACATCATTAGCATGTTTTTTTAAATCTTCGTAGACTTTGTCATGATGATTAAGTTTATTAGTTTTGTTATTTAAGTAACTATTCAAAAGTGGGCTTACATATGTCATTAGCACACCTCGTATTCTTTTGTTGTGTCGACTTTTGACTTCATTGTATTTGGATTTGTTTTAAATCCAATTGTTGGAACAAGCCAAGTCAACAATGTTGTAACTGCACTTCCGATAATCAAAGCTTTTCCGCCATATCTTGTTAAAACATTTTTATCAGTGCCTTTCCATAATTGAACAGCACCATCTTTAACGGCAGTTAGCATTGATTTAAACATGCTTGGAATTTCTTTTGGGTTTTTAAATGGATTAATCATTTTTATGTTTTCAAATGATTTTTGAGCTCCCATTGCAACGCCAGTTGCCGCCATAACATATTTGCTTATGTTCTCCATAGCGGTAGCTCTGGCTTTAACTTCTCTAATTTTTGGTCCGATTGTTTGGTTTGGGGCATTTAATTCTTTTTTAAATCCTGCCTTTTTGGCGATTTTATCATCATAAGCATAAATATCACCATGATTTAATTCAGAATCTTTTGCCAATAAATCTTTTCTATAAAAATCAACTGATGCAAAAACTCCGGGGTATTGAGTTCTTACAATTCCTTTTTCTTGACCAGGCTCAGGTAATTCATTAATTTTGTTAATATATAACATATCTAAATCAATTCCTGTAGAAGCCTTAATTCCTTTATGTGCTATTTTTTGGGATAACCATTTACCAAGTCCATATAAAACAACACCTGCGCCCATAGTTTTTGCTACTTTACCTGCTGCAGCTGCATGTTGAGGACTAAATTTTGAGTTAGTTGCACTATATAAGGCGATAAGCATTGCACTGCCTACCGCATATGGTATCATTCCTAGAGATAAAAATTCATAAAAATCGCTGTTTTTAGAACCAGCAAATCCTTTTGGGAAATATGTAAAAATATCATTTGTAAGCTTATGAGCTCCAGCTTTTACACCGGATAAAGCATTTTGTTTATGTATATGAGATTCTGTTTGATAAAACTTCTCTTTTTTCTCATTATGCGAAACGTAATATCCAACTTTGGGAAGATTATCAACACTTGGAATTGTATTTTGCTGCATTTTTACCCCAAACAACTAACACACTTATATAAACAACACTAAATTGTTTTTTTTGCCTTTTTTATTTAAATATTCTTAACAATTATTAATAATTACAATAACCGTATAAAGTACACTATATCTGATTTTCAGGCTATGGCAATTACGATTTATAATTCCATTTTCAAATATTTGTTCTATTGCAAATACATGCTTATATTTTGTACAATAGTATTATGACTCAAGGCTTTTTTCAATTTAATAACTCTATTATAAACGAAATTATAAATTTTGCCACATCTTCTTTCGACCTACTCTTGATGCATGGTCCAAAAGGCTCATCAAAAAGCGAGACGATAGAAAAAACAATCCCGCAATTGCAAGAAAATAATCTAGTTTTCCAACATTTTTGCTTTGAAAATACTGTAATAGACGACTTTTTATTAAATTTTTACGACGCATTAAGAAATTTTTCACTATCGCAAAAAATTTCCTTAAAAAAATATCCTTCTGATAATTTCAAAGAAAAAGTTAGTCATTATTTTAAAACAATTTCAACAAATTGTATTGTTGTTATCGAAAATTTTGAAAAAGTTGATGGAAATGTTGAAATTATTGATTTTCTTTCTCATCTTGTAACTTATGAAAATGTAAAAGTTATAATCGTTTCAAGAAATGATGAAAAACATTTATTCAGCTTTAAAAAAATAAAAGTTAAAAATCTTGAATTAAAAGAAATTTCAAAAGAAGATTTTAAATCTAAACTAACTGTTTTAACAGAACCAATGGAAGAAAATTTAAAAGAAAAATTTTACACAGTTGCCCAAGGTTTAGAATTATATCTTAAAATGAGCATAAAATATTGTTCTGTGGCAGGTATTTCAATAGAAGATTTAATAAATGAATTTGAAAGAAAAAATGAAACAATTCACACAGATTATGAAGAGTTTATCATATCTAAATTTATCTCAATAACGCCGAGTATTTACAAAGATTTCTTTAAAATATTTTGCTCAATTTCACATCCTGTTAATATGGATTTCATAAACGAATATAAATTTGGAAATACTAGTTATATCGAATATTTATCAAAAAACTTTTTAATTAATAAATTTAAAAATGAATATTATGTTAAAGATTATTTTAAAAGCTACATAGTTAAAACTTTTTCCATAAAAGAAAAAATGACTTACTATAATAGATTAATTGAAATATATCAAAACGAACTTACAAAAAGCCCAAAAGATAGGCTATTAAGGCTTTCAAGAGAATCTATACGAAAAGAGATTGAATATCTTGAATCATTAATACCATCCATTAATTCAACGCAAAAAAACCAAGAAACATTTTCATATCTTGGAATAGCAAATTCTTCTTGGCATGATGAAAAACTAAGAGAAAAATCTAAGCTTGCAGAAAAATTAAACAAAATCAAAGAGAGAAAAAAAGCTATTTCAAAAGAAGAAAACGATATTTTGATAGCAAAAAGATTAGAGGAGTCTAACCAAAAATCTTTAATTGATGAAAATAATGAAAAAAATAGACTATACATTATAAGCCTGATTAATTCTGCAAGAAATTTTGCAAAAGAATATAAATACCAAGAAACAATAAGCGAGCTAACAAGAGCGTTAACAATGGATTCAAAAGAAGAATTTCATATTGAAATTTTAACGTTGTTAGCTAAAAATCACGAACAAATAAATAAAACCGATATTGCCTTAACTTATTATCAAAAAGCTCTTGAATTAGCGATAGAAAAAAGAGATTTAAGAAAACCAGAAATCGAATTTTCAATTGCATTAATCAATAAAAATTTATACAAAATAGATATTGCAAAATCTCAATTCAAGCAAATTGTGAACAATGAAGCAAATCATCAAAACTATAGAGCCAAAGCTTGTATCGAACTTGCCGAACTAGAAGAAGCAAACTCACAAATCGAAAAAGCAATTGGCTATTACGAAAAAGCGCTAGAGCTTTCCGTTGGAAAAAATAAAAATGTTGCATGTTGCGCTTATTATAAACTTGCAATCTTATACGACGAAAATCAAGATGCGCAAAATGCCATCAAATATTATCAGAAGAATTATACAACAAGTTCCGATATAAAAGAAAACAAATATTATAGCGCATCTTTGACAAATCTTGCTTTAATTAATATCGAACAATCGAAATATAAAGATGCAAAAGATTATTTAAAACTTGCTTTAATTTTTGATTCTGAAAATAATGATTTAGAAAACATGTATTTTGCCCAAAAAGAATTGGCAAAATTATACGCAAGAACAGATGAAACACAAGCAATCAAATACTTTAAACAAGCGCTCGATAGTGCTAAAAAACTAAATGATATATTCAAGGAAGCTCTTGTGCATTTTGAGGCAGGCGAATTTTATTATGATAGACAAGAAGACGAAAAAGCTCTTGTAAACTTTTTGAATTCTAAAGTAATTCTAAAAAATTCAAACAACGAAGAAAATATTGCAAGAATTAATTCTAGAATAAAAGATATCAAAATACGCTTGAGTGAGAATAGTTTTAATATAATAATGGAAAAATATGCTGGACAATTCTAAAATCAAAATTTTAAAAGATGAATTAAATTTCGATATAGATAATGAAACAAAAGAAAAACTAAATCTTTGGAAAAAAATTTTTGTCGAATATAATTCTCATACAAATTTAATGAGCAAAAACGATATAGAAGTACTTTTTGAAAAACATGTTTTTGATTCATTATCAATTTTAAAATGGAGCGATTTTAAAAATTATAAAAAAATATTAGATGTTGGTTGCGGAGGCGGATTTCCTAGCGTAATTTTAGCTATTTGCTTTCCTGAAATTAAAATAATCGCCAATGATTCAAGGATTAAAAAAATTAATTTTATTAAAGAAATAAAAGAAAAATTGAAACTTGATAATCTTGAAATTTTATATTCAAGAATTGAAGAAGCACAATGCGAAAATGTTGATTTAATTGTTTCAAGGGCAGTTGGAAAAATGATAGACGTTTGGAAATTATCCAAATCTCATCTTAAAAAGGACGGAAAATTTTTAATTTATAAAGCAAAACTATTAGAAGAAGAAATCAAAGACTTCAAATCAAAATACAAAAATGCAAAATTTGAAGTTATAAAATATAATCTTCCATTAAAAGAAAATTTCGAGCGCAATTTAATAATTTTTTCACCCAATAAGGCTTGATAGATGAGATAAAACGCCATCTACATAAATTCTATTTTTAGATGAAAAAGCTAATGCTTTATTTTGAAATTCTTTTTCAATTTTTGCTAATTTAGATGCAACTTCGTTTCTTGATATATAATCGCATTTTGTAAGAATGTTCAAGCAAGGAATATTGTTAAATTTCAACCATTCTTGCATTAAAATATCGTTTTTTTGAATTTCATGACGAGCATCGATAAATTGGATTGTTGAAACCAATTTTCTTTTTAATAAATATTGTTCTAAATTCTTTTGCCAAGAATCTTGCTCGCTTTTTGATACTTTTGCATAACCATACCCAGGCAAATCCGCCAAAATAAACGGTTTTGAATCAGTCGTAATTTCAAAAAGATTGATTAATCTAGTTTTTCCTGGAGTATTTGATGTTTTAGCAAGTTTTAACTGATTACACAAAGTATTTATAAAAGTTGATTTACCAACATTTGACCTACCCAACAAGGCAAATTCTGGCAGATTTAATTCTGGACATAATTTTAAATTTGGCGAACTTATTAAAAATTTTGCACTTTTTATTTTCATAATTTATCCTAGTTTGGCAATTTCAAATTATCTTGCAATTCAAGAATAATTTCTTCGCCTTTTTTTGCCTTAAAATGAAGTCCTGGAGAAACAATTCCTGAAACCAATCCAACACCACCACCAACAGAACCACCTATTATTAAACCTGTTATAGTATTCCCTGCAGCTACCCCAATTGCAGAACCCAAACCTGCGCCAACACCTCCAATTGATAAAGTATATGCTGCAATTTTTCCTGCTGTTTCTTTAGCGCCTTCTTGTAAATATTTTTTGTTTGCCAACTCTACGCAAACAGGAATATTTGTTCCATCAGGAAGCAAAATGTGCGTAAATTCCATGAATACTTTTGCATTTCTTGAAAACCATTTTGGCGCCTCAATTGATGCAACTCTAGCAATTAATGAAGAGTTACAAGGTATTAAAAGGGTACCTTCTTGTGTTCTTAAATCATTATCAAATGAAAATTGCACATAATCACCAGGCTTGTAGTATTTTGAATTAAAATTTTGAGAAAAATTCACAACAATATTATTTTCTTTTTGAATAATATTTCCGCTTGGGGTGATTTTTACAAGATCAATTTTTGCATTTTCAATTGTTTGCATATGTTCAATATCAACATCGCTATAATTCGCAAAAGCTCCAACTTGCACATTTAGCGCCAAAAATGATGATAGAATAGTTAAAGATAACATTTTTTTAAACATATTTTACCCCTTTGAACTTTTTCTCATTTTAATTTGATACTTTATACAACTCTTTATTATATGCTCAATTTCATGATTATTCAATGACACAAACTGGGCACTTATACGGTATTTTTCTATATTTTGTTTTAAATTTTTTCTAATTTCTATTATTTTTAATCTTGCTTCTATAATTTTTTCCTCTATATTAAAAGCGATTAAAATATTGTCTGTTTTCGATAAATCATCATCAATATTAAAAGAAACGCCGCTTCCTGAAATATTAATTATTTTTAATTCTTTTCTGATTAATTTGGAATCTAACTCATATTCAATATTTGCAACTAAAGGTAAATCTACTCTTAAAAGACCTCTTCTTTGAATTTTTTTGTAATTTTCAGGTATTTGAAGTTTGAATGTTTTTATCCCGCATTTTAAAACTTTTGTTTTAAATGTGAAAACACCATCTTTCGTATAAACCAAAATTCTCACAACCTCATTAAAACGAAAATCAACAAAAGATTCATTTTCTTTTGGTCTAAAAAATTGAAAATCTTCTTTTGAAACTTGATAAAATGCTGTTTTGTATCTTTTGATTTTTTTATTTGGAAGCAACTTTTCAATTTCGATTTTTTTATTCGATTGTAAATATTCTAATAACTCTTCCATATTTATCCTTATTTTTCTTGATAATACCAAAAGTATAGAACTTTTTAATCCTTAATTTGATTTATAAAATAGTATATATTTACTGTTTCATCAAAATCTTCTACATAGGTTGAATCTATATAATCTAATTTTAAATATTTTTTCATTTTTAAATATGGATATCCAAAACAAATTCTTTTTGTTGCAAGATAAGGATTTATTGTAGCTTTCAATTCAAGATTTTCATAATAACAATATAATTCTTGATTAGAATCAAAAACAATATTGTTATTTTTTATCTCGTATTTGGGGTTGACTTCATTCAAAGCAAAAACATTATCATCTTGTTTTTCTTTTTCAAGAATAACTAAATCATATTCTTTTAATTTTTCATCATTTAAATACGCAATATTCAAAAAATCAATTCTTCGTTCTTTATTTTCCAATAATTTTAAATATAGTACAGAAGATTGTGTTCCTCTAATATAGGCTATTTTTTTGCAATTTTTATATTTGGTTTCTAAAATATCATAAACTTTAGGGGTAATTTCTAAAACAGAAACAGTAGCACCTCTATATAAATCATGGCTTAATTTTTCTAAATTATAATTATTTTTCTTAAGAGAAGCAAAAAGCTTAAAAACAGGCATTCTTTTTATATTTAAAGGAATAAAAATCATATAAAAAAGCGCAAAGAAAACAATAATTGATTTTAAGAAAAATCTTTTTTTGTAAGTAACAATAAGTACTAAAAAACTTAAACAAACAAAAGCAACAACAAATCTTATTGAATAAACCATATAGGCAACTGATGCTGCTAAACATAAAATATTAATTAGAAATACGCATGCTAATAAAGCCAGAAACAATGTTTTTTTATTTTTGTTTAAAAACCCTTTTACAAAAGCAATAAAAACGCTCGGAACAAACAAAGCAAAACCCAAAATTCCAAACCCAACAAATTGCTCATCTGTAAATATATTCACAATTTGCATAGGAACATTACCTCGCAAATTCTCCTCTATATTTAAAAAGTTAAATACATTTTCCCTTAAACCAATAATTTCTGAATTTAAATAATATCCCCATTTAAATCCCGTGAAATCAAAAGCTTGGAATATAAAATTAATAATATTTGCAATATATCCCTTAAAACCGCCAACTAAACAATGTCCAATATAGGCTGCGTTATTAGAAAAGAAATTTCCATAATGAATAAAATTGGAAAAATAATTATAAGAAGAAAAAATTAAAAAATTTAAACCCAAAAACCCGAAAAACTTCATAAGATTTTTGAATTTTTTATTAATTAAAATTTCATACCCAAAAACCAAAACAAAAAAACCAAAAAGAGCGATAAACCCTGTTGTTTTAACTCCAAGCGCAAGCGCTAGAGAAAGGGATGAGAAATAATTTTTTTCTTTTAAATAAAGATAAAAAGAGGTTAATAACAACGCCCCGACAAGAATATCTGTTTGCAAGCTTGGAATTTGTACGATTATTGCACTTAATGAAGAAAATAAAAAAATCGCCCAAAATCTTTTTCTATATGAAAATTTAAATATTTCACATATTTGCCACGAAGAAATTAAACAGACTATATATGAAACAAAAGAAACAATTCCATAACCAAAGAAATTTTTCTTAAATGCAAGCATATATGAATATAAAATTTCTGAATTAATTGGCATAATCAAAGCACGAATATCTGTTGTTTCAAAATGATTTAAAGAACTATTTTTTATATACTCATATGCTCTTAAAAAATGATAAGTTTGACTATCTGGCTCCAAAACAGACGTTACTACTGCAAGAAAAAAACTTACAAGTAATAACGACAAAAAAGCAAAAAACATTATCAACAAACTCTTATCCAATAAAAATGAATTTTTTATTCTTTTAAAATTAATTTTTATTTTTAAAAACTTTGCTTTTTTAAATTTGAAAAACAAGCTTATTACTATTGCAAAAAATATACTCAAAAATGTTATATTTAAAGGATTTATCGCATTAAATAAAGATAAGATTTCAAGATTTAATACAACAAGCGCAAAAAATGCAATAAAAATAACCAAAAATTCACAACTAATTGATGCAATTAAATAAGATGAAATCAAATTTATAATAGTTGTAAATATAAGCATACTTAGATTTTAAGCAAAATTTATGCTTTATGCAACATAGAGTTTTCTTCTTATAAGTTCTCTTTTTGATTCTCTAAAATCACCAAAATTTATGTGTGATTTCAAAAATCCATCTTTTAAAATTATTGCAAGATATGCTAAAACTTCACTATTCAAATTAAATAACTTAAATTTATCCAAAAGCAAATATTCAATAAAATATTTTGAATTAATTGCTTTAACATTTCTCATATCAAGCCCGATTTTTTTATTTAAAGAAACCTCAGAAATAATTTCAGACACACAAACATCATCAATAAGTTCATTATTGATTTCAAAAATAACTTCATTTTTATAATTAATTCTATTAAATGTCATTGTCATCCGAAAGCTTTCCACCATACATGATAAAAAAATTTTAAACAATTGTTAATTATTACAAAGAATAAGTTTCCTATAACTTTTGTTTAAGAAAAAACCATGATAATATAAGCATGGGAAGAGTATTAAGATACATGAAATTATTACAATATTTTAAAAGCCAAAAAGAAGACATCAGTTTTGACCTTCTACCAGACGGAATATTTACACTGGAACAAGACGGAAAAATTATCGACGTAAATGATAAAGTTCTAAATATATACAGAACAAATCGTTTCAACATTTTAGGTCATTATTTTTCAGATTTTATTGAAAACGGTACATCAATTTTAAACAAAATTACAAAAACAGGTATGTCTGCAACTGTTAAAGCAATTGTTGATCAAGAAGACGAACCAAGAGAAACCTTGCTTGATATTACAGCTACAAGAAATTCTGAAACAGGAAAGGTTTTTGTTTGTGTTAGAAATATCACAACAAAACAAAAAGAACAAAAAACTATTTCAGATAAATTTGAAATAGCTCAAAAAATTATAGACGAAAAAAATGATTTTCTTTTAGATTCATCAGGAGCTATTTTATCTAATATTGTTTCTATGACAGGCTTTTCAAGAGCATTATTAGATGGTATAGGCGGAGCATTATCTGAAAAACAAGAAAAATATTTGAACATTATAAATACAAATTCAAAAGACTTAAATTATGATTTAGAAAAACTTTTTGCTTTATTTAAAGCAGAATCAAACAAAGTTGAATACAGATACAAGCTTTTTGATTTAATTAGCCTTATTAAATCAATTGAACGTGTTTATCAAAAAGATTTCAAAGATAAGAAAATAATCTTTAATTTGGATTATTCAAATTTAACTCAAAGAGATTGTTTATTAGACGGAGAAATAGTTGAATACATGTTAAGATGCATTATGGATATTTTCTTAAGATTTTCTAATCTTGGAAAATGTCAACTTAACATTGGACATCCGCCTATCGATTTTCTAAAAACAAGAGAATTTGAAGCAAATGATTCATATGATATTGAAAAATATGTTTTATTTGAAGCAAAAATAACTGATTTGGTATTCAATCAAGATGAATTAGAAAATATCTTTGACACATACTACAAAGGCTCCATTAAACGTCCTATTGGTTTAAAAGCAACTTTAAATCTTCTTAAAAAATACTCAAAAGATTTTAGAGGTGATGTTTGGGTTTATTCTAAACAAAACTTTGGCACAATGATTACATTTGTGCTACCCTTAAGATAAGATGGATTCGAGAGGATATGCCCTATGGCAAAAGTTGTTTTAAATAATATTTCTAAAAATTTTGGTAAAAAAGAAATTTTAAAAAATATCGATTTAGAAATTAACGATGGCGAATTTATTGTTCTTGTTGGAGCATCGGGTTGTGGAAAATCCACTCTCCTAAGAATGATTGCAGGGCTTGAAAAACAAACCACTGGCGACATTTTTATAGATAATAGACTTGTTAATGATATCCATCCAAAAGATAGAGATATCGCAATGGTTTTTCAAAACTATGCACTTTATCCTCATTTAAGCGTAAGAGAAAATATTGCCCTTGGTTTAAAAGTGCGCAATGTTCCAAACGGAGAAATCAAAAAAAGAGTTAATAGAGCATGTGAAATTCTAAAGCTTGATGATTATCTAGATGCAAAACCAAAAGAATTATCAGGCGGTCAAAGACAAAGAGTAGCATTAGCTAGAGCAATCGTCAGAGAGCCAAAAGTTTTTTTAATGGATGAGCCATTATCAAATCTTGATGCAAAATTAAGAAGCGAAATGAGAGCCGAAATTAAAAAACTTCATAAGCGACTTAAAACAACATTTATATATGTAACCCACGACCAAACAGAAGCATTAACAATGGGTGATAGAATTGTTGTTTTAAATAATGGAATTATCCAACAAGTTGATACGCCATATAATGTCTATAACCATCCTAAAAATGTCTTTAGCGCAACATTTATGGGCACAAACCCAATGAATATCGCTAAAGGTAAAATTGAAGGTGATTATATTGTTTGTGGTGATATCAAAATAGGGCTTGGTGGTTTTCCATATTTAATAAGAGAAAAAGGTGAAGTTCTTGTTGGAGTTCGTCCTGAAGATATAATTAGCGAAAAAGACACAAATTATCATTTTAATCTTATAAAATTCAGTGCAAAAGTAGATTTTGAAGAAAACTTAGGTTCGTATAAAAATATTTATTTCAAAATAGAAGAATCGCAATTTTGTTCAACTTTAGATTCTCAAACACAAATCAACGAAACTATGAATTTTGCAATCGATCCAAAAGATATACACGTTTTTGATATCGAAACACAAGAGCCAATCAAAGATACAATTAGTTTTTAATAGATTTGATTTAAGATATTAAATACTGCCTTTACGTTTGCTAAAGCAGTTGATGTATCTATAGCACGACCTATTATTTCATTATTTTTTGAATCAACAACAAATATTTCGCTCATAGCGCTTGCGCTTGAACCTTTTTCAAGTCCATCTAGCGAATATTGTTTATAATGAGATAATTTAATTTCAAAACCTAATGATTTTAATGCATTCAAACAAGCATCCAAAGGTCCATTTCCTTGTCCAATAACTTCTTTTCTCTCTCCTTTAAAATTAAAGAATAAATCGAACACACCTTTTTCAATAGGCTTGAATGAAATTAACTCAAACGCACCTTTAATATTGCAAATTTTATCAAAATATAAATCCAAAACTTCTTGATTTGTTAATTCGCCTTTTTCTTCTGCTAAAAGTTTTGCCATTGGAGTTAAATATATTGACTCTTGAATAGTAATTGGATATTTAAGAGCTTTAATAATATCGTATATAGCAGTTTTACCTGATTGAGAAGTGAAACCGATTTTTTCATCATCATATCTTCCAATCAAACTTGGATGAATTGGCCTATAAGCACCAAAATTCATATCTTTTGTTTTAATAGCACCATCTTGATGTATTCCAGAGCGATGTGCAAGAGCCTCTGGTCCAATCAATGGAGCTTTTTCATATATTTTAACTAAAGACATTTGAGATATTACAAGAGAAGTTTCATAGATTTTCGATAAATCAATCCCAGTTTCAACTCCACAATTATTCAAAGCTACAGCAACTTGATTAAAATCGGTGTTTCCAGCTCTTTCTCCTAAGCCATTTAAACAACATTCTAATTGAGTTGCACCGTTAAAGAAAGATTCAACAGTTGTTGCTGTTGCCATTCCTAAATCATTATGATTATGAACGGATATTATTGTATTTTCAGGCAAATTTTCTTTTACCTTAATCAACATATCTAAAAATCTTTGCGGACGATATCTTTCAACAGTATTTGGAAGATTAATAGTTGTAGCGCCTTTTGAAACAATTTCTTTTAATACATCAATAACAAAATCAAGATTTTCAAAACAATCCCCAAAATGTTCTATTGAAAATTCAATATCTGCATTATTGTTTTCTTTAATAAGATTTTTATAAGCATAATCAACAGCATCAATTGCAATTTTAGCCACTTCATCAGGTTTTTTATTTAAAACAAATTCCATATGAAATGGCGACATTGTAATAAATGTATGTAAACGAGGCTTAGACGCATTTTTAACAGCTTCAATTGCTCTATCGATGTCACCTTTATGAGCTCTTGCCAAAACAGAAACTAAAGTATTTTTAGAACGATTTGCCAAAGTTTGGCATGCCTCAAAATCCATTTGAGAAGACGCAGGAAAACCAATTTCAACACCAGGAATGCCGAGCTCTACTATTTTATCAAATATAAAAAGTTTTTCTTCCAAGCTCCAAGGCTTTTTAAGTGATTGATTTCCATCCCTTAATGTGATGTCATAAAAAAATGGTTTTCTTTGCATAATCTTGATATCCAATCTAATTATTTTTTTGTGTTTTTGTTATAATAAATTTTAGTCTATAAAAAGACATTAGGTCAATAAAGTTTTTTTGTAAAAAAATGTAAAACTAAACTATAAAAATTAACAAAAAAACATGTTCAGAGTATTTGTAGAAAATGGATTTTTATACGCAAAAGAGTTTTTATGAAAATTAACAACATTCAACAAACAAAACAAAATAACAAACAAAATTTCAGAGGAAATATAGCAAATAAAGCTACAAAATTTATTGCACAACATCCAGCAGCGATTGCTACATTAGCAGGTTCTTCTGTTATTGCACAAAAAATTGTTATGTCAGGTTCTGAAGCAGTTATCGGCCCTGTAATGGACGTTGGAATTGGTAAAACAATTACAAAAATCTCAGGCGAAACAGATGGAAGAACAAACGAAAGTTCAAAAACACAAGCTATCAGAACTTTTGCACAATCTACTGGCGGAACAATTGTTGGCGTTATAATAAGAGCTTTATGCATTGGTGCATCTACTGCAATGATTGCAAAAATTGGTGCTAAAGCAGGCTCAAAAGCTGCAACTAAAGTTTCTGAATTAATCAATCCGGATAAATTAGACAAAGCAAAAGATGCATTCAAATTCCAAGACAAAATGTCTTCTTGGGGTAAAAGCGTTGGTGGTGCAATTGCAATCGGGGTAATGCTTGTTACAAACTTTATAATTGATGCTCCTTTTATTAATTGGATTAACAAAAAAGTAACAGGCGTTGTTGATAAGTTTAGCGGCAATAAACAAGAAAACCAAGCAAAGGAGGTTAAATAATGGCATTTAACTTTCAAAAAATAGGTGAAAAAATTTTAAACGCTTGCAATCCAGACCCATCAAAAGCAGGCAAGACTCTTCTTGTTTTAAATGCTGCAGGAATGATTGCAGCCGCTGCAAGTAATACTTTTGCTGCTGCTGTTGATAAAAACACATCAGCAGAAGATAAAAAATTCCTTGTTCCAGCAGGACTTGCAACAGGTGTTGCAAATATCGGTTTATATTATGCTATGACCGATAAAATGATTAAAAGTTTAAAAAATTCTGCTGATACATTTGTTTCAAGCATGGAAGCGTCAGACATTGCTAAAAACGCAACTGAACTTGCAAAAAAAACCATTACTAAAGCTGAAACTGGCTTTTTAGGAACAGGTTTATTTAAAAAACCAAAAGAACTTGTTTCGTCAATGAAATCTACTTTATTTAAAGACGGAATAATTGATGTAAAAAATATAACAGATGATGCTATTGCTTTATACAAAAACAATACAAAAGCAGCAGCAGGTGTTTTGGGAGCATTTGCAGGCGCTGTTATAGGATGTGCTGTTTTAACACCAATTATTCGTGATGTTAGCGCATATTTTATTCAAAAAAGAATGGAAAAAAATAATCCAGATTTAAGAGAACAACCACATAGACCATATTTTGACCCGACTCATTTAAAAATAAATGGAGTCAATAAACCAATGAATATGAAAAACTATATGGCTTTTACACAAATGCACGGCAATATGAAAATATAGTCCAAAATGCAAAAATCAATTCAAGAAAACCCAAGATACATCTTGGGTTTTTTATTAATACATTTCTCCCATACCGAATGTGAAGAAGCCTGAACCTCTATCTATACCATAAGTATTAGTTAATGGAATACCATAATCTAGGTTAATTGGTCCAAGTCCTGGGATAAATATCCTTAAACCGACACCGGCAGCAATTGCATAACCAGGTTTGTCATATATTTCAGTACCAATTGTTTTATTAAATAATGTACCTGCATCAACAAAAGCAGCAAGTCTTAAATTATTTAAGAATGAATTTGAAGTCAATCTATCGATAAATGGAATTGGAACTCTAAGTTCTGCACTTCCCATCATATATCCGTCACCTACACCAACTTCAGATATATTGAAGCCTCTGATTGAATATGGTCCACCAAGCGAAAATCCAGCGAAATCAGGCATATCACCGTGTATTTTTCCGCCGGCTTTTGCAGTTAAGACAATTGAAGATTTTTTACCGACAGGAGCAAATCTTCTCAACATACCATGCAATTTACCAAATGTGTTACCCGATATTGCAATATTTTCTTCAAATACTAATCTTGCTAAAACACCTTTTCTGGCATTTACAAAATTATCTCTTGTGTCATATGTTAAGGCTGGTGTTAATTTTACATAAAAACCATCATCAAGTTCTTTTTGACGATTTGACCAAGCTATATTATGTTTAGCATATCTTCTTTTAACAGCAGCCGCATCGCCATCAGACAAGCTAACACTTTCTACGCCAAAGCCAATTGAACCAGATAAGTTCTTATATGTTTTAAACCTACGAGCAATGGTCGCTTCTGCTCCAAATCTTTTTTCAATAGCTAAAGGTACTTGATAACTACCATAATATCTGCCAAAACCTCTAAGTGCTAAAGATTGGTTTTCGCTTTTAAACATTGGTTCTAAGAAGCTAATTTCACCTTGCAAATTAGCTTTTTGAACAACAGAACTATCGTTCATTAAAATACCGGTACCGGCTAATAAATTGATGTTTAATTTTTGACCTAAACCTCTAAAGTTGTTTTCACTAAAGCCAACAGAACCAAAGAAACCTGATGCAGAATCAATACCAACACCCAAAGAAACTTTTCCTGTTCTTTGTTCTTCTAATGCAATATGGACATCATATAATCCTGTTGTTTCGTCTTGTTTTAATTCTCTTTGAACATCTTTAAACGCTTGTGTTCCCATTAATCTAAGAATGTCTGAGCGCATTGTGTTTTCGTTATAAACACAACCAGGTTGCAAGAATATATTTCTTTTTACAATAAAATCTTTTGTCTTATTATTCCCTTCAACAATAATATCCCCAATAATACCCTCGTCTATTAATAAATTCACATATCCATCTGGGTCATCTGCAACTTTTACAACTCTAGCAAGAATATATCCTCTTGAAGAATATAATTCTTGAATTTCAGTTATTGCATCATTTATTCCAAGAATATTTTGAGGTTTTCCTTTATATCTGTTTAAAATTCCAATAATTTCACTATTTGAAATACTATTGTTGCCAACAATTCCAAAACCAACTACGGGTGGATTTTCTTCGACAATTATTCTTAATTTAACATTATTATCGTCAATTTTAATTGGCAGAGCTCTTAAGTTTTGAGTAAAATAACCAGTGTTATATAAAGCTCTTAAATCGCTTGAAACATCCCCTCTTAAATATTGATAGCCTTCTTTTGATTTGATTTGTTCACGTATATAGTTAACATCAAGCAAATTATTTCCAAAAATTTCAACTTCTTGAATGTAAACTATATTTGTATCATTAACATATGTTTGCGCATCTTCATCTTTTGTAATTGGCGAATCTTCAGATATTTCTTCTTGAAAAATTTCGTCTTGAACTTTTTCTTTTTTGTTTCTTTTAAAGAAACTAAAAGCTGGTTTTTTCTTTTTAATTTTCTTCGCTTCTTTTTTATTTTTTTCAGCAACATCCTCCAAAGATGGCGATAAAGAGGACTTTTCTTCATCTTCAAATGAAGAAAAAACAGAATCATCAAGCTGAGTTTCTTTTAATTTTAAATCTTTTGGGGTGTCTTTTTTAGCTTTTTTCTTAAAAATAGATTTAACTTTACTAACTTTTTTTAGTTCTTTAATATCTATCCCTTGATTCATTTGAGCTTGACTTTGAGATGAAAATTCTTCAACGCAAAAACCTCTTTGTCCTAAAAACAAAGTAAATGCAAATATTACAACTAAAGATTTTATATAAAAATTTTTCATCTATTTCAAGCTAAATTAAGACGATAATTATCTAAGAATATTATATATCTAAAATCTCTTAAGTCCAAATATAATTAACAAAATAAATAATAAGATTTAGTTTTCTATATAAATTGTTACAAAAATTGTTAAGCGCATGGCATAATGTAGTTATTTATAATAGTATTTTATTAAGAGTAAAATATGAAAAAATTACAGATTAGTAGAGAACATAGAGCATTAATCGAATCCGTCATCAGAGAAAGTACCAAATTCAGAGGACATGAAGAACTGATTGATATTTTTTGTGATGCGATTTATAAAAAGTCATACCTATTAATGGATGCAATTAGAGACATGTCTCGTCTTAGAAGACATTTGCTAATGATTTGTGATTCATGTATGGAGCAAATCATTAAAGAAAAACAAAAATTTGATGAAACTAAACTCTATAAACAAATAGAAAACAATTATAAACTTCAAGAAGAAATTGTTAGCGTTAAAAAGACTCCGCTTGAAGAAAAAGAAGATTTAGAACACGAATTTGAAAGACAAAAACATCAAAAAAATATTGTTAATTTAAAAGAAGAAATTCAAAGAAGCGAAAGATATAGTTCTTCTGATATGCTAATCGATCCGTTAGAATTTTGTCCTCAAAAAAGAATTTCTGAACATACCATTGATAAATTAATTCAAATTGTAAAAATGATTAGTATGCAATATCCTAAAAAAAGATACTATGAAATTTTTTCTCTAAGATATATAAAAAGATTTAACCAAACCGAAATTGCACGTGAAATGAAAATTTCACAAGTTGAACTATCTAAAAGATTTGTTGAATTAATCAAACTAACAAGAGAAAATATTTAATTTATGCTATAATTCGGCTATGGAAAATTATATTTCAATAGGCAAAATAGTTAATTTCTTTGGCATAAAAGGCGAAGCAAAAGTCGGATATGATAATGAAAAACAAATTAAATCCGCAAAAGTTGTTTTTATGCTTGACGACGCTTCAAAAAAAGAATTAAAAATAAAAAATATTCGTTTTCATAAAAACTTTGCCATTGTTAAATTTGAGGGAATTGATGATATCAACGACTTAATCCAATTTAAAGGACAAAGAATTTTTGTTTCAAAAGAAGAAGCTAAAAACAAACTAGAAAAAGATGAGTATCTAATTCAAGATTTAATTGGTTGCATCATTTACGA
Source organism: Candidatus Gastranaerophilales bacterium (assembly GCA_017461425.1). Classification (GTDB taxonomy): domain Bacteria; phylum Cyanobacteriota; class Vampirovibrionia; order Gastranaerophilales; family Gastranaerophilaceae; genus RUG14156. The sequence continues at coordinate 188,063 of JAFTXY010000011.1, read as the reverse complement.
TGAAAACAATGAAAAAATCGGCGAAGTTGTTAACATTTCAAATAATTCATCACAAGATTTATTAAACATTAAAAATCTTATCGGGCAAATTTCACTTGTTCCATTTGTAAACGAATTTTTCCCAGTTGTTGATATAGAAAATAAAAAAATCATAATAAAACCAATAGAGGGGCTTTTATCTTGATTTACAATGTTATAACTCTATTCCCTGAAATTATTGAAAATTATTGTACTCAATCCATTACAAAACGTGGAATTGAAAATAAAATTATCGAAGTAAAAACTCATAACCCAAGAGAATTTACAAAAGACAAACACAAAAGAGTTGATGATACCCCATATGGCGGCGGGGATGGAATGGTATTACAATGCCAACCAATTTTCGATTGCTATAGAAACATTGAAAAAAAAGAAAATTTTGAATTTATTATGCTAACTCCCCAAGGGGAAAAATTTAACCAAAATTTAGCAAAAGAACTATCTAAAAAAGAGCAAATAATCCTGCTTTGTGGTCATTATGAGGGTTTTGACGAAAGAATAAGACTAGGCTTAAAGCCAAGAGAAATCTCTATTGGCGATTTTGTTTTAACAGGCGGAGAATTGCCTGCATTAATTTTAATTGATAGCATTTCGAGAAATCTTGAAAACTATCTTGGAAAAGACAATTCTGCTCACACAGATAGCTTCTCTGAAGGTTTAGATGGATTATTAGAATATCCTCATTATACAAAGCCAAGAGAATTTGAAGGAATGAAAGTTCCAGATGTTTTATTAAATGGCAATCACAAAGAAATAGAAGAATATAGAAAACAAGAAAGTTTAAAAAGAACAAAAACAAGGCGCCCTGATTTGTTAAATTAGCTTTCTTGACCACCACCCCTTTCTTGAATATTGCTATTTTCAATATAACAAACTATTCAAAAAAACTCTCGTTTTTGGGTAAAAGTTTAAAAGAGCATACAACATTTTTCGCCTTAAATATTGTTAAACAAAGTGTTTTGGCGAATTAATTTTTGTTTTGGTAGACAACAACTTTATTTCTGCCAGTTTCTTTTGCTTCATATAAAGCATAATCCGCTTTTTTATATAAAGTTTGAGAATCTCTATCAGACTTATCAAAAACACTCACTCCGATTGAAACCGTAACAGAAATTTCCTTTATTCCATCTATTTTATATTCTTCTATATTTATTTTTTTATTTTCAACTGCTTTTCTTAATCTTTGTGCAACAATTGTTGCTTCTTCAAGATTAGTTTGTGGCAATAAAAATATAAATTCCTCACCACCATAACGAGAAGCGACATCTTCTTCTCTTAATTCTTTTTTTATTATTTTTGCTACATTTTTCAAAACACAATCGCCAACAGCATGCCCATATGTATCATTAACTTTTTTGAAAAAATCAATATCAGACATTATGCAACATAATGGTTGATTTTGTCTTTTTGCAATGGCCTGCATTTCTTTTAATCTTTTTTCAAATTGATGTCTGTTATTATATCCTGTAAGAGCATCCAAAGTTGCATATTCTAATACCTCGATATAAGATTTTGCACGAGATAATGTAATTTGCGCTTGGTTTTTAATTTCTTCTAAATATTCAATTTCTTTTTGAGTAATTTTATCAAAATGATTATATGCAACTATTGCACCATAAGGTTTTGAATCAACAGACAGTGGGAAAATGCCCATTTTCCCGTCTTGCTTTATTATTGTTTGAGATTTTGGAGTTATTTCTTCTAAATACTCGTAAATTCTATTGTCTGAACATTTATTTGGCCAAATTAATTTATATTCTTTTTTATTTTTATTTTTAATAAATATATAAATTAAATGCTCTTGTATAAAGCCATCAATCATTTCACCCATAATTGGCAAAATGTAATCCATTTCATACTGAGTTTCTGTTATTTTTGCTATATTTCTAACAGTTTGATGAAATTTAGAGCTTAATTTTATTTGTTCATTGCTTTTTAATGTCGCGCTTAACATAGAAATTTGGGCAATTACAAGAGGAAGAATTTTAAAGAAATCATTTTTTTCTTTTATATCATCTCTTGATTTAATAACAACCATCCCAAGTGTTTTGTGTTTTTGAATTATTGGAAAATACAATATGTTTTTATCTATTTCATATTGGCTTTTTTGAATTAAAAAATTATCGAAATGTTTTTTAATTTCAATATTTTCGCTATTCTGCGTTAAACTTTCCCAAGGTTTAACAAAATCTTTTAACAAGAAAGAATATTCATCCATTAAAAAAATCTTTATTTCTTCAATTGGAAAAAATAAAGACAAAGCTTTTGAAATGCTTTCAATTAAATCTGCTCTATCTTGCGCATCATCATAAGATTTTATAAGAGTATATGTAAAATCATATAAAGTTTGTACATCCATTTTCTACATATCCCCCACAAAAACTTCTCTTCCTGCGCAAGTTTTAAAGCTTTTTATAAATTCGTCTTGCTTATCATTATTTTTATCATCAATAATAAGTTTTCCAGCCTTATATTTACCGACGACTTTTTGCTCTTCCTCTTCTTTTAATTTTTTAAAATAATCTTTATCACTATGAATTGCTATTTTTTGATTAACTTGATTTAAAACATCATAAATATAACGAGTTTTTAAATTGTCGCCTTTTGTATCCAGCAATAATCCCGCTTTTTTAAATTCTTCAGCAGCGCCTTTATAATCTTTCATATCATTCAATAAAACCGCTAAATTAAAATGTGCTTCATATTCCATTGGTTCGATTTCTATTGCTTTACAATAATAATAACCAGCCTGGTTTGAATTTCTTAAAAGTTGATGGATTAAACCTAAGTTATAATTGGAATTATAAGATTTTAAAATATCAACAGCTTCTTCATATGATTCGCTTGCTTGTTCTAAATATTTTTTTCTTGAAGTATTATTTAATCCGGCCAATAATGATTTTGTTCTATAAGCAATACCCATATTGTAATAAGCAACACCACGATTGTGATGATATGATTTTTTGTTATCAACTAGAAAAGGGATTTTTATAAATTTTGGCTGATTTGCAATAACTTTTTCATACTGTTTAATTGCTTCATCTGTTTTATATGTTTCAGATAAAATTATTGCATAATCTATTCTAGCTACTTCGTATTCAGGTTTTACTTTAAGAGCTTTTTCGTAATTTTTTAAAGCAGAATAATAATCTTCATACACAACATAAATATTAGCAAGGTTATACATTGCTCTATAATGTCCTGGGTGCAATTTTATACCATACTCATAAAAATTAACAGCACTCTGCAAGTCTTTTTTCTTAAAAGCCTTGTCGCCTTTGTATATCCAATGATAGCCCCTAATTTTATTTACTTGTCTTTTATAGAAATCAAAAAATATAAAAACGCTCGCCACAAAAGATAGTATAAGCACTAAACTTATCACTTTTGCCAAGGTAGATTCAAATATTTTTTTCAATTTTTTCATTTTTGGTGATGTTTTATTTTACTATGCTTCAAATAATTTATACAATCTGTCTTGAATGATTTTTTCATCCAATTCGTTTTTGATTTTGTTTAAATTAAGAGCTTTTTGATATTGTTTTGCAGCAGCAATCTTTTCTTCTAGCATTTCATGGCTTCTTGCAAGATTAAAGTGCGCCAAAACATATTCAGGACTAATTTCAACAGCGGTTTTAAAATATTCCATAGCTCGATTTGCATCCCCTAAACCATCAAGGAACACAACTCCAAGATTATTGTATGCTATATCGTAGCTTGGGTCTAATTCAATCGCTTTTGAATAATAAATAATAGCTTTTTCAATACAATCTAATTCCCAATACGCCATTGCCAATCTTGAATAGATTTTTGGATTTTCACTATCATCATTTAGGGCTAATTGATAATATTCAACCGCATTTTCAAGATTTTCATTATCATAATAAATATCTGCAATAGCTTCATGGATTTGAGCTTTATTTTTAGTTAATAATAGACTATTTTGCAACATTGAAATGGCCGCATCAGAATTGCCTTTAATTTGATGATAAATTGCGGCTAAAGCTTGGGCAACCACAGCAGACCATTCATCGTTAGGATTTGTTTCTAGGGCTTTTTTATATAGTTCAATAGCGCTGTCATATTGTTCTAATTGAACATAAGCATAAGCTAATGAATTTTGATAATATGGATTGTTTTCATCATATTTTAGCGCCAATTTAAATGCAGAAAGAGCATTAATTTTTTCATCTTTTTTAAGATATAAATGTCCTAATTCATAATAACATTTTGATAATTCAGGATATTTATTCGCTAAAATTGTGTAATAATCAATTAATTCATTAACTCTATCAGTTTGATATTCTTCAACGTATTCAATTGCATTAACAACTTTCATTGGGTCATTATTTGATAAAATTACAACATTATTCAAGCAATCAAAAGCAATATCATGACGATTTTTCTTTATAGCAATACGAGCCATTCTTTCATATAAACCAATTGATTTTTTTGAATTATCAACAACTGAAAGATATGTGTTATAAGCTTTCTTTTCTGAATTAATTTTTTCAAAAAATTCACCAACAGCTCTATATTTTGCAAAATTTAAATCATCTTTAATATTTTGGCAAAGCATTTTAATGCTTGCTTTGTCAAAAATACTCATTAATGTGCCTGTTAAGCCATAATAAAAGGCATTTGTGTAATCATTTATTGATTTTTTAGAAGTTGTATTTTTGATTTTTTCTAAACATGTCAAAGCTAAAACCAAACGTGTACGAGAAGTTGATGGTTTTAATTTAATTGCAGTTTTAAATTCTTCTTTTGCTTTATCAAATTCATGGTTCAAAGAAAGGAAATAACCAAGATACATATGAGCATTCGCATCATCAGGATTAATTCTAACTGCTCTAGAACATTGTTCAATAGCGCTTTCGACTCCAATTTGACCATTTTTATGCAAAAGTGTTGCTAATCTATAATAAGCACTTGTCTGCTCAGGATTTTCCTTAATTGTTTCAATATAACAATTAATTGCAGTCGTCAAATCTTCATTTGTTTCTTTAAGAAGATATCTTTGATGTGCTGCAACAGCCATTTCTAAATTCTTTTGCGCTTGAGTCATAATCGTATCGTCTTTTCTTTGGGGAAATTCAACTTCGTGTTTTAACATTTTAATCCTTGCTTTGACAGAATTTTCTCATACTGTCTAAGCTATCGATTTAACAAAATTATGCTTTAATATACCCTCTATTAAATCATCTTTTTAGATGAATTATTTTATTCCTAATTTTCCAATAGAAAGTATATACTGATCAACTCCTAATATATTAGGATATGATTCGCCGTTTAAATCATAAAAAATCAAACCGCAACTATTTGTAGCATCTCTTTTATCTTTTAATTGGGGGCTATATATATAAGTTTCTGATGTTGTACAATTGCCATTTAATTTAATAGCAAAATATGTACCATTTTTTAAATAATAACCTTGAGTAAAAGTTGAAACAGAAACTCCAGAAACTGAAGCATTAGAAGCATTTTTCAATGTAGCATTTTTATATGTTGAAGATAATGTTTTACCTCTTGATGGCTTCATGTATTTTTTATAAACAGCAATCAATTTAGCATCTGCACCAGAAGCAGTAATTGCAAATTCAGCCCCTGATGTATCTTTTAATCTTCTCATATCATAATTAAATGAATTGCCCATAAGAAGCTTTTTTGTAGCAACTTCGATTTGATTATACATATCTAAGCCACCCTTAATAAGCGCATCCTGGGTTATGTCGCCAAATTTCATAGTTTTAATTAAAACGACTGCAAAAAATCCCAAGATGAGCATTACTATGAGTGTTTCTGCTAATGTAAAAGCTTTTTTCAACTTAATTTCCTTAATTAGTCGTAAAATATTCCATCCTCATTTAATGGAACAATAAATTGATCTTTACCAAGAACATTTGGTTCTTCGGTACTGTTTACATCGATAAATATTGTTCCTTGTGAACCCGCTTTTGAAACTGCTGTAGATTCACCAGGGAATATTGTACTTGTAGAAGAGGTTCCAGTATTAATAACCATACATCCACCGTCTTTTAAATGAACTTTAACTTTAGTTCCTTTGCCATTGCAAGTGCAATTAGCATCCGTGCTGCACTCTTTTCTTGTTGTTACTAAATATTTTTTATACAAAGTTAGTAAATCTGTATCAGAAGTAGATACAAATGCAGCTTGTGTTGTTGTTCCTGGCGCATAAACAGTAGTTAATTTACCATTTTGAGTATTATTTACCATAATTTGTTGAGTTGCAGTATCAATTTGCATCAATATTTTCTTTGCTAAAACTTGCAAACCTTTATCTCTAAATTCAGAAGGTTTTAAGTTTGTAATCATAATTGTTGCAATGATACCTAAAATGGTCATTACCAAAATGGCTTCTGCCATAGTAAAAGCTTTAGTTAATCTCATCTTAACTCCTTTATTCATTATCATATTTAAATCCTCTTTTATAAATTGGAATAATAAATTGGTCTGAACCTAGTTTATTTGGTCTTTGATATGCATTTACATCAAAAAATGCTGAACCACAAGCGTTTTGAACCTCATATCTTCCTTCAAATTCTGGAGGATTGGCATTTTTTTCTGTTGCAGAACAACTTTCATAAAATCTAAATCCAATTATTACTCCATCATTTGCATAAAAGAAACCAGAATATGCATCTTTTAATTTTTCACCTGTTGATGTTTTATCATAATCCAAAATTTCATTACTGAAATACTCTCTAGATAAATCCATTGCAAGATTAACTTCGAGCATATATTCTCTTATCAATCTTGAAAATCTTGGAGCAATATCCTTATCTTCTACAGAAAAATAGCCCTCTTTATCTTTTAATCTTGTAAAATCATCCAAAACGGCATTATTTATAATAATATTCAATGCGGCGTCATCCAAATAAGTAACTATTTTTTTACCCATAGTTACTCTTTCATTTTGCTTATTATTCACAAATATGCCTGGCACACACATAGCAGCAATTATGCCAATTATAACCATAACGACCATTGCTTCGGCTATTGTAAAACCTATTAATTTTTTAATACACTTTTTCACAACTATATTATACAAAATCTATTTGGTTATTCAATTTAAACTCATACATTTATATTAGATTTATTTCATATTTCGGATGCATATTAAATTTACATCAATATCTTCATCATCATCCAATGCATTAAACAATTTAGAAACACCCAATGAAACAAAATCAAAATGTTTTTCTTTTTCTTTTTGGTATCTAAAATAAACTCCACCAGATAAAATAACTTTGTTAAAATATCCAAGCCCATTTATTTTATCTAAAATCTTCCTAATCCCTTTATGATTTGCTTGTTTTTTATCTGCCCAAAAAGAAAATAACAAATCTGTTTGTATACATTTTTGTTTATTTATTTCTGCCAAAACATTATATAAGCGCACAAAATCTTTAACAATTGTATGAAATTTTGAAAAATCGCAATAACTGAAGAATATTCCATCAGTGGAATCAATTTCAATATCCTGATATTTTTCTTTTATTTTTGATTCTAATAATTTCGCATACTCTTTTTTTAATTCTACTAAATCGTTTTTATTTTTATATAATTCATCATAATATGTTAATTTAATTTCAAATAAACCAAAGTACATCTCCATTTTATCAAGGTCTACACGTTCTTTTTGCTGTTCCTTTTCTTTTTGAAGAGCCCTTTGAGCTTCAAATCTTCTTCTTAATTCGTCATCTTCTTCTAATTTTGCTAATTTTTCTAATTTATTTTCCAATTTAAAAGACAACAAAGCAATAGTCACAACAATTCCAGCAGCTAATACATAGCCCATTGTAACTTCTATTCCTTTTATATCTGATTCAATAAGAAAAATTTTATCAAGCAAATTTGGAAAAGCTCCAAGATAAGAATCAAAAATCTTATAAAAATCTTTATCAAAAAATCTCAAACACCAAGTTGCAAAATATGCAAACGACAAAAAAGGTGTAATTAATTTTATACCTCTAGTTAATAATAAAAATTTTTTTATACTAATTCCCATAATAAAATGTTATCGATTAATCTTGTATTTGTTTCTTTTGTTCTTGCTGCAATTAATACAAGTGTATTTTTATCTATCTCATCTTGTTCCATAAATGTATTTTTATCAACAAATTCTATATATTCAACATTTAAATCTTTCATCAAAGATAAAGAGTTATCAATTATAGCACGTTTTGTAGCAGTATTAGTTTGAGCCAATTTTTTTGCTTCAAACAATGCTTTTGAAATATTTAAAGCATCCAATCTATCTTTTTGGGTTAGATATTTATTTCTGCTAGACATTGCTAGATTGTCTTTTTCTCTAACTATTGGGCAAGGAATTATTTCAATATCAAAATTTAAATCACGGACCATTTTTTGTATTATAAACAATTGCTGTGCGTCTTTTTGTCCAAAATATGCTTTATGTGCCTTGGTTAGATTAAATAATTTAGCAACAACACTGCAAACCCCATCAAAATGCCCTGGACGAGATTTTCCACATAATTTATCCACAACAGAATAAGATGGACAAATTAAAGTTAAATTATTTTTATCATCATCATACATTTCATTAACTTTTGGGGCAAAAATTATTTTGACACCCGCTTCTTCGCATAATTTTGCATCTAATTGCAATTGACGAGGATATTTATCTAAATCTTCACCTGCACAAAATTGTATAGGATTAACAAAGATCGAAACTATGACATTATCATTTTCTTTTACTGCTTTATCAATTAAAGATTTATGCCCATCATGCAAAGCTCCCATAGTTGGAACAAGACCGATTGAACCATTTAAACTTTTTATATTTTCTTTCAATTCTTTAATATTATCTATAATTTTCAAGTTTTTCTATCTCCTCAACATCCAATGTAAAAGATTCTTTTACACTAGGGAACACTCCTGATTCAACATCGGAGCAAAATGCTTTTGCAACATTAAATATGATGTCTTTTAAGCTTGAATATTGACGTGCAAATTTTGGTTTAAATCTATCATATTTTCCTAATAAATCATCAGAAACTAAAACCTGTCCGTCGCAGAATTTTCCACCACCAATACCTATTGTTGGAATTCTAAGTCTTTGAGAAATAAATTGACTAGATTGCAAAGGAAGCATTTCTAAAACCACAGCAAAGCATCCAGCATTTTGTAATCTTAGAGCATCTTTTAAGATGTCAATTGTTCTATCTGCATCTTTACCTTGAACTTTATGACCGCCAATTGTATTAATGCTCATTGGAGTAAAACCTAAATGTCCCATAACAGGAACTCCATTTTGCACAAGATGTTTAATATTATCTATAACAAAATCAGAGCTTCCCTCCATTTTGACAGCATTTGCGCCAGCCTTTATAAGTTCACAAGCATTTTTCATGGTATCAACTTTATCAATTTGAAAACTCATAAATGGCATATCAGCAACCACCATCGCATTTTCAACACCACGTGAAACGGCTCTTGTAAATACAAGCATTTCATCCATTCCAATATCTGTTGTGTTTTCATATCCTAAGGCAACTTGCGCCAAAGAATCACCAACGAGAATAATATCCACACCGGCTTGATCTATATATTTAGCGGTTGAAAAATCGTAAGCGGTAAGAACTGTTATTTTCTTACCTTCTTTTTTGAAATTTTGAATTTTTTGAATACTTTTTCTCATCTGTCCGTAATACTATTTTTTCTATCTCTTAATTTTTCTTTTATACCAATGATATATTGATTTTGCAACTTTTGAACAACTGTGTCTAACAAGTCCTTGTTTATTATCCTCTAATAAATTTCTTTCTACAACTTCTATTCCTAATCTTCTTAATTCAGTTATATCAATCTCAACAGGTAAAGAACCAGCTTGTTCATATTTTTCTGCAAGATTTCTTGGCATAAAATTATTAACTAAAACCGCATCAAAGAAATTCTTTTTAGAATCATCTACATCTTCTATTCTTACATGATCAAAAATTGTTTTAACATGATCTGAAACAGAATAATTGTCTGTTTCGCCGGGTTGAGTCATCGCATTGCATACATACATTTTTTTAGCTTTTGAAGCCCAAACCGCACGAGTAATATCTTTTACCAAAAAGTTTGAAATTATTGATGTATATAAACTTCCAGGACCCATAATGATTAAATCTGCATCACGAATAGCTTCAATAACATCTGGGGTAGGACGACAATTTTCAGGTTCACAACATAATTGCATTATTCTTTTGCCAGCTTCTGGAATATTGCTTTCACCTTTCACAATTGAATCATCTTCCATTTTCGCATACAACTTCATATCATCACATGTTGCAGGCAAAACTCTTCCTCTAATTAAAAGAACTTTTGAAGATTCTTTAATAGCACTAACCATATCACCGCAAATAGCAGTCATTGCAGTAATAAATAAATTACCAAAACTATGTCCCTCTAAGCCTTCGCCTGTTTTAAAACGATATTGGAATAATTTTGTAACTTTATTATCATCATCAGCTAAAGCTGCGATACAGTTTCTAATATCACCAGGAGGCAAAACTCCCATTTGCTCTCTTAATCTGCCTGATGAACCGCCATCATCTCCAACAGTAACAATTGCAGTAATATTATTTGTAAATCTTTTAATGCCACGCAACAACATTGACAAACCTGTTCCGCCGCCTATTGCAACAATTTTAGGACCATGGTTTAGTTTCATTTTTCTATATAAAACTTCGCCCATTGACTGTCTTTTTCTGGTTTCATCAATATTATCTGATTCAATCATAGAAAAATTTGTTTTTTTCCATGCCAAAATAAACATAACAGCGCCAATTGCAATAAATACGGCACCAACTGGCTCTGGCGGAACCACATGGAATAATTCTTTTGCAGTTTTAACAATATAATATAGTGGTTCTAATTTAAATATAAACGTTGCACCAATTGCTGCTAATACTGATCCCATAACGCTAAGCGCAAACCAACGTTTAACCCTTAAACCAGGCACTAGCCATATTGCATTTTTTGGCATTCTTACTCTTTTATCAAATATTTTCATTATTTCGCCTTTTAAATTTGATTTTGAACTCTGTTGTAATTAATTGGAGAAGGTTTTATAACATCATAAGCTCTTTTGATATCTTCTAATGACTTAAAATGAAGAGTATCAGGCTTAGTTTCCAACTCTCTAATTTCTCTTATTGAACTATTTGAAGTAAATTCAACTTCATAAGCTGATTTTAAACCCTCTTTTTGAACAATGTCTTTTGTTGTCGGGTTTTGAACGATTAAATTTAACCAAGGACTAACTTTTTTAATAGCATTTGCAACAACTTTTGCTTTCTCTTCTGATTCGTTAACCAAATCTTTTAGCGCCCCATGGCATCTTACATGTTCAATTTCCAAATCAAAAGTTTTTGCATAAGCAACTATTGCACCAACTTGATATATAACAATTGCTTCTAATTCAGCATCATCTAAATCCATTTTTCTTTTGCCAAATCCTTGAATATCAGGATATCCAATGTGCGCACCTAATGCCACATTGTTATCTTTTGCAAATAAAAATGCTTTTCTTATATTAGCAGGGTCTCCTGAATGAAAACCTGCCGAAATATTAATAGAGCTGGCATATTTAGCCATTTCTAACTCAGACTCATTTTTATAAACACCGTAACTTTGAGCTACATCACAATTAAAATCAAACAATTTGTTTCTCCACGTCTAAAATTTTATACACTAAGCCGATAGCTTATCATAGCTAAATTATACAATAGAATAAATAAAATAAGGTAGTGTTAAGAAAAATTCATATAATTTTTGTACTAAAACCTTTTAAAACTAGCCTCTTGAAAAGACTTCAAGCATTAATGAATTATCAGTCTTTATAGGATTAAAATAAGCACAAGAAGCAACCATTGCCGCATTATCTGTGCAATATTTTAATTCTGGCGCTTGAGTTTTATATCCTTTTTCTTCTAGTTCTTTTAATCTTTTTCTTAATTCAGAATTTGCAGCAACACCGCCAGCTAAAACAATTGTTTTATAACCCAATTTATCCGCAAAATATTTTGTTTTTTTAATTAAAGTATCCGCTATACAATATTGAAAACTTGCAGCTATATCTGCTTTTGGTAATTCATCAGGTTTAAATTTTTTAACTTCTCTTAAAACTGCTGTTTTTAAACCTGAAAAAGAAAATTCATCTTCTTTAACTTTTGCTTGAGGAAAATTAAATGCATCCTTAGAGCCATCATGTGCCATTTTATCCAATAAAATCCCACCAGGATATGGAATTGAGCATAATCTTGCTACTTTATCATAAACTTCACCAACAGCATCATCAATAGTTTGCGCTAAAATTGTTTGTTTATCATAATCTTCAACACTAATTATTTGTGTATGTCCGCCTGAAACCAAAAGACATATAAAAGGAGGTTTTAAATCAGAATTAATAAAATTTGCGCTAACATGAGCATTTAGATGATTTGCTCCTAAATAAGGTTTGTCATACACAAGAGATAATGTTTTTGCCGCATTTAAACCAACCAACAAACATCCAACTAATCCAGGTCCAACAGTTGAAGAAAAAGCATCAATTTCATTAGGCGAAATATTTGCTTTTTCATATGCTTCTTTTACAACAATATTAATTGAATTTAAATGTTCTCTTGCAGCAACTTCAGGAACTACACCACCAAATTTTTCATGAATTTTTATTTGACTTGAAACCACATTACACAATACTTCACGCCCATCCTTTACAATGGCGCAAGCGGTTTCATCGCAACTTGATTCAAGTCCTAAAATTATCAATTTATTTTCCTTTTTTGTTGTAGTTTAAATAAGTTTTGCTATAATGATAACATGAAAAAAAATCTTATTATTTCACTATTTATTTTAATGTCTTTAACTGCTTTTAATCCAACTTTTGCGGATACAAAAGAAGATGCGACAATTTTTTATAACGAAGCAATTGATTTATATAGACAAGATGATGTCGATAAATCAATCGAGTTATTTTCAAAAGCGATAGAATTAAATCCTGATTTTTACGAAGCTCATTATAATTTAGCTCAAATTTTAATGTCAGTAAATAAAAACGAAGAAGCCCTAAAATCATTAGAAAAAATTACAAAATTAAGACCTAATGATTCAGAAGCTTTATATAATATCGCTAAAATCCAATACAAACAAGGATTTTTATCCAACTCATATGAAACATTAAAAAAAATAAAAGAAGAAGCTCCGCAATATGAATCAGCAAAATTGTTAATTTCAAAAATTGAAAAAAGACAAAACGAGCTTAATTTAGAAGAAAAATTAAAAGAAAATAAAACAATTTTAGATTTAACAGGAAAAGCAAAAGCAATTAATCTAGAAGAAATACAGGCGCCATCTGGCATAGCTGTTGATATTAGAGGAAATATTTATGTAGCAAGCTTTTCAGAAAATAAAGTTTATAAAATTTCTATATATGGACAAAAAACGGTTTATTCTGAATCAAGCTTGATAAAAGGTCCTATCGGACTTGCAATAGATAAAAATGATAATTTATATATCGCAAATTATAGCGCAAATAATATTATAAAAATATCTTCAACAGGCTCCAGTAGCGTTTTTGCAGAAATTCAAAAACCATACTGTCTAATTTATGATGCGGGTCACAATCGCCTATATGCAACAGAGCAAAACACAAACAAGCTTGTAAAATTTGATTTATAATTTATTGAAAAGGATTAACTTCACCTTTTTTTAATTTATAAATCTCGCCACATTTTGAACAAGCCAAAATTCTTCCTGTTGAATCAATTGGAACAAAAAGATGTTCGCAAGTTTCTATTTCTTCAACAATTTTTTGCTGTTTTTTAAACTTGCCATCCAAAAAATCTTTTTTAATTTTTAAAAATAATTCAACTATATACATATTTTAGTTTTTTCAATTTTTAAACTATAATCATAGTATATGAAAAATAAATTACACAGATTTATATCTTCAACCGTATCTTATCATGATTTTAAAGAAGCAGTAAATATCGCTTCTGAATTAGGTTGCGGATTAGAAATCTCTCGCTTTGGAAAATTATCAGAAATTGAAGATAATTTTGAAAAAAATAAACAAGAATATAAGGCTATTTTAAATGATTTTGATAATGAAATAACCCTACATGGATTTTTTTCAAACCTGAATGTTGCAGCGAAAGACCCACTTATATCAGGAATTAGCCAAAAAAGATATTACCAATCATTAGAATTGGCAGAATATTTTGATGTTTCAACTGTTATTTTTCATACTTGTTTTAACAACCTTTTGAAACAAAAAAAATATCAAGAAATGTTCTTTTTAAAAAATATTGAATTTTACAATGAATTTATAAAACATTTTGAAGAACTTGGAATTATGGCAACAATTGAAAATGTCCATGAATCAAATCCTGATTTTATAAGAAATCTTGTTGGCGCAATTAATTCGCCAAATTTAGGCGTAACAATTGATATAGGACATTGCAATTTGCATTCGGATATGAAACCTTCTTTATGGATAAAAGAATATGGAATTATGCTAAAACATATGCATTTTCATAACAACTATAAAGACGAAGATTCTCATTCTAGCCTTTTAAAAGGCGATATGGATATTAAAGAAATTCTTTTAACACTAAAGGAATTGCAATTATATCCACAAATTACTTTTGAGATATTTGATAAAGAAGATTTATATGAATCTGTAGAATATTTTAATTCATTATGCGAAGAATTAAATATAGAGTATTGTTGAGGAAAAAATGAGTGAAATTATAAACTATCAAACTAAAGGCACATGTTGCAAACAAATCAATATTGAAATTGAAAATGAAATTATAAAAGACATTGAATTTCTAGGCGGATGTCAAGGCAATTTGCAAGGCATTAAAACTCTTGTAATTGGCATGAATATAAAAGAAGTTAGCGCAAAATTAAAAGGTATCTTATGTGGCAATAAACCAACAAGTTGTCCTGACCAGTTAGCAACTTGTTTATTGGAATATATTGAATACAAAGCAAAAACCCTAGTAAATTAAAAGCCCAAACTCAACCAAATGCAGTTCAGGCTATGTATTTAATAATTCTTTTACCTATTTAAAGCGTAAATATTAACGAATTCTGAAATTTATCATCGCCTTATGATTAACCGCGATTAATTCCATTGAATTCCAAATTTGGTTAGGATCAATATTTGACTTCGTATCCAAATTTACTGTTACTTTAGATGAATAAAGTTCTGCAAGTTTTTGATCGAAATTTTCTGTGATTTGAAGTTTCATCTTTATTTATCCTTAGTAACTGCTTACATATATATAAAGTATATACTAAGTATTGAATTTCAACTTTTAATTATTCTGTTACAAAACTTAATACGTAATAAAAAAGCGGCATTTCTGCCGCTTTTTATCTATATATAATATTTCTATTCATCAAATATAATAGCTTTCAATTCTTCCCAAATCTCAATTATTGGCTTATCTGCTTTAATTTCCTTTAAGATTCCAAGCTGTTTGAAATATTCATACAAAGGAGCAGTTTCGTTTTCATATGTAACAAATCTTGCTCTTGCAGTTTCCTCATTGTCGTCTTTTCTTAAAGTTAATTTTGTGTCGCAAATATCACAATAATCCATAATTTTAGGAGGATTTGAAATTAAATTATAAATTGTACCGCATTTTGGACAAGAACGACGATTTACTAATCTATGGATAAGTTCTTCATTATCTATATCAAAATAAATAGCCATTGTGTCTTCTTTTAAGTCAAATGTGCCAATTTCATCCATTATATCTTTCAATGCTTCTGCTTGTTCAACAGAACGAGGGAATCCATCTAAAATATAACCTTGTGCGCAATCATCTTTTAAAAGTCTTTCTTTGATAACATTTGATACCACATATAATGGCACTAATTGCCCTTTATCAATAAAACCTTTTGCAACGATTCCAAGCTCAGTTTCGTCTTGGATATTTTTTCTTAAAAGTGCGCCTGTGTCAATGTGCGGAATTGACAATTTGTCTGCCAATCTTGAAGTTTGTGTACCTTTTCCTGAACCCGGAGGTCCTAAAAATATAAATACTTTCTTCATTTTTTATCTTTTTGTCCTTTTATTGTTGTAAGAAACTTTCATAGTTCTTAGCTAACATATGAGTTTTGATTTGATTAATAAAATCAAGAGCTACACCAACCAAGATAATTAAACTTGTTGAGCCTATACCTTGGAAAGTTGTAATTCCTGTAACTTTTGTAGCTATTGTAGGAATTAAAGCAATAATACCCAAAGATAAAGCCCCGATAAGAGTAATTCTTGATAATATTTCATTCAATTTATCCGCTGTAGGTTTGCCAGGTTTAACACCCGGAATAGCAGAACCATATTTTTTCAAATTATTAGCAATTTCTTTTGGTTGCATTGATGGAATAATTGACGCATAGAAGAATGTCAAAGTAACAATCAATACAAAGTAAATTACATAATAACTTGTAGAATTTGCACTAAATACCATGCTTAAATTTTCAAAAACTCTTGCAACTGCAACGTTTTCGATATGCATTTGTTGTACAAATCCTAAAACGGTTGCTGGGAATAACAATATTGCAACAGCAAAGATAATTGGCATAACGCCACCAGGATTAAGTTTAAATGGAATATTTGTATTTTGTCCACCATAAACCTTGTTTCCTACTTGTCTTCTTGCAGAAACAATCGGAACTTTTCTTGCTGCTTCGTGTAAAACTATAATAAATATAATTGTTACTAAGAATATTGCAATTAAAGCAAGCAGACCAATTTGAAGCATTGTATCTTGTGAAACTAATGTTGCAGTACGATTACAATACAATGGAATACCCGCAATAATACCTACGAAGATTATTAAAGATGCTCCATTTCCAACACCTTTTTCTGTAATCAATTCGCCCAACCACATAACAATAATAGCACCTGCTGTTAATGATACTGCTGAGCCAACAAAAAACATTAAAGGATTAACTCCAGGAATAATTGCTCCAGGAAGTTTAAATAGAGCTAAAGCAAAAATTAAAGATTGGAACAATGCCAAAAGAACTGTAAATGCTCTTGTGATTTGTTGAATTTTTCTTCTTCCAGCTTCACCATCTTCTTTTTGTGCTTTTTCTAACGAAGGAATAATAACTGCCATCAATTGCATAATAATTGATGAAGTAATGTATGGTCCGATACCTAAAGCAAATATAGAAACTTTACCTAAAGCACCCCCTGAAAACATATCAAGAAATCCAATTAAGTTATTTCCGCTTGCTAAATTTTGGAATACTTCGTTATTTATTCCATATATCGGAAGTTGTGCACCCAATCTAAATAAAGCAATAATGGCAAAAGTGAATATAAGCTTTTGCTTTAATCCACTTGCTTGCCAACTTGCCATTAAATTTTGCACAACTTTATCTTGATTGATATTTTGTTGCATTATACTAATTCAACCTTTCCGCCTGCTTTTTCGATTTTTTCTTTTGCACTAGGGCTGAAATAAGAAGCTCTTACAGTAACAGCTTTTGATATTTCACCATTTCCCAATACTCTTAAAGCAACAGCGGAAGAATGAGCTTTGCCAGCTTGTTGTAAACTAGCTAAATCGATTACTTCAGCATCAATTTCAGCTAATCTTGCAACATTGATAGCTGCAGAAACTTCTCTGAATCTGTTTTTAAAGCCTTTTAATTTAGGCATTTGTCTGTATGAAGGCATTTGTCCACCTTCAAAACCTCTTTTGTGACTGTTACCACTTCTTTGTCCTTCACCGTTGTTACCACGGCAAGATGTTTTACCATGACCTGAAGCTATGCCTCTACCTTTACGTTTTTTTGCGTGAGTTGCGCCTTCATTAGGTCTAATATCTTCTAAACTTAACATTATATTAACCTTCCTTAAATTAAATCTATAACTATTCTACGATTTCTACGATATGAGGAACTTTGTTAACCATACCTAGGATAGTAGCACTTGCTAAATGTTCAACAACTTGATTTTTCTTTTTTAAACCAAGAGCACGAACAACTTTAATTTGTTTTTCGCTAGCACCAATTGTGCTTTTTACTTGTTTAATTTTTATTTTTTTATCTGACATTTTATTAATCCTTTTTATTTTTAATTAAACTATACGTTTAACATTTCTTTAACTGAAATACCACGAATTGCAGCAACATCTTTAAATTGTCTTAAAGATTTTAGCGCATTTAAAGTTGCATTAGCAGCATTTAATGGAGATTTTGAACCTAATGATTTAGAAAGAATATTTTCTACACCAGCAAGCTCTAATACTGCACGAACTGCACCACCAGCAATAACTCCGGTACCTTTTGAAGCAGGTCTTAATACAACAGAACCAGCACCTGATCTACCAGTAATCATATGAGGGATTGTTGAATTGAATAATGGAACTGTAACAAGATTTTTTCTTGCATCTGCAACAGCTTTTTGAATTGCAATGATAACTTCGGCAGCTTTTGCAACGCCCATACCAACTTGTCCTTTTTTGTTACCAACGATAACAATAGCTCTGAAAGATAGTTTTTTACCACCCTTAACAACTTTTGTTACACGACGGATTTGAACAACTTGTTCTTTCCATTCAGATTCAACAGGTTCAACTGTTTCAATTTTTCTTCTTCTGCTTTTTTTAGCAGGTCTTTTTTCAGTTTGTGTTTCTTCAACAACAGAAGTTTCTTCAACAACAGCAACTTCTTCAGTAGCTTCAGCAGTTTCTACAACTTCTTGTTCTTGGATTTCTTTGTTTTCTTCCACGTTTATTACCTTTCTTAATTGTAATTTACTTCTTATTTAATGGGATTTTCCCCTAAAAATTAAAAAACACAACAAAACAAACTTATTTTTAAAGTTTTTGTTGGGTTATTAAGGGCTATTTCTGACATAAATTATTCTAATATATCAATAATTTTTTGCAATACATGCCAGAGTTCATTCTTTTGTTTTGTTAATAAATGTAACAAAGGTTATTTTTAAGACAATTTTTCCCTAAAAAAATACTTTTTTAATATGTAGATTAGTATAGGTATATCCATGAGTATAGATGGCGTAAAACCATTTCCAAGTTATGCAACAATCGAAAGATCCAGTTATAAAGCAGGCGAAGATGCAAGCAAGCTTCAAAAAGATCCTTTAGAAAACCATGCTCATCAAGCATACGTTAGCGAAGGCAATATTTTCACAGAAGCAGCCAAAGTTGCTGCTGCATCAAATACTAAAAGCTGTCCAAAAAATAACCTCTCTACTTCATACGGCACCTCAACATCAGCTGCAAAAAGCTTTGAAGAAATAATGAGCGAGCATCCTCTCGCAAGTTATGTACCAACAGGAGATGGCGAAAACCACCCTAAATACGATAAATCAGAATTTATGTTTAATTATTATTGTTAAACAAATTTATAATTAGAAAAATGAGCCGTCAGAATTGAGGCTCATTTTTTTGTGTTTATAAATGTTAGACCATAATTAACTAAATGTTTTAAAAGAAGATTCAATATTATCATCAATTACTTTTGATACAGATTCAATTTCTGTTTGAATAGCTGATCTTTCAGATTCTATTTGATCCAATTCTAATTCAAGAGTTTTATCAATTTTTTGCAATCTTGCTTCAATTCTTTGGAATTTTGCTTCTGCTTCTGCATCATCAGTTTTGTCATATTCTTCTAAAATAGCGCCGCCGCCTAAAACATCCCATCCTTGAGTTATAAAGCGATTTGTGTATGCGCCTGTTTCGGAATCTTCACTCAATTCATGTTTCGCAAAATAAAAAGTTCCATTTTTTATTGCGTTTTGGAAGAAATCAGTATCATCTAAATTTTCTACAATTTTAAAATCTTTTTCAGTGAAAACAGGTTTTGCATAGTAAGTATATTCTTTGCCATCTTCATTTGTTCCAATAAACATAGAATACGCAGAAACATCTTCACCAGCGGCTTGCTTTGCTTTAATATCGTCTTCAGAAATAATATCTTGCTGTTTTATGCTTTCTTTAATCATTTGATCACGTTCTTCTTCGCTTGAAACAATTATTTTTTGACCTGTAGAAGAAACCAAATAGTATTTGCTTTGTGTGGTTGAAAGCCCCTCTAGTTGTTGATTCATATAATTTTTGTAATTATTATATGTAATATCAACTTTTTGAATTCCATCTCCTGAATTAAAAGAAAAGACCATAGTTCTATTTGAAATGGCATCTTGATATTCATTAGAAGCATCTTCTAATTTACTAGCCAATTGTAGCCTTTCAAAGTTAATTTGTTGGGCTTGATATTCAAGATTACTTCTTCTTGCTGTCAATTGAAGAAATCTAGCTTGGCTCGCAGAAAGCCCCATGGTTATTCTCCTTTAACTTTATTGTCTAACAATATAGTTATCGGAAAAAATCATCAAAACTTTAGAATTTAACAAGATTTAAGGCATTTTTGTAACATAAGTTAACAATAAATCATAAATATTTGGATAAATTAAAACAAACAAATAATAATACAAAATTGCAATTAATATTGTCAGGATTTGTTGCTTATAATATTTTGGCGAAAACAAATAAAATATTGAACTTGCAACAAATAGAAAAAATTCAATTTGCACATAAATATATTTTTGAATGCTTAGTTTTGTGAAAAATTTAATAATTAAAGGCAAAAAAGTTATGCTAAACAATGCACATAACAATAAAATTCCACCTATTAAAAAATATTTTGTTTGCTTCTTCACTTTTTCCTCAAATATATTATCTTGAAATTATTCTATATTATCAAGAGATTTTTTAATCAAATTTTGGAATTCTTCTACATCATTTTTGGGAAATAAAACTTTGCAAAAAATATCATACCTTAAAAGCCTTTTAAATAAGGTATTTTTATCTGTTGAAGCATTTGCTATTACTATTCTATCTTTAAAACTATCAATTATTCTTTCTTCCTCTTTTAAAAGATATGATTTTGCTAGCTTGCCATACAATTCAAAAATTGTTTCTTTTGCATAATTATCCATATTGCACCCATCCTGCGAAGTTATTTTTACAATATTTTCTAATAATATTGTGCTTTTTTTCATCTTAAGGCTGTCGATATAGCGCAAATATACTTTTTCTTTTTTCCAAACAAAATCAATCGGAGTTACAAAAAATTCCTTTTTTGAGGATAAAATTATTTTAATATTTGCATTAATGTCAATGTATTTTTGGATTGCATCTATCTTATCTTTATAATCTTTTTCTATTGTTGCAATTTTATATAATTCTAAATTATTAAATGTCCCTTGATAATCTTCTTTTGTACACAAACGAAGCATTTTATCCATTGATTCAACAAAAATATTCATTTTTACATTAGGCAATAAATAAAAAGATAAAAATCCTAAATATGCTAAAAGACTTTTTTCATGTTCTGCTATTTTAACTAATTTTTTATAGGTTCTTATAAAATAAATATTGTTTTTCTTTACGATATCAAACCCCGCATTTTTCAACAGTTGAACATGTTTATAAAAAGTTGGGTTTTTAATACTCAACTTTTGTAAGATTTCTTCTTTAGTATATGTTTCTTCGAAAAATAATCTTAAAATATCGAAAGAATTTTCTCTAGTTAATTCAATTGTCATACGAAGCTTTCACAATCTGCAATTTTTCCTTTAACAATTTTTTAATTCGTTCATCGGAAACATAATGTAAATCTGGACAAAAATATAAAAGTCTTTGTATTAAATAAAAATCATCTTCAATTGGTCTTTGAATAAAAGTATATTTATCATCTTGAGAAATAATTTTTTCCTTATAATCTAAATCGATTTCTTCATACATTTTATTTGAAATTTTATATTCTAATATATTTGCAGGTAAATCAAAACAAACATTCTCTCTAATAACTTGCTTAACCAAAAAAATTCTATCAACAGGTAGTCTTGAAAACTGTGTTGCATTTTCAAACATTCCATACAAATAAATTCTATCAGACCAATCTTCAACTCTTAAATTATCAACATGTATTTTTATATATCTATTTTCGCCTTGCGGCAAAATATAATCAATCTCAATTACATCTTTTGTTTTGCAATGTTGTTCAAGTTTTCTTATTAATTGCCAATTCAAAGTTGAATAATATCCAAAATCTATAAAATCTGCTCTTGTGGCTTCATCTTTAATATGAATAGCAAATTTATAAAAAAGACGCATTGTTTTTCTGATATTATTGTAATTTTTTTGAGCAACCAAAAGCTTTTTAATATCACCAATAACTTGCATTTCTTTTTCGCTGAATGCTAAAAATGGAACTTCTTGATTAAATTTGTATAAATTCTCATTTTTTTCTTTTAGTGTTTCAATAGCAAGATGATTTTTTTGCAATCTTTCAATATATTTATTAATGCTTGGTTTATTTATATTTATTCCTAGTTTTTTAAAATCATCAACAATATCATTTTTAGTACATTGACCATTTGTTAGAAGATATAAGAGATGTAAAATCTTGTATGTGCTTGAAATGCGCATTTTTTTCCTTTTATTTCTATTATACAAAAAATTTCTATTCGTACAAATGTAGTAAATTAAACTAAACCTCTTATATTTATTGTAAAAAAGTCTATAATTATGATGTTGAGCTATGATACAAGAGGTTTTTTGGATGATTGACGATAAAGAATATTTAGAATTACTAGGAAAATACGAGTATTCCTATAAAATTGGTAATATTATCGAAGGTTGTGTTATCGGATTCGAAGGTAACAATCTTTTAATTGATATCAATACAAAATCCTGTGCAATTTGTCCACAAAACGAAATTTTCATCCCAAAAGACAAAAACATTAAAGAGCTTTTTGAAATTGGCGAAAAATATGAATTTGCAATAAACTCACAAGAAAACGAAGATGGGATATATTATCTTTCTCATAAAAAAGTTGCTCTTAGCAAAAATATTAAAATTTTAGAAGAAAAATTCAAAAACAATGAAACCCTAACAGGAACAATTGTTAACCTAACAAAAGGCGGAATTATTGTTAATGTAATGGGAATAAAAGGTTTTGTTCCATCTAGCCAATTAAAAACCAACAATGAAACTATTGGTCAAGAAATTGAACTAAAAATCTTATCAATAGATATGAGTCAAAATAATTTTATATTATCAAACAAAAAAGTTTATAACGATTCAATGGATAATATTAAAAAAGAAATTTTTGACACAATTGAATTAAACATGGTTGTTAAAGGAAAAGTTGTAAGAATAACTGATTTTGGCGCATTTGTTGATATAGGAGGAATTGATGGATTATTGCCATTGTCACAAATTTCTTGGAATTGGATTGATAATCCACAAGATGTTTTAAAATGCGACGATGTTTTAGATGTTGAAATTATAGGAATCGATAAAGATAAGCAAAGAATTTCGCTAAGTTTAAAATCATTAGAAGAAAATCCTTGGCTAAATGCATCTGATAAAATCAAGGAAAAAGATAAAATCAAAGGAAAAGTAACACGAATCAAACCTTTTGGCGCTTTTATAGAAGTATATCCAAAAGTAGAAGGCTTGTTAAATAAATCACAAATCCAACAGTATTGCCTTAAATATGGAAAAGAATTAACTCAAGATGAAGAAATTGATGTAACAATTAAAAAATTTGACCCGGAAAATCAAAAAATTAATCTTGAAATAGAATAATTTTATTATTATAGATTACAAAATCTTAACATCATTGAAATTCATACTAAGTAATATATTATATTATTGGGAGTAATTCTATTTGGATATTATTAGTTTGAATTAGTAATGGATGAATTAAGTGAACGAGCATATAAAATTATTAATAGAAGATATTAAAAAACTTTGGTTAAAACTAGATGTTAACCAAAAATTTTCGATTGCCGCATTATTAGTTGCATTATTTGTCATCGGAATATTTTTCATAGTTAAAGCAACAGAGCCAAACTGGACTGTTTTATATTCTGATTTAACAAAACAAGATGTTGCAGCGATAACAGAAAGTCTTAAAAAAAGTGGTTATGGATATAAATTGTCTGACGATAAAACAACAATTTTAGTTAGAAATCAAGACAAAGAAGATTTAAGATTATTTGTTGCAGAAAATAACCTAATTCAAGATACTTCTGGTGGTTTTGAATTATTAGATAGCTTACAACTTGGGTCAACAGATTTTAAAAACAAAATGACCAAACAAAGAATATTCCAAGGCGAATTAACTCGTTCTATTGAAAAAATAAACGGCGTTAAAAAAGCAAGAGTGCAACTCGCAGAGCCTGAACGTTCTATTTTTTCTGATGAAGATGAAGAGCCATCAGCAAGCGTTGTTTTGATTTTAGAAGCTGGAGTTAAATTAAAACCAAGCCAAATTTTAGCTATTAAAAATCTTGTAGCATATTCTGTTCCAAGAATGACAAATGACAGAGTATTTTTAACAGACCAATTTGGTAATGTTTTGTCAGAAGATGTTTCAAAAAATTCATCTGACATGCAAAGCTACAGAACTGCTTTTGAAAAAGAAGCAGCTAAAAAAATAAAAGATACTCTTGAAACAATCATGGGGAAAGATAACGTTTCTGTACAAGTTTCAACTGTTATGGATTTCAATCAAACAAGAGCAACTATTGAAAGCTATGTTCCAAACAAAGACACAAATGCAGGAATAGTTATTTCTCGTCAAGGCGAAAAAGAAATATATTCAAATCCGCAACAACTTCCATCAAATCAAAATCAAAAAGAAAAAAATGAACTCGATAATCCCAATATAACAGACGCACAAAGAACAGCGCAAAATCAAATGAACAATATCGCAGCTGTTCAAAATGCTAATCCTAATTTAAATCAAGCTCAAAGCGCATCTCAAGCGCAAAATGTTGTTGAGCTTCCATTAAATGAAACTCCAGCCAAAACAGTTAATTATTATGATGAAGAAAATTATAATAACGAACAAAATGTTCGCAAATTGAGCTATGAAAAAGAAAAATCAGCAACAACATATGCAGTTACAAAAGAAATAAAACAAGTTGTATATGCGCCAGGTTCCGTTGTAAGAATGAGCGTTGCTGTCGCAGTTAACAAAGTTTTAACAGAAGCTGAAAAAGATGAAATAAGAAGCCTTGTTCAAGCAGCGGCAGGCATAGATGTTTCAAGAGGTGATGTTGTTAGCGTTTCAAGCTTAAAATTCACAGGAATTGATAATTCTGAAGAGCTTAAAGAAGACAAAGCAAGACAACAAGAATTCATTATGGAAATTCTTACATTTATCTTCAAAAATGTTTCACCTGTATTAATAATTTTATTACTTGGTCTTGTTGCTCTAAATAATTTTGGTAACATATTCAGAACACCAAAACCAAAAGAAGAAGAACTTGAAGCTATGGAAGATATGCCAGATAATTTACCAAGCTTTGATCCATACTTGATGTTACAACAAAATCAAACAAACCAAGAAGACTTCTTCCAACAAGATATCCAATACACTTCAGCAGTAGACAAAAAGAAAAGTGAAATCATTAATACAATCTTAGGAAATCCAGAAGAAGCAGCAAGAATCTTAACTTCATACATAAAAGAATAAGAAAGATAACAAATGGCAAATATTCGAATAGAACAAATGACTCCCATACAAAAAGTTGCAGCATTATTAATCACGCTAGGTCCAACTGCAGCAGCTGAAATATTGAAAAATATTGAAGATGATAATGCATTAGAACAAATTACTATCGAAATTGCTGGTTTATCAAAACTCCCACAAGAAATAATTGAAGCAATAGTTGATGAATTTCATACCGTTTTTCAAGCTTCATCCATGCTTGCAGCAGGCGGTATGAATTATGCTCGTGAATTATTAGAAAAAGCATATGGCGCTAATGAAGCAAATGATATTTTAAACAGATTAGTAACAATTTTAAATTCTAATCCATTCCAATTTTTCAATGAAGCAGATCCAATTCAATTAGCAACATCATTCCAAAATGAAAATCCGCAATTAATTGCGCTTATTTTAGCTTATTTAAAACCAGAACAATCTGCAAAAGTTTTAAATTGTCTTGCTCCTGGCATTCAACACAAAGTTGCGCTTAAAATTGCACAAATGCAAACAACAAACCCAGAAGTTATTTCAGAAGTTGAAAAAATTGTCGAATCAAGATTTTCTAACGTTGTTGCTTCAGATTTCTCTAAAGCTGGTGGCACAAAAACTCTTGCTAATATCTTAAATAGCACAGATAGAGCAACCGAAAAGAACGTTATTGAAATGATGGAAATAGAAACTCCAGAACTAGCAGAAGATGTAAGAAGTTTAATGTTCGTATTCGAAGATATTGTTCAACTTGACGATTCTTCTATCCAAAGAGTTTTAAGAGAAGTTGATTCAAGAGATTTAGCAACAAGTTTAAAAGGCTCTAAAGAAGAAGTTAAACAAAAAATTCTTAAAAATATGTCTGAACGTGCACAAAGTATTTTATTGGAAGATATTGAATACATGGGTCCAGTCAGAACAAAAGAAGTGCAAAAAGCTCAATCTAAAGTTGTTGGAGTTGTTAAGGCTTTAGAAGCAATTGGCGAAGTTACAATCTATCGTGGAAGCCAAGAGGATGAACTAATTGAGTAGGCTAAAGTTAGATGAAATCAATTTCAACGACGATGATTTTGTTGTTGAAATAAAAAATCAATCAAACAAGGATGTTTTTAAAAATACTAAAAAACATTCTAATTTCAGCAAAAATAAAGCCCAAAACCCAAACCAAGAACAATTACAAAAAGAATTAGAAGAAGCTCAACAAATAATTTCAAAAGCACAGCTTGAAGCGCAAGAAATTTTGAATAATGCCAAAAATGAAGTTGATCAACTAATCTCTAAAACTAATGAAGAGCTTGATTTAGAAAAAATAAAAGTGCTCCAAGAAGCTCAAAAAAATGCAGATGAAATTTTAACAAGCGCAAATGAAAATTCCAAAAAAGAAGCTCAGGATTTGATTGAACATTCTAAAGAAGATATTGAAAAAGCAAGAATTGAAGCTACAAATGATGGTTACAAAGATGGCTACAAAGATGGATTAGAAAAAATCCAAGAAGAACTTGAAGAAAAAATTAAAAAATTTGATAAATTTTGCCAACAACAATACGAAATAAAAGAAAAAATCATAAAATCAGCAAGCAGAGATATCTTGGATTTAATTACAAATATATCTAAAAAAATTCTTTTAAAAGAAGTTGATTCTACAACATTAGATAAAATTATCAAATCAAGCATTTCTTTATTAGAAAAAAAAGAAAACATAAATATCATCGTTAGCGAAAAATATGCAAAGCTACTTTTTGAATTGCAACAAAAAACTCTTGAAGAAGAAACAGAGCTAAGGTTTGAAGATTTCAAACACTATGATAATTTTAATATTATCTATAATTCAAAATTTGACGATGATACGATAATAATAGAAAATCTAAAAGAAAGACTTGATGCTTCAATCAAAACACAACTAGATGTCATCATAAGAGATATTTACGAAAATTCTCAAAACGGGAAAATCGACGTTGAAGAATATATAAACGAAAATGAAACTGAATGAACTAAATAACATAGTAAAAAATTCAAAAACAATTGGCAAGATTGGAAGAATAACCGAAATTATCGGTTTAACAATTGTTGCAGATGGGCCAAGTTCTTCAATTGGCGATTTATGTCATATTGTCCAAGAAAATAGTGATGAAATTATTTATGCAGAAGTTGTTGGCTTTAAGCAAGATTGCGTTCTTTTAATGCCTTTAGGCTCAATGGAAGGACTTTGCGCTGGCGCAAAAGTTATTAATACAGGAACGCAAATGAAAGTGAAAGTTTCGCCCACTCTTTTAGGAAGAGTTTTGGATGGACTTGGCAATCCAATTGATGGCAAAGGGGAAATCATTGCTGATGATTTTTATCCAATTAATGCAAAAATAATAAATCCTATGGAAAGAAAACCAATCGACGAACCACTTCCACTAGGATTAAGAGCAATTGATGGATTCAACACAATAGGAAAAGGGCAAAGGGTTGGTATTTTTGCAGGTTCCGGCGTTGGAAAATCAACTACACTTGCAATGATAGCAAAAAATGCAAGTTCAGATATAAACGTTATTGCCCTAATTGGAGAACGTGGCAGAGAAGTTAGGGAATTTATCGAAAACACAATGGGCACAGAAGGTATGAAGCGCTCAATTGTCATTTGTGCTACATCTGAACAACCTGCATTAGTTAAAATCAAAGCTTCTTTTGTTGCTTGTGCGATTGCAGAATATTTTAGAGACAAGGGCAAAAATGTTTTATTTATGCTCGACAGTGTAACTCGTATTGCGCTAGCTCAAAGAGAAGTTGGTCTTGCTGTTGGAGAACCACCCGCAACAAGAGGCTATACGCCGTCTGTTTTTGCATTATTACCAAAATTTTTAGAAAGAGCTGGCGCAAATAAATACGGTACTATTACTGGATTGTATACAGTTTTAGTTGAAGGTGATGATATGAATGAACCAATTGCGGATGCTGCAAGAAGTATCTTAGATGGTCACATTGTATTGTCAAGAGCTTTAGCCCATAAAAATCATTACCCAGCAATTGATGTTTTAGCAAGTATCTCTCGTGTTATGTCTAATATTGCAGATGATGAACATAAAAGCGCTGCGGGTAAAATAAGGAATTTAATGGCAAGTTATGCCAAAAATGAAGATTTGATTAACATTGGAGCATATGCAAAAGGTTCTGATGCAACTGTTGACAAAGCAATTATGCTTCATGACAAAATTAATGCATATCTACAGCAAAAAACAACGGATACAACAGATTTTGAAATAACAAAAAACGAACTTATAAATTTAGCTAAAATGTAGTTATCTTATAAAATTCCAAAAAGTTCTTTTGATATTTTTCCAAATATCTTTTTCAAGCTCTTGTTTTTCAATCGTTATAAATTGATATGGATTTGGCTGTATTGTTCTTTTATAGTTTATTGCGCTATTTCCAAATAACATTACATAAACAGGCATATATCCCTCAGGAATTCTTAAATATTCGCAAAAACTTGGAAACATTTTTAAAATTGCTTGCGCATATCCACACCACAATGTTCCAAGACCTAAAGAATTCGCATATAATTCAAAATAAGACAAAGCAATAACGCCATCTTGCTGAGGACAAGGTGAATTTACAGGAGCAGAAACAACAACCATATGTGGTGCATTTCTAAAAATTACATCCTCGCCATTTAATATTGCATCTTTATGCTTATCAAATTTATTTATCTTTTTACCTAAAAATTCAAAAGGTTTTTTATTAAATAAAGTTGCTAATTTTGCATTAACTTTTTTCCTTAAATCATCCATAACATCAACATTTTCAACAAAAGAAAAATGCAGCGCATGACTATTTTTACCTGTTGGAGAATAATTAAGCATATTTTTTAATTTTTCAATTATTTCTTTTGATACATTATCATGTTTAAAATGTCTAACACTTCTTCTTGATTGTATTAAATTCAAAACATCATCAGGATTAACATTTCTAATTTCATTTGATTCATCAGGATTTTTTCCCATAATAGAAATAGCGCCTTGCGGACATATTGCAAAGCAATGCTGACATTTCATACAGTTTAGCGGATTTTTCATAATTGGAACATTATTTTCATCTTTAACAATTGCTCCTGTTGGACAATCCACTGTACAAAGTCCACATTTAATACATTTTTCTATATCAACTTGAAATTTATGATTCATAATATCCTCCATGCCTATATAATATACTAATTTTTATATTTTTTAAATCCAATTATTGAACTAAGAAACAATACTCTTATTTACAAAACTACATATAAAAAAGCACACAAATACTGGATTATAGCCTTATAATTTAATGCAAACTCATTTAAATTTGCAAAATTATTTTTTGCCCTATATAATTGAGCATGTAAAGTTTAGTATTATTAAATTGAGGTAAAAATGAGTACAGAAATTTTAGAAAAAGTAAAAAAAGTTGTAATAGATCAATTAAGCGTTGATGAAAGCTTAGTAACTCCACAAGCTTCTTTCACTGCTGATCTTGGCGCTGATTCTTTAGATACAGTTGAATTAGTTATGGCTTTCGAAGAAGCTTTCGGTTGCGAAATTCCTGATGAAGATGCTGAAAAAATCGCTACTGTTCAAGATGCAGTTTCTTACATCGAAGCTCACCAATAACCCGAACCGAGTGAGCTTAGCAACAGCTTAGCAAACGAAGGTGAGGGCAAAGATGTGTGAAGCACGATGGCAGCTACGAAGAGTCGGTGCCGAGTGCGAAACCGTATCCCAAACCGAGTGAGCTTAGCAATAGCTTAACTTTTAAAGCTTAGTAAAATATATAAAGACTGCGGAATTATTATTTTGCAGTCTTTTTTAATAAATTTAAGGAGAATTATGGAAAAAAGACGTGTAGTCGTTACCGGACTAGGAATTGTTAGCCCATTTGGCTGCGGAATTGACAAATTTTGGAATTCATTAATCGCAGGTAAATCAGGTATTAAAAAAATCACAAGAATACCTCTTGATGGACATCTTGTTACCTTTGGTGGCGAAGCAACAACATTTGAAGATGAAGTTATTCAAAATGAATTATTAGATGCTAAAGAAATGAAACGCATGGATAGATTTACACAATTTGCTTGCGTTGCATCAGATGAAGCAGTTAAAGATGCTAATCTTGATATTTCAAAAGAAGACCCATACAGAGTTGGAGTTATTGTTGGTTCTGGCGCTGGTGGTTTTGATACATATGAAAAACAACACAAAGCAATGATAGATAGAGGACCTACAAAATGTTCTCCTTTTACCATTCCAATGTTAATTTCCAATATGGCAGCAGGCAGAGTTTCAATGCGTCATGGAGCAAAAGGTATAAATAAAGCTATTGTTACAGCTTGTGCAACAAGCGCACACTCTGTTGGAGATGCTTTCCGTTCCATCCAATATGGAGATGCTGATGTTATCATTGCAGGCGGAGCAGAAGCAGTTTTAACGAATATCGGACTTGGCGCTTTTACAACAGCAAGAACACTTTCTAGAAGAAATGATGAGCCTACTCGTGCTTCAAGACCATATGATATTGACAGAGATGGCTTCGTTATGGGCGAGGGCGGAGCTTGTTTGATCTTAGAAGAATTAGAACATGCACTTAATCGTGGCGCTAAAATTTACGCAGAAGTTGTTGGTTATGGTCAAACAGGAGATGCATATGATATGGTAGCGCCAGATCCTACAGGTGCAGGTGCTGCAAAATCAATGGAAATTGCTGTAAAAGATGCAAATATCGAACCAAGTAAAGTTGATTACATTAATGCTCACGGCACATCAACCCATCTTGGAGATATTGCAGAATCTCAAGCAATTGCTAAAGTTTTTGGCGATTTAGATACAAATAAAAACTTAAAAGTATCTTCAACAAAATCTATGCATGGTCATATGATTGGTGCGACAGGCGCCGCTGAAAGCATTGTTTGTATTAAAGCAATTGAAAAAGGAATCATTCCACCTACAATTAATTTAGAAAACCAAGACCCAGAAGTTGCTAATCTTAATTACGTTCCAAACAAAGCAATAGAAGCAAATGTTAAATATGCACTTTCTAATTCATTTGGTTTTGGCGGACAAAATGCTTCATTATTATTTAAAAAATATGAAAAATAAATATTTATTAAATACTAAAAAGAGGGCTTGAGCCCTCTTTTTTATTTTCTTATTGGAAATATGATGCGTTATCTTGTGCGTTTTGGATAGCTAATTCTTTATATGCTTCTTTATTTTCTGAACAATGTTGTAATTGAGCTTCTAAACTATCATTTTCCATTTGTTTTTCTGTTTCAAAGTCTGATAATCTTGTTTCAACTTCTTCGCGTTTTTCATCAGCTTCTTCTCTAATTTCACGAATTTTTTCTTTTAAATCGTCTTTTTTCTCTTCAATTTGTTCTTCGGTTAAGTCTTTATATTCTTCTACAATACTTTCATATCTATCTGGTTCGAATCTTTCATTAACCATATCAGCATATTCATCATCCATTTCTAAAGCATCGATATGATTTTGAACTAATTCTTCTTCACAAGCAGCTTCCAAATTTATTTGAGCTACTTCGTTGCTTGCATATTTTTGAGCAATACTAACAGCTTCCAAATTATCTGTAATTTGAGCTTCTAAATCATTTGCTTTTAAACCATATAAAAATACTGTTGCTAATTCTGCTGACATAATTTTGACCTTTATTCTTACATATTAATAAAGTATTTTTTAAGGAGAGTATTTCAAAAGTATATACTTTTGTTACATAAGTTTACAATTACTAAACTATAGAGTTTTCAACCATTTCGCACACAATATGACCCAATGCAATATGCATTTCTTGAATTTCACATGTAATAATACTTGGAACATTTATTTCTAATTCAACATCATTATTTGTTTTAATTTCACCTGTTAAGAAAATGGTTTTTAAACCTTGCTTTTTAGCTTGATTAATAGCTTTTAAAATATTTTTACTCTTACCGCTTGTAGAAATAGCAATTAAAATATCGCCTTTTTTGCCAGTTGCTTCAATTTGGCGAGAAAAAACATCATCAAATGAATAATCATTAGAAATTGCTGTTATTATTGAATTATTTGTACATAATGAAATTGCATTTAGCGCTTTTCTTTCTTTTTGAAATTTTGATACAAATTCACAAGCTAAATGATTTGAGTCACTTGCTGAGCCCCCATTTCCACAAAATAAAATTTTATTGTTATTTAAAAAAGCTTCTTTTATCATATTTGCAAATTTTTCAATATTTTCTTTTTGATTTTTCAACAAAAGAAAATTGCTTGCTCTTTTTTCTAATAATTTTTCCATTTTTACCCCTTTTCAAACAACACAACAGATTCTATATGATGAGTATATGGGAATAAATCAACCCCTTGAACAAACTTAGGATTAAAACCAATTTCTTTTAAATACCCCATATCTCGTTTTAAAGTTTGTGGATTACAAGAAACATAAACTATATTCTTTGCTAATTTTGCAATCGCAAACAAACCCTCTTTCTCGCATCCAGAACGAGGTGGATCTAAAATTACATAATCAAAATTTCTTTTTTCTTTTTCTAAATTTATAAAATGTTTTTTAGCATCCCCTTTTAAAATTTCATAATTTTGAATTTCATTAATTTTAAAATTCTCTAATGCCATATCTGTTGCATTTTCATTCTCTTCAATCAAAGTTATATGTTCTGCTTTGTCAGAAACATATATGCCAATAGCGCCTACTCCGCCATATGCATCTAAAATTGTTGAACTTGGCTTAATGCAACTATTAACAACATCAAATAATTCTTTTGCAGCCCATGGATTAACTTGAAAAAAGCTTGTTGCACCAATTTTATATTGTTTGCTTCCTAATTTTTCAATTATAAAATCGTCGCCTGTTATTTTTAAAATCTCATCAGATAAAATTTTATTTGTTTTTTTATAATTAAAATTAACAAATCCGCCTTTTATTAAACTATATTTTGATGTTATTTTTCTAAAAAATCTAAATATTTGATTATCGTATTTTTCACCGAATTCATCTTGCGAACAATTCAAAACCAAAGTTAACAAAATATCTTTAGAATAATTTGAAACTCTAAATAAAATATTTTTTAATAAGCCCTTATTTGTTTTTTCATCATAACAATCAAGCTCAAAATTATCTCTTACAAATTGCGTTATTTCATTTATTATATTTGGCTGAATAGGACAAAATTTAATATTTGTTAAATCATGGGAATTCTCTTTAAAATAACCCAATAAAATTCTTTTAGAATTTTTTGTTTGTCTAGCAGGATATTGAATTTTATGCCTATATTCCAATATTTCTGGACTCTTTATTACAGGATAAATTTTATCTTCTTCAATAACATCTTTAAAAATATCTTTTAAAATTAATGTTTTTTGTGTAATTAAATATTCATAGCTAGCATTTTGACAATTACAACTACCACATGCGTTATATAATGCACAAAACGGCTTAATTCTATTTGGAGAATTAATTATTTCAACTATTTGCGCTCTTGCGAATTTTTTATTTAGATTTGTTATTTTTACTTTTAATTTATCTTCAGGCAATGCATCTTTAACAAAAACAACAAACTTTTCCTCACCATAACGAGCAAGACCATCGTTTCCGTAGGTCAATTTTTCTATTTCAACTTCGATAACATCATTTAACTTAATCAATATACAAAATACCTATCAAAATCTATATCATCAAAGGAACATAGCAATTGATAGATTTCATCATCTTCGCTTAATCTTTGATATTTATATTCATCAAATTTCCAATATTTAGGATTTAATCCGCTACATCTTACGATATCGTGTTCAGAAAGAATTTTTAATTTCTTTTTAACAATATCCATACTTAAATTAACCCTTTTGGATAATTCAACTGCTGTTATTCCTTGAGGGTTTGAATATTTTTCTGGAGTCAAAAACATAAGCTCTAAACCAACGAGCTTTAGTTCTTTATCCTCATTTTCATAATCATATTCAAACATACTTTTATAATACCCTAAAACATGTTAATATTTAAGTATGAAAAAGTTATACTTACTTATCTTGTTATCCTTTCTAATATCTGCACCAACATTAGCTATTAATTTTGGCTACTATAAAGCTGAAACAGATTATGGTTTAATAGACGGCTTTAAATGGAATTTCTTTAATCGAGAAAAAGGAGAGCCTCTAGTGCAGTTAAAATCAGAAACTGAGGAAGAAAAAATTCGCATAGAAAAAGAAAAAAATAAACCAAAACAAATGAGCGAACAAGATGAAGTTCAACTTTATCGTTTCATGATAGATAATGTTGTTGCATTTTAATGCTATAATTATAAAAAAGTCGGCTGATAATTGCGCACATATATTTTAATATTTGTGTGAGGAAAGTCCGGGCAGCCTAAATAGCGAATTTGCTTGGGAAATCCAAGTGCCCGTGAGGGTGAGGACAGTGCCACAGAAAAGAAGAATACTGTGTAAAGCATATTGCGACAAACGGAGAGTTTGGCACAATATGCGAAACCATTGAATGGCGACGTAGGACAATTGAGGCAGCGAGGCGATTTAGCCGAACAATGCCGAAATGCCCACAGGAGCCATAAGGTAACCCAGTGATTGTGCAACGGCGAGGTAAGAGCTCACCGCTGAATATCGTGAGATATCAGGCATGGTAAACCCCGATTGGCTGCAAGTTTGACTTTGCAAGAAGGTGCTATTTCCGCTTCAATTGAAGATTGCAAGAAAAAACGCATAAGACAGATAATTATCTCATTACAGAACCCGGCTTATACCCGACTTTCTGCCTTTTATAGGCAGTTTTTTAATATAAAAAAGCCTGTTTCAATATGAAACAGGCTTTTAAAATTACTTTTAAAGAACTATTTTACTAATTCTTTGAATTTTTTACCAGCTGAGAATGCTGGAACTGTTTTTGCAGCAATTTTAATTTCTTTGCCAGTTTGTGGGTTGCGACCTACACGAGCAGCTCTTTTTCTAGCTTCAAAAGTACCAAAACCAACTAAAGTTACTTTTTGTTTTTTAGCAACTGTTTTTTGGATTGTTTCGATAGTTGCACTGATGATTTCAGCTGTATCTTTTTGAGAAAGTTTTGCACTTGCTGCAACTGCTTTTACTAATTCTTCTTTGTTCATATCTAACTCCTTATTAATAACACACCTCTATTATACATACTTATGCGAGTTTGGCAAGGGTTTTTAGCAATAAAAGGATAAAAAAGTTTATTTTTCTTTCATTAAAATGCGAGAAAAACTGATATCTTTATAAAAATGACTCAATATTTGTCTTGCACTAAAACCTCTATTTGCAAGGTTATTAGCCCCATGTTGACTCATTCCAACACCATGCCCATTTTTTCTTATTCCTCTGTCATAACTTTCAACAGATTGAATGTAAGGAAGGTCATGATTCCAAACTTCGCTTGCAGCTAAAGTTTTACCGCCAGCAGAAGCATGATAATAAGCGGGAATTATTTTATCGTCATATGTTAAAACCTCGCCCCTTGTAGATAAAACTGCTCTTGTTGTTTGAGGGGTTTCAGAACTTGCACCACCATACGCTTGATCATGTGGTGTATCTTTTAAATCATATCCTTTTGAATTTCTTTTATTTAAATTTGCTAAAGCATAACTTCTTGCGGCAATTGCCTGTGCTCTATGTGCCTCATAATTCCATTTTGATGGCATTTCAGACGGCACAACGCCCATTAAATACTCTTCTAGAGGCAATGTGTTAACAACTGTTAAGGCTCCTTGAATATTATATATTACCATATCACCTCTATACCATCTTTTTTTAGTAGCCAAAAATCCTTTGTGTTCTGGATTTTCAACATAAATAGCATTTGTTGAACAATCGTAATATCTGCCTTTAACTTTTATTGCTATTGAATTTCCATATGCTTTAATTGAATAAGGATAAAAAGAACGAGAAATAAATAATAATTTACCTGTATTTGCATCCCTAAAAGAAGCATTTTGCGAACTTCCAAGATATGTTTTTTTAACACCCTCGTCTAAACCAATTCTTATCGCAAAAGCCTGATTAATGAAAACCAGCAATAAAAATGCCAATAAAATAATATTTAATTTAAACTTTAATTTACTCATAGTAATACTTTTAACAAACTTAGAATATTAAAAACCAACACCTTAATCAAGACTTTAACATGTTTTTGTAAACAAGTGTACATAATTGATATTATGCATATTTCTAATGAAAATCATTTTCAAATTTAATAAAATACAAAAAAATGGTGTTTTATGCAAAATCTAAAACAAAAAAGAGAAAATTTAGAAGAAATAAAAATCCGAGAATATATTTACAAATATATTAAAGAATTGCAAAGACATTTTGATATGTCTGATAAAAAAATGCGTCTTATTTTATATCAAGTTTACAAAGATTTAACACCAAGCTTTTTGAAAGATTTTATGAAAAAAATATGTTCTATGATAAAATCCTTTTATAGAAAAAATTTAAAAAGGAATTAATATGGAAATAAAAATTTTTCCAAACGGAATATATGGAGCAATCACTTATCTAGTTTATGATAAAAAAACAAAAGAAGGAGCATTAATAGATTGCACCTGTGATATAGATAAAATTGAAAATTTCGTTAAATGTGAAAATATTAATCTGAAATATCTTTTAATAACGCATGGGCATCTAGATCATGTTTATTGTGTTTCAGAATTTAAAGAAAAATTTCCAACAACCCAAGTTTTAATTCATAAAGACGATATGATTTTAATTGAACAAATTCCAATGCAATGTTCAATGATGGAATTAGAAGAAATAAAAATTCCTTGTGTTGATGGATTATTGGGTGAAAATAGCCATAATTTAACTATTGGCGAAAAAGAAATCAAAATAATCCACACAAATGGACATTCCAAAGGCGGAGTTTGTTATTTAATCGATAATGTTTTATTTTCAGGCGACACATTATTCAAAGATTCAATAGGAAGATGCGATTTATTTGGTGGCAGCATGAAAGAAATTGAAAAAAGCATTAAAGAAAAATTATTCACACTTGATGAAAACATTATTGTTTATCCAGGACATGGTGATGATACAACAATAGGATATGAAAAAAAATATAATCCTTATTTTGGTTCAAACTATTAAAATTTAAAACAAAAAAACAGGGGTTTTATCCCCTGTTTTTTTATGAACTTATTATATTAATCATCTAATGCTGCAACGCCAGGAAGAACTTTACCTTCAATAAATTCTAATGAAGCTCCGCCACCAGTTGAAACATGAGTGAAATCTTCTGCTTTAGCAAATTTCTTAGCAGCTGAAACAGAATCTCCGCCACCAATAACAGAAGTTGCGCCATTTTTTGTAGCTTCAACAATAGCTTCTAAAACAGCTTTTGTACCTTCAGCAAATTTTGGATTTTCAAACGCACCAACAGGTCCATTCATAAGAATTGTTTTAGATGATTTTAAAACTTCAGCAAATGCTTTTCTTGAATCCATACCAGCATCTACACCTTCAAAGCCATCAGGAATTTCATTAATTGCAACAAATTTGTTTGTTCCATTGCCAGAAAAATCATCAGCAACTAAAACATCTGTTGCCATAACTAATTTAACACCTTTTGCAGCAGCTTTTGCTTCAATAGCTTTTGCAGTTTCCATTTGGTCATCTTCACAAATTGAGCAACCAATTTTACCACCATTAGCTTTTACAAAAGTATAAGCCATACCGCCACCGATGATTAAATTATCAACTTTATCAATTAAGTTTTCTAAAACACCAATTTTAGAAGAAACTTTAGCACCACCAACAACAGCTGTGAATGGGCGAGTTGGATTATCTAAAGCAGAACCTAAACATCTTAATTCTTTTTCCATTAAAAGTCCAGAAACCGCTGGTTTTAAAACTTTTGCCAATTTAGCAGTTGATGTATGATTTCTGTGAGCTGCACCGAATGCATCATTTACATAGAAATCA
Source organism: Candidatus Gastranaerophilales bacterium (assembly GCA_017461425.1). Taxonomy (GTDB): domain Bacteria; phylum Cyanobacteriota; class Vampirovibrionia; order Gastranaerophilales; family Gastranaerophilaceae; genus RUG14156. The sequence goes on along the minus strand of JAFTXY010000011.1, from coordinate 149,467 downwards.
CCAAGTTTAGCTAATTCATTAGCGAATGTCATATCATCATCTTTTGCTTCTTCAGCTTTATAGAATCTGATATTTTCCAATAGGGCAACTTTGCCATCTTTTAAAGCTTCTAATTCTTTATCAGCACCTTCGCCAACAGGAGATTTTACAAATAAAACATCTTCGCCTAAAACTTTAGATAAATGTTTTGCAGCAGGTTCTAATGAAAATTCATTATTCCATTCGCCTTTTGGACGACCTAAGTGTGCCATTAAAATAACTTTTGCACCTTTTTCTGTTAAAAATTTAACAGTTGGAAGAATTGCTTGAATTCTAGTGTCATCAGTTACATTTTTGTTTTCATCAAGAGGAACATTAATATCAACACGTACTAAAGCGCGTTTTCCTTGAATGTCACCTAAATCTTTAATAGATTTTTTCATATTAAAACTCCTTATTTATGAATATAAGCTAATTTTAATATGAATATATTTATTGTTCAAGAATATTATTCTCCTTTGGCTTTCTGCCTCTTTTGGATGTTTTTATGATTTTTGATAAAATATATTTATGATTTTTTTGAGTAAACTTCATAAGTGTATACTTTTTTTATCATCATATATACTTACTTTATTTCCTTTGGCTTTTTTTTGCTTCGTCACAGATATATTATTTGTAAAAAACAAGAAAGAAAATGATCTTATTTTTTTTATTGCAAAAAAATTGATAATTTTTTTGACTTGTATTACTCCAAAAATATTTTTAATATTATTTTTTCTGTTATTGTTGTATTTTTTCGTGAAAATTAAAACCAAAAAACTTTTAGAATGGAATTTGCTTTTGATTTTAATTTATGGATTAATTATTTTTTTAACTTTTTTAGCCAATATTATATTCGAAAATATTATTTAAAATGCTAAAATGTAGTTATGAATAAAGTCGATAAAATTTTTAAGTTGGTTTCGATTATACTTTTGTTTTTAACAATAGTGCCAATTTTAAGCTTTTTTATTTACTTGTATAAACCATTAGATGTTTTTATTGCTATTCTTTTTATAAGTTCTTTTATTGGTGCTTTTCTTATACCTTTTGGTGATTTGATTTTAATATTTACATTTTTTGTTAAATTATTTTCAAAAGACAAAACCAAAAAAACTAGAATACAAATTATTTTAACTTTTTTTAGTGTTATAATTTATTCTTATATTTCCATACCCTGTATTTTGTTTTTATTCTATATTTTTTCATCTGACAGAATAAATAGTTAATATATTATTCATAAATAATTTCTTTTGGGTAAAATTTTACATTTTCTATTTTGCAATAATTACCTTTGTCGTGCCAATTCCAATTGTTTTTAATGCAAGAATTTTTATCGATTAAAATTTCCTTGTTGTTAATTATAATTATTCTTCCTGCTTTGCAATCGCCATCTTCCAGGCAATAATCGCTTTTAAATAAATTAGGTATATTTTTTAAAGACGAAATTATCAAAACAAAAAAAATGCATATAAAAATTTTTAATATGTTTTTCATAATTCAACCTTGTTTTTATTTTTTATTATATCTAAATTTTTCTTCCATTTCTATTGCTCTGACTTCACACACACCACCTTTTAATCCTTGTTTAATTCCTTCCCAATCGACATACAAATCTTGCAAGCAATCTTCAGCAACAGATTTGGAATCCATATGGAGTTTGTGTGTTTTTCGATAATAATCATAAATTTCTTTTGCAATGCTTAATAATGTTGCATATCCAGCATCTATAATGCCTTGTTTTGAAACATCACAATTTGCTTTGGTGTGCCAGTATTTATCATTATGTCTGCCAATTTTATTTTCCATATTCTTTTTATAATCAGTAAATGTCTTATATGCATTTAAACCTTTTTCAATTAATGTTGCTATAATTGCTATGTTTCCTGTAATTTTTAAATATTTTAAAGTTTTAAAATTATAATTTGAATTCAATAATAGTATTTTATTAATTAATGCTTCGATATTTCCAATTTTAATATTTAGCTCATTTTGCATAGCTACAGCTTCTTCAATGTTTGATTTTATATCACCATCTAATTCTTCAATATCATCCATTATTTCTTGAATTTTATCCCAACAATCGCAAAGCTCATCATCTTCCGGTTGTTGTTGAAAATCTTGGTAATCTTTATCTTTTCCATCGCTCACTTCTATCCAACATCTGCAATTTGGATGAGGTTTATCTGGAATTTCATCAGTATTTTTAAATGTTAAATTATTCAATGCTTGGCATTTTTCGCAGGCTCCTTCTTCTGTGTGCCAAATATATTCAAAATCACTTTCTGTGTAACTAATTCCGCCTTTTAAAATAGTTTCTGACATTTAGATTTTTTCCTCCAAATATAATTTTGTATTCTGTAATAATTTTTGAGTATCAATATTTGTTTCATTTTTAGTATTAAAAATGATGTTATTTAAAACCCCTTTTAAAATATATTTCTTAATTACCCTTGAATTATAGTTTTTACAAGCTTCATATAATGAAGCTTTTGTTTTATTACCAAAAATTCCATCTTCTTTTAGAGCATTTTTTGCTTTGATAGCGCAATCTTTTCTATTTTTATTTAATAAACTTAAACCTGTTTGAAGCGCAATAATAGCTCGTTTTTCATCTAATTTTTGAGCAATAAATCTAATAAAATCTAAAATTTCTTCAATTTTTTCGTTAGTTGATTGATTGTTTAATCTTTCAAATTCTAATAAAAACTTTTCTTTTCTTTCGTTTTTTAAAATTTCAATTAATTCTTCTTTTGTTGCATAAAGAATTTTAGCGTTTGTTAATTCACCTTTGATTAAAGATAAAATTTTTTCTCGGGTTAATAGTTTCTTTTCTTTAAATTTCATGCCTAAATACACAGCATTTTGCATAATTCCACCTCGTTAGTTAACTAATTCTCAAACCAATAATTAAAAAGTTAAATTAAAAAACAATACAAATGATAAATATAATATTAGATAAAAGTATAAATATATTATACATTATTAAAACAATTTTTCAAAATATTCAACAATATATTTGTAATAGCATACAATTTAATATTGCAAAAGCCTTGTCTGATAGTATTTTAGCACACTATTACTTCTTGCAAAACACAAAAAGTGCTCTTAGAGTACGACAATAGTACTTTTTTAATAAACCTATTTCGTAAAAAAACCTTTAATAGCTTCGACAAAATCTAAAAATAAATTTTTAATTATATCAAAAAAACTCTGAGATTGAATTTCGTCTAATGTTCCTTCTGATTCAAAAGAATCTTCAGGATAATCTTTTGTTTTAAAATCTAAATTCTCGTCTTCTTCAGCTTGTCCTCTTTTAAAATAACCCGTATTTCCGCCACCACCAGCGCATGATTTTGCGCTTGCTTGTACGTTAGATAAATTTTGCATTGGGTTAAAATTAAATGACATTAAATTCCTTTGTATTAAAGATTTTAATTTGGATTTCTACTATAATTATAACAGAAAATCTAAACCCTTTCAAGGGTGGGCAATTTAAAAAATAATGTTATAATTATCTTGATGAACGAAGAATTAGAATACAAAATTCAAAATTTAAAACAAAAAGCATTTTCAACAATTGAAAATGCAGATTTGTATAAATACAAAGGTGTTGTATCGAAACTTTTGGGCTTAACTGTTGAAGTTAAATTACCAGGCTTAAAAATTGGCGATTTATGTTACATCCAAACTTACACAGGCGAAAAAAAAGCAGCCGAAGTACAAGCTTTTAAAGGTGACGTTGCTCAGCTTTTACTTTTATATGATGGGGAAGGCATTGGACAAGGTTCATTAGTTGAAACAACAGGTGCACCAATTTTATTCCCTGTTGGAGATTTTTTATTAGGAAGATTAGTTAACCCATTGGGCGAACCCATGGATTCTCGTCCCATGGATGTTTCCAATGCCAAATATATGAATATAAACGGCACTGTTCCAGATGCATTTCATAGACCAATTATCACAGAACAAATATCAACAGGCGTTAGAGTAATCGACGGTCTTTTGACTATGGGTACAGGGCAACGCATGGGACTTTTTGCTGGTTCTGGTGTTGGTAAATCAACCCTACTTGGTATGATAGCAAGAAACTCAGATGCAGACGTTAACGTTGTTGCGCTAATCGGAGAACGTGGCAGAGAAGTTAAAGAATTCATTGTTGACGCCCTCAAAGAAGAGGGTATGAAAAAATCTGTTATTGTTTGCGCAACAGGTGACCAACCTCCACTAATCAGAATGAAATGTTTACTTGCAGCAACAACAGTTTGTGAGTATTTCCGTGACCAAGGCAAAAAAGTTTTCTTAATGACAGATACGGTTACTCGTTGCGCTATGGCAGGTCGTGAAGTAGGGCTATCATTAGGCGAGCCGCCCACAATGAAAGGTTATCCGCCATCAATTTTTTCTTGGCTTCAAAGAGCGCTTGAACGCACAGGAAATTCAGAACGTGGTTCAATCACAGCTCTATACACAGTTTTAATGGAAGGTGATGACATTACAGACCCTATCGTAGATATTGTTCGTGGTATTGTAGATGGTCACATTTTCTTATCAAGAAAAGTTGCAGAACAAAATCATTATCCTGCAATTGATTCACTAGGTTCTATTTCAAGATTAATGTCTACCATTGTAGATGATGAGCATAAAGAAGCCGCAGGCAAAATGCGCCATTTATTAGCCTTGTATCGTGAAAACAAGGATTTAATTGATGTTGGCATGTATCAAATGGGTTCAAATCCTAAACTAGATATCGCAATTGAATTAATGCCTCAAATTAATGCATTTTTACAACAAAGAACAACCGATATCGTATCTATGCAAACAACATTGCAAACTCTTAAAGATATGATGAGAAACGTAAATGTATAAAATTAAAAAAATAAATAATAAAGATGTATATTACTCCGATATGTTAAATATCGAGCATTTTTTTACAACAAGAAATCTTATAATAAGAGAAAACAAAAAAGAAATAAGTGACTATTTAAATATTAAAGAAAAGAATTTAATATGTCCAAACCAAACACATAGCGATAATATAGAAATTTTAGAAGAAAATAAATTTGAATATCCAAATTGTGATGGATTAATTATAAATAAAAAAGATACAGCAATTTATCTTAACTTTGCGGACTGCACACCTATTATTTTATATGACCCAATTAACAATATAGGAGCAGTATCCCATGCTGGTTGGCGAGGCACAGCAGCAAACATTGCATCAAAAACTGTTTTAAAAATGAAAGAAAAATTTAATTCAAATCCTGAAGATATTATTGCATTAATTGGCCCTTGTATATCTTTTGAACATTTTGAAACTTCAGATGAAGCAATTGAAAAATTATCTACAACAATAAAAAATAAGCATGGTCTATTTTCCAATAACCATGCGGATTTAAAAGGAATAAACAAAAGACAATTAGAAGAAATTGGCGTAGAAAAAATTGATGTTTGTCCGTTTTGCACAATAGAAAATAACGATAAATTTTTTTCATATAGAAAAGAAAACCAAACAACAAAAAGACATAGTGCTCTTTTAAAATTATAAATTTTTATGATACAAAACTATACATAAAATTTGAAAAAGAAATATCTTCCATGTTACAATTATCAAAAATCAAGGAAGAGTATTGCTTTTATGTATGAGATTGCTGTATTAGAAGAAAAATATTTTAGAGTATTCCAAGGCGCATATAATGATTTTCGCCTTAAAGCCAGAACAGATTACAAATTTGAAATTGATCCTTTAACATATGATGATTTTATTGATTCATTTAATAAAGGTTTGATAAATTGCATTATTTTGCTAGAAGATTCTATTCCAACAGGATTTTTAGCATACACAACAGTTCCTGTTGATGTAATTGAACTATTTGTTGTTCATTGTCTTGGCAATGAAGATGCAATTGAAAAAAGAAAATGTCTATTTGACAAATTTATGGAACAAACTCGCTCCCAAAGAAAACACAGCGTTGTTAGTTATGCAATGCTTGGAGTTCAAGAAACATTCAAAAGAACAGTTGCAGAATTTGGTTTCAATTTTATAGATACAGGTGTTGTCGTATTTGATATCAAAAACAAACACCACGTAAAAGAATTATCACAATTTAATTTCATGGAACTTCCAATCGGATATAAATTAACTCCATATAGAGATATTTATTTTGAAGAATTAGCAGAAGTTATCCATAGTTCATTCAAAGATTCTTCTGATGTTAATTTTGATGTTAGATTTGCATCAATTGATGGCTGCAGAGATATTGCACACAAAATTACAACATCAATTTATGGAAGATTTTTACCACAAGCAAGCAAAATTTTATTATACGAAAACAAACTTGCAGGCTTCTGTTTAGCTAATGTTACAGGGGATGGTATTGCAAACTTGCCATTAATCGGCATTTTAGAAGAACACAGAAATCAAGGTTTATCAAAAGCATTAGTTAAAGCTTCTGTTTTAGATGTTGTTAAATTACATCAAGGCGGAATAATCGAATTAAATGAACTTAATGCAAGCTTAGATTTAAATTTACAAAATGCGGTTAAAATGTATGAGTCGGCAGGCTTTACGCAATCGTATAGGTATTCACAAGCATACCTACCAAAGGGATAGAAAATAGTAAAAAATAAATTGAGGAGATAAAATGGCAAAAGTATTAATAACAGACAAAATAAATGATTTAGCCGTTAAAATTGTGGCACGAGTTGCACAAGTTGATAATCTTCCTACAATGGATGAAGATAAATTGTGTGAAATAATTGGTGAATACGATGCATTATTGGTTCGCTCTCAAACAAAAGTAACAGCTAAAATTATTGAAGCAGGAAAAAATCTTAAAATAATAGGCAGAGCTGGTGTTGGCGTTGATAACATTGATGTTAATGCAGCAACCCAAAAAGGTATTATTGTTGTAAATTCTCCAGATGGAAATACACATGCCGCAGCAGAACATACAATTGCTATGATGATGGCAATGAGTCGCAATATTCCATTAGCAGATGCTTCTGTTAAAAAAGGTTTGTGGGAAAGATCAAAGTTCACAGGAGTTGAAGTTTATAATAAAACTCTTGGCGTTATTGGTTTAGGTAAAATCGGAGCACATGTTGCAAATGTTGCTTTAGCATTAGGTATGAAAGTTGTTGTTTTTGACCCATACGCAAGTCGTGAAATGGTTGAAAAAATGGGCGCAACTTATGTTGAACATTTAGACGATTTTTGGGGATTATTTGATTATTTAACAATTCATACTCCAAAAACAAAAGAAACAACAGGATTAATCAACGTTAATACTTTAAATCGTATGAAAAAAGGTGCAAGAATTATAAACTGTGCTCGTGGCGGAATTATTGACGAAGCAGCTTTAGCAAAAGCGCTAGAATCTGGTCAAATTTCTCAATGTGCAATTGATGTTTATGAAGATGAAAAAAATGTTGATAAATCACCATTAATTAATTTTGATAAACAAGTTGTACTAACTCCGCACCTAGGAGCAAGTACAGATGAAGCGCAAATAAATGTTGCTCTTGATGTTGCAAACCAAGTTGTAGATGTTTTATCAGGAAGAAATGCAACAAGCGCAATTAATATTCCTGCACTAAAACCTCAAAAACTTGAAGCAGTTAAAGAATATATGGGCTTAGCTGAAAATATTGCAAAAATTGCATCTGAATTATCAACAGGCGCTATTAAATCTCTTGACGTACAAGTTGGCGGGAAGCTTGTTGATTTGGATATTTCACCTTTAGAAATAGCTATTTTAAAAGGTATTATGAGCGCAAATATGGATAGCGTTAATTATGTTAATGCTCCAATTATTGCAAAAGAAAGAGGAATTGAAGTTAAAACTTCAAAAATTAATGATAATGAAAATGCAATTAGCGTAAAAATAGCAACAGCAGATAAAGAAACTTTTGTAAAAGGTGCATTAATTGCAAAAAGTATCAAAAGAATTACACAAATTAATAACTATTGTTCAAGCATTGAGCCAAAAGAACATATGCTTTTAGTTCCTCATATTAACAAACCTAATATGGTTGCAAAAGTTGCAGGTGTTTTAGGTTCTGATAATGTTAATATTTCAGGAATGCAAGTTGCTCAAAGCATTGACGATTCAAATAAATCTATTATGATAATCAGCGTTGATAGCCAAGTTGAGCAATCAACTCTAGATAAAATCGCGCAAACTGATGGTGTTGATGGGGCTAAATGTATTAGCCTGGATGCATAATCCGTTAAGCAAAACAACAAAAAACCACTCTTTAGAAATAAGGGGTGGTTTTTTAATTTGGCTACTTTTAACAAACAATTAAATATGTTAAAATTGATTGGATTTATAACGTACATTAAAAGGAGTTTTTTATGTGGGAAAAAGACATCAACATTAATGAAATCAAAGAAATCAGAACCAGAACAACAGTTTTCTTTGGAATTGGTGCCATCAAAAAAATTGAAGATATTGCTTCTGATTTAAAATCAAAAGGAATAAATAAACTTATTGTAATGTCAGGTAAAAATGCTTACAAGGCAACAGGAGCCTGGGATTATGTTGAAGCAGCACTTAAAAATAATAATATTGAATATGTTAACTACGATAAAGTAACTCCAAATCCAACAAATCAAGCGGTTGACGAAGCAACTAAAATAGCTCGTGAGTTCGGCGCTCAAGCAGTAATAGCAATTGGTGGCGGTTCTCCAATTGATGCAGGAAAATCTGTCGCAATATTATTAAAATATCCTGATAAATCTGCTAACGATGTATATGAATTTACATTTGCTCCAACAGAAGCAGCCCCAATTATTGCAATAAATTTAACCCACGGCACAGGAACGGAAACAAATCGTTTTGCCGTTGCAACAATTGTTGAAAAAGATTATAAACCTGCAATTGCTTATGATTGCATTTACCCAATGTATGCAATTGATGATCCTCAATTGATGACAAAATTATCAGAAAAACAAACAAAATATGTTTCAATTGATGCTTTAAACCACGTTGTTGAAGCAGCAACAAGTAAAGTTGCTTCTCCATATACAATTTGTTTAGCACATGAAGTTATTTCAATGGTAGCAAAATATTTGCCATTAGCTCTTGCTAATCCTGATAACAATGAGGCAAGATATTATCTTGCTTATGCTGCAATGATGGGCGGGGTTTGCTTTGATAATGGTTTATTACATTACACCCATGCTCTAGAACATCCATTATCTGCACTAAAACACGAATTATCACACGGTTTAGGTCTAGCTATTTTATTACCTGCTGTTGTTGAAAATATATGGGAAGTTAAAAAAGAAACTCTTGCGCACATCTTAAAACCAATCGCACCAGAAATTTCAACAGAAACAAGCGCTCAAGAAGCATATAACCTTGTATATGATTGGTTAAAATCAGTCGGAGTTCCAAATAAATTAAAAGATGAAGGATTCCAAGACGCTGATATTGATAAATTGGTTGACCTAACTTATACAACTCCATCATTAGGCGGTTTGTTATCAATCGCACCAACTCAATCAACAAAAGATGTAGTTAAAGAAATTTATACAAAATCGCTTTAATTTTATAACTTCAAAACAAAAAGCAAGGCAAACCGCCTTGCTTTTTTTGCTTAATATAATCTTAATTTGTAAGTTAAATATTTGTCTGCTAGAATAACGAAATAAAATAATTAATGGAGTATATATGTGCGGCATAATTGGTTATATTGGGGATAAAAAAGCTAGTGATATTTTAATTTCAGGATTATCTCATCTTGAATATCGTGGATATGATTCATCTGGCGTTGCTTTAATGCATAGTAATAATATAGATGTATATAAAGCACAAGGAAAATTAATCAATCTAATTGAAGTTTTAAAAACAAAACAGGAAATTTGTGAAAAATCTAATATTGGAATTGGGCATATTCGCTGGGCAACTCATGGTCTTCCAACAACTACAAATGCTCATCCGCATACTTGCAACTGCAAAAGTTTAACCTTGGTTCATAATGGAATTATTGAAAATTATCAAGAATTAAAAGAAGAATTAATTAAAACTGGTTGCATTTTCCAATCTCAAACAGATACAGAAGTTGCAGCTCATTTAATAGCATATGAATATGGAAAAACTAATAATCTTTTAAAAGCTATGCAAAATGCTGTTAAAAAAATAAAGGGTGCCTTTGCATTTTGTGCAATTCATAAAAACGAACCAAATAAAATTGTTGTAGCAAAAAGAAACGCTCCATTGATTATCGGAGTTGGCGAAAATGAAAATTTTGTAGCATCAGATATTCCTGCAATTATTGAATACACAAAAAAAGCAATATATTTATCTGATTATCAAGTTGGGGTTGTTCAAAAAAATAACATAGAAATTTATGATGATTTGGGAAATTTAATTCCTAATAAAGTTGAATATCTTCCATTTGAAGCGGTAGCTATTTCTAAAATGGGTTATAAGCATTTCATGCTTAAAGAAATTCACGAACAAAGCGATGTTGTAAGAAATGTTTTAAGTGGAAAATTAATTTCTCCATTAGAAAATATCAAATTAGATGAATGCAAATTAAGCCAAGAAAAAATAAAAAATATCACAAGAGTTCAAATAATCGCTTGCGGAACAAGTCTTCATGCGGGCATGGTTGGCAAATATATTATTGAAAAATTTGCTCAAATTCCAGTAGATGTTGAACCATCAAGCGAATATATTTATAGAGATACAATAGCTGATGAAAATACTCTTGTAATCGGCATTTCTCAATCTGGAGAAACAGCAGATACAATCACTGCTATTAAACAGGTTAAAGAACAAAATTCCCATATTGCAATAATTACCAATAGAACAGACTCTACAATGGCTCGTCTAGCTGATAGTTTATTGCCAATAAGCGCAGGTATTGAAGTTTCTGTTGCAGCAACAAAATCATATATGGCACAATTGATTAGCCTATATTTACTTGCAATATACCTAATGGAAAATAAAAATATCCAAGCACATAAAGAAGAAGTTATAAATTTAAAACAAGAATTAATACAACTTCCAAATAAATTAGAATCGTTATTAGAAAACACGGATGATATCAGAAGAATAGCTAAAAAATATTCAAGCTACAAAGATTTTATCTTTATAGCAAGAGGGATTAACTTCCCATCAGCATTAGAGGGTGCACTAAAATTAAAAGAAATCAGTTATATTAATGCAACAGGTTATGGCGCAGGCGAATTAAAACATGGACCTATTGCAATGCTTGATGAAAATATGCCTGTTTTGGCTATTTTAAATACTGGTATTGTTTATGATAAAGTCCTTTCAAACTGCGAAGAAGCTCGTGCTCGTCAAGCAAAATTAATTGGAGTTACGAACTATATCGCACCTAAAGACAAAGACTTGTTTGACGATTTAATTATGATTCCATCAGTTTCAGATTTAATGAGCCCTGCTATGAATATAGTTGTATTACAACTTTTGGCATATTATATAGCAGAATATCTCGGCAAGGATGTTGACCAGCCGAGAAATCTTGCTAAATCTGTTACTGTTGAATAGGAAGATTATTAGTCATAAAGGTATCTTTAACGATTTGAGCTATAATATCGCTCACTATCATGTAAAAATAGAACCAAACTAATGGAATTAATACAATTCCGACTATTGTTATGCCTAATAAAATTGTAATTACAAAAAATGCAATTGATAACAATGTTACCCATAACATAAATAAAAGATATTCTTTAGATGATTTTTTAATAATTTTCCACATTGCTTTAAAATTAAACATAGTTTTTAATTGCAAATCAACACAAAAAGCTATGTATGCAGCTGAAACGACTGCAACTGCAAATAATAAAGACATCAAGTCAAAAACAATTGCAAATGGTAACAAGACTGATTTTGTAAAAATTGCAATTGTTGTCAATGGAATTAAAATAAACAATGGAAGCATTGCAACAAATGACAAAAGAAAAATACCGAAAAATGCTTTTAGACCAACTGTAAAGATATCCCTATAATCACTCCATAAGGCAATGCCTTGTTCTGGTTTATATATTCTTAGATTTGCTGTTTTAAAAATAAAACCTTGCAAATAAAATGTTGGAATTAAGGCTAAAAGATATGCCATAACTTGCGTATTTGTAATTTGCGTTTTATCGCCAACAGATAAAAAACCTGAACAAATACACAAAAATGCAGTTACTAAATATCCAATACCAAATTTTTTCTTCCAATTTTTATCATTAGTAAAATATGTAAATGAACTTTTAATATCTAAACTCATAATTTTCTCCTTTTTATAATTATTATCGTTTCTTTTAAAAAGAATTGAAATTATAATTTGAAAAAATCAATTTTTTAAATGAATAAAAGGTTCAATCATTTTGATTGAACCTTTAAATCTTAAAAATTTTCGCTTGTATCGTATTTTATATATTTTTAATCGCCATACCACATAATTGCATATGCACTATCAGCAGGTGTATCTAACAATGCCTCATATTTTGCATATTCAGTATTAGCTAGTTTATTTTTTGCTGAGAAAAACTTAGCAACAGAAGCAATTCCGGCTGCAATTAACGCACCAAAACCGCCATATTTTAAAATAGAACGTTTTGACCCACGAGCAACTACAGAAGCATTAGAAACAAAAGTATCCACAGCATCTTTATTGATAATGCTTGATAATTCATTTTTTGTAGGCACAACATAACGTGCAGCACTACCTGCAACTGCACCAACCATAGCAGGCATCACAAGTGAATTTTTTCTTTTTGGTTCTGTAACTTTAATTGCTTGTACTGTCATAATAGTCACACTTTCTACACTAGATAATCATGTCAATTTTCGCTAGAAAATAACACTAACTTTTACTCATTCTTGATTTGGTCAAAAAAAAATCAAATCATTTGGTGAAAAATTTAAGAACCCCTAACCGATTTCTTAAATTTTTACTATATTACCATATAAAAATGTTTGTGTCAAGCAATCATGAAAAATTTTTATAAATAACTTTCAACAAGCGCTTTGATATTGATATTTTCAATATTTTGAAGTGAATTTTTATCTATTAAATTTGTTTTTTGTGCATCTTTTAATATTTCAGCAACTTTTGGAATAAATTTTTCTTCAAGCATATTTTTATTAACAAAATCGGCCAAAAGTTCACAACAATCAAAAACTTTTGTTTCCTTAACAACATCTAATGCACAATCAAATCTGTCTATATCAACATTATATAAATTTAATTCTTCTTTATTAAATTTTAGATTGTATGAATCTAGTTTTTGTTTAATTGTTTTTAATTCTTCTTTTGTATTTTTATCTAAATCAAACAAATAAATATCATTTTCTAAAAATTCTCCAAATCTTTCTTTAGCAAGCAATAAAAGATTTGTTGAATATTCATTATTATAGCTGTTTAAAAGTTCAATAAAATCATAAATTTGATAATATAAAATTGTATCTAAGGTAATATCCTCCGGATACGCATTAATTAATATATTAAAAATCTTTGTTATATTAGATTTTTCAAAATTTTTCTTAAAAAATTCTAAATCATTTTGATTTAAGATATTTTCGATAATATTTGTTTCAAAAGAATTATTTATAGCATGTTCAAAAACAAATTTAATATTTTCAGCTCCACCATACGAAATAACATAATTAAAAGCAGATATTTTTTCAAAATCGTCATTTGAATTTACAATAATATCTTTTGCTTTATTCAATATATCTTTATCACCAAATTTTGATAAAGCTTTTGCACAATTATTGTTTAAAGGTTCAAAATCAGACATAGCATTTTGATTTAATAATTCAATTGCTAAAGAATCGTTTATATGACAAAAATAACTTGCTGCATATGCTTTTTGTTCATTTGTGCCGTTATTTAAAATTTCCAAAATTTTATCTGTTAAATCTTCGCAAGCAAATTTAAGCCAAGAATTTACTATTAGATCTTCAAAATCTGAACAATAAATTTTTGAAAACTCAAAAACAACATCTAAATCATTTTCTGTTATTAACTTAACAAAATCTTTAATAATTCTTTCTTTTAAAAATGGAAAAATAAATTCTGATTTTTCGCACAATTCAGAAAACAAAGAGCTGTCTTTTTGTTTTATCAATGCTTCGATTGTTTTATGTGAAAGTTTTAAATCTTTTGATGTTATATTTTTGATAAAATTTTCAGATGACATAGTTTACATTATGACATGATAAAAATTTATTGTGTATAATTTACATATACTATTTAATTAGAAAAGGTGTTAAATGACGGAACTAAAATATAAAAAGATTCTTCTTAAAATATCAGGAGAAGCTTTACTTGGCTCGCAACAATTTGGAATTGACCCAGAACCTGTGCATAATATATGCCAAGAAATCAAAAAAGCTTATGACTTAGGGGTACAAATTGCTGTTGTTGTCGGCGGTGGCAATATTTTCAGGGGAATGAAAAATTCATCCAAACTAGGCATGGACCAAGCTTCTGGTGATTATGTTGGAATGCTTGCAACTGTAATGAATGCAATTGCAATTCAATCTGAACTAAGAAAGATCGGAGTTGATTGCAGAGTTCAAAGCGCTATTGATATTGAAAAAATAGCAGAACCATATATCAGATTTAGAGCTATAAGACACTTGGAAAAAAACAGGGTTGTAATTTTTGCAGCAGGTACAGGAAACCCATTCTTCACAACAGATACAGCTGCAGCTCTAAGAGCTTCAGAAATTGGGGCTGAGGCTATGTTGATGGCAAAAAATGGGGTAGATGGTGTATATTCAGATGACCCAAGAATTAACCCAAATGCTAAAAAATATGATAAAATAAGTTACGATGATATTATCATCAAAGGCTTGAAAGTTATGGATTTAACTTCTTGTGCTTTATGTAAGCAAAATAACATACCAATTTGCGTATTTGATTTTAATTTAGAAAATAGCTTAGTTAAAATTTTAAATAGCGAAAAAGTTGGAACAATTGTAGAAGAATAATTTTTATTAGGAGATAAATATGTCAATTGAAGAAATCAAAAAACAAGCAGAAGAAAAAATGGACAAATGCATTGCTCAACTTAATCGTGAACTTGCAACAGTTCGTACAGGCAGAGCAAATCCTCTTATTCTAGAAAAAGTAATGGTTGATTATTATGGAGCCCCAACAGGACTTCGTCAATTGGCACAAGTATCTGTTGCAGAAGGTACAACATTAGTTATCACACCTTTTGACAAAACTATTATCAAAGAAATTGAAAAAGCATTAATTAAAGCTGAAATAGGCATCACACCAAACTCAGATGGCATGGTTATTCGTCTTGCATTTCCACCATTAACTCAAGATAGAAGAAAAGAATTAGCAAAAGAAGTTCGTGCTATGGGCGAAGACGCAAAAGTTGCTATCAGAAACGTTAGACGTGATGCAACAGATGCGGTTAAAAAACTTGAAAAATCTGAGAATCTTCCAGAAGATGCTATTAAAGATGGGCAAGATCAAGTACAAAAAATTACAGATAAATTTGTTAAAATTGTAGACGAAACAGTTTCGGCAAAAGAAAAAGAAGTAATGGAGATATAAATTGAAAGAAAAAACTCAAGAGGATGCAAGTGTAAAAAAGAATAAACTATTAAGAGTCATAACAGGAATTATTATTTCCGTTATTTCTCTTAGCGCAATAGTTTTAGGTTCATTGCCTTTATTGCTTCTTTTAATAGTAATAATTTCTTTATGCTCTAAAGAATATGTAAAAATCCTAAGACACAAAGGTTTTCATCCTAGTCTTACGATAATATTATTTTCCGCATTAGCATTTGCAGCCCTAACGTTTTTTCATAGATTTAATTTAGTCCCATCAATGCTAACTTTAATGATTATGGCATCATTTTTGATAGTATTATTTAGAGGTAGACAACCTTATATTGTAAACGTAGCTACAACAACATTAGGAACACTGTATTGCGGTTGGCTTCCTTGTCATTTACTTTTAATAAGACAAATTGGGTTAGATAGGGTTGGGGCATTCCAATTCTTACCATCAAAAGGATTATGGCTATTGTTGTTTGTTTTTATTGCAGTAGCAATAACTGATATCGGTGCATATTATTTTGGTGTGAAATTCGGAAAACATAAACTTGCAGAAGTAATCAGTCCTAAAAAAACAATAGAAGGTGCTGTCGGTGGCGGATTATGCGCTATTTTAATTTCTTGTTTAGGAGTTTTCTATACAGGCTTAACTCTTACAGAAGCAATTTTGGGCGGCTTATTAATCACATTATCAGCACAACTTGGCGATTTATCAGAATCATTAATCAAAAGAGATGCTGGCGTTAAAGATTCAAGCGATATTTTACCAGGTCATGGCGGCATGCTTGATAGATTTGACGGATATATTTTTGCAATTCCTGTAGCATATTATTACTTTATGAATTTCTGCTATGGACAAAATGTTTTAGTTGAATTTTTCAAATACTTAGAAAGATTTATAAATGCTTATTTCTAAAGAAAGAACTAAAGAATTAAAGGAATTCCAAAAAAAATACAATCTAAAATTTAAGGATATTTCTTTATTAAACCAAGCATTTATTCATACATCATACACAAATGAAAATAATATTGATGTTGCAAGTTCTTATGAAAAATTAGAATTCTTAGGAGATGCGGTTTTAAAATTAGCAATCAGTAAGTTTTTATTTGAAAATTTTCCGCAATATCAAGAAGGGCAAATGACAAAGCTTAGAGGAGAAATTGTTTCCGATAAAAGCATTTTTGAATTTGCTAAAAAACTTGGTTTTGAAGAGTTAATAATCCTAGGAAAAAATGAAAAAAAACACGGCGGTGCTAAAAAAGAATCCATATTAGCATGCGCTTTTGAAGCATTATTAGGAGCTATTTTTCTTGAATACAAAGAAAAAGGATATAAGAAAGCATATGAATTTTTAATAGATAACTTTAAAAATGAAATTTTAAATGTTAATGAAAATATAAGCTTCTTAAATCCAAAAGCAATTTTGCAAGAATATACTCAAAGTATTGATAAAAAGCTTCCAAACTATATTTTGATAAAAGAAGAAGGCAAAGAACACGACAAAACTTTTTATGTCGAAGTTGAATACCAAAACCAAATTATAGGAAAAGGAAATGCAAAATCAATCAAGCAAGCGCAAATAAGTGCTGCTTATAATGCTATTTTAGAGCTTGGTTTAATAGAAAACGAGGAAAAATGCAAACAATAATATCACCCTCTATTTTATCTGCTGATTTCGCAGATTTAAAAACAGACATAAAAAAAGTTGAACCATATGTTCCCTGGCTTCACATTGATGTTATGGATGGTCATTTTGTTCCAAATATTTCAATTGGCGTCCCTGTTGTTAAATCAATTAGAAAAATAACAAGTTTATTTTTAGACACGCATTTAATGATTGAAAATCCCATTAAATATGTTGATGCATTTATTGACGCTGGTGCTGATTTAATAACATTTCATTATGAAGCAACAAAAGAAAAAACTCTTGAAACAATTGAAAAAATTAAATCTAGAGGAAAAAAGGTTGGTATTTCAATTAAACCAAAAACTCAAGCGGACGAAATAAAAAGTTATATAAATTTAGTTGATATGGTTTTAATAATGACTGTTGAACCTGGTTTTGGCGGACAAAAATTCATGCAAGATTGTACAGAAAAAATTCCACTCGTAAAAAAATATTCCAAAAATGAAAATCTAATTATTCAAATTGATGGCGGAATAAATGAAACAACAGGAAAAATCTGTACAAAATTAGGAGCAAACTCCCTAGTTGCAGGAAGCTATATTTATAATTCACAAGACATTAAACACGCAATAGAAACACTAAAATAATGAAAAAACAAAAGGTTTTAATAATTCGATTAAGTGCAATGGGAGATGTTATCTTTACAATTCCACTTGCTAACTGTTTAAAAGAAAACGGCTATGAAGTAACTTGGCTTGTATCCGAAAAAGGTTATAGTCTTGTTAAAAACAATCCTTGCGTGGATAAAGTTATTTTAGCGCCTATCGAAAAATGGAAGAAAAATAAAACTCCATTTAAAAACTTTTTAGAATATTTATCAATAATCAAAGAAATCAGAAAAGAAAAATTTGATATAGCTCTTGATATTCAATTAATCCTAAAAAGTTTAGTTTGGATGTTATTTTGTGGTGCAAAAAGAAGAATTGTTGCAAAAAATGCAAGAGAAGGAGCAATTCTTGGTGGAAATGAAATTATTCCAAAAACAAGAATTGGCAATTTTCCCCATGCCACAATAAGCTATTTAAAATATGCTCAATATTTAGGTCTAAACACAGAAAAAATTAAAATGAGCTTGCCTGAAACAAGCCCAGAAACTAAAGAGAAAATAAATGAATTACTAAAAGATATTGATAAATCAAAACCTTTAATGTTAATTGCACCAGCAACAACTTGGGTTACAAAACATTGGAACAAAGATAATTGGAAAAAATTAATAGAAAAATTGTCGCAAGACAATGATTTTTCAATTATATTCACAGGAATGGAATCAGATAAAGAATTAATTTCTTATATTTCGCAAGATAAATTCCCAAATTTTGCAGGGAAAACAAATCTTGAAGAATTAAGAGAATTATTATCAAGAATGGATATGGTACTTTCTATGGATTCAGGTACAACACATCTTGCTTGGGGTGTTCAAAATCCAAAAATAGTTTCCATATTCTGCGCAACTCCAGACACTTTATATGCGCCTGTTGGAGAAAAATATATTTCTGTTTCCGCTAAGGATTATTGTGCACCATGTCATAGGAAAAAATGCCCTAAAGGAACGAATTTATGCACAAATTATCCAACTGTGGATGATGTTTATAACGCAATTCAAAAATTAAAAAATTATTCGTAAATTGAATATTCTTTTGAATTTTCTTCCCAAGTTTCTCTATCAAGAGTTAGTGCATGTGACCAGAATTTTTCAATTTTATATGTTTCTCTTTGTGTTGTGTGCATAATATGAACAACAACTTCGCCATAATCTAATAAATTCCAACTGTTTTGTTTTTCTGTTTCTAATCCAATTGGCAATCTTTTGAATATATCTTTCACTTTTTTTCTAATTGTTTCTGTCAAGCCACGAACCTGTGGAGTAGAATTACCAGTCGCAATAATAAAATAATCAGATAAAGAGCATACATTTGAAACATTTAAAATAACTATATCTTGCGCTTTATTATCGTCTAAAATTCTTGCTATAACCGATGCAAATTTTTCACTTGTTATATTATTTTCCATTTTCATCCTTATATATTTCCAGTTGAAGAATTTTTATAATCTTCAAGAGCTTTAATATCAACAGCTTCATCTTCTTGATAATTTAAATTATTGCTAATATCAATATCGATATTAACTTCGCCATCAATCATTTCGATTTCGCATTTTTTGTATTCTTTAATTTTTCCATCTTCAAGTTTAGCGCTAACTGTCTTTTTCAGAAAATTAACCATAAAGACTTTTCCAACACCATCTGGTGTCATTACACCAGAGCCAACAGGAGGAAGAGTGCGGGCTACATCAAGATAATTTTTATATTCATAATTTAAACAGCATAATAATCTTCCACATGCACCTGTGATTTTTCCTGGAGTAATTGGAATACCTTGATCTTTTGCTAGTTTTGTATTAACCTGTTCAAATTTTTTCAAAAATTTGCAACAACAATAATCTTGTCCGCAAATTCCTTGTCCTTGTAATATTGAAGTTTCATCACGAACGCCAATATGTCTTAAATCAATCCTAACTCTTTTAAATTCTTGAGTTAAATCTTTTAAAAGTTCTCTAAAATCAACTCTTTCAGGAGCTGTATAATAAAAAGTTATTTTCTTTCTATCGAATGTATATCTTGCTTGGCTAAATTTCATAACAAGATTGCGTTTCATAGCTAAATCACGACATTTATAAAAAGCTTGTACTTCAAGTTTCTTTTGTTCTTCGTAAACAGCCATATCTTCATCAGTCATAATACGAACAACAGATAATGGTTCAGGTTTATGTTTTTCCCACAATCTTTGAATTTCTGAATTAACAAGAAAAACTTGAAAAACTTCTTCCCCTTTTTCTGTTTTAACAAGAACATATTGCCCATGTTTAATATTTGCATTTTGTGCAACTTTTAAAGGGTGAAACTGATTTTTAATAACTCTTATTGCAAATTTCATACTCTTAATTATAGCGGAAATTAACTCTAAAGAAAAGAATTAATCAAGAGTATTGTAAATTCTATCCCCAGCATCACCAAGACCAGGCATGATATAGCCTTTTGAATTCAATCTTTCATCTAAAGATGCTGTGATTATTTTTACATCTCTGTATTTTTCGCTAACTTTTTTAACTCCCTCAGGAGAAGAGATTAAGCTCATAAAAATAATATTTTCTTCTTTTACGCCTTTTGAAATAAAGTTTTTAATTGTATCAATTGCGCTATTTCCAGTTGCAAGCATTGGATCCAAAATCAGAACAAAAACTTTATTTTTATCTTCTTTAATTTCTTTTCTTTTATCATAATACCAAACAGGTTCTAATGTTTCTTCATCTCTATACATTCCAATATGATGAACATTAGCAAAAGGAAGCAATTCTTGTGCTATTTCGCAAAAAATCATTCCTGCTCTTAATATTGGAGCAATAATAAATTGAGCGTTTTCATCAAACACTTCACAAGTTGTTTCCATTAAAGGAGTTTCAACTGTTTTTTTAACCATTGGTAAATCTAATGTAGACTCATATAAAAGTGCATATGTAATTCTTTTTAAAGCATTTTTGAATTTTTCACAATCCGTATTTTTATCTCTAATTATAGCTAAGTTATGACTAATAATAGGGTGATTTAAAACTTTTAAATTCTTTGTTAATACTTCCATCTTTTTTCCTTTTTAGCTATACATATTTTTGTTTTTCAATGCACCAAAAACCATGTCGCTTTTTTCTATCGCTTCTTCTAGACAATATCCGCTTGCAACGAGCGAATCACAAAACTCAACATGTTCTTGTATCAATTCTGGATTTTGTAAAAATTTTTCCATAGCAAACCTCACTGATTTTTGAGAAGATAAATTATCCATATTCACTTGGGCACATCCCATGGATTTTAAAAATTCCATAGAATCTTTCATGGATTTTGCGTCATCATTTTCTTGGGTCTTTAAAAGTGCTGATGCTTTTATTGCATTACTTGAAACATTATTCGCACTTTTGGCGCCAAGATTCAGGCGAACCACATCGTTATTCATTAATTACTCTCCACTTGTGAATAAAGTTTTGTATCTTGAAATCTGTTTATAAAATTACTTATCTCCTGTATAAAACATGTCAAAAAAATTTTTTGCTAGTTTTTCGAAAAATTTTTCCACCATCAAAATACATTTCTTAATATTTTAACTCTTCATTTTATTTTTTGCAACAAAGCTATTTGATTCTTTTTATATTAACAATAACTTTTATAGATGTAATCAAGGCAACTAAAAACAAAGCTAACGCTAAACCAATCCAAAAGCCTTCTAAAACCAAATTATGACAATATGCTAAATAACATCCAAAAGGAATTGCAACTAATAAATAAGCGCAAATCATAGTATACATAATAATTTTTGTATCTTTCAAACCTTTTAATATACCAACACATGCGCCTTGAATACCATCAAAAAATAAAAAGCACATTGCAATAACTAATATTTTTTTAGATAAATTTATAACTTCGATATCTCGAGAAAATATAGAAATAATTTCATCCGAGAAAAACATTAATATTGTAAAAGTTAATAAACAAACTAAAATCGCTAAAAATAAATTAGCCAAAGAATATTTTATAATATTTTCTTTATCTTTTTTACCATTAAAAAATCCTATTTTAATACTTGTTGCATTTGAAACAGATAAAACAATCATAAAAGTAAAATTAGCAATACAAAGAATAATATTATGAACCGCAGCAAATAAAGCAGAAAATTTTCCAATCAAAATTGCAGTTAAATTAAATCCCAAAAACTCAAAAAATATCGCAACGCTTATAGGCATGCCTGTTTTCAATAAATCTTTTATATAATATTTTTTATTTTCAGCGCCACCTTTAAATAAAGGCAAAGTATATAAAAACATAAGCACCATAACTATTGTTTTAGATGCTAATGTTGCAATTGAAAGCCCAATAACCCCCATTGCTTCAATATGAATAAATGAAAAATCAATCCCGAAAGTTAAAACAATATTTAAAACAATATTTAAAACTACCATCAAAAGCATCAAAAGATTAGCAAAAACAACCTTTTCATATGCTTGTAAAAATTCTTTTATAGCAACAAATACAACTGATGGAAAAACACTCCACGAGCATATTGCAATATATTCCTTGACGGGTTGTATTAAATCAGGACTTAAACCTATTAAATCAATTTTTGATAAAAGTATTTCCAAAATTAAAAAGAAAGGAATTGAAACTAAAATTGATAATAAAATTGTTGTTTTAAAAAATTTTTTTGCAGGTAATTTTTTACCCCTCATATTTGAAATTACAGGGCTAACACCCAACATAATACCAACTGCAGCTATCGTAATTGTCATAACAATAGCAGAAGCTACGCTAATTGCACCAAGAGCAAGGGTCGAATATCTTCCCGCAACTGCATTATCAGAAAAACTAATAAGAATATGCGCAAGATTTCCACCTAAAATAGGCAAAGATAATTTTATTAAATTTAAAATTATTTCTTTATATTCTTTTAATTTACTAATCATATGCTTTTACCAGGGTTTAAAATATTTTTTGAATCAAATATTTTTTTAATTTCTTTCATTTTATTATGAGCATTTTTATTTAAAACATCCTCTAAATATTTTTTCTTTTGCGTACCAATTCCATGTTCGCCCGATAAAGTTGCTCCGATTGAAATTGCATAATAAAATAATTCGTCCTTTAATTTTTCAAAATTTTCTTTTTCAGCTTTATTATTTAAATCCAATGCAAAATTAGGATGAATATTGCCATCCCCAGCATGTCCCATTGTTGCTGCAATTATATTGTATTTTTTTGATAATTCTTGTATTTTATATACAAAATCGACAATTTTAGATTTTGGCACAACAATATCTTCTGTTATTACATTTGGCTTCAATTGTGTCAATGCAGAAAAAGCACTTCTTCTTGTTTTCCAAATATTTTCATTTTCTTCATCATTTTTTGCTTGTATTATTTTAGAGGCATTTGAATCTTTTAAAATACTTTCTAAGATTTTCAATTCTTCTAAAACACATTGCTTAAAACCATCCAATTCAATTAACAAAACCGCTTCTTTATCTATTAATAAATTACAAGGGTTAAATTTTTCTATTGTTTGAATTGTTGTTTTATCAAGCAAATCTATTGTTGATGGCATAAAACCAGAATTAATAATATTATTGACACATTTTGTTGCATCAATCAAATTATCAAAATAGCATAAAGTTAATAATCTTGTTTGAGGCTTTGGAATTAATTTTAAAGTTGCTTTTGTAATCAAGCCTAATGTTCCTTCTGAACCAACAAAAAGACTTGTTAAATTATATCCTGTCACATTTTTTGCAATATTTTTTGATGTTTCAATAATTTCACCATTAGACAATACAACTTCTAAATTAATAATATAATCTTTTGTATTGCCATATTTAAATGTTCTAGGACCACCTGCGCATAAGGCAATTGCCCCGCCTATTGTTGAAACTGCCAGATTTGATGGGTCTGGTGGAAAAAATAAATTTAATTTATCTAATTCTTTATTTAAATCCCCAATCACAACATTTGGTTCAACAATTGCAATTAAATTTTCTTTATCAATTTTTATTATGTTATTCATTTTTGAAAAATGTATAACAATAGAATTTTCACTTGGTCTAGTTGCACCACAATGGTTTGTACCTTGTGCTCTTGGTATTATAGAAATTCCATATTTAGAGCATATTTTTGCAATATCAGAAACTTCTTGTGTGTTTTTTGGAAAAACAACAGCAAGAGGCAAAATTATTTTTTCTGGATTTTGAGAAGTATCATGTGCGTATACAAATAAATCTTCTTTTTTTGAAAGAAAACCATTTGGACAAACATTTTTTAATTCTTTTAAAAAAGTCATAAAAGTATTTTAGTATAAAAATTATTTATTTAAAATTTTGCCATTTTATATGCTAATATAATAAAAAAGGAGATTACTATGAAAAAGAAACTTTTATATTCATTATTTTCAATAATTTTATTTTCTGGCACAATTTTTGCAAACCAAGAAGCAAATAATCCCATGCAAATGGTGAATATTACTTCTATGCCAACTGATGAAGAAATTATGCAAACAATAAGCAAATTTAATTTTGACAAAACTCAACAAGAATATCTTTTTAAAGAAACAAAAAAACGTCTTGAAGATTTATACAACAATAAAAATTATGCCCCTTTAATCGAAGGTCAAAATTCACAAGCTCTTCAAGAAGCAATAGAAAATAATACGAGCATTCAACCTAAAGAAGAATATATTAAAATCGAAGAAGTTGAAGAAGCAAAAGAAGAAATAAAAAACGAGGTTCAACCAAAACCTAAAAAACAAAAATCAAAACGAGTTAAAAAATATACAAACCACGCACCTCTTACAAGAGGACACGCAAGAAGAGAATCAAGATAAGATACAAAAGGCGCCAAAAGGCGCCTTTTTAAAACATTACATTTTTTTAATAAATTGCCTTACCAAAAAATAAAATTATATAATAACTGTGGGGATTTATATCAAAAAATCGGAAGTTTAATGTCCATTAAACATAAAAATATTTTTAATAATTTAAATTTAACTGCATTTAGCAAGCAATTGTTGGATGTTGTTAAAAGTGCAACTGAAAAATATTGGGAACAAGAAACCCAAATATCTTTTCAGGCAATTAATGATTTTAGAGAAATTAGACAAGAGATTTTAATACAAAATTTTGACTTCTTTTCAAGCCAAATCAAAGTTGAAGGGCATCTTCCTGTTGTAATCAGACTAGATAAAATTTTTATAGAAGAGTTTTTAGAAGCATCCCTGAAAAGTAAAACAAAAATATTTAAACTTTCTTCCCTAACCCCATTAGAAGTTAAGATTTTAAATAGTTATTGTGAATTTTTATATAAAAAAATAAATGATATTTTAATCCCTCCAAAAAATTTAAAACTATCAACAACTAGCGAAAAAAATTACAACATTTTATTAATGCTAATGTTAAAAGATGGACAAAGCGCGCATTTAATGCTTTCTATTCCTCAAGACAGAGTTGAATTAAAAGAATTAAAAAAAGTTGTTTCATTTAAAGATGAAGATTTTATTACAAGCGCAACAACTGTGAGAATTAAAGCAGGAAGCTCTAAAATTACATTGGAAGATTTGAAAAATCTATCAGAAGATGACATTGTATTGCTAGAAGATAGCGACGCAACTAAACTAACTCTTATTTCTGGAGATTTAGAGAAGAAATTCAACGTTAAAGTAAATCCATCTTTAATAATAGAATTAGATGACGAAGAAAAAGAAAGTTATATTGAAAACATAGACAACGAGGTAACAATGGAAAAAAATCTATGGGATGATATACAAATTGAAATTAGCGCCGAATTTGAAAAAGTCAAAATGACTATTGGAGAATTAAAACAAATCACACAAGGACAAATTGTTGATTTAGGCTCTGTTTTCGATAATGAAATATCTCTTTATGTAGAAAATAAA
Source organism: Candidatus Gastranaerophilales bacterium (assembly GCA_017461425.1). Classification (GTDB taxonomy): domain Bacteria; phylum Cyanobacteriota; class Vampirovibrionia; order Gastranaerophilales; family Gastranaerophilaceae; genus RUG14156. The sequence continues at coordinate 123,723 of JAFTXY010000011.1, read as the reverse complement.
AAAGTCGCAAGAGGTGAATTAATCATCATAAATGATAGATATGCAGTTCGATTGAATGAAGTTTTGAATAATAACACAAAACAAGCAACAGCTGCTCCTAAACCTGCAGCAAAACCGCAGCCGCAACCAGCGCCAAAACCACAACAAGCGCCACCGCCCCCTAAACCTGCAGCAAAACCGCAGCCACAGCCTCAGGCAACTAATCAAGAAGAAGAATTCGACTACTCAGATTTTGAAAAATAAAAAGGAAAAAACATGTTAACTTATTTCACAGCATTTATATTTTATACATTAGCAATGGTTGGAGTATTACTCGTTGGTTTCGTTGTTTATAAAAAAACAATGTTAAACACACAAAGTGAAAATAAAGGAATGATTAAAATACTTGATAGCATTGCAATTGGACCCAAAAAAACATTAATGGTAGTAAAAATTAAAAATGAAAAATTTTTAATTGCATCAGGCGCCGAACATACAACATTTTTATCAAAATTAAATTTCGATGAAAATCAACAAAGCCAAAAAGCAAACAAAAAAGCAAAAGAGCACACTCAGGAAATTTTAAATACAATAATTCCACAAATGAATGCTAAAAAAGAAGAAGACTTAACTCCTCAAGAATGGCAAGATTTAAGACTTGAAAAAATAAATAAACAATTCAAAGACTTATACTCACAAAACCCAATAGAAAAACCTGAGTTAAGTCCTGTTGAAAAATTAAATATGTATCAACAAAAACACGAAAACACTTCAAGACGTGAAATGATTCAATCTCTTTTAAAAGATTTAAATGAAGTAACCACAACAGGCGCTGGGAGCAAATTTTAATGGATAATTTATTAAAAGATATAAATCCTGTAATACAACTTTTGATAACAATGGCGGCTTTTTCCCTATTGCCGTTCATTTTCGTTTCAATGACCCCCTTTTTAAGATTCACAGTTGTATTTTCAATGTTAAAAACAGCAATGGGAACAAACTCCGTTCCGCCTGCAATTACATTGATTGGTTTATCTTTAATATTAACCATTTACACAATGGCACCCGTATTTGATAACATGTATAAAGAATATCAAATCCCATATCAAAAAAATAAAAATGTTATAGAGGCTATTAATGCAAGTTCCAAGCCTTTAAAAGAATATATGCTTAAACAAACTCGTCAAAGCGATTTAGCATTTTTTGTTGAAAAAACGAGAAAAACAGCACCGCAAACCCCAGAAGAATTAACTATCTGGGAAGTTGCGCCTGCATATATTGTTTCTGAATTAAAAACTGCATTTGAAGTTGGCTTTATAATATATGTTCCTTTTATTGTTTTAGATTTAGTAGTTGCAAACATATTGCTGGCATTAGGGATGTTTATGTTATCGCCACAAATTGTTTCAACCCCATTTAAACTGCTCATTTTTATTGCGGTTGATGGTTGGAGTTTAATTGTTAAAGGACTTGTGGAGAGCTTTAATTAATGGAAGTTTTAGTAGAATACATGGCAAAAGGTTTTATGGTAATGCTTGCAATAAGCTTGCCTTGCGTACTTGTGGCAGCTGCTGTTGGTTTAGTAGTTGGTATTTTACAAGCAGTTACACAAGTTCAAGAACAAACAATTGCAGCAGCTCCTAAAATCGTTTTAGTTTTTTTAACAATTGTTATTTTAGGCGGATATTTTATGAAAATTTTATCTAACTTTCTTTTTGAAGGAACAAATATTGCCTTTAATGTTGTAACAAAAAATGATAGTTTTGTTTTACCAAGCGATTATTATAAATATACTCGTCCGTTTTCTGCTGAAATGCAAGATAAAATTAATACAAATTCTTCAATGAATAAAGCATTAATCAATCAAGGAAAAATTCCTTGGGATAAAAAAGCAACAGATAGACAAATTTATATAAATGCAAAACAAACAACTTCCGTTGCGCCTAATTTCTTAGAAAGAATGAAAATACAAAAAGGTAATTAAGGAAAAACAAATTGGATGAATTATTAAAACAATTTGCTCTTTATTTTCCTGAATTAAATAATGCTCTAGGTTCAGGCATTATGATATTTTTGCGCTTAGTTGGTATGATGCGCTTGGCGCCTGTATTATCAAAAAGCGAAATTCCTGCAATGGTAAAAATTTCTTTTGCTATAATAACAACTGTTATTTTGGTTGGAGTTATAAAACCAACCCCTCCTCCTGATGGCACTCCTGTTTATCTTTGTATGTTTTTAAATTTCATGTTTGGAGTTATCATTGGATTTGTTGCAAATTGCGTTTTGGCGGCAATTCTAGCAGGCGGAGATATGATAAACACTCAAATGGGTTTATCATCCGCAATGGTTATGGACCCAAGCACAAAATCGCAAGTCAGTGTTATGGCAAACTTTTTTTCAGTTTTAGCACTATTAATTTTTATGTATTCAGGCGGAGTTTATTGGCTTTTTAACGCATTAATAAAAAGTTTTGAACTTTTTCCAATGTATATGGTAAATTTTCATTTTGAAAAAATTATAAATGTTCAATATCTAAGCGATATAACAGCGAATGTTTTATTTATGGGATTACATATAGCAGGACCAATACTTCTTGCAACATTAGCGCAAGACATAATTTTAGGGATAATATCAAAAACCGCACCACAAGTAAACGTTTTTACATTGAGCTTCTTATTCAAACCAGTTATGGGCGCATTTATTTTAATTGTAATTCTTCCAATGCTAATTAACGTTATCACTGACTACTTGGTGTCTTTTGCGGGAATATTTTAATTTCTTTTTGTTTTCCGCTTTTGGTTTCATACAAACCCAAAAAATATTTTTAATATATGGCGCAACAAGATAAATTATTGTCGCAAATAAAACATCGTATAAAATTTTTGATAATGTAATTATTTTAAAAATAGGACCAATTAAGCCAAAATCAAGCTTGCCAAATATCGCTAAAATTATGCAATAAATAAAACCGCAAACATGTATTGATAAAACTCCAGCTAAAGAAGCCAATAAACGCATTTTTATGCCTAAATTTTTATTTAAAATATAGCCTATCAAAAATGCCGCCAATATAAATCCTAAAGAATAGCCAAATAAATAATTGCCAACAAAACCAAGTCCATTGCCAAATACAAAAATTGGCCATACAAAAAAACCAACTATAAGATAAATTATAAATGTGAATAAAGAATAATTTCTACCCAAAAGATAGATTATAAATAACATAACAGGGATTTGTGGATTATATGTCATATTTTTTATAATAGAGCTAAATCCTTCGCCTGAAACATATTGAAACCAAGGGTGAGAAATTGATAATTGCGTAAAAGTAGAAATAATTAATAAAAGAATGCAAAAAGCACAGACAACTAAAGTTCCTATGCTAAGAGGAGTTGGCTCTCCTTTATGAATATATTGTTCAAATATATCTTTGTATCTTTTATTTATTATTGTCATATTTTTCTCTATAAATCTCTTTTAATTCTATCATATAACTCTTTGTATTTTTTATCAAAAATATTTTCACTCCACATTATCAAAGCATCTTCATTATTGTCTTGATAATATTTTTTTCTCAAGCCAAGAGATTTAAATCCAAATTTTTCGTATAAATTTATTGCTTTTTGATTTGAAACTCTAACCTCTAGAGTTATATATTTAATTTTTTCTCGATAACATTCATCCAAAGATGCCAAAAGCAATCTTTGCGCAAGCTTTTTATTTCTCCAATCAGGATGTATAGATAAATTTGTTACATGGGCTTCATCAATAATTTTCCATATTCCCATATACCCAACACATTTATTTTCTGAATTCAAAATGCATTTGTAAGAAGATATTTTATTATTCAATTCTATTAAAAAAGAATCTCTGGACCAATGATGGGCACCATAAGATAGTTCTTCTATTTGAAGAATATCATCAATGTCCTTATGTTCCATTTGTCGAATAACAAATTCTTGCATATTCTAATTTTATCAGAAAAACTAGAATTGTTCTGAAAGTGCAAAAGATTTGTGTTCAACGTGAGAATCAAAATCCATTAAACCACGATTTAATTGAGAATATTTTGTATTTTTAGAATTAAATTTTCTTTTCAAAAATTCATACGAAACTTTTGGATCGCATTGTTCGCCACAAGTAAATAAATCAACTGCAGCATAACCAAATTCTGGCCAAGTATGAATAGCTAAATGACTTTCGGAAATAATAACAACCCCTGAAACACCATGTGGTGCAAACAAATGGAAGCATTTATTAACGATTGTAGCTCCACATTCAAGAGCCGCTTCCAACATATATTTTTCAACCAATTCAGGATTATTTAAAACATTTGAATCACATTCAAAAAATTCTGCTAGTATGTGTCTGCCAAGGTATTGTTGCTTTTGTTCACTGATTACGTTAGTGATAGGTGTCATTACTGCCAATTCATATTCCCCCTTATATTTGGATACTACTTTTTTTACTTGCAAAAACAAATATACACTATATCAAAAAAACCTGCAAGGGGAAATTTTTACTATTTTTACATGTATTTTTAACAAAATTTAATATATTGTGTAAAATGTACACCAATTGCCCACATGCGCTTTTTCCATATTTTTAAATTTCATTAAGCCAAAGAGAAAATTTCATAAATTTCATCATCAGATAATTCAGTTATCATTTTTTCACCCTCAAACACTGCCGCATTTGCAAGTTCTCTTTTATCTTTGATAATTTTATCAATTTTTTCTTCAAATGTTGATAAAGTTATAAATCTATGTATCATAACATTTTTATCTTGTCCAATACGATAGGTTCTATCTGTTGCTTGATCTTCAACAGCAGGGTTCCACCATAAGTCATAATGAATTACATTCGATGCACTTGTAAGGTTTAAACCTAAGCCCCCGGCTTTTAGTGATAATATCATTATTTTTTCTTGAATATCTTCTTGGAATTTTTTAATTAATTCTTCCCTTTGTTTAACATTTAAACTTCCATGGAAAAATAAAGGATTTTGATTAAATTCTTCTGCAATAATATTTTCTAATATTGTTCCCATTTCTTTATATTGAGTAAATACAAGAACTTTTTCATCATTTTCAACAATATTATGTAAAATATCGATTAATTTTTGAGTTTTACCAGACGCCGCAGCAGACATATCGCCATGTTTTAAATAATGATATGGGTGATTACAAACTTGTTTCAAATTGGTTATTAATTTGAAAATTGCACCTCTTCTATTCATTCTTGATTCAGATTTTGAAATATTTTCCATAGATTCTTTCAAAATTCTTTCATACAGAGCAATTTGAGGTTTTGTTAAATAACAGTAATCATCTAAAACAATTTTTTCAGGTAAATCAGAAATAATTGTTTTGTCAGTTTTCAAACGTCTTAACATAAATGGGCTAATTGCTTTTTTAAGTTTTTGCGCACGAGTTAATTCTTTAAATCTTTCAATTGGAATTGAATAATTCTTAGAAAAATCAACTAATGAGCCAAGATAACCTTTATTTATAAAATCAAAAATAGACCATAATTCAGACAATCTATTTTCAACAGGAGTACCTGTCATTGCAACTTTCATTTGAGCTTTAATTGCTTTAATCGCTTGTGTTTGGCTTGTTGATGGATTTTTAATATTTTGAGCTTCGTCAATAACCAATAAATCCCAATTATTTTTTTGGAATTTTTCAAGATCAATTCTTAATATTGCATAAGTTGTTAAAATTACATCGCAATCAGTTGAAAATTCACGATTAAAACCATGATAAATTAAAGTTTTTAAACTTGGAGAAAACGTTGCTAATTCACGTTTCCAGTTACCCATTAACGTTGTTGGACAAACAACTAAAACAGGTTGTTTCAATTTATTTTCTTCTTTTAATTTTAATATTAAACTTATAACTTGAATTGTTTTACCAAGACCCATATCATCTGCTATACAACAGCCAAAACCTTTATTGATATTTGTGTATAACCATCTAAAACCAATTTCTTGATATGCACGAAGTGTTCCGCATAAATCTTTTGGTAATGTAATTTCTTCAATTTTGGTAAAATCCGAAATAACTCTTGCAAATGCTTCATCATAGTCAAAATCGTATTCATCAATTTTACCAGATAACGCATTATGCAATAATTGCATTTTATTAACATTAAGATTTGGTGCTTTTTCAAGACGAGCAAGAAGTTTATCAGTTTCTTCTTTATCAATTAAAATATATCTATCTTTATATTTAATTAAACCTTGAGAATTTTTTGCAAGTTCTCTAAATTCATCGGCAGAAATTTTTTCATTATCACCAAGTGCAATTTCAATTTTAAAGTTCATTATTTCATCTAATGAAATTGTTGAACCTGTAGGATTTGCAAGAAGTTCTTTTAATTCTTCCAACCTTTTTGCTTTAATTTTTGCATTTATAGAAGCCCTTGGGATAATGACATTATTTAATCCTTCAGGAAGATTAACCTCCATGCCAGCTTGAGATAAATAATATGTTATTTGAGTTATTAATTTATAAACACCTGATAAATCAAGCTCCATAGTAACATCTTCTAAGTCTTCAATGTATTTTGTAGCCCAATTTATCTGTTTTTCAATTAAAATCTTTTCTTCATCAGTTAAATCTTCAAGATTAATTATCTTATTTTCAGCTTTATTTTTCGCTAATATTTTCAATAAAAATTTTTCATCTGTTATTTTTTCAATATTAAATACAGGAATAATTTCGTAACTTCCCAAACTCATTTCATCAAACCAAGTTTGAATATCAGAAGCTAAGTCGTTACCTTTAAACATTCTTTTTTGAATTGCATTTTTAACCAAATAAGGCGCAGCTTTAAGGTCTTTAAATCTATAATGTTTAACATTTAAGAACGTAAAAATAAGATAATTTAAATATTTTTCAATTAATTTTTTTGTTGTTTGCGAATCTAAAATATTATTTTCGATAATTTCAGAATAAGCTTTTAGAAAATCTTTGTTTTGAAAGTATGGTTCATAAAAAATTGAAAAAGTATCTTTTTTAAAATTAACAGCAGGAATAAAATGAAGTTTTTCAACTGTTTTTTTAACAAATTGAACCAAATTAAAATAAAAAATATAACTATCAGAACAATCTGTTAAATCTAAATTTTCATCAACACCTGTAAAATATTCAAAAAACATATTAAGGTTAATTTTATAGCCGTATTGACTTCCCCTATATTCAGGGCGCAAACGATATAGGGAACCTTTTTGTTTTAGATAATAATCAAAACCATACGGAGGCGTTATAAAAATACTTACATCATTTGAATTGTTATCTAGACAAATTTCTGTTTGTCTTAAAATTGGATTTTTTGTATCAAATGTATCAGCAAACTCTTCTTCAATTAATTCATATATTAACGATAATGTATATCTAAAATCTTTATTTTTTTGAGAATATGGATTTTGGTCCAAATTCAAAAGTAATTTTTCAACACTATTTTTCTTAAAACTTAAATTAAATTTTTTGTCCATTTGAGTATTTTAATATAAATGTCAAGCATTTAAAAGATATGGGAAGCTTAAATAATTTAAAAAGGGGATAAGACTTTTAAATAACTCAAAATGACGAGATAATTATTTCATGCTAAAATCGCAATATGAAAAGCTTTTACTTAAAATCACTAGGATGCAAACAAAATCAGCTCGAAGGACAAATAATTGAAAATGAATTATTGTCCTTAGGATATATAAAAGCAAAAACTTTAAAAGAAGCAGATATTTATATATTAAATTCTTGCTCAGTAACTTCTCATAGCGATTCTCAAGTTAATTATTTATTAAAACAAGCAAAAAGATTAAAACCGGAAATAAAAACTGTTTTAACGGGCTGCAATGCTCAAACCTATAAACAACATGAAAATTTCGATTATTCTGATATTGACTTGGTTTTAGGCAACAGCGAAAAAATGAATATTGAAAAATATATCCAAAATATTTTTCAAGAAAAAAGTTTCTACGTAAAAGATATTTTTGAAGTAAAAGAATTTGAAAATAAATTCTTAAAAAAACCAAACACAACAAGAGTAAGTATAAAAATCCAAGATGGATGCAATAATAGATGCTCATATTGCATTATTCCATATGCGAGAGGAAATTCTCGCTCAAATAGTATAGAAAATGTTTTGGAACAAATTAGACTTGTTGAAAAACAAAATATAAAAGAAATTGTTCTAACAGGAATTCATATAGGACAATGGGGATTAGAATTTAATAAAACTCTTCTGGATTTATTAAAAGAAATTGAAAAAACAAATATCCCAAGATATAGGCTAGGTTCTTTATATATTAACGAATTAGATGATGAAATAATAGAATTTTTATCAAATTCTAAAAAATTCTGTCCACATTTTCATTTATCTCTTCAATCATTATGTGATAAAACTCTAAACAACATGAATAGAAAATATAGTGCGCAAGAAGCTCTTGATGTAATAGAAAAATTACACAAAAAATTCAATCTGCCATATCTAGGTTGCGATATAATTGTTGGTTTTCCGCAAGAAACTGAAGAAGATTTTCAAGAAACATATCAAAATCTAAAAAAAGCAAAACTCTCTTCAATACATTGTTTTCCATATTCAAAAAGAGAAAAGACTCCTGCTTTTTATATGGAGCAAATTAAAGATGAAATTAAAACAAAAAGAACAAAAAAAATCCTTGAACTATCAGAAATTCTCCACAAAGAATTTTTAGAAAAAAATAAAAACACAACACAAGAAATATTAATTGAAAAAAAATCAGCAAAGACAGGTCTTTATAGCGCAGTTACAAAAAACTACATCAAATTATACATAAAAAGTGAAGACGAAAATTTAAGACATAGCTTAAGAACAATCGAACTTAATCAATTTGATTTATATTAATTATAAAGTTTTGTAACAAATTTATATAATTTTGATATACTCGTTTCTAAAATGTTTTTATTTATATGTAAGACATCAAAAAGGGTATCAAATGGCTACAGCAATTGATAGTATGACAGCCTCCAAATTAATAAATTTGGATTTAAATATAAACTCGAAACTAATTGCAAGTCAATACAGCTCGTCTGTTGCAGGCATTGAGCAGTCAGCTAAAGGTGATAAGCAAAAGGTCTATAGGAATTTGCGATCGACTATGAAAGAATGCTATCTGACAGGTTCTTTAAAGTACGGCAATAATTTCGTCATGTAAAAACCGAGGGTTAACCCTCGGTTTTTTATAGATCATAATTTTGTATAAAACCATATCTGGTCTGATTATCTGCGGTATTTATTCCACCTCTTAATCTTCTATTTAAATTCCTTGCTTCTTCTTCATATTTTCTGACACTCAAACCTTTTTTTTCTAATTCATTTACTTTTGGAGAAAATCTTAAAAGGCATTTTTTGCAAGTAAAACCAGTTTTTTCATCATCCTCTAGCTCAACACCACAAAAACGACATTTAACGGATAATCTTGGTAAAACTGTAAATAATCTTCCTCTTGTAATTAAATCTTCTAAATCATTTTTAGAAATGCTGATGCTATCGGATATATCTTCTAAAGAAATCTTTTCTTTAGAAGAATTTTTTACATAATTTCTTATTTCATCAATAATATCAAGCTCTTTTTTAAAACATTCTTCGCAAACTTCACGACCAGAATTCTTAAAAAATAAAGTGCCACATTTCTTACAGTTTATTAATCCATCTTTAGCCATATAATAAATTTTATCAATTTTTCATAAAAAATCAAATTTAAAGCTAAAATTAAGAAAAAACTTGTGCAAAAGAATATTTTTATATAAAATATAGATATAATAGAATTTTAAAATGAGAGTGTATTAAAAAATATTGCCTATTAAACTAATTTCATTAAGTGATGGGAATAATAAAACAATAGAAAGATTATCCTAATGTATACGAACAAGTGCATTAAATGCGGCAAGGAATTTGAAACAAAAAATCCAAAGAGAGTAATTTGTCCTGATTGCTTATACCCCGAAAAAACAGAAGCAGTTGCTCCAACCGATGAAAATGGTGTTGTGCAAGACTATTCACGTGGATACAGCGCAGGTTCAGGAAACCCTGAAGGTTATGCAAGAAGATACAACAATCGTCCACAAAATAATCAAGGTGGATACAATAAACCACGCAACAACTTCCAAAGAAGAGATAATCAAAATGGCGGATACAACAACAGACGTCCACAAAGACCGCAAGGCGGGCGTGGTGGCTTCAACAACAGACGTCCACAAAGACCTGCTAAACAAAAAACTTTATTAATCAACAAAGAACAACTTGCAATCATTGAAGAAATGTATAAAAAAATGCTTCCGCTTCCAAATCCGGATGCACATGAAGTAATTGCAACAGCAATCGAACTAGAACCAAAAAAAGTATTTTTCGGAATTAATCTTGTAAGACAAAAAATGATGCTTCCAAAAATCCAATTCCCAAAAAGAAAATTAGCGATTACACCTGACCAAATGATGGCAATTAAAAATCTATACGAACCATTATTACCATTGCCTCCAATCGGTTGCCACAAAATTCTTGCAGCCCAATTAAAAATGGATGAATGGAGAGTTCACGTTGGTATTGGTTTGGTTAGAAAACAAATGGGACTTGATAGATGGAACCCCGACAGAGAAGATTGTCCTGAAAAACACAAAAACCAAAATTAAAACTAAAGCGGTGATATCACCGCTTTTTTAATTAGTAAAATTTTTTATTAAATACTCTTCGCAACCTTTTGTTATTGCTTTTGCAATATTTTTTTGAAACTTTTTATCTACCAATTTATCAGCTTCTTCTTTTCTAATCAAATAACCACATTCAACTAAAACGCTAATTTGATTTGTTGGACGAGTTAAAACAAAAGAACGATGATTTACTTTATCATCTCGAAAATTTGTGGCAACTATTAAATTTTCTTGGATTTTTTGGGCCAAATCCTTTGATTGAGGATGATAATAATACGTTCCAACTCCATATTTATAAGTTATTTCAGCTCTATTTTCTAAGGAATTTTGATGAATACTTAATAATATATCCGCATTTTTTTCCTTAGCAAACTTTGGTCTGTCATATAAAGGAACATTTATATCTTTTTTTCTTGTCATATAAACGGTTGCGCCTTTTTTTCTAAGCTCCTTTCTTAATTTTTTAGAAATATCAAGATTAACCTTTTTTTCTTCTATTCCAAAGGCAACCACCCCTTTTTCGCTTCCACCATGCCCTGGGTCAACCACAACTATCATATCTTTCAGAGGTCTTTTACAAGAAACTTTTGGAGCTTTTTTAATTGTATAAATATATCCTTTTTCATATTTTTCAACATCATATCCAAAAAGAGGCTTTTTATTATTGTATTTAATATTTAATTCGTTTGTTATTTTTTCAGGTATTAAAAATTTATCATTTTTTTCCAATGATGTTTCAATTGGGTCATATCTATTATCAAATAATGTAAAATCAAGATTATTTCCTTCTTCTTTGATTAAAAATGCGCTTTGAGAGGGGGTTTCTATTTTTGTTTTATAAAATTTTTTTTCACTTTTAAATGAAATTTTTTCAATATTATCAAATCTTTTTTCAGGAATTATAGCTTGCACTTCAACAAATTTTTTGTTAATCCACGCATAATTATTCTCATTTAATTCAACTCTAAAATAATCATCTGTTTGTTTATCTGCAAATAAAACTGCATCTTTAAAAACATGTGTCACTCGGTTTGATTTTTCACAGCCCTTTTCTCTTAATGGTGTATTATCTCCCAAAACTTCTAAAACTGCATATTTTGCAATACCAACATCTTGCATTTGTGCATTAATTTGAATTTGATTACACAAAAAAATGGCAATAATTAAAAATATTCTTTTCATATAAAAAATTATACTATTTTTTAACCAAACAAAAATTAGATAAATGGTGTATATGGTCTAGCAAGAATTTTATTTTTCTGCTTTTATAAAAGTATGTTATCAAGCGCAAATTTAAACTTAATAAGCCAAACTAAACCAACAGTACAAAAGAATAATGCTACAAAAAATAGCACAAGACCGTATGTTGGTGTAGTAAGTGCGCCATTTATTTCAAATTCGCCAGTTGAAGATGCCCTATATTTGGCTGAAAAAAATAAAAAACCTATTCCTAAACCACCCAAAGCAAAAACTAAAGAATCAAGAGATTTTAAATTTAGCAATATTTTAACTATTGGAATGTTCGCTTTAGGAATTACAGCATTTTTAAAACGGAAAAAATTTTAATTCTATATTAAAAAACCCTTCCGATTGGAAGGGTTTAAATTTCTTAGATATCTGTATTGTTATCAAAGATTTTTACTCTCAAAGGTTCTAGAAGAACGAAATTAACTCTTTGTCCTTTGTGAATATACATGTTTTGACCTCGAACAACGTTATATCTTGTTCTTGTTAGATAAGGGTCATTTCTGATTATTCTCATATCAGCATCTCTTTCACCAAGAGTTGCAACAATTTTCATATCAGGATTACCTTTATCATCAAGAATATTTGTTGTAGTCAAAGCCATATATCCGTTTTGGATAAATCTATGTGGTCTTTCCACTTTATGAACTTTACCATCAATTTGTACACCGATAGGAATTACAACATATTTTTCTCTGGTAACAAAATTAAATGGAGTTCTAGCGATAAATGTTTCGCCTTCTTTAGCAGTTTTTGTATTAATACATTTATTAATTGTTAATGGAAGAACTGTTCCTTCAGGAATTACAGCATATTCTTCATCATAATAAACATTATCTAAAATAAAGCCATCTGCTTTTTTTGGTTCAGCAATTTTTGCTTTTGGTAATTCATCTTTTATTTTATCGCTTGGAACAACTTTAACAGCTTCCATCATATTAAAGATAAATCTTGCTAATTCACCACGTGTTGCATGACGCATTGGTTCTAATGTAGTTTCATGACCTGGTGTATTATATACTAAACCAAGCATTTGAGCTTGACCTGATTGAATTAATGCCCAATCAGGAATTTCTGAATAATCACTATAAATTGATACAAAATGTTTAGCTTGTTCTGAATCAATATTTTCAGGAGATAGCGCATTTAACACAATTGTTAATGCTTCAATTCTTGTTACAAAATCATTTGGTTTAAAAATATCATTTGGGTAACCTTTTACTAAACCATAATAAGAAGCTACTTGGATATTTCTATCTGCCCAATGTGTTTTTGTATCTTTATAGTTAAATATTTGAGGTACATCTTTTTCATATAATCCTAATGCCTTGATTACCATTGTAGAAAATTCGCCTCTTGTTACTTTTTGATCTGGTCTATAGTAACCATCTGGATAACCAACTACAATTTGTTTGTCAGTTAAAAAAGTAACAGCTTCATAAGCCCAATGGTCTTTTGGTAAATCAGGATAGCTTGCAGGTCCTTGTTCTAAAACCCAATCTGCCATAGCAGGAGTTACAGCCAAAGCGAAAGCTATAAATGTGATGATGTTCAATAATAATTTTTTCATTTACATTGCTCCATTCTTAATAAAATAATTTTACATGCTAAAGGCACTACATGCAAGGACTTTTAATTATTTCCTCTATACAAAGCATGTGAAAATTATTTTTGAATAGCTAAAAAAAAAGAAGACTCTTAAAAGTCTTCTTTTTTTTTAGCTATTAAACTTTTCTTTTTCTAGCAGCTTCAGATTTTCTTTTTCTTTTTACAGATGGTTTTTCATATCTTTCTCTGCGTTTAATTTCAGATAATATACCTGCTTTTTGTATTTTCTTTTTAAATCTTTTAAGTGCTGATTCGATATTTTCGTTTTCACGAACTCTTACTTCTGGCATTGTTTTCACCTCCTTCTGGGGTTAATTGTTTTTGCATTTTCAATGCTATCATGCTAAAAATCTTACGTCAATTAAGTTTTAACTATTTAAAAACTTTTTATTACAATTTATTGCTAAAAAGCAAGGGCTTAAAGCCCCTACTTTTTAATTTCTGGTAATTTTTCTAATTGAATACCAATTGTTTCTAAATAATCAAATACAGGTCCTTTTTTATCTTTTTGAATCCAGCTAAAATCTTCTAATAAAGAATCTCTAACCATTTGATTATATTTTTCTTTATCATTAAAGAATATGTTTAAGCCTTCTTTCAAAGCTTCATAAAATGCTTCTTTGGTAAGAACTTTTTCTTTTTTAGTTAAAACACCATTTGTTTTACCATCTCTATTAATTGTATCAACAATACCGCCAACTGCAGAAGCAATTACAGGTGTTGCAAGGGCTAATGATTCACCTTGTGTTAAGCCACATGGCTCGAACATACTTGACATCATAAAGAAATCACTGCCAGCAGTCATAGCGGCCATTGGAACAAATCCATGAGCAAACAATACTCTATTAGTATCTTCTTTGGATAAATCTTTCGCTTTGAAAGTTTCTATTATTTCCCTTTGTTTGCCACCTTCTTGGTCTTCGCCAGCAATATAAAATATTGGCTTATTTTTACCTGGAAAATCTTTTTCCCAGTTTTCAAACAATAATTTTATTGCACCACACAACACAGGCATACCTTTTTGAGAAGCCAATCTTCCACCTGATGTTAGAATTGGTGTATCTAATATTTCTTGTCTAGTTAATACAGGAAGTTCTGTTCCTTGCGTACCTTTTACAAATTCCAATCTAGGATTTACTTTTTTAGCCTTTTGAATTTCTTCTGATGTGTTTGCACTAGATTCAGTATATGGAAGAATATAGTTTTGATACATGTTAACTTTATTGTTTTGTCTTGCTCTAACTATATCGTCAACCAAATCTGTTTTTTCGTATTCTTCGAATTTTAGTCCGGTTAATTTAGTAATAGTGTCTCTCTTTGCTTGAATGCACAAGTTTTCAAAATCGTTACCATTTATAATACCAACTAATTTACCAGCTTTTGATTTTTGAACCAATGCCCATTGCAGTTCATTTGATAAATCAGTATGCTCAGGAGAAATTAATTCATCCGCATAGTTTTGCGAAACAGGATGGAAATAATCTGATAAAACAATACCCATGTTTAACAAGTTTGTATGGTTTTGTGATTGATCTTCAAGATTCATGATTAAAACATTATCAAGATTTTTTAATCCTTTATCTTTTGGATCAGACGCACTTGCTCCTGAATCAGCATTTCTAACAATATCATAAGCATATTTATCAAATAATGTATTTAATATATTTGATGTTGTAACTCTTCTTTGAGTATCATCATTATTATTTAATGTTGAACCTTGATACATAACATTATGCCCCAAAGTTATAATTCTCATGTCTCTTAAAGCATTAGCTGTTTTTTCACTTAATTCACCATAAACGCTTTCCATCGGAGCTTTGTATCGAGCTAACGCAGCAACAGGACTTGCTTGCCAATCATTTAAGATTAAAGCATCTGGAGCGTTAATTTTGTCTATTGCGCCATTATTTGGAATATTAACATCTTTAAGAGCTTTAACACCGTCCATTTTTAATTTAGCAAATTCGTAAATTGCCTTAGACATTACTGCAAATTTTTCTGGTTCTTCTGTTTTTGAATTAGCTTCATAAATTGCACCATCAAAATATCTGTCAGTTTTAACAAAAATTAGTTGTCTTTTTGGATCACCTTCGCCCTCTTCTTGTAAAAATAACTCTACATTAACACTTTGAGGGTTTCCGTTTTTAAACACATCCATTTTAAATGAAGCAACTTTATCTAAATCATATGTTGCATTTTTATATTTATAAGTGGCTTTATCACCTTGTTGCGTTAAAGCCGAAATACCATTAGTTAAATACATTGGAACAAATGTTGGCATATCGATGCCCAATTTAACAGCATTATTTCTAACATCAACAGGAACAACACCTAAGCCTCCAGCTTTTATCGGAGCAAATTCAGATGTAATTGACCATAATGTTGGTTTTTCTTTTTCAATAACAGGTAATAACTCTTTTGAATTTAATTTTGTATGTGCCATTTCTTGTATTGTTTTAATAGCTGCATTATAGTTCACTTCTTTAACATCAGGTGAAGGAGGTGCAGTCAATAAACTTATTCCATAGAAATTATCAACATATTTATTTACATTTGGATTTGTTTGTAAATTTTTAATATTGCCAATTTGATTTGCTGCGCCATATGCTGCTGTTTGAACAGGAGCTTGTCCTCTTGATAAACTATCAATAACATCTTGGGTATCTTTTTGTGACATTTTGCCAGCATTATATCCAGAAATTCCCGCAAGAGCTAAAATAGCTGCCCAAACTTTTGTCATATCGCCATCTTCGGAAGCAAGATGTTCTTTTGCTTTTCCTAAAGCTTCTTTTCCTGCTTCTGCAATTCTTGCTAAATTTAATTTTTGTTTTTTATTAGCAATTAATAAACCTGCACCAACACCTAAGCCAATTCCACTTGCTGCAACAATATACGGAACGGCTTTTTTAAGCTTAGATGGCTTTTTATCCTCTGCTCCTGTGAAACTAGTTGCATAATTGTTTTTTGGCAAAACTGGGAAAGCATTTACTTTCCTAACACCTAATGAAGAAATTTTCATACACAATTTCCTTTATAAAAATAACAACACACTTACTTATATAAAATACAAAAATAATTAGTTTTGCTACAACACCAAGTCTAGTCTTTTTGTATAAATTTATTCTATACCAAAAGATTATTTGTGTAAAATATAATTTACTTTTTTAAAATTTTGTTAATAATTCTTCTACAATTCCTTTTAAGGCAATTTTTACATGGAAATAACTTAATCCACCTTGCATATATATTGCCCATGGTTCTCTTGTTGGTCCATCTGCTGATAATTCAATGGTTGAACCCTCAATGAAACTTCCGCCTGCCATTAATAAATTACAATCATATCCTGGAACAGTATCTGGAATTGGGGTTAAATAACTTTCGACAGGAGAATATTTTTGTACCATTGAACAAAATATTTGTTGTTCTTTTTCGTTATTAAATTGAATTGTTTGAATTAAATCTGTTCTTCTGGCGCTATATGATGGAAAAGAAACAAAACCCATATCTTCAAAAACTTTTGCAGCCAAAACCGCTCCTTTTAAAGCATTCATTGTAACATTTGGTGCAATAAAAAATCCTTGAAGCATGACCCTTGTTTGATTAAACATAGCACCGCCCTCAGAACCTACACCAGGAGCGGTTAAACGACGAGCCGCCATATCTACATATTTCTTTTTACCTGCAATATAACCACCAGCTTCAACCATTCCACCACCAGGATTTTTTATCAAACTTCCTGCAATTAAATCAGCACCAACTTCAACTGGTTCTTTCTTTTCAACAAATTCTCCGTAACAATTATCAACAAAACAACATATTTCAGGATTTTTTGCTTTTACAATTTTGATTATTTTTTCAATATCATCAATATTTAATGGTTTTCTTAAAGAATATCCTCGAGAACGTTGTATTAAAACCATTTTTGTATCAGGTAAAAGATATTTTTCAATATTTTCATAATCAACTTCAATACCATCTTTTAATGGAACTTCGCTATATTTGACTCCATGCCCCATTAAACTTGTATCAAAATCATCACAACCCTCACGACATCCAATTATTTGTTGCATTGTATCATATGGAGCACCTGCTATTGAAACAAGTCTATCACCATGGCGCAAAACACCAAACAAAGCACAAGCTATTGTATGAGAACCAGAAACAAAATGCGGGCGAACTATTGCAGATTCCGCCTTAAATACATGTGCAAAAACATTATCTAATGCTTCTCTTCCAATATCATCATGTCCATAACCAGTTACTGTATAAAAATGTTCTTCGCCGATTTTATTGTCATAAAAAGCTTTTAAAACTTTTTCTTGATTATATTCATTAATTTCATCTAATTTATCAAAAATATCTCTAACCGAATTTTGTGCTTTTTCAACTATTTCAATTGCTTTTTGTTTCATATTCCCGCCAAATTTATCTATAAGATAATTCTATATCAAAAACGAAAGACAAAAAGGCTTGAAATAATTTTTATAAAAAGGTACAATTCAATCAATGAAAAAGATACAAAATATAAAACTAGCGATATTATTTTTAGCAAGCTTATTTTTATGTGGCTGTGCTACTTTATCTTATGTAGGCGAAGATTATAATCAAAATAATACTCAAACAATCAAAACTAACGAAGATTTTATATTTAATATTTACAAAAAAACTGCAGAAAATGCTAATTTTAAAATGGGAATTTCGAAAACTTCCATTCCTGAAATTCTAGTTTTATATGTACAAGTTGAAAATCTTTCTTATGAAACTCCTTATGTTTTCAGAGTTGAAAATTTAAGATTGTATGATTCTGAAAGAGAACAGCAATTTATCAATACAAGCAATTATTTAAATATTTATCAAACTCAAGAAGCTTCTTCTATGAGCGCTATGAGTTCAGTTGGCGCAACTATACAAAATATGACAGGAATGACTGCTAATTATAATGAATATAATCAAACAATGGCACAAAATGCTTCAGAAGCTTCAAATAGATCCGCTTTTTCTAAAATGGAACAAATAGGAAATCAAATCTCACAACATTCAATCAAACATTCATCAACCGTTTCTCCAAGAAAAAGCCAATATTTTTATTTCTTCTTTGAAAATACAGAAAATTTCCCTATAAAAGTTCAATATAAAAATCTAACTTACCAGTTTAATCTTTAAGATATTTATTTTTAAGAGTAAAAATTCCAACAATAAAAGCAATTGAACTCATCAAAATGAGTATTTTTTCAACTCCATAATTTTGACCTAAAATTCCCAATGGCGCCAAAAATAACGCACCCAAGCCCCAACTAAACCCTTGCATAACGCCACTTATAACGCCTGTATATTTTGGCATTGTTTTTTGAGCCTGAACCAAAATCACACCAACAGATAATAATATAAAAAATCCAGTCAAAATAAATAAAACACATGCTAGAGTTTTATAAGTCTTAATCGTATACAAAAAGCCCAATGTCAAAGGTAATATCGATAAAAACGATAGCACAACAACGCCATTTGCATTTATATACTTTTCAATTTTCGAACTAACTATTGTGGCAATTCCTCCTGAAATAAAAAACAAAGTTACAATCAAACCAGTTAATTCTAAATTGAAGCCATGATTTTTTAATAAAAACGGAATATATGTTCCAAAAGATATACTAACTGCTGATTTCACAACTGAAATAAACATTAAAATCATACAAACTTTATTTTTTAAAATTTCTTTCATAATAAAAAAGAAATTTTCTTTAACATAACAATCTTTTTCAGGCATTTTCGGAACAAAGAAATATAAAAATATTGCAGATAAAACCCCAGGAATTATTAAATATAGAAGAGAGTTTTGTCCAAATTTTTCAACTAGAAATGTTGCTATATAAGGTCCTATCGCATAACCTATCGTACCTAACCCCAAAAATATCCCCATAGCACGAGATAAATCAGGATTGTTTTTATTAAAATCTTTTATTAATGCACTAACTTGCGGATGAAAAAAGGCATTTCCAATCATTCCTAGTAATAAGCAACATAGAAAAATTTTTGCACTTGGCGCTTTAATTGTTAAAGGAATAAAAATTGAAGTTAAAACCAAGCCCCAAATCATAAATACTCTATGACGTAATTTATCAGCAATAAAGCCAAAAACTGGTTGCATCATAGAAGAAACCAAATGCCCCAGAGCAATAATAGAGCTTATTAGTGCCAAATTTATCCCTAATTTCGTTGTTATTAATGGATATAAAGGCACTAGTAATGCCGCATATAAATCTATATTAAAATGTCCGAAACTAAGCCCGAATAGTGCCCTTGTTTGTTTATTTATGTATTTTTTCATTATTATTAATGCTTAAAATGTCTAATACCTGTTGAAATCATTGAAATTTCATATTTATCCGCTGTTTCAATAACTTCTTTATCTTTTATGCTGCCTGCTGGCTGAATTATTGCGCTTACTCTATTTTGTGCTGCAATTTGGATATTATCAATAGCTGGGAAGAAGCCATCACTAGCTAATATTGAGCCTTTTGGAGAATCGCAAACCTTATTTAAAGCTATTTCAACACTTGAAACTCTGCTTGTTTGTCCTCCGCAAATGCCAATTGTTCTTAAATCTTTTGCAATTACAATAGCATTAGATTTAACGTGTTTTACAACTTTAAAAGCAAAAATCATATCTTCTAATTCTCTTTGCTCTGGTTTTTTCTTTGTCACAACTTTAAATGTTGAAACATCTAAGTCTTTTGTATCTTTTTGTTGGATTAAAGCGCCAAAAGGAGTTAATTTTATCTCTTCCTCGCTAAATTTCAAAATTGTTTCATAAGGAGTATTTATTTTAATTATTCTTAAATTCTTTTTCTTTTTAAGTTCTTCTAATGCTTCTATTGAATATGATGGGGCTAAAATAACCTCTAAAAACATAGCGCTTAATTTTTTAGCCAAAGATAAATTAACTTCTTGAGTAAATGCAACAACACCCCCAAAAGGACTTATTGGATCAGAGTCTAATGCTTTATCCCAAGCAGTTTCTATATTGCTTGATAAAGCAACAGCACAAGGAGTTGTGTGTTTTATTATAGTGCAACATGCTACATCAAAAAATTCTGCCGCAATTTCAAGAGCTGATGTAGAATCAAGTATATTATTATATGACATTTCTTTGCCATTTAATAACTCCCAATCTAATTCTTTATCAAAACTATATAATCCTGCCATTTGATGAGGGTTTTCACCATATCTTAAATTTTGCAATTTTTCAAAATAAAAAGCTTTGTTTTCTTGTTCATATTTAAATTGTTTTGATAATTTTTTATTAATTAAATAATCATATTTTGATGTTTTTGAAAATGCTTTTAAAGCTAATTTTTGTCTTTTATCTTCATCTATTTCATCTAAATCTATTGAATAATCTTTTTTATCTGAAATAACAATAACGTTTTCATAATTTTTTGCTGCCGCTCTTAATAAAGCAACTCCACCAATATCAATATTTAAAATCAATGTTTCAGTTTCAACATTTTTATCCATATAATTTTCAAAAGGATATAAATCAACCGCAACCAAATCGAACGATTTTATCTCTTTATCTAATCTTTCTTGCTCATTTGCTAAAATTCCAGCAAAAATTGTTGGGTGCAATGATTTAACTTTTCCACCTAAAAGCTCATTAAATCCAGTTATAGTAGAACTTTCTATAACATTAATTCCTTTTTCTTTTAAATATTTATGCGTATTTCCTGTTGAAATTATTTCGTATTTTTTATCTATTAAATTTTTTGCTAATATTTCAATATTTTCTTTATCTGCAACACTGATATATGCTCTTTTTTGAGTCATTTTTAATCCCTCATTATATACATTTATTATTTTATAACAAAAAATTAAATTCTTGAAGAAAGTTCGCTTTTGTAGTAATTTTTAAGTGTATATAGTTTACTTTATAGGTTAAGGATTAATTATGGTTAAAAAACTTATTACTCAAGATACTAGAATGTTCTTGACGGGTAATGAAGTAATCGCTTATGCCGCAAATGCTGCAGAAGCTGAATTTATGTATGGCTACCCAATTACACCACAAAATGAAATCATGCATACATGGTGTAAATTATTACCAAAAACAGAAGCTGGTTTCCTACAAACCGAAGATGAAATATCAGCAGGTTTTTCTACAATCGGCGGTATTTTGGCAGGCAAAAGAGCGTTTACTGCGACTGCTGGTCCTGGTAATGTTATTATGCAAGATGCGCAAAGTATGGCTGAAATGATGAGAATACCTTTTGTTTGTGCAGTTATGCAAAGAGGTGGACCATCTACTGCAACCGTAATTTACGCTCAACAAGAAACACGTTTAACTTGTTTTGGTGGCAACGGCGAAGGTTTCAGAATAGTATATTCTACAGCTGGTCACCAAGATTTATATGATTATATGATTAAAGCATTTAATACTGCTTGGAAATATCGCTTCCCAACATTTATGTTAGCAGATGGTTATCAAGGTAAAATGAGAGAACCTGTTACATTGTATGACCCTGCACCACGTGGAATTACTATGGAACCTACTCCTGCTGCTTTAAGAGCTCCCGGAGTTATTGGAGTTGATAGAGAAGCAACTCATTTAAGAAATACTTTCAATTTAGAAGAAGAATTAATGGAAGTTCTTGATAAATATCAAGAAGAATACGAAAGAATTTCTCCTGAAATTGAAGAATATCTTGAATATAAAGCAGAAGATGCAGAAATTCTTATCATCGCACACGGTATCGTTGCACGTAGCGCAATGACAGCAGTTGATGAATTAAGAGCAAAAGGAATAAAAGCAGGTTTATTCAGACCAATTACAATTAGACCATTACCTGTTAATCCAATGAGAGCAGCTGTAAAACGTGCTAGAAAAGTATTATTCACAGAATCTGCAAATGGTCAATTGGCTCAAATGTGCTTAGAAAAACTTTATGGTTTAACAACTCCATATGAAACATTATTCAAAATGGGCGTTGGTGTAACTGGTGACGATATTGTCGCAAAAGTTTCTAGCATGTGCGTAGCTGTATAAAAGAATTTAATTAAAAGGAAAATAAAATGATTACAACATTAGATGTAAAACCAGATTTAGCAAATGCGCAAAACGCAGATGCAGGTGCATCAAAATTTTGCCCAGGTTGCGGTCATGGTATGATTTTAAAAACTTTAGCAAAAACTATAGATGAATTAGAACTTAAAGAAAGAGCTGTTTTCGGTTGCGATATCGGATGTTCATTGCTTTCTTGGAACTATATGGATTTAGATACAGTACAAACACACCATGGTAGAACAACTCCTGTTATTTATGGTGTTACTCGTGCTAACCCAGGAACTGTTGGCATTGCTTATATGGGCGATGGTGGCGGTCTTGCAATTGGTGCGCAACATTTAGTTAACGCTGCAACAAGAAGTGAAAATATTCTTGTAATTGTAGCAAATAATACAAACTACGGTATGACAGGCGGACAAATGAGCCCAACAACAATGCCTGGTCAAAAAACAGAAACAACTCCATATGGTCGTGACCCTGAAGTTACAGGTCGTCCTGCAAAAGCTGCTGAATTAGTTGCAGCAATTGCCGATCCAAATAAATCATATGTTGCAAGAGCATCTGTTTCTAATTTAAGAAAATTAAACCAAGTATTTAAAAAAGCTCTTAAAAACACTGCTCAAGGCGGATACTCATTTGTTGAAGTATTATCAGTTTGTCCATTAAACTGGAGAACAAACAACGAGGGTACTTGGGAAAGATTAAAAACAATGGAAGAATGTTTCGAAGTGAAAGAATTCCTTGTTAAAGAAGGATTGGAGTAAATTATGGCAAGAACAAAAATAGTTTTAGCAGGCGAAGGCGGACAAGGCGTTCAATCAATTGCAAAAATCCTTGTAGAAGCAGGGTACGAAGCAGGAAAAGAAATTCTATACATTCCAAATTTTGGTGTAGAACAACGTGGCGGTGTTTCAGTTGCATTTTGCCAAATTGCTGATGAAAAAATTGGTGAACCTCGTTTTTCAAAAGGCGATATCATAATTGCATTATCTGACAGAGCAATTGCAAGATGCGAAACATATACATCTCCTGATTCAGTTGTAGTTTATGACTCTTCTGTATGTTCAACAAAACCAACAGTTCCTTGCAAGGAAGTTATCGCTGTTGAAGCAAATAAAATTGCAAACGAACAATTATCAGCTCGTGTATTTAATATAATGATTTTAGGTGTATTGTTGAAAGCAACAAACGTTCTAAAACTAGACGATATTAAAAATGCAATGGAAATTGCTTTAGGTAAAAAATTCGATGCAAAACCTGAATTAAGAGAATTGAACTACAAGGCTCTTGAAATGGGTATGGATATGATTCAGAAAGTTGGTGTATAAATGGCAACAGAAAAACAATATAAAGGCTATAAAATTGAAAATGTAGCTAACGGAAAAGCTGATTGGTATATGTTTACTGAACTTTGCAAAGGTTGTGGTCTTTGCATGGTTAAATGTCCAAAAAAATGCTTAAGCTGGTCAAAAGAAGTTGGTTTATATCAAACTCCTTGTGTAGAACCAAACCCAGCAGATTGCATCGCTTGTGGAATGTGTGCCCTAACATGTCCTGATAGTGCAATCAAAATAGTAAAAAAATAAAATTTTATTTTCATATAAACCCTGAAGTCTTTTAGGCTTCGGGGTTTTGTTTTAGCAAAATATATTGCTTACAAGTTTTATAAATATGAAATGAAAATTCAAAATTATTCAATCAATTCTTTTATCCCTATTAAAAAATCATCTGTTGCATATGTTGAAAAACAAAAACAAATCGAAAATAAAGCAACAGTGCCTTTTTATAATTTTATTCCAAGCCTAAAAGCACAACTTTCTTTTGGTTCGTCAACTCCAATTGATTTAAATATTTTTTGCAAAAAACACGGAAAAGTAACCCAAAAAGAATTTGAAAGAATTAAAAAATTACATCCTTCAATGATTCAAAAGGCGTACGAACTTCTAAACGAGCGTTATAATGGAGAAATTACTCCAAATAAAGTTGCATCAAGTGCTATTTTATTTAAAAATTATTTAGATAAAAAATATGATGGTAATTATAGAATAATTTCAGTTGGAACAAGCCCATATCAGAT
This sequence comes from Candidatus Gastranaerophilales bacterium, assembly GCA_017461425.1. Lineage (GTDB taxonomy): Bacteria > Cyanobacteriota > Vampirovibrionia > Gastranaerophilales > Gastranaerophilaceae > RUG14156. The sequence continues at coordinate 99,062 of JAFTXY010000011.1, read as the reverse complement.
TGCTCAAGCAATGCAATATCTAGGGTCAAATGTTGCTTATATCCCAATAAGCTGTTTATCTGCATATAATTTTGATGATGAAAATTCAAAATATCAAAATCTTGAAATTTCATTAAAATATCTTGAAGAACAACTAAATCAAATGCCTCACGATGAAAATACAAAAGATATCATCTTGGATTACTTTAATACAGGAAAAACAATAAATAATTTATGGACAATTTTAGTAGAAAGAGGTTTTGAAACACAAGATTCGCTCATAGGAATGCCTGTTGATACATTATTTGAAGAATCTATGCGAACAAGCGCTGAATTTTTAGAAAATTTCTATGAAAACTATGAAGATGACATGTGCTTATATACTTTGCAATTCGATGTTTCAAACGATATGAACACAAGTACAATTGGCTATGTTTCAAATATTCCTCATTTTGAATATTTTGGTAATTTCCCAAAATACACATACGATGAAGCAAAGAAAAAATTTGAAAATTATTCCTTGCCATTAGCTCGTTGCTTTAATTTATGCGTTTTAAATGAATTGGATAAATTTAAAGAGTTGAATGATTTATCATAAAATTAAAAAGAGTCATACGACTCTCTTTAATGGCGTGCCTGGAGGGATTCGAACCCCCGACCTTTTGGTTCGTAGCCAAACACTCTATCCAGCTGAGCTACAGGCACATATTCAATTTTATTTTTACAATCTGCTCCTGTGGAGTTTTTAACAAAAACTCTTACATCGCCTACGTAGTACTATAATCGTCAAACTCATCGTTTGCCGATTTTGCACCGGCTCCGCCTTTTACAGGCACATATTCAATTGTAAGATAATTCTACAACGCACAAAAAGAAATATCAAGGATGCTTTTGCAAAAGTAATAAAAAATCTTATAATATAAATATGCTTATTGATAATAATTTAATAGCTTATGAATTTTATAAAAACCAATATGTTCCAAAAGAAATTTATTATAGCGGAGAAAAAGAAGAAACCAAACTTCTTGACAAATATAATAAAGAGCCAAGAGAAGGAACTATTTTAGTTATTGAAAATGATATCGTAAACGAAGAGGGTTATGGCCTAAAAAAAGGATTTTACAATGTAAAACCTGATAAATATTTAGATTTTCTTTTAATTTATCAAAGCTATAAATTAAAAGCCAAAGTCCCGATAATCAAAACACAAATCCATGAATCAATCGACGCTCGAACTGAAAAAGTCGAAAAAATGAGCTATAAAAAATATTTAAAAGAAAAAGAAAAGGAATACAGAAAATATCTCAAAGGAGAAAATCCAAAAGATATAGAATGGACAGAAGCCCAAATATATTATATCCCACAAAATAATTCTTATTTATTAATCTATAATTCTAATATTTTAGAACTCCATGGGATTATAAAGTTTTAAGAACAATTGCATAAAACCATTAAAAAAGCTATAATTATTGAAGATACTAGACTAAAAGATTGTATTATAAATCGCTCTTGTAGCAAATTAAGGTAATTAATACCTTAAGGAGGTTTGTGCTATGAAAATTAATCCTACCAATTCTATTGCATTTAAAGCAAAAATTATAGATTCTCATATGCATATTGGTCATTGGGGAAATGGAAAAAATTGGGGAGTAGAAACCTTAGACAAATTTATTAAAAACCCATTAACCGTAACAATAAATGGAACACAATCAACAGATGAAATAGAACATGTGATAGTATCAAATCTTGATTGCATTGGCAAAACCCCGATTGGAGAAAAAGAAGGCTTAAAACAGGCTCTTGAAGCAACAAAAGGCAATAAAAAAATTTCTCTTCTAGCAGTCTGCCAACCCAATTTAACACAAGGAAATCCTAAAAATCTTGTTGAGGCTTTAAATGAAGCAGGAAGTAGAGTTGTTGGTCTAAAATTTCACCCTAGAGATTTGCCTTTTAGTCCTTCTGGACAAAAAATTTCAGCTTCTCATGAATGGTATCAAAATTATTTGAAAATTGCACAAGAAAGAAAACTTCCTTGTTTATTCCATTGCGACTCAGATATTTCGGGTGGAAGCGCAATTTATAGATTAGCGAAAAACTTTCCAGATGTACCAGTTATCTTGGGTCATACTGGAGCAGGAAGCGAAATGAATTTTATAGAAGCAAAAGCAGCAATCAGAAAATCTATGCAAATGAATGATGCAAAATTATATTGCGATATATCTTGGATGGACTGGAAAAATGGCTTACCAGATGGAGTTTTTGAAAATGTTAAAGACTTAATTGAAACATTTAAAAAGATAGGAGCACTTGATAGAATTCTTTTTGGAACTGATGCACCTTTAGGTTGTTTTGGTGAAAAACTTGAAGGAGGAATAAGCGAAAAAGAAGCCTATGAAAAAATGGTTTCAGGAATAAAAACTATGATTAAACAAAATTTTGGTGACGAAGCAAATGATATTATAGATAAAATTTTTTATAAAAATGCAATGAATTTATTTTTCCCTAAAAATGCTATAAAAACTGCAAATAAAAATATAAACAAAACAAAACTTGGGGCTACTATCGGCGGAGTTGGGATTGCATTTTTTGGAATCTTAAAATTAATACAAAATAATAAAAACAAACAAAAACCAACGCCAACAGGGCTTATAAACATTCCAAATAATATTTCTGACTTTGCAAAATCTTTCAAATAATTAATCAATTTCAACCAAAAGATTGATTTTTTAAACTTCCATATATGTTACCTTTTTATAGGATAAACGTATTATAAGGAATTGGAAGAGAAAGGCAAGAAAGATGCAAAAAATTTCCCCCCTAAGATCTAGTATTGAAGCTTTTAATAAATTTAAAGCTCTAAGATCTAACAAAGCAGAAAAGACCGAAAAGGCAAATCAAGCAACACAAACAAACCCATTTGGAATTACTTTCAAAGGTACAGTTATTCAAATGGACGTATTTGAAAAAGCTGAAAAATTAGACGCAGCAAAAGAAAACAATTCTATTTCTTTAAAAGAAAGAATGCAAAATACAGGAAAATTATTGGCAAGTGCTTGGGTTGGTACTATCAATAAATTTTCATCATTAAAAACTAATGCAATCGCATTTGGAAACAAAATTAAAGACAGCACAATAGCTGCTGCTAAAAAAATCCAAGAAATTGGAAATACAAAAGTTGAATTTGATATCTTTAAATACAACGTATCAAGATTACAAAATCAACCGGTTAGTGAATTAAGATCAATGCTATCAAACGAATTACAAGGAGTTAATAATGAACAGTAGAAGAGTTAAAAATATCATTGAAGCTCTTGGCAAACACAAAGATGAAGAGTCAATTCAAGTTTTAAATGAATTAGGTACAAATTGTCCAATCGACGAAATTAGAGAATTAACAAGCAAAGCTCTAATTCGCAAAAACACTCATAATGCTCTTGAGCTAATGATTGTAAACAAAGGAAAAGGTATCAACGATTTATCTGCTAGAGTTGCTATGTGTGCAATCAATGAATTGTTAGCTCTAAAAGATAAACAAGAAGCAATTAAAATTCTTGACGATACAATTAATATGCATTCTGAAAAAGAAGTGCAAGATACTGCTCGCTCAGTGAAAGCACTTATGTCTTTCAGTTCATAATAATTTATAATATATTTATCCAAAAAGCCCAAAGATATCTTTGGGCTTTTTTGCATTATTCATTTATTATTCTTATTCTTTTTCTTTTAATATTGATGAATATTCGCCCAATTTTTTCATCATAGGAGCAATTTCTCTATCTGATTGAGCTTGGGTTTTTAATCCTTGAGCAACATCCATATCAGCTTTTGCCTGAAGAGCAATTGATAATATTTCTGGCATATTCATTGCGTTTTCATTGTTAGCCAAAGATTTATAATAAGTATCTTCATAATCTGAATTTAATCGCAATGTCCAGTTTTGTGGTCCAGTAGTACCTGGGGTATTGTATTGTTTATTAATTCCAAAGAAATCCATAAATGAAATTTGAATATTCTTTGTTGAACGCATTAATTCCGCATATTTTGCTTTTAAAAGTTCATGCGGATTTCTTGCAATTTTATCTCTAAAAGAACTTCTTTGATATGGTTTTCTCGAATTTGGATTTAAATAGCCTGCTAAATAATCTAAATTCCAAGCATTTGGATTTTTATCATTGGATTCTATAACTTTTGCGGTTGGAGGATTGTCATGACATGTCACAAATGCCCAATTTTCAGGTTTAGATGTTTCGCCTCTATCCCATAATAAAACATTCATGCCAGGCAAACCTTCTTGTTTTCTAAATATTCTATTGAAAACCCCTGTTTCATCATAGCCCAAATCTTCCCATACTGCACTTTTTGGATCAATTTTTGCTTCTTTTAAAACAGGAAGAATGATTTCCGGGATAACTCTTTGATAGTTTTGTTTTCTATCTATTCCCATTTGAGATAAAAATCCTGCTTGAAGTTTTTCTCTTAAAGGATAAGAAACTTCTTTGCCATTATCCATTTTTGTACCATATACAACAGTTTCTGGCTTATATATAAATGGATCGACTAAACCCATGGCATGGTCAATTCTTATATTTTTTGCATCTTGCAGTGCTTTCTTAACTTTTAATCTTAAAAATTCTCCACCTTCTGCTAATTCACCATTTGGTTTAAATAATTTATCAGGATCAACCAAAGGCACATTCCATAATTGAGGTGAATCAAAAACACCACCATTTTTTGCCCCAATTTTATATCCTGGCTTGAATACATCAGCAAAAATCATTTCATCAAAAGATGAAGCACCTACCAATAAATCGCCAATATAAACAAAATCGCCACGTTTTTTTGTATCTTCTTTTGCTTGTTTATCAACAACAAACTGAGTAAATTTATATTTTTCGATATAATCAGCGTTATCCTTTCTAATTTGATTATATCTAGCTATAGCAGGTTGTTGCGCTTGTTTAACACCTTGAATTAATTGAGCATCTTCTTTTGACCAATGTGGATAATAATCTGTTCCATATTTATTTGAAATAACATCTAAAACAGAATAATATTCAAGCCAATAACTATTTTCATCTTGGAATGCTCTAAATTCTTTGTTTAATTTTTGTGCTTTTGCATCTTTTTGAGCTAATTTTTCTTTAAAATTAGCATATGCTTTATCCATTAATCTATCAGTAACAACTTGCGCTTCTTTGTAATCAGAAACATCATAATTTTTACCATTAGATTCAACTTCATAAGTTTCACCATATAATTCATCTTCGGATAATATTGAAGCAAATTTTGGTGTAGCTAATTGAGAAAAATCAATAAACAAAGGGTTTTTTGCAAAAATAGAAGAAGAATATGGTGACGTGTCACCTTTGTTCAATTTTCCATTTGGACCTAATTGAATGCCATTAAATCCATGTAATTTTGCAAATTCTAAAAACGCATCAGCATTATATGGGCTTCCTATTCTTTGATCAACATCTCTTTCTTTATCTGCAGGAAAACTACTTCCATGGATAATCAAAGCTCTATTGACAATTCCTAGATAGTCCATAGTATCGGTGATGGTTTTTGTGTAGTCTTTTTTTTCAGTTTCTTTTAATTTGCGATTAAAGGTAATATTTCGACCAAAATTACCATTCGCTTCCCTAACAACATTATATATTTTCATAGACTTTAAGGTTAACAAAAAATAATTTAAAAAACAAGCGAATTTAAAAAATTTATTTTTATTAAATTTTGCGCTAAAATACAAATATGCAAGAAACTTTTAAAAATATAGGAATAATTTATAATTCAGATATTTCTGAATCAAAAACTCTTGCAATTGAAATTGAAAAAAAACTCGAAAACTCAAAAATTTTTTCAATAGAAAACCTAGAAAAAAATCTTGATTTAGCGATAATAATTGGCGGAGATGGAACATTTTTAAAAGCTGCAAGATTTTATAGTGAAAATTCTACCCCAATTTTAGGCTTTAATATGGGAAGATTGGGCTATTTAGCACAAGCTCGACCAAATGAAATTGATAATGTTATTGAAAAATTAAAAACAAAAGATTACGAAATCGAAAACCGCTTAATGTTAAAAAGTCAAAATAATACAGCTTTAAACGATATTGTAATTAAAGGAATTAATTGTTCAAGAACATCAACTCTTGATTTATACATTAATAATAAAAAATTATGTTCTTATGTTGCAGACGGTTTAATTATCGCAACCCCAACAGGTTCAACCGCATATTCATTATCAGCAGGAGGACCAATTATTTCTCCTTATGTGGATTGTTTTTTAATTATTCCTATTTGCCCACATACTTTAAACACTCGTCCTGTTGTAATTCCAAATAATGAAAAAATTGCAATAAAAACATACGAACCAAATCAAAAATTAAATGTTTCATTTGATGGACAAGTCGATTTGTGCATAGATAACGAAATTGAAATTGAAAAAAATCAAAATTATGCGAAATTATTAATTTTAAACCAACAAAAAGACAAATTTTATGATATTTTAAAAGAAAAATTACATTGGTCACTGCCACCTAGAAAATAAAATGTTAAAATCATTATTTATTAAAAATTTCATACTATTAAAAGAAGCAAATCTTGAATTTAAACAAGGTTTCAATGTTTTATGCGGCGAAACTGGTGCCGGCAAAAGTATTATTATTAAAGCTCTTGATTGTGTTTTAGGGGCAAAAATTAATAAAGAAATGCTGTTTGATAAAAATATCCCTTGTCTAATTGAGGCAACATTTGAACAAGATGGGCAAGAAACAGTTATATCAAGAGAAATAATGTCCCAATCAAAATTTAGATTAAATGGAATTTTATCCTCACAAGATGAAATAAAAGAATTTAGAGAAAACTTGGTAGATATACATTCTCAACATCAAACATATAATTATATGTTACCCAAAAACCATATAATCTTATTGGATAACTATATTTCTAAAAAAAATCCAGAATATGTTGAACTTTTAAAAAATTATAAAGAAACCTATATTGAATACAAAGAAACAGAGAAAAAATTAAAAAAATCTAAAGAAAATTTTCAAGATAATGAAAAAGAAATAGAATTTCTTCGTTTTCAATTAAAAGAGCTTGATGATGCGGCTATCAAAGAAAACGAGGAAGAAGAATTAAAAGAAGAACTTGATATATTATCTAATGTTCAAGAGCTAAAAGAAGGGAGCTATAGCTCATATTATGCATTATACGGAGATAATCAAAGCATTGTTGAGGCTTTAAGCAAAATTAAATACACAATTTCAACATTAGCTCAACTGGATAAAAATCTAAAAGAAACAGAATCTGTTTTATTTGATGCGTATGAAAATTTAAAAGAAAGTGCTAATTTTTTAAGGGATTACTCTTCTAATTTAGAATTAAATCCGCAAAGATTAGATGAATTAAATGAAAGAATATCCTTAATTCAAAAATTAAAAAGAAAATATGGCGCCGATTTAGATTTTGAAAGAAATAACATTGAAAAAAAATTAAACGAATTAACTTCGGATGATAATGATATTGAAAAACTAGAAGAAAATTACAATTCTCTTTACGCGCAAATTAATTTATTAGCGGAAAGAATTGAAGAATATAGAACTAAAAATGCAAAAGAATTATCAACATTAATAGAAGAAAAATTAAAAAATCTTGAATTAAAAGAAGCTCAATTTGATATTTCAATTCAAAAAATACCAAATAACGAACTTGGGCAAAATAATGTTGAATTTTTAATCTCAACAAATAAAAATCAAAATCCAATGCCATTATCACGTGTTGCGTCAGGTGGCGAAATATCAAGAGTTATGCTTGCTCTAAAAACAATTTTTGCAAATGTTGATAAAGTAAAAACTGTTGTATTTGATGAAATTGATACAGGAATTTCTGGTATTACATCAAATTCCGTCGCGCAAAATATGATTGAATTATCAAAAGAAACACAAATAATCTGCATTACTCATCAACCAATAATTTGTGCTAAAGCTGATAATTTCATCTGGATTACAAAAACACACAATGATGAAACCGATATCAAAATAGAAACATTAAATGAAGAAAATAAACTAAAAGCATTGGCTCAACTTGCTAGTGGTGAAATAAACGAAAAAACTTTAGAATTTGCCAAAACATTAATTTAAAAATTTGTTAAAACTTTGCCCTAGTGCGGATTTTATTATAAAATTTATACAAATTAAACAAACGGAATATTAGAGGAAAAATTGAAAAAATTTAAATTATTAAACATATTAGCCTGTATTGTCTTTTTTACTTCCTCTATAGCTTTAGCTGATTCAACCCCAATAACTGTAGATGCCCTAAACGTTATTGAACCAGTCCAATATGAACAAAAAAGCGAACAAAAAAATGAAAATTTACTCTATGTTCCAAAAAATGAAAACGATTTAAAAGAATATAAAGAAATAAAAGAAAAAAATATAGAAAACAGAAGAAAAAAAGATAAAGAAAAAGAAGAAGTTTGCGAAAATATCAAATTAAAAGACCCAAGAGATAGAATTTTAGGCGAATCTACAAGAAAAATCAATGCTATTTATCCAAAAGATATTGAAGAAGCAACAAATTCATATCCTGGATATAGAGGTCCTGGTCAGCTTGTAATATACGAAAGGGGTTTTGGCAGAACAACCCAAACAAATGAATTTGGCAAAGAAGCTATCGTTGAAGATGGCATTGTTGTCAAATTAACAGGTGCAAATTCTACAATTCCAAGAGATGGTTTTGTTATTTCAGGACATGGTAGTGCTAAAAAATGGATAAATGACAACTTAAAAATAGGTACAAAAGTCGAAATCCAAGACAGAACAATAAAAGCTTATACAACAATTGAAAGCTATAGATTTTTTGCAAAATCAAAAATTAATCAAGTAGAGGATATTTTAATCTCAACAAAATCAGACTATGCTTCAAGAGATGATAAATTTATTTATTATTACTTAAAAAAAGCAAAACAACAATATAAAAAATCTCAAAAAGATAGTTCTGACAATTCTCTAGAATGCGCTAAAGAAGCTATTGAAAATGCATCTTTAGCATACAGATACACTCTTCCATATATAAAAGATGAACTAAAAGGAACTTGGATTCGCCCAACAGAAAGAACAATCAACGACATCCAAAAAACATTGGATAAAATCAAACAAACAGGAATTAATAATATATTTTTAGAAACATATTTCCACGGAAGAACAATCTTCCCATCAGAAACAATGGAAGAATATGGTTTTGAAAAACAAAACACAACTTTTTTAGGAATCGACCCACTAGCTATTTGGGTTAAAGAAGCTCATAAAAGAAATATTAAAGTTCATGTTTGGTTTGAAAGTTTTTATGTAGGAAATCGTTCACCAGAAACATACAAAGATTCCATTCTCGCAATTAAACCGGAATGGATGAATAGAACAAAACAAAAAGCTGATTATTTAGGTTATGTTCCGCATCCTCAAGAACATAATGGTTATTTTCTTGACCCAGCCAATCCGGAAGTAGTTGATTTTTTAATAAAACTAATTGATGAAATAACAACAAAATATAGAGTTGACGGTATTAACGTTGATTATGTTAGATATCCAAATATTTCAAAGGAAAATTATAACAATCAATGGGGCTACACTCAATTTGCTCGAAATGAATTTGGAGAAATATACGAAATTGACCCAATAGAAATCCAGCCGCATAGTTTACTATGGAATAATTGGTGCGAATATAGAAGAGATAAAATCACAAACTATGTTCAAAGAGTTTCAAGACTTTTAAAATATAAGCAAATTACATTCTCTACTGTAATTTTTCCTGATTACAAAATAAGTCTTGCAACTAAATTCCAAGATTGGAACAAATGGGCAAATCAAGGATTTTTAGATGCTGTTACACCATTAATTTTAACAAGTGATGATAGTCTTGCTAAAAATATGTTAGAAGAAATTAAAAGAAAAACTTCAAACGAAGCCCGTGTTTACCCCGGTCTTTTTGCCGGTTTTATTGAATCTGATCCAGAAGATTTATTAAAACAAATTCACATCGTTAGAAAGCTAAAATTGCAAGGAGTAATTTTATTTGATTGGGCACATTTAAATGAAAATTATTTAAATGTTCTAAAAACAAGTGTGTTCAAAGAGCAAACATATTAAAAAAATCTTTACAATTTGGCTATAAGTATTGTTTTTTGCTAGAATAATTTTTATGGGGATAAAAGGAAAAATATAAAAAAATGGTAGATAGTATAGAAATCAGATTAGACCAGTTAACAGAGGCTATTAAAGGTCTGTATGCCAAATCATCAATGTCACAAGGGGAAATATACAACGCCCTTACCAGTTTGTCACAAAGATATGAAAATTTAACAAATGTTTCAAGCGAAAAAATCGCAACAACTTTAATAAACGAGTTTCGCAAAACAATCGATTTAAAATACGGACAAACTAATCAATATGTAAAAGAATTAGAAAATTCATTAAAAAGTTTTATGACTTCTCAGCAAAACCAAAATCCAAAAATGGCTGCTGAAATTTCAAAACTTTTGAATGACACATCAAACACATATTCAAAATTAACATCACAAGATTTAGCTTTGCAAAAAATATTCAATACAATTGAAATGCAAAGAGGCGAAAATCCTTCTATGGAAATTGCAAAATTAAGTGAAAATTTTGTTAATTTTTCTCGTGGATTTGAAAATATAACTCTGACTTTAAATAAAAATTTTGCAGACTTTTTAAGTCAAATAAAGCAACATAATTCAAAAGAAGAACTAAGCTCAATTAAATCAGATTTAGATACTATTGTCGGAAATGTTAATTCTGTAATTTCTGCTATTTCAATTATCGATTCTAAATATAAAGACTTAACAAGCCTAATTGATGCTGTTCAAACAAGAGAAAATATTTTCAATGATGCCCTAAGAGAAGTTCGCTCTTTGACTACAGCAATTTCAACAATCAAAGAAAATGTTAATTCAATTGACCCAAGAATTGAATTACAAGCAATAAGCTCAGAATTAAAAACACAACTTGAAGCTGTTAGATATGAAATTCAAAAAGTTATTAACACCGCAGGAGATGCAGGGGTTAAAACCGAAGTTTATAATTTAACAGGAAATGTTGCCACTGTTTCTAATGAAATACAATCTTTATCCTCAAATTTAACCAACACAAAAGATGAAGTTAGAAACCTTTCAACAACAATTCAAGGTTTAGGAAATGAAGTTAAAGATGTTAAAAATTTAATTAATGATGAAATTTTATATAAGTCTCATCAACATCAAGCAGAATTTGAAAGATACTTAAATTCAGCCAAAGAAGATATTAAATCTTTATTAATTGGCCTAACTTCATTCAAAAAAGATTTAAATGCTATCAACGAAGGCAATATAAAAGTTCTTCAAGAGCCTATCGAAAGAGCTATGGATGAACTTAAAAATAAAGACCTAGGCAAAAGCATTAAAGATTTATCTGATAACTTAAGAGATGTTACTCTTGAAATACAATCATCTATTCAAAATATGCAATCAAGCTTGAATGATATGAATTCTGTTTCAAGTATGCAAATTTTGACTCAACTTTCAGAATCAATTCCTACAATTTCAGATAAACTTGAAATTTTTAGAACACATGTTGTTTCAGAAAATTCTGCAAATTTAGGACAAATTAAAACAACATTTTCTGAAGTTGTTGCTTCTGTTCAAGACAATCTTCAAAATGCAATTGATAAAATTCAAGATGATACAAAAACAATCAATATCGAAACTCTTGATACTCTAAAAGTTGACCTGCAAAGATTATCAGACCATTTGGTTGATAGCGTTGAAGCAGTTAATGACAGAATTCAAAAAGAATTTGTTAATTTCAAAGTTGAATTCCAAGAATTTTCTCTAAAACAACAAGATAATCAAGATAAAATTGCCGACAAGCTATCATCTCTTGAAATTAATTTAGAAAACTTTAGCAACGATACTATTGATAAACTTAATGATGCGCTAAATTCAAATAATGCACATGCGCAAGATACATTGAACGAAATCAAAAGTGATATTTTAGAAAGTGTTATCAATGTAGATAAAACTACTAAAAATTCATTGGTTCAATTTGAATTAAAAATTGATAAACTTCTAGACAACTATATTGGCGCTGATTTAGACAATATTGTAGAGAAAAAATCTCTAAGAGAAACTGTTGTTGATATTGAAACAAAAATAGATAGAACAAATCTTCAACAAATTCACAACGCAAAAGAATTATTAGAAGAAATTCAATCAAGCACTTCTAATTTAAATATGAAAATTTCTGCAATAGAAGAAAGCAAAAACCTATCAAGCGTTATGAGTGCTTTATCTAAATTGTCAGAAAAAATTCAGGCAATTGAAGAAACAAGCAACGATTTATCAGAAGGTTTAAAAGAAACAAAAGACCAAATTGAACAAAAATTAAAAGATAATGTTCAAAAAATTTCTGCTTTAGTTGATAAACCACAAGATACATCAAACATAGATAAACAAAATTCAAATATTGATAATTTATCGAATAAAGTTCAAGAATACTTATCTAATTTTGAATATTTAAAAAGTAATATTTCGCAAGAAATTAAAGAAAATCTTGAAAGCGAATTTAATAGACTTGAATCAGCAATCAAAAAAATTAGAACACTCGATGAAAGCTCTAATTATTCATACACTCTAGAAGATGTTGAATCTGATTTAGCTAAAATTCGTCTTGTAATAGAAAAAAGTGTTGCAAACAGCGACGAATTCAAAAGCTTATTTGAAAAAGTTATTGAATTAAGAACTGTTGGACTTGAAAACGTAAAAATCAACAGGGATGTCGAATCAGAATTAGGACACCTATCTGGCTGGTTCAAAGACGCTGTTATTAAAATTGATGATTTAGCAGAACGTGTTGATGATATGCAAAAAATAGGTTTTGAAGACATCAAAACAAGATTAATTCAAAGCGAAAAATCTAAAAATACTCTAAATGAATTTAACGCAAAAATTGAAAATAGTTTGAAATTATTGATAAAAAATTCACAGGCACAAGACAACAAAATTGTTGAATTAAATAAAAAAATTGAATTATTGGCTCAAGCACAAAGTGAAAACTTCAATCCAACACAATTTATAGATATTTTCTATGAAAATATGACTCAGACTAAAATGCTTTCAAATAGAGTTGAAATAATTGAAGATAAAATAAATTCAATTCAAAATTCACTTGAAAAACTTATAAGCTATGTTGAACAATAGTTTTTAATTGAATTTAAAAAAAATAATTGTTATAATTCTTTTTATAATAAAATGACAGATTGAAGGTATTACAAATGGCAAGAGCATACAAAGCAAAATGGATTATACCATCTGACGGTAGCATATGGGAAAATTCTGTTCTAATCGTTGATGAGGGAAAAATTCAAGAAATCATTAAAGAAGAAAACTTTAATCCTGAATTATATTCTCATGTCAAAGATTTTAAAAATGCTGTTATAACACCTGGTTTTGTTAATTTACACAACCATTTGCAATACAATTATCTTCAAAAAAATAAAAGCAAAACTCTAAAAGGTAAATTTAAAAGACTTTATACAAACTTACAAAAACACTATTTCTTAACAGGAATATCAAAAAAATCTTTTATTTATAGGTTATCAAATCTATTATCAGATTATTTTTGTATGACAAGAGAAGAAAAAGTAGACTCTTTTAAAAAAGGGTTGGAAACAAGTCTTTTAAACGGTACAACTTGTGTTGCGCAATTATCTAAAGAAAGCAAATATTTTGATGTTTTAAATGAAACACCAATGAAAACTTTTCTTTTCTTCGAATTATTTTCAGATTCAGTTGATTCAAGCAAAGATGAATTTAGAAATATTCAAAAGAAAATAGAAAAATTAAAAAACCAAAAATCAGACAACACATTTATCGGAATTGCCCCGCATAGTGCTTGTTGTGTGCATAAAAGATTATTTAGAATCCTAGAAAAATATTGTAAAAAACATAATATCTTAATGACTATAAGATTAGGCGAATCAAAAGACGAATTAGACTGGTTAAACCACGGTTTTTCAGATATTGACTTATTAAATGAATTTACAGGACATAAAAAATTCGAACCTGCTGTAACAGGTCTTTCTCCTGCAAAATATCTTGAAGAAATGGGCATTTTATCAAAACAACTTTTAATTTCTTATGGAAATTATTTATCAGATTCAGATTTAGAAATTTTAAATAAAAATAAAGTTTCACTAGCATATTGCCCAAGAATAAGTGATAATTTACATAATCAAAAATTATCATTGGATAAAGTTTTAGAATTTTTCCCAAATCGCTTTGGTTTTGGCGTAAATTCTTTAGCATTTAATTCAGATTTATCTTTATTAAATGAATTAAAATATGTGAATAATGGAGTGTTAAATGTTATTGATGCTATTAAATATTTAACTATTATCCCAGCCAAAATTTTAAGATTAAATAATATCATAGGCTCTCTTGAAACTGATAAAGATGCCGATTTTAATGTTTTTGAATTAGACGAAGCGCAAGATTATAATGAAATTTTAAACAAAGAAAAACCAAACCATGTCTATATCAAAGGTAAAAGAGTGGTTAAAAGAGGCGAGCTTAATATTAAAAACTAGCTATTATACAAAATAGTAATTAATTTTTTTAAAATAATAGTTATAATAATTCCGTTAATTATTTAAAGGAAAAAATTATGAGAAATTGGATTATAGTATTACTTATTTTTGTTCTACCTCTTGGTTTATATGCTTATTTAGATGCAAAAGCTCTAGACGCAAAAATGTGTCAAGTTCAAGGAAATGAACTTGTTAAAAACCCAAAAGCAAAAATTATAAAATTTTCTTCACCAATGTGTTCTGAATGCAAAGAAGCAAACATTGAACTTGATAAAGCTATGAAAAAATACGAAAATTCAGTTGTCATAGAGGAAATAAATGTCGTTGAAAATGTAGGCAAAGGAGTTAAATACAACAAAGCTGCAATCAAAAAATATCATGTAACTTTGGTGCCTACTTTGGTTTTTGTTGATAAACAAGGAAACCAAATTCATAAACAAGAGGGCGTTATGACTTCTGATGACATTATTGCAGTTTTAAATGGTATTAAATAATGACCGAATTGACAAACAACTTAGTTAACTTTATATCAAATGGCGAATTTTCTATATTATTTCTATTAGTTTCATTTTTAGGGGGAATTTTGGCTTCAATTTCTCCTTGTTCATTAGGAATAATTCCATTAATTGTTGGTTATGTTGGCGGATATGGAGATAGCAACAAGAAAAAAACAACTATTCAACTAAGTTCATTTGTTTTAGGCTTATCTTTTGTTTTAACAATAATTGGTATAATTTGCGCTTTTGGAGGAAAAGTTTTTGTTTCCATTGGCGGTTCTTATTGGATTTTATTTTTAGCCTCATTAATTTTAATCATGGGACTAAATTTATTAAATATTGTTGAATTAAATTTTACACCCATAGTAAAAAGAATTCCAAAAGGTAATTCTACAAGTTTATTTATCTATCCTTTTTTAATTGGTGTTTTATTCGCTTTTGCATCAAGCCCTTGTTCAACACCAATTTTGGCAGGAATTATGGGTTTTGCTACTTTAACAAAAAATTTACTCTTGGCAGGCTTAATGCTTCTTTGTTTTTCATTAGGACAAGGGGTAATAATTGTTTTATCCGGAATTTTCACATCTTTTCTTAAAGGAATTAAAAATTTCAGCAACATATCTGAAATTTTAATGAAAATTTCAGGAATATTGCTTATAATAGCCTCGTTTTTAATTTATTTAAAAGTATTTTCTAAATTTTTTAACTAAAATTTGACTAAAACTTTTAAAGTTCCTTTTTGCGCATTTTTTTCAAATGCTTCTTGGAACTCATCTACCCCATATATTCCACTAACAAGCGGTTTTACATTTATTTTGCCTTTTTCTAAAAGCCTTAAAATTGGTTTAAATTGACCACAACGAGAGCCAACAATATTTATTTCATCAACAACAATAGAAGCCAAATTCAAGCCTTCACGAGCAACTATTGTGCTTTTTAAAACTAAAGTTCCTCTTGGTTTAACCAAAGATGAGCTTATTTCAAATCCGCCAGTTGAACCAGTTGCTTCAATAACATAATCAAAAGTTTTTTTATGACATTCTTTCAATTCATCTAAAAGCATTGTTTTGGCGCCCAGATTTTTAGAAATCGCTAGTTTTTCTTCATGTTTTCCTATATGAACATAATCTATATTTAATGCACTAAATACCAAAGAAATACACAAGCCCAATTTTCCATCGCCTAAAATTGCAACTTTAGAATCTGGTCTTATATGAATTTGTTCTAAAATTTCATACGCAGCAGCCAAAGGCTCTGTAAAAGTTGCTGTTATATCATCAATATTTTCAGATATTTCAATTACATTTTCTTTAGGCAGCGTAAAATATTCGCTAAAGCATCCATCTTTTTGCCAAATTCCAAGCGTAGAACGATTTGGGCAATGTCTTTGTAAATCTTTATGACAATATTCGCACTCTTGGCATGCGCAATTTATTTCACCAACAACTCTTTTTCCAATTAGTTCTGTTGAAACATTTTCTCCAACCGCTTCAACGATACCAACAAATTCATGTCCTAAGACACCTTTATAGCCCATATAGCCTTTTGTTATTTCATAATCAGTATTACATATGCCAACCATTGATGTTTTAATTAAAACTTCATTTGATTTTATTTGTGGCATTGGATAATTTGCATCCAATTTTAATTCATTTTCATAAACCAGAGCTTTCATATTTTAATTCCTTATTTTTTCTTTCATTGTCATAATATATTTTGATACTTCAACACCAGCTATAGCACCATCAGATACTGCTGTTATAACTTGTCTTAGGGGTGTATTTCTAACATCACCAATAGCATAAACTCCTGATAGATTAGTTTTCATATTCATATCAGTTATAATAAAACCATATTTATCTTGTTCAATTTGACCAGAAAATAATTCCGCATTAGGCTCTTGACCAATATACGGAAAAATGCCATCAATTTTTAATTCTTGAGTTTTATTTGTTAAATTATTTTTAATTTTAATCGCATAAACCTTTTCATCAGCCAAAATTTCTTCAACAACAGAATTTAAAACAAACTCTATTTTATTATTTTTTTTAGCTCGTTTTTGAACAATATCATCTGCTCTAAAAATATCTCTTCTATGTATTAAATATGCTTTTTTAACAAATTGAGTAAGATAAATTGCTTCTTCTAGCGCAGAATTTCCACCACCGACAACCGCTACAATTTTATCTTTGTAAAAAGCTCCATCGCATACAGCACAATAACTTACGCCACGACCAATATTTTCTTCTTCGCCTTTTATGTTTAATTTTTTATTTCTTGCGCCTGTTGCGATAATAATAGTTTTTGCTAAAAATTCATTTTCTAAAGTTTGAACTTTTTTTATATCAGAAATTAAATCAACTTTTTGAATTTCTTCATATGGAAATTTTTGGATATTAAAATTATCAATATGTTGTTCAAATTTTTCTGATAATTCCCAGCCTTGAATTTTATTAAATCCTAAATAATTTTCTATTTCACAATAATTAGTTGGCGCACCGCCAAGCGCTGAATTATCAACAATTGCACAATCTAGATTTGCTCTTGAACAATAAAGTGCACTTGATAAACCCGCAGGACCGCCGCCTAAAATAATACAATCAAAAATTTTATTAGACATCTCTCAACCCTTTTAAATCATTTTAACATAAATCCTTTATTAAAATGACGGGACAATAGATTAATTTGTTCCAAAATTATACTTGTTCTAAAAATAATTTATCAGCAAGTTTTTGTTCTGTTTTTCCATTTAATCTTTTAGAAATTTTCTTTAATTTTTGACTTACTAATTCCATTTCTGAAGTCCATACAAAATTATCTAGAACATATTTTTCACCAACGGAAAAATCTTTACTTAGTTGAACCTGAATAATCTCACCAAGCATTTGACGAGCTATATAAACCATTCTATCAATATTTATTGATAGGAAGCCCTCTTTTGAAATTTTCATTGCTTCATTTTGAATAAAGTAATAATTTTGCATAACAGAGCGAACTCTGTGTGCTTGTGTTAATTCAGGCTTGGATTTTAACATATTATCAACCGCATAAGTTACAATGAATTTTTTTCTTTCTTCTTCAGTGTATAAACCTTCTTCAGTTAATAAATCAATCATTGCCAAAGAAACCATATCTGCTTTATTTTCTTCAATAATTGATTTATATTTTCCTAATGCTTCGCAACCCTCTTTTGGACCCAAAGAATGTCCATTTTCATGTCCAATTGTAAAAGGATGATCCATATTTTCATCATAATATTGATGAAATTCTTTTTCTAAAATATTATCTAGTTTTTCTTGGATTTTTTGTTTTGCATCTTCACTTGTAACAAATCGGATTTGTCTATGATAAACATTTCTTCTACCACCACCAATGGTCAAAGATAATTTATCATTATTTGGAAGATTTTCCGCTAAAGTTATACCTGCTCTAAAAGCACCAACATCTCCTGCCACTTCAATTAAATCAACATCAACCATTGTTTGAGAAATATCAGAATCATCAGATATAACTTGCTCATAATCATCACTATATGGCATATGTCGAGCCATCAGCGGAAGATAATCTTTTACTTTTAAAATATAATTTGTGCCTTCTTTATTAACTATTCCAACACGAGCACCTAAATAATCTTTTGAAATAACTTCGATATCGTTTTCTTTTAAAAGTTTTGATAATTCTTCATTTTCATATACAGTTTCTGTCATTTCATCAGAATAATTTTCACGAGTAATAGTAAATTCCAAAGGAGTATCTTGCATTGCTGCCCATTTTTTGTCTGCATATGCATCAAGCATTGCATCTCCAACCAAAAATGCTTGGGATTGCAATCTTAAATACTCATTAAATTCAATACAAGTTGAAACGCAACTTGCCCTTAATAATAATTCTGCTATTTTTTTGAAATCTTCTTGGAATTTATCAATATAATCAATTGCCACTAATTCTTTTTTGTCTTTTGTATATTCGACAACGCTTCTTTGATTTAAAATCTTTTTAACTTCTTTGATTTTGTTGTCTTTAATCATTTGGATTAAAATTTTATGAAATTCTTCTTTTGATAAATTTTCAGGATACAAACCTCTTCCTTGTTGTTTTTCAAGATTTGCTGCTAATTTAACAAGATTTGATTCGCAATCAAGAGCAAAAATTCCTTTTTGTGCATCAAATAAAATTTTTGTTAATTGCGCTTTTTTGTCACCTTTTTTACACATTTCTTCTAAATATTTTAAAAATGGCAAATTATGATGCGAATCTAATTGCATGTTAATTTTTTCAATAATTCTAGCTGCTTTTACAAGATAAGAAAGAGCTTTTTTGTCTCCATCTGCTAATTCTAAAAATTCTTTTGCATCAACATCGAGCATCTTTTTTGTTAAAAGATAGTCTTTAGATGTTCTTTTTTCTAATTCCGCAATATCCAATCCGCATTCATATTTCATAATTTTCTATCCTATTTTTTAAGAAAATTATAACATTTTAAAAAAGTTTTTACTAGCCGTATACATACGGAGGACCATTTTTAATTTCAATTAAAATTGTTTCAGCTAATTCTTTTAATTCTTCTTTTGATTTACCTTTTTCTAATTGAATAATGAAATTATCCAACAATGGATTTATAGCGCTCATTTTTTTAGCTTTAAAATTATTAATTTCAGTTGAAATCAATTGCTTCCTTAAATTTAATTCGCTTTTCGAATTTTCCTTTGCAACGGCAGTATTTTTAATAGCTTCTGCAATTGCTTTTGTTGTGTAGCCAAGAACGCTTATTGAAGCAAAAGATAAAAATAGATATTTATTAAATTTATTTTCAGGATTTAATAACCAGTTATACAAATGACCTCTATCTTCATTAATATAGCAATAATATTGGATTTTTCCTGCTGTTCCATACACAGCTTCATCTGCATTTGTATATAAAATTGCATCTCTAACTTCTCTTACCATAGATGAAATTTCATCTTCGGTTATTCCTTCAATTCTTTTTGCAGCATCTTTAATTTGCTCTTCTTTTGCATTGGTTTTTTTAAATATTTCAATTAATCTTTTTATTTTTCCTTGTTTTTCAGATATTCCAAGAGCGTTTTCAATATCAGCTCTGATAAATTTATCTTGCATTCTTTTACTGTAATTATCAAAATTTCCTAAAACTTTTTGATAATTTCTAAATATTCCATAAGATAAACCTATTAAACCAACAGCGCCCACAGCAATTGATGCTATTGTTTTAATTTTATTTTTATCTTCTTGTGATATTTTTTCATTCCCCTTAAAGCTTAAATGATTTTTATAATCAATTTTCGTTTTATCATCTGAACCTAATACACTTTTAAAATATTTTGTTGTATCGCTCAATAAAGTATTAACGACATTTAGTTTTCCGGCAAATGCTTCTGCTTCGACAGAAATTAAATTTTCTTGCAAATCGTGATTAATATTACATTCTTGTTTCTTTGTCCAAGCCTCTTTGCAACCATCTATAAAATTTTTACCTGTTGTTGTAACGATACTCATTACTCCAACTCCAACAAGTCCTAAAATATTCTTAGCGCTAGGATCACGCAATGCACGATACATTGCAAAATGAGGTTCTTCAACGATATTTATATTTCTTGCTAAATCCTCAGGCTGTATCAAATCTGGCTTTTCTAGCATCACTTTTGAATATTTTCTCAAAATTACACTTATGCCACCAACTGTTGCAAATGTAATTCCTGCTGCTACTAACGCCGGTTTTAGGATTTTTTTAATATCGAATTCTTCTTTTTTGTTTTTTTCTTGTTCTTTTAATTTAAAAGCTTCAACTTGTTCGGGTATCAATAAAGAAGTTGAAATTCTATCAAAATCAGTAAAATCTTCTATTGTTTCTTGCTTTTTAATATGTTGTTTTAACAAAAGACCTTTGAGTGCAGCGCTTTTAACCGCTTCGTTATTGACTTTAACAGTGTCATATCTAACCGCTTGTGATTTTTGTACATTATTTACTGGTTTTTTAATAGCATTAATGCTCATTTTCTTCTATTTCTTCTTCATTTTTTGTTTTAATTCTGAACAGACTTTTTAATATATTTTTTATTTCTCGAGATTTTAATTTTTCAACTTCTTCATTTTCTTTGCTTTCTTCTTGACTTTGAGTAAACAAAGAAAGAATTGTTTTTATTGCTTTTTTAGTTTTTTCAATAATTTGCGCATTAATAAAATTCTTAATTTCGCCCAAAACAGCAACAACTTTATCTGCAACCATTACGGCTATATTAAATGCATTTGTAAAAAACTGCTGAATATTATTTATTGCTTGCGGAATTTTAGCAACAAAATTCAAAACCGGCATTATTATATTATTAATCACAAATTTAACAGGCATTTGTATTATAGCTGGCATATTTTGAATATTTTGCAATGCTTTTTCAAATGATTTTTGAATTTTTTCAATATTTTGTTGAAATTTTAAATTATCTTTATGAGCTAAAGCTTCTAATCTATCTATTCTTTGTTGAATTTTTGCTTCTTTAGCTGCTTGAATTTTATTCCAAGCCGCCATGCATTCATTGTATGTCATTTCTCCAGGACGTCTTGGAGTGTCTTTATCTTTGCGCATAGAACCACCACCCATGCCAGAACAAATTGGACATGTGCCTGGAGG
This sequence comes from Candidatus Gastranaerophilales bacterium, assembly GCA_017461425.1. GTDB lineage: Bacteria > Cyanobacteriota > Vampirovibrionia > Gastranaerophilales > Gastranaerophilaceae > RUG14156. The sequence continues at coordinate 77,298 of JAFTXY010000011.1, read as the reverse complement.
TAAGCCATGTGGACATTTATTTCCTTGTTGTGTTGCTTGTGCGTACGGTGCTACCATTTTTTCCTTTTTTGCCGAGCACCCAAAAAACTGAAAATGAAATTCCAAAATTCCGCAGAATTGTCATTATTACAGTATTCCGGCTATACGGCTGCGGCTCAGCTTGGGACTTTCACCCTAATTTCCTGTTTTGTTAAAAAAATTATAACACAAAAAATTAAAATTCTTCGTCTAATTCTTCTTCATTTTGAGAAGGCAATTTTACTTCAATACCCATTTCGGCTAAAATATCTCTGGATTTAGGTCCATATGCTGTTTCTGAAAAATTTTCTAAGATAGTTTGATAACAAACTATTGCATCTTTTTCTTCGCCTCTAAGACGATAAATGTTTCCTATTTTGAAATATATTGGAGCAAAAGAAGCTTCTGGCATAATATCCATTTGCCCATCTAATTTTAATTTTAAACTTACTAAATTTTTTGTATCTTCAGGAGTATACAATTCTCTTTCATATAATTTTTTAACTAAATTATCAACATCAGTATTCAATTGTGTAACTTCTTCTTGAGGCATGCCTTTTTTCTTAACTGCTTTTTTAGCAGCGTCAGCTGGTAATGCTTGATTTAAAATAAGCGCCACCATCAACATTAATGGAACTAATATTGATAAAATTTGTCTCAAAATCTATCCTCCTAACTATATATTAACCTAGTAATCGAAAAAATCCTCAATCTCGAGATTGAAATTTTCAAAAAAATAATTAAAATCAAAATATGAAAAAACTACTATTAACTTTGTTTTGTTTTATAAATCTTTGCGCCATAGGCGAACCTTTAAGAGGCGGTGTTATAGAAGAATATATTCCAGACGGCTTTTTTGGCTCCTGGGGAGTAATTTCTAAAATAAAAGATTCTAATAATCCCATGATGTTTAATACTCAAAGCAGGGATGTTTGGATGCTATCAGGATATTCAAACATTTTAATTTTAGAAAATCTAGAAAGCGGCGCAAAATCAGAAATCACAATAAAAGAAAAAAGTCTTGATAATAAAACCTTAAAATTTGAAAGACAAAAAATAATTGAAAAATCAGGCATAAAAACTATATACAAAGAAATTGTAAGCTTTATTTTAGATGGTAATAATTTCAAAGGCACTGATAATTTTATTGTTGAAAAATATAAAAACAACAAACTTTTAGAAAAAAATTATGCAAATTATACAATTTCAGGGGTAAGAATTTCTGGAAAATCACCAAATTAAATTAATGGAATTTTTAAAAATTCATCTACTGAAAAACACATAAACGTTTCGCAATAATCACAACAATGTTGTATTGCTCTAAAAGAATTTATTCCAATTAATCTATCTGTATATCCTGGGAATTTATTTTCAGGATAATACATTCTAAGCATTTTTTTCTTAGTTTCAATAATAGAACTTATATTTACATAATAATCCAATGTACACATAGGAAAATCTGATTCATACATTATGATTTTTAATGTTTCTTTTATTTCTTTATCTTTCAACATTTGTTTAAAATGTTTTAAAAGAGCAATCGTGTCGATATTATTATCATAAACATTTGGCACAAAAATATAATCAATTTCAGATATATCAACTTTTTTAAATGTAGAATAATGATTTTTTAAAGTTTTATCCTCAATATCAAAAATCTTGCTTCCTTTTACTCTAAGTGTTTGCATGACATCACAAAATTGTTGTTTTTTAATTGAAGCAGATTCAACAGGATTTAAATCAGGCAATAACGATGAACCATTTGTAAAACATAATACTTCAAAATTTTTAGGATATTGTGCCATCAATCCGCCCAAACCTTTAATTTCGGCACCAGGATATTGAGATAAAACAAGGCATTTAGTATTAATATTTACTTTAAAATGACCAAATTGGCTTTTTAAACCAAACAGAAAATAAAAAACAAATTTATTATAGTTTATTTTTTTAACTATATTTGTTTTTTTAATAAAATCTATTATTTTTCTGCGCAAATTAAGCATCAATATCCATCTTTCCTAAGTGGATTATAGCAAAAAATGCTAAAACTTAGTATTTTTTTGGTAACAATTGTAAAATTTGTTAAAAATTAATTAGCAATTTTTTTACAGAAAAATACTTTATATATACAGAGGAGATATTGCTTATTTAATGGTATAATCTAACTATGGAAAAAGACAAAGTAAGATACTTAAAAGAAAAGCAAATGGAAAAGAAAGCGCAAAAAAATTATGACTTTCTTGAAAGCAAATATGCCCAAAATCCAATCAAAGCTAAGTTTCTCGCTTTTCAAAAAACCAAAAAAGACATTAATCCAAAAGATTTATTTTAATGCAAAATATCAAAACTTCTCTTTTTTTATATTTAACTCCGCGACAAAAATCGCAACTTTTAGGTACCCTAAAAGCATATAGTAAAAAATTCCAAAACCTATCTAGCTTGGATTTGGTAGATAAATTTTTAGAAGATGAAAAATATTATATAAACATAGAAAATCCTCATTTTGAATTTGTTGGGGAATATTTTAATGATGATAAATTTTTAAACGAATTAAAAAAATTTTTTGATTATTGCATTTGGGAAAGAAAACAACTTGAGCTTATGCAACCATATATCGATAAACAAAAAGAATATGCAAAAGAGCAAAGAAAAAAAGCTCAAGAATTTAAAATGTCTAAATTAAAACCAACCAAAAAACAACTTTTTTACTATGAAAAAATCACTAAGGCCCACAATATAGAAAAAAAAGACACAACTAACGCATCAAGATTAGATTTAAGAAATTGGATAATGGAAATATTAGACAAATATAATTAAAAACATTTATAATATTTGTATGATTAAAGAAGTTGAAAACATATTAAAAGAAGCAAATATTGAAGAATACCAAGCTGAAGCAAAACTTATCGTTTTAGAAATTTCTAATTTATCTTTAGAAGAAATTATGCTTGGAAAAGATATTCCAAATAAAACGAAAATTTTAGACATTGCATATAAAAGAGCTCGGACTAAAAAACCAATACAACATTTATTAGGTTATAGTCATTTTATGGGCGAAAAATTTATTGTTAATGAATTTGTTTTAATCCCGCGTGATGAAACTGAAATTCTTGTAAAAGAAGCATTTGAGCTTATAAAAAATAAAAAAGAAAAATTAGATATTTTGGATATTGGCGTAGGTTCTGGATGCATTAGTTGTTCATTAGCTAAAAAATTACACAATAAAGATATTGAAATTCTAGGAGTAGATATTTCTTTTGAAGCAATTGAAACTGCTCTTGAAAATATTAATAAATTAAATTTGGTTAGAAAAGTAATTTTAAGAAAATCTGATATTTATTCAAAAATAAGAAATTGTGAAAAGTTCGATTTAATTATTTCAAATCCACCATACATCCCAATCAAAGAAAAAGAAAATTTACAAAAAGAAGTTTTGAACTTTGATCCTCATCTTGCATTATTTGCATCAGATGATAAAGGTATTGAATTTTATGAAAAAATTATTAAAGATGCACCAAAATACCTTAAAAGAGACGGATTTTTAGCCTTTGAAATAGGAATTAATCAAGCTCCTTACATAGAAAATTTATTAAAAGAAAATTTTAAAAACATAAAAATTATAAAAGATTTAGCAAATATCGAAAGAGTTATGACAGCACAAATAAAAAATTAATGTTTCTTTCTTTTTTCTAATTCTTTATTATATTGAACAGAGCGCATATAAACTCTATCTTTTTCAAATCTTTGTTTATATAATTTTTCAAAATTGTCTTGAGAATATTTATAATTTTCAAAAGTAAGCATTATTGCTTTATTAACCCCTAATAATGCTAATGGGGTCATTATGCAGAATGTTAAAATTGCAATAATAAGATGGGTTTTGATTCTTTTTTTATTTTCTTCTTGTTTTTCAATATCTTCTGCATCAATTTTTCTTTGAATAGCATCATTTATATATGCGCTTCTTTCGTCAGTATTCAAATTATCAATATACGGAACAAAATCCTTAGAAACATATACAATATATTTTTTTACAACAGAATTATCGTCATTCATTTCTTCCCATTGTGTTGGTTCTTCTTGGGTTTGTTCTGTTTGTTCTTTATTTTCTTCTTCAAATTCTTCAGGAGTAGCTGCTAGGTCATCTTGGGGTTCTAATTCTAGACTTTGGGTTTCATCTTCTTCTATTTGAGGCTCTTGAATGTTTTCTTCTTCTTCAAAAGTTTCTTGTTCCTCAATTTGTTTGTTAATTTCGGATTGATAATTTTCATCTTCTTGTGCTAAATCTTGTTCTAATTCAGGAAGCTCCATATTGGCTTCATCAAAATCTGCAAAATCCTCAAATTTTTTATCTTTTTCTTCCAAAATTATGCTCCTTTAGAGTTAATAATACTAGATTATATCATATTTAAAATAAAAAAAATGCGCCAAAACTATGATAAAAAATTATGATATAATTAACCCATGAGAATTTTAATTTTAGGAAACAATTATAGTTCAAAAAAATTTTATAAATTATTTGAACAAAACCAAGAAGATATAATATTTTCAAACATTCCGAATACTAAAAATTTTATAGATTTTTCCAACATTCAAGATATTATTGATTTTTGCGAAGCAAATGAAATAAATTTTGTTTTAATCACAGATGAAGACTTTATAAATTCTGGATTACAAGAAATTTTAACCGAAGAAAATATAACCGCTTTTGCGCCATCTATCGAAGCAATCAGCATAACAACTTCAAAAGCAAGCGCAAAAAAATTTATGTATAAAAATAAAATCCAAACTCCAAAATTTGCAATAATGGAAAAAATGCCAATTGCACTGGATTATATTAAAAATTCACCTAACGTTTTAGCAATTAAACCTGATTATCATAATGATTTTGAAACAACAAATTTTTGCGAAACTTTTTCTCAAGGAGAAAAAATTGTTCAAAATCTATTTTCAACAGGTAACAAAAAAATTATTCTTGAAGATTATATCGAAGGTAAAAATTTCAGCGCTTGGATAATTTCAGATGGATATAATGCAAAAATTATCGGTACAAGCGCAAAATATCAAAATGATATTGCTTTATTTGAACCAGATTTTATAACTGATGGATTAAAACAAATTATTCAAAATGATTTTGTTATGCCCACAATACAAAATTTATCAGCCCAAGATGAAGAATATATCGGAATTTTAGGTTTTGATTTTATCTTAACTTACGATAATCAATTGTTTTTAGTTGGATATAACAGCTTTTTTGATGATATAAATGTAGATTTTTTTACACAAGGTTTTGAATTGAATTGGATACAAGTTTTTGAAAGTTGTATCATTGGAGATGTATTTTTAAAATATAATTTTGAACCAAAAAATGAATATATGCTTACAATTAGACATAACAACAAAATTAATTTTGTTAATTCAAAAACCAAAAATAGTTTAATAAATTATTTAGAAGAATTAAATTACGATACAAATTTATATAAAGAGGCACAAAAAATATGGAAATATTAAGCATAATCCCTGCAAGAGGTGGCTCCAAGGGAATTAAAAGAAAAAATATTAAACCAATCCTAGATAAACCATTAGTTGCTTATACCATTGAAGCATCTTTAAAGTCAAAGTATATTACAAAAACAATCGTTTCATCAGAAGACGACGAAATTTTGGAAGTTTCAAAAAAATATGGCGCACAAATTCTTAAAAGACCAATAGAACTTGCACAGGATGAAACAAAAACAGCGCCTGTTATGCTTGATGTTATTAATGAATTAGAAAAAGAAAATTATAAACCTGATTATGTTGTATTATTGCAACCAACTTGCCCATTAAGAGATGAAAAATATATTGATGATGCATTTGAATATTATTTTGAAAACATAAAAAATGGATATGATAGCTGTTTTAGTGTTTATGACATAGGTTTTACACATGCAAAATGGAGAGTTTTGCATAATAATAAAATGGAAGCATTATATGATTTTAGAACTCGCCCAAGAAGACAAGATATAGACGAACATTATAAAATGCTGGCTGAAAATGGTGCATTTTATGCTCTTCCTTGCGACATTTTAAAAGAAACAAAAGATTTTATTGGTTATAATCCAATTCCTTTCATTACTCCAAGAGTAATCGATATTGATACAGAAGAAGATTTTAATAAAGTGGAAGAAATCTTAAAAGCTCAACAAAATGCTTAAATTTATTTGTTTAAAATTAATTTCTATTTATCGTTTTTTCTCGAAATTCACACCGAGTGTTTGTCGTTTTGAACCAACATGCTCAAAATATACATATGAGGCAATTGAAAAATTTGGAGCATTAAAGGGAACTTATTTAGGAATAAAAAGGATACTAAAATGTCACCCATACCACGATGGAGGGTATGACCCTGTACCAGATGTATTTAAATGGTGATTACATAAAAAGTGGGCGAAAGACCCACTTTTTTATACTTAAACTAACCCTAAAACTTTTTTGTACCAACTGAATGTTTCTAATTCTAATCCGTTAAATGTTGTTTTTAAACATTGTTTTTTTAGATAATGTTGAAACTCGTCATTAAACTTAGACTTTATTGGAGTCTCGTTTTGAGTTTTTTGAGCGGAAATTGACATAAGAACCTCCTAGCGAATTATACAACTAACAACTTTGGATATATTATAACATATAAATATTTTTTTGTAAGTACGAAATTAAAAAATAACCCATAAAGACTAGGAAAACTGCCATTTTTACAAGCGTAGCAATTGTAACATTTTCTTTACTTGGTTTTTTTGCAAAATTTTTTATTTACATGTTTTGTATAACCCCTAGGAGAAAATCATGAAAATATCAAATATTAATCTTATAAACACTCAAAAAAAGAATATACAAAACACAAATAAAAAATTAAATAATACATATTTCCAACAAAACACAAATAGCTTTTTACCTACAACAAGCCAATTCTTAGCTTTTTTAGGATATCCAACAAGCCTATCTCAAACATATGAACATCTAAAAAGCGAAGAATATCCGCCAGAAATTAAAAGCATGGTTGAAAAAACTCTTAAACAAAACCCCCAGGGTAAAACTCTTTACGATGTGCATTTTAGTAAATATAAAGGGGTTTTAGATTGTTATAGTTTAGATGATTTAAAAGAAAAATATCCTGAATTTGAAGAAGTCCAATCTGCGTATGATGTTAATGCAAGGCCAGATAGTTTTTTGGGTAAAGTTTTATCAGGAGAAAGCGATATTTTTCCAAATAATGAAGATTTAACTTTGCAATTAATCAAGTTATATTGGGGACAAGGATTTTCATTAAACGATTTAGCTGATTATGTTGAAAAAAATTCATCTACCCAAGAAAAAACTAAACTTTATTACACAATGCACAACAAATTAAATATCCCATTAATGACAAGACAATATGCAAAGGTTTTAAAGTTATCTAATAAAAATTATTATGAAAAATATTCACAAGAATTGTCTATAAAATTAAAAGAAGCAGCAGAAGCAAAAAAACAATCTCAAGATGGCGAACCCGTAATTATTCCAAGAGGTCCATTATCAGCTGCACATAGACTACATATCTCTCAAGGATTAAAACGTTATTACCAAGAAAATCCAGATGCAATTTATAGACAAACAAATAGACAAAAAGAATTTTATCATCGTTCTCTAGAAGAAAGAGAAGAAATGTCTGTTGCAATGGATTACGCATGGAATAGCACTCAAGAGGGAAGAACAGTTAAAAAATATTTAACAAAATTCATGAAGAAAAATGAACCCACCCAAAAACAATTAATTCTTGAAGAAGAAATGACACAAGAGCAAAGAAATTTGTTAAAAGAATTTTGGGATAAAAACCCTTGGGCAAAAGACAAATTTTCAATCGCATCAAAAAAAGGGTGGGAATTTGTAAAAGATGAAACAAATGTTAAATTTAACGGAAAATCTGTTTCTGGTTTAAAAATTGCTTTTAGCATTTCATCAACAAAATTAGTCAAAAATATTCTTAAATGGGCAAAATCAATGGGTATAACAGTTTCCCCAGAAAGAATAGGGAAAGGTGTTATCAGTAAAGAAGGAGATTATCTAGAAAGCGAAGTTTTGATTAATGAAGCAAAAAGAACAAACGCAATTTATCAAAGTTATATAGATAAACATCCGCAAGAAGCTGATAAAGAAGCTACTGCTCTACAATTAGCAATGATTTCTCTTAAACGTGATTTAGAATTTAGACAACAAAATCTGCCAAAAAGCTTAAAAAATTCAAAAGAAAATATTGAAACATTAAATAATTATTTAGAAGAATTATTTAAAACAAATCCTCTGTATGAAACAATTATGGGATGTGCAAGACTTCCAATTAATGGTATTAAGTATTTAGATTTAGTTGATACTTATTCAAAAATAATGCAAATGGCACTATTTATGGATTGTCTAGATATAGCTGATTACACAAGTGCAAAAATTGATGAAATCAGAGGCTATCTTGATGATAATAACCAAAGAGAAATAAATAGAATTCTTATATAATATTAGACATTTTTTCTAAATATTGTCCGTAGCCATTTTGTTTATATTTTTTAGAAATTTCAAACAATTTTTCTTTTGAAATATAACCCATTCGGCATGCAACTTCTTCAATTGAAGCTATTTTCATACCTGTATTAATTTCCATTGATTGAACAAAGTTTGCTGCTTGTAATAAACTTTCAAAAGTTCCTGTATCAAGCCAAGCAAAACCTCTTCCTAAAATTTCAACTTTGAGGGCATCTTTTTCTAAATATATTTTGTTTAAGTCAGTTATTTCCAATTCACCACGTGCTGATGGTTTAAGAGTTTTTGCATATTCTACAACATTTTTATCATAAAAATATAAACCAGTTACAGCATAATTTGATTTAGGATTTTTCGGTTTTTCTTCAATTGATAAAGCTTTGTTATTTTTATCAAATTCAACAACCCCAAATCTTTCTGGGTCTTGAACTTGATATCCAAAAACTGTTGCTCCAGATGTTCTTTGTCCAACTTCTTTTAACATAGATGAAAATCCAAAACCATGGAAAATATTATCACCTAAAATTAATGCAACAGGCTCATTGTTAATAAAATCTTCTGCTATTAAAAAGCTTTCCGCAATTCCACGAGGAACTTCTTGAACAGCATAAGAAAATTTAACACCAATTTCAGAACCATCGCCCAATACTTTTTTAAAATTATCAATATCATGTGGGCTTGTGATAATTAAAATATCTTTTATTCCTGCCAATAATAATGTTGTTATTGGATAATAAATCATTGGTTTATCATAAACAGGTAATAAAATTTTTGATATTGGTAGGCTTGCAGGATATAAACGAGAACCTGCGCCTGCTGCAAGAATTATGCCTTTCATTATTCTTCAACCTTATTTTGTTCTTCTTGAGGTTTATTTTTTGCTGCTATTTTTTCTCTTACTTTTGTTTCAATTTCAGCTAAAATATCAGGATTTTGTTCTAAAAATTCTTTAGCTTTTTCTCTTCCTTGTCCTAATTTTTCATCATTATAACTAAACCAAGCACCTGCTTTTTTGATAATTTCAAAATTAACAGCAACATCGATAATATTACCTAATGCACATATTCCTTTTCCATAGATAATATCAAATTCAGCCATTTTAAAAGGAGGAGCTACTTTATTTTTAGCAACTTTAACTCTAACTCTGTTTCCTATGTCTTCATTATCTTTATTTTTTACACTATCACATCTTCTAATATCCAAACGAACTGAAGAATAATATTTTAGAGCATTACCACCAGTTGTTGTTTCAGGGTTACCAAACATGATACCAATTTTTTGTCTTAATTGATTAATAAAAATAACAGTTGTATTTGTTTTACCAACAATACCGGTTAATTTTCTTAATGCTTTAGACATTAAACGAGCTTGCAAACCCATTTGTTGTTCATCCATTGCTTTTTCAATTTCTGCCTTTGGAACTAAAGCAGCAACAGAGTCAATAACAATAACATCAATTGCGCCCGAACGCACTAATTCTTCTGCAATTTCTAAAGCTTGTTCACCTGTGTCAGGTTGAGAAATTAACAATTGATCAACATCTACGCCTAAATTTCTAGCATATTCAGGATCAAGTGCATGTTCTGCATCAATAAATGCTGCAATTCCGCCTTTTTTCTGAGCATTTGCAACAATGTGTTGTGCTAAAGTTGTTTTACCAGATGATTCAGGACCATAAATTTCAATAATTCTTCCACGAGGAACACCACCAATTCCAAGAGCAATATCAAGCGCTAGAGCACCTGTTGGAATACATTCACAATTTACGCTTGTTTTATCACCAAGACGCATAATTGAACCTTTTCCAAAATCTTTTTCAATTTTGTCTAAAGCCATTTTTAAAGCTTTATTTTTTCCTTCTTGGATAGCTTTTAATTCTTTATCATCAACAACTTTATCGGCACACATAAAAATTCCTCACTTCCCTAATTATACTTATTATTATATAATAAAATTTATGAAAACTATAAAACTTAACAATTTTGAAATAGGCGGGGATAAATTAACAATTTTAGCAGGTCCTTGTGCTATGGAATCAAAAGAAATCTCTCTTACAACTGCTAAAAAATTAAAAGAAATTTGTTCTAGATTAGATATAAATTTTGTTTTTAAAACATCTTTTGATAAGGCAAATCGTTCATCTTTAACTTCCTATAGAGGCTTAGGCATGGATGAGGGTTTAAAAATTTTATCCGAAATTAAAAAAGAATTAAATGTTCCAATAGTAACTGATATTCATGAATCTTGGCAAGCGCAACCAACAGCAGAAGTTGCCGATATTATACAAATTCCTGCATTTTTATGCAGACAAACAGATTTATTGGTTGCTGCAGCTAAAACAAATAAAATCATCAATATTAAAAAAGGACAATTTTTATCTCCGTATCAAATGAAATCAATTGCACAAAAAGTTATTGATTCAGGAAATGATAAAATTTTAATCACAGATAGAGGAACGTCTTTTGGATACAATAATCTTGTTGTTGATATGAGAGGGGTTCAAATAACACAAGATGAATTAAATTTCCCTTATGTTTTTGATGCAACTCATAGTGTTCAAATTCCAGGAGGACATGGTGGTTCATCTGCGGGTGAGCGAAAATTTGTTCCATTATTGGCAAAATCAGCAGTAGCCGCAGGGGCAAAAGTTTTATTTTTTGAAATTCATCCAAATCCTGAATGTGCTCTTTGCGATGGAGATAACATGCTTCCATTAAATGAATGTGAAAAAACATTAGATATATGCAATAAAATATTTAAATTAGTTAACTAATTTTATAATAATAATTATGTTAACTTTTGTAACAACCATATTATATTCTTAGGCAATATTTGTATATGTATATACTTTATATATATAAGATACTATTTAAGGATATATTATGGATATTATTGCAGCTATAAATTGGAATGACGATCGAAACCTTGATTACAATGGCGCTAAAGACCTTATTCAAAATAGCGGTATGTTAGGCAAAGGTGTAAATTTAAATTCCGGTATGACTAGCGGTGAAAGCAATACTGCTCCTTTGTACTTTAAAAGATATTCAGACTCTGCAACAAACGAAGAAAAATTAGCAGGCAAAGAAATATTATCAGATGAAGATATTGACAAAGATATGGTCGATTACATCTTAATGGATTATGATGGTGATGGAAATATGGAACAGTATGAATCTGGTGCTGCATTAGCAAAAACATGGGATTCAGAATTAGATGTATATACTTATGAAATTATATGTGACGTATTAGGTCTTGATAGTGGAGTTTATCATAATGTTGCCGCATATTTAAACGAAACAAATATTGCAAAATTAAGAGAAAGAAATATTGAATGCGTTAAATTAGATAATAGAACATATTCATTTGCTTTAGTTGATGATAATGGAAATGTTTTAGTTGATGAAAATGGAAATAGAGCCGATTTTATCGGTTTAACAGATTGGATTGTGCCGGATGGTTCTTTCCAACAAATCGAAATCAACTTTGCAGCAATGTTAGATATGGCAGGTGCTGATATGAAAACTAAAGCAGACTTTATTGATCCTGAAACAGGAATATTTGATGAAGCAGGATTTAATGCATTTATGAAAGAAATGCAAGAAAGAGTTGATAACGATTACTATAAAGCAGGTGATAAACCAATTAAATTAGATAGTATATATGGCGGTAGAAATGGTAGAGGCAGCTTTATCTTCAATGGTACGAACGGAGCACAAAAAGCATTAGCAAATTCATTACCATTAATACAACATGGAATTTTAGAAACAGCAAATCAAATAATTTCTTTTGTTTTAGGTGAAAAAGAAGAGGAAGAAAAAGACAAAGACAAAAAAGATAAAGAAACAATAGCCACTCAAACAACTTCAGACACAAAAGAAGAAAAAACTACAAAAACAGAAATCAATCAAGAAGAACAAGAAAAAATTCTTTCTGCTTTCGAAAAAGAATTGGATGGATTTAAAACTAAATTCATTAAAGATAAAGATGCGGTTACCTCATATGATGAAACAAAAGAAAAAGCAGTTAATGAAATTATAGAATGCATTGCATCTGAATATTCTCTTGATATAGATTTAGTAAGAAAAATGATATATTCTGAGTATCAAAATGATTTTTAAAAGTGTATAATAAAAACAATACTTAAGGAAAAATTATGAAAGCATTGTTTTTATTTGTACCTCAATGGATGCCTATTAGTCCGCATTATAGTTTGGCTACACTTTTAGGCCAATTCAATGACTCTCCATATAAAGCAAGTGTAATTGATTTAAATTCAGATTTTTATAATAAAATTTTAAAATCCAACTATGTTAAAAATGCTCTTAAAGTAGGAAAAAACAAGCTTGAAGAAATAAATTCGGAATTCAAAAAAATACATACTCCTGATAAAAAGTTTGAAGATTATTCTATTGAATGGCAAAACAAAATTGCAAAATCTGCATTAATTAAGGATTTAATTAGTAAATACGGAAAAGAACTTGATAAAACAGCAATTCTTTGTGAACAAGCAGTTAAATTTTTAAAATCAAAAGAACATTTTTATAATCCAAAATTATACATTAATGCAATTAATACAATAAGTTTAGCGCTTGAAATTTGTTCTATGCCATATTATCCAACAAAAATTGGATTGGTAAGTTATCAAAATCAAATGCTTAAATTAAATTATGAATCAATTAAATATTATGTTTTTGATAGAGAAACAAATATTTTTTATGATTATTTGGAAGAAAAACTTGAAGATATACTTAAAGAAAATGCCGATTATATTGGAATTTCAATCAATTCATCAAATCAAATCATTGCAGGCTTAACATTAGCTAGTATGCTTAAAAAGAAAACAAAAGCGCATATTAGTATTGGCGGAAATCATTTTGGCAGAGTCAAAGATTCATTAGAAAAATATCCTGAATTTTTTGAATTATTTTGTGATTCTGTTTGTCTTGAAGAAGGAGAAATCCCTGTTTATAAATTAGCACAGCATATTGCAGGCGAAATACCAATTGAACAAGTGCCAAATTTAATGTATAAAAAGGACGATAAAATAATTACAAATCCAATAATTGAACCATTAAAACTAAATGATATGAAAATGGCAAGTTTAAATGGTTACAAATTAGATGAATATTTTACACCCGAAATTATAATGCCTTTTCAGACTTCAAGAGGTTGTTACTGGCGCAAATGCAGTTTTTGTGATCATGATTTTGGAATGCATTATAATATCAAAGATTTAGATAAATTAATAGAACAAATAAAATATTTCAAAAATAATTACGGTATAAAAAATTTTGAATTTATTGATGAGGCAATCAGCCCATCGTATCTAAGAAAAATGTCTGAAAGATTAATAAAAGAAGATTTAAACATATCATTTTTTTGTGATGCAAGATTGGAAGATGGTTTTGATGAAGAATTAATGAAATTAGCCCATAGAGCGGGATTAAAAATGGTTTTATGGGGTTATGAATCTGGTTCTGAAAAAATTATGAAACTTATTAACAAAGGAATAAATATCGAAAATAGATTAAAAATCTTAAAAAATTCTCATGATGCTGGTATTTTTAATTTTGCTTTTATATTTTTTGGTTTTCCTGCTGAAACAAAAGAAGATGCTCTTATGACAATAAAAGATATTTGCGAAAATACTGATGTTATAAATGTTTATGGAAAAAGTGTATTCACAATGGGCAAACATACAAAATTGCGTGAGGCACCTGAAAAATATGGAGTTATTGGTGAAACTTATCAAGAAGCAGAATTTTCCCCAACATATAATTACACTGCCTCTGGTATGACTAAAATAGAATTGCAAGAAATAATAAACTTGTGTTCTAAAAAAGCTTTTGAAGCATATGGAGATACTCTTCCTTTTCATCTCTTAACTAGAGAATATATGTTATTATATTTAACTAAATACGGCACAGAAATTGTATGTAATTATAAATTTTAGGATATACTATGAACGACGATTTATTATTAAATTTATTAAATAATAAAAAAGAATTAGATTTAATGGAAAAAAGCAAAGAAATTGCTGAAAAAGAATATGAAAGAGAATCTAAATTTAAAAAATATTATAAAAAAGATTTTGGTTTTTCAGAAGTTTTAAAAGAAAGAAAAAGACGCAAAAATGCCCTAAAAGAAAGATTGTCAAAATTTAATTTAAAGGACAAGCAAATAGATAAACTATTTAAAATTATTGAAGATGCAGAAGAAAAAATTGAAAGCATTAAAGCAAAAATTAATCGCCCAGATATCACTCAAGAAAAAGTAGACGCTGCATTCAAAGAAATTATACAAATACAAAATTTAATGAAAAGAAATTTTGATTTAGAACTTTTAAAAATGATTAAAGAATCAGAAATTTAATATAAATCTTATAAGAAAACCGCCTAATTAGGCGGTTTTTGCTTATCTATAATTGTTAAATTGAAGTGGTGCATCAATTTCTTCTTCTTTTTGTCTTATAAATTGAATAACATTTTGCAAGTCGTCTCTTGATTTACCACTTACACGAACACTATCACCTTGAATTGAAGCTTGCACTTTAATTTTAGTATCTTTTATCATGCCAACAATTTTTTTAGCTAATTCTGTTGATAAACCTTTTTTAAGTTTAATCTCTTGTTTAACATTGCCACCAAGAGCATTTTCAACTTTTTGTGGGTCTAATATTTTTAAACTTAAATTTCTTTTTACTAATTTTGATTGCAAAATATCAAAAATATTTCTTAATTTCATTTCATCATTTGTTGTTATATTAATTGATTTGTCTTCAATTATTTCGATATTAGAATTTGAATCTTTTAAATCAAAACGAGTTGTTAATTCTCTTTTAACTTGATCAACAGCATTAACAAGCTCTTGTTTATCAAATTCTGAAACTATATCAAAACTTGCATCTTTAGCCATAAACTTCTCCTTTAAATTAATATAAAACAATCATATAAAAATTAGCGGTTTTTAGCAACTCTGTGTTGTTCTATTAAAACCATTAAACAAGAGATATCAGCAGGTTTAACTCCACCAATTCTAAGCGCTTGTCCTATTGTTTTTGGTCTAATTTTGTTTAATTTTTCTTTTGATTCTGTTGAAATTTGTTTTATAGAATTATAATCTATATCTTCTGGGATTTTAATATTATCTGTTTTATTTTGATTTTCAATTTGGTCTAATTGTCTTTTAATGTAACCATCATATTTAATTAAAACTTCAGCTTGTTCTTCAATATCTCTTATTAAATAATTATCATCGGAATTAATATCAGATTTATAACCAAGTTCTTTTAATATTTCAAAATTAACATTTGGTCTTTTTAAAATATTAAATGCATTACTACCAAGCTCTAATGGCTCGTTATATTTTTCTAAAATTTCTCTATTTCTATCATTAGCACTTATTTTAAATTCTTTTAATTTTTCAATTTGCTCTTGAATTTTTTCTTCTTTAAATCTTTTTCTTAAAATATCTTCTTCTTTTACAAGCCCAGCTTCATATCCTAATTCCATTAATCTTAAATCAGCATTATCTTGTCTTAAAATTAAACGATATTCGCTTCTTGATGTAAGCATTCTGTATGGTTCATCAATATCTTTTGTAATTAAATCATCAATTAATGTACCAATATAAGAATTTGAACGAGTAACTTTTAAATATTCTTTATTATCTAAATAATTTTTTGCATTAATACCAGCCACCAAACCTTGCGCCGCTGCTTCTTCATAACCAGAAGTTCCGTTGATTTGTCCAGCTAAAAATAATCCTTTTATTTTTTTAGTCATTAATCCATTATCAAGCTCAAGAGCACATACACTATCATATTCAACAGCATAAGCGGGTTTTATAACAGAAGCATTTTCAAGACCAGGCAAAGAATGTATCATCTGAAATTGTACTTCTATAGGTAAACTTGTCGAAAAACCTTGTATATAAACTTCGTAAGTATCTTTGCCTTCTGGCTCAATAAAAATATGGTGCGAAGGATTGTGTGCAAAACGAACAACTTTATCTTCAATACTTGGACAATATCTTGGACCAACTCCAGTAATTAAACCACGATATAATGGAGAATAATCAAGATTTGCTTTAATTATTTCATGTGTTTTTTCATTCGTTTTAGTTAAATAACAAGGAAATTGTTCTCTTATAGGGCGATTTTTTTTATAGCTAAAAAATCTTGGCATATTATTAATTATTTCATCTCCAGGATGAAGTTCTAATTTTGAATAATCAATAGTACGAGAATCAATCCTTGCAGGTGTTCCTGTTTTTAATTTTCTGACATTAAAACCTAACTGTCTTAATTTTTCAGATAAACCAACGGCATTTCTTTCCCCTAAACGCCCTGCTGGAAAAGATTTTAAACCTATAAAGATTCTACCCTCTAGACTTGTTCCTGTTGTCAAAATAACAGTTGGAGCAAAATATTCTATACCCAACTCATCAATAATACCTTTTATCTTATTATTTTCAACTATTAAATCAACAACTTGTATTTCTTTTAAAGTTATATTTTCTTCATTTTCAATGTATTTTCTTGCAACACTTCTATATTCTTTTTTATCGGATTGAGCACGAAGCGCACGAACCGCAGGACCTTTTGAAGAATTTAAAGTTTTCAATTGTAAATATGTAGCGTCTGCAAGTTCTGCCATAACGCCGCCTAAAGCATCAATTTCTCTAACTAAATTAGATTTTGCTGGTCCACCAATAGCTGGATTACAAGGCATTAAACCAATATTCTCGATATTCAGGGTTGTTAATAATGTTTTTAATCCTAATCTGGCACAAGAAATTGCAGCTTCAATTCCTGCATGACCTGCCCCAACAATTATAGAATCAAATTTAAAATCAGACTGTAACATTATTTACCTATAAAATAACTGCACCTTCTTTTTCGATTGGCAGATTTAAGAAATTTGATTTAACGTTAAAATAATTCCAAGTATTAGTAACTGTTTCTTTAATTTCACTAACACCAATACCATTATAAATAACCAATATAGATGGTCCTGCCCCACATAAAACAGTTCCTACAACACCATTTATATGTTTTAAATTATTCATAATTTCAGCCAAACCAGGAACTAATTTTTCTCTGTATGGTTGATGGAGTTTATCTTTTAAAGATAATTTTAATAATTCTTCATCTTTATTGTAAAGTGCATCAACAAACATAGCACTTCTTTTTAAATTAAAGATAGCATCTTTCATTGGAACTTCTTTTGGTAAAACAGAACGAGAAATTTCCGTATTTAATTCATAATCTGGAACGCAAACCATTAACTTCCATTCATCATTCCAAGGTAATTTCCTATAAATTACAGAGCCATCCTCTTCCCAAGATGATAAATTAATACCACCAACAAAAGCAGGGGTAATATTATCTGGATGTCCTTCAATTTCTGTTGCAATAGACATTAAAACCTTTTCATCAGCTGGTCTACCTAGTAATTCATTTGCAGCAATTAATCCTCCAACAATAACAGAAGCAGAAGAACCTAGTCCTCTTGAAATTGGAATTTGTGTTTTGATAGTTATTTTTAATTCATTAGGAATTTGTCCGATAAAATTATATAAAAGCTCAATTGCTTTATAAACAATATTATTTTTATCTGTCGGAATATCGGAAATATCTTCGTTATTTTTTTCATTTATAATATTAATTTCAATTCCGGAACCAGGTAAAACTGTTTCTTCAACAGACACGACATTATATAATGGCAAAGCTAGACCAAATGAATCAAATCCACATCCTAAGTTTGCTATTGTTGCTGGGGTTTTAACACTTACTTTCATAATTCTTTCCTATTGAACTTTAACAGGCATTATTAAACATATATAATTACTGTTATCTTCTTGAGGTTTAAATATAGAAGCCGCTAAAACATCTGAAATTTCAATTTCAACTTTTTTAGAATCCATATTTTTTAAACCATCTAATACATATTTATAATTAAATGCAGTTAACATATCATCAAATTCATATTCAATATCAATATAATCTTTTGAACGACCAGCTTCTGGAGTATCAGCCATAATTTCTAATTGACCTTGAGAGAAATTAAATTTAACAACATTTGTTCTATCATTAACCATAATAGAAGCTCTTTCAATTGCATTAATTAATTCAACTCTATCAACAACAATTTTTTTATCATTTGAATTTGGAATTAATTGTTGATATTTAGGATATATTCCATCTAATAATCTTGATTGGAAAGTTAAATCTTCAAAAACAAATAATATTTTATTTTTTTGTATTTTTAATGTTATATTTTCATCTTCAATAATTGATGAAATTCTTTGTACTTCTTGAAGTGTTTTTGAAGGCACTATAAAATTAATATCTTCTTCAACAGGAGATAAAATTTCTTTTTGAATTCTTGTTAAACGATTTCCATCAGTTGCAGCAAGTTCTAAAATATTTCCTTGAATATTAAAACAAACACCTGTTAAAACAGCTTGTGTTTCTTGTTGTGAAACTGCAAAAATAACTTGTTTAATTGCTTTTGAAAATTCGTTTTTATTTAAAATAATTGTTTTATATTCATTTGTTTCTGCTTCATCTATAACTTTAGGAAAATCAATTGCATTCATTCCGATTAAATCAAATTCGGTTTTTCCACTTTTAATTTTTACATTATCAGAATCTTCTTGTGATTTTAATGTTATTTCTGTTGCTGATAATTTAGAAACAATTTCTGATATTTTTTTAGCGCTTATTGTAATAGAACCTTCTGAAGTTACCATTGCGGAAGTTTTATAATTTATTGCTAAATTATTTAAATCTGTTGCGCAAAATCTAATTCTATCTGAAGTTACAGTTTCAATTAAAATATTTGAAAGTATAGGTTGAATTGCTTTTTGTGCAGTAATTTTTTCAACTATCTTAATTCCATTTGAAAAATCTTCTTTATTTAAAACTATTTCCACTGGCAATTTCTCCATATTAGTTTATCTTCTAAAATTATAGTATAAAAACATAAACTTACAAACAACATCCTAAAAGGAAAATAAAATGTTTTATATTATATAAATAAATATATATTTATATATAGAATTAATAATCTATAATAAAGACTAAATATTTGTGCAAAAGTGGTTAAAATTATTGATATAATTGATTTTTTTCATGTTGAAAACTTGTTTAAAAATTACACAGATTATAAACAGGTTTAAATTTATGCTTTTGAAATTGTTAAACAAGTTATATTTTTAAAACCATAACTTAATAAACAATTTACAATCTCTTCTAATGTGGCGCCAGAAGTAGTGATATCATCTATTAAAAGAATATTTTTATTTTTATATTTTTCAATAAGTTTTTTATTTATATCAAAACTATTTTCTATGTTTTTATGTCTATTTTTTGCCTTATATTGTGGTTTTGTAGGTTTTATTTTTTTAATCAAATCTTTTTTATAATCAAGATTTGACAATTTACAAAACTCTTTTGTTATTAAAAACATATGATTATAGCCTCTAGATAAGTTTTTTAAATAAAAACTTGGTGGATAAACAATAATAAAATCTTTATTTAAATTTAATTTTTTATAATATTCAAAAAATAGATATGATAATACTTTTGCGGCTTTTTTGTTGTGTTTAAATTTTAATAAATGAATTAAATTTTTAATTACATTATTATATTTTGCCATTGAATAAATTGGAATTCCTTTATAAATTCTATGTGCAAAACAAGATAAGTATTCAACATCTTTTGCACAGGTTTTGCATAAAAAATTATTAGTTTTTGCACAAGAACAAACAATGCATTTTTGTGTATAAATTAAATCCAAAAAAGAATTATATAAATAACTTATTTTATTTTTGAAATTCCAGACCATAAAAGTAATTATATATTTATTTTTAAATAATTAAAATAAGATTAATTTTGGAAAAAAATTAAAAAATCCTTATAAAATAAAAATATAGATATAAAAGGAATTTTGAAATGTTTGATAATTTTACTGATTATTCCACAGAACTCGTTTGCGAATCTCAAGATGTTGCGCAAGAAAATCATAATACATTAGTGGAACCAATTCATGTTTTATTTGCTATTTCTAAATCTAATATAGAAAGTGCAATATTATTATCAAAAGAATTAAAACTAAACACAAATTTATTTGCAATTGATGCTAAAAATACAATAAATTCTTTACCTAAAACATCAGATGAACCAGAAAAAGTTTATTATAGTCAAAATACTATTGATGTTTTTGAAAAAGCAAAACAAAAAGCAAAAGATTTTAAAGATAAATATGTTTCAATTGAACATATTTTATTAGCCTTGATAGAAGATGATAATAATGAATTAAAAAGAATAATTGAAAAATATCAAATTAATCAAAATAATATTTTAATTGCCATGAAAAATATCAGAGGAGATAAAAAAGTGGATTCAAAAAATGCAGATGAAGATTTTAAAGTAATAGAAAAATATTCAATAGATTTAACTAAATTAGCAACAGATGGTAAATTAGATCCTGTTATAGGGCGTGATGAAGAAATAAGAAGAATAATACAAGTTTTAAATCGCCGTTCTAAAAATAACCCTTGTTTAATAGGGGAAGCAGGTGTTGGTAAAACTGCTATTGTTGAGGGTTTAGCGCAAAGAATTATAAGAGGAGATGTTCCCGAAAGTTTAAAAAATACAACTTTAATTTCTCTAGATATGGGAGCTTTAATTGCTGGTGCTAAATTTAGAGGAGAATTCGAAGAGCGATTAAAAAAAGTTTTAAAAGAAGTTGAGAAATCTAATGGTCAAATAATAATGTTTATTGATGAAATTCATACAATTATTGGAGCTGGTGGAGCAGAGGGAACATCTGATGCTGGAAATCTTTTAAAACCAATGCTTGCTCGTGGGGCAATAAGAACTTTAGGAGCTACAACAATTAATGAATATAGAAAATATATTGAAAAAGACCCAGCATTAGAGCGAAGATTTCAACCAATATTAGTTAATGAACCAACAGTTGAAGATACAATCTCTATTCTTCGTGGTTTAAAAGATAAATACGAAGTACATCATGGCATAAGAATTAAAGACTCAGCCCTTGTTGCTGCTGCAAAATTATCATCAAGATATATAACAGATAGATTTTTACCTGATAAAGCAATTGATTTAATTGACGAAGCATCAAGTGCAATTAGAATTGAAATTGATTCAATGCCAGAAGAACTTGATAAATTAGAACGTCAAAAATTGCAATTACAAATAGAATTACAATCTTTAAAAGACGATAATGATGAAGAAAAAATAAATAAAGTACAAAATATTTTAAATGATATTAATTCTAAAATTGAAGTAATTAAAACACAATGGGAAAAAGAAAAATCTTCTATTAAAAGTGAAGTCGAAATAAAAGCAGAAATTGAAGAAGTAAAACATAAAATTGAACAAGCACAAAGAGATTATAATCTTGAACTAGCTGCTAAATTACAATATGGAAAATTGCCAGAGCTTGTTGAACAACTAAAAAATTGTAAAAACCAAGAACAAAAAAACTCTCTTTTAAAAGAAGAAATTGATGAAGAAGACATAGCAGAAATTATTTCCAAATGGACGGGCGTGCCTGTTTCAAAACTTGTTGAAGAAGAAAGTCAAAAACTATTAACTATGGAAGAAATTTTGCATAAACAAGTTATTGGACAAGACAATGCTGTTAATGTAATTTCTGATTCTATAAGAAGAGCAAGAAGTGGTTTATCTGATCCTAAAAGACCAATCGGAACCTTTCTCTTTCTTGGTCCAACAGGTGTAGGTAAAACAGAATTAGCTAAAGCTTTGGCAAAATTTATGTTTTTAGATGAAGACAGTTTAATTAGAATTGATATGTCTGAATATATGGAAAAACATTCTGTTGCAAGATTAATTGGTGCTCCTCCAGGATATGTTGGATATGATGAAGGTGGACAATTAACAGAAGCAGTTAGAAGAAAACCATATTCAGTAGTTTTATTTGATGAAATTGAAAAAGCACATAGCGATGTGTTTAATATTATGCTTCAAATTTTTGATGATGGCAGATTAACTGATTCTAAAGGGAAAACAGTTGATTTTAAAAACACAATCATAATTTTAACATCTAATATTGGTTCTAATATTATTCTTGATAATGCTTTAAAAGGTATGATGGGAGAAAAAAATAAAGAACAAGAACAAGAAGAAATAACCCAAAAATTGAGAGAATATTTTAAACCAGAATTCTTAAATAGAATTGATGAAACAATTTTCTTTGATGCTTTAACTTTAGATAATTTATCTTATATTGTTGATATTCAAATAGAATATTTAAAAGAATTACTTAAAGAAAGAAAAATAGAAATAACTATTACTCAAGAAGCAAAAGAACACCTCGCAATTCAAGGATACAATCCAATTTATGGTGCAAGACCATTAAAAAGAACAATAAGACAATTAATTGAAAATCCTTTATCAAAACTACTTTTAAAAGGAGAATTCAAAGATGGAGATAATATAAAAATAGATTTTGTAAATGACAAATTAGATTTTGTTAAAAATTAGCCGAGAAAAAATCTCGGCTTTTAAATTATTAAGAAATTGTTTATTTTTTAAATGATTTTAAAAATCAATGGTAATTTAATTGTATAAGAGAAAAACTATCTAAAAGGAGAAATATTAATTATGGCTAAAACAATTGGTATTGACTTGGGTACTACAAACTCAGTTGTTGCGGTTATGGAAGGTGGTAAACCTACAGTTATTGCTAATGCAGAAGGTTCTAGAACAACTCCATCTATCGTTGGTTTTGCAAAAAATGGCGAAAGATTAGTTGGTCAATTAGCAAAAAGACAAGCAATTTTAAATCCCGAAAATACAATTATATCTATTAAAAGATATATGGGTGAAGATTATAAGAAAAATATTGATGGAAAAGACTATACTCCACAAGAAATTTCTGCAATGATTTTAAGAAAATTAGCAGATGATGCTTCAACTTATCTTGGTGAAAAAGTAACATCAGCAGTTATTACGGTTCCTGCATATTTTAATGATGCACAACGTCAAGCAACAAAAGATGCTGGTAAAATTGCTGGTTTAGATGTACTTCGTATCGTCAATGAACCAACTGCGGCAGCTTTGGCTTATGGACTTGAAAAACAAAATAATGAAAAAGTTTTAGTATTTGACCTTGGTGGTGGTACATTCGACGTTTCAATTTTAGAAATTGGCGATGGTGTTCATGAGGTATTATCAACATCAGGTGATACTCGTCTTGGTGGTGATGACTTTGATGAAAAAATCATTAACTGGCTGTGTGATGAATTTAAAAAATCAGAAGGCATTGATTTAAGAAATGATAAACAAGCAATGCAAAGATTAAAAGAAGCAGCTGAAAAAGCAAAATGTGAATTATCTTCAGTTGTTCAAACAAATATTAATCTTCCATTTATTACAGCTGATGCAACAGGTCCAAAACATTTGGATTTAAACTTAACTCGTGCAAAATTCGAAGAATTATCACACGATTTATTAGAAAGATGTAAAGTTCCTGTTGAAAAAGCAATTAAAGATGCTGGAATATCAAAATCTGATTTAAATGAAGTTGTATTAGTAGGTGGTTCAACAAGAATCCCTGCTGTTCAAGCTTTAGTTAAAGAATACACAGGTAAAGAACCAAACCAATCAGTTAACCCTGATGAAGTTGTTGCTATTGGTGCAGCAGTTCAAGCCGGTGTTTTAGCTGGTGAAGTTAAAGATATCGTTTTACTAGATGTTACTCCGTTAACTCTTGGTATTGAAACATTGGGTGGTGTTATGACTCCATTAGTTCCAAGAAATACAACAATTCCTGTTTCAAAATCTCAAACATTCTCAACAGCAGATGATAATCAAACAGCAGTTGATATTCATGTTTTACAAGGTGAAAGACCGATGGCAGGCGATAATAAATCATTAGGAATGTTCCGTTTAGATGGTATTCCACCTGCAATGAAAGGTATGCCACAAATTGAAGTAACATTTGATATTGATGCTAATGGTATTGTAAATGTAACTGCAAAAGATAAAGCAACAAATAAAGAACAAAAAATTACAATAACAAATTCTTCTAATTTATCAGATTCTGATATTGATAGAATGGTTAAAGAAGCTGAAATTAATGCTGATGCTGATAAAAAGAAAAAAGAAGAAGCAGAAGTTAAAAATAATGCTCAATCTTTAATTTCAGCAGCAGACAGAATTGTTAAAGATTTTGAAGGTAAAATTTCAGAAGATGATAAGAAGAAACTTGAAGAACAAAAAGAAGCACTTAAAAAAGCATTAGATGAAAATAAAGCAAATGATGAATTGAAAAAATTATCTGAAGATTTGCAACAAACAATGTATGCTATTTCTCAAGCTGCTTATCAACAAGTTCAACAAGAAGCACAACAAGGTGATGCTACAGGCACTGCGCAAGATACAAATTCTTCAACTGAAGATAAAAAAGATGATGATGTAATTGATGCAGAATATACAAAAGAATAATTCATAATGAAAAATAAAAATTGGGGTGTAAAAGCCCCAATTTTTATCTATGTTAGTAAATTAATAATGTATTTTATACATAATAACTTGACAAAAAGAAAAATCCAAACTTCTTGATATCTTAGGAGATAAAGCAAGTCCTGCTGATATTTTATATGCAGATAATAACAATTAAATTATTACCTTTTTAGGCAATGATATTTTATCTAAAATGTTTCAAAATAAAATATCAATATTTTATAAGGAGAAAATTATGCGTTTTAGTATTATAAAAAGAGAACCATCATATTTTTTTGAAAATATTCATGAAGATTTAAACAGATTTTTAAAAGATACTTTTGGTGATTTTGAAAATTTAGAAAAAAATGCTCCTGCATTATATAAAGCTTTTAGACCAGCTGTTGAAATAAAAGAAAATAAAAATAGTTATAAAATGAAAGTTGAACTTCCAAATGTAAATAAAGAAGATATTGATGTTGAATTAAATAAAAATTCTATTTCAATAAAAGCAGAATCTAAATTTGAACAATGCCAAGAAGAAGAAAATCTTAAAACAACAGAATTTCGTTATGGAAAGTTTGTCCGTGTAATTCCATTAGAACAAGAAATTAATCCAGATGAAGCAAAAAGTGAATTTAAAAATGGAATTTTACATATAGAATTACCAAAAATACATGAAGATAAAAAAGAAGACATTAAAAAATTAAAAATAGATTAATATATGCCTTTCTTTTGATATCATAATTTTCTTTTATATATAAACCACCTTTATAAAAAGAACTTATTTTAATAAGTTCATGGTGGTTTTATTTTTATTCATATCTTAGTGCATCAATTGGATTTAATAAAGAAGCTTTGTATGCTGGATAATATCCAAAGCCTATTCCAACTAGTCCTGAAAATCCAAAAGATAATAAAATTGGAGAAATTGTTATAACGATTGCAGTATTAAATAAAACACCAACCAAAAGCGCAATAACAATGCCTGATATAACTCCAATTAATCCGCCTAATAAAGATAAAACCAAAGCTTCTATTAAAAATTGCATTCTTATATCTTGAGCTCTTGCCCCAATTGCCATTCTTATTCCTATTTCTTTTGTTCTTTCTGTTACAGATACAAGCATTATATTCATAATGCCAATTCCGCCAACAATTAATGAAACAGAGGCAATAGAAGCTAATAAAATAGCAAAAGTTTGAACAGTTGATTTCATTTTTTCTTGAAATTCTGCAGAATTTCTTATTTGAAAATCATCTTCTTGTGTTTTTCCAAGATTATGACGTCTTCTTAGAATTTCACGAATATCGCTTTGTGCAATAGTGGAATCTTCTATGCTTTTTGCTTTTACTATAATTTGATTAACTGAGCCCGGAAAATCTGTTCCAAAAACTTTTCTTTGAGCTGTTGTTATTGGAATAAAAATTAAATCATCTTGATCCATTGGTCCCATTTGTCCTTTGGATTTTAATGTTCCGATAACTTTAAAAGGAACATTCCCTATTCTAATTGTTTTGTCTAAGGAATTTACATCTCCAAACAATTCTTTTTCAATGGTTGAGCCAATAATAGCAACTTTTGCTGCATTTAAATCATCATCTTTAACAAATGGCCTACCTGAATTAATTTCATAATTTTTTACGTATAAATAAGGCGTTGTTATACCATAAACAGTTGTGGACCAGTTTTGATTTCCATACATAACTTGTTTTGATGAATTTAAAACAGGTGCAACAGCTTCAACGCCTCTTGATTGTTTTTTAATTGCATCGGCATCTTTTATGCTTAAAGTTGGTTTTGTTCCCATACCCATAGAAACGCCACCAGTTTTTGCAGTTGCGGAACGTATGGTTAATAAATTTGAACCCATAGATTCCATATTTGCTTGAACTTGTTTGTTTGCGCCAGAGCCAATTGCAAGCATAATAATTACTGCTGCAACTCCAATAATGATACCCAAAGAGGTTAGTGCAGAACGCATTTTATTAACTTTTAACGAATTTAGAGCTATTTTTAATGTTGATTTAAAATCTATCATATTTTTATTTCTTTAATTGTGTATCAGAGATTATTTTTCCATCTTTGAAGCGCAAAACTCTTTTTGTATATTGAGCTATGTCATCTTCATGTGTAACAAGTACAATGGTTTTTCCATATTTTTCATTTAAATTTACGAAAAATTCCATTACATCAATACTTGTTTTAGTATCTAAATTACCTGTTGGTTCATCTGCCAAAATTAACGGAGCATCATTAACAATAGCACGAGCGATTGCAACCCTTTGTTGTTGCCCGCCGGACATTTGAGAAGGAAGATTGTTTTCTTTTTTTTCCAAACCAACGATTTTTAGAGCCTCTCTTGCCTTTTTATATCTTTCTTCTTCTGGAATTCCTTTGTAAATCATAGGCATGCAAACATTATCGATAGCAGATGTTCTTGAAATTAAATTAAACCCTTGAAATACAAAGCCAATTTTATTGTTTCTAATATTAGATAATTCATCAGAACTTAGAGAAAAAACATCAACATTATCAAGATAATATTCTCCACTTGTTGGTTTATCTAATGTTCCAAGCATATTCATACAGGTTGATTTTCCAGAACCTGACGCTCCCATTATGGCGACAAATTCCCCCTCTTCTATATCAAAAGAAACATCATTAAGGGCATAAAATGTTTCATCGCCCATTTGGTATGTTCTGATTGCATTTCTTACCTTAATTAATGACATATTTCCTCTGATTAAAATGGTCTGCCCATAGCTTTTGGCTGTTGTTTTTTCTTAGAATTAGAGCTTGAGATGATAACTTTGTCATGGACTTTTAATTCATCTGAAATAATTTGCGTTTTATTATCATCTGAAACTCCAAGTTCGATATCATATCTTTTTGGACCAGTTTTTGTTAAAACCCAAATGCCTTGTTTTTCATATTTTTTAGTATTATCTTCAGGAGTGAATTTTAAAGCTCTATTTTCAACGCATAAAACATCACGAGCCTCACCAACAACGATTGAAACATTAGCACTCATTCCAGGAATAACAAAACCTTCTGAATTATCGACAGAAATGATAACAGTATATGTTACAACATTGTTTGTTGTAGTGGAAGCAAGGCGAACTTGGGTTACTTCGCCTTCAAATTTTTTATCTTGATAACCATCAAGAGTATATTGCGCTTTTTGTCCTGTCTTAATTTTTCCGATATCTGCTTCAGATACGCTTGTTTCTATTTGCATTTTGGTTAAATCTTTTGCAACTTCAAATAATGTTGGAGTATTAAAACTTGCTGCAACTGTTTGTCCAACATCAACCGCTCTTGAAATAACTGTTCCGTCAACTGGAGAAGTTATTTTAGAATATCTTAAATTTGTCATATTGTTTTCCAAAGATGCGCTTGCAGCACTAACTTCTGCTTGAGCAGAGTCTACTTCTGCTTTTGCTTGAAGATAATTAGCTTGTGCTAATTCAACATCATCTCTTGAAACATAATTTTTTTCATATAAATGCTTATATCTTTGATAGTTATTTTTCTTATAATTTAGAGTTGCTTTCGCTCTTGAATATGAAGCTTTTGCATTTCTCAATTTTGCACTAGATTGATCAACATTAGCTTGAAATAAGCTTGGGTCTAATTCTGCTAATAAATCACCTTTTTTTACAACAGAATTATAATCAACATATATTTTTTGAACAGTTCCAGATACTTGAGTACCAACAGCAATTGTATTGATTGGTTTTATTGTACCTGAAGCTTCAACATATTGAATAATAGTATCTTTTTTTAAATCTTTTGTTATATATTGATTTTTGGCTTTTTTAGATATTAAAAAAACTGAAAATATAGCTATAAGTGCTACTATTGCAATAATTATATATCTTTTTTTCATTTAACCCCCATTGATTTTAATAAGGTTTCTCGTGCAACGTTATAATTAAATACTGCTTCAACAAAATTTAATTGAGCATTATTATAATTCGCTAATGCGTCTTGTAATTCAACATAGTTATTTAAGCCAACGCTATATCTGCCATCTGCTAGTTCAAAATTTTCTAAAGTTGCTTTAACTTTTGAATTCATTAATGGAATTTTTCTTTCTAATTGACGCATATTAACATAATTTGTTTGAACTTCCCAAAAGATATCAGTTTTGGCGATATTAACATTGTGATAGGCGATATCTAACATGCTTTCGCCTTCTTTGATTTGATAATGAATGCCATAAGGGTTAATTGAACCTAAACCTATACTTGCTCCCATTTGTAATGGGCTAGAATAATTAGAATCAGTTTTAGTATAACCCCAAGTTAAATCCCCTGTGATTTCTGGCATGTATTGTTTTTTAATTACTTTTAAAGATTCTTCTTGAACATGTGCTAACATTTCGTTTGATTTTAAATCAGGACGCAATTCAAGAGCTTGGTTAATTGCTTCTTGTTTAGATAATGTTAATGGTTTAAATTCAAAATTTTGTATAATATCACGATGTTCTATGCCCGACGTTAGCATTATAAGACCATCTTCTGTCTTTTTGAAATCTTGTGCTTGCGGTTTTGTTGTTGTTAAACTTTCGATTTTTTTCTTGTAATCTGCTTTCAAGAAACTAAAGTTTTCAGTGTTTTTAACTATAAAAGGTACATCTTCTTGGAAAAACATTGAATTTTTAAGAGCAATTATCGCAGTTTCTAAATTGTTTTGCCCTTCAACAAGTTGAATGTTCGCATCTGATAAATTAACTTGTGCGTTAACTACATCAATTTTAGATTTTAAACCCTCGTCAAACATTGCTTTTGTACGCTCATAATTTAAGGTTTGAATTCTTGCATTTTGTTCATAAATATCTAGATGAGCTAATGCTGCTAAAACTTTGTAGTAATTAATTTTTACATCATAAACAACTCTTAAAACATCAAAATCATAATCATATTGTGCTGATTCGGTGTCGTATTTTGCCATATTAATTTTAGCTGTTGTTCTTCCAAAATCCCATATCATTTCTGATACACCAACATGAAATCCGCTTGAATCACTTGTATTGTGCATATGTGTAGCATGGGTATCGTTATGATTATAGTTAACTCTTCCTGTTAATCTTGGTGCATAACTTGAGCGTGCTTGTCCTATGCCTGATTTTGCTGCTTTAATTCTTTCTGAAGAAACGCTTAGGTTTGGATTATGCACTAAAGCATAATCAACACAATCATCAATTGTCATAACAGAAAGTTGATTAAAAGGAATATTTGGTTTTCCTTGGAAAACTTTTGGAAGTTTAATTTCTTCGACTCTTATTTTTTTATTTTTCTTTGTTTTGTTATCTTCTTTTTGTGTTGTATTTTTTTTAAACCAAGCAAATTTTGGTTTTTTAGTTTCTTCGGGCTTGTTTTCATCTTCTATTGCAAAAGTTGGAATTATCAATTGAAATGATAAAGCTAGAAGAGTAATGGCACATATAGTTTTTTGAGAAATTTTGTTCAAAAAGCCTCCAATGACTGTATAATATAATAAAATTATAATATATTAAATCGTTTTATCGAATTAGATAATATTTATAACGATAAAAATAAATTTTTGTTCATAAAAAAGACCGGTTATAACCGGTCTTTTAAATTATTGTACTTGTGCCATTTCATCAGCTGATGCATAAACGCAATGACATCCACAATCAACATGAATAATTTCGCCTGTAACACCAGAAGATAAATCAGATAATAAATATAAACCAGTTTTTCCAACATCTTCTAATGTAACATTTCTTTTTAATGGTGCTTTAGCAACTGCTGCTTTTAGCATTTTTCCAAATCCATCAATACCTGATGCTGCAAGAGTTTTAACAGCTCCAGCGGAAATACAGTTAACTCTAACGCCATATTTACCCATATTGTCAGCAAGATATCTTGCTGATGATTCTAATGCAGCTTTTGCAACGCCCATTACATTGTAATTTGCAACAACTTTTTCACCGCCAAGATATGTTAGAGCAAGGATTGAACCGCCTTCGTTCATAATTGGTTGAGCACATCTAGTTAAAGTAACTAATGAATATGCGCTAACTCCCATTGCAATATCCCAACCTTCTTTAGAAGTATTGATAAAATCGCCTGTTAAATCTTCACGTTTTGCAAATGCAACAGCATGAACTACGAAATCAATTTTGCCGTATGTTTTTTCTAATTCGGCAAAAACTGCTTGAACTTCATCTTCTTTTGTAACATCACAAGACATTATAACTTTTGCGTTCATTCCCTCTGCGATAGGGCGAACACGTTTTTCCATTACTTCGCCAGCATATGTAAAAGCAATTTCTGCTCCTGCTTCAAATAATTGTTTAGCAATTCCATAAGCGATACCGTGGGTATTTGAAACTCCAAAAATAACACCTTTTTTGCCTGTCATTAAACCCATTTGTAACCTCCTTTAATGTTTAATAAGCTTGATTATATTATAAATGGATTTAATATGCAAAATGCTATTTAATATATGAAATTAGGGAATTTTTAGCAATTTCCAAATCAGCAATTTTATTTAAAGCTCTTTTTTCGATTTGTCTTATGCATTCTTTTGTAACTCCATAAGAGTTGCCAATTTCTTCTAAAGTTTTTTTAGAATTATCTTCTAAACCAAAACGTAATACGATAACGTTTCTTTCTTTTTCTTTTAAATTATCAAGAGCTCTTTTAATATCTTTTTTTAATTCAATATCGACCACCTCGCGCTCTACATTTTGTTTTTCATCTTCAATGATTTCAGCCAAAGTTAATTCTTTGTTTTCTGTTAAAGATGTTCCGGATTCTATTGATAGAGCGCGGGTGAAAACATTTAAAAAAGTATCTATTTTTTCTTCAGTCATATTCAATTTTTTTGCTACATCTTTTTTTGAAACTTCTTTTTGTTCGATTTGTTCCATTTCTTGTTTTGTTTTTTTGTAACGAGACATTGTTTCTTGAATGTAAACCGGAACATTATATGCGTATGATTGTTCTGAAATTGCTTTAAACATTGCTTGTTTTACCCACCAAGTTGCATATGTTGCGAATTTAAAACCTAAAGATGGGTTAAATTTTTCTATTGCTGTAATAAGTCCAAAAATGCCTTCTTGTATTAAATCTGAATTAGATAATGTTTCTGATTGAATTGATTTAGATGCAATTTTTTGAATTAATGGAATATTTAATTCGATAATTTGATTTCTTGCGTAAATATCGCCATTTTGAGCTCTTGTGATTAATTCGTTTTCGTTAATGCAAACTTCTTTTAAATTTTTCATATAATACCCCTTTGCAACACAATATTTTTAATAGGAAAGTTAATTGGCTAGTATGTGATATACATCTGATATATTTAATATATCACCCTATATCATGTTTTTCAAGAGGTTTGTTAAGAAATATTAAAATGAAATTCAAAAAACATTGGCTTGCTTAACATTAATTAATATATAAAAAATAGCTCAGGACAAGTATTTCAGCTTTTTTGGTTAAGAAATATTAAGAATAAACTACTAATTTAGTAAAATATTTCATACATATATACTTTATATATGTAGCAAACTACTATAATCAGAAGGATTAAATCTGAAAACCCTTTTTCCAAAAAAGGGCTTTTTTTTGTTAAGTTTAACTACTCTAGAGCATGTTTTTTTCTTTCTTTATGTTATCCTTATTACATAAGGAGATAAATTATGGTAAATGTTTTTGAAGGAAATCTATACGCACAAAATGAAGACAAATTTTGTATTGTAATATCACGTTTTAATGATTTTATTGGCAATAAACTTTTAGATGGTGCTATAGATACATTTAAAAGATTAAATGTAAAAGAAGAAAATATTGATGTAATTTGGACTCCTGGTGCTTTTGAAATTCCTTTGATGGCCAAATTCGCTGCTAAATCTAAAAAATATAGCGCAATTGTTACTTTAGGCGCCATTATAAAAGGTTCGACTGATCATTATGATTATGTATGCGCAGAACTTTCAAAAGGTATTGCATCTGTTTCAATGAATGCTGATATTCCTGTTTTATTTGGAGTTTTAACTACTGACACAATTGAACAAGCTATTGAACGTGCTGGTACAAAAGCTGGCAATAAAGGTGCTCAATGTGCTCAAGCTGCTATTGAAATGGCAAATGTAGTTAAAAAAATTAATCTTTAGATCTATAAGAATATTCTAAAAATAACCCCAAGGTTAATGTCTTTCTTTTCTAAAACTAATATCATTTAACTATGGAAGACTTGAATTAGTTTATGGGAGAGTATTTTTAGGATGAAAAGTGATTCCAAAAAGTTTAGAAATTGCCTAAATATTTTCATAATTTTTGCTTTTGGCATGTTTTTTACAATGCCTGCAATGGCTCAAGAAAATGTTATTCAATCAGTTATGATTTCTAAAGCAAAAGATAAAGTTTCTGGATATGAATTAAATATTGATTCTACTCAAGCTGTTCAATATAAAGCAAATATTGATGAAGATGGTAGCATTTATTTTGATTTAAAAAATTCTGTTTTAGCACAAGATGTTGGAACAATTTATGATGATGTTTCAAATATTGATAATGTTACGGTTAAACAATTAGATAAAAATAAAGTAAGAATTTATGTTAAGGGTTCTGATGTTAAAAATACTGAATTAGTATTTTTGAATGCTTTATTTGAGCCTAATCCAAAACCAGCAAAACAATTAATTCTTAATCGCCCAATTAATCAATATCAACCAACAATTAGTGATGAAATTGAAATAGAAGAAGATGTGCAAGCTTGGGATGATAATAGTTTTAATTTTGTACATTTAGGAACAACTCTTTTATCAAAATTAAAAGAGGGTCCTTGGGGAATGGGATTAATTCTATTATCTATATTTGCTTTTGGTTTATTTATCATTAAATCTTTAGCGACAAAACTTTCCCAAGAAAAAGAACCATTAATTGGTTTAAAAAATCAAAGATATGAACAAGATATTACTTTGGGAACAAATGTTATTAAAAATTATCCACAACAACAAAATTTAACTAAAAAATATGTTGAAAATGATGATTTAATTAGCGTTTCTCATAGAAATGAAACTTTAAGAGCTGCTCAAAAAGAATTAGAAAGAGCTCATCAGAAGTATCAAGATTATCTTCAAAATAAATATAAAGATAAAAAATCAAGTCAAATTAACATAGATGCTGTGAAAAAAGGAATTGCATTAAATCAATATCAAAAAAGCACGCAAAACCCTTATAAAAATCAAGAAGTAATTAAAATAAACAAAGATTTCACACAATCTTTAAGAAATTCACATGATGATTTTAGAATTCCTCCAAGACCAAAAATGCCTCAAAGAGCAGAATTTTCAAGTCCATATATTCAAAAACCTGCTCCAAAAGTAAATTTGTCGAATTCTAATCAAAAAGTTAATAATATGAGATTTTTGGAATCAGTTACAAAAATATACGAACAATCCGGCAGGGGAGATTTAGCTTCAGGATTAAAAAATTCAATTTCGAAAGCTAAACAATCGATTTAATATAATACTCAACCAATAATGCCTCTCTTTTGTAGAGGCTTCTTTTTTATTTTGCTAGACTAGGATTTTAGTTTTTCGTATAATGTAATTGGGTTGAATTATGGCGTCAAATGTTTACACAAAAAATGAAATATTACAAAATTTAGCTTCAAAAGGATTTTTTATAGATGCATACACGCTAGATACTTTTTTGGATAAGTGGAAAGTAGAAGCAGTATTCGAAGATGAACAAGGAAGCGAATTTTACGATAAGAATACTTTAGAATTAGTCTTAAGTAATCTTTTTAATGCGAATAATGATGAACCTAAAGAAACAATTCAAGAGGAAGTTAGAACTTTAACTACTCCTCAAAATCAAAATGTTCAACCACAAATCCAACCTGAAACGCAGCCACAAATTCAACCACAGGTTCAAATTCAACAACCAATGCAACAACCTCAAGTACAGGTTCAA
The DNA here is from genome assembly GCA_017461425.1 of Candidatus Gastranaerophilales bacterium. Lineage (GTDB taxonomy): Bacteria > Cyanobacteriota > Vampirovibrionia > Gastranaerophilales > Gastranaerophilaceae > RUG14156. Next base: position 42,266 of record JAFTXY010000011.1, on the reverse strand, counting down.
CAAATCACTCAACCGCAAATTCAACCAATGCAGGTTCAGCCTCAGCAAGTGCAAACACAGCCACAAATGCAATATCAAGAGGCGCAACAACAATCTATGTTGCAACAGGATTTTGGGCAACAAATTGAACCTCAACAAACTTATCAAGTTCCTCCACCACCAGTTGAAATATCTCAACCAGCACAGGAAATGCAACAGAATGATAGTTTGCAATTTGCTCAAGAAGCGCAAGAAGTTCCTGTACAAAATAATGATGAATTGAAGTTTGTTGATGATGAATTTAAAATTGATGATTCAGAAGCGGCAGAGATTTTAAATAGTATCTCCTTATCTGATGGCACTTCTTTAATGGATGGTATAAATACGCCAATTGATGATTTAAAATTGGAAACACCAGCCCCTAGTGAAGCTCCGCTTCAGTTTGAAACTCCAAAACCTGAACAAAAAGAACCGCAAAAAATGGGTATTTTAGAGGGTGCTCTAGAAGCAGCTGGGCAAACATATGAACCAGCGGAACCTATTACTCAAGCTGATGAAATATTACCGCCAACTGACGAATTAGCCGAAATGGCAGATTTTGATGATATGAGTTTGTTATCAGAATCTTATGAAGCGCAAGAAAGATTTAGAGATTATATTGTTTCTGAACTATCAAAGAAAAATATGGATGTAACTCCAAAAAGCAATGAATTTAAGCTTGATATTTCAGAAAGAACAATAAATATGGTTGCCCGTACTATGGGTAAAAAAATAGCAAAACATGTTACATCATTGTTAGGACAAAGTTCTCAAGCAGAAATTGCGCAATATCAAGAAAAAATTAAAAAAATAGAGCAGAAAGCAAAAGCACTAGAGGAAGAAAATAAAAAGTTGCGACTTGTTGCTGCTGAACTAAATAAAAATTTAAATTCGTATAAGCCAAGTATTTTTGGATTGTATAAAAAAGTTAACCCTAAAAAATAAGAGGAATCTATGAACCAACTTATAATGATTTTGTTAATAAGCATGCTTGTTTTAGTGCATGAGGCAGGGCATTATATCGCCGCAAGAATGTGTGGTGTTAGAGTGACAAGATTTGGTATAGGAATGCCTATAGGACCAAGCTGGAAATTATTTAAGTTGGGTGATACTGTTTTTTATTTACATGCATTTTTATTTGGCGGTTACGTCTCTTTTGCAGAACCCGAGAGTCAAGTAGTAGATGAAAGCCAAGAAACAAATAAAAAACAATCAATAAATGAAATACAAGAAGATGAATTTTTGCCAGCAGATTCTGCGGAATTATACGATAATAAAACAATAGCTCAAAAATTATTTATAGTTTCAGCGGGTGTTATTATGAATATTGTTTTTGCAATCATTCTTGTAATGTTTTGTGCTGTTTGTTTTCATAAATTGCCAACATCAAATCAAAATTTATATGTAGATAGTTTCGTTGCAGAAAAAACTTCTAATATAGAAAATTTTAATGTTAAAAAAGGCGATAAAATTCATAAAGTGAATGGTATTAAAGTTAATTCTTTATATCAATTAACATTTTTTGCTAAAAATTCAAAACTTTTTGATGATTATGCTCAAGAAGATTTGATTGAAAAAAATATCGAAAATTTAAAAAAATTAAATCCGCAAATTAAAAACGATTTAATTTTAGAAGGGCAAGAAATAAAACTTCCTAAAGCTATTGAAGAAAATGAATTAAAAGCAAATGAAAATATGCTAAAGGGATTAGAAAAATATAAAAAAGATGGTTTAAAATTATCTGCAGATTATGTTGATTTAAGAAATGAAATTTATAATAAAAAAACATATAGATTTAAAAAAGATACAGAGTTGAAAGATGTTGCTATTGCGTTATCTGATACATATAAACCCTTATCAATAACATTTATTAGAAATGATAAAGAATATACAATAAATAATGTTATAGTGGGCGAAAAAGGAATTTTGGGTGTTAAATTAAAAATTGAAGATATTTTTATGGAAACAAAAACACCAAAAGATGTTGTAATAAATTCTATGAAATATATTTATACAACAACATCAACAATGTTATTTGGCTTATGGCAGTTAATAACAGGAAAAGTTCCGGCTTCTGATATGCATGGAATAATTGCTGTAACAAAATTAGGTGGTGATATAATAGCATCAAAAGGTATTATAAATGGCATTTTATTAACTGCAATGATTAGTATTAATCTTGCAATTATGAATTTTTTACCAATACCAGCTTTAGATGGTGGACATGTGATGTTTTTGGTAATTGAAAAAATTACAGGCAGAAAACCAGATAAAGATTTAAGCGAAAAAATAAACAACTTTTTCTTTATGCTTTTAATTATCCTGATGGTTGCAATTTGTTACAATGATATTCTTGCTCTTGTAACAAAGAAATTTTAAGCTATTGTAGGGTCGTTAAAGATTATTTTGGCATTTTTAAATAAGTTATCTTGTTTAACTTGTTTGAGATAATCTTTTGCTAAAATTTGACTTTTGGAAACTAATTCCATATTATTTTCATTTAAAATTGCTAATAATTCTTTTGAATTCATAAAATAATCTTTGATTTTTATGTATAAATTAAAGTTTTTATTTTTATGGCTAAGTTTAGAATAAATAAATTTGATTGCATCAAGTAGATAAATATTGTATGCAAAATCTATAGAAAAATTAATGTAATAATCATAATTATTCTTAGTTGCAACTTCAAAATATCCTACAATTTTATTTTGCTCTTCGTTATAGAAGATATATTTTTTGCAATTGTTTAAAAATTGATATTCTTCTCTTTTAAATAAAAACCTGTTAAAGGAATTAATATTATCGTTATAGAATATTGTTGTTTCTTTTAAGTAATCTTTTTTAAATGGTTTTAAAAATAAATCATAACTTGTGTTAATTGAATTTATTTTATATAAATATTCACATCCACAGTGTCTGAAATGTAGTTCGTTTTTAAACATATTTAATAAATCAGCATTTTTTTCATCAATTACAACATAAAACGAACTTGCTCCCATTGCTCTATATCTAGCAATTACATAGTTTATAAGTTGATGAGCTGTTGATTGAGAATTTTCTTCTAGAATTAATTTTGTAATTTTAAAACGTGAATAACTTTTTGAATCTTTGTCTAATGTTATTAATGCTTGGTTGATATTATCCTCAAGCGCTACAAAACTTTCATTTGCATATTTTAACCTTAACGGCAAAAGATAGTTAATGAAGCATAAAAGACATTTTATGAAATTCATTTCGTAATTTGTAAAAACTATGTTTTTAATTTCAATCATATTTTTATTCTAAATTACTTGTAACATTTTTGATATGCCCATGCGTTATGGCTATGGATTGATTCAAAAGCTTCCATTTCTACTTCGTAGAAATTGATTATTTCGTTTTCATTTAATTTAGTAACAATATCACGGATAACATCTTCAACAAATTTAGGATTTTCATATGCATGTTCTGTGACATATTTTTCGTCTTCACGTTTTAATAATGGGTAAATTTCGCTTGAAGCACAAGATTCTGCCATAGAAATTAAGTCTTCAAGCCATATATGTTTATCGTTGTCATAGCTGATTTTTATTTTTAATAATGCTCTTTGATTGTGTGCTCCATATTGTGAAATTTCTTTTGAACAAGGGCAAAGAGTTGTAATAGGCACTTTTGTAATTAAATAAAATTTGAAATTACAATCCTCATCAATTTCACCTTCAAAAGCACAATCATAACACATTAAAGATTCAAGTTTGCTTGAGGGTGCTTGTTTTTTGATAAAATATTTAAAATCAAATTTTAAATATGCACTTTTTGCATCAAGTTTGTTTTTCATTTTAAAAAGTACACGTTCAATATCAGTTGATAGTAAACTTTCTTCTTGATGTTCGTTTAAAATTTCAATAAATCTAGACATGTGAGTGCCCTTAAATTCGCAAGGTAAGCTTACAGACATTTTTGCACGAGCATAAACTATTTCTAATTCAGGTTTATCGTGCTGAGATTTTCTTTCAATTTTTAAAGGAATTTCAACATCTTTTACCCCAACTTTTTGAATTGGTATATTTCTTAAATCTTTTTGGTTTTGTACGTCCTTTATCATGTTTCTTTTGTTTTGTTCCCTGTATGCATTTATTTTAACATTAAATTTGAAATTTATGCTATACAATACTTAACTTGAGATATGAATTCATTAGATATAAAATTTCAGTATGAATAAAATTCTTATTATTGATGATGACATAGCCATATGCGAGCTTATAAAATTTAATTTAGAATTACAGGGATATAATTGCATGTATGCAACCGATCCTGTTAAAGGATTTGCTTATATTAAACAAGAAGAACCAAATCTTGTAATCTTGGATGTAATGATGGGTAATGTAAGTGGGTTTGATGTCGCTAAAAAAATTAGACAAACAGAATCTATTTCTAAAACCCCAATAATAATGCTTACTGCGTTATCTGAATTAAATAATAAATTAGAAGGTTTTAATTCTGGAGTTGACGATTACATTACAAAACCTTTTGAAATCGAAGAATTAAAAGCAAGAGTTTTAGCTCTTTTAAATCGTTCAGGGCAAGAAATGTCATCTTTAAGAGTAAAAGAAGTTTTATCAAAAGGAGATATAACATTAATTCCTGAAAGCTACCAAGTTCAAATTGTCGATAAAAAAACGCAACTAACTCCAATAGAATTTGATATTTTAAATGTTTTGATGCAAAATGAGGGTTCTATGGTTTCTTCCAAAACTTTATTAAAAGAGGTTTGGGGATATGTTGGCGAAAATGATATTGATACAATAAGAGTTCATATAACTCACCTAAGAGCAAAGATTGATAAAATTTCTTCTCAAAAAAATAAATATATTAAGACAATATATGGTGGCGGATATAGACTTTTAGCTGATGGTGTAGAAAATAAATAGGATGGATAAGGAAAACAAAAATAAAATAAAGCAGTTTTTGTTGCTCGTTGTCAGCATAATTTTTTTGTTTTTTGTTTCCTATAATAATCTTCAATTGCAGCAATCAAACAGAATAAAAGATGTTAACAAAATAGATGTAACAAATCATAAAAAAGTTTCTGCAAAAGAATTATTTTTAGATTCTTGGCAAATAATTAAATCAAATTATTATCAACATGATTTAAATAAACAAAATTGGGCAAGATGGAAAAAAAGATATATACATCAAATTAAAACACAAGAAGACGCACATCTTGCTATAAATTCAATGCTTGCATCTTTGGATGATTCTTATTCTAAATTTATGTCTGAAGAAGAATTTAGCCAACAAAATAATGCAATTAATTCAAAATTATATGGAATTGGTATAAATATCGCATCTATTGCAGGAAAAATATACGTAGTAAATGTTATAGAAAATGCTCCTGCTTATAATTCGGGCATGAGAAATGGCGATATTATTTTAAAAGTTAATGATATTGATGTTAATGGTAAATCTATTTATCAAGTTGCACAATTAATCAGAGGCGAAATAAACGCATCATTAAATCTTGAAATTTTAAGAGGAAGTGAAAAAATTTCAAAAAATATAAAAAGAGAAGAAATTAAAGTTAAAACAATAGACTATAAAAAAATCACAAATGATATAGGCTATATTAGAATTTCAAGTTTTATTGGAATAGATACACCAAAAGAATTCATTATTGCGTTAAATAGATTAAAAGAAACAAAAGGCTTAATTTTAGATTTGAGAGGAAATTCAGGCGGATTATTTCAAAATGCCTTATTGATTTCAAATTTATTTATGAATGAGGGCACAATTGTTAATGTAATAGCCCGTCAAGGAAAGAAAAATACTTATAATGTAAATAATGATGGTTGCGTTTATGATAATGAATTAGTTGTTTTAATTGATGGAAATTCAGCTTCTGCTTCTGAAATTTTGTCTTCAGCATTGCAAGATAACAAAAGAGCAGTTTTAATTGGCACAAAAACATACGGCAAAGGATTGGTACAAAAAGTATATTCGCTTCCAAATAAATCAGGCATGAATTTAACAATTGCAAGATATTTAACTCCAAAAGGAATAGATATTAATAAAAAAGGAATAGAACCTGATTATATAGTCACATTTAATCATAGCGATTTTATAAACAATATTGACCCTCAATTGGCTTATGCAAAAAATTATCTTGAAAAAAAGTTTATAAATAAATTATAATAAACTAAGAATTTATCGGGGTTTTTAGTTGTTAAATTGTTTTAAAAAAATATTTCAAAATGGAATAATATATTTAATTTTAGCTGTTTTATGTTTTTTTATTTCTTTATTTTTAAATTTTGAACAAATAAAAATTCCATACTTTAATGCTATAAATAAAAATGTTCAGGTGGATGTAATATTCAAAAAAACTCCTCCGCTAGTGTATTTTGATGATATTGAAATAAAAAATCATTTAAAAATTGATAAAAATCATTATTTATATTTCCTAAAAGAAAATAAAAAAATAAACAAAATTCATTTTTCTGATAATGAAAATATTAAAAAATTGCTTGTTTATAATGAAAATCAGGTGATTTTTCCAGATAAAAATTTGAAAGAAATTAAAATAAATAATCAAAAAACAATTTTGGATAAAATTACTATTTCTTTTTTGTCTTTTTTTTATAATTTTAAATTGTTTATCTTTTCTTATATATTTTTATTTTTATTTATTGCAAAAAGAACAATCAAATTAAATCATAGATGTGTTTTTTGGTTAATTTTAATATTAGCATTTGTTTTGAGATGTTCTCAAATAAATTCTATTCCTTTTTGGGATGATGAAATGTATGTTCTAGTGCATTGTGCTAAAACGGCTCCATTGTTGGATTTATTTAATGACCCTGGAAATCCGCCATTATATTTTGTATTATTTAAAATTTATTCCCTAATTGTCCAAAACTCTGAATTTTATAGATTTTCAAGTGTTATTTTGGGGATTATTTTTAATATTTGTTTCTATTTTTATATAAAACATTTTCTTGGTAAAAATAAGGCTTTAATAGGTATGTTTATACCAACAATTAGTATTGTAATGATTTATTTTTCGCAAGAAATAAGATGTTATATGTTATTAATGATATTGGCTGTTTTAAATAGTATATTCTTGTTTAAGTTTGATAAAAATAAAATAAAATATGCAATATTATCAATACTATTGCTTTATACTCATTTTTATGGCGCATTTTTTGTATTATATAATTTTATATTTGGACTAACGCTTTTTAAAAAAGGCAAAAAAATAAAGAATTTTATTTTATCGAATATTATTGCTATACTTAGCTTTTTGCCAATTTTAATATATAAAAAAACAAGCTTAACTTCTAATTTTAATTCTTGGATTAAAATTCCTAATTTTTATGATTATCAATCAGCAATTTCTGTGTTTAGTGGCTCTATTTTGTTTTTTATAGTTTTTGTTATTGCCTGTATTTATCTATATAAAAATTTAAATAAAAAGAAAGATAAATTATTTTTAAAATATAATGTTTTTGCGATTTTTGCTATTTTTATAATGGCGATAATTTTTTCATATTTAATTAAGCCGATTTTTTGTTATAGATATTTTTATGTTGTTTTTCCTTGTTATTTGGCAGCTGTTTGTTTTTTAATATCATTTGATTTTAAAAGAAAAATAATCTCTTTTGTTCAAATTTTATTATTTTTGATTTTAATAACAAATTCTAAAATTAATTATCAAAATTTATTTTGCAATCATAATATCTTTTTTGATTTTATAAAAAATGATATTGACTATTCTAAAACGAATTATATTTTTGTTTCTGACACAATAAAAGGTTATCCTTTGAATTTTAATTCAAATAAAACAAAAGTAATATATTTGCCTGTTAATCAAGGCATTTCTACTTTAGATATAGAAAAATATGAAATTGAAAAACCAAGCAATTTGTATGTTGTGAATTTATATTTAACAGATAATATTTTAAATAATGCAAAAAATATCGAATTATATAAATCGCCCTTAGGAGTATTTTCTAAAACAGAGCTTAAATAAAGGAGAAATTATGCTTTTTGATTTAATTAAAGAAAGAAAAAGTGTTCGTGAATATCTAGACAAAGATATTCCAATGGAAGATTTGAAAAAAATTATGACAGCAGGTTATTTGGCTCCATCCTGGATGAATAGTCAACCTTGGAAATTTATTTTAGTAAAAAATCAAGAAACAAAAAATTTATTATGTGAATTAGCTGGACATCAGCCACATGTTAAAGATGCAAATGCATTAGTTGTTTGTGTTGCAGATAAAAATGGTTGGTCAAAAGAAGAATTTGGCGAAGTATTGGCTGCTCGTGGAATTGGCGAATCTGGTAGAGAAAAAATCTTTAATATACCAATGTTTTACCCTCCATTATTAGGGGATAGTATTGTTTTAATGCGTTCTGTTGAGCAAGTAACTTATGCTGTTTCTTATATGATGTTACAAGCAAAAGAATTAGGTGTAGATTCTTGTATAATTGGTGCATTATCAAATGAAGCAACTGTTGTTAAACCAGAGATTATGGAAAAAGTGAATAAAGCACTTAATTTAAAAGAGGGACAAGTTTTAATAACAGTAATCACACTAGGTTATGCAAAAGAAGAAACCATAACAAATAAACAAAGAAAAGATTTTAATAATGTAGTTCATTTTGAAACAATTGGAAATGAGCTAAAATAAAATTTAAACCGCCCTGTTGGGCGGTTTTTTAAATTGTTCTTGTATATAATCTTATTTTGAATTTTGAAATTAAAATTGTTTTATCTCTATCATATGGTTCTATATAAACTTCATAAATACTGCTCAAATAATTTTCTTTTGCAAGATTTTTAAAGAAGCTTTGAAGCTGTGAATATGTGCTTACAGCTGTAAATGAAAGTTCGCAAGCGTTATAGCCAGGAGCATTAACTAATAGAACTTTATCGTCCATTGGTTGATAATTATAATCAATTGAGCGAATTCTAACACCATTGTTTGTCATATTTGCTAAAATATTTTCAAACATAATACCAAATGATGCTTCTGGGCTGAATTGTTGTCCTAAAACTTCATAGATAATTTTACCGCTTGCAGCTACTTTTTTCTTTGGTTTTTCGTTTTCTTGTACTTTTTGGGCTCTGATTTGCTCTAATTGCATTTTTTTAGTCGCAAGAAGTTCTTCTTTTTCTTTTTTTACATTTCTAGATTCTGACATACCGTTGTAGCTTGTATATGTCCAGTAGCCAAGACCAGCAAGTGCTATTATAGGTATTAACAGTATTGCAATATTTTCTTTAATAAATTTTTCCATTTTGCTTCCTATTCAGTAGGTCTCATTTGTTGTGATGTTTGTTCAATTAATCCTCCTTTTGGGATGATAACTGATTCATCATTTTCTTTTTTATCATTGTTTGGATTATTATCAATTTTCTTAACTTGCATTTGAGTGTTTGAAATTTCAAAGCTGTATAATCTATCAGTATCTCTATCAATAGATAATCCTGCTAGATATTTGCTATCTTCTGATTGAAGATTGTCGGTAACAACTTTTAATTCTGTTAATTTAATGTCAGATTGAGGTGATACTATTCTTAGATTTTTATAATATTCGTAAATATCTATAATGCTTTGAGCAATACCTCTTACGGCAATTTTATCGCCTTCTTTATTGTAGTATTTTGTTAACCAAATATTTTTTGGAATATCTGACGAAATCGAATCATAGAAATTAATAGAAGAAACATTCATTCCGGCAATTTCATCAATAATTGTTGTCATATCAATTTCTTCTTTTTTATCCTCTTTTTTTGACTCTGCAGCAATTAATGCTTCTACATTTTGGATTTCTTGTTGGAATTGATTTATTTCTTCATCCAATTTTCCTTTGAATGCAATCAATGCACCTGAAATTGTACCAAATACTATTGTCATCAAGAGAACTGTAACAATTGCCAATTTTATTGCTGTTGTGGATGTTACATTATATGTTGCGCCGCCCATTTGAATTGTGTAAACACCCATGTTGGCAGCAGGGTCATCTGCCATAAGGTTCATTGATAAACCAAAGTCAGATTTAATAATAGTTGCGCCGATACTTGCTAAAGTTAATGAGTTAACTTGATTGAAGTCTTCGGTTGTAGAGCTTATAACTTCTAGTAATGGTTTTTTAGAATATTTATTATTAGAATCAATTGCAATGATATCTCTATCGAATTGCATTTGTTTTCTTAAAATATCTGCACAAATATCATCAGTTTGGCTTATTATGTATAGTTTTGATGTTTGGTAATTCGATAATGCTTGAGATGCACTTGAAACAATAGCTTGGTATGCTTCTTCCATAGAGAAAGATTTAATTGCAAGAGGAACTTCGCTATATTCCATTAAGTTTTTACCTTCTAAATGGAATAAGCTGTAGCTGTTTGTTCCAATAAGCATCATTGTCCAAGATGAATCATCTGCAATTACATCATTTAATGCGCCAATATGATATAAACCTCTTAAAGTTGCTGAGTAGTTGTTTTCAATACCAACTAATTGCAAACTAACATCGCTGAAGATGTCTTTTATTTGATTAACAGCATTTTTTTGAATAGGTGAATAAGCAATTCTTTTCATAGAACCGCTGTTTCTGCTTACAACTTCTGCCCAGCCTGAAACAGGTTCTTCTTTTTTGAATAAATAAAAATCTTCTGCTGTAGATAAAATTGCAGTTTTAAGGTCTTCGCCTTCTACTGTTTGAGGGACTTCAAAAAAGTCAAAATAAACGTTTGGTAAAATTAAATATGCAGGGCTTTTTGGTGGAATTTTTAAATCTTCAACAAGTTCTGCTAAAGCACTTTTGAATTGAACATAATCTTGAATTTCTCTTGAAGAAAAGTTATATTCAACTTTTTTTCTGCCATAATTTACAACACACGTACCTGTTTTATCAAGGAGTATCGCCTCAAGTCCAATCCCAGGTGTAAGTGCTATTCCGACAATTTGTTTTTGTCCGTCTGATAAAAAATCTTTAAACATCTCTATAAAATTCTAAACTTATTCACATCCTACTCTTATTTTATAATACAATAAATTATAAAATAGAGTATAAAATTTTACATTTATACACAATATAGAAAGACGAAAATGAATAACACTGAAAATAACTATATTTACGGAAAAAATCCAGTTTATGAAATCTTAACAAAAAATCCAAAAAGGATTAATAAAATTTACATTCAAAAAGGAATTTCATATGACAAGCGATTGAAAAATATTTCTGAACTTGCCTTTCAAAATAAAATTGTTGTACAAAATGTCAATTTGCAAAAATTTAGTGAATATTTTGAAGAAAAAACTAATTTTCAAGGCGTTATAGCGCATGTTGCGCCTGTTGAATATATTGAATTGGATGAATTTTTAGAAACAAATAAAAATGATTTTAAAAGAATAGTTATATTAGATGGAGTATCAGACCCGCATAATTTTGGTGCAATTATTAGAACTGTTGCAGCTGCTGGTTTTGATGGTGTCATGGTTTCAAATCATAGAAGTTGTCCTATAAATGCAACTGTTGAAAAAATTTCATCTGGTGCAATAAACCATATTCCAATAATTAAAACAACTAGTCTATCTGCTAGTATTGATTTATTAAAAAAACACGACTTTTGGGTAATTGCTACGCAAATGGAAGCTAAAGATAATTATTATGAAATTGATTATACAGATATGAATTTTGCTCTTGTTATGGGTTCAGAGGGTAAAGGAATTTCTAAAACAATTTTAAATAAAGCTGATTTTTGTGTTAAATTGGAAAGCAATTTTGAATCATTAAATGTTTCTGCAACAACGGCAGTAATATTATACGAAGCATTGAGACAAATAAAAATTAAAACAAAATAGCTTTTTGCGCAAAACTCAAAAAAATTGTATAATAGCCTTGTTTTGGAGAATTAAATGAAACAAGAAACTCAAAATAATAATATTAAAGAAGATTTTTTATATGATGATTTAGATGAAGAAACGTTATTAGAAATTGATAATGACATTGCTTCAAGACAAGAAGAAAACGATGATGAAAATGAATCGTCTAAAAATCAAGAAGATTATAAATCAATCGTTGCGGATGATTCAGTTAAAATTTATCTTCAACAAATTGGAAAAATTCCACTATTAAGTTTTGAAGATGAATTAGAAGTGGCTCGTCAAATTAAAGAAAATCATTCTCAAAAAGCAAGAGAAATATTGATTAATGCAAATTTAAGATTAGTTGTTTCAATTGCTAAAAAATATATTGGACGAGGCTTGTCTTTTCTTGATTTAATTCAAGAGGGAAATCTTGGATTAATGAAAGCCGCAGAAAAATTTGATTATTCTAAGGGATACAAATTTTCAACATATGCAACTTGGTGGATACAACAAGCAATTACAAGAGGAATTGCAGATAAATCTAGAATGATTCGCCTACCTGTTCATATGATTGAAACTTTATCAAGAATTAAACGTGCAACAATAGAATTATCAACAGAATTAAATAGAGTTCCAACAAAAGAAGAAATAGCTTCTCGTGTTGATATTCCTGTTTCAAAACTTGTTTCTTTGATGAAAAGTTCTCAAAGTACAATTTCTATTGAAACTCCTGCAAATCAAAAAGACGATACATCTAAAATTGCTGATTTTATTGTCGATGAAACTCATTTGACACCTGATACAAAAGTGACGCAAGAAAATCTTTTAGAAGATGTTCAAAAAATGTTAAATCAATTAAATCCAAAAGAAAAAGATGTTTTAATTATGCGCTATGGCCTAGATAACAACGGTCAAAAGAAAACATTAGATGAAATTGGCTCTCGTTATGGTGTTTCAAGAGAAAGAATAAGACAAATTGAAACAAGAGCGATTGCAAAATTAAAAAAATTGTGCAGAAACAAAAATTTATCCGTTAATTTAAAAAATTATATCGGATTAGATTAATTATCGAAAATAATTGCTTCAGGATTTAGAGCAAGCCATCTGTATGCGTCTTGTTCTTCTTCTGGCATTTCCATAATAAAAATTCCGCCTAATTTGCCACGTTGTGCAACGAGATTTCCGTTTTGGAATAAATCTTTTAAAGCACGTCTGATTGTGTTTGGACTCACATCTAAAATTTTTGCCAATTCTCTTATAGGAGCGATTTTATCTCCAATTTCGTAATTTTCAACAATATATTTTTTTAAATGAGTTAAAGTTTTTTGCCAAGCATAACTATAGTTTTGTGAAGCGTTTAATTTTTTTCTTTCAGAGCTAATGAAGCTTGTTTTATTTTCTTGTGGATTTCCAAGATAAATTGTTCCATATTTTCCTCTTCTAGATAGGACAATTTTTCTAGCATTTAAAGTTTTCATTGCGTCATTAATTGTTTTTATGCTTACATCAAACATTCTTGAAAATGCTTGGTTTGGAAGAATTTTTTCCCCTTGTTTGTATGTTTTTTCAATATAATTTTGAATTTTTTCAATTAGTTGATGGGTTAAAGTAAAATCCTCATCTTCTATTCCATTTGTTAATTCTTCTTTTGTTAATTTAAATTCTTTTTTGTAAATCCAAGAAAATTTATTTCCTTTTTGATGGATTTTTTCTAAATAACCTTGTTGAGCAAGATTATTTAATGCAAATCTGATAGTATTTTGCGAAATATCAGTTAAAAATGATAAATTTTTAATACTTGGAATTGGACAATCTATCGGAATTTTTTCATCTATTACAATTTTTTTAATTTTACATTCTGTAATTGTATTTTTACAAAGTTCGTCTTGTTGATTTAAATCTTTTGAATAAAAATCAGCGATGCAAGTTCCTATTGATTGTTTTGAAATGAAATAACCAAGATTTTTCAATTCTCTAATAGAATTTTGTATAGTTGCTGGTGAAACATCTAAAAACAAAGCAAGATTTTCTTTTGTTGGAATAAAGTCCCCAAAATCTGCAATTCCTCGTTCTAAGGAATCTTTTATCCATCTAATCAGCCAGGCAGTTATTATTTGTCCTTTTGGAGTTTTGTTGGAGGTGAAATCTGGCTTTTCAATTTTAATGTCATCTAAAGTCAAATGTTTCATACCAATTCTATTAAAGCATATTTTTGCTTTTTGTGTGCTATATTTTATTTTTTAATTTACAATTTTAAATAAATGCTTTATTTGGCAATTATTTTTCTTCATAAGTTTTAAAACAAAAGATATTATGCGCATAAACAATCAACAACAAAATTCTTTTAAAGGCTTAAATGCTCCATTAGGAATGTTTTATAACCCTAATGCTACAATCCCTACTTTAGCCATTGAAACTGGGGTTACTTTGGGCAGGGCAAATCAAGCTAATAAAAGAGGTGGCAAACAAGAAGCAACAGAAAGACTTGTGGAACAAGGAGTTAGTGCTTTAGTTTGGATTTATGGAGTACAAATTCTTAAAAAAATTGGTGATGCTTTTGGAAAAAAAGTATTAAATATCAAAGATTTTGATTTTGATATTGGTAGAGATTTTTTGAGAAATCCTGTTTTAAATAATGCAATAGATAAAAAATCTGTTGCGTTTAAAGTTGGTAATACTCTTGGTGCAACTGCTGTTGCTACGTTTTTTATTGGTTTTCTTTTACCAAAAATTAATCATAAAATATCAAAAATAGTAACAGATAAGGAAAAAAATAAAAAACAAAATATTCAAACTTTGAATGCTCCAAATTTAAACCAATTTAAAACTATGACTAATAGAAAAGAATTGTCATTCACTTCATTGTTAGATAAAGGAATTGCCTTAACTCATACATTAGAAAATAATCAAACAGCAAGGCTTTTAATCACAGATGCTGGAGTTGTTGCCGGAAGATTTCATAATTCCAGAAATAAATATGAAAAAATAGAAAGTTTATTTAGAGATATTTCATCTATTTATTTCTATTTATTTTCAACAAATCATATTGTTGGGTTATTAAATAAAATAACAAATAATACGGATATTAATCCAAAAATTTCTGATTGTGTGTCTGAATATTTAATTTCAAAAATTAAAGCTAAAAAACCAAATAATAAAATAGATGAAGTTAATGTTTCAAGACTTGCACTTGGCGAAGTTGGCGAGATGAATTCAAGAAAAATCATAAAGCTTTTTGAAGATAAAAAAGTTATTTCTGTTGATGATTTTATTAAGGCATTTCCAAAATTTGAAGATAAAGCAAAACAAATGGCAACCTTGCAGCCAATATTTGATGGAAATGGCGTTTTAACAAAAACACAAGCAATGGATATTTTATCAAAAGGATGGATGACGGAACCTGAATTTTTGAAAAAAGCTATGCAAGAAGGCACAAATAATGCTGCGCTAAATCCAAAACGATATGTTAGTGCTAAAAAACTTGAACAAATAAGACAATCAATAACAAATTTTGTTAACCAAATTCAAAATGCTGCACATAAGGAAAATTGTGTTATTGATGAAAAATTTGTTAGAAAAATTGCTAAACAAAACAAAATTATGAATTTAGGATTTAATATTTTTGGAACAGCTGTTTCAATATTTGCACTAGCATATTTAATACCGAAAGTTCAATATTCAATAACTAAAAAATTAACAAATCAAGACAAATTCCCTGGCGCAAATGAATAAAAATAATTTTTGTGTTATTATTTGACTATGTCCGAATTAAAACGAACATTATCCCTAAAAGATGCAATTTCTGTTGTTGCAGGTTCAATGATTGGAAGCGGTATTTTTATAGTCTCATCTCATATTGCAAGAGATGTTGATTCTTCTATGCTTTTAATTTTTGTTTGGATGCTTGCAGGTTTTATAACAATGCTCGGAGCGCTTAGTTATGGCGAATTATCTTCAACAATTCCATCCGAGGGCGGACAATATATTTATTTAAAGAAAATATTTAGTAAAAAACTTGCGTTTATATATGGTTGGACTTTGTTTTTAGTAATTCAAACAGGTACATTGGCCGCTGTTAATATTGCTATGGCAAAATTTGTTGGGTTAATTTGTCCGTTTATTTCGCAAGGGCATAAAATTTTAGAGATTGGCAGTTATTGTCTTACAACGCAGCAAGTTTTTGCAATTTTTTCTGTTTTATTTTTGACTTTTATTAATTCAAGAGGTATTAAAACAGGGGTATTGGTGCAAAATATTTTTACAGTCACAAAAGTATTATCTATAATTTTAATAATAATTTGCGGATTGTTTTTTGGATTTAATTTTGAAACTTTGTTTTCAAATTTTTCCTTAGCAAATAATAATATTTCTTTCAATTATGACACTATAAAGCTAATTGGGATGAGTATTGTTGGTGCTTTGTTTGCTTCAATTACTTGGAATAATGTGACATTTATTACATCTGAAATAAAAAAACCTGAAAAAAATATTAAAAAAGCATTATTTATAGGCACTTTGCTTGTTATTTCATTATATTTTCTTTTGAATATGATTTATTTATCAACTTTGCCTTTGGATATGATAAAAACATCTCCTGAAGATATTGTTGTTGCACAAATGGTTAATCATATTTTTGGAGAAAAAGCATTGCATATAATAGCTATTATTGTTGCTATTTCTGCTTTTGGATGTGCAAATGGAATGATTTTAACGGGTTCTCGCGTGTATTATAAAATGGCAAAAGATAGAATTTTCTTTAGACATTTAGCATATATTAACCGTAAAACAAAAACTCCTCAAAATTCATTATGGCTTCAATGTTTTTGGATTTGTGTTTTGATTTTATGGGGAAATTATGCACAATTATTAGATTATGTTATTTATTCTTCAATCATATTTTATGCAATAACTATTTTTGGCATTTTTAGAATGAGAAAACTTTTTCCAAAAGAAAAAGATGTTTATAGAGTTCCAAGTTTTATTCCTGTCGCTTTTTGTATTTTAGCAAGTTTTATAATAATTATTTTGACAATTTATAAGCCTTTATATACGGTTCCTGGTTTGTTGTTAACATTATTAGGAATTCCTGTATATAATTTTTGGGAAAAGAAAAATCAAGCAAGATTATCTAAAATAAAAAAAGAGGCTTAAAGCCTCTTTTTAAAAATGTTTGTCTTTGGCTGAAATTCGAGCGATTGCTTTTGCTAGTGCTACTTGAACTCTTGCCATATCGATATTTTCATCTCTTGCTCTTAATCTAGCTTCCGCTCTGATTTTTGCTTGACGAGCACGAGCTACATCAATATCGCATTCTAATTCGGCAACATCTGTCAAAATAGTTGCGCTATTGTTAGCAAATTGCAATATCCCGCCCATAATTGCGATACATTGAGGCATTTTTTCTTTTACAACTTTTGCAACCCCAACTTTTAGAGCGCAAATTATTGGTAAATGGTTTTTTAAGATACCTAAACTGCCATCAATTGCTTGCACATACAATTCGTCTATATAATCTTCGTAGACAATTTTTTCATGAGTTATTACTTTTAAATGAATTTTATCATTCATGAAGTTATACTCCAACTGCTTCTTGTTCACGTGCTTTTTCTAAGGCATCTTCGATTGTTCCAACCATATAGAATGCTTGTTCTGGAACGTTATCGTGTTTGCCTTCGATAATTTCTTTGAAGCCTTTAATTGAATCTTCTAATTTAACATATTTACCTTTTACACCAGAGAATTGTTCAGCAACGAAGAAAGGTTGAGATAAGAATTTTTGAATTTTTCTTGCTCTGTTAACTGTTAATTTATCTTCTTCTGATAATTCATCCATACCTAAAATTGCAATAATATCTTGTAAATCTTTGTATTTTTGCAAAATTCCAAGTACTTTTTTAGCTACTGAATAATGTTCTTCTCCGATGATATGTGGATCAAGTGCACGAGAAGAGCTTTCTAGTGGATCTGCTGCTGGGTAAATACCTAGTGAAGCAATATTTCTCGATAATACTGTTGATGCATCCAAGTGGGTAAATGTAGTAGCAGGAGCAGGGTCTGTTAAGTCGTCCGCTGGTACATAAACTGCTTGAACTGATGTAATTGAACCATCTTTTGTAGATGTAATACGTTCTTGTAATTCACCTACTTCTTGTGATAGTGTTGGTTGGTAACCAACCGCAGATGGCATACGTCCTAAAAGAGCTGATACTTCTGAACCTGCTTGTACAAAACGGAAAATATTATCAATAAATAACAATACGTCTTGTTTTGTTACATCACGGAAGTATTCTGCGCAAGTTAATGTAGAAAGACCTACTCTCATACGAGCTCCAGGTGGTTCGTTCATTTGTCCATAAATCAGAGCAACTTTGTCTAATACCCCTGATTCTTTCATTTCATTATAAAGGTCATTACCTTCACGAGTTCTTTCGCCTACACCGCCGAATACCGATACGCCATCGTGTTGAGCTGCAATATTATGAATTAATTCCATAATAAGAACTGTTTTTCCAACGCCAGCACCGCCGAATAGACCAATTTTTCCGCCTTTTTGATATGGCATTAAAAGGTCGATTACTTTAATACCTGTTTCTAAAATTTCAATATTTGTGTTTTGTTCAGTTAATTTAGGTGATGGTCTATGAATTGGAAATCTATCTTCGCATTGAACTTCGCCTGCGTTGTCAACAGGTTCACCTAATACGTTTAAAATTCTTCCTAAAATACCTTTTCCAACAGGAACCTTGATTGGGTTTTTAGTGTTAATAACTTTCATTCCACGTTTTAAACCATCAGTTGATGACATTGCAACTGTTCTGACAGTGTTTTCGCCAAGCAATTGTTGAACTTCAACAGTTGTTTTAACACCGTCATCGTTATAAATTTCTAATGCATCATAAATTTCAGGTAATACACCGTTTTCGAACTTAACGTCGATAACAGGTCCTATAATTTGTACAATAATTCCTTCATCCAAAGCCATATTTATAATTTCCTATACATGTATCTGTATATAAATTATATCTAATTTAAACTTTTAAAAGCGGAATTTTGGTTAAAATTCAATCGTTTATAGGAGATTAAATATTCATATCAAATCTATGTTTGTTGCCATCTACAGCTTTCATATTCATGCTCACAATCATGCTTTGACGTGAATACATTCCAATTTCCTTTTCAACTTCTCCACTAAAAACATCTTCGTGTTTTGCAACATAACTGGTCATCGAATCAACAATATCGCCAACGGTTTTTAACAAACTAGCTTCGCTTTGTTGCGCATTAGCAGAGTTTGTATTTTGTTTAAATACATTTAAACCAAATCTTGAACCTAAGCTATAATTTTCAGCCATAAGTTTAGATGCTCCTTTATTGTTCGACCTTATAGTTAAAAATACGACAATTAAGCATTTAAACTTTAATGATTTTAATTAAAAAGTATAATTTATTAACAAAAGTTAATATTTTATTTAATTTCTATTTGTGGAAAATTTGTGTTTTTATGAACTTGTTCTTGTAATAATTCACAAGCTTTTGCTAATTGCGGGTCTTTATTTGCTTTCACATCAGCCTCTTTAATTTCAACTTCGTAATCTGGTGTTATACCTTTTTTATGAATGTCTGTTCCGTTTGGAGTTAAATATTTTTGAATTGTAATGTGCAAAGCAGAACCATCAGGAAGTTTGTTTATTTCTTGTACCAAGCCTTTTCCAAATGATTTTTTACCTACAATTAGAGCTCTTTTGTTATCTTTTAGAGCGCCTGCTAAAATTTCAGAAGCAGAAGCAGAGCCTTCATTAATTAAAACAACGACCGGTTGGATGCTGTTTACTTGAGATAATGATTTTTGGGTTTCTTTATAACCATCTCTATCAACAGTTGATACAATAACTTTTGAACTTAGCAACATATCTGCTATATAAATAGAATTTGTTAAAAGTCCACCTGGATTAGAGCGTAAATCAACAATAATTCCATCTTTTGTTTTTAATTGTTCAAGAGCTGCTTTGAATTCAGCTGCTGCATTTTTTGATAAGAATGAGCTTAGTCTGATATAGCCTAAATTATCATCAACTTTTCCAATTTTAGGAGCTTTTGTTGAAACAGATTTAAGTTCAATGTTTGCTCTTTCGATTGTATATAATTTTGGAGCTTCGTTTTTTCTTTTAACCAAAAGTCGAACCTTTGTTCCTTCAGGACCTCTAATTTTTTCTGCTGCAGCTTCTACAGTTATACCTTTTGTAGATTTGCCATCAATTTCTAAAATTTCATCTTCGCTTTTTAGCCCTGCACGTTCGCCAGGAGTATCTTCTAGAGGTGCAATAATCAATAATTTACCTTCTCTAACGCCAATTTGCACACCAATACCTTTTAAGGAGCCTTGTATGCTTTCTGATTCTTCTTTATATTCTTTTGGAGTTAAAAATTTTGTATAAACATCGCCTAAAGAATCAACCATAGTTGCCATTGCAACATATGCATCTTCTTCGTCTTTTATAACATTGTCATATTTATGGCGCCAGCGTTCCCAATTTTGTTGGTTTTGTGTTTCATCAACGTATTTTGTTTGTATTAATTTCCAAGCTTTATCATATAAATTTTGTGGAGTTACTGCCAAAGCTGGATTTTGTATGTTGGTTATACAAAAAAGTGCGAAAAATATGAAAAATATTGATAATCTTTTTAGCATTTGTTTTAAACTCATTAGTTTTCCTTTACCTAATTTTGTCTATATTATAACAAAAGTAGAATTCTTTTCTACATATAAAATGATTAGTTTTTATCAACAACAAGTATAATAGCTTAGCCTTGTTTTTTGTCAGGTTTAATAACACTGAAAGATTTATTTTCGCTGATTTCTACCCTTGCAGATTTGATTATTTCTTTTGCCTCTTCTGAAACTCCAGCGCCCATAACTAATCTATCAACAAATGCATTGTTTAATTTAACAGCTTTTGGTAATGCTCCGATTTCATCTAAAACATCTTTTATTTGTGCAAAATCATAAGAGAATGTTTTTTTGTGGTTGTATGTTAAAATTTCTCCAGTGTTAGATTGTATTTCTTTTCCGCCACGTTCAAAATATATTTTAAAAATTGAACGTAAGTCTTGGATTTCTGATTGCATTGTATTAATTGCTGATTGCAATCTTAAATATCTTTCAAATAAATATTCAACATGATCAATTTGAGATAATTGCCAGTTATATTTTTGATAGTATAGAGCTTTTAATTTTGGATAACATTGAGCTAAAGCCATAGCATCACCCATTGCTCTGTGACGTTTTTCATTGTTTCCATTAAAAACATTAACAAGGCAATCTAATCCGCAAGATTCATACTGCGGATAAACTTCTTTAAACATCATTTGTGTGTCAATGTAATTATTTTCGATTGGTTTTTCGTATAATCTTTTAGATGTTTTATTCAAAAAGCTAAAATCAAAAATGGCATTATGCGCAACTATTGTCGCATCGCCAATAAATTCAAAAATTTTAGGGAATATTTCTTCTTCTAATGGCGCATCAGCTAAATCTTCTTCTGTAATTCCATGTATTGCTTGAGAAGATTTTCTTATATGTTGTTTAGCATTAATTAATGTTTCAAAAGTGTCTTCGATTTTACCGTTTACAAGCTTAACTCCGGCAAATTCTATTATTTTTTCTCTTGTATAATCTAAACCAGTTGTCTCAACGTCTATTACAACTTCGATTTCTTTTTTTGCTTTTGATTGTCTTGCCATCTTATTTCCCTTTAAGAAAATAATATCATAAAATTACTTTTTAATAAATTCGTTAATTTTTTCGACATTTTCATTAACTTTTTTGATTTTAGTTGATATTTCTTCTTGTTTTTCTTTTACATTTTCAAATTTTTCGGCAACATTTTCTTCTATATCAACAAGCTCTTTTTCGATATTTTTAATTTTATCATCTCTTGCTTCTTTAATTGTTTCCAGGATTTTTTGAACAGAATATTTATTTATGCCTTTAATATATTTTTCTAATTCTTCTATAATTTCAACAATACCGATTGCTTCATATGCAACATCATTTATTCTTATTGTATCGCTTGTTAAAATACCAACATTACAAGAGCCATCAGGTGGCATAAGTTCTATTGATTTTGAGCCTCCAAGACCATAAAACTCTACTCTTGCTGCTGTTCCGTTTGGAATTTTCATATCTTTTTTGGTTACTATAATTTGCACATTAATATATTTGGCTTTTGGTTTTAATTTTCTTACATAACCAACATTTATTCCCATAAAACGGACAGGAGAACCTTTTGTTATGCCATCAATATCTTTAAATTGAATATTATAAACATTGGGTTCTACAAATATTTTTGAATAAGCAAATATTAAACCGCTAAAAATTAACGTTAAAATAACTACCCATATAAATATTTCTATCAGAATAGGTTTTTTCATAAGCTTTATTGAGCAATAGCTCCTTTGTTGGCTTGTGAAACGTTTCTTTGATATTTTGATAAATATCCTTTCGGAACATCATTTATATATGGTTTAAAGTTTTCTTTTCTTTTTTCTAATTCTTCTTGTGAAACATTTAGGTTGATTGTTCTTTTGTTGATGTCTATTTCTATTGTGTCGCCATCTTCAATTAATCCGATTACACCACCAACACTTGCTTCAGGGCAAATATGACCTATGCATAATCCTCTTGTTCCGCCTGAAAATCTGCCATCTGTGATAAGGGCACATTTTTTACCTAAGCCTTTTCCAACTAACAATGAAGTTGGGGCAAGCATTTCTCTCATACCAGGTCCGCCTTTTGGACCTTCATAACGAATTACAACAACATCTCCTGCTACTACAACATCATCTTCAATTGCTTTCATAGCATCTTCTTCGTGGTTAAATACTCTAGCTGTACCTTTAAATTCAAAAACATCTTTATCTACTCCTGAAATTTTTACAACAGCGCCATCAGGAGCTAAATTTCCATGTAGAATTGCAAGACCGGGGTTTGATGTAATTGGATTATCGAATGGTTTAATAACATTATTATCAACCCATGCATTTTGTGCTATTTCTTCAATAGAGATGCCTAATAAATTTTTAGTATTTTTCATTTCTGGGGTTTTGCCGTAAATTGTTTTAAATACTCCAGAAATTCCACCAGCGTTGTCTAAATCTGTCATAGTCAGTGTGCTTGATGGGTCTAGTTTTATAATTTGTGGAATTTTATTACTTAATTCTTCAAAATCAGCTAAAGATAATTCTATATCTGCACTTTGTGCTATTGCTAATAAATGTAGGATAGAATTTGTTGAACCGCCAAGAGCTAAATCAGCAATAATTGCGTTTCTTATTGAATCTTTTGTAATGATATCACGAGGTAAAACGTTTTCTTTTACTAAATCGCAAATTACATAACCTGAATCAAATGCAAGTCTTTTCTTTTTGGATGAAACTGCAGCAGCAGTTGCGCATCCTGGTAAACTCATACCCATAACTTCTGTTAGACAAGCTAGAGTATTAGCTGTGTATAAACCTTGACAAGAACCTATTGTAGGGCAAGCATAATGTTCCATTTCGCATAATTTTTCATGAGAAATTTCGCCGATTCTATATCTTCCGACAGCTTCTGAAGAACCTCTAATAAATGTTAAGGTTTCACCTTTGCAATGTCCTTCTAAAGATGGTCCTGCTGTAACAATAATTGATGGAATATTTAATCTTAAAGCTGCAATAAGCATACCAGGAGTAATTTTATCGCAATTTGTTAGTAATACTAAGCCATCAAGTTGATGTGCACTTGCTACTGTTTCAACGCAATCTGCAATTAAATCACGAGATGGAAGAGAATATCTCATTCCGCAATGACCCATTGCAATGCCATCGCAAACGGCGGGAACTCCGAAAATAAAAGCTTGTCCGCCGTTTGAATGTATACCTTTTTCAATTTGTCTTTCTAAATCACGCATTCCTGCATGACCTGGAACTAAATCTGTAAATGAGCTTGCAATACCTATAAAGGGCTTTTTAATATTTTTATCACTTAACCCCCCTGCATATAATAAAGCTCTGTGTGGTGCGTGTTCTACTCCTGTTTTTAAGATATCGCTTCTCATTTTTTCCTCTTTTATTATTGTATTCTTGTTATTATTCTGCCATCAGCTGTTTTGAAATTGTCTAATGCAATAAAAATTAAATCTACAATAGCCCAAATTCCTGTAACAACCGCTCCAATACCTGTTATTGTTAAAATTGCCATAACAATTCCTGTACCAGTATGTCCTGTGTAAAATCTATGGGCTCCAAGAACTCCTAAAAATAAACAAAGAAGTAATGTGATTAACCAATCTTTTGACATATTTATATTTGTGCCACCCGTTGCGCAACCACAATGAATGCATACTACCGCTTTGTCATCAATTTCTTTTCCGCAGTTTTTACAAAACATAATTTCTCCTTTCGTATGTTGAGATATATTTAATTAAAACATTTTTTTAAGTATAGAGCAAATTTTAAAAGAAAAACCGGAATTTAATAATTCCGGTTTATATATGTTTATCTAGTGTGTCGCACTAGTTTTCAGACTGCGCTTTGATTTAGTCCAATTACAAAGAGGGTCAAAACTCAACGTTTCAACCCTCTTTTTCATATCCTTCTGCAAAGCTTGTCTTCAAACTGTGCAGTCGCACTAGTTTTCAGACTGCGCTTTGTTAGGTATTCTCATTGAGTAGAATGAACGAACTACAAACACTAATGCAATTATCAAGAAAATTACACCTGCAATTTTAGAATGTGTTCTAAATTCTGCACTAATTGCGATTTCCATTGCTAATAAGCCAAATAATGTTGTAAATTTGATAATTGGGTTCATTGCTACTGAAGAAGTATCTTTGAATGGATCACCAACAGTATCACCAACAACTGTTGCGTCGTGTAATGGCGTTCCTTTTTCTTCTAAATCAACTTCAACAATTTTCTTAGCGTTATCCCAGCATCCGCCTGCGTTTGCCATAAATACTGCTTGGAATAAGCCAAATACAGCAATTGCAATTAGATAACTTACAAAGAATGAAACCGGAGCATTAGTTTGTTGCTCTGGAGAAGATAAAAATGCTAAAGCTAGTGCAAAAGAGAATAGTGCAACAAATATGTTAAACATACCTTTTTGAGCATATTGAGTACATATTTTTACTACTTCTTTTGAATTTTCTAAGTTAGCTTTTTTATCATCAGCTTCACCTAATTTGATATTATTTTTGATATATTCAGTTGCTGAATATGCACCTGTTGTAACAGCTTGCATTGAAGCGCCTGAGAACCAATAAATTACAGCACCACCAGCAATAAAGCCAAGTAATGTGTATGGGTTTAATAGGTTTAAAATGCTTTCAGGATTAATTCCTAAAACATCTTGGATAACCAAAATTAGAGAGAAAATCATAGTTGTAGCACCAACAACAGCAGTACCAATAAGAACTGGTTTTGATGTTGCTTTGAATGTGTTACCTGCGCCATCATTTTCTTCTAAGTATTTTTTAGCATTTTCAAAATCAGGTTTGAAACCATAATTTTGTTCAATTTCATTTGCGATATCAGGCTGTTCTTCAATTAATGATAATTCATAAACTGATTGAGCATTATCTGTAACAGGTCCATAAGAATCAACCGCAATTGTTACAGGTCCCATTCCCAAGAAACCAAATGCTACAAGACCAAAAGCAAATACTGATGGGTAAATCATAATATCAACAATATGTTGACTTGCAAGATATGATAAGCCCATTAATAATACGATGATTGCGCCAATCCAGAAGCCAGAGAAATTACCAGAAACAATACCTGAAAGGATTGTTAAGGAAGCTCCACCTTCACGAGAAGCTGTAACAACTTCGTTTGTGTGTTTTGCTTTTGGAGAAGTGAATATTTTAGTTGCTTCAGGAA
Organism: Candidatus Gastranaerophilales bacterium; assembly: GCA_017461425.1. GTDB lineage: Bacteria > Cyanobacteriota > Vampirovibrionia > Gastranaerophilales > Gastranaerophilaceae > RUG14156. The sequence goes on along the minus strand of JAFTXY010000011.1, from coordinate 16,467 downwards.
TTAAAGCAGCTCCTAATGTACCGCAAGAAATGATTAGAGAAAGTACAAGCCATAAGTTGTTTGGCATAGAACCTAATAACCATTTTGATACACCAAATGTCATAGCGATTGATAGAATCGAAGTTAACCAAACAAGATTTGTTAAAGGTGCTTCAAAATCAAATCTTTTTTCTTGTTTTTCACATTTATTTGCATAGAAGCAAGTAATGAAATTATTGAACCAATAAGCAATAACTGATGTTGCAATCATTAAGAATCTCATTGTGAATATCCAAGCTAATAATTGAATTTGGTATTCTTTGAAAACTCCTAATAAAATGAAACTTACAAGAGCAACACCTGTTACACCATATGTTTCAAAACCATCAGCAGAAGGTCCGATTGAATCACCTGCGTTATCACCTGTACAGTCAGCGATTACACCAGGGTTTCTTGGATCGTCTTCTTTGATGCCGAATTGAATTTTCATTAAGTCTGAACCAATATCAGCGATTTTTGTAAAAATACCACCAGCAACACGAAGAGCAGATGCGCCTAAAGATTCACCGATTGCAAAACCGATAAAACAAGCACCAGCTAAGTGTCCAGGCACAAATAATAAAATTACAAGCATTAATATTAATTCAACTGAAACCAACAAAACGCCAATACTCATACCAGCTTTTAGAGGTATATTTAAGCAGTGTAATGGTTTTGATTTTAATGCCATAAATGATGTTCTAGCGTTTGCTAGGGTATTCATTCTGATACCAAACCAAGCAACAAAATATGAGCCTAAAATACCAATAACGGACCATAAAAGAATTAAAGCCACATTAGCGATGCTCATTTTTTCTAAAACACCAAAATAATATGCAATACACAATGCAATTAATGCTTCTAAAACAATTAAAAACTTACCTTGTTGTATAAGATATGTTTTACAAGTTTCAAAAATTGTTGTTCCAACTTGCTCCATAACAGGATGAACTTGGATTTTTTTAATTTTGATAAATTCAATTAAACCGAAAATACTTCCGATTAAGGCAACTCCTATGCCGACCAATAGTAAGTTATAGCTAAAAGCATCCCCTTTAATATCAGGAACGATTAGATTAGCTTCGCTTGCTAATGTTGGTAAGGCTTGAGTCAAAAACATAGCCAATACAAATTGGAATATGTTTTTTAATGATTTCATTTTCATCTCTAAACCCTTCTTTTGTACTATTCTCCTTTTGTAGTATACCTTAAAAATGAAAAAAAGGCTCCACTAATTAAGGCATTTTAGTTTGCTTTGTATGATTTTCCTTGATGGGAATTTCTTTGAATCATAATTTTATCAATTAGATTTAAAATTTCAAAACGTCTATTTACCCATTTTGGGGTTATTGTTGTTTCGCTATAACCAGTTCCTGCTATTCTTTGAATTGTGCAGGTTGGTGGCAAAATTTCTAAAATATCACATACAATTTCACAATATTGTTCCATATTCATAAGATAAAATGGTTCTTTTTCGTATAGTTTTAATAATGGTGAATCTTTTAAAACGGTCAACATATGGATTTTGATGCCATCAATATTTAAATCAGCAAGTTTTTTGGCAGTTTCCAGCATCATTTTTTTATTTTCGTTTGGAAAACCTAAGATTATATGCGCACAGACTTTTATATTTCTTTTTTTGGTTTCAATTACTGCATTTTTAAAACATTCAAAATCATGACCTCTATTTATAAATTGCAAGGTTTCATCATGTGCACTTTGAAGCCCATATTCAATCCAAGGATGTTTATAGGTTGAAATTAAATCTAATTTTTCATTATCAATACAATCGGGGCGAGTTCCTATAGAAATTGAAACGATTTTTTCATCAAAAAACACACTATCGTATATTTTTTTTAATTTTTCAATATTGGCATAAGTATTTGAATATGATTGAAAATATGCCATAAAGGCTTGAGCTTTAAATTGTGCGGATAGTTTTTCCATACTTTGAGTTAATTGTTCTTGGATAGATAATTTTATATCGTTGCATCTAGAAAAGCTTCCTACTTCATCACAAAATATACAACCGCCAGATGAGATTGTTCCATCTCTATTTGGACAATAAAAACCGCCATCCAGCGTTATTTTGTAGATTTTTTTGTTATGCGTTTCTTGCAAATATTTGCTAAAAGGATAATATCTCTTTTCCATTTAGATTAAACCTTGATAAATACATTTTTGTTTTGTTTGCAAATAGGGCAAACAAAATCATTATTTTCTTTTGTAATATCGCCAACATATAAATATCCGCAAATTGAACATTTATAGCCTGTTTCGTTTTTTGGTTCTATGTATGTTGGGGCATTTTTTGGGCTTAATCCTTTTTTAACTTTGTGATAATAAGCATATGTCATTGGGTTTTTATTGTTATTTAAGATATCTCCATTTATAATCTTTCCAAGAAATATCGTGTGAGTTGAAGTTTCTAAACTATCAATTAGAGTACAAGTTAAATAACCTATTGAATTTTTGATGACATCTAAATTATCAAAATTTACTTTTTCAATATTTTCAAATTTATTTATTTCTCTTCCACTTTGAAAGCCGAATGTTGGAATTATATTATCTTCAATATTTTCATCTAAAATTGAAATAGCGAATTTTTTAGATTTTTTTATGCATTCGTTTGTGTAATTATTATGATTTATGCTTATCGCTATTGTATCTTGTGTTACTTGTATAACACTATTTGCAATGCATCCTGTTGATTTTGTTTCATCATTTGTTGAAACAACATAAACTCCATAAGATATATTTTTCAAAATTTCTGTATTCATTTTTTTGCCTTTCTCCTATAATCGCATATTATTTTATTTAGCTGTTTTTTTCAAGTATAAAACTTGTTTTTTGACAATTTTTAAAAATTTTGGTTTTATTATATATAACAACAATGAAAAAGATAATCTTCGCATTTTTAATATTAACAACAACATCTTGCTTTGGAATAACTGAAACTAAGAAAATTTCCCTTGAGCAAGCAATTTTGTCTGCTTTATCGACAAACCCGCAAATGAAAATGGCGATACTAGATGTTGAAAAATCAAAAAACGACATTAAAACAGCAGATAAATTACAAAATCCTACTGTTGGAACATTTCAAAATATGGGAAGAGCTGGAGAGGGCGACCCTCATCAAATTGGGGTTGAATATATTGTTGAATTATTAAAAAGAGGCAAAAGAAAAGAAGTTGCTAAAACAAAATCTCAATCAATGTATGATAATCAAAAATTCCAAGAATATAATCTTGTTTTTGAAGTTAAAAAGGCATATTTTGATTTATTGTTGAAAAAATCAAATTTAAAAATACTGGCAGAGCAAAAAAATATTTCAAAAGAAATTTTAGATAGCACAATCAAACAAGAACAAAAAGGAAAAGTTCCTAAAACAGATGTTGTTCAAGCAAAAATAGCATATAATCGTACAGTTATGTATTACAATATTGCAAATTCAGAAGTTATTTCTTCAAGAAATAGATTTAACTCTGTTATGAACACAAGTAATATTGAATATGATACTCAAGAAGAATATTTAAATGGTCAATTTGAAGAGCTTTTAACTCTTAAGCCAACAGAAAATTTTTTAAATTTTGAAAATATAAAAAATTATACATTATCAAATAGATATGATTTGTTAAGCGCACAAGAAGAAGTAAAAAGCGCACAAAGCAAATTAAAAGTTGCAAAAAGCCAATTAATTCCTGATATTGAATTGATTGGTGGATATTCATATTTTACAAAAGGAGTTTCTGATAACGGAAGATTTCAAAGTGGAGCATTTGCGGGTGTTAATTTAGTTAATATTCCATTAGTTTATCGTTATAAACCAGAAATCAATAATGCAAAATTAGATATTCAAAAAGCTCAATTAAAATATGAAGACTTGCAAATTGACGTTACAAGAAGCATTTCTGATGCTTGGGAAAAATATACTGTTGCAAAAGACAATTTAAATTTTTACAATACAGAACTTCTAGCGAATTCAAAAGAATTATTACAAGCATCAATTCAAAGCTTGGATAAAAAAGAAATAGATATGACAGATTTCTTGGTTTCAAAAAAATTATATCTTGAAATGATGCTAAGCTATCATGTTGCATTAAGCGAATATTACACAAGTTATGCTGAATTATTAAAAGAAATGAATGTTCATAACATTAATGAAATGAACAAAGAAACTATTTAAGAAAACATACTGTTGTTATCTATGTTTTCGTCAAAATTTTCTGATGGAATTTCTTCGTATATAATTTCACCATCAGCTTGTTCGCCAGTTATTTCTTCATCAATATATTCAATTTCTTGGTGTGGTTGATAAGGTTCGCCTAAAAGAAGTTCTATATTGTGGTTTGCTTCTTTATGGTTGTTATCATTATCAATTGCTTTCTTGTAGAATTTAATAGCTCTTTCTATATCTCCAACAAGTTCGTATGCTAGAGCAAGATTATATAATGTATCAGCATTATCAGGAATATATTTTAAAACTTCTGAGAATTGTTCTATACTTTGAGCATATTCTAATTCTTTTGTAAGTGAAATTGCATAAGCAATTCTTGCTTGAATATTCATAGGATCGATATTAATGGCATCGTAAAAAGCAATTTTTGCATTTTTTGTTGAACCTGTTTCATCATAAGCACAACCTAAACCAAAATAATATCTCGATTCTTGTGGTTTAATTGAGATTGCTCTTTTAAAATGCGCAATAGCATCTTGGAAGCTTTTAATATAATAATTGCATTTACCAAGTTGGAAATAAACATCATCATTATTTTCGTTATATTTTAATGCTTCGAAGAATTTATCAAAAGCTTGATTGTATTGACCTTTTTTGAATAAATCTTGTGCCCAAGCTGAAATTAAATTTGAAATGTAATTAATAATAATTTCACTATGTTCTGGCGGTAAATCTTCAAGAAGTTTATTGTATAAATTAACGCCAATTTGAAATTCGCCAATCATTGTATAGGCTTGCGCTAATGTGAAAGCAAAAGATGTTTCTTTTGGATTTTGTGCTAGCAAATCTTTTAATAAGTCAATTGCTTCTTTGTATTGTCCATTTTTTAGCATTGCATTACAAAGTTCGTTTTGGTGATATAAATAATTTGCGCTATTCGCATCTTCAAGAGAAATTATTTTTTTATAAGACGCAACAGCTTGTTCCCAATCTTCAACAGTAACTTGTAATTGAGCGATTTTAACTAATATTTCAAAATCATCTCCAACAATGGTTATAATTTTTTGGTAATATTTTAGGCAATCTTGCCAATATCTATTTTTATATGCTAAATCGGCTAAGATAATTAATATTTCAAGATTTTCAGGGTCGTTTTTGTGTATTTTTTCGTATGAATCAAAAGCTTTTTCATAATTATCAATTTTTGTATATAAGTCAGCAAGAATATATTTTAATTCTGTTAATTTAGTTTCATCAACTTCGGCTTCAATCATCATTTGATACATTTCGATTGCTTTTTCGTAATCTTGAGTTTCTTCGTATAATTTTGCTAAAGTTTCAACAGCGTTTACATTTCCGCTATCATATAAAAGGATTTGTTCGTATAGTTCTATTGCTCTAGTTCTTGGACCATTTTCGCAATAATATTCTGCTAGCATTTCTTGAGTTTTAATGTCGTATGGTGCAATAGATAAAATAGCTTCGTAGTGCATAATTGCCATTTGCTCATTACCAGAAACCATTAAAGATTGAGCTAAAATTCTTCTTAATTCTACATTACCATAGTTTTTAGATAGTTCTCTTTGCGCATATCTTTGCAGTTCTGCATGAAGTCCTTGCTCGTATAATTTATTACATCTTTCAAGAGCGTCACCATGCACTATTTCTATTTGTTTTGGTCTTTCTTTTTCATTTACTGTTTTAGAAATGAAAAGAAAATACATCCAAGTAATAGTGCACCCAAATAATACTAATCCTATAATAAGTAGAATATTCATAATTTTAATTATACTATTTCGTTTCTAAATAGTAAACAACATTACATAAGCTTATTATTTGATATAATATTTTTAAGATTAAAAGGAGTAGATATGCAATTTTTACATTCAATGATAAGAGTTTTAAATGAAGAAAAGTCAATTAAATTTTATTGCGAATTGTTGGGATTAAAAAAAGGCGAAAGAATTCGTTTAGAAGATTGTTATTTGCAATATTTGGTTGATGAAAAAACAGGGGTACAAATAGAATTAACAATAAATGATGAAGTGCCTGTTGGTGGATATTCTTTAGGGGATAGTTTTGGGCATTTTGCATTTTTATGTGATGATTTAGATGAAATTAGTAAAAAAATAGAAAAATTGGGTTATAGTTGGGATGTTGAACCATTTTATATGGATGAAATTAAAACAAGAATTTCATTTATTAATGACCCTGATGGCAATTCAATTGAATTGATTGAAAAAGCTTACTAAAAAGGAAAATCAGCCCTCAAGTAAAGAAGTTTTAATTTCTTGCGACGAGGGTTTATTTTTGTTAGAATTTTAAAAGATTATAGAGAGATTGACAAGAAGACAAGGAAATGAAAGAAAGAATAGCGCTACTAATTATAATTTCTTTTCTAGTTGCATTTTTAATTATATTTCAAAACTATTTTAATACGATGTGGGCGGTTATTTTCTTAATCGGCTTTATGTTTTTATATTCTTTTTATATGTATTGCGTTACAAAATATCAAAAAAGAAAATTAAAAAAACATCCTCCGATTTTGAATTATGATTATCATCCTTTCGTTTCTGTTTTAATTCCTTGTCATAATGAACATGAAGTTATTGAAAAAACTGTTGAAAATGTTTTAAATCTTGATTATAAAGACTTTGAAGTTATTTTGATTGATGACAGAAGCGAAGACGATACAGCTTTGATAATTGAAAATCTTGCGAAAAAATATGATAAAGTTCAAGCTTTAATTAGAAAAAAAGATTCTACACCTGGAAAATCTGCTGTATTAAATGAAGCTATGAAATTGGCTAAAGGTGATGCTATTTTGGTTTTTGATGCAGATGCAAAAGTTGAAAAAGATTTCTTAACTAAGATGGTTATCAAGCTTGAGCCAGTTGATGTTGGTGCTGTTCAAGCACAAAAAGTTATTATTAATGCAAAACAAAACTTTTTAACTAAGTGTCAATATAATGAATATATTCTTGATTCACATCTTCAGGTTGGAAGAGATGCAGTTAGAGGCGCTGTTGAATTAAGAGGAAATGGCGAATTAATTAAAAGATTGGCATTAGAAAGCATAAATTATTGGAACGAAGAAACTATTGTGGATGACCTTGATATGTCTACAAGATTGCATATTAAAGGATGGGATATTCGTTTTTGCACTGATGCAAAAGTATATGAAGAAGGTGTTATTGATTTTTATGCCTTAATTCGTCAAAGAAGAAGATGGGTTGAAGGTTCGATAAGAAGATATTTAGAATATGCTTGGGCAGTATTTACATCAAAAGATATGTCTTTGCGTGTTGGTTTTGATTTAATCGCTTATATAAGTGAATTTTTGCTTCCATTTTGGTTAATTGCGGAAATTGTTATACAAGCATTCCACTTTGTAAAAGGTTATGAAAATTGTGTTTTATCTTCAATAATTTTAGTTGCAACTACTGCAATATTCTTTACTTGTGGATTTATTTATAGTTTAAGAAAATATGCAAATTATTCATTTGGACGTGCTTTTTGGGAATCAATTTTAACTTCAATTTATTTTATTACAATTTGGTTTCCTATTGCTATGTTTATCATTTTCAAAATTATTTTCACCAAAAAGACAATGGATTGGGGAAAAACTCAACATGGTGTTACGGATGTTGTGCTTGAGGGTGCTAAATAATGAACAATGAATTTGATTTTCATTTTATCGCTATAGGCGGAGTTGGGCAAAGTGCATTAGCAAAAATATTATTGTGTCTTGGATATAAGGTATCTGGTTCTGATATTCAAGAAAGCAAATATACAAAATTAGTTTCTTCTTTGGGGGCTAAAGTTTTTATTGGACACGATAAAGAAAATATTATTGGAAAACCAAAAGTAGTAGTTTCTTCTGCAATAAAAGAAGATAATCCCGAAATTATAAAAGCAAAAGAATTAGGTTTAGATATAATGCATCGTTCTGATTGTTTAAAATTTATATCTGAACAATTCCCCTGTTTTATAGGTTTGGCTGGAACCCATGGAAAAACTACTACATCAGGTTTTTTGAGTTTTGTTATGGAACAAATGGAATTAAATCCAAGTTATGCAATCGGTGGAATTATTCCAAAATTAAATATTAACGCAAATGCAAATAAAAATTCTAAATATTTTATTGCAGAATTAGATGAATCTGATGGCACAATACAAAAGTATTCTCCTAAAATGCTTGTTATAAATAATTTAGAAGCTGATCATCTTGATTATTACAAAAATGGTTTAGATGACATTATTAAGACATTTGAAAAATTAATTGATAAGATGAATGGTTCGTCAAAAATCTTTTTAAACATTGATGATGATGGATGTAATTTATTTAAATCTCAAACAAAATTTGAAAATATAATTACATATTCACTAAATAAAAACGCAGATTACGAAGCAAAAAATATTGTTTTTGAAGAGTTAAATTCTAGTTTTGATGTTTATAAGAAAGGAACTTTTTTAGGTAAAATTAATCTTATAATTCCTGGAATTCATAATGTTTATAATGCATTAGCAATAATATCTGTATTAGATGATTTAGGATTTGAATTCAGCGAATATTCTTCATATTTTTCTATGTTTACTGGCATGGGAAGAAGATTTCAGCTTGTTGCTGACATTAAAAACATAAAAATAATAGATGATTATGCTCATCATCCATCCGAAATTCAATCGACTCTTAATTCAATTAGAAATTTAAAAAGAAGAAAAATTGCAATTTTTCAACCGCATAGATATACCCGCTTAAAAGGTTTGTGGAATGAGTTTTTAGATAGTTTCGATGCGATTGATAAATTATATGTAATAGATGTTTTTTGTGCAGGGGATAAACCTTTAGAAGATTATAATTCTAAAAATTTCGTATCTGAAATTATAAAAAAAGGAATTGATGCAAAATATATCGATGGAAATATTGAACAAACAGCACAAAAAATAGCCAAAGATTTAAAAGAAGAAGATATTGTTTTGACCCTTGGCGCCGGAGATATAACAAAAGTTGGTGGAATAATTAATGATTTGCTCGCAAAATGAAATAAAATTTTATAATGATTTTCAATTGACTAATTTTAATACTTTGAAAATAAGGTCTAGCGCAAAAATTTTTTATATGCCAGATAATTATGGCGAAATGATGACTTTATTTAGAAGAAATAAAACTAAAAATCCAATTGTTATTGGTAATGGGTCTAATGTTTTATTTTCTTCTCAAGGTGTTCAAGAACCAATTATTCATACAGGCTTAATTAAAACAGTTTTATCTTTCAATCAAACTTTAGAAGCTGAAGCAGGAATAAAAACACAAGCTTTGTCAAAAATGGCTTATGAAAAAAAATTATCAGGATTTGAATTTTTAATAGGAATTCCAGCAACCCTAGGCGGTGCTATATATATGAATGCAGGCGCACATGGGCAAACAATAAGCGATAAATTAGTAAGCGCAAAAGTTTATGATATTGAAAATAATAAAGTTTTAAATTTAAAAAAAGAAGAAATGAATTTTTCTTATAGACATTCGATTTTAAAAGAAAAACCATATATTTTATTAAGTGCAAAATTTAATTTAGAAAAAAAAGATAAAGAAGAAATCAAAGCAAAAATGGATGAAAATCTTTTATTTAGAAGAGAAAAACAACCAAATTTAGCTTTGCCTAATGCAGGTTCTGTTTTCAAAAATCCAAAAGATTGCGAGTTTTCAGCTGGTGCTTTGATTGATAAATGCGGACTTCGTGGTTTTAGAATTGGCGATTGCGAAGTTTGGGAAAATCATTGTAATTTTATAATTAATAAAGGAAAAGCAACTTCTATTGATTATACAAATATTGTTTTTGAAATTTATTCAAAAGTAAAAGAAGAATTTAATGTAGAACTTGAACCAGAAATTATTTATATTGGAAAAATGACTAAGGATGAAAAAGAAAAATGGAAAATAATGAAAAAAAACTAAATAAAAATTCACGTATTGCTGTATTATGCGGTGGTTTATCAAATGAAAGAGAAGTTTCATTGCGCTCCGGCAGAAATGTTTTTAAAGCATTAATTGAGCTTGGATATAAAGATGTTACTTTAATTGATGTTGATAGAAATATTGCTTCTGTTTTAACTGATACAAAAATAGAATATGCAATCAATGTTTTACATGGAAGATATGGAGAAGATGGTTGCATACAAGGAGTTTTAGAGTTTTTAGGAATAAAATATTCAGGCTGCGGTGTAAAAGCAAGTTCAATCTGTATGGATAAAATTATGACAAAAAGAGTTTTATCAACTCAAAACATTCCCTTGATTAAATCGGTTAATGTTAATAAAGAAAATTATAAAGAAAAAGTCCAAGAGCTTAATTATCCGATTATTATAAAGCCTGCAAACGAAGGTTCTTCAATTGGTATGACAAAAGTTAATTCAATAGAAGAATTGGATAATGCTATGGAAGTTGCTCTAAAATGCGATAATGAAATATTAATTGAAGAATACTTACAAGGAGAATCAGCTACGGTTGGTGTTTTAGAGAGAATTGATGAAAATGGAAAAGAAGAAATTTTTGCAACGCCAATTCTTGGTTTTAGAACAAAAACAGATTGGTATGATTATGAAGCAAAATATACAAAAGGCTTAACAGAATTTATTTTACCTGCTGATTTTAGTGATTCTTTGACAAAAGAAATCCAAGAATTAGCCATAAAAGCACACAAAGCATGTGCATGCAAAGGTGTATCTCGTGTTGACTTTTTAGTATATAATAACATACCATATATTTTAGAAGTTAATACTAACCCTGGTATGACAGATACTTCAGATTTACCAGCACAAGCCAATGAAATGGGCATTAATTATAATCAATTAGTGGATTTAATTTTAAAAACAGCAGATTTAAAATAAGAAGGTGGCAAATTGGGTTTACTTTATCAAAAAAGACGTCTTAAAGTAAATAAAATCAAAAGACAAATATCGTCATATAGAACGATGTTGTTGCGTTTTAGAGTTTTGCTATCTTTATTAATGGTTGTTGCAATATGTTATTTTGGCTTGTGGATTTTAAAATTGCCACAATGGTATATTGATTCTGAAAAATTAATGAAAGCAGATTCAAGCGTTTTGAAAATTAAAGGTAATGTTATAACTCCTGATTATAAAATTATCAATATGGTTAGACAAACGCAAATTCCTTACACACAAATTTTCAGATTAGATACAAAAGAATTAGAGCAAAATATTGCTCAATTGCAACCAATTAAAAAAGTTTATATCAGAAGATATTGGTATCCTGCAAGATTAGTTGTTGCTGTCGATGAAAGAACACCTGCGTTTTTATTGGCGCCAAATCTTGAATCTGAGCCAAATTCTGCCCTAACAACAGATGGTGTTTTGATTGATCATGATTATTTACCATTAAACCCATCGATTAAAGCTAAAAAACTTCTAACTTATGGAGTTAGAAATGGTCATGATGAAGTTTGGGATAAAAAAAGAGTAGAAGAAATTCTTAAATTAATAAAAGTGATAGAAACTTGTTCTAATCAACAAGTTCAATATATTGATTTAAGAAATGAAAAAGATGTTTATATAATGCTTGAAGAATATTTAATTCGTTTTGGCGAGATTAATGACACAGCTTTAAATCGTGCAAAATGGATTGGTTCAATTCTGCCTGAAGCTAAAAAAATTGAACAAAAAATCAAATACATTGATTTAAGATGGGAAGATTCTAGATATTTCCGTTTAGAGGGCGCTAAAGAAATTAAAAAAGAAGTGCCTAAAAATATAGAAGAAAAGACACAAGAAAAAGATAATAAAAAACAAGAAAAACAAGTTCAAGAAAATCAAGAAATAAAATCAGAAGAACAAAACGAAGAAATCTTAAACTAAATTTTTTAAAATATTTTCAGTTCTTTCTTTGTTTTTTTCGATTAGAAGCAATTTTTCTTCTCGTCTAAGAGTTTTTTTAATTCGATATTCTTCTTTAGCGGCGCTGGATTTATCACCAAAAACATCCACATAAACAATCTTTTCTGGTTTATGAGATTTTGTATATTTAGCGCCAAGACCTGATATATGATTTTCAAATCTTTTCAAAACATCTTTTGCAATGCCGCAATATAGCGTATCATCAATTGTTTTCAGTATGTAGAGATAATATTTCATCTAAGATTTTTAAAATTTCTTCTTCTTTATCTAAAGTCACTAAAGCACTTCTGTATTTTGAAGCATTTCTTGTTGAAGCAATATAATAATTATAAAATTTTCTCATAAATTTTATGCCATTTTTTTCGCCCATATGTTGAACTTCAAGCTTTAAGTGTTCTTTTAGCATTTCAATTCTTTGAGTTAAATTTGGTTCAGGAATAACAATGCCTTTTTCTATGTATTTTTCAATTCTATATGGTAATGAAAAATCGCCCATAATTCCCCTACCTATTGAAATTCCGTCGCATTTTGTTAATTCAAGGCAATTTTTAGCATCTTCTATTGTTTTTATATCGCCATTTGCAAAAACAGGAATGGATAACTCTTGTTTTAATAATTTAATTTTGTTCCAATTGGCATTGCCTGAATACATTTGAGAACGTGTTCTGGCGTGTAATGTTACAAAACATACTCCTGCTTTTTCAAGAGCTTTTCCAAATTCAATAAAATTTTCTTCATCGTGAGTCCAACCGAGGCGAAATTTTGCACTAACAGGAAGTTTTGTTGCTTCTTTGATAGATTGAACAATTTCGCAAGCTAATTCTGGCGTTTTCATCATAGCTGAACCATCGCCCGATACAACAACTTTTTTAACTGGACATCCACAATTAATATCAATCATGCTTGCAAAAGGCGCAATGATTTTTGCAGCATTTGTCATTTTGTCGATTTTATGTCCAACAAGCTGGAAAGCAAGCGGATACTCAAAATCTTCAAATTGGATAATTCTTGGATTTGGGTTATTGCAAAGCATTTCAGATGATATCATTTCTGTTGTCATAAGGCATTTAGATTGATATTTTCTTACAAGCCCTCTAAAAACAACATCTGATATTCCTGCTAATGGCGCTTGAATAACTTTGATTTGCGATATATCAATTTTTTTATTTGCTTGCATTTAATTGTTCCAGATAATCTTTTAATTCCTTAACTCTGTTTTTAGAAAATTCTGTCATCTCATCTTTTTCATGAAGTTTTGATTTTAGAGTTAAAAATGTGTTGTAATTTGAAACTGCTTCTTGATATTTTTCCATATTGTCTTGTGCGATTGCTAAAGAATAATAAACAGGTGCGAATTCAGGGCTTTTAGAAATTAAAAGTTTGTATTGTTTTATTGCTTCATTTGGTTTTTTTAATTCTTCAAAACACAAGCCTTTATAGTAGTTTGCATATTCTTCATTTGGTTTTTGGGTTAAAACTTTGTTTAATAGATTTATAGAATTTTCAAAATCGCCATTTTCATAGTTTTCAATTGCTTTTTGTAAAAGAGATGAAAATTCGTTTTCTTCAATGTTTTTTAAAATTTCTTTTGCTGATTGATTTGTTTTATCATAAGCAAGAAGTTTGTTTGCTGTCAATTTTGCATTATTAAAATCGTTCATTGAATAATATGCCCAAGCACTATTTAACAAAGCATCTGTATTTGCAGGGTTTTGCGCTAAAACAGCCTGATAATATTTATTTGCATTCAAATAATCGTTTAATTGCCAATAACAGCTTGCTATTGCCATATTAACTTCTGCTGTTTTGTTATCGATATTTAAATATTGCGCCAATGCTTCAGAAAATTTATTTTGCTCGTATAGTTTTGTAGCTTTATCGTATAGGGAACCAAGCATATATTCTTTTGAATCATTTAGATATTGTGAGATTTTTTGATTATTAGGTAAAATCATTAAACCTCTTTGGCAAATATCATTTGCGTTTTTATAATCTTTTTGTTCAATATAAATTTGAGCCAAGTTTAAATAAGTTTCTTCTTTGGATGGATTTAAGCTTTGTGCTTTTTTATAGAATTGGATTGCTTCTTGGTATTTTTTATTTTTATGTAATTCAAACGCCAAGTTAAATTGATCTTCATAGTTGTTTGGGCTAGATAAAGCCTTTTGTTTTAGATAATTTTGCAATTTTTCACCAGAAAAATTATTTAAAATGATATTTTCTTTAGCTGATTTTGCATTTTGATTATTTGGTTGTATAGCTAGAATTTTATCGTATTCTACTAATGCTTCATCATACCTCATTAATTCTTTAAGAGCGGTTGCTTTATATTCTAAAACCTCTATGTTGTTTGGTTTTTGGGATAATAATCTATCGTATACTTCAATTGCATTTTGATAGTTTTGTTGTTGTGAAAATAAAGATGCTAAATTATACAAAATTGTGCTATCGTTATTGTCTAATTGATATGCTTTTTGATATTGAGCTTTAGCGCCCTCGAAATTACCTTGTTTTTGGTAAATTGCACCTAAATTAACATAGTTTTGTGCATTATTTGGGTCGTTTACGATATGTTGCGTCCATTTGTTTTCAAGAATTTCTAGCAATTCAGGGCTTTTATCACCATATTGCAAGGCAAGATTGTATTGTTCCATACTTGCTTCATAATTTTGCGCTTCATCAAGCATTACGCCATATAAAAAATGCAATTTTGGATTTTTTGGATTAATATCAATTGCTGTTTTGAAATAATCCATTGCCTGAGAAAGGTTGTTTAAATTTTTGTAGATATTTCCTAAGTTTTCATAAACTTGTTCTTTGTATTCGCTTGTTTTCAAATTTTGAAAATCATATGCGCAGGCTGCTAATTCGCCTTGCGCTCTTAAGATTTTTGCATTTTGAAATCTTGTTTGAGGGTTTTGTGAAATTGATAATTTTTTTTCTAAATCAAGAATTTCTTTTAAACTTGTATTGGACAATGAAGCCATACTTTGGCTTTGTGTTGTATTTTTCCAGTATTTTGAATAAAAATATGCGCTTTTATAATCGTTTAGAGCTTTTTTTAATTCTTTTGTTGTTGTTTTATAGTATTGTGCTCGTGCTAAATATGCGTTGGCAAGGGCATCTTGGATTGTTTCGTCGTATGGAGAAAATCTTAAAACTTTTCTAAATTCATTTATTGCAGAAGAATATTGTTGATTTTTAAAATATTGCATACCATTTGAATAATATGCACTATATCTTTGAACATCTTGTTGAGAATATTCTTGTGCATTGCTTGATAAAAACAAAAATAACGATAAAATGACAATAATTTTTTTCTTCATATAACCCCACTTTAATTTATCTTATTATACAACAAGAACAAAGCTATTAAATAGTCATTTTGGTCAAAAATTTAGTAAAATAAAAATAAAAAATTGCTTCCTTTAACCAAGGAAGCAATTTTAAAATATGTTTTTATTATTTTAACGAGCTTGATTTTAAATATTCCATTTCCCAGTAATCTCGGACTGTAACTCTTCCATCAGAATATACATCCACACAGAAAACATCTCCTGCTGGAGTGGTTTGCCAATTATTTGCAGTTGCAAGGCTATGCATATCAGGACCTTGTCCTCTTTCGGTCTGAGTTTGTCTGCCATTAACATCGATTTCAATGGTAATCATATCATTGTGATAAAATGTATTGTTTCTGTCTATACAACCAATATTTGAAGTTTTATCTGGGTTTAAATCCCAACGTATACCATCAGTGGTATAAAATTTGCAAACTTTTTGATTGTTTGAATAATCTGCCTGCGTGCTTAATTGTCCATCGCTGCCAGCAGGCAGTGTGTTTAATTTACTCCTAAACAAATTACAAAATTTATTAATGCGTGCCGATCCTGCTTCAGCGGTATCCGGTTTTTTATTATCATAATTGATAGTATATATTTGTGCATTGCTATTGAGATCTTTTGCGCCAGGAATAGCTACATGGTCATAATTTAAAAATCCTATTCTGTCTTCATCATAAGCATATAAAGTATCATCATTAACCATTTCGGCAACGGCTCTTTCTATAACTGAATATGCTTTTTTATACATTACCCTGTTTTTATCAGGTGTTGCTTTATTTAATGAACCCAGCATAAACACCGCCAAGAAGGCTATCATAGTAATAACTATTAGTGTTTCTGCCATTGTAAATGCGTTTTTTATTCTCATTTTTCTCTTTCTTTCTACCATGTAATAATTACAGCGCCGTCGCCACCTTTGTATTCCATTGAAGTAATGTCTAGGTATTTGTTAGTATAATCACTTGAACCTGAACCATTATTTTCTTTAATTATTGTACGTTTATCTTTTGAAGT
>JAFTXY010000010.1 GCA_017461425.1 Candidatus Gastranaerophilales bacterium | reverse complement strand
GTAATAGCCCAATTACTATTAAAGGTAAAATTTTAAAAATATGCACCTTTAAAGTTGCTAACCACGCAAGAGGTTTCAAATTAGGTGAGCGCTTAATTGATTTAGCTATTAAATTTGCCTGCAAAAATAATTTAGAAGAAATTTATCTTACGCATTTTATAGAAGAAAATGATTACTTGGTAAACCTAATTGAAAGCTTTGGTTTTAAGCGTATTGGTTTAAATGCAAACAATGAAGATGTTTTTTTAAAACAAATTACGGCAAACAAAAGTACAAGCATCACTAATGCAGATGAAGTAGTGGATTACAATAACACTTATTATCCCGCATTTTATCAAGGTAATACCGTCAAAAAACATTTGATACCAATACAACCCGAATTTCATAAAAGATTATTTCCTGATAGTAAAGGTGATGTTTATCAGCTTGGTTTAAATCTATTTAATTACAGTGAAAGTAACTGCATAAAAAAAGCTTATATTTGCAATGCTAATACAACTAAAGTCAACAAGGGTGATATACTTCTATTTTATCAATCAAAAGAACGAATGGCATTAACTACACTTTGCACAGTTCAAAATGTGTATTCAAAAATGACAGACCCTGAACTTGTGTCAAAATTAATTGCAAAAAGAACAGTATTCAATTTTAATGAGATAAAAAAAATATGCGAAAAAGAAGCATTGGTTTTACTTTTTAATGAAAATTTTCATTTGAAAAAAGAAATTAAACTTAACGAGTTGCCTAAACTAAATATAACTGGAAATATATATTCAATACGAGAAATTACAGATGAGCAATATAGAGAATTAATCAAAGGAAATATAGATGAGCGTTATACTATCAATTAAGCCAAAATATGTAGAAAAAATTAAAAAAGGCTTAAAATTGTACGAATTTAGAAAATCAATTTTTAAAGAAAAAGTATCTGAAATTTGGGTGTATTCGTCTGCACCAGTAAAACAGATTGTTGGAAAAATATTTATAGAAACAATCATTGAAGATAATCCGCAAGAATTATGGAAGACTTGTAAATCAAAAGCAGGAATAAATAAAAAAAGTTTTTTTAAATATTTTGATGGCAAAAATACGGGATATGCAATTGTTATAAAAAAATATGAACACTTAACTAGCCCGATTAATCCTATTGATGAAAATATAAATTTTGTTCCACCACAATCATTTGCGTATACTTCAAATATATTGCCAAGTTTATTGAGTAAAAAATAGTTCTTTGTATAACTATACCTAAATGGTCAATATAGATAAACGGACATTTTTGAAAAATATGTAATTGAAAATTTAAAAAACAGAATAGTTGCTTTGTAAAAACTATTTATTGCACATTTTGTAAAATTACAAAATATTTAATTATGCCAAATTTATAAACAAAGCCAAATAAACAAAGTGACTAATTTAAACATATTTAAATTAACAAAAAAATAGGTTTTATTTGCTTATTGAAGCTGCAATAGCCATTACAACAATTAACAACCATAAAAATATTGCACAGCCTCTTTGAATATTTTTATGGTTTTCTTTATTAATTTCCTGCGCTTTTTCTTTTGCGCAAAATTCTTTCAAATCTTCTTTTTTGTATGTTTTGTTAATTAATTCTGCAGCAATTGGTGTATCATTGGGAATAATACAGTCTTTCATTTTACAATATGGGCACTTATTTTCTGCGGTCTTATTATTCACAATAATTAGCAGAATTATACCAACAGGAATTAAAATTACTGCCATGAAGCACAAAATTATTACACAAAATAATAAAAATCGCCCTTTATTTCTAGAATTATCAATATATTCTTGTTTTGTAATTAGTTTACCACAATTTTTACAAACATAACTCATTATAATTTTCTCCAAACAGTTAAACAATTACATTATATCATGAAGGCATCATGATATAATGTTTTTAAACTGCAAGATTTTACAGTTTATTTTAAACAAATCAAATATATGTAATGATTATTTATTATTTTAAATGAGATTGTTTAATATGATTAAACCTAAAATTAAAAACATAGAAGAGATTTACGATTATATAGATGCTAATTTAAATGATTTGTATTTTATCAATTCAAAAATACAAATCATAGACTATACGATGAGAAAACCCTTTGACATGTTAGTCAAAGGGTTAAACTGTTCTCAAATTCTGGGGCGGAAGGATTCGAACCTCCGAGATGCCTGGACCAAAACCAGGTGCCTTACCACTTGGCGACGCCCCAATGGACAAGTATTATCATATAATATAAATTATGTTTGTCAAGAATAAATTGTCCTACAAATGCATTAATTACAATGTTGTGTGTTTTTGTCTTGTAACGCTAACAATTGCATCAATTAATTCATGAACAAAATCTTCTATGTATTCTTGCGTAGTCATTCCATTGATTACAACATCGGCTATATCCATTGTTGGACGAATATGTCTAAATGCTGTTTGATTAACATCATGGAATTGCATTTGTGCAGCAAGACCAGTTTTCCCCCTGCTTGTAGCGCGAGCAAACCATCTATCCTTTATAACTTCGAAAGGTGTATAAACGTATATCTTAACGTCTGTTATATCTCTAACTTTTTCATGAAGAACGTATAAACCTTCGTTTAAAACCAGTTTTGCAGGTTTTTTTAGAACTGTATCCTTTTTGCTTTCACAAGTAACAAAATTATACAAAGGAGAATAGATTTCTTCTCCGTTTTTTAATTTGATTAAATGTTCTTTCATTAAATCCAAATCAATCGCATCAGGTGTATCAAAACTGAAACCTGATTCGAATAATTTTTCATATGAGCCTGCTTCTGTTAGTTCTTTTGATGCGTCTTTATAGTAATCATCACAACAAAGAACACTGTAAACATTATTTGTTTCTGATTTTATACATGCTTTTGCTGTATTTTTAACTAATGTTGTTTTGCCTGAAGCGCTTTCGCCTGCTATTGATAAAATAAAAGTTGAGTCTTTTTGTGTAATTGCTTTTCTTGCGATATTAAAAATAAATGCTTCATTTATGCGCAAAATCAAGGGTTGTTTTTGCTTTTTATCTTTTGCAATAACGCCACGAATATTTTCTAAAATTTGAGCTATTTTAGACATATTGGCAAGTTTTTTTGCTTGCTCGATTTGTTTTTCGTTCAATTGACTCATAATATAATTTTAACCTGTAAATTTGAAATTACAAAACTAATTTTCTTCTTCTTGAAAATCTGCTTCGTATTCTCCAATTTCATTTTCCAACAGTTTATATGCCATATATGCTCCTGTTGCTAATGCTTTGGGGTCAAGATCAGCTTTTTGTGAAATTTCTATGATGGCTGTATTTAATTCAGGATTTTCATCTTTAATGTAATGAATCATCTCTTTGCGCCAAGAATGGATATCAACAAGGATATCTTCTACTAGTTTTTCAACGTTTTCTGGAGTTATAAGTGGTTGCATAAGTTAATTATATTAAAATTTTTATATTGAGTCAATTTTACAATTTAATTTTTTCTGTAAAGTCTCTTAATTTCTTCGACATTCTTTTTTGAAATAGATTTAGCTCTGCCTAAAACTTCTGCACCAAAATAGGTTTCTGTGTAGGCTCTTAGTAATTCTAATTGATAAAATGCATTTTTTAAGCTATCTGCACCCATCACTATTCCATGGTTTTTTAATAATGCTGCTGAATTTTTTTCAAAAGTTTTTCCAACAACTTCTGCTAATTCTATGCTAGATGGGCAATGATATGGGATTAAAGGAATTTCGTCGTAATATAGCGCAAAATCAGGCAGTATTGGTTTTTTCATTGGAATTCCAGCTACCGCAAAAGAAGTTATCAATGGGCAATGGCAATGAATAATTGCATTTATATCATCTCTTTTTGTATAGATTTCGCTATGCATTATTTTTTCACTAGAGGGTTTTTTATTACCTTCTAATAAATTTCCGTTGTAATCTATGATGACAATATCTTCTTGAGTTAAATCATTTAGACAGGTGCCAGAAGCTGAGATTAATATTTTTTTATCAAGCTTAATTGAAATATTTCCACTGCAAGCAGGTGACATTCCTTTTTCGTAAAGTCTTTTTGCCCAGTAAATTAACTCTTGTTTATAGTTTTGAATATTGTATTCCATTTAAACTCCTAAAATATTATATTTCTATTGTACTAAAAAAATGTTTATGTTTAAATAATTTTAGCAATATTTATCTATAAATATTGACTCTTAAAGAAAGTTGGTTTAATACCATTAAAAAGACTATAAAACTAGCCAAAAATGCAGGTTTTTGCTATGGCGTCAAAAGAGCCGTAGACACTACAATTAAATTAAAGCAAGAAAATATTAACAAAAGTGTGTGTGTTCTTGGAGAATTAATTCATAATTCTCATGTTATTAAAGAGCTCGAAACTCTTGGTATAAAAACTTTGGATTCCCTCCCTGATAATGGTGAAGGTATTTGTATTATAAGAAGCCATGGCGAAAGTGATGATGTTTTCAGAGAAGTTCAAAAAAGAGGATTTGAGCTTGTTGATTTAACATGTCTTGATGTTAAAAAAGTTCAATCAAGAGCTGTTGAATTAGTTCAAAACGGCTTTTTTGTAATTATTTTAGGCAAAAAAGAGCACCCTGAAGTTTTAGCGATATCTAAAAATGCTCAAAGGGCTGCAGATAATCATGATAATGTTTTTGTTGCGCCAAATATAAATTCATTAAAAGAGATTGAAAATAAAATTAAAAATTCTTCAAAAGTGGGTGTGGTTTTACAAACAACTCAAACTAAAGAATATTTATTCGAAGTTGTTAATTATTTAATGCCAATTTGCAAAATTTTAAAAATAGTCAATACGATTTGCCCATCTACTTCATTAAGACAAGAAGAAGCTAAAAAATTAGCAAAAAATTCTGATTTAATGGTTGTTGTTGGATCTAAAAAAAGTGCAAATACAACTCATTTGGCTCAATTATTATCAGAAATCACTCAAACTATTCATATAGAAAATGAATACGAATTAGATGAATTCAATAATTTAATCTTAAATGCAAATAATATCGGTGTTACAGCAGGTGCTTCAACTCCAGATAAATTGATACAAAAAGTTTTAGAAAAATTAGAAGAATATAATATAGAAAGGACAAAGTAAAATGACAGAAACTATGTCAAATCAAGAATTTGAACAATTGTTGTTAAATTCTTACACTTACAAAATCAACGTTGCTGACGTTGTTAAAGGTGTAGTTGTAAAAAAAGAAAAAGATGGCTATTTAGTAGACATTGGTGCTAAAACTGAAGCATTCTTACCTAACAGAGAAATTTCTAATTTCCCAGACAAAAATGTTGATGAAATTATCAAATTGTGGGACGAAAAAGAATTCTACATCATTAAAGATGAAGAAGATGATGAAGTAGCTATTCTTTCTCTTAAAAAAGTTTCTTGTGCTCAAGCTTGGCAAAAACTTGCTGATATTAAAAATGGTAATGAAAACTGCATGGCAAAAGTTTTATCTTCTGTTAAAGGTGGTTTAATTGCTGAAATCGAAGGCTTAAGAGGATTTATTCCATCAAGCCAATTAAGAACTGGTGCTCCTTCTGAAATGCAAGTTGGACAAGAAATTGAAGTTAAAATTTTAGAAGCTGACCCAAAAAGAAATAAACTTATCTTATCTCAAAGACAAGTTTACACTCAACAAAGAGAAATGGTTGCTGATGAAATCATTTCAAGACTTGCTGTTGATCAAATTGTTACTGGTGAAGTAGTTAGAATTGCTGATTTCGGCGCATTTGTTGATATTGAAGGTATTGATGGTTTACTTCCAATTTCTGAAATTTCTTGGGAAAGAATTAAACATCCATCTGATGTTATTCAATTAGGTCAAAAAATCGAAGTTAAAATTATCAAAATTGATGAAGACTTAAAACGTATTTCTTTATCTTTAAAAAGAATGGGTGCTAACCCATGGGAAGAAATTGTTGATAAATTTAAAGAAGGCGATGTAATTAAAGGTACTATTAATAAAATCACTTCTTTTGGTGCTTTTATCAATATTTATCCTGGTGTTGAAGCATTGCTTCCATCATCAGAAATTGCTGATGGTCAAGTAAATATCAATTCTATGTTCAATCTTGGTGATGAAATTGATGTATTAATCAAAAAATTCACTCCACAAGAACACAGAATTGGTTTATCAATGAAAGATATTCAAAAATAATTTTTCATTAATAATAAAAACGAGTATCATATGATACTCGTTTTTTTATGAATTAATAAAATCTATTCTGCCTTGAGTTCTTAAATAATTAATTTGCGAATCGATTGTTTCTGGGCTTGCAAGTATTGATATTGTTGGATTAAATGAAAACATAAATTGAGACGCTTTTTGTATGTCTTCTTTTGTAATTTTATCAATTGCTTCAATGTATTTGTCGATTCTTTTGATTCCGTATGGTTCTTGAGCATTCATTGCTAATAAACCTGTTTCAGATAATGGGTCTTGGCAAATTCCTGTAAGATTTTGCTTTAATTTCATTTTTGCCGCAGCTAATTCTTCATCAGTTACTTGCTCGGTACATAATTGGTTTACATGTTTATTGAAGCCTTCTAGTGATTTTTGAACATTATCATAGCTTAGAACGTTTTGTTCTTTGTCGTCTGTTGTTGTTTGAATTTTTAAGGTTATAATACCTGTATTTTCAAAAGATTGAATAGTTGACGAAACGCTATATGCTAGATTTTGTTTTTCTCTTAAATCTTTGAATAATCTAGAATTTGGTGAACCACCTAAAATTGTATTAACTAGTTCAAATTTAGCTTCATCTAAAATGTTACCAGACATTGGGAATTTATATGTTTTATAAATTTGCGCTTGATTTAAAGTGTCTGTATCAACTACAACATTGGATTCTTTATTTGGTGTAAAAATTGGGCTTAATTTTGGAGTGGAATCTTTAAAAGTTATATTTGATGCGCTTTGATAATTAATAATTTCTTGTCTTAATTCAGGATGAGTATTAATTGGTGCTGTTGCGACAAATGTTGAGCTTGCGCTATTTAAAATCTGGCTATAAAATTCCTTTACATCATCTAATGTTAAATCATCTATTGTTTTGAGCATTGTTGCTTCCGTTGGGAAAAAGCCTGGATATAAATTATCTAACAAGTTTGATGTTGCATCTTTTTGACTTGCCTTAAGGGAATCTTTTATGTATCTTTTTGCTTCATTAAAATCTTCTCTTGAGAATTTTGGATGATACAATAGTTCATTCATTAATGAAAGAGTTTTTTGGCAATTTTCACTAAGACAATCTGCGCTTATCTCTATACTTCTTCCATTAACAAAAACATCTGTATCAATTGCATTTAATTCTTTGAATTTTTCTAATTCGTTTTGGTTTTTATATGTTGTTCCTTTATGGAACATATATGCTAAAACGGATGGCGCATTTGGATTTTTTGGTTTTATTGGTGGCGTATTAATTGACCACTGAAATGCGCAAATATCTGAATTTGTTGGGTTTAAAACAAGTCGAGTATTGTTTTGTAGGGTATATTCTTCAACTTTTTCAACTACGTTTTTTTTCATACCCGTAAAAGCAATCGTTTGATTTGGTTGTTTTAAAACGACGTTATTGTATGAATATTTAGAACTATTATAATTGCTATCTATTTCTTCTTTTGTAATGTCTTTTGGGTGCACTACAACGATTGATACTTTATTTAAGTCAAAATATTTTCTTGCGCAATTGATTATATCTTCTTGAGTTACATTTTCTAGAATTGTTTTATAATTACTAAAACCGTCAAGCGAATTGCCTAATAAATTTTTTCCTAAAGATTCGCAAATACCGACACTATCAGACATTTCGTATTCTACGTCTTTTTTCATCATATTTTTTATTGCTATTAAATCTTCATTACTTAGTGGTTTATTTTGAAGTTTTTGAATGGCATCATAAAATATATCAATACCTTTTTGTTCATCTTTTGGATTTAGAGAAATCATACATACTTTTGCAGTTGGGTCATTTGGATTTAGCCCAACTTTTTGTGTTGCACAATCATAGCTCCCGCTTATTTCTTCTAATTTTTTCTTTAAGTCTGAACTTGAACAATTTTGAAGATAATAATTAATCATGGAAGTTACAATTGCATCTTTTGAATCTTGTGGCTTTGGACCTGCAAAAGCCATAATTACGCCTGTATATTGAATTTTAGGACTAATAATATCTTCTCGTACTGGTTTTTGGATTGGAGTTAAAATTTCTTTTAATTGACCAGTATTTGTTTTTGTTGGTAAAGTGAAGTTTTTTGAAATTAAATCCATTGTTTCATTAACATCAACATCTCCAACTACTACAGTATAAAGATTTTGTGGAGTGTAGTATTTATTATGATGATTAACAATATCTTCTCTTGTTAAATTTGATACAGTTTCAATAGAGCCTGCAACGAGATTGTCAGAAGTTGAATTTATTTGGAATAAATTTCTAATAACTTTATCAAATGCTCTTGTAAAAACATCATCATTTATCATTGATATTTCCGATTTTATAGGACCTTTTTCTGATTCTATTGCATTAATATCAAATTTAGGATTACAAATCATATCGCCTTGAATTTCGATAGTTTTTGCTAGATTTTCGCAATCCATATATGGGGCAGTTATATAGTAATCAGTTTGAGCATAGTCAGTTGATGCATTTGTCGATGCGCCCATAAGACTTGTTAATCTAAATACATCACCATCTTCAAGTTTGTCTGAACCTTTAAATAAACAATGCTCAATACAATGGCTTATACCTCTTATTTTGTCGGTTTCATTCATTGAACCGCCATCAAGATAAGTTTTTACGATTGTTGCTTCATCTTTTCTTGGAACTATTGCTACTTTTTGACCGTTTAGTAATTGAAACAAGTGCACAGTGTCATTATTTGGTGTTTGAATTTGCCCTAATGAGAAATAATTTTGTCCAATTTTAGGCATATATAATGGATTAAATGGATAAATATAATTTTGATTGTAAAAACTTGCCTCGTATGGATTTTGCACATATTGAGGTGTGCTGAATTGGCTAAAATTATTAGCCTGATAAAATTGATTATAATTGTTTTTTGGCACCAAATATGGATTTATATATTGAAAAGACATAATTTCCTAAATAAGCACTTATATTATATTTTAAAACGAACATTTAAATTTTATTGTTAGAATTACAACATTTTAATTAAAAATAGTAACAAAAATTAATTATGGAATTTAGAGATTTTATCTTGTTTAAGGTATTATGAATAAAGAGGGAATAAATATATGAAAAATAAAAAAGTTATCGGAATACCAAGAGCAATGTCATACTATAATTATTTTCCATTTTGGTATGGTTTCTTTAATAGTTTAGATATTGAAATAGTTTTATCTGCTCCAACTACAAAAAAAACAATTTCTGATGGCGCTTCTTTGGTTGTTACTGAAACTTGTTTGCCTGTTAAAGTATATGTTGGACATATTTTGAATTTGCTAGAAAAAGGCGTAGAAAATATTTTTGTTCCTTCTATTCAATCTATTGCACCAAAAATCTATAATTGCTCTAAAATTAGAGGACTTCCTGATTTAATCAGAAATGTTGTTAAGGGTGAATTTAACATAATTGAAGCAACTTTAGACAAATCTGAAAAAAATGCTGGATTGAATGAATTTTTAACTGAAATTGCAAAACAATTTAATATTACAGACGCTGAGGTTATCAAAAAAGCTCAAAACCAAGGTTTTGTTGTACAAAATAATTTTAATGTCATGGTTCAAAATGGATTAGAATTTGATGAAGCGTTAAAATATGCAAAAAATGGACAAGTTATTATTCCGCCAAAAAAAGAAGAAAAACCTATAAGTATTGCTTTAATTGGTCATGCGTATAATATCTATGATAAAAGAATTTGCATGGATATATTTAAAAAATTGGAAAATATGGATGTAAGAGTACTGAATGCATATCAATTAACTCAAGAACAGCTAAAAGGTGGTATGAATGCTCTAAATTCTTCTTTATATTGGGCAAATCAATATGAAATGACAGGATGCGCAGGACACTACCTTCAAGATGAAAAAATTGATGGAATTATTACATTGACTGCTTTTGGTTGCGGTCCAGATAGTTTAATGCTTGAAGATATTAGAAGAAAATCTAAGAATTTTAATAAGCCAATATTAAATCTAACAATCGATGAACATACTGGCGAAGCTGGTTTTATAACTAGAATTGAAGCATTTTGTGATATGTTGTTTAGAAATAAACGAGCAAAAATTATGAAACAAAAAAATCAAGTCGATGAAATTCTTCAAAGAGTTTAATTTCGGACTTGATTTTTAAAAATAATATTATTCTTCGAAATCTTCGCTATCAGTTATAGCTTGTGCAACAGAATTGAATTCATCATCGTCTTCAATAATTTCAAATGTGCATTCATCATCTGTTTTTATCATTCTCATAATAACTAGTTCGTCTGCTTCATCGTTGTCATTTGTTGGCAATTTATCATCTTCAACTATTGATAATAATGCGTAATCTTTACCATCAAGACTAACTATTTCTTGTAATTTCATAAAAATTTCTTCACCATTTTCGCCGATGGTTTTGATAATTTGTGGAGTGTTTTCTTGTTCCATGTCTTTCCCTATCTGTTATTTTCTAGATATTCTTGTAATATCACACACGCAGCAGTTGTGTCAACAAGACCTTTGTTTTTTGTATATTTTTTGCCTTTTTGTTTAAGGATATCTTCTGCTGCTTGAGATGATAATCTTTCATCTTGCTTTAATATCTTATATTTGTTTTCTAATGGTTTTATGAAGTTTAAGCAATTTTTAGCTTGAAAACCCAATGTCCCATCCATGTTGTATGGAATGCCAATTAAAATTGTATTTGTTCTATATTCATTACATATTTTTTCGATTTCTGATAGCGCTTGTTTGTCATTATTTCTTTGTATTAGCTTAACTGGGCTAGCTCCTAAACCTAATGCATCAGAAACTGCTACACCTATTCTTTTTGTTCCAATATCAAGAGCAACTATTCTTTCTTTTGGTTCCATTTTTCTTCCAGTTGCTCCATAAGAATAACTGCTTCTTCTTTTGTATATTTAGACTCTATTTCGTTTTTAAATACGTTTTCTTCAATTCCTTCTTCGATATCTTCAATTTTTTGAGCAAAATAGCAATATAAACTCTTATCTATAATTGAATTTACTAAAATTGGAATATATGGATTTTCAAAACATAAACTATATGCATTTGCTGACATCATTTTTAAATCTGCCTGAAATGCCGCATATGATTGAAGCAATAATCTTGTTTGCAATTCTAGTCTATAGTTTTTATCGTTTACGAATTTTTCTTGAGTTAATTTTTCAGTTAATTCGTTAATTTTTTCCATATCAACAATGTGTTCTTGTTCTAGTGTTTTAATTAATTCGTCGATATGTTCATTTTGACCATATAAATAGTACCATCTGCTTAATAAATTAGAACTTGAGAATTTTCTAACTTTTCTCTCTGTTAAATTAACAGTATCTAATTTGGAGTTGATAATTTCTGCAACATCTCCTTTTAAGTCTTTGATGTCGTTGAATAAGTTTTTCCAAACAATATATTCATATGTTAATTGTATTTTTAATTTTTTATTTTTTTCATAGTAATATTTGCTTAATCCTTTAAGGATTGATGGCGGAATTTTTATTGGTATTGAATCGCTAAAGACTCTATTCATTACGGCATTATAGTTTTCTTGGTTAATCGAACCAAAACCCATGCAGGAAGTTATACCTTGCATAATGTTTATTGTAATTAATACGACGTCAACAGTTTTGTTTTCTCTTAATCTTGAAAGAGTTAATGAAAAATTAGAATTTCCATCAATAAAGCTCATATATGCGCTAAGAACTTTTGTATCTTTAATTAAGGCTGTGTTTATGAAATTTGGATGCGCAAATTCTATTTCTTTTGTTGCAGTTGTGATAGTTTTTGTGGATTTTTTGTCAAACTTATAATTATTTAAGATATGTCTTAAACCTTCAATGCTATAGGATGATTTTGCTTTGATTAATCCATTTACTAAATATTCAAGCTCGACAACACTTAAATTATCTAATTGTGCAATTAAACTTAGCGCATTCCCTAAATCATCACCTTGGAATTCTTCTATTAAATTGTTTAATAATGAAAGTCTTTCGTCTTCTGGTATATTTACATAAAAATCTAATAAATCTAATTGAACTTCAGGGTCTTCTATTGCATTGTTTAAGAAGTCTTTAACACCATTTTGTGCAAGTTCTTCTGGATGCATGATGTAATTGTCAATGGTATCGTAGTCAAAAGTTAAACCTTTTTGCTTTAAGATTGATATGAAATAGAATTTTTTATCATCAGAAACTTTTTCATCTTTTAATAAATCATAAACTTGAGCTTCAAAGATTTCATTTTCAACAGCTTCAATGATAATAATTGCACAAACGTTTGTGTACAAATTATCTTTTCCTAAGAGTTCTTTAAATAAAGCTTTACACAGAAATTCTCTATCAGGAAATTCTTTTAAAATTTCTATATCGTTTTTTAATTGATCGTTGTCGATTTCAATAGCAGTTGTGTACTTGTTTAAAACTGACATCAATTCTGCTCTTAGCTTCATTTTTTCTGAAGAATTAGCCATTATTTTTTTGAAGTCCCCCATAAAAGGTCAAGAATTTTTTGTGCATCTTGACTCATCAATCCATCTTGTAAAATTAAATATTGCACAGCAATTAATGTACACTCTGAGCAAATATTTACCCCAGGTCCTTTTACCATCTTTGGAACCTGAGTATTGGGTCTTTTGCAAAAACTGCAATATTCTATCTCTTGAGTTGGTTTATCGTTCGATTTTGCTTGTTTTTTAAACGATACTACTTTTTTATCTTCCAAGATAACTCCTTAATCTATTTATATTATATTCTAAAATATTTTTTTACCATATACAATATTTAGTTTATAATTATTTTAGTTTATAAAGGTTTACTTGTTATGATTTTATATTATTTGATTGTAATCACATTTTTTGTTTTGTTAGGAATTGTATTTTTTATTAATCAGTTTAAAACAGATGCAAAAAAGCTTGATAAATTGGGTTGCAATATAAATAAATTAAATGGAATGATATATTGTGCAAAATCAGACTGCGACTGCAACAAAGCTTATGAATATAAAAAGGATATTGAGAAAATTCAAAATAATTTTGATTTAGATATAAAAAACTACAATAAGCTATTAAAAAAATATCATTTTAGATATGCTTTTATTTCTTTAATTGCAAGTAAAATAAATGTAAAAAATCCTGACGAATTTAAATTAAATTGTTAACTTTTGTTAACAAAAGTTTTTCTTGTATCAATTTTGCTCTAAAAAAATACTTTATTTAAGTACGAGAATATTATTAGGAGCTTACTATATAAAATGGCAGTTGGCGCACAGGATAGTTTAGATAAAGCCTTAGTTCGCAAATATCAATCTTTAAAAGTTGATAATGCTATTGTTGAGACTTCAATGATAGATCCGAACAAAATGATGGCAACAATGAATGATTATGCCAATGCTCAAATGGAAGCTTATCGTATTCATCAAGCATTAAGAGATGTTTGTACAAAAGCGATTTCTATGAATATTCAGTATATGAAGATGAAATCTGTTAAATCTAAAAAAGAAAGAATTGCTGAAGCAGCTAAAAAAGTTGTTGCTGCACAAATGGCACAAAAAAATACATTAGCTCAGAGGTTAGCGAAAGATCCTCGCCCAACTTCTGCATAAACAAGTTTGAATTGGTTTTGTGTGTGTTAAAAGCCTCTTTGTTTCAAAAGAGGTTTCTTTTTGTGTTTACATATTTTTAAATGTGTAGTTTAATATATTTGTACCCCATAGAAGTGATGTAGATATGATTGAGATTTTAAAAACTACAGACGATAAATTGATGGAATTAACAATAAGCGAAGCTCAAAGCGGGTCTTGGTTTAATTTGATTGATCCTACCTATGATGAAATTCAAAAAGTTTCCCTTGTTTTGAATCTTGATGAAAGCTTTTTAAGAAATTCATTGGACGTGGATGAACGTTCTCGTATTGAAATTGAAGATGATTCGGTTTTAATCATTACAAATATTCCTTTAATGGAAGATGAAGGCACCTATGACACATTGCCTTTGGGTATAATTTTTACAGATAGAGGCTTTATAACAGTTTCTTCTAAGAAAAATAAAGTTATAAGCTCATTTAATAAAGAAACATCAGGTTCATTTGATACCAGAAATAAAACAAAATTCTTGCTTGATATTTTGTTCCGTTCAACAAAATATTATTTGAAATATTTAAACAATATCTATAAACAATCCGAAAAAATCGAAGAAGAACTTAGAAAAACAATGAAAAACAAAGCATTATTCCAGTTGTTTGAAGTTCAGAAATCTCTTGTTTATTTTACAACAGCGCTTAAAGATAACTATATGGTGTTGCAAAAAATTATGCGTTTGACTCAAAGTTCAAAATCAAATAAGTTCTTTAAATTTACAGAAGATGATATTGATTTATTGGAAGATGTAATTATTGAAAATAAACAGGCGCTAGAAATGGTTGAAATGCACAGAAACATCTTGGAAAACATGATGGATGCATTTGCTTCTATTATTTCAAATAATTTAAATATTGTTATGAAATTTTTGACATCAATTGCTATTATATTTGCAATACCAACTATGTTTTCAAGTTTCTGGGGGATGAATGTCGCTGTGCCTTTTGCAAATAATGATTTCGGTTTTTTGATTGTAAGCATAATCTCATTAGTTGCTGCAATTTCTGCTGCTGTATTTTTTGCAAAAAAAGGAATGTTTTAGGAGTTTTTTCTTAAATTTAAATATTCTTTTAAAGATTCTTCCCAATTTTTTAGTGTGATATTTGATTGCATTACACTATATTTTGGTCTTTTTATTGTTGAATTTGTTTCCTTTTGGGAAATTGGAATAATAGTTTTATCGATTTTTTCTAATTCTATGATTTTTTTTGCTAAATTATATCTAGATGTTTCGCCATTTGAGCAAATATGATAAATGCCATATGGCATAGATAAAATCTTTAATATACCCTGAATTAATTCCATTGTCCAAGTTGGACAGCCAATTTCATCTTCTACAACTTTAATTTCTTTGTTTTTATTTGTTAAAATTTTTTCAATAAAATTGTTTCCATTTAACCCATAAAGCCAACTTGTTCTTATAATATAATATTTTTCACAATTTTTTTGAACTTCTAATTCGGCTTTGAATTTTGTTTTGCCATATTGATTTATTGGATTTTGTTTATCGTTTGGCAGATATGGTGAATTTTTTTCGCCATTAAAAACATAGTCTGTTGATATATAAATTAATGTTGAATTATATTTTTTTGCTGCTTTTGCTATATTTTTAGTACCTTCAATATTAATTTCTTCTGCCTGTTTTTTTTCTTTTTCTGCATTATTTACATCCGTATATGCTGCAGTATGTATTATTAAATCTGGTTTTGTTTTTGAAATCACATTGTTTACAATTTGATTATTGGTTATATCCATTATTTCTTTATTTGTCGGTATTATAAAGCAGCCTATTTCATCTAAAAAATAGCATAAATCTTTACCTAACATTCCATTTGCGCCAGTGATTAAAACTTTCATTTAATTTTTGAGCCAATCTTTATTATTAATATACCAATGAATTGTTTTTATGAATTGTTCGTTAAAATTATAATCTGGAGTCCAATTTAATTCTTTTTTTAGTTTTGAACTATCAATTCCATATCTTAAATCGTGTCCTGGTCTATCTTCTACATATTCAATATAATTTTCATCCTTGTTTAATTCTTTTAAAATTATTTTTGTTATTTCAAGATTTGTTTTTTCGCAATTTGCACTAATATTATATATTTCACCAATTTTTCCTTGATGTAATATTAAATCTAGCGCTTTTACATTATCTTTTACATATATCCAATCTCTTTTATTAAGACCATTCCCATATAACGGAACTTTCTTGTTGTTTAAAAGTTGCGAAATAAAATGAGGAATTAATTTTTCAGGGTATTGATTTTCTCCATAATTATTTGCGCATCTTGTAATTATTGCTGGAATTTTGTAGGTGTTTTGATAAGAGCGTATTAATAAATCAGCACTTGCTTTTGATGCGGAATAAGGATTGTTTGGCTCTAGGTTTGCATTTTCGCTAAAAAACCCATTTGCTATACTTCCATATACTTCGTCTGTTGAAATTTGTATAAATTTTTCAATATTATATTTTTTTATTGCTTCAAGAAGTACGTAAACCCCTTCGATATTTGTTTTGATAAAGTCTTTTGGGTTTTTTATTGAGTTATCTACATGTGTTTGTGCGGCAAAATTTATTATACAATTTACTTCTTGCGTAATCTTTTCAACGATATTTTTATCAGAAATATCACCTTTTATAAAAGTATAATTTTTATTATTTTCAATTTCCTCAAGGTTTTTAAAATTAGCACAATATGAAACTATATCTAAATTAATAATTTCATAATTTGGATATTTTTTAAGAATATGTTTTATAAAATGACTTCCAATAAACCCTAGTCCACCTGTTACAAGTATTTTCATAAAACACCTTCTTTTATTAATGTATCTAGTGTTGCAAGGTTTTTATCTTTTTCAGATAGAATCGGGTTTTTAATATTCCAATCAATTTTTAAACTGTAATCGTCCCATATTATTCCACAATCATATTCTTTATTGTATTCTGCTGATGCCTTATAGGATATTTCAGCAATATCTGACAAAACATAAAATCCATGCGCAAAGCCCTTTGGGATGTATAGAATATTGTTATTTGATTCAGACAGATTAAATTTTAAATATTTTTTAAAAGTTTTTGATTTGGGTCTTATATCGATTACAATATCCAGTATTTCGCCTTTTATACATCTCAATAGCTTTGATTGTTCGTATGGTTTTTTTTGAAAATGCAAGCCTCTAAGGACATTTTTATGGGATTTTGAATAATTATCTTGCAAAAAATCATCCTTGATTCCATTTTTTATAAAATCTGATTTCTTGTAAGTTTCCAAGAAAACACCTCTGGAATCGCCAAATGACAAAGGTTTTATTATAATTACATCTTCTATTTCTTGTTTTTCAAATATAAATGGCATTTCACCTACACTTTTGAAAATAAGCGTTTTCTGAAGTCTCTAAATGTATATTTAACTAATTTTTTTGGAATTTTGTTTTGGTATTTTAAAAATTCTTCAGGAGGTTTTTTAAATCTCCAAGGTTTTCCTGGGTATCCTGCAAAATGGAGCATAACTGTATTTTCTTTTTCTTTTTGCAGCTCTTCCATTGAATATACGTGTTTCAAAAAGGAATATTCATATCCTTTTGTAAAATCATCATGGTAATATATGCTTTGGAATACTCCATATCTATATTTCAAGTCTTTAATTTTTTCACAAGTTAAATTTAATAAATCTAAATCAAAAAACTTAAGTCTTGTATTGAATTTTTCAATATTGGCATAAATTCTTTCTATAAAATTATTTTCTCTTAATCTCTTGTTGTTAAACACAATAAATGAAGATATATATGTGTATTCGTGTTTGTTTTCTGGGAAGTATTTATGGCTTATCATATTTTCATTATTTATTTCCATAGCAACTGCTGCGCAATCGTAATCGCCTAAATCTTCATTATAAACTTCTTCTAAATCTCCTAATATTACTGCATCTGTATCAAAGTATATTATTTTATCATATTGTGGTAGTAGTTCAGGGACTAATAATCTATAATATACAATTTCTGTCCAAGAGCCGTGTTTATTTATCGGTGCATTTTTAAATCTTTCTTTTGATATATATTTAAATGTTAATTTGTGACGTGTATTTTCAGTAATTTTTTGATACTCTTGTATAGTTTTTTCATCTATATCTGGATGATATACATATATATCATATTGTGTTTCAGGTTTTGCATTATCGATAAGACTTTGAATTGCAACAGCCCCTGCTAAAACAATTCTTTTATCAAAAGTTAAAACTATTGGTATAACTGTCATTAAGAATTTCCTCTTTGTAATAGTTTTTTAGTGTTTTCTAATGATTTTTTGTATATTTTTTCTGTTGTTATTTTAAGATTATCCTGCATACTTGAATATTCTTCTTGTGTCATATTCATTGCATATTCCATTGCTTTAGAATAATCTTCAGGATTTTCATATAATATTGAATTTTCTTCATTAAACTCATTTAATGGTGCATATTTTTTATTAATTAAACAAGGTTTTGTAAAGCCGTAAATTAATTGGAAGTTGCCGCTTGTTCCTGTTGTTATGTATCTTAAATGTCTTGGATTATCAGAATCATATGCTGTGATTAAAAAGTCTGCTTTTTCAATTTCATCATACATTTTATTAAATGGCAATCTTCCTTTTATATCAAAATATTTTTGAATTTCTTTTGGAATATCCTTGATATGACCTTTTCCAACAACTGTTACTTTGAAATTTGTAATTCCTTTATTGTGCAAATCCATAACAGCATTTATTATTGTGCTATTATTTTTCTTTCTTGGTTTGATAACTCCAACGGTTAAAAAGTTGATAATATCTTTATTTTTTGGAGTAATTTTTATTTCGCCAAAATAATGAGGATTTATGGCAATTGGATTTGCATTTTTGTAATCCATCTCTCTTAGGGTTATTATATTATCATTCCAAGTGCCTTGTTCGATTGGATCTTTAATATCATGTTCAACTAGAAATAATTTGTTTTTATCAAGAGTTTTATTGAATGTATCAAATGCCGTTTTGTAATTTACTCCTTGACATATTTTTCCGACAGTTGTTACCATAATGCCTTTTAATCTGCTAAGGTCTGAATTTAGAAAAAATTTTCTGCTTTCTTTGGCACTCATTTTATTTATGGTTACATTTTCAAGGTTAAACCTTTCAAACAAACCTTCTTTTAATCTATCTGGCTCCACTAGGACGGATACATGATAACCTAAATCAGAAAAATATTTAACAAAGCCTGGCACAACTTCTGCATGTGATTCAGAACATGCTTCCCAGACAATTACTGTGTTATCTTTAATTTCGGGTGATTTTATTTTTCTTTTAAAAATATTTAAAAACATTGTTATCCTTATTTTGCAATTTTATTTAAATGTTCTTTTGTTTGTGTGCTGGAAACATCAGGAGTTCTAGGCAGGTATACTACTTCACAGTATTCCTTTAGAAAATCAAATTTACCTTCCCAATCATCACCCATTACAAAAATATCTGCCTGATATTTTTGAACATCTTCTATTTTTTGCTCCCAATTATATTCAGGAATTACTAAATCAACGTATCTGCAAGCCTCTAGAATTGTTTTCCTTTGTTCGTATGTGTAATATGATTTTTTATTTTTTATTGCGTTAA
Organism: Candidatus Gastranaerophilales bacterium; assembly: GCA_017461425.1. Taxonomy (GTDB): domain Bacteria; phylum Cyanobacteriota; class Vampirovibrionia; order Gastranaerophilales; family Gastranaerophilaceae; genus RUG14156. Next base: position 30,235 of record JAFTXY010000010.1, on the reverse strand, counting down.
ATTCATCACTTGATAAAACAACAATTAAATAATCTCCAAGAGCTTTTGCTCTTTTTAAAAGATTGATGTGTCCATAATGTAATACGTCATATGTTCCGTATGTTATTACTCTTTTCATTTTGCTATATTCTCCAGAATGTTTCTTTCGTTTTCATTTATATCAAGATAACTTGAATGTCTTGGGTATGAATCTTTTGGAATACTCATATAGTTTCCATAAATTTTTTCTAAAACAATTTTTGGCATATTTGGGGCATTGACTTGAATATGCTCGAAATTAATTCTTTGTAATGGAAAAATTACATTCCAATCAAAAGCTTTATTTTTCCATTTGTGTGGAAAGTCGACTCCCATAAAAATTGCAGGGGTTTCGCTTTCGATTTTTTTATTTTCAAGAATTTTTTCTTGTGTAATTTTTTTAAAGTTGTTTCTTATATCGTCAATGGTTTTGAATTTTTTTGTTGTTTTTTTATTTCTGAATTCAGTAATTTTTTCAGATAATAATATTTTTTCTTCATTGCTTAATTCACTATGATATTTGTCATATGGGAAGATATCAATAAATAAATTTTCGCTATGTTTATGTTGGATTTTAATAAAGCATTTGTTTCTTTTGTTGTTTTCAAAAGTTATTTCTAATTCTGGGTAATTTTCAAATCCATTTTTGAATTGCTCAATAAATCTTTCATAATCTTCTCTTAACATTGATACATCAATATCATCATCCCAAGGAATAAAACCATTATGTCTTATTGAACCTAATAATGTTCCAAAATCAATCCAGTAATTAAAATTATTTTCTTGGCATATTCTATCAAATAATTTTAAAAAACCAGCATTAGCTTGCTGTATTAATCTCAAGCCTCCTTGTGCTTTTGGAATGTCTGATGCTGATTTAAAAGATTGATAATATTGTGCAATTTTTTTGCGTTCTTTTTTGATACCAGGTTTTAGGCAGTTTAACTTTATGCCAAAAATTCTAAATGAAATATGGCTTGGAGTACTTTTTTCAATTTTAAATATAAAATCAAACATTAATTAGTTTATTCTCCCCAATGTAAAACCCCAATTGCAGATGTTTTGTTACATATCAGTATACAAGCTTTCCTTTTTGAATGCAAATTATGAAATAATACTTTAATATGATACTTTCTTAGTTTAAATATGCTAGTTTTAATTTAAGGAGGAAGTATGACTTGTTCAAAATGCAATGGAGAGTTTAATCAGTATATCTATTCTGATATAACTTTTGGGATTTGTAAAAATTGTAGTTCAATTTTTCTTAAAAAATCAGAATTAAAAAAACTTTATCGCAAAATCACATCCAGAGATAATTTTGATAAAATTTTTAATTCAAAAGCAGCTGTTGTTAATGAATCTGCAAAATTATGTCCATCATGTTCGTTAAACATGCAAAAAGTTTTATTTAATGATGTCGTTATTGATAGATGCGATAATTGCGAATATCTTTTGTTTGATGATGGAGAGTTGTCTAAATTCTTTAATCTTTTTGCGGATAAATCTATTAAACAAATGTCAAATGCTGAATTTGTGAAAACATATTTCAATAGAGAGGATATTACACCTATGCCAGAAAACTTTAATTCATTTTCATCTGATATAAATCTTCAAGGACAAGAAGAAGAAAGAGCGGCCTTTAGATTAGATGGATGGACAGCTCTTATTATTGCACTTTTATATGTTGCTTTTATTGTATTTTTATTTATAAGTTCGACAGTTATTCCATTCTCTGCATTTTTTGCATTTCCATTAATTTTTATAGGCGTATTTTTATTGAAAGGCTTTGTAGTTTTAAAGCCACAAGAAGCCTTGGTTTTAACTCTTTTTGGTAAATATGCAGGAACTCTTAAAGGAGCAGGATTTCATTATATAAATCCGTTAACTGCTTCGTATAATGGCGCTGCTTTTGGTGGAACAATTTCCTTGAAAGCAAGAACTCTTGAAAATGGCAGACAAAAGATTAATGATAAATCTGGTAATCCAATCGAAGTTGGTATTATTATAATCTGGGAAGTAAAAGATACAGCAAAAGCTTTGTTTAATGTTGATGATTATTCTTCATTTTTATCTGCGCAAAGTGATAGTGTTTTAAGAAATATTGTTAGAATGTATCCATATGATGCACCTGATGATTCTGATGTTCAATCTTTAAGAGGTGATAGTGCTGAAATTTCTGCTAAATTGAAAAAAGAAATTCAAATGGCTGTAAGAAATGCAGGCTTAAAAATTGTTGATGCAAAAATTACGCATCTTGCATATTCAACAGAAATTGCGGCCGCAATGCTACAAAGACAACAAGCAAACGCAGTAATTGATGCAAGAAAAGCAATTGTAGATGGTGCTGTTGACATTGTTGAACTTGCATTAAATAAATTACAAAGAAACACTAATATTATTCTAGATGATAAAACAAAAGCAAATATGGTTAATAACTTGTTAGTTGTACTGTGCGCCAATAAAGAAGCTCAGCCAGTTATCAAAAACGATATTGTTATTTAGTTTTAGTTTAATTTTTAAAAAAGACCTCTGCAAATGAGGTCTTTTTTGTTGAATAATTTTTTTTCATTATGTTATAATTTTTTTGAAAAAATACAGGAGCATTATATGAGTAATTATTTAGAAAAAGTTTTAGCTGAAGTTAACAACAAAGATTCACATGAAGTTGAATTCAAACAAGCAGTTGCTGAAGTTTTGTCATCATTAAAACCTGTTATAGATAGACATGATGAATTTAGAAGAGTATCGTTATTAGAAAGACTTGTTGAACCTGAAAGAATTATTACTTTTAGAGTTCCTTGGGTTGATGATGATGGAAATATACATGTAAATCGTGGATATAGAATACAGTTTAACGGTAGCATTGGACCATACAAAGGCGGCTTAAGATTTCATCCAAGCGTTAATCAAAGTATTATGAAATTTTTGGCATTTGAACAGACTTTTAAAAATGCTTTAACTGGTTTACCTATTGGTGGTGGCAAAGGTGGTTCAGATTTTGATCCAAAAGGCAAGTCTGATAACGAAATTATGCGTTTTTGTCAAAGTTTTATGTCTGAATTATATCGCCATATTGGTCATAATCTTGATGTTCCCGCTGGAGATATTGGTGTTGGCGCTCGTGAAGTAGGATATTTATTTGGTCAATATAGAAAAATTAAAAATACTTATGAAGCCGGAGTATTAACTGGAAAAGGATTGTCTTACGGTGGTTCTTTAGCCAGAAAAGAAGCTACTGGTTTTGGTTTGATTTATTTCATGAGAGAAATGTTAAAAGCAAATAACATGACTCTTGAAAACAAAAAAGTTTCTATATCTGGTTCTGGTAATGTTGCGATATATGCTGCCCAAAAAGCTATTGAATACGGTGCAAAAGTTGTTGCTATGAGTGATTCAAATGGATGTATATATGATGAAATGGGTATCGATTTAGACGAGATTAAAAGAATTAAAGAAAAAGAAAGATTAAGAATTAAAGAATATTTAGTAGAATATCCTAATGCAATTTATATGGAAAATACGCAAGGTGAAACTCCATCTGTGTATACTGTTCCTGTTGATATTGTATTGCCTTGTGCTACTCAAAACGATATTAACCTTGAAACTGCCAAGATATTGGTTCAAAATAGCGTAATTGCCGTTGGTGAAGGTGCAAATATGCCTACAACAAACGAAGCAATTCAATATCTATTAGAAAATAATGTTCTTTTAGCTCCCGCAAAAGCAGCTAATGCTGGCGGTGTTGCTACTTCAGCATTAGAGATGAGTCAAAACTCTATGCGTTATTCTTGGAGTTTTGATGAAGTCAATCAAAAACTTGATATGATTATGACAAATATCTTTAATATGTGTGCAGCAACTGCGCAAGAATATGATTTAGGCACAAATTATGTTGCTGGTGCTAATATTGCAGCATTTAAAAAGGTATCTGATGCTATGATGGCTCAAGGTGTTATATAATAAATAAAAACAATATTAAAAAACCTCTCATAAGAGAGGTTTTTTGTTATATAAAATCAACCTTTCCACTATCAAGATTGTAATAAGCAGGAATTATTTGAACATTATTTTCTTTCATATATTTAACTAAATCGCTATCTTGCTCTAATAATTCATTGATATCTTGTACGACATGTGCTTTTGCAACGTTATCTGGTGTGATTTCTTGGTTATCTTTTTTGCATTTTTCTATCGCAGGTTGAATTGAATCTTCTAAAGATTTTATATATTTTGTTTCTGAAACACCAGATAATGTAGCATTTACCGCTCCGCAATCTTGGTGTCCCATTATTACGATTAGTTTTACACCACAATGCATAACGGCATACTCAATACTTCCTATTATATGGTCATCTAGAACATTTCCCGCATTTCTAATTTCAAAGATATCTCCTAAACCTTGGTCAAAAATCAACTCTGGTGGCACTCTTGAATCAGAGCAAGAAAGTATAACAACAAAAGGGTGTTGACCTTTTAACATTGCTTTTCTTCTTTTTTTGTTTTCGTCAGGATGTTTTTGATGAAATTTTATAAATCTTTCGTTTCCTTCTTTTAATTTTTTTAGCGCATTTTCTGCAGATAAATTTTCGCTATTGTGTGCAAAGCAACTGTTGCAATTAAAGAAAATGGTTGTTGCTAATGCTGTTGTTAATAATATTTTTTTCATATTTTCCTCTTTTCCAAAGAAAAGTTTAACTCTTCAATTTTTAAATTCAAATGGTTTTTCTTGTGAATTTTCTATATTTTTTATATTATAAATTTTGTTACAGGTAGTTTTATGAAAAAAATTGAATGTTTAAGAAAATTCCAATCTTTCCCCTTCTCTTGTAGTTTATTTTTAATGTTCTTTTTTATATATCTATTTATTGGTATATATTTAGTTTCATTCAATCCTTTAATTGAACAAGTGAGATGGAATTTAGTTTTTAACTTTGATAATGGCGATAGATTTTATTATATGTATAAGGTGCTTATTCCAACTGAAGTTGATGCGCATCCTATCTTAGGAATTTTAATTCCTTTGACCTCTTTATTAAAGGGTTTTGTCATTAGCTCTTCGTTATGTGTAAATATTTTGCAGGCAATTTGTGCTAGTTTTAGTGTTTGTTTGTTTAATAAAATTTTAAGAAAGCTTTTTTCTGATAATAAAATTTTGATTTTATTATTTACTTTGCTTTTTGCTTTTGCGTTTTGTGTCTTAATTACTTCTGCAATTCCTGAAGTTTACATATTTGTTGGTCTAATCCATATTTTATTTTTGTATTATGTTATTGAGCTTTTATTTGATAAAAATCAAAATGAAATAGATATAAGAAGTGCATTAGTTCTTTCTATTTTAATGCTTTTTAGTTTTGCAATAAATTTGGCTAACATTTTGTTTTCTTTGGTTTTTGTTTTGTACCTTTTGTTTGCAAAATATAAAAAAGATTATAAATCTATAATTAAAATCTTTTTAAAAATATTTGCTATTTTTTCATTAATGGTTGCAATATTGGTCCCATTGCAAACAAAAGCATATAATATAAAATCTTCTTTTGCGCCTGTTGTAGAGCATATTAAAGGAACCAAAGAACATCGCTGTTTAGAATATTTTAATAAATTAAAAAATATAGATAGATTTAATTATTTAATTAAAGGTGCTTTTATTCAATCTATATATTCAATGAAATCTGAACCCACTAAAAAAGTTTCCAAATGTTATCTTAGAGGTGGTAGTGGTGTAATTAAAACAAAAAAATGGGATTTTAGTGAAAAACAAAAAGTAACAAGATATCTCCCTTTTCTTTTCTTTTTAATTTTGCCATTATTTTGGGTTTTTAAAAATAAAAAAGACGAGTTTTTTAGAATAACTTTTCCATTGTTGTGTATAAATATTTTTGTATATGCGCTTTGCTCTTATTTTTACGGAGTTGTTTATTCTTTTATCTATACACAAAATTGTTTTTGCTGTTTTATGCTATTTCTTGCTTTTTTGTATAAATTTGTACCTAAAAAAATATTAATAACAACATGTTCTGTTTTTTTAGCCTATCAATTGTTTATAAATTTTAGCACTATTTATAAAATAAAACAGTTTATAGCTAAAAATTCTTCTTATAATATATTTGATGTTATTCTATATTCAATTGCTATCTTTTTTGCTTGTGTGTTTGTTTTTTATATTTTCAAGAAATTTTTTAATAAAGAATTTTCAAAACTAACTTTGACAAATAAATATTTGATTTTATTTGGCGCATATATAATTTATTCTATTTTTTATCAGATGTTTTTAATTATGTCAAAAAATTGTATTTGATTATTTTCTTGTGAATTTTCTATATTTTTTATATTATAAATTTTGTTACAGGTAGTTTTATGAAAAAAATTGAATGTTTAAGAAAATTCCAATCCCTCCCTCTCTCTTGTAGTTTATTTTTAATATTTTTTTTCATATATTTGCTTGTTGGCTTGTATTTGGTTAATTTTAATCCATTAGTGCTTGATGTGGAGCTTGATTTAATATATAACTTTGATACTGGCTATCGTTTTTTATATATGTATAAAAATCCTGCAGCATTTCATACAGTTGTTCATCCTATATCATCAATTACGTCACTACTTGTTTCTTTTTTTAAAGCAATTTTAAGCTCTTCTTCGTTATCTTTAATTGTTATTCAATCGCTTTGCGCTAGCGGAATTGTTTGCATATTTAACAGTATTTTGAAAAAAATATTTTATGATAATAAAGCTTTGATTTCATTTTTTACTTTGATAGTTGGTTTTAGTTATACTATTTTAATTCTTGCGGCTATTCCAGAAACATATATATATGTTGGTTTAGTACAATCTTTATTTATATACTATATAATTAGTTTGGTTCTTGATGATAATATTAAAGAACTTAAAAATACGCAAATTGTAGTTATTGCACTGCTTTCCGTTTATGTTTTTTCTTTAAATCTTTTTAATTCTCTGTATTCTTTGATTTTAATAATTTATCTTTTGTTCGTTGTATATAAAAATAATTTAAAGCTGATTGCTATTGCTTTTTTGAAAATTTTTACAATTTTTTCAATTTTTTTGCTAATTTTAGTGCCTCTTCAATCAAATACTTATAATGTTAAATCTTTTGCAAACCCGATAGCTAAACATATTTTAAAAAAAGAAGAACATCCAGGTGCTAAATATTTTAATAAATATAAAACTTCAGAAAGGTTTAATCTTTTATTAAAAGGCGCTCTTATACAACCTATGTATGCTATGAAATCTGGAAAATCAAGCTGGCGATTTTACTCTAGGCACATTGTAACTCATGAAAAAATAAAAACTAAACATTGGATATTTTATCAAAATCAAAAGCTAGTGCGCTATATTCCTTTTATTTTATTTGCGCTACTACCTCTTTTTTGGTTTTTTAAAGCAATTAAAGATGATTCTTTTAAAAGGTTTGCGCCTTTAATTTTACCAAATGTCATTCTTTATCTAATTGCTTCATATTATTATGAAGTTTTAAACTCTTTTATTTATGCACAGAATTGTTTTTGTTGTTTAATGTTATTTTTTGCATTTTTATATAAATTTGTTCCCAGAAAACTCATGATTGCGACCTGTTCTTCTTTTATTGTCTATCAAATTTTTACAAATATTAGAGCTATTTATAAAATTAAGCAATTTTTAGCAAAAAATTCTGATTACAATATTTTGGATGTGATTTTTTATGCGGTTATATTGTTTTTTATTTTTGCTTTAATTTGTTATATTTTAAAAAGATTAATTAATGAGAGAATTTTTTCTTTGTGCTTAGATTGTAAATATATATTTTATCTTGGCGGATATTTAATTCTCTTTGTTATACATTTAATTTTTTTAATTTTATCCAATAAATGTGTTTAATTTATTGATTTTGTATTATATTTTAATTATCGTGCCTCAAGGGAGAATATGATGCTAAGTGCAATTTTAAAACTTTTTAAAGTTAATCATTATATTAAAAATATAATTGTTATTGTTCCTTTAATTTTTTCTTTGAATTTTTTAAAGATTGATTTATGGTTTGATTGTTTTATTATATTTCTTGCCTTTTGTTTTATATCCTCCGCTGTTTATATAATGAATGATTTAATTGATTATAAATCTGATTGCAAACATCCTCAAAAATGCAATAGACCAATTGCAAGTGGAAAAATATCTAAAAAATTGGCATTATTTTTGTTTTTAATTTTAATTCTTGTTTCTGTATGCTTGTCGTTATATTTAAATATAACCTGTTTTGCTTGCATTATAAGCTACTTTATATTAAACGTTTTTTATTCGTTATATTTAAAACATATTGAATTAATTGATGTTGCATGTATTGCCCTTGGTTTTGTTTTGAGAATAATTTCTGGTGGTTTTGCGATTGAAGTTGAGCCTTCTGCATTAGTTATATTGTTGACATTTTTTACTTCAATGTTTTTCACTTTTTCAAAAAGAAAAATGGAATTATTATTACTTGGCGATAACAGGCGAAAATCAATTAAAAAAATGACTCTTGAAACAATAAATCAATATATTGTTATTAATGCGGTTTTATCGATTGCATTTTATTTTACTTATGTAATGGATGAAGCAACTATTTTAAGAGCAGATACAAAATATCTTTATATTACTGTAATTCCTTTTACTTTAATATTTTTTAGGTTATTGTATTTAAACAGTTTACAATCTAAAGTTGACGACCCTATTGTTTATGTAGAAAAAGATTTGACATTAAAAGCTTTATTTTTTGTTTATTTAGGCGTTCTTCTTTTGGTTTTATTTTTGGCAAAATAATATGCAAAAAATATTGTTTTTGCGTATTATATAATTGTAAAAATAAGGATTGCTGTTGTGATTTCTGGTGTTTCATTATTTAAATTTACTGCGTCAAATTATGTTGGTAAAAATAATATTTCCTTTAAGGGAGATGAAAATAAAACTTTTGAAAATGTTGAGTATCGTGTTTCTTTGCCGAATGATTGGATTGTTCCTTTTGATGTTGATTTGAAACAAGATAAGGAATTTAATCCTAAAGATTTTTTAGAAGAAACCTCTAAAACAAATGTTCAAAAGCAATATTTTAAATATGTAAACGGTGTATATGATGCTTCTGAAATACTTAATAATAAATTGGCTCCATTTTTAATTTCTCAATTAGACAATCTTTCTTATCATCAGAAGGAGAAATTTATTCAGGAATACTGTTTGCAGACTGGATTTCCTGATTTAAAATTGGTTCGTCAATTTGCAGAACATGACATATTTAAAGTTGCACATAAGCTTGGGAAAAATATGGGCTTTAAGCCTGTTTTTATTGGATATGATAAAAATTGTTCAATGGGTCGTGGTTTTGCTTTTCCGGGCTCAGATTGCGATGCCCTATTTATAATTATCGATGATTCTAAATCTTCAACTGAATATTGCGCTCAAAAAGCTCGATGGCAGCTGAAAGATGAAATAAATCAAAATTTAGTTTCTACTCCAGCAAATTCTCTGCCTGAAGTTTTATCTATCAGTTATATTGAAAAAGGATTAAAATTAGCTAAAGATGCATATTATAAGGCTGGATTTAGTGTTTATGATTTAGAAGGGTTTGAAAATAATCTTGACAATTCTTCAAATGATTTTGTTGCGGCGGCAGATTTTAACATAAGATTAGCAGAATTATTACCTGAAGATATCGCTACACGTGAACAATACTATAAAACAGCAATGTTTGTTGAATTATATAGAGAAGGTGCGGTTATTGAATCACAAATCCCATTTGACCTTGCAAAAGAAATAAAAAATTCTCCTTTGTATAAATATAGTAATATTATTCGTCAGCAAGGTTTGCAAAATTCCCTCAAAAAGAAATATGTCGATAGAAAGTATGCTATAGTAAACTTTGATAAGATGACCGTTGAAGAAAAATTTAATTTGATTAGAGATATTATGAGAAATTCATACGGTTTGGGTGATATAAAAAATCCAAATTTATTTTCTAATGCTCAATCCATGGGTAATATTTTGGAAATGTATGATTTGATTTTGCACAAAACTAAGTAGCTAAAATAGCTCATTGTTTATGATTTTATCATAGAAGGTATTGCTATTTGATGAATTTTGGATGATTTTATACGATAATTTGTGCATAAATGATGTTTTTTTGATTTCCTTAAATAGTTCATCAGAATATGTGTCATATAAATTTTTTCTAAATATTTCAAATTCTTGAGTCAAAATGAAAGGCATTTTTTTCCAGTCATTTTTTAATTCTTTTGTTGATTCTGAAATCATAGAAACTACATGCTCAAACATAAAATAATGAATTAAATAATCGTTTTCATTCCAATAATTTTCAATAGCATTTTTTATTAAGTGAATCCATATAGAATCTTTATCTGAGCGAATAAAATAACAAGACATTTTATCGCCAAAAGCATCAGTCTTTGGATTTTTTTGGGGCACAAAGAATTTTGAATTTAATATTTTATCAGGGATTCTTCCTGTAAAATATAATGTTGCATCCACCCAACATCCCCCATATTTTGTTAATAGATATAATCTTAAAATATCGCTAAATATTGCGATAGGAATCTTCTTTTGCTCTAATAAATCATAATATTTTTTTGGAATATCAACATAGTCGTTTATGTTTTCGAATGATAAAACCTTTATTTCGTAATCAGGATGAAATTTTTTAGTTGATTCTATGCATTTTTGAATTAATAATGGTGCATTTTCTATTCCTTGATGCCAATATTGCCAAATTATTGGTCTTTCATTATTTGTTTTAATATTTTCTATTTGTGTTTCTTTTATCGCTTTATTGACATATTTTTTTAAATGCCATTTTGTCCAATTTGCTTTTGCTTTCGAGCGAGCTTTTTTGTTCCAAATAAATAATTCTATAATTATTTTAAATATTGAATTTTGTAGTTTTAATGTATTCATAAAGACACCATAACATTCTGCTTAAAATATTTTAGACTATTTATTTTTTTAGGGCAATTTTTTTTCTTGTTTTTACTTTATTACCCCAAGGGGAAAATATGCATACTATAAGTATTAATCCAAAAGAATTTTTTTCTAGAATAAAATTGCATAAATCGGCAGATAAATTAGCTTCGAGAACTGATGATGCAAGCATTAGAGCATTTCAATCCCAACAGCCTGACTTGATAAATACGGAAAATGTTTATAAAACCGAAATTAAAAATAATGCAGGCGAAGTAAGATTTTATACAACAACAACTCCTGGCAAATTTCGATTATATAATACTAATGGTATTATGTTATATCAAAAGGTTAATACTCCATACGGTTCAATAATTGATACTGTTTATTCAAAAGATGGAGTGAAGCTATATACTCTTGATAGACAACCAAATGGCAATGCAATTAAAAAGACTTTCAATAAAGATGGTTCAATAAGGAAAAGAATTGAGTTTTCATCTGATGAAGTAGTTTCTAAAACAGCATTTGTTACCCCTGAAATTGCTCAGCAAGATGCAAAAAAATTGCCTGAATATTTATATCATATAACTCATGCAGATAATCTTGCAGGCATTCTAAAAAATGGATTAAATATGTCTTTTGACAAACGATTAATTGAAGACGGTGAAAAAGCCTGCTTTTTTGTTTCTGAAAGTGATTTGCTGCATAATTGGGCAAATTTAACAAATAAACAAAACTCAAGCATAGAAAAATCTTTGTTGGTTAAATTATTGCATCATTGCGCATTTCATTCTGATGAAAATGCTGGATTGGTTTTATTAAAAGTACCTACAAGAAATCTTAATTTAGATAAAATTAAAGTTAGAAATCAGGAAGATATTTTAAATCCTTTTCCTCAATATCGATTATTATCAGAACAAGATAGCGATGATTACACTTTATTAGAAGATTATCTTATTGATAATAAAATTGCGCCAAATGATAACTTAGGCGCCGAAAATATTGTTATGAACATTTTTCTTTCTGATTATCTACAGCGAATTCAAGAAGGCATAGGATTGGACAAATTAGATGAGTATAATGATAAACCATTAGAGTATTTTTATACAGATTCAATAAAACCATCTGATATTGAAATTGTAGGTAAAATTCCAAGCGATAAAATTACTAAAATGAGTAGTTTTGATAAAGAATCTGAGCTTTACGCAAAAGAGCTCGTTTCGTCACTTTTGGATTAATTGTTTGATGCGATTGCTCCCGAGGGCGACCAACAAAAAACTCCCAATAGGGGAGTTGATTTTGATATATGGGGCGCCTGATGACTCTGCCGCAGAAAAGGTGCCGGTGGCACGTTTTCTGAGGGGGAGAACCATTGTTGCAGCAAAGCGAAAACAACGGTTCGATTCCCATACTAAAATAGACTCTCTAAAGGAGTCTATTTAATGGAGCGAGTAATGGGACAAGACGCAAACCCAATTATGCCGAATTTACTCAATTGTGTTTACATGAAACAGAGGTTATATCTAACATAGAGAAGTGGTGTGCTTAAATTTGAAAAATTTCTAATATTCACTTTGATTTTTTATCTGCAAAGTTTTTCAAAAGTGATTTTACGATAAATAACTTTTTAGTTTATTTTTTATATCATAAATTATATTTGTCTTTGTAATTTCCTCATAGAAACGGTTCAACTTGCTATCATACGAAGTTGTCGGTATATTTTCTATTGATTCATATGTATAGATAGTTCCATTAATAATTTCGTGCTGACAAAGTTTAGTAAAATATAAACTATAGGTATCTTTATCCAAGTTCACCATTTGCCGATAAATTTTGCATCTACTCATAACAACATTTGTCCAATCAATTAAATTTCTATGATTAGGGGGTGTCATTTTTTCTAAATATGCTAAAAATATCGGGAATAAATTATTTTCATTTGCACTTGTATTTCTTTCAACTATTAAATTAGAGTATATGCAGAGTAACAATTCAGTTGAATACATATATAAATAATCTAATCTTTCATCTTCGGTTAAATTTTTTAAATTAAATTTTATAAAAGTATTTGCAACTTTTGCAGAAATTTTTAATGCAAATTCTTCTAATGGTAATGTTGGAATTTCTTTTAAAGGTTCTAATTTCTTTAAACCGTCAAAGGAAATATAAGATTCTTGACCTCTATATAACATTGAAGGATTTTCTCCTTTTGAGCAAAATGCAACACTTGCAAAAAAACCATCATAACCTTTACATTTATTTTGAATACCTGAAATGTTATTTGGCATTTTAACATCTTTATTAGGATACATAGTGTACCTTACAATTACATAGTTTTTTTTACGATTGTCATCCATAAACCAAAGTTGTGGGTCAACACCCACAATATTTTGATAGGATAGAATTTTTAATTTTAGATTATCTGTTATGTAATCTCTTACAATTTGAATAGCAAAATCGTTTAATTCCCATTCAGACATTTCTACAAAATCGTCTGTTCCTAACCTTTCAGGAATAACCGGTTCATTTGTTCTTGCATCAAATAAATTCCAACCATCGCTATATTGTTTGAGTGTATTGTATGCAGGATTTTTAGGATTATCGACTAAAACTTTGTATAAACATGGAATTAAATTATTTTTTTTACATTCATTGATTAGCAAACTTTTAGTTTCTTCAGGCAAACAAGATTCTTTTGTATTTTCATCAATAATATCTACAACTACACAAAATATTTGATTTTTATAGGAAAAAGATAGGTGTTCAAATGCAGGATAAGTCAAATAACCTTTTATCCAACGAGTTCCATCTATTTGATTCATTCTTTGCTGTAACCAATTTCCTACTAATTTCCTTGTATCTACAAAGAACTGCGAAGGTTCAGGTCTATCGATATCATACATTAGTGTTTCTATGTGTTCTGATTCGTTAGAAGTATCTTCTTCTGATGTTTCGAATAATTTTCTGTTATGGTCTATATACATAAATACTAATTCAGAAAAAACATACAATTCATTCCCTGCAAAAACATTGTTCAAATGGTCTATAAATAAAGGCATACCACTAATTGTATTATCAGTTACTTCTTTTTTAATTACAGGTTTGCCCTCTTTTATTTCTTCAAAGCATAGATTGCATAAAATATTTTTAATTTGAGAATTTGATTTATTGTTATACAATTCCATACGATTTTTAAACACGGGTTCAAAGTTATCATAGATTCTTTTGTCTATTCCAAATGCAAGCATTCCCATACCTGAAATAGCAGATTTTGTAGCAAAGTTTAGTAAGTTACTATAAGATATTTCTTTGTTACGAGATTTTGAAACTGCATATGCAAAATATAAAATTAGCATACTAAATTCAAACATATATTTAGGTGCAGAATGTATAACCTCTTTTACAGTACTTTCAGGCAGGTTTAGGTGTTTTGTTATGGGTGATGAAAAATCACCAATTTTTGATGCTAAAATTTTAGTTGCAAAATCGTTTGGTGACATATCAAACAATGCTTGTAATTTATCTGAAACAACATTCTTTGGTGTAGATTCTTCTTTTTGTTTTGAAGAAAAGACTTGATACAAAATTACCCCAATTACTATTACAACTATTATTGCAGACACCATGTTTTCACTCATAAAAAAGACTCCTTTTGCCTAATAATAACACAAAAGAGTTGCAATAATTATTGCAACTCTTATTGTAATTTTTATTGTAATGGGGCGCCTGATGACTCTGCCGCAGAAAAATGCGAACCATTGAGCATTTTTCAAGAGGGCAAAAGCGGAGCGGTTGCTCCCGAGGGCGACCAACAAAAAACTCCCAATAGGGGAGTTGATTTTGATATATGGGGCTGGAGATTGGATGATTTTAGAACCTTTAGGGGAAGACAAAATGCCAATAGAATTACCTGATAAAGGTAGATTTACCTATAAAAATCTAGTTGTTATTATCAAACGTAGTATGCAAACCTATTATAATATTAGGAGAATACTTGGTCTTGAATGTGTCTCTTAATATCTATTGCTATATAAATTTTAATATTTTTTGTTGTATTAATAAAT
This sequence comes from Candidatus Gastranaerophilales bacterium, assembly GCA_017461425.1. Classification (GTDB taxonomy): domain Bacteria; phylum Cyanobacteriota; class Vampirovibrionia; order Gastranaerophilales; family Gastranaerophilaceae; genus RUG14156. Next base: position 15,218 of record JAFTXY010000010.1, on the reverse strand, counting down.
GTCAAAACTCTATTGCTATTGTTGTTTAGTCTGTTTATATAGAGATTTATATAAAAATAATTATCATAAAAAGTAAAAATTTTTAAAGCGAAAATAATAGGAGAAGATAAAGAAATTAAGAGTGTGTCTCTGCAAAGACAAGTACTTAAAATATGGAGTGAGGAGCCTGCGACGAACTACATACTGATAGTATGTGTTGTTGTTGATATGCATTCAAAATGTATTTGCCTGCTATTATAAGAGCGAATATAAAACTTAACAAAGTTACAGAAGATGCTTTCTTATACTATAATAAGACTATGTTCTCATGGCTTCGTAATAAAAATAGAATAGATAACAACATAAATACACCTATAGAAGAACCTAAGGATGTTAATATAAAAAAAATCCTTTCACTTATAGATAGTGGGTATAATGTCTTCATTACAGGTGGTGCTGGAGTTGGGAAGTCGTATACCCTAAATAAGCTTAAAGAAAAGTATGATAAGAAGCTACATATAACAAGTACGACTGGAATATCTGCTATTAATGTTAATGGACAGACTCTTCATTCTTGGGCAGGAATAGGACTTGCTGAGAAACCAGTCGAAGATGTTGTTAGTAAAATACGTAGAAAACCTACATTGTATAAAACTTTACTATGTTGTGAAATGCTTGCTATTGATGAAATATCTATGTTAGATAATATTACCTTTGATTATGTTAATGAGGTTCTAAAAGCAATACGAGAAAATGATAAACCTTTTGGTGGTATTCAGGTTCTCATATTTGGTGATTTCTTTCAATTACCTCCTGTGCGCATGAAAGAAGACGGAAAAGACTTCTGCTTCAATAGTCAGACATGGAATGACTTAAATTTAAAACCTGTTGTTTTAAAAGAGGTAAAACGTCAGTCAGAGAAAGAACTTTCAGAAGCATTAAATAATGTTCGTATAGATAAAACAAGTGCTGAAGACCTGAAAGTATTTTACAAAAGAGATGTCGAGCCTGAATATGAAGCATCAAGAGACATTCTTCAGATATTTGGAACTAATGCTGATGCAGATGCCTATAATGATAAGTGTTTTAATGAGATACCTGAAAGACCTTATACTTATGAAGCTAAAGATGAACTTTATATTTACAATGATGTTGGAGAGCAATCTGTAACAGTATTGAATACTAAAGACATAACCAATAAGAATGTTAATAAGTATGATTTAATGGCATTAAAGAAGTTTAATGATGACTGTAAAGCTCCTGAAAAACTAGAACTTAAAGAAGGTTGTAGGGTAATGCTTCTAAAGAATATTGACGTTAAAAAAGGATTAGCAAATGGAAGTTGCGGTACAGTTAAACAGCTGACAGGTGGTTCTATTGATATACAGTTTGATAATGGGGTACGTGCAAATTTACTTCCTGTAGAATTTGAATACATAAAAGAAGGACGTACTAAGATTAAGCGGACACAATACCCTTTACGTCTTGCTTATGGTATAACTATACATAAGTCTCAGGGGATGACATTTGATAAATTGGTGGTCAATTTCAATAGGATATTTGATTACGGACAAGCATACGTAGCATTGAGTAGAACGAGAACTCTTGATGGACTTATTATAAGAGGGTTTGACCATAACAAAATTGTAGCAAATAAAGAAGTTGTAGAATTTTACAAGAAACTGGAAACTGAAGAGGGGTAATATACATGGGATTTGAACAGATATTAGAAAAGTATAGAAAGATAGCATTTTCTGAACGTGATAAAGGTACACGTTTTGAAAGACTTATGCAAGCATACCTAAAAACAGACCCTCGTTATACTTCAGAGTTGAAAGAAGTTTGGCTGTGGAATGAATTTCCATATAGAAGTGATTTTGGCGGAAAAGATATAGGTATTGATATTGTTGTTAAAACATACAAAGATGAATACTGGGCAGTTCAATGCAAATGTTTTCAAGAAAATAACCGTATAACAAAACCCGATGTAGATACATTCCTTGCAACTTCAAGTAAAATTTTCTTTGATGAAAACGGAACTCAACAAAAGTTCACTCATAGACTTTGGATTTCAACTACTAATAAATGGAACTCTGAAGCTGAAAATACTATTAAAAACCAAGACCCACCTGTATCGAGATTAAGTTTATTAGAACTTGAAGAGTCTCCTGTTGATTGGGATAAACTTGATGAGGGAATATCAGGAAGTGGAGCACGTGCTAAAAAGAAGACTCCAATGAAACATCAGCTCAAAGCTATAAATGATACCCATGAATATTTTAAAACAAAAAATAGAGGTAAACTCATTATGGCTTGCGGTACAGGTAAGACATATACTTCTTTGAAAATTGCAGAAAATGAAACAGGGGGAAAAGGACTTATACTTTTTTTAGTACCGTCAATAGCACTTTTAGGACAAACTCTTAATGAATGGTATTCTGAAGCAGAAGAAAAGTTAAATGCCATCTGTATATGTTCTGACCCTACAGCAAGTAAGAAAACTTCAAAGAATGAAACTGATGATAACCTAACCTCAGTAACGGATTTAGCACTTCCTGCATCAACTAATGTTCATAACATTGTTAAACAATTCAAGTGGATACAGGCGACTAAAAAAGAAGGAATGACTGTTGTATTCTCTACATATCAGTCAATAGATGTTATTGCTAAAGCTCAGGCAGAACTTATATCTGAATTTGGAGATAAAGCAGAATTTGACTTAATTATATGCGATGAAGCACACCGTACAACAGGTGTTATTCTTGCAGGTAATAAAGAAGAGTCTGCTTTTACTAAAGTTCATGATAATCAGATAATTAAGTCTAAAAAACGTTTATATATGACGGCTACCCCTAGGTTATACGATGATAATGCAAAACAAAAAGCTACAGATAATAACTGTATTCTCTGTTCTATGGATGATGAAGGATTATATGGAGAAGAAATTTATCGTATAGGATTTGGGGAAGCAGTACAAAATAACCTGTTATCTGATTACAAAGTACTTGTATTAACTTTGACTGACGACCAAGTACCTGATACCTTGCAAAAAGCAATTTCTAATCCTGAGTATGAAATTAATACAGATGATGCAACAAAGCTTATAGGTTGTATAAATGCTTTATCAAAACGCATGATTAAATATGCAGGACAAGAAAATGAAGCTGAATTATTGAGTGCAACTGACCCTAACCCTATGCACACAGCAGTAGCATTTTGTCCTAATATTAAAGCATCTCAAAAAATTAAAAATATCTTTAATACACACTCAGAAAGCTACTATGAAAGCTTATCTGAAGAAGAACGTAATGAAGTTGTAAACGTAGAAGCAGACCACGTTGATGGTGGGATGGGAGCTTCTATGAGAGATGAAAAACTTTCTTGGTTAAAACACGCACCTACAGATGGCAAAGAATGTAGAATTCTTACTAATGTACGCTGTCTTTCTGAAGGTGTGGATGTTCCATCTTTGGATGCAGTTATGTTTTTATCAGCAAGAAATTCACAGGTTGATGTTGTACAATCCGTAGGACGTGTTATGAGACGTGCTCAGGGTAAAAAATACGGATACATTATCATTCCTGTTGCAGTACCTTTAAATGTTAAACCCGAAGAAGCTCTTGATAAGAATGATAACTTTAAAGTTGTTTGGACTGTCTTGAACGCACTTAGAGCACACGATGACAGGTTCAATGCTATGATAAATAAGATTGACCTTAATAAAAAGAACCCGAATGACAATGGCACTGTTATTGTCGGTGGCGTCCCTAGACATGAAGACGATGGTGGAGCTAAAGACTCTGCTACAAATAAACGTGAACGTGTTGAAGAGAAGCTCTCTGATAATGTCGTAAAACAACTGACCATGCAATTTGGGGAACTTCAAAGTGTAATATATGCCCGTATGGTTCAAAAAGTCGGAAGCCGTAAATACTGGGAACAGTGGGCAAAAGATATAGCTCAGATTGCACAAAGACACGTGGATAGAATTACCCGTATTGTAGCAGACGAAAAATACAAAGCCGATTTCAAAGAATTTATGGACGGTCTGCATACAAATATTAACCCGTACATTATGCAGGAAGAAGCTATTGAAATGTTAGCTCAGCATATTATCACACGTCCTGTATTTGAAGCTCTGTTTGAAAATTATTCCTTTATCGGTAATAACTCTGTTTCAATAGCTATGCAGAAAATTCTTGATATACTTGACGAAAACGCTATTGATAAAGAAACTGAAACCTTAGAAAAATTCTACGCTGACGTAAGACAACGTTGCGAAGGTATAGATAATGCTGAGGGTAAGCAAAAAGTCATTATTGAATTGTATGACAAATTCTTCAAAACGGCACTCCCTAAAGTAGTTGAGAAACTGGGCATAGTCTATACTCCTGTTGAAGTTGTTGATTTTATTATCAACTCTGTAGCTGACGTACTGAAAAAAGAATTCAACAGAGATATATCAGATAAAAATGTGCATATCCTTGACCCGTTCACGGGTACTGGTACTTTTATTACAAGACTACTTCAGTCAGGACGTATTAAAAAAGAAGACCTAAAACGTAAATATGAAGAGGAACTTCATGCAAACGAAATAGTCCTGTTAGCATATTATATAGCGTCCATAAACATTGAAAACACATACCATGATTTAATCGGAGCTAAAGAAGGAGAATACCAAAACTTTGAGGGTATATGTTTAACGGATACTTTCCAACTTGGAGAAGAAGACCAACAAAAGATACCGTCAGAATTCTTCCCTCGTAACGTAAAACGAGTACGAAAACAAAAAGAGACTCCTATTACAGTTATTGTAGGTAATCCACCATATTCAATCGGTCAAAAGTCAGAAAATGATAATGCAAAAAATCAAAAATATGAAAAATTAGATTCCAAGATTTCAGAAACATATGTTAGGTACTCTAATGCAACTCTAAATAAAGGACTATACGATAGTTATATTAAAGCATTTAGATGGGCATCTGATAGGTTAAATTCAAATGGCGGAATTATTTGCTATGTATCTAATGGTAGTTGGTTGGATTCAAATGGTATGGATGGCTTCCGACATTGTTTAGAGACTGAATTTTCTTCTGTTTATGTATATAATTTAAGAGGTAATGCAAGAACATCAGGAGAACAAAGAAGGAAAGAAAAAGGTAATGTCTTTGGTGAGGGTAGCAGAACACCTATATCAATAACTTTACTTGTAAAGAATCCTAATGACAAAAAAGAAAAAGTAACAATATATTACCATGATATAGGTGATTATTTATCAAGAGAAGAAAAACTTGATATAGTTAAAAATGTTGGTTCTGTATTATCGCCAAAATTTGAACCAACAATGCTTAAACCAAATGAACACAATGATTGGTTAAATCAGAGAAGTGATTTATTTGGAACATATCCGACAATAGGTGATAAAGATGCTACAAATAAAAATAAATTTTTCTCTATATATTCGGGGGGTGTTGTAACTAGTCGTGATGCTTGGTGTTACAATTCTTCAAAAGAACAATTAATAATTAACATGCAAAATACTATAAATTTCTATAATTCGCAAAGAATTGATTATTTAAACAATAGAGAAATTGAAGTTGAAGAATTTATAAATACTGATAGTACAAAAATCAGTTGGTCAAGAGCATTAAAAAATAGCCTAAAATTGAATAAAGAATGCCGATTTAACCCTGACAAAATATATGAAGGTATTTATAGACCCTTTGTGAAACAAAATGGTTATATAGATAATTCTTTTAATGAAATGCTTTATCAATTACCCAAAATATTCCCAACAAATAAGCATGAGAATATTTGTATTTCCATTTCAGGAACAGGGTCTAATAAGGATTTTTCTTCATTAATAGTTAATAGTATTCCTTGTTTAGATATGATAGAAAAATCACAGAGTTTTCCTCTATATTGGTATGAAGAAAATGAGAAGAAGAACTCACAACAACAATCTTTATTCGGAAACCAAGAAGAAGACAATGATAAATATATTCGTCATGACGGTATAACAGACTTCATACATAATCTTGCTAAAGAAAAATATGGTCATAAGGTAACAAAAGAAGATATTTTCTATTATGTTTACGGCATCTTGCATAGTGAAGATTATCGAACCAAGTTTGCTGCCGATTTAAAGAAAATGCTTCCAAGAATTCCATTGGTTGATAAAGTAGAAGATTTTTGGGCATTCTCTAATGCAGGCAGAGATTTGGCAAAATTACATCTAAACTATGAAGACCAAGCTCCTCTTGCAACAGTAAAAGTAATTGGAGAAGAAAGCGGAATATTTACTGTTGATAAAATGCGATTCAAAAGTAAGGAAGACAAGTCTGAAATTATTTATAATCCGTATATCAGAATAACAAATATACCTGAAGTTGCTTATGACTATGTGGTAAATGGTAAGAGTGCTATTGAATGGGTAATGGATCGTTATCAAGTAACTATAAACAAAGACAGTCAAATTAAGAATGACCCGAATGACTGGGCAGAAGAACACGGAAAACCGAGATACATACTTGACCTGCTCCTGAGTGTAATTTCATTGTCTGTAGCGACAGTAAAAATCGTCAAAAGCTTACCTAAATTAAACTTTGAGGATAATGTTAATGCTAATTAATTGGGAAGATATTGTTACTGGTTTTGAAAAAATATCCTTTGATACAAATAGCGATAGTTGGGGAGATATTGAGATAAGCTTGGCGAATGACGGTAACCACTGTTATATTAACAAAAGAGACGATAAAATGTCTATTGTTACCGAGTTTAAACTCTCAAACAATCCTAGAGTCAATACTTTTTGCAGTTGGACTTTTTATAAGAATAGAGAGTCTAATAAATTTATTGCTCGTCCTACTTTTTATAAGCTAAAAGCAGACGTAACCTCTCAAGTCCAAGATGGTTCAAAAGAAAAGGTAAATATATCACTTAAAGAGGGGGATATTGCTTCAAAATTTTGGGAAATGATTTCTTTTATTCAAGGATTTAATGACTTAATTGAACTGGGAGAGTTTGAAAACAAGTACAAAGTTATTAGTAAAGACCAATTAATTGATACGTTTAATAGCTTCGAGGTGGATGAACAACTACAAACAATACAAGAATTTATACAAGATAAAGATTTGTCATATCAACAATTAGAAAGATTGTTAGATACTTCAAAAGAAAAATCTTTAGAAACATTCAAAGCATTGCTCGAAGATGACGACACTTCAGAAGACGATTGGCAAGCTTTTTTTGAAACTAATACTTGGATATTTGCAGGTATATCATTAAGATTATTTTTTCAAAGAGATATTATTCCTCAAGCTAACATTGGAACTCCTGATACAAGTGGACATGGCTCTCCTATAAGTGATTTTGTTTGCATCGATAAATATACTACTCTAGTAGAGTTAAAAAAGCATACTACTCCAATATTTACTAATGCTAGAAGAAGCACTGCAAGAACAAATACATGGTCTTTCAGTTCTGATTTTATAGATGGGATTAGTCAATGTTTAGCTCAAAAACAGGATTTAATTGAAAACTATTCTTCAAAAGAATTTGTTACTAGTGATGGTAGAATAATACAAGCCGACGTACAAGACTCTAAAGTTGTTTTTATCATTGGTAATTATAGCAAAGAAATTCCAAATCCTAATGGTAATATAAATGATAAGATTAAGTCGAATACTTTTGAGCGATACAGACGTGATTGTAGAAATGTAGAAATCATAACCTATGATGAATTATATGAAAGAGCTTGCTACATAGTAAATCCTTGTCCTGTTTCTTTTTAAATTACATTCTCCATGAAGACCTAACTTCATAGGTCTTTAGGATTTTGATTTTTCAAGAAAATTATATAAATTCCCTACAGATGTATTGTACTGCCTAGCTATAAGAGTCTTTGGGACTCCAAAAGATAACATCTTTATTATATCGTCTTTGTGGGCATCAAGCTTTGATTTACCTTTGCCTTGGGGTCTACCGAGTTTTACTCCTTGAGCTTTACGAGCTTGCAAAGCTTCACGAGTACGCAAGCTTATTAATTCTCTTTCAATTTGAGCAACAAGAGCAAAAATCGTACTTGTTACAGTGGCAGAAATTGAGTCCTCTTCATTAGAGAAGTTTTCCTTTAGTGAATAAAGTGTAATACCCTTATCTTTAGTAATCTTTATTACTTCAAGTATTTGTGTAACAGAGCGAGCAATCCTTGAAAGCTCTGGTACTATCAAAATATCACCTTTATACATAGACTCCAGTAGTTTCCCTAATTTTCTATCTTTGTAGCTTATTCGACCGGAACAATGTTCTTCGATAAATTCTACATTGCCTAGTTTTTTGCTGTTTGCAAATTGTAGTATATCAATCTTATTCTTTTCAGTATCTTGAAGTACTGTCGATACTCTTTAAAACGCTTTTGTTGCCATAGTTTCGATAAAAACCTTTATTTTTGCTTATTCTTGTATAAATTCATACTATTGTTAACAGATGTTTTCTTTGTAGGAACTCCTCCAAAATATAGGAACCAATTTGAGAAAATTTATTGGAATAATTATTCCTAAAAAGGTTTTCAAAAATAACTGTCCGACATTTCAAAACTAGTTGTCCAAAATTCTCATTTCGAGAGTTAAATTCTCGTTTTGAAGTCGGAAATTCTCAACCTGCAAGACAATGTATAAGGGCAAAAGCGGAGCGATTGTTCCTGAGGGCGACCAACAAAAAAACTCCCAATAGGGGAGTTGATTTTGATATATGGGGCGCCTGATGACTCTGCCGCAGAAAAATGCGAACCATTGAGCATTTTTCAAGAGGGCAAAAGCGGAGCGATTGCTCCCGAGGGCGACCAACAAAAAAACTCCCAATAGGGGAGTTGATTTTGATATATGGGGCGCCTGATGGGATTCGAACCCATGCATATCGGAACCACAATCCGAGGTCTTGACCACTTGACGACAGGCGCCATAATTTGCTTACAGCTTGCGCCTTGTTATTATAAAATAAAAATAAAAAAATAGCAACAAAAATACTATATTTTTGTAAGGTCTTACAAGATTTGGCTAAAAAACGAGCTTTTTTAAAAAACATATGTTAATCTAAAAAAGTAATTTTCGGACAATTCAAATTTGTATCACCCAAGTGAAAGCCAAGTCTGGCTAAGCTCACTTGATTGAGGTACGGTTTTGCAATAGTCCACCAAGCTCATCGCTTGCTGTACCATTGCTCACACACCTTTGCCTCAATCTGCGCTCGCTAAGCCACGTCTGGCTAAGCTCACTTGATTGAGGTTGAGAAACGAGGCTGACGAAATAATATAGGATAAGTGTATCTATGCGTCATTGTAATAGTGTATTTCAAGCTGAAGATATTTGGTTTTTGATTGACAAAGAATCACAAGTTAATAGAAGATTATATATTGCCAATTGCCCAATTTGTAATAAAAAAATGGCATTATATTTCTATTGCGATAATGAACATAAAAATTTTTATGAACAATATTTTTATTCTGGCGGTGCTGTTAAGATAAAGGAAAAATTTAAAAAGGAAGTAGCATCAACACTTTTGGGCTATAAAAACAAATATAAAGCGCCATCTGGTTTTAAATATGGGAAAAATATAGAAATTAAAAAAAATGGAAAAATTATTGCAATAGAACAGTATGCTTGCGATTTTTACGGAAATAAAGTTTTGATTAAAAAAATAGAAAATGAGTGATAAAAATAATTCACTGATTAAATATAGCAACTTTTCCTTAAATGAAAATAAATATACGCAAGAAGATGCTCTAAGGGAGTTTGATGAACTCAAAGAAATTGCTCTAAATTGTATTGATAAAAACGGAAATCCTAATATTTCTGCAGCTTTAAGAGCTATTGAAAATAAAGCAAAAATTGCAGGCTTGTACTCAAATAAAGAAATCAAAACATTAAACAAAGTTCAAATGAATCAAATAACTTTGGATGGCAAACAATTAAAACTTAACATAGGAGAAGATTTTGAATAAATAATGAATTATGTTTTGCCAGAAATTTTAAACATCCCTCCTAAACTCTATCCCTTTATTTTTCATTTCAACCATTATTCTTATTTTCTCTTCGAAGGAGGCAGGGCTTCTGGAAAAACACAAAGCACTGCCCGTTTTCTTTTGTATATTTGCGAAAATCGTCGAGTCAGAATATGTTGCGGTAGAGAGATTCAAAATTCTATTAACGAATCTGTTAAAACCGTTTTTATTGATTTAATTAATCAATACAATCTTGATTTTGAAATAAAAAATGATAGCTTAACAAATAAAAATACTGGTTCTAAAATCTTTTTCAAAGGTTTTAGGGAACAAGGAAAAGTTAATATTAAAGGTTTGGAAGGTATTGATATTCTTTGGATTGATGAAGCTCAATCGATTACAAAACCTACTTTAGATGTCATAATTCCAACAATTAGAAAAAAGAATTCTGTAATAATCTTCACAATGAACAGATATACAAGATTTGATTCTGTTTATAATTTTTGCGCAAAAAGAAAAGATTGTTTGCACATTAATATATGTTATTTTGATAATCCTTTTGTAGATGAAAAAATTATTAAAGAAGCTGAAATTTCCAAAAATACCAATATATCAGATTATAATCATATTTGGCTTGGATATCCTTTAATGAACAATAATGAATATTTAATTACATCAGAAATTCTTGATAATTCAGTTAATCTAAAAATTGAAGTTGACTCTTCTTATTTTGTTAATTCGGTTATGAGTGTAGATTTGTCGGCATCTGGTGCTGATTTATGTGTCGCTAAATTATTTGTTCAACAAAATAGTACTACTTGGCTTGAAAAAGAAACAATTAGTTGGTCTGAATCTGATACTGATGTCACTCAAGGTAAAATAATATCTTTATATTCAAAATGGCAACCCAAAATTCTTATTATGGATGCTGATGGCTTAGGTTATCCAATTTGGATTAGTATTCAAAAAATAATTAATTCAACAATTGGGTTTCGTGGCGCAAAAAAAGCTTGTTCAAAATTTGCAATAAATGCAAGAGCAGATGGGTATTTAGCGTTAAGAGATTATCTTGAAAAAGGTTATTTAAAATTAACAGATAAAAATTCAATAAGACAGCTTGAATATTTAAAAAAGACTTATAAACCCAATGGTTTAATTGCAATTCAAGATAAAAAAGAATTAAGAAAAGAGCAAAATGAAAGCCCTGATTTCGCTGACTGTGCCATGATGGCGCTTTATGCAATTAATTATTGTTCTAATATCTTAATTCAAAATTCATTTCAGGTTGATTCGATAGTAGAGAGTGAATTTGAACCATTTGATTAATTAATGAAAGGAGAAATGTATGTGTTTTGTTAAAACATCAACACCAAAAATTCCAAAAGAAACTATTCAAGAGGATATTGTAAAAATCCATGAAGCAGATGCGGATATTACAAAAAATTCTCAAAATAACAAAGAACTATCTGCTTATAAACAAAATATTAAAACTTCTATGTTGGGATTAGAAGATACTTCTGTCAATAAGAAAAAAACTTTATTAGGAGAATAACTAATGATATTTTACGAAGTCGATTATTTCTTAAGACGAAAAAAAGAAATGGAGGATGTTTTTAACATTATAAAGCCTGACTTGCAAGAGCTTGCTGATTATTTTTCTCCAAGAAGTGTTCAATTTATTGCAAGGAACTCAAGAAAACCAATTGTAAAAAATAGAAAAATAATTGATTCAACGCCATTAATCGCACTTAGAAATTTTTCATCAGGAATGATGTCAGGTGCTACAAGCCCTACAAATCGTTGGTTTAAAACTCAGCTTCCAAATATAGATTTAAATAATGATTTTTATTTGAAAAAATGGTGCTCTAAACAAGAAGAGCTAACAAGACAAATTTTGTATAGTTCAAATTTTTATCAATGCTTGCCTGAAATATATAAACAAATTGGTATTTTTGGATTTGGATGCATGAGCTTAGAGTCAGATTATGACAATGTTGTTAATTTTAAGGTTCTTCCTATTGGTTCATATTTTTATGCTAAAAATTCAAAAGGTAAAATTGATACATTTTGTCGAGTTTATATGGAAACAGCAAAAAATATTGTTGAAAAATTCGGTTCAAATTGCCCTATTGAAATTCAGCAAGTCGCAATTAAAAACCCATTGAAACAATACGAATTAATTCATTTTATAGAACCTAATAAATTTTATAAGTCTAAAAGATTGAATTCAAAATTTTCAAAATTTATTTCAGTTGTAATTTTATCCGGAAAAAATGAATTCCTATCAATAAAAGGTTTTTCAAAATTCCCATATGTTGTTTTTGAATCTGGTTATTCATCCGACATTGATTATCCTCAAGAATCTCCTGGAATTAATGCCTTGGCGGATGTTAAGCAATTAATGACCATGGTTAAAGAATATGCAAAAGCTGTTAAAAAAATTGTTTGTCCTACATACAAGGGTCCTGCAAGTTTAAAAAATAAAAAACTTGCAGATGTTCCAGGTGCCTATATTGAAGAAGATGAAAACGGAAGAGGTATTACTCCTGTTTATGAAGTAAACCCAAGAGTTTTGGAATTAAAGCAAGAAAAAGATGAATTAAAACAAGCAATTAAAGAACACTTTTATAATGATTTATTTGCAATGATTTTATCAACCGCACAACGTGGCAGAACGGCAACCGAGGTCAATGAATTAAAAGAAGAAAAAATGGTCTTATTATCTCCATTATTAGAACAAATTCATACTGCTTTAAGACAAATTTTGGATTGGATTTATGATGAAGAACTTCGTGTTGGCATACTGCAACCTTTAAAAGAAGAATATAAAAACAATAATCTTAAAATAGAATTTGTATCTAGTTTGGCTCAAGCTCAAAAAGTCGCTAATATTTCTAGTATTGAAAGATTTACAACTTTTGTTTCTAATATCGCAAATGCTATTGACCCTGTTTTGAAATCTAAATTAAATGGTGAAAAAATAATCGAAGATTATGCAACTTTTGCAAATATTAGCCCAACGCAATTAGTTTCATCATTTGAATTAGAAAAAATTCGTGAGCAAAATTCTAATAGTATGCTTCAAAAACAACAGCTTGATGTATTATCTCAAGGTACTCAAATTATCCAAAATATGGGCGGGGTTGATTCTTATGGTTCTGAGTTATTATCTCGTTTTGGAATAATTTAGGAGGTAGTAATGTTTGATAAAAATGTTATATTGAGCGCTCGTTATATTGATTTTATTAATAAATTGGATTTATTAGTTCGTAATTTATTGTTTTCTGATGACGGCTTTATTCAGTTAGAATCAAAAAATGCTATTGATAATTATGAAAAATTTATTGAAAAATTTGATAATGAAGTTTTAAATTTAAAAAAAGATATTGATTTTCATAATATTGATTCTGTAATCCAATCAAAAAAAGAATTTTTTGTTGATGAATTAAATAAACATTATAAAATTCAATTTGAATTTTGGGCAATGGATGTTTATCAAAATTTTATTCAAAATTCTTTGATTTTGGCTTCGATTTCAAAGGATAATGATGAAAAATTATTCGAAATTTATAATAAAGCACAAGAAGCAATTAATTGGATATCGAAAATAAAAAAATATAATGAACTTCAATTCAAGGCTTTAATATTAAAGTTTGAAGAAGATTTTAAATCTGCAATCAGTAAGCAAGATTCCGATTATTTAAACAATGCTACACCCAAAAAAGATTATAAATTATTTCTAAAATTGCGAAATTTGATATTAGATGATCTTGACGAGTTTAATAAACTTGATTTATCGGCATATAAAAATAAATTAGATTTAAAAGATATCAATATTTTAACTCGATATAAGTCCCTTTTAACAACTTTTAGAAAAACATCATTAATTGATGAATTAAAGCTTGTAAATTCAGCAATTTTATTACAAAAATTTGATGATAAACAAAGATACGATTTTATTTTGCAGCTTGAGGATGATTTTAATTATTTTTATTCTGTAAATAAAAAAATTGACGAAAAAGAAAAAACCATTCTTGTAAAAAGAAGAATGGAAATTTTTCTTAATGATATTAAAAAGAATTTAGATTATTTTAAAAAGCTTGTTGTTTCTTAAGCGAGTTAGTTATTGTGCAATATTTAGGGTCAGCAATGTAGTTGTTGTAAATTTCTGCATTAGTTGTCATTTTGGCTTCAAAAATTCTATTCTTTTCCATTTGTTTTGGATAAGATTCTGTGAATCTTTTCATAGAATTTGAAATGTAGTCCAAATCTTCCATTTTAAAGTTGCAAGTAAGTAAATGATAGTCTTTTCCTTGGAAAATTTTTTCTGTGTATACGCATTTGTTACGCTTTTTTTCGATATTGACTTTTATGTCGAAAATTTGTGATTTATATGGAATTGCGCCAAGTTGTTCAAATGTCTCACATGTCTTAATTGCTTCATAAAATTTCATTTGATTTGCATCTGCTTGAGAACTTATAAATATTAATCCTAATAATGCACTTAAAAATAAAATCTTTTTCATTAATACTCCTCCATAACAATAAAATTATAACACATAGAAAGGATATTTATGCAAGAACAATTACAAAATATATATTTAAAAGATACAAAAAACGAAAAATTATTTGGTATGCCAAATGAATACGATTACTCTAGGTTCTCTAATTTAGAAGATTTTACTTTGGATGAAGAATTAAAGGCTAAGTTTTTGCCTATTGCTAAAAAATTAAATCTTTCACAAGAATCAGTTGAAATGCTATTAGATATTGCTTTGGAAATGTCTAGAAAACAAAAAAGTATGTATGATAAAGACGAAGAAACAAAGCTTGAAAACAATTTAGCTAAATACAACCAATTATTTAAAGAAGATAATGAAATTCCAAGTAATAGTTCTATCAAATTGAGAGAATATATGACTGTTGCTAGTGATGCTTATAGTCAATTTGCTTCACCTAAATTAAAAGAGATTTTTTCTGAATTAGGTTTAATTTATCACCCTGAGCTAATTAAAATGTTTTACAAAATCGGAGATTTAGCTCAAGAAGATAATTTAAGCTATAACGGAAAACCTGTTCAGGAAGAATTAACTCCAGCACAAATCCTGTATGGAACACGTGAGTGAAGCGAGTTTAGCCAGACTTGGCTTAACGAGCAAACGAGCGCATAGGTGTATGAGCACGACGGCAGCCGCGGTGAGCTGGTGCCGAGTGCGAAATCGTACCCCAAGAGTGAAGC
>JAFTXY010000009.1 GCA_017461425.1 Candidatus Gastranaerophilales bacterium | reverse complement strand
GGAAGACACCCCAAGGGTGCTTCCATTTTCTAAATTCGCTATCGCTCATTAAGAAAATTTAGGGCGTAGGTCGTTGCCAGATCCTATATTTAAGGCGGAAGCCAGCATAAAAAAGTCGATATGTTGAATATCGGCTTTTTTGTTTTTGATAGGCGACGTAAGAGTTTTCTTTGAAAACTCAACAGGAGTAAGTATTAAAGAGAGTTTCAATAAAAATTGAAACTCTCTTTTTTGTTGCAACTCCCATCTTTTTATCGAAAGACACCCCAAGAGGGCTTCTGTTTTCTAAATTCGCTATCGCTCATTAAGAATTCATTAAATATTCATGAATTGCTTTAATTCTTTCGTCAAGATGCATATGTGCGTAGCAAAGTCCTAGGGTTCTATCTATTGATAATTCTGGATTTGTTGCTACTTTGATAACAGTTTCGATGAAATTTTGAACATAATCTTTCTCTTTTAAATGCGGATAGCAAGGTTGTTGCATTAATAAATTTGCTAAAAATTCTGGTTCGTCACTAAATGTTTCATATGCTTTTTGAAGTTTGAGCACGCTATCGTTAATAGGAAATGAAACATGTCTTTGCAAAGAATTCATTCTTTTAAGAGTTACTTTATCGTCTTCAAAGATTTCATATAATTTTGAAATATCTTCATCGTCATTTAAGACAAACAAAAATGGTAATTTCCCTCTTTGTATATCTCTGCTTAGAATGTCTTTTAAAAACTCGTTGTCATCTTTAAAAATTTCACACATGTTTCTAAAGAAATGCTCGGTTGGTTTTTTTGATTCTAAGTATTGATAGGAACGTAAACCGTTTTTATTTTTTGTAGAAATAATTTCTTTTAATAAGTCCGGTTTATCTTTAAATATTTCAAAAATAGGGTTTTTTTCATATCTATGTACATTGCTGCTTGAAAATTCATAATCTAGTGGTAAATTTCCTTCGTTTTCTGTTGTTAAGAACAATCTTCTTAAAGAATCCTCTGAATTTTTCATTAAATCAACAACATCTTCGTACAATGACAATCTTTTATCGTGCGAAATTATTCTGCCAGTGTTTTTATCTGGAGTTAAATACAATTCGATTAATTCTTCTTTGTGTCCATCGAAAGCATCATGTATTAACGCATTTTCTTCTTCTTGAACCCCTAAATCTCTTATAGGGTATCCAAATGTAGTTTTTTTGTAAGCTTCTCTTAAAGTTTCTTTATCAACTTTTTCATGGATAATTCGAAAATATTTTATATCTCCAAGTTCATTAGCTAGCATAAAGTTTAATGCAGAATTTCCATTTGAATCAGATGATTTTAGAATTTCGCCAAGGATTTTTGGTTCATCTTCAAAAGCTGGTACAATTTCTTTGCAGTTTATAATTTTTGAATTCCAGCCTTCTATGCCAGATGTAATTATTAAGTCTTTTAAAAGTGTTTTGTGCTTAGGTAAGAATATTTCTAAGTATTTTTTGATTTGATGTGGTCCATGGTTTATTGCGTCAATTAATGCGTTTTTTTGTGTTATTTTTCCAGGTAGCATGATTTCTTCTGGGTTTGGATGAACTTTTAAAACTTCTTCCAGATATATTGGCTCCACTCCATGTATTGGTAATCTTTTATACTTATTTTCCGTTGAATGCATTTTTCGAATAAGTTCTGGGTCTGATTGAAGTGCATCATGGATATGTTTTATGCCATAATCGCTAATTTTATGTGCTACAAGGCTGCCTTCGCTATCTTGGTGTAAATAAAGATTTTTTAAAACTTCTGGTTGTTTTTTTAATGCTTCGTTTGCTCTTGCTAGAATTCCGCAAGTTGCATAAAATAAAGGAGTTTGACCTTTATTATTTTCTTGTTGGTATATTCTTGCAAGATCTTGTGGGTGTTTTTTAAGAGCCTCATTCATTGCTTCGATTATATATTCATCTGCACGGTGAGCAATTGTGTCACCTTGTTGATTTTGCATAGTGTATAATTCGATAATTTTTGCAAAATCTTTCTTTTTTGCATAAAATTCTGTTGCTTCAATAACATCTTTTGAGAATGCTCTTTTGTCTATTGAATAAATATCCTGTGGATCTAGGTAGTTATTTTTTATATCTTGAATTCTACTATCTTTTTGTTCTTTTGGTGATTTTTCAAAAACATCTTTTGGAACATAAGCTTGAAATGATATTGAGTTAGTTTTATTAAAATTGTTTTTAAAATCGTTTTTAAAATTTAAAATGGAAATGGCAGAAATTTTCATATTTTACCTCGCTTTTTATTATTTATCTTAAAAAAGAATAATGTTTGCAAGGGTTTATTAAGCAAGTTTAACTTAATTTCTTATGCTCATTTGGCAACCGCAATAGTTTTGAGTATACATATTATTTTCTTTTGCAATTTGTCTTGAAATTTTAAAACCGTTTTGCTTTTTAAAATTATATTGCACAAATTCAAGATTGTATTTTTTTGCAATTTTTTGTCCTATTTCAAAGATAATATCAGAGTTTTTGTGCGGCGAAACAGTCAGAGTTGTTGTAAAAATTTTAATATTATTTTTTAAAGCAAATTGCGCTGTTTTATCTAGTCTTAAATCAAAACATATTTCACATCTTTTACCTTTTTCTGGTTCTTTTTCAAAACCTTTTATTTTTTCATAGAATTTTTTTATTTCATAATTATCTTCAAAATATTCTATATGATTATCTATACAATATTTTTTTAATTCATTGCGCCTGATTTCATATTCTTTATATGGAAAAATATTTGGATTATAAAAAAATACTACAGGCTCAAATCCATCTGTAATTAATTTTTGTATTGGATATGATGCGCAAGGTGCGCAGCAAGCATGTAGTATTATTTTTTTATTATTGTTTGTCATTATTTTCTGCACGTTTTTTTGCAACGTCAACAAATTCTTTTAAAACATCATATGGCATAGCGCCCATATATAATACTCCATTAATTTCCAAAGCAGGAGTGCCACTGATGCCTTTTGAATTGGTAGTATTAATATCATTTAATAATTCCTCAGTTGTTTTATTGGACCAGGCGTCCTTTTTTAATTTTTCTTCGTCTAATTTAAGATGTTTTAATTCTTTAATAATTGCTTCTTCTGTTGTTGGTTGTTTTGTAAATAACGCATTTGCAGCCCCCCAGAATTTACCTTGTTCTTTTGCTGCTATTGCATATCTTGATTGCAAACATGAACTTTCATGTCCAATTAAAGTTGCACCTATTTTTTTATTGCAAGTTGTGTCTAGCGGAAAATTGATTTCATTAATTAAAACATCTTTTTCTTTTGCAAGTTTGTGAAGCATGATATTTACAATTTTACAAAATGGGCAGTTATAATCACTATAAACATTGATTACAACTTTTGAATTTTTGTTTCCCAAAATATTTCCTTTTATTGCATATTTGTTTGTTTTTGCTTGGAAAAATTCTTTATATTGTTTGTTTTGTCTTTGTTTTGGGGATAAAATCATTGAATCATTTAAATAATAAAGAGTTGATGAAAAACCTATTAAAACTATTAGAAATAAGATGAAATGTTTTTTTGCCCCGTCAATAAAATCAATTATTGTTGTTTTTATGTCATGTATAAAGAAATTTTTTGTGTTTGCGGCAATTGCAATAAATAAATTTATAAAATATGTTACAAAGCATAATACACATATTTTTTTGATTTCATAAATGGAAATAAAAGCTAAAAGTATTGATATTGCAAATGCTAATAAAGATAATGTTGCAATATAGCTTTGCGGATTTTTAAATACATTAAAAATTGAACTTGGGAATTTTGATTGTATTCTATCAACAAATAAAAGCATTAATATAACTAAATATAATATTAATCCCCATAGTGCATTTGGAACACCCATAGCCATACTATAAGAAGTTTGGGCTACTCCATCGCAATCAATTAATTCTGAAGTTGCACAAAAGCTTTTTGCAAATGTTGGCAAGAAATTTGTTTTGTAAAATATATAGCTAAGTTCACAGCATAAAGCTATTCCAATTATTGTTAGTATTAATACTATATAAAATGTGCTTTTTTTGAATTTTAAATTCTTTTCCATTTAATTCCCTCTATATTATCTTTATGATTATTGTATTATTATATAATTTTATAATCAAGTTGATAATAGAGGAAAGTATAATAAAAAAACCGAGTTATTGAACTCGGTTTTTTATCCCATGCCTTTATATTTTGTTGTTTCTGTTATTTGCTTTAAATAGTCTTGAAATGATTTTGTTGTTAATATAATTTTCGATTCGATACTTTGTCCAAAATCCCATGGTTTGTATTCTATGTTTGGTTTTGTTTCTGATTCTTCCTGTGTAAAAATACTTTCCAGTTTGTTTTTTGGTGAAAAAATTTCATTTTTTACGCTTAGTGGTAGTTTGTCAAATTTTAATGCCGTATTTGAATTTAACGCTAAAATTTGATTGTTACTCATTTATTTTATCCTCTTAATTTAATATATACTTGTGATATATAAATCAAGAAAAAAATATATAAAAAATTGCTTTTTGTATTAATAAATATTAAGAATTAATTTCTTTAAGTTGTTCATAAAGCTTTTGAGCTTCTTTTGATAATTCGTTTGGTAGAATGATTTTAATTCTTGCCTCAAGGTCGCCTTTTGAATTATCTTTTTTGGTTAAGCCAAGCCCTTTTAATCTGAGCTTTTTACCTGATGAGGTCATTTTTGGAATTTTAATTTTTATTTTTCCATTAGGTGTTTCAATTTGCTTTTCACATCCTAAAATAGCTTCAAATGGCAACAATTCAACATCTTTTATCAAATTAAACTCGTTAATTTCATAATTATTATCTTGAATTTTAACAACAAGATAAACATCACCAACATTTCCATAGACATCTTTTTTGCCTTCGCCTTTTAAACGAATTTTTTGTCCTTCTTTGACTTGTTTAGGAACTTGAAAGGTTATATTCTTTGTAATTTTTTCAATACCTGTTCCAGTACAATTTGAACAAAAGCCTTGTTTTGAGCCATGACATGCTTGGCATTGTTGAAAAGCGGTTATTGTAATAGTTTTTTTAGGAAGATTTATTAAATCGTCTATATTTAAAATCACATTTTGAATAATATCTAACGATTCTTTATCTGCAGATTGAGTTTTTGATGTTCTTCTTGCGTTTTGGGTGTATTGGTTTTGATATTGATTATTAAAACCTGAAAAATCGTTGAAGCTAGAAAAACCGCCTCTTGATGATTTTTGTTGGCCCATCATATCGCCAAAAATTGCAGAAAAGAAATCAGAAAACCCTCCTTGAGAGCCACCCATTCCTCCTCCGAAATTTGAAAAATTAAATCCTTCAAATCCTGGCGGAACGTTAAAATCTGCTCCTTGACTCCAAGCAGAGCCAAGTTGATCATATCTTTTTCTTTTTGTTTCATCGCCTAAAACTTCATAGGCTTCATTAATATCTTTAAATTTATTTTGTGCATCAGAAGATTTATTAACATCGGGATGATATTTTCTTGCTAATTTTCTGTATGCAGATTTAATTTCTTGTTGTGTTGCGCTTCTTTGAACACCTAGTATTTCATAATAATCTTTATATTTCATAATAATATAATAAAACTAAAATTAAAAAATTGGATAGTTCTTAATTATTTTTTTATATTTTAAGCTTTCTGTGTTTTCTTGGCATCTTGTTCTTTTTTCCAAGCGGTGATTTTCTTTTTCATTTTTCCGCTAATTGGAACCATTAAAATAGGAATTAAGAAGCGAACTATCATAACAAATACTGTTAATGATTTAAATTTGCCAAGTTTTCTTCTGTAATCTGTGCTTAAATCAAGAGCTTTGTCTGCAAGCTCGTAATCTTTTAATATGTTTCCAGCTTCGTCAATTAATGAAGATGCTATTTCTTTTGGGTTAAACAAGTTTTCAGTTGCATTTTTTATAAATTCTTTAGGATTAGAATCTTTTACTGCTTGTTTTGCCGTATCTAAAATTGTTTCTTCGTATGTTTTAACTGCTTCATCCATTTTTTTGTCAAGCAATGTATCAACAATAAATGCAACAGTACTTGAAACTAATGTTACAAGAATCGTATGAACATTAAGACCAAGTTTTTGGTCAGGATCAATTTTTTTAGAATTATGTGTGTTAACAACCCAATATGTGGTGATTAAACCAGATTCTAAATCTCCCATTCTGGCTGCTGGTTTTGCGGCTACTTTTGGAAGCTTTAATAAACCTTTGGTGAATTTTTCTGCAGGTTTTGTAAATGAAATATGCTCAACCCCTTTTGCAAGGCCCTCTGCTAAAATATTTCCAACTTTTCCTTTAAAATTAATATTTTTAGAAAGATTATTTTTGTTAAATATTGCCCTATAGTTTTCTTGCTCTTTTTTAAATGTGCTTGATGTATATAGGGTTGAATCTGTTTTTGTATTTTGCAATGCCTCTTTTGATTTTTGTTGTTGTTTTTCAAGGTTCTTTTTAGCAAATAAAGCTGCCATTACAGTTGGTAATAAAATACTTGAAACTTTTGCTTTCATAATTGCTGTAATCCAGCCTGATGAATTTTTCCAAACAGTTTCATATGAATTCATTAATGTATAATTTGCACGTTTGTCTTTTGCGCTTTCGATTAATTGTTGTATAAATTTAGGATTTTTTTGGAAAATTTTCAAATGAGAATTTTCAAGATTGCTTACAATTTGTTTTCCTCTATTTAAAATAGCTTCTTCGCTTATTTGAGGTTTGAAAGATTTATAACCATTAAAAAATGCTTTTGCTTTATCTTTTAAACTGCCAGAAGCATGAACTAGAGCTTCTTTTCCTGCTTTGAATTTATCTATGAAGCGTGTATTTTCTTTTATTAAATCTTTTTTAGCGATTTTTTTAGCTTTTTCTAATGCGTCAGACACAATTTCAACTTTTTCGCCGTCTGATTTTACGAGTTTAAGGTTGTTTTTGATTGTATCAACAGCTTTTTTAACAATTTTTCCACCTATTGTATTTGTAATGAAAAATCCAACAAATGATTGTAAAAAGTTTTTAGTTGCAACAATTTGTTTATCTTTATCTTCTGAACCTGGCATGTTTAAAACAATCATTGGTTTTATCATACCTGCAAGAACCAAAGATGCTATTGCATTATAAGTTACTTCGTTTTCGTTTACAAAGCTTATTACTTTGTTAAGTTTTTTGCTTTTAACAAATTTATCTACAATAGAAACTGCAGACCCGCTAAAGCTTATAGCCTGCGCGGGTCTGTTCGTGTTTATATTTGTTTTACTCTCTCTTATATTTTTATGCTTTTCTAGCATATTTGTGTTCAGGATATGGTTTCTGTCCTTGAACAGTTGGTTGTTATATTGCGAATTTTTTATATTTAGTTTCATGGTACCTATATAAAACTTCTGAATTTAAAAGTTTGCCTATTTGTTTAAAATTGTTAATTTAAGGTTAAAACCTTGTTACTTCGTGCGTTTATGTAGTTTTCAATTTTATCTACGATTATTTTTTCAAATCGTATTTTAAATATATCATTAATTTCATTAATAAAAAAGCATGGGCTTGTAATATTGATTTCTATTATCTTTCCATCTATTACATCCAACCCCGCCATATAAATTCCGGCATGCTCTAATTTATCTTTTATTTTGTTTTCAATTTCTTTTTCAGCTGGAGTTAGCTGAGCAAATTTAAGAGTATTTTGATTATGTTCATTGAATTTAAAGTCGTTATTTGTTGCAACTTTTGTTACACAATAATCAAAAATTTTTCCACAAATATATATTAATCGTTTATCTCCGTCTTTTATTGCGGGCAGATATTCTTGAACCATTACTTGTGTTTTGTAATTATTTGTTGCGCTTGATATGATTGAATTGATGTTTTTATCTTTATCATTCAAATAAA
Organism: Candidatus Gastranaerophilales bacterium; assembly: GCA_017461425.1. Taxonomy (GTDB): domain Bacteria; phylum Cyanobacteriota; class Vampirovibrionia; order Gastranaerophilales; family Gastranaerophilaceae; genus RUG14156. The sequence continues at coordinate 8,640 of JAFTXY010000009.1, read as the reverse complement.
AAACACCAGAACCAAAACATCTATTTGTTGGTTTGATTATGATTTCTTTTTTCTCAAAAAGAAAATCTTTGATAATTTTTTCATCTGCTGAAACAATGTTATCTGGAATTAGTCCTTGAAATTCATTAATATATAGTTTTTCATTTTTTTCTCTAATGGCTTTTGGGCTATTCATTATAAATGTTTTATTTTCATCAACATAAGATAAAATATAACTTGCATTGATGTAATCAATATCAACTGGCGGATCTGGTCTAAAAAATATTAAATCAAAATCATTTAAATTAAATATTTTTGAATTTTTTTCTTTTATCAAATCATTATTTTGAATAGATGTTTCCCAACAATATGCAAAAGCAATGTTGTTTCTTTGAAATAATTTGTTTTTAAGAGTTATAAAAACATTATTTCCTCTATTTAAAAATTCCCAATTGAGCCAAAAATTTGTTACAAGTTTATTGAATTCGTAATATTTGTATTCTATGTCATCTATAACAATCAATATATTTTTCATAAACTGATTATATCAAATAATAATGTTTAGTGTATAATAATATTATTATGAAGAGTTGTCCATTTAAAAATGCTAATTGTGATAGTGAATGCGGATTGTTTATTAAAGCGAGCGAATTAAACGAAATGGTTGTAAATAGACTTAGAGCTATTGGGGTAATTACGACTGAACAAGATGGAATTTGTTCATTAAAAAACATGGCATTAGCGCAAAGCAGATATATTTTTGAAAACACAAAAGTTTTCAATTGATTTAATAGCGGAGAAAAAAATTGTTTAGAGAGAATATTATTTCTGAATTAAAGCAAAAGATTACTTTAAATCCAGATTGCGTGGATAATTATTTTAATCTTGCAAATTATTATATTGGCAGTGATGATTTAAATAATGCTTTAAATGTTTATAAAGAAGTTTTAAAGATAAAGCCAAATGATTATCAGGCTTTAATTAATATGGGGAGTATATGCTTTTATAAAAAATTATATATAGAAGCTATTGATTGTTATATAAAAGCAATTAAAGTTGAACCCGATAATTATGCTTCTTATTATAATTTAGGAAATGTGTATGCAGAAATTGAAAATTTTGAATCTGCATTAGTTAATTATGAAAAAGCATTAGAATTAAGTCCGGAAAGACAAGAAATTTATACCGCAATGGGTTATTTATATCAAGATATAGATAATTTGCAATTGTCTAAAAAATATTTTGAAAGAGCTATTGATTTAGATTGTACAAATAGCGAAAATTATATAAATATTGCAAATATAGAACAAAAATTAGGTAATATTGAAGACTCTTTAATGAATTATCAAAAAGCTTTAGAGCTAAATCCTAATGATGCAAAAGCTATGTTATGTGTTGCAAATACATATGCAACATTAAAAAATTATTCAAAGGCACAAGAATATTTTGATAAAACAATTCAATTAGATTCTAATTATTATTCTGCTTGGGTTTGTAGAGCTATTGCATATTGCGATGATAAGAAAAATTCTGAAGCTATTATGCTATTAAAACAAGCGATTGAAATTGAACCCGAAAAATCAAATGCCTATGTATTATTAGCTAATATTTTGGTTGATGAAAAAAGATACGAAGAAGCATTGCTTGTTTATAAAACAGTTCAAAAAATCTTAATTAACAATCCAAAGATATCAACATTTATTGCAAATACATATGTAATGCTTGATGATTATCAAAATGCAGTTAAATATTACAAAAAAGCAATGAAACAATCGCCAAAAGATAATGAAATTAAATTAATTTATATCGAAACTTTAAATAAATATATTAACGATAAATTGAAAGGAAAATATGAGAATTAGTTTTTTAGATAGATGTATTTCAGTTCTTGCATATTTTACTTTTGGCATTTTTAGCATTGTTTGGCTTGTTTTTGCTAATTTAACAAGAAAACACATAGAGCCTTTTTTGAGTTTTAATCTTTATCAAGCAATATTTATTTCTGTAGTTCTGGCGATTTTTTCTTTAATATATAGCATAGCTATTAATTTTTTAAACGTTATTCCGTTTGTAAATAAAATTGCAAGAGTTTTTGATATATTTTTTAATCATACACCAATGTTTCTGTCTTATAATCTGAGTGGATTATTGGTTACTTTGTTAGTTTTATATTTATCATTTTTTGCGTTAATTGGTAAAAAACCTTATGTGCCAATTATTTCTGATATTGTTAAAATAAATATTGGAGGGTAAATTGATTAGGGTAGTTCTTTTCTTAAATTTTTTATGCACTTTGGCATTAGCAAATGAAAATGATGAGTTAGCAAAAACAATAAAAAATACAGCTTATGAGCCAAATTATTTCGGTATGATTTTAGGTTTGTTTACTGTTGTTGCTTTAATATATTTGACAGGATATTTATATCAAAAATTAATTAGAGTTAAGCTGACTTCATCGGATGAAAATTTATTAAAAGCTGATGTGTTGTCAACAACTCCTGTTGGTCAGGGTAGAAATCTTCATGTTGTAAAAATTGGAAATAAAAATATATTAATTGGCGCTACTCAAACAAATATTACATATATAACCGATATTGATTGTGTAAAAGAATTAGGTGGAAATAAAGATGACAAAAGTTGTTAAAATTGCAGATAAATTAATCGGAGATAATCAAGACTGCTTTATAATTGCAGAAATTGGAATTAACCACAATGGTTCATTAGAAACTGCAAAAAAACTTATTAATATGGCACATTTTTTTGGATGTGATGCTGTTAAATTTCAAAAAAGAACAGTTGATGTAGTATATACAAAAGAAGAGCTAGCTATGCCAAGACCTAGTGTTTTTGGGGATACAAATGGTGATTTAAAGTATGGTCTTGAATTTGGCTATGAAGAATACAAAGAAATTGACAGATACTGTAAAGAAATCGGAATATTATGGTTTGCTTCTTGTTGGGATAAAGGAAGTGTTGATTTTATAGAACAGTTTGATGTTTGCGCTCATAAAATTCCGTCAGCTTGTATAACAGATATCGAGCTTTTAAAACATATTAAAAAAACAAATAAACCAATTTTAATTTCGACTGGTATGTCAATATTAGATGAAATTGATAAAGCAATTGAAATTGTTGGGCTAGATAATACAATAATCTATCATTGTACATCAACTTATCCAACAGATAACAAAGAAATTAATTTAAAGGTGATTTCAAAATTAAAAGAAAGATATAATTGCCCTGTTGGGTATTCAGGACATGAAAAAGGTATAGTTCCATCAACAATTGCAGTTGTTTTGGGTGCGTGTTCTGTTGAAAGACATATTACTCTTGATAGAACGATGTGGGGGTCAGACCAAGCGGCAAGTCTAGAACCAGAAGGATTGAGAAAATTAGTTAGAGATATTAGAAATACTCATGATTTTTTGGGTGATGGTGTAAAAAAAGTTTATGATAGTGAAATTCCAGTCAAAAAGAAACTAAGGAGAGTTTAATGCTTCAATTATCAAAAGATATTAAATTTGTTGTAAGTGATTTTGACGGAGTTTTTACCGACGGGTCCATTTATATATCTGAAAAAAATGAAGTTCAAAAAAGAATGAATTTTAAGGATATCATGGGTGTTTCAATGCTTTTAAAAAAGGGTATTAATTTTGGTATAATTTCAGGTGAAAAAAGCAATATTTTAGATTATTTCAAAGATAAGTTCAATCTTGTTGAAATTCATGGTGGAATAAGACAAAAAGGAATAGTTCTTGATGAAATAATGAAAAAATACAATTTAAAATCAAATGAAGTTTTATATATTGGTGATGATATAAATGATATTGCCGCAATGGAGCTTGTAGATTATCGTATTGCGCCAAAAAATTTAAATCCAATTTTGCCATTTAAGGTAAATAATTTGCAAATTACTGATAATTATGGCGGTAATGGGGCGATTAGAGAAATAGCTGATATTTTGGTAAATATGGAGTAATATGTTTTCAAAATTTATTAAATATATTCAAACATTATTTACTTCAGCAGAGCTTTTTAATAAAAAAATAAATGATTATAAGTTTATTGCTAAAGAGCCTGCATTGCCATCATACGCCTATATTAATTGGGGTTTGTTTTTAATTAATAGTGGTGATAAAGAGCTTGGTTTAGAAAAATTAAACCAAAGTGTAATGATGAATAAAACAAACCCAGAAGTATATTTAAATATCGGTATTACATATGCCCAAGCTGGCAATTTTGAAGAAGCTCTTAAAAACTTTAAAAAAGCAGTACGAATTGATAAATGCAATGGAAGAGCTTGGGGGTATTTAGCGGGTGTTTATAGTGAATTAAATGAAAACAATTTAGCAAAAAGTGCTTTTGAAAAAGCTCTCAAGCTTGATAGAACAAATCCATACACATACTTAAATTATGGTATTTTTTCTGTTAAAAATAACCAAAGAGAAGTTGCAAAAACGTTATTTAAAAAAGCCTACATACTTGACCCTGTTAATGCGCAAGCTTTGTTTATGTGGGGTTTAGTTTTGGTTGATGAGCAAGAGTATAAAAGTGCGATTACAAAATTTAAAAAAATACTTACATTTGAACCATTTCATACAGAAGCTTTGCATTTATGTGGATTATGTTCACTAAAGCTTGAAAATTATCAAGAATGTATTGAATATTGTAAAAAAAGTGCAGGTTTAAATACTTCTAAGTGCGAAAATTATCTTTTAATTTGTGAAAGTTATTTAAATTTAGATGATAAACAAAACTGTTTAGAATCTTTTGAAAAATATGAAAAATATTGTCTAAAAGAATGGAAATACTATAATTCTTGGGCACTTGCGTTTCAACATTACGAATTATGGGATGATTCTATTCAAAAATTTAATAAATCAATTGAATTAAAAAATGATGAATATATTTCATATAATGGTTTATCATATTCATTGATAAAATTAGAAAAATTAGAAGAAGCTAAAGAGGCTATTTGTAAAAATATTTCTTTGCGCCCTGATTGTTCATCTTCATATTATAATTTGGGGCAAATTGCAATGAAACAAGAAAGTTATGATGTTGCTATCGATAATTATAAAAAAGCATTGTCGCTTGATGCAAATCTCAAAAAAGCATATTTTAATATAGCTGGTGCATATCATTATAAAGGTGATTTGGTTAATGCTGTTAAATATTGGGAAAAATCTATCCAATATGATAGGGAAAATCAGGATATTTATTTAAATTTAGCAATGACATATTTATCTAATTTTAACGAGCCTGCAAAAGCTTTAAGATATATTAGAAGCGCATACGACATAAATAAATATAACCAGGATGTTGTTTTAAAATATGGTGTAATTTTATTAAAAACAAATGATTTTTATCGTGCAATAGATAAGTTTGAAGCAGCGTTGGAAATAGATAAAACATTAAAAATTGCATATGTTGGTATAGCGGAAGCATATTTAAAATTAAATAAGTTTGATAAAGCATTAGATGGATTAGAAAAATGCAGAGAAGAATTATCAGAAAATAAAGATTACAATGTTATAAAAATGCTTTGTTTGTCTGGTAAATTTGAAAAAGAGCCAGAAAATACTATCTTAAAAGATGCAATTAGAGAAATTTGTGATAAAATAGATAGAGAATTCGGCAGTATAGATATAGTTGAAGAAATTAAACAACTGCACTTTAGTTAGTGTATGAGGTATGAATATGGGGCTAGTAGTACAAAAATTTGGCGGAACATCAGTTGCAGATACAGATAAAATAAAAAATGTAGCAGATGCTGTCATCAAAGAAAAAAACAACGGAAATGATGTTATTGTTGTTGTTTCTGCAATGGGACACACAACAGATAATCTTTTAAAGCTTGCAAATGAAATTACAAAAAATGCTTCTCCTCGTGAGATGGATATGCTTTTATCTACAGGAGAACAAATTTCCATGTCCTTATTAGCTATGGCGATACAAGAAAAAGGGCATAAGGCAATAAGCTTAACTGGTTCTCAAGTTGGAATTAAAACTGAAAATTGTCATATGTGCGCAAGAATTGTTGATATAGAGACAAAAAAAGTTGAAAAATTATTGTCTGAAGGGAATATAATAATTGTTGCAGGTTTCCAAGGTGTTTGCGAGGATAATGAAATAACCACTCTTGGAAGAGGTGGCTCTGATACTACGGCTGTTGCACTTGCATGCGCATTCAATGCTGATAGATGTGATATTTATTCAGATGTTGAAGGAGTTTATACTGCTGATCCTCGAGTTGTAAAAACTGCTAGAAAATTAGATGTTATATCTTATGAGGAAATGCTTGAATTAGCTAGAGTTGGGGCAAATGTTTTACATCCCCGTTCTGTTGAAACAGCAAAACTTAGAAATATGCCAATGAGAGTTAGAAGCTCGTTTAAATTAGATAATTTAGGAACTTTGATTATAGGAGTGGATGATATGGAAATGATAAAACCTGTTACAGGTTTAGCTTGTGATACTTCTCAAGTAAGAATTGTTATATGTGATATAGAAGATAGACCTGGTAATGCAGCAAAATTATTTAATTTACTTGCTAGTCAAAATTTGAGCGTTGATATGATTATCCAATCTTATGCAAGACATTCTCAAAATACGAATGATATTGCATTTACAATTTCTAAAAGCGATGTAGACAAATTTAATGCAATTACAGATAAAATTAACGAAATTTTAAATGCTAGTAAAATCCATATGGATGAAGATATTGTTAAAGTTTCTATTGTTGGCGCTGGCATGATAGATAGACCTGGTATTGCTGCAAAAATGTTTGATACTTTAGCAAAAAAACATATTAATATCAAAATGATTTCAACAAGTGAAATTAAGATTAGTTGTTTGGTTGAAAAACAATATTCTGATTTAGCAGCTCAAGTTTTATGTGAAGCATTTGAATTAGATGGTGCTAAAGTTGCTGATGTTAAAGGGGATTTGCCTTCATAATTTATGATTAATGAAGTAGAAAAATTTTTATTAAAATACGAAATCCAAAACACACCTGTTGTTTTGGGTTTTTCTTCTGGTCCTGACAGTTGTGCTTTGGCAATAATTTTAAATCAATTAAAGGTTAAATATAATTTAGATATTATATTAGCTTATTTTAACCATGGGTGGAGAGAAGAAGCACGTTTAGAGGAAAATTTTACAGTTGATTTTGCAAAAAATAATTTCTTAAAATGTTATATTGAAAAAGCGCCTGAAAATTCTATAAAAACAGAAGAAGTTGCTCGTGATTTAAGATATGCTTTTTTTGATAAAGTTGCTAAAGAATATAATTCCCAATATGTTTTTTTGGCTCACAATAAAAATGATAATATTGAAACGCTTATTTATAGAGTCATTAAAGGCACATCTTTTAAGGGGCTAACTTCAATTCCTGAAAGAAGAGATATTTATTATCGTCCTTTGTTGAATGTTGAAAAAAAGGATATTCTTACTTTCTTAAGTGAAAATAATCAAAATTATATGATTGATTCATCCAATGAAGATGTAAAATATAGAAGAAATTTAATAAGAAAAGAAATTTTGCCAATATTTGAAAAAATTAATCCAAGTTATATTTCAAATATTGAAAATTTAATTAAAACATCAATTTTAACAAAAGAAATTGTAGACGAAGTATTAGATAAATTTAAAAAGCAAATTTTATTTGATAATTCATTTGATAGACAAAAATACATACTAGCTTCGAAATCATTGCGCTATGAATTTTTGAATGATTTTGTAGGACCTAAGTTAAAATATAGAAATTATAAAAATATCAAAAAATTTGATGATTTTATTCTTGAAAACACAAACTCGCAAATTTCTGTTAATAAAGAGTTGTTTTTGAAAATAAAAAAGAATAAAATTTATTATATTGAAAATAAAAATTATGAGGATAGTAATGGATAAAGATATTAAAGATTTAAAGGTTTTAATTGATTCTCAATCTATCAGTAAAAGAATAAAAGAGTTAGCTGATGAAATTAATGCAAAATATGATTATAATGAAACCTTGAATTTAATTTGCATTTTAAAAGGTGCCGTAATGTTTTATACGGAACTTTCTAAATATTTGAAAATGCCAATTAAGATGGAATTTGTTTCTTTATCTAGTTATGGAGATGCGCAAAAAACCTCCGGAAAAATAAAAACCATTAATTTAAATCTTCCTAGTTTTGAAAATCAAAAAGTTTTAATTGTCGAAGATATAATTGATACAGGTTTAACTTTAGATTTTTTAATTAAATTTATTTCTCATAACTGTAAAGCCAATGATGTTAAATTGGCAGTTTTGTTTGATAAAAAGTGCGCTAGAAAATTTGATGTAAAACCAGATTTTGTAGCATATGAGGTAGATGATAAATTTATAGTTGGATATGGATTAGATTATTGTGGTTTATATCGCAATTTAGACTATGTCGGCTATTTTGAATAACCCGAACCAAGCGAGCCTAGCGTCAGCTTGGCAAGCGAAGGTGAGGGCAAAGGTGTGTGCAGTGCGACGACGGCTGCGATGAGCAGGCGACGAGCACGTAACCGTACCCGAACCAAGCGAGCCTAGCGTCAGCTTGGCAAGCGAAGGTGAGGGCAAAGGTGTGTGCAGTGCGACGACGGCTGCGATGAGCAGGCGACGAGCACGTAACCGTACCCGAACCAAGC
>JAFTXY010000008.1 GCA_017461425.1 Candidatus Gastranaerophilales bacterium | reverse complement strand
TGAAAATCTTTTTGCTTGATTCTCGTGTGAAAAGGTTAGTGTGTTAAGTGTGTTGTTTTGTGTGTTTAAAAAGCTTTTGCTTTCAAGGGGAAGTATTTATGTCTTACATATATATAAAGTATATTTACTTATTTAAATTGCCTATATTAAATATATATGTAACATTTCTTAATATTTGCGCTAAAAAAAGACCGACATCTCTGTCGGTCTTTTTTTATGTTTTTAAAATTTAGTTTTCAAAAACGTATGCCATTAAGCCTGATTCTCTAGCTTTTTTAACAGCATTTGATAACATTCTTTGATGTTTTGCACAAGTTCCAGTAATTCTTCTTGGAAGAATTTTTCCTGCTTCTGATAAATATCTTTTTAATTTAGATGCATCTTTATAATCTAATGTGTCAATTTTATCATTGCAGAATGTGCAATTTTTTTTCTTTTTAACATCTTTTAAATCTTTAGCCATTTTAAATTATGTCCTTTTCTAGTTTTTTATTTCGACCTTGGGTCTTTTCTTTGTATTTTATTAATTTAGTACTATTTTACGTTTTTAAAACGGAATTTCATCTTCATCAATTAAATCTTGTGCAATTTCATCTTGATTAAATGTAACAAGATTTTCATTAGGGTTTGAAATTGGTTGAGAAATTGCTGTGCCTTGGCTCATTTTTTCAACCGTATTTGCTTGAATTTCAAATATTTTTTTATCTTTTCCGTTTGGAAGTTTGAATGAATTAACTTGTAATTTACCCTCTACTGCAACGCTATCTCCTTGAGAAATTGTTGAAGCGATATTGTCAGCCAATTGTCCAAAAGCAACAACTCTTAAAAGAGCTTCGTTGTTTTGGTCAATATTGATTGTAAAACCAGCTATTGCCATATCATTTTGAGTAAATCTTTTTTCTGGAGCTTTGGTAACTATACCAGTTACAAATGCTTTAGCTAATGTCATTTATGCACATTCCTTAACTGTAAACATAACACGGATAACAGAATCGTTTAATTTTAATTGTCTTTTTAATTCAACAATTTTATCAGCAGGTACGCTAACAACTTGGTTTACCATAAAGCCATCTGTAAAACCAGCAACTTCATAAGCAAGTTTTTTTCTGCCCATTTTGTCTGTATCGATAACACTTCCGCCTAATGAAGCGATAATTTCTTCAACTTTAGCAACAACTTTATCAGCTTCTTCGTTATCTAAATTAGGTTTGATTATTGTGAATAAATCGTATTTTTTCATTTTTTCTCCTTTGGTGATAAGTATATATTGTAAACCTATCACAAACATATTTTCAAAACAAGGAAATTTTAAATTATGCAACAATTAACTATTATAGGCTATAAAAATTTCCTTAATAAATTCATATCCTTTTTTTAAACTTTCGATTTCCATTTTTTCATTTGGTGAATGCATTGATTCAATATTTGCAACTCCAACTAAAACAGGTTTGAATTTTTTATCAAATTTGTTTGTTTTGTTTGCGTAGATATGCGTTTCTGCCCCCGCATGAAAAGATTGAATTTTAACATCTAGATTTATGTTTTTGCCTACTTTTTTTGCAATTTGCGCCATTTCTTGGTTTGGCGATTTTTCAAATGGAAGCATATGGATTTTTGAATTAAGAGTAGCTTGCGCTAAGTCTTTATATTTTTTATTAAATTTTTCTATTTGTTTATTGAATTTGGCTATTAATTCATCTTCATATTTTTTGTTTGAGCTTCTTAATGAGTAATGCGCATATGCTTTTGTATTAATAACATTATCTGCGCATAAAGAAATTAATGTTTTTGAGTATGGCTTTTCGATATTTTCTTGATCTAATATTCTTTCTATGCCGATATCTGTTGCGCCAGCAATTATTGAGCCAAGATTACATGATGTTATCGTGAAGCCATTTTCTATTTTATAAACTCCATTTGGAAGTTTTGAAACTAAATCAGCAATTAATTTTGCTGCATTGTATCTTTTTTTGTCTTGAATATCGTTGCCACTATGACCGCCCAATTTTGTTGTAACTTCAATATCTAGTTTTGTATAGCCAGCACCAGCAATTTCAAAGTTACCCAAAGAATCTGAATCTAAAACTAATACGTTTTCACTTTCTAAATCTTTAAAATTGACATGATTTATGCCTGTCATATTTGTTTCTTCGTCACGAGTAAATACAATTTCAAGCCCTCCATGTTTAATTTGAGGATTTTTTGCTAAATATATTGCTAGATTTAAAGCACTTGCAATTCCTGCTTTATCATCTGCACCTAAAGTTCTTGTACCGTCTGTTTTTATATATTTTTTATCATCGCTATAGTTGATATTTATCGGGCTTGAATTTCCAACAACATCCATGTGAGCTGATAATAATAAAGGTTTTTTGCCTTCGCAGTTGCTCGGAATTTTTATAATTAGATTTTGATAATCGTCATAATATGCATTAATTCCATTGTTGTATGTATATTCCATAATTTTTTGCGAAACATTATATTCGCCTAAAGATGGAGATGGAATTTTAACTAATTCCTCAAAAATACTAATTATATCCATTATTTTTTCCTTTATTTATACATTTTTATAACTTCAACTGCGCCATCAAGAACTTCTTGAGCTTTAATTTGAGCTTTTTTAGAGCCCTCATATAAAATTTCTTTTACAAGTTTTTCATTGTTTTCTAATTCTTGTCTTTTTTCTCTTAATGGTGCCATTTGTTCATTTATTTTTGCTGCTAATTTTCTTTTGCAATCTGCGCAACCTATTGTTGCACATTTACAGCATTCACAAATTTCATTGACTTCCTCTTCTGTGCCAAAAATTTTCCAATAGTCAAAAATTACTTCGCAATTATCAGGATTGCCTTTGTCATCTTTTCTGATTCTGTTTCTATCTGTAATTCCAGACATTATTTTCTTTTGAGTAATTTCTGCAGTATCTGATATTTTGATATCATTATTAAAAGATTTACCCATTTTGTTTCCATCTAAACCTTTCAATAATGGAACTTTTGTTAGTTTTGGTTGTGGTTCTATAAAGTATTCAACTCCATAGATATTGTTAAATCTTCTAACGATATCCCTTGATAATTCAACGTGTGCAACTTGATCTATACCAACAGGCACCAAGTGTGCATTAAATGTTAAGATATCTGCAGTCATTAATACTGGATAGCCAAATAAGCCATATGGGAGATTTGACATATTTTCTCTTTCTTGATTCATTATTTTTGCCAAATCTTTTAAAGTTGGATCTCTTTCAACCCAATTTTGAGGAGTAATCATTGAAAGATAAATATGCAAACTTGCAGTCTGTGGAACTAATGATTGCAAGTAAATTGTAGATTTTTCAGGGTCTATTCCAGAGCATAACCAATCTAATAAAACATCTTGAACATTTTGTTTCATGTCTTGTGTTTGATTGTATTTGGTTGTTAATGCGTGCCAATCTGCAATAGAAAAATAGCATTCGTATTCATCTTGCAAATTAACCCAATTTTTAATAACCCCAAGATAGTGTCCTAGATGCAATTTGCCTGTTGGGCGCATTCCAGACATTATTCTTTTTTTATTTTCCACTATTTATCTCCTCTAACAAATCAAGAGCTTCTTTGTAATCATCATATATCATTAAAGCTTGTCTTAAATGTTCTTTTGCTTCGTTAATTTTATTTGTTTTGTATTCGCTTTTTGCAAGATTTACTAAAAGAATATGGTTTTTTGGATAATCTGGAATTAATTTTGAGAATAATCCGCAGGCATCTTCATATTCTTGTGTCTCCATGCAACAAATGCCAAGCATATTTATTGTTTCATCATCTTTTGTTTGTTCAATTATATCCAATAAGAATTGTTTTGCTGGTTCATATTTTTTATTTTGGAAATAATATTTTGCCATATGATTCTTTGCCAAGAAATTATCTGGTGCAATTTGAAGTGCCGCTTGTAATGATTCAAGAGCTTTTTCATTATCTCCTTCCAATAAAAATGCATAGCCTAAATATGCAAGACAATCCGGTTGTTCATTGTCTAGTTTTAAAGATGTGATAAATGCGTCAATTCCATCTTTAATTCTGCTAAGCATCATTAACGCAACGCCTCTTGAATAATGAAATTCTGCTACATCATTTTCAAGTTTAATTGCTTCTTCTATTTCTTCTATTGCCCATTCATAGCAATTCATTTTTAAATATAATACACCTAAGTCCTTATGTACGTATGGATTATTTGGCTCAAGTGTAATGCATTTTTTAAACATTTCTTTTGCGTTATCAAAATCGCCTAATTCGATATAATTGAATGCTAGATTGTAATATATTTCTACATCAATTTTTCCACGTTTAATTAATATATCAAATGTTTCAATTGATTCTATATTGAAGCCCATCTTTCTTAATAGGGCACCTTTTCTTTTAGTTAGGTTTATATTTTTATCGTCAAGAGAAAGCAATTGATTTACACTATCAAGAGCTTCTTTGTAATTGCGTATTGCTTCTTGTGCTTCAATGTATGCTAATCTATAATTTGAGTTATTTGGAAAAGCCATAACAAGATTTTGATATAAGGCTGCTGCTGTTGAATATTCTTGTGCCTTAAGAGCGCAATTTGCTAATGTTGCAAGCATTGTTATGCTTGGTTCTATTGCATATGATTTTTGGAAAAATTCAAGAGCTTTTTTGTAGTTTCTTGTTGTTTCAAAATAAATTCCAAGATTATATACGGTTAATGAATTTGTTTTATCTATTTCATATGCCTTTTGAAGAACTTCTTCTGATTTATCATATAAGCCTACATTCATATAGCAAACACCAAGGCTGTTCATTATTAATAAATGTTCAGGATTTAATTCTAAACCAAGCTCTAGGTTTTTCATTGCATTAAGATAATCTTTTTTTAGCATGTATGCTGTTGAAATCACATAATATAATGAACAATCCTTTTCAATTGATTCATTTTCAATTGCTTTTTTAGCTATTTCTATTGCATTTTCTACTTGTGAAAATTCGATATATATCATAGCAAGGCTTTTATATGCATCTAGATAATCTGGTCTTAGTGTTATAACTTTTTCAAAATTATCTATTGCTTTTTCTTTTTCGCCCGTTCTTGAATAACAATTTGCTAAATAAAACAAGCTTAATGCATCATTTTTATCAAGTTTTACAGCTGCTTCAAAAGCTTCAATTGCTGCTGGTGGATTATCTAAATTGACTTCACACAATCCTAGATTTTTATATGCTTCTATATTATTTTCATCAATTTGAATAACTTCATTTAAAAGGACTTGTGCCTGATTAAAGTCTTCGCTATTTATTAAATCAATAGCTTTATTTAATTTTTCTTGTACATTTTCCATAATATTATTATATGTCAAAAAAAGAATAGTTAATAAAACATTTGTAGTAAAAAACACCCTCTGATTTAGAGGGTGTTTTTATGATTTGAAAAACTATTTGTTTTCAATTACTGCTTGAGCTGCAGCAAGTTTTGCTTGAGGAATTCTGAATGGTGAACATGAAACATAATTCAAGCCAATTTTGTGACAGAATTTAACTGAATCAGGATCGCCACCATGTTCTCCGCAAACACCGCCAACTAAAGCAGGATTTACTTTTTTACCTTTTTCCATAGACATTTCTAATAATGCTCCAACCCCTTTTGTATCTAGTGTTTCAAATGGGTTAGATGGAAGGATTTTTTGTTCTACGTATCTATTTAAGAATTTACCTTCAGCATCATCACGAGAATATCCGAATGTCATTTGAGTTAAGTCGTTTGTACCAAATGAGAAGAATTCAGCATGTTCTGCAATTTCATCAGCAGTGATTGCAGCACGAGGAATTTCAATCATAGTACCAAATTTGTATTCAACTTCAACTCCTTTTTCAGTCATAACATCTTTAGCTACTCTAGTTAGAATTTCTTTGGCAACTTTTAATTCGTTAACATGACCGATTAGAGGAATCATAACCCAAGGTTGAACTTTGTAACCTTCTTTTTTAAGATCACAGCATGCTTCAAAGATTGCTCTAACTTGCATTTCGTTGATTTCAGGATATGTTAAACCTAGACGGCAACCACGAAGACCCATCATTGGGTTTGATTCTGATAAGCTTTCAACGATATGAAGCATTTCTTCTTTTTCTTTTGCATCTTTGCCTAGAGCTCTTAAAGTAGCAACTTCAGCAATTAAGTCTTCTTTAGAAGGTAAGAATTCATGAAGAGGTGGATCTAATAAACGAACTGTTAATGGTTTATCGCCTAATTCTTTGAACATCGCATAGAAGTCTGCGTATTGCATTGGAAGAAGTTTAGCTAAAGCTTCTTTTCTTGCTTCAGCGGTTCCAGCAATAATCATTTTTTGTACCCATGGAAGTCTTTCGGGATCCATGAACATGTGTTCAGTTCTACATAAACCAACGCCTTCTGCACCGAATTTTAAAGAATTAACAATATCTTTTGGAGTATCAGCATTTGATTCAACTTTCATAGTTCTAATTTCATCTACCCAAGAGAAGAATTTATTCCAGTTGTCGTCAATTTTTGCTTCAACCATTTTAACTTCGCCAGCCATTACAATACCTTTTCCGCCATCCAAAGAGATGATGTCATTTTTCTTGTAAACTGTACCATCTGCGCCAGTTAATGTTTCGTTTGCTAGGTCGATTTTCATATCTTCGCAACCAGAAACACATGGTTTACCCATACCTTTTGCAACAACTGCTGCGTGTGATGTTGCACCACCACGTAGTGTTAAAACACCTTGTGCAACAGCCATACCGTGAATATCGTCTGGACAAGTTTCAACACGAACCAAGATAACTTTTTCGCCACTTTCGCCACGTGTTGCAGCTTCTTCTGTATCAAATACGATTTTACCAACAGCGGCACCAGGAGAAGCATTTACGCCTGTAGCGATTTTTTTAGCTTCTTCCATAGCTTTTGCATCAAAGCATGGTAATAAAATTTGATTTACTGTGTATGGATCAACGTTTTGGATTGCTCTTTCTTTTGAAATAATGCCTTCTTCGCACATATCAACAGCAATTTTAACTGCAGCAGCAGCTGTTCTTTTACCGTTTCTTGTTTGAAGAATATATAATTTACCTTTTTCAATTGTAAATTCCATATCTTGAACATCTTTGTAGCCTAGTTCAAGTTTTTTAGCGATATCTACATATTGTTTGTATAAATCAGGCATTTCTGTTTCCAACATTGCAATTGGTTTTGGTGTTCTGATACCAGCAACAACATCTTCACCTTGTGCGTTTGTTAAATATTCACCATAGAATTTATTTTCGCCTGTTGCAGGGTTTCTTGTGAATGATACGCCAGTTGCGCAATCATCACCCATATTACCAAATACCATTGATTGAACGTTTACTGCTGTACCGAAATTGTGGTCGATTTTGTTCATGTTTCTGTATGCAACAGCACGAGGAATATTCCATGATCTGAATACTGCTTCAATAGCTTCTTGAAGTTGTACGTATGGATCTTGTGGGAATTCTTTTCCTGTAACTTCTTTGATTATATTTTTGTAAACAGGGATTAAAGATTTTAAACCTTCTGCTGAAATTTCAGTATCTTCTTTAACACCTTCACGTTCTTTAACTTTTTCTAATTCTGATTCAAAATATTTTTGTCTATCCATTTCCCAGGCAACTGAGCCAAACATTGTTAAAAATCTTCTGTATGAGTCATAGCAGAAGCGAGGATTGTTTGTTAGTTTAATCATTGCTTCAACTGTTTGGTCGTTTAAACCTAAGTTTAAGATTGTTTCCATCATACCAGGCATTGAAACTCTAGCACCTGATCTAACTGAAACTAATAATGGGTTAACAGCATCACCAAATTTTTGACCTTTTTGTTCTTCAACAACTTTAAGTGCTGTTTTAACTTCATCCATCAAGCCTTCTGGCATTTTATTGCCGTTGTTGATGTAATCCATACATGTTTCAGTTGTAATTGTTAATCCTGGTGGTACAGGTAGACCTAAATTTGTCATTTCTGCAAGGTTTGCGCCTTTTCCACCCAAAAGATTTCTCATATCTGCATTGCCTTCTTTGAAAAGCCATACGCGTTTTTGCATTAATCATCCTCCAAATTTCTAATACACAATTTAAAAAAATATTATCAAAAACATATTTTTAATACAAATTAATTGCGTAATGTCATCTAAACTTATACACATTTTTTTACATAACAAAAAATGTGCAATAAATAATTACTGCACATTTTTATAAATGCTTTTAAAATTAGTTGTTTAATTGACTCAATGCTGTTTCTAAACATTCAACAAGTTCTAATCTTGTTTGTTCATCAACCTCAACCAATGGTCTTCTAACATAATTTTCAATTAAGCCACTTTTTGATAATAATGCTTTGATTGGAGTTGGGTTTGGTGCAACAAATATTTTTTTGAATAACGGATATAATATTTTATGCATATTTAAAGCTGCATTATTTTGACCCGATTTGAAATTATGAATCATAGATTTTATTTCATTTCCAACAACATGTGAAGCAACTGATACAACACCATGTGCTCCAAGGGCAAGCATTGGTAATGTTAAACTGTCATCACCAGAATAAATTGCAAAGTCATCTGGGGCTAACATTTTGATTTCAGAAATTAAATCTAGATTTGCATTTGATTGTTTAACAGCAACTATATTTGAATATTCTTTTGCTAAAAATGCAATTGTTGATGGAGCCATATCAACCCCAGTTCTTCCTGGAATATTATATAGAATGATAGGTATATCAACGCTTTTTGCAATAGCGCCAAAATGCTCTATCATACCTTGTTGAGATGGTTTATTGTAATATGGTACAACTGATAATATTGCATCCGCTCCTAGTTCTTGAGCTTTTTTAGATGATGAAATTGCTGTATCTGTCGAATTTGAACCAGCACCCATAATTACTTTACATTGCCCTGAAACTGTTGATTTAACGCAATATAAAATTTCATGTTCTTCTTCATGGGTTAATGTTGGGTTTTCGCCTGTTGTTCCGGAAACAACAATTGCATCAGTCTTTTGTTCTATCAAATGTTTGACAGTTTTTTCAAGTGACTTATAATCTACCGCCTTATCTTTATCGAAAGGGGTAATCATTGCTGTAATTAATTCACCTAAGTCACATCTTAACGTCATAAATTATTCTCCTTATAAATAAATTTAGTATAATTCCATTTCAATAACTTTTTGAGCAATTCTTACTGTATTAAGTGCAGCACCAATTCTTAAATTATCTGCGACGCAGAAGAAATCTAACCCATTGTCAAACGCAATTGATTTTCTTATTCTTCCAACATAAACAGGATTTTTTCCTGCTGCATCTTTTGGTGTTGGGTATGTGAATGTTGAAATATCATCTCTTAATTCAACACCCCAAGTATTTTTTAGTAATTCTTTTGCGTCATTTTCATTTATTTCATTTTCAAATTCAACTGATACAGATTCTGAATGCCCTATATAAACAGGTACTCTTACTGCAGTACAAGATATTTTTACATTTTCATCAAAATGCAAGATTTTTCTTGTTTCGTTTGTTACTTTCATTTCTTCTTTTGTGTATCCATTTTCACAGAATACATCAATTTGAGGAATTACATTGAATGCGATTTCGTATTTAAATGCTTCTGGTTCATAAGGCATGCCAACAAGATTTGTTTTTGTATTGTCTGTTAATTCATTTATCGCTTTTAAACCAGCACCTGATACAGCTTGGTATGTTGATACAATCATTCTTTTAACTTTGTATTTTTCATCTAGTGCTTTTAATGGAAGCATTAGTTGTGAAGTTGAGCAATTTGGATTTGCAATAATTCCTTTGTGCTTTCTTAAATCTTCGTCGTTAACTCCTGCAATAACTAATGGTACATTTTCATCCATTCTAAACGCAGATGAATTATCAATAAACACGCAACCTTTTTTTGCTGCAATTGGAGCAAATTTTTTGCTTGTTTCACCACCAGCAGATGCAAGGCATATATTCACACCTTCAAAAGCTTGTTCATTTGCTTCGATTACGGTGTGTTTTTCGCCTTTAAATTCAATTTGAGAACCTGCACTTCTTGCTGAAGCTAAGAATTTAATTGATTTATATTCAACTTTATTTTCTTCTAATATATTTAAAATTTCTCTGCCAACAACTCCTGTTGCACCTAAAACTGCTATATTTGGCAATTCTTTTGTCATAGTATATTCTCCAATCCATATATAAATTCATTGTTTTTGTGTAAATAATTTATTGCTAAAACTACGCCAGACATGTAGCATTCTCTATTTATTGTGTCATGGTGGATTTTTAAAATTTGACCATCTGCACCAAAAATAACTTGTTGCGAAGCAATAAAACCAGGCATTCTTACTGAATGGATTTGAATATTTCCTTTATTGTTTTCGCTATATTCACCACCTCTTGAGCCTTTTATTGTTTCTGTTTCTGGGCAGTTGCCTAGTTTAAAGTTATCATTATTTTTAATCATCATTTGAGCTGTTTTAATTGATGTTCCAGATGGTGCATCTTTTTTTTGGTTGTGATGATATTCAATTATTTCTGCATTTGAAAAATATTTTGAAGCACGAGCTGCAAATTCCATCATTAAAATTGCGCCAATTGAAAAATTAGGTGCAATGATAATACCTGTGTTTGTTTCTTTTGATAGTTTTTCTATTTCTTGAATTTGTTCGTTTGATAAACCTGTTGTGCCAATTACAGATTTAATATTATTTTTTTGATATATTTTTATATTTTCAAAAATAACACTAGGTTGCGTAAAATCCACAACAATATCTGGTTTTGTTTCTTGTAAAGCTTTTTCAAGATCATTTTGGATAACTATATTGTTAATTTTTTCACCACAGCCAAATTTATCAATAGCGCAAATAAGTTCTAAATTAGGGTCGTTAAGTACCGTTTGAACTACTTGAGAGCCCATTTTACCTTTTGCGCCTATTACTCCTACTTTAATCAAAATGCCTCCTTAGATATGCTTTTGTGGATAAGTATAGCACAGCATGTTTTTAAAATTCAAATAATTATTCGTGCGCAAAATATTTTATTTAGGCTACTTGTATTTTTGTAATTTAATTATATTATTAATTATGTGTTGTTATATATGTGTTGAAAGGATACTTTATGTACGTTAGTAAAATTTCACCGGTTGTATCTGGTAATTTTAAAATCGCAAACAAAGCCCAAGCAAGTACAAAAACAGTGCAAAGCAATGCAACTAATTCAGTATTGATGAGCAAAGATGCAGTAAATGCGCTTAAATCACAAGTTGCTTTTGGTGCTGCAGTCCAAAGTGTGCAAGTTGGTATTGTAGAAGATACTCCAACCGCTCATGTAATTCTTAACGGTACAAATAAAACAAATACATCTGATATAGTTGTTAACACAAAAGAAGTTAACGGTGGCAAGAAATTTGAAGCGAAAAAAGGTGGAGCAGTTGTTGCTAAAGGATTTATTTCTAGTAAGCTTGATAACAAAGTTATAGTTGAATTCAATAGTGCAAAACATCAGCCTGAATTAAAAGTTACACTTGAAGATGGTCAAACAATCCAAATGTTCCAAGGTTCATCTTTAGAAGCTTATGATGGTTCTTTAAAACTACAAATGCCTGGTGATTATAGTAATGTTAAAGGTAAAAAAGTTATAAAGGATACAATTCCATTTACCGGTACAACTGTTTCATTGTTATGTAAAAAAGATTCAACAGTTAATGCAACTAATGCAGATAAAAATACACCAGCCATAAAGGTTGGTAACTATGCGCAAGAAGTAAGACAACAAGACCCCAGTTTTGTTGTCTTAGCAGGTGGTTTTGGTACTCGTTTTGGTAATATGACAAGTCCTGAGCAAAACAAACCTTCATTTGTAATGCCTAATGGTGCATCTATTCTTTCTGCTGCATATGATTTAAATAGAAATGCTACTGGAAGAGATACCTTAGGTCAAATTACTTATTTAGAGCAAACTAATGGTAAATATCCAAAAGTTAGCGAAGGTCTTTTATCTTCTGATGACAAAGTTGTAACAATGAATGCTTATAGTTCTGATGGTGGTGCTGTTGTTCGTGCTATCTTAGATGGTTCTATTCCAAAAGATAAACCACTTATCATTTTAAATGCAGATACAATTACAAATATTGATGTATCTGAAGCTTACCATTATTTAAATAAATTAGATGATGCTGGTATGGTTATTCCAAGATACAAAGTTTCTGAAACAAGAGCTAAATCATTTGGTTTGATGTCTGCTGGAAATCAAGTTGATGATTGTTTTGTGCTTGAAAAATTTGTTGAAAAACCAAAAAATCCTCAAGTAGAAGCAGCTGGCGCTATGGTTGCTGGTGAAACAGTAAATGGTGAACAAGCATATTATGGAAACCCTGGTATTTACATTTTTGGCAAAGAAGTTGTGAATAAAATGCACGAAATTATCGAAAAAGCTGGTTTTGATCCTGAAAAACCAGAAACATTTAGCAAAGCAACAGGTCTTGGTAAAGCTTTAGTTCCAACAATCGTGAAAATGTGCAACAATGGCGAAATCACAAGAAACGGCAAACCATTAAGAGCATACATGGCTCCTATGATTACAGCTGATAAGAAAGATGCTTATTGGGATGATATCGGAACCGCAGAAGCTTTTGTTCATACTGCTCAATCTATTGCTTATGAAACTGCTACAAAAGATATCAAAGACAATAAATTCGCTGGAATCAGAGGACTTAAAGACTTTGAAAGAAGTGTAAATAAAAAAACTGGGGTATGTTATGCATCTCCATACGCAAGAATTGATTTTGAGGAAGCACATAGTGGTAGATTTAAAATCGAAGGCGATGTTTATATTTCAACACATGCTTAATTAAAATAAATAGTTAAAAGACTCGGTGAAAGCCGAGTCTTTTAATGTATATAATAAAAATTTTATTTTATAGATTTAACATCATTTCTCTGTTTGTTCTTATTAATTCATTGTTAAATGAATTTCTGTGAGAAATTGCTGCAACTGCTTTTTGAATTTCCATTGTCATAGCAACTTCTGTTTCAAGCATATTGACGGCTGAATCAATAGCTATTGCGCTTGCCCCTGTATTAAATGCATCTTTTGTAAGTTTTGATGACATTTCGATACCATTCATAATTGGTATTGTGCAGTTATTTGTTAATTCAAACGCATTTTGAAGTGCTGCTTCACCATAATTTGAGAATAATAATGATAAATTCATTTTATTCATAGCTATTTTTGAAGTGTACACTTGAATTAAATCAACATTTAATAGTTCAATTTTTTTAACTAGTTCAATTTGTTTTTTGATATCTATATAAGATGGGATAGTTACGCTAACAAATACATCATAATCATTAATCAACCCTAGAGTTTCTAGAACTATGTCATATATTTCATGGGAAGTATATATTTGTCCTTTTTTGTTTAATGTATGGAAATTGCCGATATCAATTGCTTCCGCCCCCCATTTAACTGCTTCTAAAATTTTAAATGGATGTATAGATGAAACAAAAATAGGTAACTTTGTATTTTTCTTTGCGGTATCATACATTTTTTTATCACAAACAACTTCAACAGCACTTGCTTTGCCATTTTGTGCAGCTCTGCATATTTTTGCAACACTATCGGTATTGTAGTTGTTCATGCCTGTGATGATTTTAATTGCTCTTTTTTCTCTTAAATGTTTTTTAAAAATTTCAATTCCCATAAATTTTTCCTATCTTTCAAGATAATAGAATTTTATCATAATTAATTTACGTGTGCAATGAAAGCTAAATCCCGATATGATAACATTTCATCATTGCTAAGGATATCAACATGATTAAAAACATAAAATTAAAATTTCTTGTTATTTTTTCTTTAATATTATTCAAATTTACAACTTTTAGTGTATATGCTTATACTTCGCAAGAAGAAAATAATTTTATTCAAGTTTATGAAAAAACTCTGCCATCAATTGTTTCCATTGAAGCAGATATAGATAGAGGTACTTCTGGTGGAACAGGTTTAATTATCTCTAAAAGCGGAATTATTTTAACTAGTTCACATGTTATTGAACATGCAAAAAATATTCATGTTACAACTAAAAGCGGAAAAGATTATACAGCCAGAGTTTTAGCTATTTTAAAAAATAAAAATGATTTAGCCTTGATTAAAATAGATACAAAAGAAGATTTACAACTTGCTAAATTTGGCGATTCAGATTTAGTTAAAGTTGGACAAAGAGTTTTAACGATAGGTTGTCCTTTTGGATTTAAGAACACCTTAACTACGGGAATTATTTCAAGAATTGATTACGAAAGAAATAAAATTCAAACAGATGCAGCAATTAATCCTGGATGCTCTGGTGGACCATTATTAAATTTAAATGGCGAAATTATTGGAATAAATCAATCAATATATAATCCTGATAACAATCGCTCAAATATCGGTATTGGTTTTGCTTTGCCATCAAATTATGCGGTTGATTTTATAACAAGAGCAAGTAAAAAATTGGCTAATTTATCTAATAGGAATTAATTATTGTCCCGCCGCCTAATACTATATCATTATCATACAAAACTACTGCTTGCGCTGGCGCTATTGCGCTGATTTTTTCTTTAAATTCTACTTTTATTTCATTTTCTGATGGATATATAATAACCTCTGTTGGGTTTGATGCAGAGCGAATTTTTGCAGTTGCCTCAAAAGGTTCTTTTGGATTATTTAATGCTACCCAATTTATATCTTTTGCAATTAGTCCTTTGCAATAAGTATCCTTTTTTGTACCAACGATAACTGAGTTTGTATTTTTTTCTATTTCAATTACATATAATGGTTCTGAATATGCTATTTTTAAACCTTTTCTTTGTCCTATTGTATAATTCCAAATGCCTTCATGATAGCCTAGGATATTCCCATATATATCTTTGATTTCTCCTTTGATTGGGTCAGTATTAAATAAATCTGATAACTCACCTTTGTAAAAATCTTGGCTATCTGTTTTTTGTGCAACAGGAATATTGTTTTCTAGTGCATACTTTCTAACATCTTCTTTATTTAGAGAACCTAATGGAAATAATATATTTTTTAATTCATCTTGAGTTAATTTATAAAGAAAATATGTTTGATCTTTTTTTGCATTAATCCCTTTTTTTAATTCCCATCGATTTGTATTTTGGTTGAATTCATTTCTTGCATAGTGTCCTGTTGCAAATTTATCAAAAATCAGACCTTTTTCTTTTGCTTTTTGTGGAAGCAAACCGAATTTTATATATTTATTACACATTACACATGGGTTTGGGGTTAGACCAGATAAGTATTGTTTTTTAAATTCTGAAAATATTATTTCATCATATTCTTTTGATAAATCTATTAAATGAAAATCTACATTTGCGTGTTTGCAAACTTCTATTGCATCACTTATTTCTTTTTTCTTATCTGAGCCATAACAAGAATTGGCAATTGTTTTTATATCGCCATCATAAATTTTCATCATTGCACCAACTATGCTATGACCGTCTTTTTTTAACATATTTAATACAACGGCAGAGTCAACCCCGCCTGATACGCCGACAAGAATATTCATAGTTCAATGATATAATGGTAACATTTTTTAGTAAATATATTATTTGTGCTTGATTTTTTTTCTTTATTTAATATTATTAAAATAACAATACTTATGAAAGGATGTAGAAATGTCAGTATATTGCGAAATCTGTGGAAAAGGTTCACTAAAAGCAGCTAAGATTTCGTTCTCTCATAAACAACATGTTCATAGACAATTGCCAAACTTGCAATCAGTTAAAGTTAGATTAGCAAATGGTTCAGTAAAAAGAATGTCTGTATGTACATCTTGTATCAGAGCAGGAAAATTCACTAAAGCTTAGAACTTTAAACACAAAATAAAATTTTAAAAAGACGGTTGAGATTATTAATTTAAAATTATAGTTTTACCGTCTTTTTGTCAAAAATATATGGGGAGAATTATTTGAGAATTGGTATTTATTTAGGGGATATTAAAAAACCAGCATCTGTCGGTGATTTAACTTTTGAGATGTCGTTTGTTAACGAACTTTTAAATCAAAACACGCAACATAAATTTATTTTCTATTATTTTGGTACAAAAGATTTATTTAAAAATAAAGAAAATGCAGAATTTGTTTGTTTGAAATATTACAAAAAACCCGAAATCTCCTTATACCCATTCCATGTGAAAACTTACAAAACTCCATTTTGCTCTTTAAATCATAGAATGAAAAAAGATAATGTAAATGTTGCTTGGTTTTTAGTCCCGTATTTACACGAACATATTGAAATACCTTATTTTGCTACAATAAGAGATGTTTCGCATAGGATTTTACCACATTTTCCCGAATTCAGTTCTAATCGAATTCTTGAAAAAATGGATAAAAAATTAAACTTGTTTTTAACTAGCGCAACTCAAATTATGACTTGTAATGAAGTTGCAAAAAATGATATTAAAACTCTGTATGATGTTATTGATGAAAAAATAACAGTAATTAGTCTTCCTTATCCAACATGGCTTGATAATTCAGAAGACGATATCCAAATTCTTTCTGATAATAATCTTTCTAAAAATAATTATATATTTTACCCTGCACAATTTTGGGCTCATAAAAATCATATGCGTTTAATTATTGCTGCGCAACTAATGAAAGAAAATAATATTAATCTAAAGGTTGTTTTTAGTGGTTTTGATAGAGGCAATAAAAAATATCTTCTTGAACAAGTTGAAAAACATGATTTAAAAGAAGAAATTGTATTTCTTGATTATGTTAATCAAAAGGAATTATGCTCGTTATATAAAAATGCCCTTGCAATGGTATATCCATGTTTAGCAGGAGTTGATAGTATTGCTGCACTTGAGGCATTATATTTCAATTGTCCGGTTTTAATATCTGATCATCTTGGATATAATCAGCAGTTAAAACAATCAGCATTATATTTTAATCCTTTAGATGAAATTGATATTGTGGACAAAATTCAAATGCTAAATGATTTATCTGTTAAAGATGATATTTTATCGAATGGCAAGCTTTTAATTAAAGAAAATACATGTAAAAAATACGTAGATAAATTTTTAAATATTATTGATAATTTTTATTTAACAAGACAGTGTTGGTCGCTAAAAGAAAGTTATAAGGATAGATGATAGTTTTTGGTATTATTGCTGTAATTTTAATATTGTTAATTGTTATTGTTTCAACAATTTTATTGATAAAGCTTAATAAGGCTTCTCAAATTAGAACAATTCAAACTTTGTATGATATCTTGCAATCTAGAAGTTTTAAGTCAAATGACATCATAAATGTCAATAAACATCTTTCTTTTGCAATAAGTCAGGATTATTCTATGCTTGCAATGATTGAAAATTTTAATCCTAATAATCCTATGGAATATAATTATCAAGTAGTTGGAACATCTTTTATTTCTGCAATTGAAAAAAAGGGCTCAACAATTCTTTTAACTTATTTAAAACAAGGTGAAAAATTTCAAATAAGAATTTATCCTGCAAAGAAAACCGTTGTTGAATTTTTCTATGATGTTTATAAACATGCGAATTTAAAAAGAATTGAAAAAAAATATCCAAATTTTGAACCTACTATTTCAAGCTCATGCGATTGGCAATCAAGTTATGTTTGGGCATTTTCAGCTAAAAATGCAGAATTTGCATATTATAAAACTTTTGATAAACAATACTATTCAAAAATTGATTTAAAAAAAGAACATTTTACAATTGACACTAAGTATAAATATTTTGAAGCACCCGTTATGGGAATTGCTCAACAGCTTTTTATTTATGAAAATGATTTTCTTGATAATTTATATCAATATATGTTTGATATCATTAAACAGAAATGCAGTGTAATTGTATCTAATAAATTATATTATGATAGCTATAATAATATTGTTTATCTATCAAATGGCTTAACTTCACTTCAATCGATTATTTTAGATGAAGTTGAAGAAGTTTATTATAAAGAAAATAGGCTTGTTTTTGCTTTATATAATTCAGATAAAAATATTAATTTTATGGCTGATTATGATTTGATACAAGAGTTTCGTGAATTTATTACAACATTCAATTTAAGAAAAATAGCACAAAATTTTGATTATCAGACGGATAAATTATTAAATGCAACAGAAAATACAAAATTTATTGTTGATTATTCTAGAGACAGATTAGTTTATTGTGCTTGCCTAGATAGTATTGCCAGATTTAGCTATATTATTATT
The DNA here is from genome assembly GCA_017461425.1 of Candidatus Gastranaerophilales bacterium. Taxonomy (GTDB): domain Bacteria; phylum Cyanobacteriota; class Vampirovibrionia; order Gastranaerophilales; family Gastranaerophilaceae; genus RUG14156. Next base: position 1,102 of record JAFTXY010000008.1, on the reverse strand, counting down.
CCTTATGCAAATTTAGTTAGTGCAACTGTTGAAAAATCTGGCAATAAAAATTTCGTTAGAATTAATACTAGCGATAATGAAACAATAGATGTCACATGTAAAAAATATGAAGTTGCTCAATACATTCAAGCTCAAATTATGACTATAATTGATCAAATCTAAAATAAAAAAAAGGAGGCAATGCCTCCTAAAATCGTTACTTTCCCTTGGATAAAAACTTTATTTTACTAAGCTAACTTAATTGTTGAGCTTTGGATTGCGCTGCTGATTGCGTCGCTTACTGCTTGCATTTCGGCAGAGATTGCTTCGATTTGTGCTTCGATTTCTGTTTGTTCCATATCTAGTGCTAATTCTGCATCAGCCGCTTCTTCTTCTATATCTTGTTGTTCAAATTCATATTCTGATTTGATTGCATCTTTTTCTTCTTGATAATCTAATTGTGCTTGCTCAAATGTTTCCATTATGTCGTTGTAGGTTTGACTTCCAGCTAAATTACTGTTTTGCCAATTTGCTTGCGACATTATTTCCGAATGAGCAACACCTGCATTTTCTTGACTTTCTACGTAATTATCGTAGCCAGTTCTAAGTCCATTCATTGCATTTCTTTTTGCTTCTCGTGCTGCATTATATGTATCTCTTGCATCCCTTAATTCTTGGTTTTGTTCAACTTGTATACCTTTAATTTCTGCTGATTTTTTCCTGTGGAGTTGACGTTTCTCACGGGAAATTTGCAACAATCTTAGTTGATAATATGAATGCTCTTGTTTTAACGCTTGTTTTCTAAGCGATAGTGTAACCCATCCCATGATGTCCTTCTCTCCAAGTTAAAATTTTTAAAAGTAACGTGTTGAAATTTGATTCTTTGTTTGCTATTTTGTTTTAGCGAATGAATCTATTTCTCTTGATTTATCCCTACACTATAATAAACAATTTCTTGTTTTAGAAATTGCTAAATCACATGATATTCTCTTAACAAAACTTAATAATAATTCCTAAACCCCTTATAAACAAAGGAGTTTAGGAAATCATTTTTGATATCTTAATTTAAAATAAAGTCATAATTTAATTCAATTTATACGAAAACTTGTCTTAAATTATTTTC
>JAFTXY010000007.1 GCA_017461425.1 Candidatus Gastranaerophilales bacterium | reverse complement strand
CAATTGCAATTCTTTGTTTTTGACCACCAGATAAAGAAGCTCCGTTTTCTGCAATTTCAGTATTTATTCCATCTGGCAATGTTGAAATAAATTCATCCAAATGTGATGCTTTAATAACCTTTTCAATTTCTTCTTTTGTAGCATCTTTTTTACCTATCAAGATATTATCTTTAATTGTTCCTGAAAATATGAAATTATCTTGAAAAACTTGTGAAATTGAATCTCTTAAAGATTGAAGTGAGAAATCTTTTATATTAATTCCATCAAACAAAATTGCACCTTGGTTAACATCATAAAATCTTGGTAAAAGATTTACTATGCTAGATTTTCCACCGCCAGAATTACCAACAATCGCAACTGTTTGCCCTTTATTAATTGTCAATTGAATATTATGTAAAATTTCTTTTTCTTCATTATATGAAAAAGAAACATTGCTAAATTCAATCTTCTCTGGAACAAAATTGAGCTCTTTTTTACCTTCATCTTTTATTCTTGTATTAAAATCAAATAATTCAAAGACTCTGCTTATAGCAACAAAAATAGATTGAATATTTGTTAAATCATGTCCTAAGCTTTTAACTGGCTTATATAATAAAAGCAATGATGTAATAAAACTAGCAAAGCTACCAGTTGTTAATCTGCCAGCAACAATCAACTTGTTACCAACAAGCATAACACCCGCTATACCAATACTTGCAATAATATACATTACAGGAGATAACCAGCCAATTCTTTTTGTCAAAGACATTTGCAAATTAAAAGTATCTCTTATTAGTTTTTTAACTCTAACATACATATCTTCTTGAAGATTATATCCGGTTAAAACTTTATTACCTTTGTATGTTTCATTAAATGATGTTGTAATATCTCCGCCAACAACCGCTGTTTTATTTGAAACTTGTTTAATTTTCTTTCTTAAAAGCGTCATTGGTAAAAATGCACAAACCAATACAACAACACCGACAATTGCAAGCTCCCAAGAATTATACAAAAGAACAAACAACAAACCAATCGAGCTTGTAACTGATGTAATTATATTTTTTAAACTATGAATTAGATGCCTGCTTGCAAGTTCCGGGTCATTAAAAAATCTCGAAATCACAAGTCCAGATGAATTTTCATCATAAAATTTTGAATCTAAATAGATAAGTTTTTTATATAAATCAACTTTGATAGAGTTTGCTATTGTATAACTAATCCAATCAGTTAGATATGTATTTAAATATCTTAAAACACCCTGAAATCCAGCAAATATAACAACCCCAGGAGGAATTATCGCTGCTAAAATATCTCTTGTTAATGTATAACCAAAATATGTAAGAGTATCACCATTAACAACAACATCGATATACGGTTTTAAAACAAAAGCAGTTACACCATCCAATAAACCCAAAGGAATAACTAACACAAAAGCAATAAATATTCTAAAAAACAAAGGTTTAATGTATGGATATATTCTTTTTAATAAATACTTATAATCAAATGCTGTCGTTGTTTTAATATCGTCTAATCTCATCTATATTTTCCCAAATACTCTCTAAAAAACATTATTGCACAAAAACATAATTCGATTTTCAACTTTACATTTTGTGATAATAGTTAATTTAAAAAGAAAATCTTGATAAAATTAAATTAAGGATAGATTTTAGATGTCAAACAACAATGTCATTAATGAATACTATGAAATAATTAAAACAAAAATCAAACAATCTCGTTTTGATTCTGCACTAGAAAGCATTAATAAACTTCTATACAATTTTCCAAAAAATGAATTAGGTTATTACTACAAAGGGGTTTGCGAACTAGCCAAAGGTCAATACGAAACTGCAATCAGAAGCTATGAAACAGCAATAAGCCTAAATCCTATAGCTTCAAAGGCATATTTTAATATAGGAATTTGCTACTATCAAATTGATAAATACGACAATGCTTTAATTAATATTGGAAAAGCGCTTATTATTTTTTCAAAACAAAAAGATTTAGATTCAAAACAAAGATGTCTAGACGCATTAAAAATAATTCAAACAGAAAGGAAAAAATAAATGAAAGTTGCAATTATAACTTCAATGAGCTTTATAATTCTTGCAATAATAGTAATCCTTGCGCTTTTATTAATAATTAAACATGTGCGTCTTATTGTTAAATATAATAGACTTTTCAAATATCTTTATAACTATCTAAACGTTATAACATCAGCCCGCTATGGAAATTTTAACTCTAAAGCAGAAGATGGTGTTGATGCTTTAACAATTCAACTTTCAAGAAACACAAATGCTTTATTAGAAAGTATTCAAGATAGAAATATGATGATAAATGAAAATATCGAAAGAGAAAAGCAAAGCCAAAATATTAAACAAGATTTTATAACAAGCTTAGCGCATGACCTAAAAGTACCAATAATTGCGCAAGATAACACTTATGATTTATTTTTAAATAATAGCTTTGGCGAACTAAATGAAAAGCAAATATCAGCAATTAAAAATCTAAAAATTTCAAATAACGACTTAAAAAATTTAATCATAGATTTATTAGACGCACAAAAATTAGATACTAGAGATTTTGAAATAAACTATGAAGACACAAATATTAATGAATTAATACAGGAAGTAATTAATCAAACTCAAAGCATCCTAACTATTCGAAATAAAAAAATTCATTTTGAAGCAAATAAGGAAAACATAACCTACCCACTAGATAAATTTTTAATCAAAAGAGTTTTAAACAATTTAATTTCAAATGCAATTTTTTATGGAAAAAATTCTGAAAATATAGAAATAATTTTAAATGCATCTAAAAACTATATAAAACTTTCCGTTATAGACGAAGGTGATGGCATAAATGAAGAAAATATAAATAATCTATTCAATAAATACTATACAAGTGCAAAAAAATATTCAAATATCGGAATTGGGCTAGGATTATACATAGCAAATAAAATAGCTTTGGCACACAACGGAAAATTATCAGCAAAAAATAACAAAGACAAAGGCGCTTGTTTTACAATCGAATTACCAATAAAAAATTTATAAATTGTATTTTTAAAAAAAATATGCAAAACTAAACATATTATTATTAAAAGAAAGTTACAACAATGCAAGATGATTTATTTGACATAAATAAAGAATCGCCATCGCAATTAATTTCGGATTATATAAATTATCTTGAAATAGAAAAAGGTTTATCAAAAAATACAATTTTAGCTTATCAAAATGATTTAATTTCCTTTTTTGATTTTTTAGAAAACGAAAAAGAAACTCTTATTTATAGCGAAATTAAAAGAAAAGATTTTTCTAACTATACGAAATTTCTTGCAAAAAAAGAATTAAACCCAACAACAATAACAAGAAAAATTGCCTCAATAAAGGGTTTTTTTAGATTTCTTTGCTACAAAAAAGACGTAAAAACAAACCCTGCAATTGCAATAATCTCTCCAAAATTACCTAAAAAACTCCCGAAAGTTTTAACAAAAAATGAAATTGAAAAAATTTTAAAAAACAATCTAAACGAATTTGAATATGCAATCGTAGAGCTTTTATACTCAGCAGGAATAAGGGTTAGCGAACTAACAGAATTAGAGCTAAAAAATCTTGATTTAAAGCAAAAAATAATAAAAGTTTTTGGAAAAGGTTCAAAAGAAAGAATAGTTCCAATTAATGAAAAATGTTGTAACGTTTTATCAAAATACATCAAAAAAAGAGAGTTAATTGCTCTTAAAAATAATTCTAAACCATTTTTATTCTTGGATAAAAATGGAAAAAAAATTACAAGACAAAAGGTTTATAAAATAATCAAAAAACAAGGCGAACTTATAAACAAAAAAATCTCCCCTCATACAATAAGACATTCATTCGCAACACATTTACTAGAAAATGGTGCCGATTTAAGAGTTGTACAAGAATTATTAGGACACTCAAGTATTGTTACAACTCAACTTTACACTCACATAAGTAAAACTATGTTAAGAAATGTATATTTTAGTATTAACAAATAAACTATAGGTCAATTTTTTTGATTGATTGTTTTAATTAAAAAAAATTGGAGGTCATTTCATGCAAGTTTCATTAAATACATTAAATAATATTGGTTTTCAAGGAAAAACAAAAATTATTAAACAACATATGCCAAATTGTCACTGCCGTCAATGCGAACTAGACGCATATGTTGGCAGATCGCAATCAGCAAATGAAGTTAATTCTAAAAGTTTTATTGAAACAATGAAAGCACAAATGAGATTAAACGCAAAAATTCGCATGGCAAAACAAGATGCCAAAGAAGCATATCAATTAGCACAAGAAGCTAAAATTGAAGCGGCAAAAGTTTATAGCATGGCCGATTGGAATAGCTGGTTTGCATCAGGTCAAATTGAAGTAGCGAAAAAAATGCGTGATGAAGTAAAAGAAGTATATTCAAAAGGTGAAGAAAATGGCTTTGAAGATTATACTGATGAAAAAACAAAAATGGAAATCAAATTCAAAAAAGATGAAGATGGAAAAGTAACATCTATTGATGAAATATCCCATGGAAAATTATACAGAAGAACAGAATTTTCAAAAAATGGCGACAGAAAAAGAGTTTTAATCACAATGCCTGAACCATATAACGATGTTTCTTCAATTTATGATTTTCAACATTCATATATAACAGTAAAAAATGGATATAAAAAATCTGAAAATGGAATAGAAACTAGCAATTCCATAATTAAAACATATGGAGAAGATTCTGTAATTTATTTAGATTTAGATTGCCAAGCAGATGAATATTCAAGCAAAGCAGCACAAAAATATAGCTTTAAAAACAATAAGCTTGTATCGTATAAAGAAAATGTACATGATTGGGAAGGTATAGATATAGTTTATAAGGATGTAATATATAATACAACCATTGCAAAATCATTTAAATTCGATGAAAATGGCGCATTAGCAGAATATGAAGCAGGTATTAGTTCTAGCAATACTAAAGAAAGAGAAAGCGAAGTTGTAAAATATTCAAATGGCGAAGTTGATGAAGTTGTTATTGATGGCGAAGACTTTTTCACTTTTAAAAATGGCGAAATGGTTAAAACTGAACGAATTCTAAAATCTTATGAATTTATGAAAGACGCTCATGAAATTCTTGAATTCCAAGACGGAAAACTTTCTTCTCATAGTTTTTATGTTGTATAATAATTGAATTCATATTGCAATTTTAAAAATTAAACTTAACTTTGTATTTAAAAATGTAAAGAAAATTTATATAATTGTATAAAATATTTCCCATTTATTATATTATTTTCTTGGATATCCCCAATATAAGGAATTAGTTTAAATTGCAAAACAATTTTGACAGTCTTGATAATCTAGAACTAAGGGTACAAAAATCCTCTGTTGTTCAACAAAGAGCAGGGCTCGTTGCTGTTTATATGTACAAACAGTTTATTGAATTTCATCAAGCAACAGTTAACACTAACGATATGTTTTCTAAAATTTTAGATAACTTAACAGCAGTATTAGATTATCTAAAACAATCTTTAAATATTAGAAATGTACCAATTCAAAATGTAACTTGCACAATAGATTCAACAAAAACTCTTGCAATAGTTAATGTTTTATGGCACAAAATCAGCTTCACTTGCAGATTTAACATCTCTCCAAAAGCATTGCCAAGAAAAGATGGTAACCCAATGTTTTGCGGAAGAATTTTTGCAATAAACGGAGATTTTACAGAATTAATTAAAGAAGAAGATGATTATGAAAAGCAAATGGATATTTTATTAGCTAATGAAATCGCTTCTTTATATATTCCTGCCGAAAAAAATCAAGGAACAATCATGACAATTCGTCATAAAGATAACCAAGAATTATTCATAAGCCAACTTGATGCACCAAGAGAATTTCTTCTAAAGGTAATTGAAATTGTATGTGCTGGTGGCGAATTCCATAAACAAAACACTAAAAAAACGGGCTTTATTTTTAACTAAAAACCCGTTTATAATATACTTCAAGGTCAGGCAATTTGCCTGACCTGTTTATTGTTAAGCTTCAACTCCATGCGCTACTACAATTTTTTTCATTAACTTTTGAAAAAAGCTCATAGCAGGGGTTTCCACAATTTGCGCCAAAACTCTCAACTCATTTTCTAATTGAACACTGATTGGATTATATTCGCATAGTTCTAATTCGTTTTCGTAATCCATTTGTTTATCATCCTTATTTATACTAACCTCAACACTATATATATCGACATGCAGATATCAAACCTTTAGATATTTATTTAATTGTTTACAATAATTAACAATTGTTTAATGTAAAATCTACTTATGAAATACAAAGTACAATCGTTGGAAGATACTAAATACTTAGCGATAAATTTTGCAAAGTCAATAAATAAAGATGGACTTTTTGTAACATTAACCGGAGATATTGGTGCCGGAAAAACACAATTCATAAGATATGTTTTAGAATATCTTGAAGTTGAAGAAAAAATTACAAGTCCAAGTTTTGTTATATTAAATGAATACAAAACAAAAAAATTCCTCATTTATCATTTTGATTTATATAGGCTCGAAGAAAAAGGGTTAAAATCAATAATTGAAGAATTAAGAGAGTATTCAAAAACTGGCATTTTAACATTTATTGAATGGGCGGAATTTGCCCATGACGAAATTCCCAAAAATGCACTTAAAATAAATGTTGAATATGACGAAAATGACCTAGATATCAGATGGTTTAATTTTGTTGATGAAAATAACATCAATAAAAATTTTATTGAAGAATTTAAAAACAGGATGACAAAATGAATATTTTAGCTATTTGCGCAGCATTAAATAATTCTTACCTAGGAATTAAATATGAAAATGAAATATTTTCGGAAATTATCAAAAGTGATGAAAATTATCATAGCCTATATCTAATTCCAAAAATTAAAGAATTCGCTAAAAATAATTCAATAAATTTAAACAAATTGGATGCGATTTGCGTAAATTGCGGACCTGGAAGCTTTACAGGAATAAGAGTCGCACTAACAATTGCAAAAATTATGGCAGGAGAATTAAATATCCCATTAATTCCTCTTAATACGGCACAAATTCTTTTAGACGCACATAGCTGTGATGTTCTTATAATGGATGCAAGAAGAGATATGTTTTTCTTTGGTACTAAAGAAAAAATAGAATTGATTTATAAAGATAAAATTGAAAAACTTATTGAAAATAAAAAAGTATTAGCTGATAAAAGAAGCTCTGAATTTATTAAAAATTCAATATGCTATGAAGATATAGACAAAAATCTTGCACAAACAATGATTAATTTGGCACAAGAAAAATATTCAAATTCGCAAGATAAAAACGAATTTAATTATTTAAAAATTGAGGCAAATTACATTCAAACACCACCTGTGTTTTAATTAATCCTCATTATCATCTTTCGTATCTGAATTCAACGCCCACAATAACGCAGCCAACCATCCAAAGAATGTCCAGCCGATAAAAATCGTCATAAGACATATTGCTAGCAAATTATTGTGCTTTCTTACGTATCCGACAATAATTGGGATAAAATATATAATTAAAGCAAAAAATAACCAACTTAATACTAAAAACAAAAATATCCCTAAATATATTAATTCTGCATTCATTTTATTGTTATTTTCCTATCCTTTGAGTACATAAATTATATAAATATTAACCAAAAATTTCAATAGTCAAATCGCATTAATAGTCTGTATCTAAATCTCCATTCATACCCTCAAGAAAAAGACTCATTCCGATATTTGGTTTATGAGGATACATATTACATTCCAAATTTCCAGGATTATTTGTATCGCGAATTGCTAAACAGCCAGCCTCGTCTGATGAGCCATTTGGGCAAACACCTGAACAATTTTTACATGTATCTTTAGTGGCACATTTTTCATATAATTTATATCCGCCCGCAGCGCATTCTGCCTTTGTATAAAATCCATCACCACCATATGAACCACAATCAGAAGCTATATGAGATTGCGCAATTGAAACTATAATGCCTGTAGCATTATCATCATCTTGAGATGCATCAGCTATTCTAACAGAATCATAAGAAATTATAGAATTATCAGCAACAAATCTTGCAGTTTTTGAACCGCAATATCGATTTACAGAAGCTATAGAAACTTTTGTACCGTCTTGTTTATATGTATAATCATTTGCAGCACCACAATTTGATGGGATAACAATACCTTCTCTATCGCCATATCTAAATATTCTTAATGGGAATTGATCAATCCAAATTTTGTTAACACCTCTTGCGCCATCAATATCGACTAAAATATTTTTAAATTGATAATCTGTGCCAGTAAAAGCTTGCCAAGGAGTAGCAAGGCCTTTAATTGTAACCCCATTTTCAAAGGTCATATTAACTGTAGTTGACTCTAGATCCGTAGTAGATGTACAATTAACAGATTTTGTAGTTAGTGCATCAGCAAGTGCTGCACAATACCAATCATTGCCATCTGCACGGGTTCCATCAAGAGTATCTAGTGCATTATGTTCTAAAATCCAGGCGTTACCTCTTGTAATATTTCTCATTGTTGCATATATAAACGCTTTTGAATTTTGAGTTTTTGGTTTAAGCGTGCTCAAACCAACAGCAGTCAAAATAATAATAATAGTCATTGCAATTAACAATTCTGCCATAGTCCAAGCATATTTTTTCATTTTTATTAAGCCTTTCTTATTTACTAAAATTTGGATGTAGATAATTCAACAGAACAAGGATACTCATCATAACAAGCAGGTAGCCAATAATATTGCCTTTGATCGCAATAGCCAATAGGAGCAATCATTTCACCACCAAAAGCAACACAATCGGCTCTGAAAAATGGAATATTTCTTCCGATTACTCTCGATTTACCATTTTCACCGCCAACTTGAATGATATCAAATCCAAATGGTTCATTATTTTGCATAAAATCAATTTCAGGAGCACCTTTACAAATATTTGGGTATGGAACTTCCCAATCTTTTGTAGTTGTCATACTGCAACTTACAGGAGTAATTTTTCCTGCCATTCTTCCATCTGAATATATTTTAATAGGAACTCTATCAACCCCGATTTGATTTTCGCCTTTGTTTTCTCCATCAACATCAATCATCACATCTTTTACTATCATTCCTTCATATTCATAAGGGGCTTTTTCCATCCCTAAAATATCTACTTTTGTTTTATTTAAAGTAAAATTTTTATTCAAAACAAATGTGTTTGTTTCATAGCAACTTCCGCCACCTTTTGAATTTTTTCTATTCATTATTTTACATAAAGCATCTTCTTTATCTTGTATAGATGTATAGATATAGCCTTGTTGCTTATATAAATCAGTTACTTCTTTTTGAATTTCTTGAAAAGCATAATTACTCTTTTTTATATAATTTTGTTTTTTAGGATTATAAACAACAAAATATCCATAAAAAATACCCCAAAATAAAACTATATAAAAAATCCATTTAAAAACATTTAATAGAAATTCTCCGCCATCTATTTCTTTGTTAAGATCTCGCATAAACACTCCTTATATGTATCAAACTGTTTGTATGGTTTAATTTTTAATTTATTGTAATCAACATTTAAAACAGTTTTATTTTTAACAGTAATTATTTTAATATTATTTTCGATACATGATAACACAGCACTCGAACCCAGAGCATCATACGGAACAATTAAATATTTGACATCCGTATTTTTAATACCATTTTTTTGAGTTATCTTTGGGGCAATTGAAAGCCCTTGAGCAATGCAAGGGAAATATGTTGAGCTTATTAATTCCGATGAAACTTTTGGATTAACAATATTGCTTGAAATATCAATTTCATAAAATGCAGGCGCATGTGCACAAGGAATTTTGAATTCTTTAGTAATTAAATGAGAAATTACTGCCTCAACGCCGCCTATCGGGTCAACTCCGCAACCATTTGAATAATCAAAATCTTCAGAATCTTCTCCAAAAAAACAAACAACAGCAATTGCTTCAACTCCTTTTTTAATAAGTTTTTCAGCAGAATGCAATATTTCATTTGGGTTTTTTAAACTTCCATACGAAATTCCATTTTCTATTTTTAATTCAACCCCAACATTTTTATTTGTATATTCGATTTCATCTATATCAATACCCTGAACCATTTTGAGAGCAGAAATTGTATTTAAATGAACATTTAAAATATCCTTAGGTATTGCACAATCAAATATTACCCCTATTTTATTTGTTTCATAAAGTTTTTTAGGAAAAATTTGAATATCCCCCTTAAAAAAGGTATCAAATAAATAACCCTCAAGATAACTCATATCGTAATTAATTGCACTTAAAATTCCACCATTAACTGCATTTGGATTAACGATTACATGAAAGTGCTTTGCAAACTCTCTCGCAATATGACCAAAGTCACCTGCATACCCGCCTATATCGGCACCAATTCCTGTTGGTATTGAAATTGCTATAATTGGTTTATCCACTTAAAAACCTCGTGCAATTCTAAGCATCAATGTATCTAGAATTATTTTTTCAGAAATATTTGCCCTTGTATGTTTTATTGCATCATTAATTAATCTAATGTCTTTATTTATTTTGATTGCTAAATCGTTATTATTTATATTTTGCTTTAAAATATCTTTTAAATATTCTAAAAACTTGTTCAAAAACAACTCACAATCAAGATTAGTTTCTTTTAAATATTTTTGAATATTATCAGAAATATCAAACGCAATATCATACGTTATATTTGGATAATTTGAAACCAAACCCTTGATATCATTCCAGTTTAAAGATTCTTTATGCCCGCTTAATTTAAAAACAAGACACCTTGAAACAATCGTTGGCAAAATATCTTCTTTTGATTTTGTTAAAAATATAAAAACTGTATTTTCTGGTGGTTCTTCGATTGATTTTAACATTGCATTCAATGTTGCACTATGAAATGTTTTATATTCCAATGGTTGAATTGAATAATTTATATTTGTTTCATATCCTAAATTTTTAAAATCATTCAATTCGTTTTCAAAATATTCTTTTTCGGACGAAGAGAAAAATATAAAAAATCGATAATAATCTGACGAAAGACTTAAATTTTTCTCAATTTCTCTTGCTTGTTTAACCGAAATTACAGTTTTTGATTCATCATTTTCACCCTTGAAATGAATTTGCGAAACATTATTAACAGCAGGATGTGCAAAAGATTTAATCCATTTACAGTTAATACAATTACAATCTTTACTTTTATCATTTTGACAATTTAAAATTCTGGCTAACTCTAGCACAAATAAATATTGCGTTTTAGTATCATTCCCCTCAAAAATTAATGCTTGAGGAAAAGTTCTTTTTTTCTGAAAAACCAATTCTAATAAATTTGAAAAATATTCATAAGCAAATGGAATTTTATTTTTAAATAAACTATCTAACACAAGAACCTCCTAAAAAAGCAAGCTCATATGCACATATTGGGTCTTTTATAACCCCTGTTTTTAATTTATATTCAGCATCTGTTAAATTAATTTTCAATCTAATTAAATCTGCTAAATCGACATTTCTCAATTTTTCAATATTTTTTTTGACTATAAATTCATTTTGATTCAATTTTGTGGCAAGCTCAAAACTTGTTAATCTATTAGCATACAATTTTATTTTTAATAAATTCGTAATTGTCGTTTGAATAAAAGCTAAAGATGGCAAAAAATGCTCTTTTTGCAATATTTCAGAAATTAAATTCATAGCCTGAGCCCAATCTTTTTTTAAAATTATATCCACAAGAGCAAAAATATCAGCATTATTTGAAACAATATTATTAATCATTTCAATTTCAACTATATCTTTAGGATGGGCATATAGTTTTAATTTTTCTAATTGAACAGATATATCCCTTAAAGATGAACCTATTGTTTGGATTAATAAAGAAGCTTCATTTTGTCCAATTTTCAATCCAATTTCTTGCGCCATTTGTTTAATAACAGGAATTAATTTATATTCTTCATAACTTCTATAAGATTGAAATTCCTGAGGAGTTGTCAATTTAATAAGCTCTTTATAAAGTTTTTTTCTGCTATCTGGCTTTTTCTTTTCACCTCTTGGAGTTGGGCAGATTAAAATCAAATGAACTCTATCTGAAATATTATTTAGCGCATTTATCAATTCTTGCGTTTGCTTATCATCCAACTTTTCCTTATTTTTAGATTCTAGAAAATATTTTGAACATTTTATTTGGACAACAACATCGCCAAACATCATTGCATTTGTTCTTAAAAGCTCTGAAAACAAAGAAAAAGATGGGTTATCAACGGCTCTATAATTGAGCTCGTTGATATCATCTTTTAAAATTTCTTTTTTTATTTTATTTGAGGCTTTTTCGATTAAATAATCTTCATCACCCCATAAAAAATGTATTGGCATATACCTTCTAACTGTTTATTAATAAACTTGCCCCAATAACACCTGCTGTGTTTGCTAATTGTGCAGGCACAACTTGTACAGCAGCTGCCTGTATTGGCATAGCTCTATCAGCGATTGTTTTTCTGATTGGCTCTAATAATAAATCACCAGCATCAGCAACTCCACCACCAATAATAATTTTTTCAGGATTCAATAAATTGATTACAGAAGATAAGCCTATACCAATAATTTTACCCATTTGTTTGAATATTTGTATTGAAACAGCATCGCCTTGCAGTGCAGCTTGCGCAACAATATATGGAGTGATTATTCCATCAGTAGCCATTTCTTTATATTTAGCAGATTTGCCACCAGAAATATATTCACGAGCCATTGTTACAATAGCAGGACCAGAAGCATATGCTTCAAAACATCCATAATCGCCACATCCGCATAATGGTCCACCTGTCATATCCATTTTAATGTGACCGATTTCACCAGCAGCATTTGATGCACCACGAATTAGTTTTCCATTTAATACAATACCTGAGCCAATTCCTGTTCCAACTGTAATACAAATTAGATTTTCACAACCTTTACCTGCGCCGAAATTTAATTCACCTAGTGCTGCGCAACGCACATCGTTATCCAATTTTGTTGGAATAGAAAATTCATCTTCAATCATTTTAGCTAACGGAATATTAACCCAGCCAGGAATATTTGGAAGATTTTTTACAATACCTTCTTTATAATCAATTTGACCAGGTAAGCCAAAACCAATTGCTTCAATTGTTTTTGCATCCTGGTTTGTTTCTTGCATTAATTCTTTTATAGCTTGTTTTATATTATTAACACCAGCTTCATAACCCATTTCAGCACGAGTTGGAACTGTGTTTGAATAAATTATTTTACCATCAAAATCAACAAGGGCGATTTTAATATTTGTTCCGCCAATATCAACCCCTATTCTGTACTTTTTCATTAATTCCTCCTTAAAAACAATATAAAAAAATTTTATCACAAAAACTTTTGAAGAATTAATTATTAACTAAATCTTTTAAATATTTATTTATATCAATTTTTAATTTTACAATTTCAGTAATATTTTTTTCGGAAATTTTTAAATCAATATCAGCTGAAATCATAATCAAATTCGTTACATCTAGAACAATTTCATCTAAATCAAAAAATGTTTTATAAAATATTTCATTCGAAGTTTCACCATTAAAAATTAATACATTTTTAAAATTTTCTTTATAGTCTTTGATTAAATTTAGTGCAAATTGATTATTTTTGTGAAAAATATCTCTACTAGATGGCATGTTTGAAACAAAAATTCCATTTTTGGTTAATCTTTTTTTGATTAATTTTAAATATTCTTTATCGCAAAATCTTTCATCAATACCTTCATCTCCAGCAACATCAACTACAATTAAATCATATTTTATTTTAGTATTTTTTAAAAAAATTAAAGCATCTTGCAAATAAAAATTAGAAATATTTGAAAAATTAAAATCAAAATATCTTTGTGCAATTATTGGAATATTTTCTTCAATATCAATAATATCAATTTTTTTTAAATTTTTAAAAAGTTTTTCATATTGCTTTATTATAAACCCAGAACCCAATCCAATAAATAAAATATTTTTGACATTATCATTTATTAAATAAGGAATTAAAAAATAATTTATATATGGCAGATTACCTTTATATTCTTTTGTTTTAATAAAGCCTGCTTGATATGTATCGTTATATTTTAAAAATCTGCCAATTTTGGTATCAACAACACTGATAGAATGAAAATCCGATTCGCATTCAAATAAAACTTCTTCGTCCAATTCAAAATCATTCATTTTTTTAAGAAGCTTTTTATCCGGGCTATGAATTATTAAATTTTCAGGAATAATAGTCATAATAATCTCTACTTGATTTTAACATACGGATATTTTATAGTATATAGTGTATTTTTGTTGTAGCTCCTTGTTGAGCAATGCGAAACATCAAAAAAACGTAGAGCCTGCTCTAGCAACTGAGCAGAAGATTGAAAATTTAATAGTATAATTTTGGGTTTGTAGCTCCTTGTTGAGCAATGCGAAACATCAAAAAAAACGTAGAGCCTGCTCTAGCAACTGAGCAGAAGGTTGAAAATTTAATAGTATAATTTTGGGTTTGTAGCTCAGTTGGTAGAGCAGGAGACTCTTAATCTCTTGGTCGTGGGTTCGAGTCCCACCGGACCCAAATTTTTATTCAACACTTACACTAATTCAAAGAGGTCCGTCGGGAGCAACCGCTCCGCTTTTGCCCTCTCGAAAAATGCTCATATAATCTAACAGGACTTTTGTGATGGGAGTTTTGTAGAGAAAGTGCCGAGTTTAGGGCAAATGAGGCTAATATATAGTGTTGATATTTGAGGGACAATTTTTGCACTTTCATCCCTTTTCTTGCACTATTTTGCACTCATATTTTGTTTTTTTGTCTTTAAACTTGGCTTGAAGTCTTGATATATTTGAATATTACCCTGTGCAATTTTGTGCAACAAAGTGCAAAAATATTTTATCTTTTAGTTTGATATGTGTCGAAATGTCTCTGAGATTGAGATTCAGGACTTGATGTTTCTGCGAAAGAGAGCAATTAATGTGTATGCAAAGGAAACATACACATGGTAGAATTTACACCTGAAAAATCAAAACAAATAGCATTAGCCAGATTAGATGTAATTCATAAATGGCTTGAGTTTAGGAAGAAATCTCAAAATAAACTTCAAGCTGATTATGATTTTGTTAAATTACATAATACTTCAAATTCTCATCTGTTTGAAATTTTAGGTAAAATCTCTCGTGGAAGTTTACATCGTTGGTATGCAATGTTGAACGGCACGGAAGATTATACAAAACTTTTACCTCAATACAAATATGCAACTGTACGAGAATATCGTACAGTTCTTAATGACGAAGAAATAAAAATCTTTATGGCTTTACTTTTGCATCCAAATAGATTATCAATTGGAAAAGCAATTGCACTTACTAAATACAAATTGTATGAGCAAGGGCAAAGTTTTATCCCCGCTGATATTACATTTAGACGTTATGCAAAATGGTTTAAAGATAATAATTATGATAAATGGATTTTAGCACGTGACGGAGAAAAAGCACTCTCGGATAAAGTCGAACCATATATAAAACGTGATGCTTCGCTTTTAGAAGTCGGAGATATTCTTGTGGCAGATGGTCATAAATTAGCGTTTCAAGTAATAAATCCATTTACAGGAAAACCTTGTAGGGCAACCTTAGTTGGATTCTTGGATTGGAAATCAACAGCATTGGTCGGCTATGAAATTATGCTTGAAGAGAATACGCAATGTATAGCTTCGGCTCTCAGGAACGCAATAATAAATCTCGATATGATTCCAAAAGTTGTGTATCAGGATAACGGCAGAGCATTTAGAGCTAAGTATTTTACAGAGGATAAGGGATTTACTGAGTTAGGTTTTCAGGGTTTGTATTCAAAACTTGGCATAGAAACAGTTTTTGCTCGTCCGTATAACGCAAGAGCAAAAGTTATTGAAAGATTTTTTAAAGAGTTTCAAGAAGGTTTTGAAAAGTTGTTGCCAAGTTATATCGGAAGTAGCATTCAAAATAAACCTGCATATTTAATGAGGAATGAAAAATTTCACAAAAACCTTCATAATGATTTTATTCCAACAATTGAGGAAACAATAAAAATGATTGATATGTGGCTGAGTTTTAAGAATTCTCAACCCTGTCCTAATGCTCCGGATAAAACCATAGCAGAAGTTCTAGAGTACCGTAAAAAACAAAACATTGATATTAATATGCTTGATGATTTGATGCTTGCTACAGAAGTTAAAACAATTCAGCGAAACGGAATTAGGTTCTTAAATTGTGACTATTTTGATGAAAGATTGTATGGCTTTAAGAGCAGAGTTCTAATAAAATACAATTTATTTGATTTAACAAAAATAAAAGTATTTACCCACAAAGGCGAATATTTGTGCACAGCAGAACGTGTAACCGAAACTCATCCGATGGCAAAATTATTAGGTGACGTTAAAGATTATGAGGATTACAAGCAAAAAATTGTGCGTCAACGAAAGTTAAAGAAGAAAACTATTGAATCGGTTAAAAAATATCTTGAAACGGAAGATATAAAATTGCTAGAAACACAAGTAAAGCAATCTGATTCTCATTTACCCCTCCAACCTATATTTAATACCCGTTTAAATGGTGTTCAAACACTGTTCAAAAATAATGCTGATAAATATGAATATTTGGTTGCAAATGATCCAAATAATTCTTGGATAGCAGAATTTAGAAATACAAAGGAGTATAAGCTTTTATATGAATAAGATTTTTGTAAAAACTACTAATGTAAAGAATTTCATCGGACTTGTTGAAAATCTGATTAATAAACCTAAAAACATACCCAAGATGGGACTTGTTTATGGCGAGCCAGGACTTGGAAAATCACAAACAGCATTATGGCTTGCGTGTAAATATGATGGAATTTATTTAAGAGCATCAAACCTTATGACTGGCAGATGGCTTTTGGAAGAAATGGTCAAAGAACTTGACGAAATCCCTAGATTTTTAAGTTCTGATAATTTCAATCTTGTAGTTAAAAAGTTAAAACAAAGCCCACAAATAATTTTTATTGACGAAATTGATTACCTTATGAATAACTACAAATCAATTGAAACATTAAGGGATATTCACGATGAAACAGGTTGTCCAATAATTTTTATTGGAATGAGTTTGGTACATAGAAAGCTTGAACGTTATACGCATTTATATGACAGATTTTCAGAAGTGTTAAAGTTCGATACTTTTGGGGTAAATGATTTATCACAAATTATAATCCAACTATCTGAAATACCGTTCACTCCTGATGCAATTGAATATATCCATTCAAAATATAACAGGTTTCGGCAAATTGTTCAGCTTATAAATCAGATGGAAACATTTGCGAAAGATAATAATTTTCCAGAAATTACAAAAGAAATTATGGAGCAGATTATATGAATATCGAAAAATTAGCAAAACATTTAAAGGAATTTACCCTTGATGAAATAGAAATGATTGCGGAATGTGATTGTAAAACAGAGCTTGAACACCTTTTGAACGAGGGTAAAATTGCCTTTGAACAAGGTTTGTATAAATATGTTGAAAAAATTGAGAAAACTTTTAGTTTATTTGAAAAACCTGAGTTAAAAAATGAAAAAATCTTGTTTAAAGATATGGCAGAATATTATATTACTAATCGGAGTTTAAGCAAAAATACATTGAAAGGTTATAAATCGTTGCTAAAATATAATCTATTGCCAAATTTTGGCGAAAAATATCTAGATGAAATTACTTATGCAATGATTGTTGATTTTATGCAAAGAATGAAAGAACGATATCGGCCCAAAACAGCAAGTAATGCGGTGACATTGCTTGGAAGTATTCTTAAATCAGCCTTCCAAGAAGGGTATTTAAAGACAAATCCGTATTATGGTGTAAAGAACTCAAAATGCAAATAAGGAAAATAATATGACAAAATACAACCAACTGACACAAGCCGAACATTTGTATATTTATGACAAAAAATCTCTGGCAGAAATTGGCATGCAGCTTGGACTTTCCCGCAGGATACTTTTCTATTGGAAAAAGGAATACAAGTGGGATGAAAAGAGATTGGAAGTTGAACATACAAAATACCGCTTTAGCAATGAGCTTATAGATTTTGCAAGAAAAATGATGAATAAAATTTCCACGGATATTGACAACAATCAAAAAACTCCACCTCCAGAAATTTATTCTTTGACAAATATTCTAAAAAACATTCCACTTGTAAAACAATATACAGATTCTTTGCAGCCTGAACAAAAACAGGAAAAGAAAGGCTTAACTCCGGATATTGTTAGACAAATTGAAAGAGAGATTTTGGGAATGGAGTAACAAACAAATTATTAACATTAAGAAACGTAAAGAAGCTATAAAAATTGCAGAAATTTTATAAATATTTGTCAAAATTTTCAAAATATATAAAAAAGACTAAAAATTTATCAAAAACAAATTAAATAAATTATATTATTCAAAAATTTTTATTAATTTTATAAAACTTTACAATTCCGTGTAATACACAGTTTTTTGACATACAAAAACGGCTCAATATATAATTTACAACATAAACAGAAAATGGGAGAAAATGAAATATGGCAACACGAAGCATTATCGATTACAAAAAAACTTTGACTAAAGATGAAATTATCAAAATAGTTGAAGAAAACAACATTGAATTTATAAAACTTGAATTTTGCGACATAAACGGAACAATGAAAAACTTATCAATTCCATCCGAGCAATTGGAAAGTGCAATGAATAATAAAATAATGCTTGATGGCTCTTCTATTAAAGGTTTTAGAAGTATTGAAACATCTGATATGTATTTTTATCCCGACCTTAAAACGTTTGCGATTATTCCTTGGAGAAGTGATGACGAGACAAAGGTTGCAAGATTTATTTGTGATATTCATAACGCAGACGGATCCCCTTTTGAAGGGTGCCCTAGATGTAATCTTAAAAAGATGATAACTCGTGCTGAAAAATTAGGCTACACAATGAACGTAGGGCCGGAGGCAGAATTTTTTATTTTTAAACAAGATGAAAACGGTTTTGCAACAACGGATACTTTTGATAAAGCCGGTTATTACAGTGCAGCTCCAGTCGATAAAGGCGAAAACCTAAGAAGAATAATGGTAAAAACTTTAAAAGAAATGGGATTTGAAGTTGAAGCAAGCCACCATGAGGTAGCACGAGGTCAGCATGAAATTGATTTTAAATATGCAGACGCTTTAACTACTGCTGACAATATTATGACTTTTAAATACGCAGTAACTGCAATTGCTGAACAAAATGGTGCAGTTGCTTCATTTATGCCAAAACCGATATTTGGAATAAACGGTTCAGGTATGCATTGCAACATTTCCCTATTTAAAGACGGTAAAAATTTATTCTTTGATTCTGAAAAAACTTATCAATTATCAAAAGAGGCATTGTATTCAATAGGAGGATTACTAAAACACGTTAAATCTTTTACGGCTATAACAAATCCAATTATAAACAGTTACAAAAGACTAGTTCCCGGATATGAAGCTCCTGTGTATTTAGCATGGAGTTTGGCAAATAGGTCTGCTCTAATCAGAGTTCCTGCTAAACGAGGCAATTCAACTCGTGTTGAGCTTCGCTCACCAGACCCGAGTTGTAATCCTTATTTAGCTTTAGCTGTCATATTGGGTGCAATTTTAGACGGTGTTGAAAATAAAATTGAACCACCATTACAAGTTGAAGAAAATATTTATCAAATGACAAGAAAAGAAAGAAAAAGAGCTAAAATTGATTCACTACCTGCAAGTTTAGTTGAAGCATTGGATTTATTAGACGATGATGAAATTATAAAAGATGCTTTAGGTAATCATATTTACAATGAATTTATTTCAGCCAAAGAGAAAGAATGTGATAAATTTAGAACTTATGTAACACCGCTTGAAGTTGATATGTACTTGAATATGCAATAATCCCGAGCCAAATGAGCTTAGAACTTCGTTCTTAGCGAATGCAAAGTAATAGTTACAAAATAAAGGTGCGAAAATGCACCTTTATCAATAATGCAAGAAAATGGAGAAAATAAATTATGTCAGAAATAACGGTTGTTGATTATTTAATTAAAAGACTAGAAGAATTGGGAATAACAGATATATTTGGTTTGCCCGGAGATTTTAATTTTAATATTATTGAAGGAATTGAAAGAAATAAAAATACAAATTGGATAGGTTGCACTAATGAACTTAACGCAGGCTACGTTGCCGATGGTTACGCAAGAGTTAAAGGATATGGAGCATTGGTTACAACTTTTGGGGTCGGTGAATTATCGGCAATTAATGCTATTGCAGGAAGTTTTGCCGAATATATTCCTGTTATCAAAATAGTTGGAACTCCCTCAACAAAAAATATTTCTCAAAAAACTCTACTGCATCATAACTTTGCAAATCCCGATTATTACGCATTTAAAAATACCTATTCAAATGTTGTTCAAACAACTGCTTATCTAAATGAAAAAAATGCTAAAACAGAAATAGATAGAGTTCTATCAATATTCATTAATGAAAAGAAACCTGTATATATAGCAATTCCTGAGGATATTTGCTCTGTAAAAATAAATGATATCCCATGTATTCAAAAAATGACAAGTAATCCCGATATGTTGGATAGAGTCATTGAGCATATTATAAAAATGCTAGCAAAAGCAAAAAAACCTATTGTAATAGCAGATATTTTAGCTGAAAGATTTGAAGCACATGATAATCTTATAAATTTTCTTAAGAAATCTCAATATCCTGCAGTTAATTTATTAATGGGAAAAGGGTTATTAAATTGGGACTATGAAGGTTATTTAGGAACATATTTGGGTAAATACGGTAATAAAATTGCATACAATACGGTTAATAATTCTGATTGTGTTATAACTATAGGCGCAATTTATAGCGACTTAAATACTTTCGGTTTTGATTATAATTTTGAACCAACGTCAATGATTGATATAGAAGGCACTTATACAACGGTTGAATATATAAGATATGATAATGTTTTAATGAAAGATGTATTATCAAAACTTTCAAAAATCGTACCCGCATATAAAAATGAATATCCTGAAGTTTTGCCTCAAAATTTAATTAAAGAAACGGGAGAAAATAAACCGTTAGAATCTAAGTTTATATATTCAAAGATACAAGATTTTATAAAAGAAGATGATATAATATTTTCTGAAACAGGTCTTGTTGAATTTGGCTTTGCTACGTTGGAATTACCCAAAGGTGCCCATTTATATAATCAAGTTTTATGGGGTTCTATCGGTTGGGCAACTCCTGCCGCTTTTGGTGCAACCATAGCAGAAAGGAATAAAAGGGTTATATTAGTAACAGGGGACGGATCTCATCAACTAACAGCTCAGGAAGTAAGCTCTATGATGCGATATGGTGTTAAACCTATTATTATCGTTATAAATAATTCAGGATATACAATTGAAAGAGCATTATGCAAAAATCCTATGGACTTATTCAATAATATTGCTTCTTGGAATTATTCAAAACTCCCCGATGTATTTAACGGCAAATCATGGAGCATTAAGGTTGAAACAGAACAAGAACTGCATGAAGCATTAATTAATGCAGAACAAGAACAAAAAGATAAATTATGCTATATAGAAATTTGTACGGATAAAATGGATATGCCAAAATTAGCACAGGATTTAATTTCTAAATCTTTAGCAAAAGTTTAGAAGTAAAAAAGATAGAATTATTTATTTTCTTCCATTTCCCAAATACCGCAAGGGCATAAACCTGCACAAATTCCACAACCTATACATTTGTTTGGGTCTGAAACGTATTCAAATTTGTTATCTTCATGTTCAACTCTCGATATTGCGTTTTGAGGGCAACTTTGTTTGCATAATCCGCAATCTCTGCAGTATCCACAAGACATGCAGCGATTTTGCTCATTGTCGCAATTTGATGAATAACATTCGTAATACTCTGATTTAATTCTTTTAGCAGGAATCAAATCTTTTTCCTTAATTGGAGTTAATTCTTCATTGTTTAGAAATTTAACTATATTTTCAGCTGCATGTTTTCCGTCTGCTATCGCATTTGTAAATAATCCGGGTTTTATGGCATCACCAATAGCGAAAACTTTAGGATTCGGCGTTTGCATAAATTCGTTTATTTGAATTCTTGATTTTTCATCTAAATAATCTTTTGGTACAAAATCAAAGATGGGTCTATCTCCAACAGATATAATGACACTGTCAGCTTCTAAGAATCTTCCGTCTTTTAATAATACACCTTTGTCGGTTATTTTCTGCGTAAAACAGGGGTACATTATTTTTGCACCAAGTTTCTCTGCCGCTTTGATTTCTTTATCAAAAGCACTTGGCTCTTGAATGTCTATTGCTGTAACACTTTCGATACCATCTTGTTTATAGACTTCAGTTATAACATCCATTGCTGCATTTCCTGCACCAATTACAACAACTTTCTTGCCTAAATTATATTTTTTGCCGTTTTTACAATCTTTTAAAAAGTTTAGACCTTTGATTAATCTTTCATACCCTTCAAACGGTATTACAACGGGGTTATGTCCGCCTATTGCAAGTACAATGGCATCAAAATCTTTTTCCAATTGATTAAACAGGTCGGGCGTTACTTTTGTTGAAGTATGAATTGTTACACCTGTACTTTTAAATCTTTCAAGCTCTGTTTCCAATATTTCTTTATGCAGTCTTTCAGTTGGTATTACTTGAGATAATTTTCCTCCGATTTTGTCATCCGCTTCAAACATTTCAACTTTATAACCATGTCTTAATAATTGCCAAGCGGCGGAAATGCCGGCCACACCCGAACCAATAATTGCAATACATTCTTTATGCGTAATTTCAACGGGATTCAGTTTTATATCTTTTGACAAAGAACCGAGCATTTTGACATCCAGCGGTTCATCAAAATTTCCTCTTGAACAGTGGTTTAAACACAAATTAGGACAAACCTGACCACAAACACTTGCAGGAAAAGGGCTGTAATCTAAAACCAATTCAAGTGCTTCTTTAACACGTCCTGAGCGAAGAAGCGAAAATCTTTTTTGTGTCGGGATTTTAATGGGGCAATTGTATTCACAAGGTGCTGAATACGCATAATTTTTCCAGTTCGGCTTACGCAATCTTGAAACACCTGTTTGCACTAAATCATACGATTTAAAATCAT
This sequence comes from Candidatus Gastranaerophilales bacterium, assembly GCA_017461425.1. Lineage (GTDB taxonomy): Bacteria > Cyanobacteriota > Vampirovibrionia > Gastranaerophilales > Gastranaerophilaceae > RUG14156. The sequence continues at coordinate 95,912 of JAFTXY010000007.1, read as the reverse complement.
CTTGAATTAAATCAGAAAATATTGAACCGCCAATATTATCGAACCATTTATTTATTCTGAAGGTGTTTAAAGATATATTGTTCTGTTTTTGCCTTTCTTCATAGGTTTTTGCTACAATCTTATGCCATGGGGTAAATGTGTTTGGTTTCTGTGAGAAATTACTCAATATATCGTAAATATCTTCTTTGTGAATTTCCGATAAAAATGTTTTTAAGCCTGCCCTTAAAAATTCCCTGTCGTTTTCATCTAAATCAAGTAAATAAACATCTTCAGAAAGATTTTTTATATTACCTCTGACATAAACAATCCCGCCAACCATACCGACACAGGCTCTGTCACCAAGAACAGATGACAAATTTTCGCAATTCAAACCGCAAACAACGGCAATTCCGCCACCCATAAATTCAAAAGAAAACGAACCTGTTGAACCTAATACCCAAAGTTCGGGAGCAACAAACTTGGGATCTTTTTTCATTAAAGCACCCGACCTTGTACCTACATTTCCGCCTATATAAATTTTTCCCGATGCTGCACAATGACCTGTCGTATCACCACTATCGCCGTTTACAACAATTTTAGCACCGCTGTTTAACCAACCTGTATCAGCAGGAGCAGAGCCTTCCACATAAATATTTGTGCCACTTGCTCCCATTGCACCAACTCGCTGACCTGGGTTTGTAACGTGAAAGTTTAAATTTTCACCATTTTTAGACCAAACTGAACCTCCGATGTTATGTTGTCCGCAAGCACTTATCTCAAAATCGGTAATACCCTCGTCAATTGCATTCCAAATATCTTGCATTAAATTCTGCGTAGAAGTTCTTTTGTCATTTTCAATTGTGTTTATTATTTTTTTCATTTTAATTTCCTTTTACCCCTCACCCCAACCCTCTCCCACAAGGGGAGAGGGAGAAGAATTAGTTTAGCAGGAGTATTGTATTTGAAGTCTTTCCGCAACATTTTTATCAACACAAACTAGAGCATCGGATCTTCCTATTGGCAAGGTTGAATTACCAACCGGTGCAAGAAGTTTTTTTAGTTCAATATCTGTTGCACAAATGTAATTAACTATATTTTCAGCTACTCTATCAACATCAAGTCGTTGCATAAGTTTAGGATTTTGAGTTGTAATTCCTATTGGGCATTTGCCTGTATTGCAACCGTTACACTTACCGAAATCATTTCCTACACACCCTGCAATTTGAAGTATCAATTTACCTATAAACACTCCGCTTGCACCTAAACATATCATTTTAAAAGTATCTGCCGCGAGGTTTCCGTTCATTCCTATTCCACCACCTGCAAAAATAGGGATTTGACCTTGTTTTCCCTGATGAACTGCTGCCAAGTAGCAATCTCTCAGTTTTGAAACAATCGGATGACCAGTATGGTTTAAAGAAATCTCGTGAGCTGCTCCCGTTCCGCCTGCGATACCGTCTATAAAGAATCCGCCAACGATATTATAGGGATCTCGAAGAAGATTATTATATACGCTTACACTTGTTGATGATGCCGCAACCTTAATTGCAACAGGAACTTTAAATTTAAAAGCACAATTCATAGATAAAAACATCTTCTGAACACTTTCTTCTATCGAATAAAGTCCTTGATGGTTAGGAGGCGAAAGCAAATCCGCTTTAGGTACACCTCTGATTTCCTGAATAAGTTTTACATTCTTTTCTGCCATCAAGAGTCCGCCATCACCCGGTTTTGCTCCCTGACCGATTTTTATTAATATTCCAGCCGGATCTTCCTGCATATATGGCATAGAATTTATTATTCTGTTCCACCCAAAATGCCCTGACGCAATTTGAAGTATCATATACTTCAGATATTTTGACCTTAAAAGTTTGTCAGGAATACCGCCTTCTCCGGTTGCCATTCTTATCGGGATTCCTTTAACTTCATTTAAGTAAGCAGTAGCTATTGCTATTGCCTCCCACATTCTTGGAGATAAAGCTCCTATTGACATATCAGAAAACATAATTGGGTATATAGATTTATTAACCGGTAGTTTTTCGCTTTTCTTTTCCTGTAATTCTCCGTTTACTACATCAAAATCAAGATTATCTGCACTAACAACTCTGCCTAAATTAGTTCTTAAATCAAATGTATGACGAAGTGCATCAAGTGAAGGGTCAGTCATTTGAGAAATTCTTCCGACTTTAATTTTGTCTAATGTTCGCCCTTCTGTGTGCAAATTGCTTCTTCCGCCACGTTTTACGCTATTTGAAGTTTTTGCTCTGTATCTTGTTCCAAAGATTTCGGTTTGATTTCTAACTACTTTAATTGCGCCGTTTGGGCAAACTTTTGTGCAAATTCCACACCCTCTGCAAAAATTATTGGCGTCAATTACTTGTTTTATTACAGGGATTGCTTTTTGGTCCTCGTCGATTTGAAAGCCTTCTTCGTTGGAAATTGCTCTAACCTTTTTTCTTTTTTGAACATCAACTTTAATTGCGCCAAAAGAACAGGCCGCAACACAATGTCCGCAGAGCATACATCTATCACTATCGTATTCAATAATCCATGGCAAGTCATCTTTTGAAATACTGTTTATATTAATTTCTTCTGTCATTGAGCAATCCTTTGAATATTTAAATCATTATCCACAACGACAAGTTCTCTTTCGTTTGTGTAAATGTCTTTAGCAATATCTCTATCGGGTAATATTTCATTAGCCCCTGTTACTTCGCTTGTCATAATGACAATATCTTTGTCTTTGCAGATAACGGTAGGTCTTAATTTTTTTGAATCTATTACATTAAACATTGTTCCGTCAGGTAAAACTCCAATAGTTGTATTAGGTCCGTTGATTTCTAAATTTTGCAAAGATGATTTGATTCTTTCCAGTACATTTTTGTTGTCACGTTTTTCCATTTCATCAAACGGAAGCGGTGTTAAAACGTGCTTATAATATTTTAGTGGCCACTTTAAAATTTTATGAATATAATGAAGTGTGTATAAAAAGCATTGTGAATCACTTTCAAAACCAATGTAACCTTTATGAAGTTTTTCCTGCATAAGTTTATTTTTTTCATAAAAAGTATTTTCACCATTTGTTAAAGTGGTATAACCCTGCAAGAAAAATGGGTGTGCCGCGTATCTGACAATGTCATAATTTGTATTTTGCCTGCATTGTGCCGCTATAATCTTTGCTTTTAGATTAACTTCCTCACTCCAGAGATTAAAATACGTACCAATATCATTTGGATCTCCTATTTCTTTTAGGGAAATGACATCAGGATAAAAAGAATATACAAAACCTTCTTCATTTTTTTCTAAATATGCTCTTAATTTTAATCTTGTATCAAGAAGTAACTCCTCTTTTTCTTCTTGAGTTGCATTTTTATAAGTTTTCGGATATTGAAACACCTCAAAAACATAGTTTGGCATTGTTTCTATTCTTAATGATTTATCCGGATAAACTTCCGGATTGTATTGAAAAATACGAACAAAACCAGTTTTGTGAAGCAAGTCTTCAGCGTACTTCATGCCTTCATCTGTAACTGCCATAGATAAAATTGGCAAATCCTTATAATTTTCAAAAATACCACCCAAATCCTGCATAATAAACGCAAAACCTGAATTATCATGTCCTTTTTGCTGAGAACGCATCAATTTTAAAGCAAGAGATGGATGTATATAATGTTTTGACTTGATTGAACCTATTCTGCACATAGTACAATTATCTCTCAGGTACTATATGCCGTCAATTTTAAGGGTTTATTAAGTTTTCTAAAGTTTTTTATTTTTAGATAATTTTTGGCAATTTTTCATCAAATTTCTGATATTTTAATTAAAATTTTAGAAATTTTTGAAAATTTTAGTTAAAAATAACCTTAACTTCTACAAAATTTTCCAATAAATTACAGTATTTACAGTTGTTAATATTTTAATAAAAGAACCAATTTCTTAAAATCAAATAATTATTACATATAATTTTCTTATGACAGAATTATTTACAAACGAACTAAAAGATAAAATATTGTCACATAAAAGAGGATCAATCGGCATTGCTCAAATTAATCCTATTGCAGGAGATATAGAATATAATGCAAAAAAGGTTCTTAAATACATAAATCTTGCTCAAAATATAGGACTTGATTTAGTAGTATTTCCTGAATTAACGCTAATGGGATACCCTATTGAAGATACAATAGACCGCTATCCGATAATTGTTGAAGATAACATAAAATGGCTAAAAGAAATTGCAAAAATCACAACAAAAACCTGTGCAATTATCGGTTTTGTTGAGCCAAGAGAAGATATTAATGTTGGCAAAAAATATTATAATTCACTTGCTGTTATTCAAAATGGAGCAATAAAAAGCATTGTAAGAAAGTCACTCTTGCCGACATATTGTGAGTTTAACGATTACAGATATTTTGAACCGTCACCTGTTGTAGGGTGTCAAAGTGCAAATACATTATGCAATTTTGATGAAAGTAAAATTGAAAACCACCCTAAAACAATTATAATAAACGGTATTAAATATGGAATTTCAATTTGTGAGGACTGCTGGAACAATAAAGAATTTTTTAACAGCAATGTTCTTTATTCAAAAGATCCTGTTGAAGAGCTATCAAAAGAAAATCCCGATGTTTTTATAAATTGTTCAGCTTCCCCTACACGTGCCAAAAAAGAACAATTAAAACACAATATGCTTTCATTCATTTCTAAAAAATATAAGACTCCTTTTGTATATGTTAATCAAGTTGGAGCAATAGACAACAGTTCTTTTGACGGTTCAAGCAGAGTTTTTAATAAAGAGGGGAAATTGCTTGCAAGAGCAAAATCATTTGAAGAACAGTTTTTGATAGTTAATCCAATTAAAAATATTGGAGAGATTTATCCTTTAACTAATGGTCCTGAAAAAACCTTAGCAGAAGTAAAAGAATATACTCTTGAATATGAACCTGATTTAGAAAGAACCTATAAAACAATAGTTCAGGGAATAAAAGATTATTTTAAAAAAACAGGTTTTAAAAAGGCGGTTATTGGTTTATCGGGCGGCCTTGATTCAAGTGTGTGTGCTGTCATATTAGCCGATGCTCTTGGCAAGGATAATGTTTTTGGTATAAGTATGCCATCTGAAATAACATCTTTAGAAAGTAAAAATGATGCAATAGATTTGGCAAAAAACTTAGGAATAAATTTTCTTGAAACGCCCGTAAAAGATGTGGTTGATTGCATTGATAATTCCTTAAAAGGTATATTTAAAAAAGTTGAAAGCAAATGGGATAACAGATATAAAATTTCATCTACTGCGGATAACATTCAGGCAAGGTCAAGAGCAATATTTTTATGGGGAATAAGTAATGAATTTTCCAAAACTTTGCCTATTGCAACATCTGATAAATCTGAATTATATATGGGATATGCAACAATAAACGGTGATATGTCAGGCGGATTTGCACCTATTGCAGATGTTACAAAAACGAAACTTTTTTCACTTGCAAAATGGTTAAACAAAAACAGACCTCAAAAAAATGCAATTCCTCTAAATATCATTCATAAAAAACCCACAGCAGAACTTGCAATTAATCCAAAAACAGGAAAAACATTAATTGCAGAAGATGCCCTAATGCCTTACGAATTTTTAGATGAGATAATATGGCGAATAGAAAACAAAAAAGAACATTATTACGACATGCTGAATTCTGAATTTTTATATGAGAAACACAAAAAAATACCAAAAGAATTAAAAATTGAGTGGCTTGATAAATTTTACGGAAAAATGTCTAATGCCCTTTATAAATGGTCTATTTTACCGCCATCTGTAATAGTTGATTCACACTCAATTAATAAATATGACTATAAACAACCGATTACATCTTCGCATATTAATTATAAGGGAATAAGCAAGAAAAAAATTTCTAAAAAAATAAAGGAGTTTTTATTATGCCAAAAATAAAATTTACCAAAATGAACGGCCTTGGTAACGACTTTGTTATACTTGATTATTCAGAATTTCAAAAAACAAAATTATCACCTGACAAATTAGCACAAAAACTATGCAACAGAAACTTTTCTATCGGTGCAGACGGACTTATTATAGTTAATCCGGATACTGATAAAGCAGATATTTCGTGGATATTCTATAATTCTGACGGTTCTGTTGCCCAAATGTGCGGAAATGGTATGAGGTGTTTTAGTCGATATGTTTACGACAATAAAATAATTGATAAAAAAGAATTTTCCGTTGAAACAAAAGCAGGAATTATAGTTCCAAAAATAATTTCTGAAAACGAAGTTTGTGTAAATATGGGAATACCGATTTTAGAGCCAAATAAAATTCCTTGTAAAACCAAAACAAACTTAAACATCCCTTATACCCTTAATAATAAAGATTTTTTATTAAATACGGTAAGCATGGGAAACCCTCATTGTGTTATTTTTGTAGAAAAAGACAGCAAAGAGCTTGCTTATAAATACGGTTCAATAATCGAAAATGATAAACTATTCCCTGAAAAAACCAATGTTGAATTTGTTGAAATTTTATCAAAAGATGAAGTTGCAATTAATGTTTGGGAAAGAGGATGCGGAATAACGTCTGCTTGTGGAACAGGAGCTTGTGCAACAGCTGTTGCAGGGATTTTAAACGGTTATTTGAATAATTGTGTAAAAGCAAATCTCCCCGGCGGAGAGTTAAAAATTGAATGGAAAGGAGGCTCAGATGACATAAAACATTCTGTTTTTATGACAGGCAGAGCTGATTATTCTTTCTTTGGAGAAGTTATTATTTGAAAAAATTATAAAATCTTTCCATAGCTTTAGTTGTATTTTCAATTGTATTAAAAGAGGTTAATCTGAACCAATTTTCGCCGTTTTTGCCAAAACCGCTGCCCGGAGTTCCAACAATACCAATTTTAGTTAATAATAAATCAAAGAAATCCCAAGAATTCATATTACTTGGACATTTTAACCAGATATAGGGTGAATTTTTACCGCCCGTATATTTGATATCCAATTTATCAAGAGTATCGCTTATAATTTTAGCATTGCGCTTGTAATAATTTAGATTTTCTTGAATTTGTTTTTGTCCTTCATTTGTAAATACTGCAGCAGCAGCTTTTTGGATAATATATGGAACACCATTGAATTTTGTTGTTTGTCTGCGAAGCCACATTTTATTGAGATTCATATTGTTATAATTTAAATTATCGGGAACAATTGTATAACCGCATCTTGTACCGGTAAAACCTGCTGTTTTAGATAGAGAACAAAATTCTATTGCACAAGCTTTAGCACCCTCAATTTCATAAATACTTCTTGGAAATTCATCTCCTGATATAAAACTTTCATAGGCAGAATCAAAAAGAATAATAGCATTGTTTGAAATTGCATAATCTACCCATTTTTTAAGTTGTTCTCTATTATATACAGCTCCTGTAGGATTATTGGGAGAACAAATATAGATTATATCGCATTTTATCGATTCATCAGGCAAAGGCAGAAAATTATTTTCTTCATTAGCATCTATATAAATTATTTTTCTTCCTGCCATAAGGTTTGTATCAACATAAACAGGATAAACAGGATCAGGAATTAAGCAGATATTATCTTTACTAAATAAATCCAATATATTTCCCAAATCGCTTTTAGCGCCATCCGATATAAAGATTTCATTGAGCTTAAGTGTAATACAAAAATTTTTATAATAATTTTGAATTGAAATTTTTAAAAAATCATGACCTTGTTCGGGGCCATAACCTTTAAAAGTTTCTTTACAACTCATTTCATTAACCGCATTATGTAATTCTTCAATTACGGCAGGACAAAGGGGCAAAGTAACATCTCCAATACCTAATTTTATTATTTCCATATTCGGGTTTTTTGAAGAAAAATCACTAACTTTCTTAGCAATAGTTGAAAAAAGATAACTCTCGTTTAAATTTTTATAGTTTTCATTAATGTTCATATTTACCTCGCTTAAATTTAACTTAATTTGTGCAGAATAAGCCCATTTAAGTTTGGTTATTTTAATTCTAGCATAAACATTTAAAATATAATATATAGTTGCACCTTTATTCACAAATATAAAAATTACATTCTATCTATATACCAATTTGATATAAAGTGTTTTTTTTGTTTGGCGGCATTAAACGGGCACGCTGACGCTTTAGCCCTCTGCTGCTAAGCCGCAAAATTCCTAAGAAGCTCAAAATAAAAATTAAACTCCAAAGAATTGTCATCTTTGAAGTTCCAAGAGTATTTATTTAGTTGTGTTTTGCGATAACTTTCAAATGCATCCTGAATTTCTTTGGCAAACTTTTTTCTGAATTCAGAATACGGAATATCCAATATTTCTTTTGTTAATTTATTTTTCAAAATCATCGTCAAATCCCCTTATATTATCAAGTTTAATGTTGTAACGTTTGCCGTTTTTATCCACACAGGTGGCAAAGCGGATTTCTGTACGGCAACGACCGGATAGCGAGCAGATTGAGCTGGCTATGCCGAAAGGCATAAAAGCGAAACTCTGCGAGCGTGGAAGAAATCCAAGACAGTCTACTGTTTTATCGGCGAATTTATTCTCCCATAAACAAATCAACAAACCTATTTCTTGCGTTTTTAAGTTTAAAATCTTTGTTCCGTATAACTTGTAATCTTTTTCAACCATAATTTATCCTTTCGTTATTGTAATATCTGCGTATATCTCATCCGGCTTATCAGGATCAATCAAAAAATCTTTATCAAATACATATCTTTCACCATCTGGTGCAACGCAGCCAACAATATTATTTTCGCCAAAACAAACAACAGTAAATTCTTCGCTATCTTTTTCAAACCACCCTTTTAGTTTTTTTAATCTGTATTTTTTACCGATTTCAATCATAGTATTTCCCTTTCAAGCTACACAATTCATCACTCTTTAAGCGATAAACATCAAGTGTATGCGTCTAAAATCGTATCATTTGGACATAATAATTTTGAATGCTATTTAAACGGCTTTTAAACACCTTTTAAACAGCATTTAAATTTCAACATCTTTTTCGTGATCTATAAAGAATGCATTCAAAACATCAGCATCATTGCGCAGGTGCTTAACTACCGGCGCAAGATTATAGCATTCTTCTTTATCCGGCTGTGTTTCACAGAAATAATCCACAACAACCGATATGTTATAAACTTCTTCTGCCCATTTGCTTAGCTGCTTAAACTCTTTTGGAGTAATATTCAATCCGACTTTTTCCATGCTTTATACCTCCTTTGACACACAACATTAGCGTGAAAGAAGAATAAAAGCAGGAAATATTTACATATAGATACAAATGCAGAAAAATCAAATGTTGTTTTTATTGTAAAATTAAAACATGAATAAACAAGAATATTTAAAACAAATTATAGATGAAGGAAATTATATAATAAAGCAAGCACAAGCTAGAGGTCAGTATACCATATCAATTTCAACTGGTCATCGTGCTGTTGTAATTGATAAATTCTCATATGAGAAATGGATGACCAAGACCAACGATTTTTTAAATAAATATAATATCAATAATTGTAAAGTTCAAATAAATAGCCAAATGTCTTCAAGCGATATTATGATTTCAAAATTGGCCAAAATTACGGCATTATATGAATCTTTAGCACTAGATGATAATTGTCTTTCTAACTTACATTTATTGCCACAAGATATTAAAGATTTGTACAGAGATAAGCATTATTCACAAGCTGTTTTTGATGCGTTCAAATATATTGAAGTTCAAGTTAGAACAAAAAGTGGTCTCTCTGACTTACTAGGTGTTGATTTAATGCGCCAGGCTTTTACCCTTATTGACACAGACAACTTTTCCTGCTTGGCAAGATATTCCACCATTAGATAACATATAAGGAGGAACCGCAAAAATCATATCAACAGATTCCGGTGCAGCTTTCTCCAAAATCTCAATACAATCACCTAAATATAACTGTATGTCCCCTTTATCATAATACTGTTGCATGAGTTGATTATATTATAAAAAAGCAAACAAATCTTTGAATGTTAAGGTTTGTGTTGATATAACTCCTACAAAACTTCTTTTTTTAAACGTTCATACTCATAATTTGATAACATTGCATTTCTTGCTATATCTTGATTATTTTGTTTTATAAAAGGTATAAATTCTTCGTCATGAACGTGTTCAGGTATATAATTATCAATTTTTCTTATTGCAGTTTTGGGTAAGTCGAACTCCATTAATAAATTTGCTCTTGGAGACATATAATCATTTTCTAGCATAGCTATGAATAAAGAGTAATCCCCAGGAATAAGCCCATATAAATTACATACGTATTTTTGTAATTCATTAAAACATCCGAACCATTTTGGGAGTTTATAATCAAACCAATGCCTTTGGATTTGAAAACCAGCTGTTAGAGAAGAATTGTAATCTTTGCCTTGTTTTTCATGTAAATATTTTACCTCATTCCGAACAATAGCATATAAATTTTTTAGTGAATTACATATTTTAATAAGCTGAGCAAGCTTTTTAGGGGAAACTCCACCGCCAGTTTCAGTAGGCTTCATTAAATTGCTAAAGCATAATTCTAAGATGTATAATGCTTGCTCATATTGAGGATAATATGACCATTTAATTAATCGGTAATCTTTACGAATATTTGCTTTTAAATACTCTAATATATTTTTTTGTCCATCTATACTAAGACCATTTTTCTTAAATAACTCTAGTTCTTCTTTCGGAATAGCTTGTAGTTCTTGATATTCCTGAGAATTTTTATCCTTAATATCTTCTTCTGGAGTATTGGCTAAGATTTCCTTACTTAGAGGCTTTTCTTGATCTACAAATGGAATATCTATTTCAATTGCTTCCTCTTTGAACTTTTGATAAAACGAATACAAATTTCCAATGTAGTGTTTAAACATTCTACCAGAACGTCCTTTAATATTTTTATAGTCAAAATAATCTATTTTCTTTTGCTTAGGTCCTCGCCAGTTATTATAAATAATTACATTTTTGGCAGTTGTATTTACTCCTTCAATTATGGTTGATGTACAAAATAAATATAGCAATTTGCCATCATTAAAATAATCAATTATAGATGCATTTACATGTTTTGGAAAAACTCCATTATGAACCCCAATTTTATGTCGCAGACAAGAAGATATTTCCCATTTATATGAAATATTATCTTTTATCCATTGAATCAAAGGTACTTCACGTTCAGTATTTAAGTTGCGAGAGTCTAAACTTTCTAAGTATTTGGCAAAATTAATGGCCGTTTCAGTTGATTTTTGTGGAGAAGAACAATAAATAATCGTTTGCTCATTGTATCTTACAAGCTCTTCAAACAAGCGTTTTTCTTTTATTTCAACTTTATTATCGTTATAGTATGTCTCCCCATTTTTAATTTCGTTTTCCTCATTTACGACTAACGTATAATCATATTTCTTAAATATGACATTATATTTATTAATAAATTCCTGTGATATTTTATCAATATGTGGACCAAGAAAATAAAATCTAGCTTTATGTTTATTAAGCATTTTATTACACGCATTATTTAAAACTTCATATCGTTCATCATCTCTTTTTTGACTAATTTTATAAAATTCATCAAGTATAAACATGTCAATTTTGGGCATATCTTTGTATTCCATAACTCTTTCTGCAGTTAATAAAAACAAATTTCCTTTATCATCCGTTGGCTTATCGGCAACTCTAACAATAATTTTATATTGATCTTCATATTTTCTTAAATTATTTCTTGTTTCATTTAATAAGGCTAATGTCGGTTGAATAACAACAATATTTCTATACTTACAGCTTGCAACTAGTTCTTCTATTAATAAGCTTTTACCAAAACTTGTAGGAGCGCTAATTACAAGATTCGCTTCAGTATTTAACAATAAATCACAAACCTCTTGTTGTGCAGAATGAAAATAGATATTTCCATTTAAACAACTAGCTTTATGGAATTCCTTTGATATTTCTTCCCTTAAATTATCAAGATAAAAATTTTCTTGTTCTTTTTCAAGGTATGGATAAAAACCACACTTTGCAACGATATCAGTATATAATTTTCGTAATTCTTGTGGAATACCAATCCAATTATCAATGATATAAATTACAACATTTCTTGCTAATTGTTTATTAGATGAATCTTCTGTGTCTAAAATAAAATTAAGCTCTTTCGCTAAAGAAAAATAATCCGACCAAGTAAAAGACCTATTTCTAATTTGGTTTATAATGTTGTTGTACTCTTCTTCAAACATTTTATTTTACAACCTCATTAATACGTTTATAATACTCTTCAATAAGAACATCTTTGGATGGAACAGGAAATAACATTAGTAAAATATTCAAGCAGGCTGGCCGTATTATCTCCTTTTTGTCAAAATAATTATATAATTCGCCGATGTGATTTTCATATTCTTTTAAAAACAATTCACAAACATTTGTATATTCGTTATATTTATCATAATTATATGTACAAAGTAATGGAACATAAAGTGAATCAATAACCTTTTCTAGTGTCTTTTCGGTTCTAAGCATGTATTCCCAATCATCAATGGTTCTTCTCATTGGTTTGACAATAGTTTCTTGGTCTAGTAAGTTGTCACTTGAAACCGCTTCAGAAATTTTTACAAATTGTTTTCGTACGTAATCAGCTGTAAAATGTTTTTTTATATCGTCGGCTAAAGCATCAATTCCACCCTTGGCATCAGCATACATTTTACTTTCGCCTAAAACAAGTATGTTTTTAGTTTTATCAGGCAATATATGGACAATATCAAAACTCTTCGGACTTGTATTTTTATCTACAGCAAAATAAAAATGGCCAGCAAAAGGGATTGTTCCTAAATATTTTCTTAATAATGTATGTAGTATAATTTCTCCAAGATCACCTTCTCTTTTTGGATTTCTTGCATTAGGATCTTTATATAATTTTTCGCACGCATTAAAAAATTTTTGATGTTCTCTAGGATTTTGAATATCTCTATATTTAATTCCAAATACAAATTCCAACAATGAACACATAAGAATATCAAGCAATTCAGAGGATTTATTTCCACTTTCGTCAAAGTATAAATAATATGATTTTAATGCTTCTTGATTTATATATTGAGGAACAATGCTATTCATAGTTTGATTATACTATAAATATCTACTATCTCCATCTCATAGTTAATTACATCTTGTTCTGAATGTTAAATTACACCCTCTCGAAAAATGCTCAATGGTTCGCATTTTTCTTCGGCAGAGTCACCGGACCCAAATTTTTATTTAACACTTACACTAATTCAAAGAGGTCCGTCGGGAGCAACCGCTCCGCTTTTGCCCTCTCGAAAAATGCTCAATAACAAACACTAACAACTGTTTTAATTCTTTATGCTTTTAAAAACATATTTGATTTTTATTTTTGATGTAAAATATTTTTGTTACAAGTTTTGTATACAAGCAACTTATAGAAAGATTAACAACAATGAAAAATAAAAAATTAAGAAATATAGCAATTATTGCACACGTTGACCATGGTAAAACAACAATGGTTGATTGCATTTTAGAACAAACCGGTGTTTTTAAAGCACACGAAGAAATGGGTACTTGCGTTTTAGACAATAACGATATTGAACGTGAACGTGGTATCACAATTTTATCTAAAAACGTTGCAGTAGATTATAACGGTGTAAAAATTAATGTTTTAGATACCCCTGGACACGCAGATTTCGGTGGAGAGGTTGAACGTGTTTTGGGTATGGTTGATGGAGCATTATTAATTGTTGATGCTCAAGAAGGACCTATGCCTCAAACTCGCTTTGTACTTCAAAAAGCATTAGAATTAGGCATTAGAATCATTGTTGTAATTAATAAAATTGACAAACCAGGAGCAGATCCCGATGGAACATTGGATAAAGTATTTGATTTATTCACTGAATTAACCGATAGAGATGATTTGATTGATTTCCCTGTAATTTATGCAAGTTCATTAAATAAATATGCAAAAGTCAATTTAGAAGATGAAAGCGAAAACATTATTCCCTTACTTGATTGTATTTTAGAAAACATTCAAGGTCCTGAAGCTGATGTTGATTTGCCATTGCAATTACAAGTTACAACATTAGATTACAACGAATATGTCGGAAGAATTGCAATCGGAAGAATTAAAAACGGTTCTATAAAATCTCAAGAACAAGTAACATTATTAAAAGCAGATGGTACAGCCCAAAAAGGGAAAATAGTTAAATTATTTGGCTTCAAAGATTTAGGAAGAGTTGAAATTCAAGAGGCATTTGCTGGTGATATCGTAGGTATTGCCGGTTTTTCAGATATTCAAATCGGAGAAACAATTTCTTGTTTAACAAATCCCGTAGCCCTACCTTTAATAAAAGTCGATGAACCTACACTTCAAATGAATTTTTCAATAAATGATTCACCTTTTGCAGGAACAGAGGGAAAATTTGTTACTTCAAGACAATTAAGAAAAAGATTGTATTTAGAATTAGAAAAAAATGTATCTTTAAGAGTTGAAGATACAGACTCCACCGAAATGTTTAGAGTTTCTGGTCGTGGCGAATTACATCTTGGTATTTTAATTGAAACAATGAGAAGAGAGGGTTATGAATTCCAGGTTTCAAAACCTGAAGTAATTTTTAAAGATGTTGATGGTGTTAAATTTGAACCATACGAAAATTTAATCATCGATGTTCCACAAGAATATGCTGGTTCTGTTATTGAAAAATTATCATCTAGAAAAGCAAAAATGCTTAATATGGAAACAGGTCCAAAAAGAACAAATATCGACTTTATAATTCCCGCTCGTGGTTTAATTGGTTTCCGTTCAGAATTTGTTAGAATGACAAAAGGTGAAGGTATTATGTATCATACCTTTGCTCATTATGATGAATTCGCAGGAGATATTCCTCGTCAAAGAACAGGCTCTTTGATTGCGCATGAAGAAGGCGAAGCAGTAGCATATGCACTTCATCAATTTGAAGATAGAGGAGTATTCTTTGTAACTCCTAAAACAAAAGTGTATCGTGGAATGATTGTTGGCGAATGTAATCGCCCACAAGATATTGCTGTTAATGTTTGTAAAACCAAAAAAATGACAAACATGAGATCTGCAACCGCCGATGTTATGGTAACATTGCAAGCGCCAAAAATAATGGGGTTAGAAGATGCGCTTGAATATATTCAAGACGACGAATTAGTTGAAATTACACCGCTAAATGTCAGAATGAGAAAAGCAGATTTGGTTAAATTAAGATAATAAAAGCCCTTTAAAGGGCTTTTTAACTAAATTTTTCTATAATTAATCTTAGCTCCATTCATACATGCCAAGCAATCTAGAGAGCGCATTATTTGTTTGTCATTTTTGTCAAAATCTTCATCCTCAAATCCTCCTGCATTAATTGGATTACTCACAGGTGATTCATCATCATGATATAATGATTTAAATTTAACTTCTTGCGAACAAGCCTTGCCATCAAAATTTAAATTCTGCATAAACTCCTAACCTAATTTAACAACACTAAAATATAAACCCTTATTATAATAAAGTTCATTTTTTAAATTATATTGTTCAATCTAAACAAGGAAGTTTACAATTATTCATAAAAGTAAATCTTATTCTTTTTGTGAGATAATTATATTAATTACAAAAAAAGGAGATTGAAGATGAGAGAAATGTCACCTCTACATAGAGAAAGACTTAACTATCAACCTAAATTAGCAGGCGCTCTTGCGAACGGTATTAATTCAGTAAAATTATCTTTGGGTAATACAACAACTTCTGTTGCAGATTGCGCTGATATACAAAATTTATTTAAAAATGTTTATGGTCAACCAATTGCAAAATTTGGAATGACAGGCGAAGATTTATCAACAGAATCAAGAAATGTCGGTGTAATTTTATCAGGCGGACAAGCTCCTGGCGGACACAACGTTATCGCTGGTCTTTATGATGCACTTAAAGCTTCAAATAAGGAAAACAAATTATATGGTTTCTTAGGTGGTCCATCAGGTATTGTTGATGGAAAATATATGGAATTAACTGATGAAATCATGGATGCATACAGAAATACTGGCGGATTTGATATCATTGGTTCTGGCAGAACAAAATTAGAAACAGAAGAACAATTTGAAAAAGCTTTAATAGTTTGCAGACAATTAAATATCACAGCAATTGTTATTATTGGCGGTGATGATTCAAATACAAACGCTTGTTTATTAGCAGAATGGATGAAAGAAAAAAATACAGGAATTTCTGTTATCGGTTGCCCAAAAACAATTGATGGCGATTTAAAAAATGATCAAATTGAAATTTCATTCGGTTTTGATACTGCGACAAAAACATATTCTGAATTAATCGGAAACATTCAAAGAGACGCTAATTCAGCTAAAAAATACTGGCACTTCATCAAATTAATGGGAAGATCTGCATCTCACGTTTGTCTTGAAGTTGCATTACAAACTCAACCAAACATAACTTTAATTGGCGAAGAAGTTGAAGCAAAAGCACAAAGCTTAGATGAAATCGTTACTTATATGGCAGATGTTGTTGCTGCACGTGCTCAAAAAGGCAAAAATTTCGGTATCGCATTAATTCCAGAAGGATTAATTGAATTTATTCCTGAAATGAAAGTTATGATAGCAACATTAAATGATTCATTAGCAGTTTTAGAAAAAGATGAAATGTATCAAAATGCATCTCAAGATAAAAAATATGAAATTATCACTTCTAAATTAGATGACGCTAGTGCAAAATTATTCAATTCTCTTCCAAGTGCAATTAAAGCACAATTATTAATGGATAGAGATCCACATGGAAATGTTCAAGTTTCAAAAATTGAAACAGAAAAATTGTTAATTGAAATGGTTAGAACAAGATTGGAAGAAATGAAAAAAGAAGGCAGATTTGTTGGCAAATTTGCTGATCAAGCTCATTTCTTTGGATATGAAGGAAGATGTGCAATGCCATCAAACTTTGATGCTGATTATTGCTATTCTCTTGGATACAATGCATTTGCTCTTGTTCAATCAGGTTTAACTGGTTATTTATCATCAATCAAAAACACTACAAAACCTGCATCAGAATGGGTTGCTGGTGGTGTTCCATTAACAATGATGATGAACATGGAAAGAAGACATGGCGAAATGAAACCGGTTATCAAAAAAGCATTAGTTGAACTTGATGGACCAGTGTTTAAAGCTTTAGAAAAAAATCGTGAAAAATGGGCTTTAAATGATTGCTATGTATTCCCAGGAGCTATCCAATACTTTGGACCTTCTAGTGTTTGTGATTGCACAACTGTTACATTACAATTAGAACAAGAAAAAACATTAGCAAGCGTATAAAATCGTTAATTAATATAAAGAACTCTTGGTTTTAAAATCAAGAGTTCTTTGTTTATGATAATATTATCTAAGTTAGCTTGAAGGAGAAAAATATGTTTGAAAGATTTAAAAGATACGGCGAAGAGTTTAAAACATTTGCAATCAAAGGTAATGTTATTGATATGGCAGTCGGTATCATTATTGGTGCTGCATTCGGTAAAATTGTAAATTCAATGGTAACCGATATTATTATGCCTCCAATGGGCTGGATAATGGGAAAAGTTGATTTCACCAACCTATACATAACTCTTCCAAACTCTCAAGGACAAATTGTCGAGTACCCTTCTTTAGAAGCAGCTCAAGCAGCAGGTGCAGTTACAATTAATTACGGTTTATTTATTAACACATTAATTAGCTTTATATTTGTTGCTTTTGCAGTATTTTTATTAATTAAATTTATCAACAAATTAAGAGCATCAACAGAGAAAAAAGTTGAAGCTGAAATTGAAGCAACAACAAAATCTTGTCCAAGATGCTTTAGTGAAATCAATATTAACGCATCAAAATGCCCACATTGTACAGCTGATATTTAATAGAACAGGAAAATAAAATGTTAAAAGTAGGAATTGTAGGACTTCCAAACGTAGGTAAATCAACATTATTTAACGCACTTACAAGTGCAAAAAATGCCCAAAGTGCAAACTATCCATTTTGCACAATTGAGCCAAATGTTGGTGTTGTAAATGTACCTGATGAAAGATTATATAAATTACAAGATTTAGTACACACTCAAACTGTTATACCAACAGCAATAGAATTTGTTGATATTGCTGGTCTTGTAAAAGGAGCTTCAAAAGGCGAAGGTCTTGGAAATCAATTCTTGCATAACATTAGGGAAGTTGATGCAATTGTTCAAGTTGTAAGATGTTTTGATGATGTCAACACAATCCATGTTAACGGAAAAGTTGACCCTGTTGATGATATTGAAACAATTAATATGGAGCTTGCATTAGCTGATATGGCAACATTGGATAATATATCTAAACGTATCGCAAAACAAGTTAAAGGCGGCGACAAAGAAGCAAAAATACAAGATAGCGTTATTCAAAAATGTATGCCTTATTTAGAACAAGGACAATTTATTGATTCATCTGATTTCACAGAAGACGAGAAAAAAGCTCTTCGCATGTGTCATTTATTAATGTCCAAACCTGTTATTTACTGTGCAAATGTATCAGAAATGGATTTAATTAATGGCAATGAATATACTAAAAAAGTAAGAGAATATGTTGGAGATAATGCACAAGTTGTTCTGATTTGCGCAAATCTTGAAGAAGAACTTGTTGATTTAGGTCCAGAAGAAGCTAAAAATTATTTATCTGAGCTTGGAATTGAAAATTCAGGAATTGAGCGAATGATTCAATCAGCATATGATATTTTAAATCTAAGAACATATATCACAGCAGGTGAAAAAGAAGTTCGTGCTTGGACTATTACAAAAGGAATGAAGGCTCCTCAAGCAGCAGGGGTTATTCATACAGACTTTGAAAAAGGTTTCATTAAAGCAGAAGTTGTATCATATAACGATTTTATTGCTTGTGGCTCTTGGGCAGCTTCACGTGAAAAAGGTATGGCACGTCTTGAAGGCAAAGATTATATTGTCGAAGATGGCGATATAATGTTATTTAGATTTGCAAACTAAACCAAAAGGTTGGATTTAATCCAACCTTTTTTATTGCTTTTTTAACAGTTTTATAAATGTGTCATAATATGTTTTAAATTTTGTTATAGAATTAATTTCTTGAGCCATTTTTAAAATATATCTTGGTCTTAAATAATACTCTTTATTAAATTTTTTATTGTAATTATATATTTCTTGGCTTGTTAATTCATAACTTCTTACACTAGGAAATACATAAGGTTTTTCATAACTAATATCACCTAGTCTGTTTTTATTTACATACTCATAAAACTTCGTTCCTATCATAGCGGTTGCAGTATAAAAACTTGCATAATGAGTATTTAATTCTTTTGCAAATTTAAAAGTTTCTTTAATTGTTTCTTTTGTTTCCCAAGGTAGACCTAAAACATAATAAGCATAGGTTTGAATTCCGGCTTTTTCAACCATTGGAACAGTTTCTCTGATTTGCTTTAGGGTAATTTTTTTACCCATTTTGTTAAGCATTTCTTGAGAACCTGATTCAACACCCATTGAAATTAAGCCACAACCTGCTTTTTTCATTAGTTTTAATGTCTCAAAATCAACGGTATCTGCTCTTGTATTTGTAGAAAAACTAATTTTCAAATCAGAATCAATTATCAATCTGCATAATTTTTGAACCCATTCATTGTTCAAATTAAATATATCAGACCAAAAAATAAAATTTCTGATATTATACCTGGCCACACATTCCTTTATTTCATCAACAATTAACTGAGGTGATCTATATCTAACGATTTTTCCATTTAAAGGAGATGCAAGACAAAAGAAACAATGATTAGGACAACCTTTTGATACTTTAATTATTGTTTGAGCTTTCTTTGTATCTGGTCTTTGATACAAAGAATTATCAATTAAATCTCTATCTAAAAATGGAAGATGATCAATATTATCTTTTAACTCTCTATCTGGCGTTGTTATTATTCTGTTGTTAATTTGATAAGTTATGCCTTTTATTTCTTTGAAATCGTTATATTGAATAATTTCATCAAAGGCTTCTTCAATTTCGCCTCTCAGAGCAACATCAATTTCAGGGTATTTTTGCAAAATAGAATATGCATTAAAATTAAAAATAGCACCTTTTACAATTACTACTGTATCGTCTAACAAATCCCTTGCATGAGCTAAAATAGACAAATCTTTTTCTAATGTAGTTGAAGCTATATTTATAACCAAGAAATCTGGTTTATATACTCTAATATCTCTTAAAAAATCATAAACTGTTTCGTTTTTTAAACTGTAATCTTTGAATAAGGTGTCATATCCTCTTTTTTTTGCAATTGCTGATAAACTCATCATATCAACAGGGGGAAGCGGAGGAATGACAACAGTATCAGATGTCGGTTGCTGACATCTATCTTCTCTGTTCATAATGGGAGAAGGGGGGTATATGAAATATATTTTTTGTTTTACAATTTCTGACATTTTATTTTTTTCTTTTAATTCTCGTTTTTAACACAAATTTTATAATCGAATTTGTTATGTCTTGACTAATAAAACGTGTTAATTTTGCAAACTTAGAATCAATTCCAACATTATAGATACTTTTTGGATTTTTAAGTTCAATAATTTGCGCAATTTTTTTAGCTATATAAATCGGATTTGTTGCATGAAGTGTATTTCTTTGCGCATTTTTAACTAAAAATTCTTTTTCTTGAGTGAATTTTTTAGTATTTTCCTCTAATGTTTTTTTATTTATCTCAAGTGATGTTTCCCAGAATTTAGTAGCTGTAGCACCTGGGCGAATTGAAACTGTTTTAATATTACTTTCAACAGAAAATAAATTCAACAAAATATCTGCAGCAGCTTTTGAAATACAATATGGCGACAAAAATGGAAATATGCCATAGCTTGCCATAGAACTGATATTTATAAAACGACCATCCTTGCTTAAAAAAGGAGTTAAGTATTTTAATATTCTCAAAAGCCCAAAAAGATTTACATCTAATTGTTTTTTTAAATCCAATTCGTTCAATTCTTCAACAGCACTTGCAATTGCAATTCCTGCAAAATTGATAATTACATCGAAATTTAAATTATTTAATTTTTCTTTTAAATTTAAAAAGCTTAATTCATCACAAACATCTAAATTAAATTCATGAACAGCTTTATCCATCAAGCCAACTTGACGAGATGTTGCATATATATTCCAGTTATTAACTTTTAATTCATTAATAACATTTTGAGCTAGCTCTGAATTTAATCCAATAATTAAAATGTTCTTTTCCATTTAAAACCGTTCTTTTTTAATTAATATTAAAAATTATAATTTAATTGTTTATCCAGATAAATACTCTTTATAATCCATTTGTTGCTAAAAGTTGCAAACTTTTATAAAAGCTAAATTTATGCTATAAATAAGCTATGAAAAAAGTTCTTGTATCAGGCTATATAGGTTTTAATAATTTTGGTGACGAAATTATTTTTGATGTTTTATCAAAACACCTTAAAACATTAGGATATAAAGTTTCTGCTTTATCTTGCAATCCGGCAGAAACAAAAAAACTATATGATGTTGAAGCTTATTATTTTAAAAACATTTTTCAAATATTAAAAGCCATTATTCAAAATAATATCTTAATTTCAGGTGGCGGAAGTTTATTGCAAAATAAAACAAGCAATTTCAGCTTGTTTTATTATTTAGGAATTATATTTTTAGCAAAAATATTTTTTAAAAAAGTTATAATTTTCGCACAAGGAATTGAACCGATAAGGGGAAAATTCCAAGAATTTATTACAAAAAACATCCTTAAAACCACAGATTTGATAACTGTCAGGGATGAAAATTCTAAAAACCTATTAAAAAATTGGGGTATTAAATCAGAATTATTATCAGATCCTGCTTATTCTATTATAGAAAACATAAATATAAACCAAGAAAAAAATGGTTTAATAGTGCAATTAAGAAAAACCAAGGGCGTAAATAATAAATTTATTAAAGATTTAGCTTACAGCATTTCAAGAAATTATATGGGCGATATCAAAGTTTTATCATTGCAAAATGAATATGATGAAAAAGTTTGTCTTGCTTTCGTTGAAGCAATGAAAAGGTATGATATTCAAGCAAAATACATTCCTTTTGAAAATGTTAACAAAACTATCGAATTGATAAACAATGCACAATATATCATCTCGACAAGATTACATGGATTAATTATTGCAAACACATTAAAAACTCAAAACTTTGCTCTGATTTATGACGAAAAAGTTAAAACTCTTTGCGACGAACTAAACATTAAAAATATAGATATAAATAATTACAAAAACGAAGAACTAGACAACAAGCTAGACGAATTTTTTAATCATCATTTAAACGAAGTCCATCCATACCGACATTTTAGTTGGGAAATTATTGATGATACTTTAAAATAGGAGAAAATTATGATAATAGCAAGCATAGATTTAATGGATGGTAAAGCTGTTCAATTGCAACAAGGCAAAACAAAAGTATTAGAAAGAGATGATGTTTTGGAATTAGCAAAATATTATGCTCGTTTCGGGGAAGTTGCCGTTGTTGATTTAGATTGTGCACTAAACACAGGAAAAAATAATGAAGAATTAATTCAAAAAATATGCAAAATCGCACCTTGTCGAGTTGGTGGCGGAATAAGAACAATAGAAAAAGCAAAAAAAGTTCTTTCTTGGGGTGCTAAAAAAATAATAATCGGAACCGCAGCAAGCGAGGATTTTTTATCCAAACTTCCAAAATCAAGAGTTTTAGTTGCAATTGATTCTCGTGATGGAAAAATCACAACAAAAGGTTGGCAAGAAGTAAGTGAATTTTCAACAATTGATTATGTAAAAAGATTTGAAAACTACTGTAGCGGATTTTTATTCACAATAGTTGAACGTGAAGGAATGATGCAAGGTACAAATATTGATTTCATCAAAGAAATTGCATCATCGACAAAAAAACCAATAACAGCAGCAGGCGGAATTTCAACAATTGAAGAAATTGTTGAATTGGAAAAAAATAATATCAATTCTCAACTTGGAATGTGTATTTATACAGGTAAAATTGATTTAGTTGAAGCATTTTGTGCTTGTTTGGATTTTGAAAAACAACAAGGCTTAATTCCAACAATTGTTCAAGATAAAATGACAAAACAAGTTTTAATGCTTGCTTATTCGAATATTGAATCATTGAAAAAATCTTTCAAAGAAGGATTATGCACGTATTATTCTCGCTCTAGAAATGAATTATGGACAAAAGGCTTAACAAGCGGAAACACACAAGAACTATTAAATGCGAAATATGATTGTGATCAAGACGCAATTTTATTTACAGTTAAACAAAAAGGCAATGCTTGTCATTTAGATAGATATAGTTGTTTTGAAGATAAAAACTTCACATTTGAAGAATTGTTTGAACTTATAGAAACAAGAAAAAATGAACTCCCAGAAAATAGCTATACGACAAAATTATTTAAAGATGAGTTTTACTTAAAAAGAAAAATAATGGAAGAAGCTTTTGAAACAGTTAACTTTGAACAAGGTGATGGTCTTGGTTGGGAAGCAGCTGATTTGATTTATCACTTGTTTGTATTTATGTCAATGCACAATGTAACTTTTGAAGACATAAGAAACAATTTAAAATCAAGGGCAAAATAATGAAAATAATTAACTATTCTGATTTAAATAATGAACATGCTTTTTTTCAAAAAATTGATTTTGAAAAACTTGACTGCGTGGATGAAATAATTAAAGAAGTAAAATCCAAAAAAGATGAAGCTTTAATATATTATTCAAAAAAATTCAAAGACGGCAATTTTAAAACAAGCGATGATTTTATAGTAACCGAAGAAGAAATAAAAGAAGCGTACGAAAAAATTGACAAAAAACTTTTAAAAGATTTAAAAAACGCAATCAAAAGTGTTAAAAATTTTGCAAGCGCACAATTTAAATGCATCAAAGATTTAGAACTTTCATACAACGATTCAATCGTAGGTCATAAAATTATTCCAATGGAAAGGGTTTTATGCTATTGTCCTGGTGGAAATTACCCATTATTAAGCACTTGCTATATGACAATTGTTCCAGCAGTTGTTGCAGGGGTTAGGGAAATTTATCTAACAAGTCCAAAAATATCTCCGGAAGTTATAGTTTCGGCTCATCTATCAGGTGCTACGAAAATATATAAATTAGGAGGAATTCAAGCAATTGCGGCATTTGCATATGGAACAGAAACCATAAAACCTGTCGATAAAATTACAGGACCTGGCAACAAATATGTTACAGCAGCAAAAAAAGAAGTTTATGGTCAATGTGATATAGATTTCATTGCTGGACCTAGCGAAGTTTTAGTTGTTGCTGACAATATAAAAGATGCAAAATTAATTGCAGCTGACATGTTAGCGCAATGCGAGCATGATAAAGACGCAAGAAGCTATTTAATAACAACTGATGAAAAAATAGCACATGCTGTTGAAAAAGAAGCACAAGAATTTCTAAAAACTTTAAAAACATATAAAATTGCAGAAATCGCTTTCAACAAATCAATCTGCATTATTGCTGATAATTTTGAACAAATAATTGAATTAACAAATAAAAGAGCTCCAGAACATCTTGAATTATTTATTAAAGATGCCTTCAAACATAAAGATAAATTTACAAATTATGGCTCAATGTTTATAGAAAAAAATTGCGCAGAAGTTTTTGGTGATTATTGTTCAGGAACAAATCATGTCCTACCAACAAACAAAGCTGCAAGATATACAGGTGGTTTGAGTGTGTTTGATTATATTAAAATTCAAACATATCAAAAACTATCTACAAAACATTCACTAGAATTATCAAAAATAGCATCTAATTTAGCGCAAAAAGAAGGTTTATTAGCACACAAGTTAGCTGCTGATTTAAGGAGTAAAAATGGACTTTAAAAAAGAATTTAAAAAATTCAGAAAAAAATACGGTTTTGAATTAATATCTTTTTTTGTAACTAATTTATTTAGACTTGAAAAATTATTTTATACTTGCAAATGCATTAACTTTCCAAAAGAAAAAAGTGTTTTTGCAATCTGGCATGCGCATCAATGCGGTGCATTTGCTTGCTGTCAAAAAGTTAAAACTTGTGTTATGATTTCAAATTCACAAGATGGCGAAATAATTTCTCGTGCCTCAGAAGCTGTTGGACTTACAACAGTAAGGGGCTCCAAAACAAGAGGCGGCGCTAAAGCAAGTTTAGAATTAATCAGAAAAATCAAAGAAGAAGATTTTTACGGATTAATTACAATTGACGGACCAAAAGGACCAAACAGAGTTGTTAAAAAAGGAATTATCGATATCGCAAGAATGAGCGGAACCCCTATTATACCTGCTGTTTATTGGAGTCCTCAAAAAAGGTTTTTAAAATTCAACTCTTGGGATAAATTTAGATTTCCATTAATCGGTACAAAACTTGTTATGCTTTTTGGGGATCCAATTCCTGTTGGAGAAAATCCATCTGAAGAAGAAGTTGAAAATATAAGATTAAAAATAGAAGATGATTTAAATAGAATGTATAAAGATTTAAAAGAAAATTATTATAATTATCTTAAGCAATAATTTAGCTTGAGTTGTTTTATGAAATTATGAATATTTCTTTTACAGGTCAATTACGTGCAGATGATAGTTTTTTCAAGTTGAAACACAGTGATTCTGAAAAAATTTATTCTCGAGTTAAAGAATTTTACGATCATCCAAAATTTACACAACTTCTTCCGGATACTGTCTTATATGGACAAGGTAGAAAAAATGGCGATTGGATGACTATAAATTTTGCTGGAATTGATATTCCAATACAAACCAAAGGCGAAATAACCGTTGGAAAAGTTTTACACCAATTAATGTACAACACATGTGTATATAATGGAAAAATTCCATTATCAAGCTCTCCTGAATATGTCATGAAAGCACTTCGAGAAATAATCAAGGAGAAACTTGGTATAGAACTTCCAAACAAGAACTAAATATTTTCTTTTTCGAATTTTTCCATAAAATCAACTAATGCTTGAACCCCTTCAATTGGCATAGCATTATAGATTGATGCCCTCATACCACCAACACTTCTGTGTCCTTTTAATTGTACTAGGTTATTATTTTTAGCCTCTTCTATGAATTTCTTATCCAACTCTTCATTTCCAGTTACAAAAGGAACATTCATTAAAGAACGGGATGATTTTTCCACTGTTCCTTTAAATAATTTTGAATTATCCAAGAAATCATATAAAATTTTCGCTTTTTTCTCATTATATTCTTTTATAGCAGTCAAGCCACCTTGTTTTTTGAGCCATTTAAATACCAATCCACAAATATAAATTCCATAAGCAGGAGGTGTATTATACAGAGAATCATTATCTGCATGAGTTTTGTAACTCAACATTGTAGGGCACCAAGCAGGTAAATCTTCTCTGATTAAATCTTCTCTAATTATTACAATTTGAACACCAGCAGGTCCAACATTTTTTTGAACACCTGCATAAATTAAACCATATTTTGTGACATCAACAGGCTCTGATAAAAAGCAAGATGACATATCTGAAACCAAAACTTTACCTTTTGTATTTGGCAATGTATTAAATTTGGTGCCATAAATTGTATTGTTTTCACAAATATAAACATAATCTGCTTCTGGAGAAATATCTAAATCAGAACAATCTGGAATATATGAAAAAGTCTTATCTTCGCTTGTTGCAACTTTGTTTATTTTTCCGTATTTTTGAGCTTCTTGATATGCTTTTTTAGCCCACTGTCCAGTAACAATATAATCCGCTACGCCGTTTTTCAACAAATTAATTGGAACCATTGAAAATTGTAAATGCGCTCCGCCTTGCAAAAACAATACTTTGTAATTATCGGGGATATTCATTAATTCCCTTAAATCTTTTTCTGCAGTTTTAATGATATTATCATATGTTTTTGAGCGGTGAGACATTTCCATAACACTCATGCCAGAATTTTGATAATTAAGCATTTCTTCTTGTGCTGTTTTTAAAACTTCTAAAGGTAATACCGCAGGTCCTGCTGAAAAATTATAAACTCGATTATTTGTCATCTTTAAATCCTTTCAATTATTATCTAATTTTACATCCGATATTATTTTTTGTCATTTTTATAAAGTATCTTAACTAATTTTTGATTAATTACTACTTTTATAGCCAATAAAAATACACGAAAACATTTCACTATTTTTTCTTTCATTACTTTGCTGTATTTTATATTTTTAGTTATCAAAAAAATAAATAGTAAATTATAATAACTATATGATTGATATAAAATTACAACGGGCGCTAACAGAAAATCGATATACAATAATTGCATTTATAATCATATTATGCATACTATCAAATGCATTTATATATATTGGCCCTAAATTTAATTTTCATGACACCATCATAACTGCAATCGTTTACCTTGTAATTATTTGTGTTTTAAAAATGTCCACTACAACATCAGAAGAGCGTTTGTCGAATATTAAAATTTATAAAAACTATATCAAACTAATCAACAAAAAAAATGGCAAAACAAAAAGAATAATAACTATAAAAAAGGATAATATAAAAGAATTTTCAGTTACTTTTTCAAGAGATAAACATATCTACATCAATGAATTATATTGTCATATTTCATTAAAGCTATTCGAATATGAATATACCAAAAATGGAAAAAATAAAATTCCAAAAACTTTTTCATTTTTTTGCAGCAAAAGTGCATTAAAAGAATTCATGAAGGCTTATTACTATATACCAAATTTTAAACTACATTATGAACCACTTTGTAAAAATCTGAAAGATAAAATAATAGAAAAATATATTAAAAATAGAAAAAAATATACAATTAAATTAAAAGAAAAATATACTCCTAATATCAACTTTGTTGTTATAAGTGAAATATTTTTCTTAGTTTATATATTAACAATCTATACCAATTCTCTAGAAAATGAAAGCTATAAAAATTTTCCATTAATTACATTAATATTTCTTATTTTTGGTTGCTGTTTTATTGGCATGTACAAATTATTTTCTAATCTAACAAATAATCAGCACGATTTATGTATAAAAGATAACGAGATGTTATTTATATCAAAAAATAAAAATATAATAACAAGCCTAGAAACTATACAATTGAGCAATACAGCAGAAATTAACATAACTGCAAACCAATCCTCAAAAAAAACAGAAATAGACTATATTTTTCAAATAATTACAAAAGATTTAAAAAACAAAACCCTTGAATTTAAAAACATCAAATTTAATTCTATATATAAGGTAATAGATTTTGCTAAATATTTTTACAATTCTAATTTTAAAATATCATTTTCAGATAAAACAAAATTACCTTTAGTAAGATTTTATGCAAGTTATGAAAAAAAACCTTTGTTGCTATTTAAAAAAATAAAAACTATGAAGAAAAAAATGTTTAAACACTTTTGCCAAACATACACCAAGTAGTAACACGGTCTATTTTTATATTAACAAATTGTCCAATTCCATATTCTTTGTTGTCTTCAATATGAACAACTTTATTATTTCTTGTTCTACCTTGATAAACCCCATCTTTAACACCATCAATTAATATTTCAAGAATAGAACCTATATATTTTTCATTTGACTTTAAACTTGCCTCTTTAACTTTATCATTTAATATTGCAAGGCGTTTTTTCTTTTCTTCGTCAGATAAAAATAAATCAACCATTTTTCCTGCTTTTGTTATAGGACGAGGGGAATAAGCTGCTGTGTTTGAATAATCAAGCTGCAATTCATCTATTGCTTTAATAGTGTCCTCAAATTCTTCAAAAGTTTCACCAGGAAATCCGGCAATAAAATCGGAAGTTATAGTTACATTTTTAATATTTTCTCTAATTTTTTTAACAATTTGTCTATATTGTTCAACATTATATCGGCGATTCATCGCTTTTAGAACTCTATCATTTCCTGATTGCATAGGAATATGAAAACATTCGCAGATATGTTTAGAATTTTTAATTACTTCTATAACTTCATCTGTTATATCAGTTGGATATGAAGAAGTGAAACGTATTCTAAAATCACCATCTAGTTCATCTAATGTTTTTAATAATTGAGCAAAACTTGGTGTATTTTCCAAATTTTTTCCATAACTATCAACATTTTGTCCTAAAAGTGTAATTTCTCTAAAACCTTGCGCAATAATGTTTTTCGCTTCTTTAACTATTGCTTCTATACTTCTTGAACGCTCTCTTCCTCTTGTATATGGGACTACACAATATGAGCAAAAATTATTACACCCCTCCATGATTGGAAGCCAAGCATTAACTGATTTATCTCGAATTATATTATAATCATTTTCAGATATTGGCATATCATCAAGAGCGCAAATTCGGTTTTCTTCAATTTTTTCTAATAATTTAGGTAATTCAAAAATATTTCTTGTTCCAAAAACCAAATCTAAATAAGGGAATTTTTTTAACAACGATTCTTTTTCAAGATTTGAAACACAACCGCAAATAGCAATTTTGATATTCTTGTTTTCCTCTTTTTTCTTTATTCTTTTAATTTTTCCCCAATTACCAAGACGAGAATAAGCTTTATCAACAGATAATTGTCTAATTGCACAAGTGTTCACTATATATAAATCTGCATTTTGTTCATCACTTGTTTGTTCGTATCCAAAATGAGTTAACATACCGATAATTCTTTCAGTATCTGATTTATTCATTTGGCAACCAAGAGTATCTATATATAGTTTTTTCATTTGTTTTCCTTAGATAATTTTTGAACCTGATACTTTTTCCAATCTTTCCATTCTTTCTTTCAAAGCTCCAGATGGAGAATAATATGGATCAACTGTCATGATTTTTGCTGCAATGTTTGGATAGAAATAAATGAATTTTAATTCGCTATCAGTTAATGGTTTTTGCGTATGAACGTTGGCATAACGAGCTAATTCAAGAATATTTCTTGCTTCATTATCATCATGGAATTCTAGCTCTAAACTATTAAATACATTTCTAAAACCTTTAATACCAGCGTATTCACCAACTGTTATCATGCGGCCTGTTTCAATAATTTCTGGTTCGCCTCTGCCTAGTTCTTCAAAATCATATAATTCATAGTTTCTTCTATCTTTTAAAGCACCGTCAGCATGGATACCTGATTCATGTGCAAATGCGTTAGCTCCAACCGCCACTTGGTTCATAGGAATTGGGACACCAAAAGCATATGATGTATATTTTGCTAATTTCCAAGCTTTTGAAATATCAATTTGAGGGTCAATTTGATATTTATCTTTAAATCCACTTGATTTAGTTATTGCTAAAATACAAGAAACTAAATCTGCATTACCAGCACGCTCTCCCATGCCATTAATTGCCGTATTAATCCATGCATCAACTCCTGCATCAATTGCAGCTTTGGCACCCATAACAGAACACGCTGTTGCCATACCTAAATCATTATGAAAATGCATTTCCATTTCCATGCCTGTTTCTTTAGCAATAGTATAAATTCTATCATATGCAGTTTGAGGATCATCATAACCCAATGTATCACAATATCTGAAACGAGTTGCTCCATATTTTTTGCATTGTTTAGCATACTCTATCAAATAATCTAAGTTACTTCTAGAGGCGTCTTCTGCATTAACTCCAATATCTTTAGCATTTTGATTTATTGCTTCATTAATCGCTTCTAAAGTATCATTTAAAACATCTTTAGGAGTTTTTTTGCCTTGATATTTTCCATTAATCATTTGCTCTGATGTAGATTGAGACATATTAATAAATTGAAGCTTTGGAACATTTTTAAATGATTCAATAACATCACCTTTAATTGCTCTCATCCAACCAGATAATCTTGTTTTATTAATTACCCCACGCTCAACAAGTTCCAAATTTCCATTTAAATAATTCAATTCATGTCGAGTTGTTGGAAAACCAAATTCGGACTGAGTTATTCCCATTTCGTTCAACATGATATTGATGATAGTTTTTTGTAATTTAGCCAAACCTAAACGAGAAGTTTGGACACCATCCCTATTTGTTACATCTACAAATTTAATATAATTCATAATTCCCCAAAATTAGCTAGCCTTTAAATTATACCATAATACTTTTTTATTGCTTATTATCATTCAATTTATTTAATTTAACTTCACAATATGTTGATTTATTTTAAAAATATTATAGAATGATTGTATAGATAACAATTTATTGTGGAAAGTTATCTTTTGTGTGAGGAATAATGCAAATTAATTTAATTTCTAAAAGTAATCAAACCAAAGGTTTCAATACTTTTACAGGAAACGAAATTTCGAAAGGCAACAAAAAGCCGACGCGTTACAAGCATTATGAGCAAATGAGCGACGAGCATTTAATGATGCACAGTGTTGTGAAAGCACATAAACAGGTGGAGAATAGCAATAAAATGCGATTATTCAAATCGATGCCTGCAATAACAACAGCACTAGTAGGAACAAGTATAGCATTAGCCCAACCTGGGAAATTAGCAGCGAAAGCTGGAATGGGGTTGGGTTTTTTAGTGGCTACAAAAGCAGCTGATATAGTCATGGATTTCTCAACAAAAGAATTTCCAAAAACAAAAAAACACGATAACATTAACAATAACAAAAAAGAAAAACCTATTAAAAAGGCTTTAGCTATTACAGGCGCTCTTCTAGCGACAAGCGTTGCAACTTTAGGCGTTGTTGCCATTAAGAAAAATTCAAAAGCGATTAATTCCACTTTATCAAAAACTGGAGAATTTTTAACAAGCGAATTAACCAAATTAAAAGATGAAATCAATGCAACAAAATTAGGTAAATATATAGATAAAACAGTAACTCCATTTTTAGAAAAACATCCTAAATTGACTTCTGCTTTATCATTCCAAATACCACTAGGAACAATTTTAGCTGGCAGTCTAGCAACTGGTAAACTATATTCTAGTCTATCAAATGATGTTAAGAAAAATGCAAGCAAAAATTTCATCAAAGGAAAACTTGTTCAAGAAATTGCAAGAAAAGAATTTGATTCTATTGATGCAAAAGAAGTTTAAATAGAAATATCTTCTATAAAATCAATCTTAACTAATTCCTTTTTATTTAAAACAATTCCGATTGCATCTATTTGCATTTTTTTGTAATGCTTTTTTGAATTTTGCAAATAGTATTTTGCACATGAATATATTTGTTTTAATTTATTTTGATTAATAGCTTCTAATGGACTTCCAAAAAATGTTTGAGTTCTGGTTTTAACTTCTATAAAATGAACAGTGTCGCCTTTTTTTGCAATTATATCTATTTCAGCAATTTTTGAATATCTATAATTCATTTCCAAGATTTCAAAATTATTTTTTATTAAGAAATCTTTTGCTAAATCTTCTCCATATTTACCAATAGTTTTATTTGTCATACAATTATTTTAAGACAAATATTATATGGAGTAAAATTAATGGAATTACTTAAAAAGACAGCTGTTGAACAACATAAAGCTCTAATCAATAAAGAAGTTAGTGCACTAGAATTAACCCAAGCTTCAATCAAAAGAATTGAAGAATTAGATAAAACATTGGGCGCATTTAATTCTTTAACTGTGGAATCAGCATTAAAAACCGCTAAAGAAGTTGATGATAAAATTGCCCGCAACGAAGAAATTCCAATGCTTGCAGGTATTCCGACAGCCCTTAAAGATAATATGAACATGATTGGCTCTAAAACAACATGCTCATCAAAAATCTTAGAAAATTTTGTTTCTCCTTATGATGCAACTATTACAACAAAATTAAAACAAAATTTAGTTCCAATACTTGGAAAAGCAAACTTGGATGAATTTGCTATGGGTTCAAGTAATGAAAACTCTGCTTTCAATATTGTAAGAAATCCATATAATCTTAATAAAGTTCCTGGTGGCTCATCAGGCGGTTCTGCAGCTAGTGTTGCATCAAGCGAAGTAACATTATCACTTGGTTCTGATACAGGTGGTTCAATCCGTTTACCAGCATCATTCTGCGGCATTACAGGCTTTAAACCCACATACGGAAGAGTTTCTCGTTATGGCTTAATAGCTTTTGCCTCTTCATTAGATCAAATAGGTCCATTTGCAAGAAGCATTGAAGATATTGCACACTTATACGAAGCAATTGCAGGCTATGACGAAAAAGATTCTACATCATTAAATCTTGAGGTTGGCAACATTTCTGGCAATCTTAAAAAAGACATCAAAGGCTTAAGAGTTGGTGTTATAAAAGAATTATTAGCAGACGGCGTTTCTGATGATGTAAAAAATAGTGTTGAAAATGCTATAAAAACATATGAAAAACTAGGCGCAACAATAAAAGAAATTTCATTACCATTGTTAAAACATTCAATTGGTGTTTATTATATTGTTGCAACAGCAGAAGCGAGCTCTAACTTAGCTCGTTTTGATGGTGTAAAATATGGATATAGAGCACAAGACGCACAAAATCTTTTAGATATGTATTGTAAAACTCGTGCAGAAGGTTTTGGTCCTGAAGTTAAAAGAAGGATAATGCTTGGAACTTATGCTCTATCAAGCGGATACTATGATGCATATTATAAAAAAGCTCAACAATTAAGAAGATTGATTGCAAATGATTTTAATCAAGCATTCAAAGAAGTTGATATAATGATTTCTCCAACTTGTCCAACAACTGCATTTGATTTGAATTCTAAAGCAAATAATCCATTAGAAATGTACTTAACAGATATTGCAACAATATCTTCAAATCTTGTTGGAGCGCCAGCTTTATCTATGCCTTGCGGTTTCGATAAAGAAGGTATGCCAGTTGGTCTACAAATAATTGCAAAAAATCTAGATGAACTAACTTTATTACAAAGCGCATATGCTCTAGAACAAGAACTTGGAGTTTATACTCAAAGACCAAATATATAAACAATTTATTAAAAAAACGCTCCGATTTGGAGCGTTTTTTTAATATTGATAATACCTCATACAACTGGATAAATATTTTAGCAAATCATCCCTATCTTTACTCGCCTTATACCATTCAGAATATAGTTCAATTGGAATTATATTTGAAGATAATATAAAAAAATCTAATTCAGAAACAGGATGTATTTTAAACTCTTTTTGAATTTCATCAATTGCTTCTATTGGTGATGCTGATTTTTTTATCAAATTGATTAATTTATCTAAATCCAAATAAGAAAAATATCCATCTTTCTCAAGAGTCTTAGCATATTTCAATGCTTCTAAACAATGTTTTTTAAAATTATATTTTTTCCCAACATCATCAACTAACCAAGAATTGCTCTTTTGTAGCAATCCAATACTCTCTATAACCTCTTCTATGATATTACCCAAACTTCCTGTGTGTCTATTTGGTTTTATTTTTTGAGTTTCGCAAAATCTAGCCCAAGCATCATACTTTGCAACGGTTTTATCGTAATCCTTAACTTCAGCATCATCTTGACTAAATAAACCCATTAATGCATTCGCCCCACAATATGTATATCCCATTTTTTCAATTATATAAGGAATAACATCGTGTGGTTTTACAGAAATTTCGATAATCCTTACACCAGTCAAAGTTGGGTGTTTGGAAAATTTTATTTCACCATCTAATTCTGGAGTATATTTTACAATAATTGAACCTTCAGGAATATCAACAGACCCATTTGTATAAATATCATTAGGCATACCTTCGATAAATTTATTTTTAGAGTTTGAATTTATAGTTGATTCATATGGCATAATTATTGCATAATTCATTTCATCCCAATCACCAGCTCTATGAGCAGCAACTGGATGGTTCAAAGTAAAATGAACACTATTTCTCGTTCCTCCTATTTTATCCCTTGTGGATGAAATTTTGCCATTTTCAGGCTCGTAATTTGTCATATGCACTAAAACCAAAGAAGATGGCTTAATATTAAGCACATCCAAAGGAGTTGGTTTCATGTCTTTTGGAACTAAATCAACATTAGTACTATTAATTGCATTAATCGTTTTAACAAGTGGGTCGTTTTTTGCATTACATCTTATTTGCTTAGCCTTTACTTGGTCTTCTTTCAATGCATAATAGTAATCGAAAACATATTTAAATATTGTTTTAAGAGGAATGTTTTCAATCTCACATAATTCAAGAGCAAACTCTCTTGTTTTATTATCATCAACACATTCTAATAAAATATTTTCAATAAGAAAATATGAACCATCTAAACAAGAACTCACTTTTTCAAGAATCTTTTGGAATTCAGCCAGATTATCTTTATTTATAGAGGCCAGAACCGATGGCATTTTTCTAAAATCTGCAGGATATATGTTTAATTTTTTAAATGTATTAAACATCTCATATTGCTCAATTATAGTATCTTCTTGGCCGCAATTTTTAAGAAAATAATCTCGCCAAAACTCGTCTTTTAAAGATGACAACATTTCATTTCTAAATCTGGCAAGGAGTTGCTCATAAGTTAAATCTATCGGATTAACAAATGTTGTTCCGTTTTTCTTTTTAAAGGTCTCTGCTTCTTTCTTGTGAATAGAAACTTGCGCCCTGCCATAGCTTTCTAAGGCCTCATCTGTTGGCATTGATAAATTATTAGTATTTATATGGCTTGTTAAAACTTTATCATTATTATTTGTATTTTGCTTTCTTTTTTTTACGCCAAACAAAGACTGTAAAATATTTAATTCCATAATACTTTTCCAATAGTTAATAAATATATAAAGTATTTTTTAAATATAAATTTGCTTATTTTAAGCAAATTTATTTGTTTTTAAGTTTTATTTTTTTAGTAAACAAAAATAAATAATTATGAATATTAACCCCATTTCATTCACTCGAAAAATACCAATAAGTCAATGTATGCTAAAAGATTTGTCAGAAAACAAACCAGTTAGCGCAACTTGCTATGAATATGATTGCAAAGACTTATTTGATATAGCAGAAATTGATAATCTTGATTCAACTTGGGATTTTAAATATTTATTTAGAACTGGAATGCAAGCAAAATATTTATGCGAAAATATTGGCGAAAAAAATGATGACATCCATTACTATTGTATAAAAGATTCTAATGGAGAAATAGCAGGCTTATGTTATACAAAAAGCACTCCAAATACAATAGAAGTTAAACTAATAAACAGCAAAAAAAATTCAAATTACAAATACGTAGCTCAAAATATGCTAGCAATAATAGCACAAAAAGTTTTAGATACAGGAAAAGAAAAACTGGTTATAAAACAGGCGCTTCAAGATGTTTTTGACTTCTATGGCAAAACATGTGGTTTTAAAATAAGCAGACAAAATTTCTTAGGTAGAGATTATGAAATAGATAGAGAAGATATTCCTAACTTTATAAACCTTGTGCAAAGAAGAATTTTAGATATCAGCGTTTAATATTTTAATGACACAAATAATTAAATATGCTATAATCTAGCTGGTAATTGTATTAACGAGGTTTATATGACTGATAATCTTGAAATAGTAAGATGTCCTGCGTGCCAAAAAGAAATGAAAAAAGTTTTTGACAAAGAAAAAGGAATCTATATAGATATTTGTATTGATGGTTGTGGCGGAGTATTTTTCGGAAAAAAAGAATACGAAAACTATGATGAACAACACGAAAGTGCAGAAGTAATTCTAGAAGCATTAAAAGATAGAAAATACACACCTGTTAGCGATGATATCCCTAGAATTTGTGCTGATTGCAACGCAACAATGATGAAAAATTTTTCAAGCTCAAAAATGCAAATCAAAATAGATGCTTGTTATTCTTGCGGAGCAAAATTTCTAGATAATCAAGAGTTAGAAAAAATAAGAGCAGAATTTCCAACCGCAGAAGCAAGACAAAAAGACTTCATGGAAAACTTATTTACAATAGTAGGCGAAGAATTCACAGAACAAATTGAAGAAAATGCGCTCTATGATAAGGAAAACAAAAAAGAGTTTTTCTTTAATGGAGTATGCGCAGTTATACGTATGCTTTCATTTGGAACCATTAAACTAAAAAAATACAAAAGAAAAGATTAATTTATAAAAAATATCTGTTTTACATTAAAACCTGAAATTATTTTAATTTCAGGTTTTTTAATTATGTGCACCTATAAATAGAATTTATAACATAAAAATATTTTTTTAAGTT
The DNA here is from genome assembly GCA_017461425.1 of Candidatus Gastranaerophilales bacterium. GTDB lineage: Bacteria > Cyanobacteriota > Vampirovibrionia > Gastranaerophilales > Gastranaerophilaceae > RUG14156. Next base: position 58,823 of record JAFTXY010000007.1, on the reverse strand, counting down.
ATTAAAGAAAAAGAGCATTACAATTTGTAATGCTCAATAATATTTTGGTTTATTTTCATATAAAATTGATTTACATATTCAATAAAAATATAATATAGATAAAATAAAAAATGTCAAGAAATTTTTATATTTTATTTTTTAACTAATTATGTATTTTATATTTATATAAACAAAAAAAGAGCCGAAATAAATTTCGACTCTTTTTAAAACTTAAAAGTTTTATTATAGTTTGCTTGCAACCATTAATGTAGTTTCAGCCAATCTTGTAGAATAACCCATTTCGTTATCATACCAAGAAACAACTTTAACCATGTTGTCGCCCATTGTCATTGTTAATGCAGCATCAACAGTTGAAGATTGAGAAGTGCCGATAAAATCAGAAGATACAAGTGGTTCTTCAGAATAGCATAATACTTTACCATCAGCAGCTTCTTTTAATGCAGCGTTAACTGCTTCAGCTGTAACAGGTTTTTCAGTTTCAAATACAACGTCAACAACAGATACGTCTGGAGTAGGAACTCTCATAGCGAAGCCGTTTAATTTACCTTTTAATTCTGGAAGAACTAAAGCAACAGCTTTTGCAGCACCAGTTGTAGTAGGAACGATATTTAAAGCACCAGCACGAGCTCTACGTGGGTCTTTGTGACCAGCATCTAGAATTCTTTGGTCGCCAGTGTAAGAGTGAACTGTAGTCATTAAACCTTTAACGATACCGAATTTTTCAGCAACAACTTTAGCAACTGGAGCTAAGCAGTTAGTTGTGCAAGATGCCATAGAAATTACGTTATGTTTAGCTGGATCATATTCATGATCATTAACGCCTAAAACGATAGTTTTATCTTCGTTTTTAGCAGGAGCTGAAATGATAACTTTTTTAGCACCAGCAGTAATGTGTGCAGCAGCTTTAGTAGCATCTGTATAGAAACCAGTTGATTCAACAACAACTTCTACACCAAGTTTAGCCCATGGAAGAGCAGCTGGATCTTTTTCAGCAAAGAATAATATTTTTTTACCGTTGATTACTAAACCATCTTCAGCAACTTCAACAGTACCATCAAATTTACCCATAACTGAGTCATATTTGAATACGTGTGCAGCATTTTCAGGAGTTAAACCTGGGTCATTGATTGCAACGTAATCGATTTTTTCATAAATACCTTCACGGATAGCAGCGCGAAGAGTGTTTCTACCGATTCTTCCGAATCCGTTAATAGCAACTTTTGTCATAAAAGTCTCTCCTTCTAAAATGTATATAAATACTACATCTTTTATTATGCTACAAAAATATTGACTTGCAAGAAAAATAAAAAGACGCAATTTAATTTTGCGTCTTTTAAATATTTTATTATTTTAAAATTTGACTATTTATCGATTTTACATCCTGAATTAAAGAAATTAACCAAACTTGTCATCCAATCAAGAATTTGTTGTTTATTAACATTTCCATCTTCATCAACTGGTCTGCAAATATTGTAATCTCTTGCTAAATAATTTGCATCTCTTAATTCAATACCTTCATTTTCTCTTGCAATTTTACATGCAATATCATCACCAGGTTCTCTATAAGAAACGCTAAGGTGTCCAAATCTGTCTTCAGGATCTCTTGAATTTTCTTGATATGATAATCTTAAGTCAACAATACCTTCTTCAGGTAATTGTTTTAATAATGCATCAACTTCGTTTGAACGCATAAAGCAATCTAGGCGATATGCTGCATTTTTTTGATCCATTAATTTTTTAACCTGTTCGTCATATGTATCCATACAAGCTATTGTACTCTTATTGGTAACATTAAATTTATCTTCATTCCAATCTTTTCTAATTCTAGCTTCTCTTCCGATAGTTGCACCAAAAGAAATTGAATTCATAGGACTAATATTCATATTGACACCTTTCTATATAATATGCGTTTAATAGGGAATATTGATTGCATTATTGGGTAATGCAAACTTACAAAACTTCTCAAAAAATAATTTTGCTAGTTAAATTAATATTTATATACATTTAAAAGTTAAATATTTTTTATATGCTAATATTTAATTATGCGCAACAAAATATTAGCAACATTATTATTATCTAATTTATTTTCATTTGCATTTGCTAATGACGAAATAAGACTTGATAAAGTTCAAGATTTTGATGTTCAATACACTCAACAAGTACAAACCCTTAAAGGCTCATTATTTATCGACGACACAATTGAAGCGCAAAAACAAATAAACGAACAACAAAAAGCTGATTTAGAAGATATTGAAAATCTTTGGAATTCAACAGTCTCAAATAATCCAATGATTGGTTTTTGTATAAAAAAACTTGCTATTCCAGCTGAACAAAGAAGAATACATTCTTCAATGATGGCAAAATCAATGAATGCTATCATTTCAGGTGCGGCATTATTGCCATCATTTTTGGGCATGAATTATGGCATTCAATCAGGTGCATACGCAGCAGGAAGATTAGCAACAAATTTAATCAATAAAGAAAACAATCAAAAACTTCAAAATCCCGCTTTAACAGATACAGAAGCAATTGAGCTTGCAAGTTTAGTTGAAGATTTGCAAGATGAAATTATCGTTGATTATTTTAAATACAAAGGCGCATTAACAAAATTAAAAAAATGCAGAGAACAACTTCTTTTGCATAATAAAAATTATTCTGAAGCTTTAGAAAAAAATGATTCATTAAATATAACAATTACATCTTCTCAATGGGAAGAAGAACAAATTGAAGAATATAGATTAAAACAAGAAGTAAAAAAATATCAGATGGCGTTAACAAGATTGGCAGGTAAAAAAACTGTTGATAATCTTAATGTTGCTCAATTTGATTTGACTTTGCAAAATGTCAATAAAGACGATTTAAACTACGAAAAGAAAACATTAAATGTTTCCTCAATGGAGGATGAAAAATGAAAAAGTATATAATTTTATCACTCATACTTTTAAATTCTCCAATTTTTGCTATTGAATATAAGGATTTAACTGAACCAAAACCATTTTTAGGAAAAATAGCAAACACAGATAAAGTTGAAACAATAGAAAAAACTGAAATTAAAGCAGAAAAACAAAAAGCACATCTAACCCCAATAACAGAAGAAAAAAATGAAATTGTAGCTCAAGAAACCGCAACTACAAATTCGAACTATGCAGATTTAAGCCTTAGAAAATTAGCACAAGATGTTAGCTATGAACTTGATTTAGATTCAGCTAAAACAAATTTTGATTTAAGTATTTTATGGAATGCGGCAGCATCTCGCTCAGAAACAATGAAATACACAATCTATAAACTTTCAAATCCAGATGAAAATAAGCCAAGTGAATCAGCCGTTAAAAAAATATTGAAACCTATTGCAAATTTTTCATCCATTGCTGGTGCGTCTGTTGCAGGTGATCCTTTTGTTGCAACAGGAGCATTGATTGGTGGCGGATTAGTCAATGCTTTTATGAAAGATGATAAAGAAGTTAATTATAAATTTTCAAAAGTATCAGATGCAGATATGGTTTTATTGGTTAGAAAAATAGATGCGCTACAAAAGAAATTAATAGAACTATATATGGATTATAAAACTAAAGAGCAACTTGCTAATCTAACAAATGAAAATTATAAAAAAAGAGAAGAAATTTATAAAAACGCACAAAATAAATCAACAGAAGAATTAACCATCGCTGATGTTTATTATAGAAATGCAAAAACAAATGCTCAAAGAGCACAAGATGATTTTTTAACATCTCGTGCAATTTTAGAAAACTTAGTTGGTATAGAAGCTATTAAAAAAATTGAAGAAGAATAATTTACTTTCTTTCAAACAAACCTGTAATTGTAGATTTGGCAATTGCATGGCTTATTATTTTTTTCTCAACTTCTGTTGGTTTTTCATTTTGTTTAACGTCTAATTTTTCAACATCAAGTGCATAAACAGTAAAATGATAATGATGAATTCCATGACCAACAGGAGGACAAGCTCCACCATAGCCTGTTGTTTTAAAATCAGTTATAGTTTCAAGTGATTCTTTTATTTTTTCACCTTGTTTAATTGATGTATATGTATTTGGAATATTAACTACAAGCCAATGATACCAACCATTTTCCTTTGGTGCATCAGGATCATGACAAACAATGGCAAAACTTTTTGTATTATTTGGAACATTAATCCATGAAAGCTCAGGAGATACATTACCGCCATTACATCCATAAGCATTCAAAACTTGAGCATTCGGAAGAGTGTCATTATGCTTTAATTCCTTGCTTATAACTCTAAAAATATTTTCTTCAACTTTATCTAATGCGCAAGACATAATAACTCCTCCTAAATATAAACATATAATTAATAATATAATCTTTTTCATATTACCAACCCCTTTATATCATTGCTCCAAGCGATACAAATATCGCAAAAAACAATGAAAAATTTCGAGCCAAATAAAATCTATACATAAAATAATCAAGCTTTCTTTCCTGAATAGATTTCCAGTTTTCAAATGGACCATAATACCATCTTGGTTCAAACTTTACATCTTTAATATTTATATAGTCATTGATAGATTCTAATAATTTAGTAGCTATTGGTAATGTTAAAAACACATATAATGTATGAGGATTAAATTTCAATAACAAAACACCAATAACAACAATTAAATATGAAGCTATTATCATCAATTTTAGCGCTGTAATTGCATTTTGCTTTGTTTTGCACAATATTGCAAGAGTATTTTTATTATTATTTCTATCGAACTCCCAATCCATAATATTATGTACATGTAATAATATTATTGTTGTAATGCATATTGCAAAAGACATAAGAAATAGATTTGGATTAAAAGAATTGCACAAAGCATAATATCCGCCCATAATAACCAATGGCCCAAAAATTATACCGACAATAATATCAGCTAAATAATATCTTGAAGAAATTGGATAAAACAAAGTTAAAAAACCACCCAATAAAGCAAATATTAAAACTTTCCAAGTTGATATAACTGCAAAATAAATTCCGACAATAGAAGCAATTAAAAATAATATAATTAATATTATTTCAACTTGTTTTATAGAAAAAACTCCATTTCTTATCATATAAGCTTTTCTATCAGTGCTAAATACCATTTCATTAAAACTTTGTCCTTGTTTTAATTTTAATTTTATATCTATATAATCATCAAATAAATTTGCACCCATTTGAACACAAGACAATGCGACAACAAGGAGAATAAAATTAATCCAAGTGAAACTTTCGCAATAATTTGCGTAAGAAAACAATACAAAACAAGAAGCAAATATCATTGCAAGACTATAACCTCTTGTAAGTTCCATAAAGTTATTAAAATACTTTCTAACTAATCCCATCTTTTCTCCCCGTGTTTTTAATTATTATAATTTAAGCCAACTTTTTTTTCATTCACTTTTTGAATAAGATAACTTATGTAAATTTATTTTTTTAAACATACAACTTTTATCAAAATTAATAAAAGTTTACAAAATAGGTTAAAAATAGCGAAAATAAGAACTTTTTCAAATTCGGTAATAACTTATTGTGTTCTATGTTTAAAAAAATTATTTTGTTATTTTATAAAAAATGCCTGTTTTTAGGGTTTTTGGCGGTTTTTTTTCTTGCAATGAAAAATTCAACATGTATGATAGTTTATACTGGTTAAAAAAATAAGGAAAACTATGTCAAAAGACGTAATAGAACTAGAAGGAACAATACTTGAATCATTGCCTAATGCAATGTTTAGAGTTGAGCTTGAAAATGGACACGAAATCTTAGCCCATATTTCAGGAAAAATTAGAAAAAATTTCATAAGAATTCTGCCAGGAGACAAGGTGAAGGTCGAAATGACACCTTATGACCTAAGCAGAGGAAGAATTACATACAGATTAAAGTAATAAAAGGATAAAAAAATGAAAGTAAGAGCATCAGTAAAAAAAATATGCAAAGACTGCCAAATTATTAAAAGACGTGGCAGAGTAACTGTTGTATGCAAACACCCAAAACACAAACAAAGACAAGGTTAATAATAGGAGAAGATAAATGGCAAGACTAGTTGGGGTAGACTTACCTCGCAATAAAAGAATGGTTATAGCTTTAACCTACATCTATGGAATCGGACCAACAAGAAGTGCTAAAATCTTAGCTGCTTGCAACATTTCTCAAGATTTGAGAACTGACGATTTAACAGAAGATGATATTAAAAAATTAAGAACCGAAATTGCAAATTACACAGTTGAAGGTGACTTAAAAAGAGAAGAATCTCTACACATTAAACGTTTAAGCGAAATTAACTCTTATCGTGGCATTCGTCACAGAAAGAAATTACCAGTACGTGGTCAAAGAACAAAAACAAACGCTAGAACACGTCGCGGTAAAAAAACTGGACCAATTGCAGGTAAGAAAAAATAATAAGGGAACAAGATAATGGCTAAACCACAAAAAACTAAAAAGAAAGAAAGAAAAAATATACTACAAGGTGTGGTTCACATTCAATCCACCTTCAATAATACAATTGTAACTTCAACAGATACACAAGGTAATGCAGTTGCTTGGGCATCTGCTGGCGGATGCGGTTTCAAAGGTGCTAGAAAAGGCACTCCATTTGCTGCACAATCTGCTGCTGAAATCGTTGCTAAAAAATCAATCGATCAAGGCATGAAAAAAGTTGAAGTATACGTTAAAGGTCCTGGTTCAGGAAGAGAAACTGCAATCAGAGCTATTCAAGGTGCAGGTCTTGAAATTACATTAATTAAAGATGTAACTCCAATTCCTCACAATGGATGCCGTCCACCTAAAAAACGTAGAGTATAGTAATAAACATAATTAAACAATAGGAGCTAAAATGGCTAAATATACTGGACCAACTAATAAATTATTTAGAAACTATGGTGTTAAAGATTTATCTAACCGTAAATTAACAACATCTATGAGACAACATGCTTCTGGTCAGCATGGTGCAACAAGAAAAAAAGCTTCTGATTACGCTTTGCAATTAAAAGCAAAACAAACAATCAGAATGACTTACTTAGTAAGCGAAAAACAATTCGCAAAATATTATGAATCTGCTACAAGAAAAACTGGTGTAACAGGTACTATCATGTTACAAACTCTTGAATCAAGATTAGACAACGTTTTATACAGAGCAGGTTTTGCTATCACAAGACGCCAAGCAAGACAAATCGTTAATCATGCACACGTTCTTGTAAATGGTAAAAAAGTAGACATTCCTTCTTATTTATTGAAAGTTGGCGATGTTGTTACAGTTAGAGAAAACTCAAAACAATTCGTTAAAAATGTAATGGAACAAATCGACTTAGCATTAAACTATGCTTGGTTAACTGTTGATAGAAATGAATTATCTGTTACATTTGACAGAATTCCTCAAAGAGAAGAGTTAGACCCTGAATTTAAAGAACAACTCGTTATTGAATACTACTCTAAATAATTAGGAGAGAATAAATTATGGAACTTAAAATTAAAAACATTAATACAACAACTTCATCAGATGGTTCTCAATACGGTAAATTCGTTATTGAACCACTTGAAAGAGGTTATGGTGCTACAATTGGTAATGCTTTAAGAAGAGTTTTATTATCAAGCTTAGAAGGCGCTGCTATAACTTCTGTAAGAATCGAAGGTATTACTCACGAATACACTTCAATTCCTGGAGTTGTGGAAGATGTTATTGATATAATGTTAAATCTTAAATCAGTTGTTGTTAAAACAGATGCGATTGAACAACAACACTTAAGACTAGATGCAACAAAACCTGGACCTGTTCTTGCTGGAGATATCGAATTACCAGCTGGTGTTAAAATCGTTAACCCTGATTGTGTAATTTGTACTTTATCAGAAGGTGGTTCAATCCATGCTGATATCACTGTTGAAGTTGGCAAAGGCTATGTTGCAACAGATGTTCTTAAAGAACAAAAAAATGGCTTACCAATCGATTTATTACCAATCGATGCAGTATTTATGCCAATCAAAAGAGTTAGCTACAATGTTGAACCAGCTCGTGTTGGTGAATCATTAGACTTCGATAAATTAACTCTTGAAATTTGGTCAAATGGTTCAATTGAAGTTGGAGCTGCTTTATCAAAAGCTTCTAACTTATTAATTGAACACTTCAGCCAAATCGCTGGTATTTCAGGAACACCTGTTCAAGTTAAACCTGAAATTATCGAAACTCAAGAAGAAGTAGCAGAACCTGCTCCAACTCTTTCAATTGAAGATTTAGAATTATCAGTAAGAGCATATAACTGTTTAAAAAGAGCTTCAATTAATTCAATGTCAGAATTATTGAAAAAATCAGAACATGATTTATTAAACATTAAAAACTTCGGTAAAAAATCTTCAGACGAAGTAATTGAAAAACTTCACCAAATGGGTCTTGATCTTCAACCAAATCCTGAAGATGCAGACGACTTAGAACTAATATAATCACAAAAAAGGAAAAATAAAATGAGACACGGTCGTAAAATTCATAAACTGTCTAAGGCAGCAGATCAAAGAAAAGCTTTATTGCGTTCTTTAGCATCTCAACTGTTCTTACATGGTGAAATTACAACTACAATGGCAAGAGCTAAAGCTCTAAAACCATTTGCTGAATCAATTATCACTTTTGCTAAAAAAGGCGACTTAGCTGCTCGTCGTGAAGCAAAAAAAGATATATATGATATCGAAACAGAAAAATTCATCGATGTTGAAACTGGTGAATTATTTGATGCACAACCAGAAGGTAAAAAATTACCAAAACAAACTGTGTTAAGACAATTATTTTCTGTAATCGGTAAAAAATATGCAACACGTAATGGTGGTTATACAAGAATCTTAAGATTAACTCCAAGACGTGGTGACAACGCAGAAATGGCATTAATTCAATTAGTTTAATGTTGTTTCAAGCTAAATACATCATATGCTTTGAATTCTTTGGAGAAAACTTTTATGGAAGTCAAAGACAACCAGACAAAAGAACAGTCCAAGGAGAACTCGAAAAAGCACTTTGCACATTGACAAAAGATAAAATAAGCTTATTCTTCTCAGGAAGAACGGATGCAAAAGTAAGCGCAAAATTTCAAGTAGCGCACTTTAATTCAAACAAAATAGAAAATATAGGTAAATTTTTATATTCTCTGAATTGCATTCTGCCTGAAGATGTAAAAGTTTTTGAACTAAAAGAAGTTGATAAAACTTTTCATGCTCAAAAAGATGCCAAATATAAACATTACAGATATACAATTTTAAACGACCATGTTGCTTCGGTCTTTGAAAAAAACTATCTGTTTTACCCGCACAAAAAATTAAATATAGAAAGAATAAACCAATCACTTTCTTATTTAATCGGGCATCACGATTTCAAAGCTTTTAAAACTCGTTGTGATAACCCATACAACGACTGCATTATATATTATGCAAAAGCTTCTAATAATAAAAACAATAGGCAAAATTTTATCTTTATCGACATTGTAGGTAATAGATTTCTCTACAACATGGTAAGAACAATTGTAGGGCAAATTCTTTTGATAGAAAGACACGATTTATCACCAGACACTATGGAACGTGTTCTTAAATCAAAAGACCGACAACAAGCAGCAAACGTAATCGACGCACAAGGCTTAACTCTTGAATATGTAGGTTATGATGATGTTGATAGTTATATTCAAACTATAAATTCTTAAAAAGGAAGGTAAATAATGAAAACATTTAGTGCAAAACCACTAGAAGTAGAAAGAAAATGGTATGTTATCGATGCTGATGGCGCTACTTTAGGTAGACTAGCAGTAGAAGCTGCCAATATACTAAGAGGAAAACATAAACCTCAATTCACACCAAACGTTGATACTGGTGATTTCGTTATTGTTATTAATGCAGAAAAAGTAGCAGTATCAGGTAAAAAAGAAACTGATAAATTATACAGATCACACTCTGGATTCCCAGGCGGTTTCAAAGAAATCAGTTTCAAAGCTATGATGGAAAAAACACCAACAAGAGCTATTGAAAAAGCAGTTAAAGGTATGCTTCCTCACAACACTCTTGGTGATGAACAATTCCAAAAATTAAAAGTATATGCAGGTGCTGAGCACCCACATGCAGCTCAAAAACCTGTAGTATATGAATTAAAAGGAGATAAATAATGGCTGATAATAAAAATGAAATCGTAAAAACTGGTAGAAGAAAATGCTCAATTGCTGTAGCAAAAGTTGTTTCAGGCAAAGGTAGAATTTTTATTAACGGCAAAACTCTTAAAGGTTACTTTGGAAACAGACCATCTCTTGAAATGACAATCTACAGACCATTAGTTTTAACTGAAAACCAAGATAAATTCGACGTTAGAGTTAAAGCTATCGGCGGCGGTGTTTCTGCTCAAGCAGATGCTATCCAATTAGCTATTTCTAGAGCTTTAGTTGAAATGAATGAAGAATTCAAACCTGCTTTAAAACAAGAAGGCTTGTTAACTAGAGATGCTCGTATTAAAGAACGTAAAAAATACGGTCGCAAAAGAGCAAGAAAAAGATTCCAATTTTCAAAAAGATAATATTATTATCAATATCAAAAAACCGCTTCAAAAGAGGCGGTTTTTTATTGCATACAAAACCCTCTTTACACAGGATTATTTTTTAAAAAATCTATGCAATACTATATTAGATTTATGGAGTATTAAAATGTTAAACCCTGCCAACACCGTTATAGTATGTATTGATTTACAAGAAAAACTTGTAAAAATGTTAAATAACCCTGATGTTATTGCATCTAATTGTACAAAATTAATGCAAACCGCAAATATTTTAAATATAGAAACAATAATTACAGAACAATATCCAAAAGGACTTGGCGAAACAATTGAATCAATAAATTCTATAAAAACATTTAAAAAAATAGAAAAAACTACATTTAGTGCATACGAAACAGATGAATTTAAAAAATACATAGATAGTCTAAACAAAAAACAAGTTATAATTTTTGGCATAGAAACACATATCTGTACTCTTCAAACAACAATAGATTTAATCAATAAAGGCTATGAAGTATATGTTGTTCAAGATTGCTCTTCGTCAAGAAATGAGAGTAATCACAACTGTGCACTAGATTTAATTAAACAAAAAGGCGGTTTTATAACCTCTCTTGAAATAGTTTTATTTGATTTTCTAAAAAGCTCAAAACATCCAAACTTCAAAGAAATTCAATCATTAATTAAATAATTCAATTCAAAGGAATGAAATGACTAACGAAATAAGTTTCAATACATCAGGAATGCTTAATCTTGAAAATTCCGTCAGAATTAGCGCAACATCAATGTTTGATGCGCAAAGCGCATATGAAAATACATTTGAAGACATGATTTTGGACGAAGCATCTAAAATTGAAGAGCACTCCCAAAAACAACAAAAAATTGTTTTTAGTTCATTAGGTATGCCGCCTGGATTTATATTAGATACATCATTGCTTGATGAATTTGAAAATAACTCATCACAAAACCAATCAAATAATCAAAAACAAAATTTTAACCCTTATTTATTAGCAGAAGAAAATTAAGCTTTATAAGCAATAACTTCGACTTCTACTTTAGCACCCTTTGGCAATTTCGCCTCAACACAAGAACGTGCCGGAGAAGAAGTAAAATATTTTGCATAAATTTCATTAAAAGCTGCAAAATTATTCATATCATCTAAAAAACAAGTTGTCTTAACGACATTTTCAAAATTATATCCAGCTTCTTCTAAAACAGCTTCAATGTTTTTCATAACTCTAAAAGTTTGCTCTTCAATTGTCTTGTTTTCAAAAACATTATTATCGGGGTTTATTGCAATTTGCCCTGAGCAATATAAAAAACCATTAACCTTAATAGCTTGCGAATATGGTCCGACTGGTTCTGGTGCCATTGTAGTATAAATTTTTTTCATAACATCTCCTATTGAACAACTGAAGTTACTCTATAACCTTTTTCTATTAAAGCATTTTTTATTTGTTCAAAATGCTCAAAATTTCTTGTCTCCATAGAAATTTTCAAGAAGCAGTCATTAATATCAGTACCTTCTCCACCTTGATTATGGCGAACTCTGATAACATTTGCCCCATATTGAGCAATAATTGTACTAACCTCTCTTAATTGTCCTGGCTTGTCTAATAATTCAATTGTAATGCTTGAAATACGTCCTGTTTTTAATAAACCACGATTAATAACTCTTGAAAGTATATTTACATCAATATTTCCACCAGAAACAAGGCAAACAATATTTTTATTTTCCAAAGGAATTTTATCAAATAAAACAGCGGCAACAGATAATGCACCAGCGCCCTCTGAAACCATTTTTTCTTTTTCCATTAATGTTAGAACAGCTGTCGCAATTTCATCTTCTGAAACTAAAACAACATCATCAACGTATTTTTTACAATAATCATACGTAATTTCTCCCGGAAGTTTAACTGCAGTACCGTCCGCAAATGTTGAAACATTGTTTAATTCAATTCTTCTATCTTGCTTAAATGATTCATACATAGAACCAGCACCCGTTGCTTGAACGCCATAAACCTTACAATCTGGCTTGATTTGTTTAATTGTTGCAGCAACCCCAGCGATTAATCCCCCGCCTCCTATTGGAACAACAATTGCATCAACATCATTTAGTTGCTCAAGTATTTCAAGTGCTATTGTGCCTTGCCCTGCTATAACATCAATGTCATTAAACGGGTGAATAAAAATACCATTTGTTTCTTTTTGAAATTCAACTGCAGCATTATATGCATCATCATAAACTCCATCAATCAATTTAATATCAGAGCCATAACTTCTTGTTGCTTCAACTTTTGAAATCGGAGCAGTTGCAGGCATAAATATTGTTGCTTTGATATTTTTTTCTTTTGCAGCCAAAGCAACACCTTGCGCATGATTGCCAGCAGAACAAGCAATTACACCTTTGCTTTTATCATTATCCGATAGTTTAGAAATTTTATAATACGCACCTCTTAATTTAAAAGAACCAGTCAATTGAAGATTTTCAGCTTTTAAATAAATATTATTCTTTTTGCTTAAAAAAGAACTTTTATGCAAATCTGTCTTTCTTGCAATTTTAGATAAAACTTCTGCCGCATTATAAACTTTTTCCAAATCCAGATTATTCAAATTTAACTCCTTAATAAATTAATACGTCAATATGATGCAAAAGCATAATATATTATTTATTATAAACAAAAAGAGGAATTATGGCTTTAAGAATTTTATTTTTAATCATCGGTGCAACAATTGCAATTAATTTAGTTTTGTCCGCAGTTAGTTTAATAACTGGAACTAATTTATATCAAAAATACGGTAAACAAATTTTGATATTCTTTGGTGGCTTCATCGTATTTATTGTTGCGGTGTTTATAACAATTTCAATTTTAGGTTTAATATAAGGAGAAAAAAATGAAAGATAAGGCAAGCTTATTACTAGCAATTTTAATATTGTTTGTAATATTTGTAATTTTCTGCAACCCAATTGCTATGGTTGGCGTTGGTCAACGTGGGGTTAAAGTTACTTTAGGAAAAGTTTCACCAAAAAGCTATTCAGAAGGCATACATTTTGTAACACCATTTATTTCAAAAATCAAAGTTATGAATGTTAAAACACAAAAGATTTCAATGTCTACAGATGTTTACACAAAAGATAGTCAACAAGCAAGAATTAGTTATGTTGTAAACTATAATCTTATGCCACAATATGTACACCAAATGTACAGAGAAGTTGGTATGGATTATTTAAATACAATCCTAATGCCTGCTATCGAAGGTACAATAAAAGATGTTATCGGTAAATGGAATGCTCAAGATTTAGTTGCCAATAGAGAAAAAGCAACAAAAGAAATTTTAGTTAAATTATATGACCATTTACAAGATAACTACATCAATATATCTGACTTCCAAATGACAGCAATTAATTATTCAGATGTATTTGAAAGAGCAATTGAAGAAAAAGTTAAAGCAGAACAAGAAGCTCTTAAAGCAAAAAACAAAACAGTTCAAATTGAAGAAGAAGCTAAACAAAAAATTATTTCAGCAGAAGCAGAAGCTAAATCAATGAGAATTAGAGCAACTGCTCTTACTCAAAATAAAGCTTTAGTTGAATATGAAGCAGTTCAAAAATGGAACGGAAAGCTTCCTGAATACCTAATGGGCAACACAATTCCATTTTTAAATCTTCAAACTAAAAAGTAAAGATTTGTAAAGAAACGCAAAAAAATCCTCTCCAAATTTTTTATATAAATATACGGAGGGGATTTTTTATGCATATTAAAAAATTAGGTCAAATAAATAGCATTTCATCATCAGATAATAAAAGAGAAATTAGCGCTACGCCAGTTTCCTCAGCTAATTTAGGAACAACAAATTCAATCGGACAACAACAAGTTGCTTCGAATAATTTGACTGGTCTTGATTTAAACTTTGCAAAAAAAATTCAATCAAAAGAAGAAACGAAGAAAAAAGCGCAAGAAAATGCGCCAAATATTTTAGCAAAAGCTAATTTTATAATCAGAGATTCAAAAAATATTCTAGATGAAGCTAGTGAAAAGTACTCGCAAGCAGTTGAAACGATTAAATTTGCCAATGAATCATTCTTTGGAAGAATTTTCGATATAGATGAAAACAAAAGCATCATTTTTACATCAACCCAATACGATAACGATAATCCAGACACAATGGAAGAATTTGATTTAGATGGAAATTTAAAAAGAACAACATATTTTGATAAAAATTTAAAACCTACAATCATAAAAGAATATGATGAAAAAGGCGACAAATATGATGAATATCAATTTAATCCAAGAAATAGCGAAGTAACCGTTATTAAAGGGGTTAAACAAATCAATAGAACAAATTACAGCATTGATAGACAATATAGCTATAAAGATAATGCATTAGAAAAATACGAAGAAAATATTTTATACTCTGCATTAACAAAATTCAGCGCTGTATCAATTGGTTACGATAACAAGAATAAAAATATATCATTTACTATAAATAAAAAGTATACAAACGAATTTGAAAACTCGCATCAACAAGAATACGTTTTTATGGATAATAAACTAAGTATCTATAGTGAAAACGTATGTGCTTCTAGAGATTTAAGAAAAAATAACCCAGGAATTTTAGTAAGTTATTAATTCTTGAAAATCAATTGTGGTTTTTCAATCTTTTGTGATGAAATTTCAAAAGAATTTTTAGCAATATTGATTGCGTCATTCAATTTTGATTCAGAAACTTCATCATAAAATAATTCCATAACGGTTTCATTTTCTTTAACAAAATCGCCAACTTTTTTTCTTAAAGAAATACCGGCTCCAAAATTTATAGAATCAGATTTTTTATCCCTACCTGCTCCTAATAATTTTGCACTGTGAGCAACTTCAAGAGCTATTAAATTTGAAATATAACCCTCTTGGTTTGCTTTAATTTCAATTGAATTTTTACCTATATCAAACAATGAATAATTATTTATAACATTTTCATTTCCGCCTTGAGCGATTATTATTTCTCTGAATTTATTCAATGCGCTACCATCTTGAATAACTTTATCTACCATTTCTTTTGCTTGTATTTCATTTTGCGCAGCAGAACAATTTAAAAGTGTTTTGGTTGCTAATTCTAAAGTTATTTCATATAAATCTTCACTATAGTTTCCTTTTAAAAATTCAATTGATTCTATAACTTCTAAGCTATTTCCAATATTCAATCCTAAAGGTTGTTCCATTGAACTTACAACAACATCAATATTTCTATTTAATAATTTGCCGGTTTTTATCATTAAATCACCAAGTTCATGTGCAGCTTCTGGGGTTTTCAAAAATGCACCAGAACCATATTTAACATCCAAAACAATTGATTTTGCGCCTGATGCAATTTTTTTAGATACAACAGAAGCGCAAATCAAACTTTTGTTATCAACAGTTGCTGTTACATCACGAAGTGCATATATTTTACCATCTGCAGGAGTCAAATTAGGACTTTGAGATGAAATTGCCACTTTAATATCTTTAATTTGTTTAAAAAATTCTTCATTAGATAATTCACATCTAAAATTAGGAATAGATTCTAATTTGTCTATTGTGCCACCTGTAAAACCAAGTCCTCTGCCTGATAATTTGGCCGTATACACTCCAAGCTGAGCCAAAATAGGAATTAAAACCAAAGTTACTTTGTCGCCAACTCCACCAGTTGAATGTTTATCAGCAACATTTGTTGAAATATCAGAAAAATCTAAAATATCACCAGATTCAACAAAGCTTTGAGTTAACCAAGCAGTTTCTTCATCATCCAAACCTTTAAAGCAAACAGCCATAAGCCAAGCAGACATTTGATAATCTTCAATTTGCCCATTTGTATAACCATTAACTAAAAAATAAATTTCTTCTTTAGTATGTTTCAAACCTTCTTTTTTCTTTTGAATTAAATCAACTGCTCTCATTTTATATTCCTTATTTATGATATGGTTCATTATTTAAAATTTTATATGCTCTATAAATTTGTTCCATTAAAATCAAAACTGCTTCTTGATGCAAGAATGTTAATTTTGACATAGAAAATTTGAAATTAGATTTTGCTCTAACAGAATTATCTAGTCCGTATGCTCCACCAATTAAAAATAATATTTCGTTATAGTATCCGTCTTGTTCTATTTCTCTTATTTTTTGTGCAAATTGTTCACTGGATAATTGTTTACCCTCTATTTCCATTGTAATTATAAAAGCATTTTGTTTATTTTTGATATATTCTTCAATGCTTGAAACTTCTATAATTTCAACTCTACCCAAAAGGCGCTTTTGGTATTCAAAAGCGCCTTCTTTGTAAAAACTTTCTTTTAGTTTAGCTTCCAGTACAACTTTTATATTCAAAACTAAGCCTTTTCTGATTGTTTTTCGCCACACAAAAGCTCATAATTAAGCTCGTTTTCATTATCAGCAATAATTGCAGCAACAATAGTATCAGATGTAACATTGCAGATAGTTCTTAGCATATCCATAAATCTTTCGATTGTGAATAATAATGAAAATCCAATAACAAGCTGTTGAGGAGTTAAGCCAATACCATTTAATACTAATGCAATTGTAATTAATCCAGCACCAGGAATACCAGCAGAAGTTGATGAAGCAACAATTGCTAAAAATGCAATTTCAAATATTAATAATGGTGTTAAATCTATTCCATACATTTGAGCTAAGAATATAACCGCAATTGTTTGAACTAGCGCAGTACCATCCATATTTAATGTTGCACCTAAAGGCAAAACAAAAGAACAAACTCTATTTGAGATGCCACGTTTTTCACAACATGTAATGGTTAAAGGTAAAGTTGCAGAAGATGATGCTGTACCAAATGCAACCATTATAGCTTCAGAAACTGCTGAAAATAATTTTCCAACAGGAACTTTTGAGAATAATTTCAACATCAAAGGATATACAATAAAAAATTGAATGCCTAATGCTAAACAAACAGCTAAAGCAAATTTAGAAATACTTTGGAAAACTTCTATACCAAAACTGCCAACAGCGGTTGCTGTTAAAGCAAAAATACCAGGAGCAGCAAGATACATAATCCAATCGGTAACTTTCATTGTTGCTGCAAAAATGCTTTCAAAAAATGAAACCAAAGGATGAGAAATTTCACCTGCACGAGTCAATGCAACAGCAAAAATTGAAACAAATATAATAATTGGAATCATTTTACCTTGAGCCAAAGCTTCAAAAGGATTTTTAGGAATAACATCTAAAAATATTTGAACAAGGTTTTCTTTCTGGTATTCAATTGCTGATGCAACGGAATCATGAACACTTGCAATTACATTGCTATCTATTAAGGCTTTTGCACCAACCCCAGGTTGCAATAACAAAGCAACAGTTGCACCTATTGTAACTGCCAATGTAATTATAATTCCATAATACAAAAGCATTTTTGAACCAAGTTTTGTTAACTGTTTAGAATCACCAATATTAGAAATACCAATAATTATTGCACTAATAACTAAAGGTAAAACAACCATTTGAATAATATTAATAAAAGATTGTCCGATTAAATCTAAAATTTGATATGCTTTAGGGTACAAATGTTGCGGAGCAAATATCCCAACTAAAACCCCCAAAATAATCCCAAGAAATATATGTCCATTTCTCTTAATACCTAATAAAAGTGCAATAAATACTTGCATATGTAAACCCATGGGTATTCTTCCTCATAATACTATTTTGAACTATTGTACTATTTTTTATAGTTTTTTGTAAAGTATTTCAAACGAAAAATTGATTTATTTAAACAAAATTAAGCTAATATTTTATATATGAAAGAAAGAAAAAATAATTTAAATTTTTTAGGAATAATGTTTGAATGTTGTAATGTGTATGGAAGAATATACAAAAACAAAGAAGGTACACATTACGAGGGTAAATGTCCAAGATGCCTTCGAACAATCAAAATTCCTATTGGTAAAAATGGCACAAACCAAAGATTTTTTAGTGCATACTAATTAAAACAAAATAAAAACCCTAAAAGCCATCTTTTAGGGAAAATACAAAGGAATAATGAATTTATCTTATTAACCATTAAAAGTTTTGAATACTTTTTCCATGGTTTCTTCAATAACTTTAGATACTGAATCCATTTCTGTTTTAATAGCATTTTGCTCAGTGTCCAATTGCGCTAATTGAAGTTCTAGAGTTCTATCTTGTTCTTGTAATTCTTCTGTTTTTTGATTAATTAATTCAACTTCTCTTTCGTAAAGCATTTTTTCATAATTGTATTTATTCATCGCATCTGCATATTTTGCTTCGTCATCAATTGTTCCAGATGTGATTGAGTATGCCTGATTAACTAAATCTGTATCATCTTCACATTGTGTAACTTGTATAGCAGTTAATCTTCCTTGCTCGTCTTGAGATAAAACAGCTTGCGCTGTAATATTTTTTGTAGTTTTATACTCACCTTGGAACGCAAAAGAATAATCACCTACATATTTTTGAATACCGTTTTCATCAGCTTCACTATTAAACTCAGTTAACAATAAATCATTTTCAGAAGTAAAATAAGCTGTTCCGCTTCTTACAAACATATAATAATTACCGCTTGGATTGCTTGAAATAACATTCAATGCTGGATATTTATCATATTCTTTAGGTGTAATTTTTGTGATATTTGATGATTTATCATCTGGATCATAAAAATATGAATTTGTACCAAATTTAAAGCTCAAATAATTAATATTATCGCCATCTTTTCCAAGTGATACTTCTGTTTGTTTTGAGAAACTATTTTGATAAGCTTTTGGAATACCTTCTTCGCAAGAAAGTAAAACAGTATAGCGCCCTTTGTCTGGTCCATCAATAATTTTTTCAAAAGATTGAATTTGATATTTTTCAGGTGTATCACTTAGAGTATAAGTTGTTTTTTGAAAATCATTGACCGCAGGAGGCACTGGTACATCAAGATTGCTATATTCTGTATACAATCCTGAAATTTCATTTGCCAACGCAGTTCTTTGTTGGTTTATTTGTTGACCTTGATATTCAACATTACTTTTCCTCGCAGTTAAACCAAGAAAGCGAGCTTGACTTGCTGCTAATCCCATATTGTCACCTTTCCTTCGTATTTATGTTTTGATATACGACATTCGAATGATAATTCTTGAGGATTATATATTTTTTTGTAACATTTATTAACATTTACATCCCCTTAGGTTATAATCTTAGTAGTTTATTTAATATTTTTCGGAGAAAAGTCAATTGAATAATTTAAGCTTTATAGACAATCACATTCACGGTAGTTTCGGAATCAATTTTAATTATTCAACTTATAAAGAAACAAAATTTCTCCTAAAAGAGCTCTACAGAAAAGGAATTAAAGGACTTTGCCCAACATTAGTTGGCGAAACCAAAGAAAATATCAAAAAACAACTTGAAATATTCAACAAAATCAAAAACGAACAACTGCAAAATATAGATAAAGAAGCTTTTATAATTGGAGTTCATCTTGAAGGAAGCTTTTTAAATCCCGAAAAATCAGGTATTCAAGATACCAAAACTTTTTTAAAACCAACCATTGAAAATTTTAAAAACTTAGTTGGTGAATTTGAAAATATAATTAAAATTGTGACAATAGCGCCAGAATTAGATGTTGATTTAATTGATTATCTTAATGAAAAATATATTAAAACTCAGGCAGGACACACTATTTCATCTGATTTTAAAAACTGCATTGCAACAACTCATCATTTTAATGCAATGAATCCAATTCATCACAGAAATAATTCTATAGCATTAAAAGGATTAATTAATAATGATATTTATTGCGAAATAATAGCAGATTTATTTCATTGCAATGAAGATATTTTAAACTTGTTTTTTAAATGCAAGCCAAAAGAAAAAATTCTTTTAATTAGCGATTCCCTGCCATCAAGCAATTATGAAAAAGACATTATTTTCTGCAACAAAAAAATCAATTCAAAAG
This sequence comes from Candidatus Gastranaerophilales bacterium, assembly GCA_017461425.1. Classification (GTDB taxonomy): domain Bacteria; phylum Cyanobacteriota; class Vampirovibrionia; order Gastranaerophilales; family Gastranaerophilaceae; genus RUG14156. The sequence goes on along the minus strand of JAFTXY010000007.1, from coordinate 38,370 downwards.
GTCAAGATGAAAACGGAACAATTGCAGGCTCAAATATGACACTTGATGCTATTTGTAAAAATTTAATTAAAAAAAATATTTTAAGTAAAAACGATATCAACCAAATGGCATTTGAAAACCAAATAAAATATCTTATGCTTAATAGTAAAGAGATTGATATTTTAAATAGATAAAAAATATGTTAAACTAAACTTAACATACAAGCAGAGGAAAAAATGAACAAAAAAATATATATAACATTAGCATTAACTATTTCTTTAGGGGTTTTTTGCGGAACGTATAATAAAACATATAGCGCCAATACACCTGTTGTAAAAAAACCGCAACAGAGCGTACAAGCTAATAAAACAATAAATACAACATCGCTAAATATTGTTGCAAATCCGCATAAATATCTTAATAAAACAATTAAAATGCAAGCAACTTTTGATAAATTTTCTACTCTTGGTTTAGATTATTCAAAAGCCTTAAGAGAAAGCTCTAAATACATAGGCATTTTAATTCAAAGAGATGATGTTTTAGATCATAATATTCCATTATCTGAAATGAAGTTATTTATGAAAAAAGAGCTTGCAGAAAAACATATAGATTTAGATACAGGAGATAAAATTGAAATTACAGCAACTGTATTTTCAACAGCTCTTAACGATCCTTGGTTAGATATAAAAAATCTAACAGTAATCAAAAAAGCAAAAAAAGAAGAAAATAAATAACCCAAAATTAGCAATTATTGAGTTGGAAGATGAGCGAAAACAAAAAATATCTAACAATACATGGACATTTTTATCAACCGCCTAGAGAAAATCCTTGGATAGAAGAAATCGAAATCCAAGATAGTGCTGCGCCTAATCATGATTGGAATGAAAAAATCGCTTGGCAATGTTATAGCCCTAATGGCGCTTCAAGAATAGTTAACGGAAGCAATTCAATAATTGAAATATCTAACAATTACCAATACATGAGTTTTAATTTTGGTCCAACTTTATTGAGCTGGCTTGAAAAATATAACCCCGAAGCTTATCAAAGAATTCTTAGAGCAGATTTTAACTCAAGAGAACTTTATAATGGTCATGGTTGTGCAATAGCACAAGTTTATAACCATATTATTATGCCTCTTGCAAACCAAAATGACAAAATAACACAAGTTATTTGGGGATTAAAAGATTTTCAAAAAAGATTTAACAGAAATTCAGAAGGGATTTGGCTTGCTGAAACTGCAGTAGATGCTCAAACATTAGAAGTTTTAATAGATTGCGGAGTAAAATATACTATTTTATCTCCTTACCAAGCCAAGTGCGTAAATAAAATTGGAGAAAAAAACTGGCAAGATGTATCTTGGGGCACAATAGACCCGTCAAAAGCATATAGATACTACGTCGAAGGCACCAACAAAGAAAAATATATTGATTTGTTCTTCTATGATGGTTCAATTTCTAAATCTGTTGCTTTTGATAATTTATTGCAAGACGGCAAAAAGTTCTCCTATAGATTAAATGATGGTTATGTTGAATCAAGAAATTCTGCTCAAATAATCAATATCGCAACAGACGGTGAAAGTTATGGTCATCACACAAAATTCGGCGATATGGCATTAGCGTATGTTTTAAGGGTTGGTGCCAAAGATTTAGGTTTCACAATAACAAACTATGGAGAATTTTTAGAAAAACATCCGCCTGAATATGAAGTTGATATCAAGCCAGTTTCAGCTTGGAGCTGTTGCCATGGTGTTGGCAGATGGATGGATGATTGCGGATGTTCAACAGGAGCACAACCTCATTGGAACCAAAAATGGAGAAAACCATTAAGACAGGCTCTTGATTATTTAAGAGATGAATTAATAAAACTTTGTTCAATAGAAGGAAGTAAATATTACAAAGATTTTTGGCAAGCGAGAAACAATTACATTGATGTAATACTTAATCGCTCGATTGAAAATATTAATAAATTCTTTAAAGAAAATGCTAAGAAAAACTTAAACGCAAATGATAAAGTTAAAGCATTAAAATTAATGGAAATTCAACGCTTTACACAGTTAATGTATACAAGTTGCGGATGGTTTTTTGCTGATATTTCGGGTATCGAAACAACTCAGATTATGAAATATGCGGCAAGAGCAATGGAACTTGCAGGAGAATTTTCTAAAGAAAATTACGAAAAAACATTTTTATCAATATTGCAAAAAGCAAAAAGTAATATTATAGAATTTGGCAATGGAAAAGATATCTATAATCGCTGGGTTAAGCCAAGTTCTGTTGGATTTGATAAAATTACAGCGCAATATGCAATTGAGACATCTTTTGAAAATGAAAAAAAACAAGATGCACCTCATCAACTTTATTGCTATAAAATCAAAAAAAGCAATAACAAGAAATACACAAACTCAAACGACTCATTATATTTTGGCAAAATAGAAATCATATCAGACATAACTTTGGAAAAGAAAGAAATGAGTTATGTAATGTTACAAACACAAGATTATAATTTCTATTGTGCTGTCAAAGAATATACTTGCCAAGATGATTTCAATCTTGAAAGAAAAGAAATTCTTAAAGTTTTTGAAAAAAATAATATGATTGACACGCTTCAATCAATAGAGCTTTATTTTGGCTCAAAATTCCATTCTCTAAAAGATATTCCAATAGACAGAAGAAAAACCATTTTAGAAAATCTTATTAATTCAAGACTTCAAAAAACAGCTAAAACTTATGAAGATTTATATGATGATTTATTAAATCCAATCAGCTATCTTAACGATTTAGGTATGGATATTCCTGAAAGTTTTAGAATATGCGCAAAATATACATTAATATCAAATCTTATTGAAGAATTGCAATCGATTACAACATATACAGATAAACACAAATTACAAAAATGTCACAAAATTAAAGAATTAACAGATAAATTCCATATAAAATTAAATAATTCAAAAGCAAAAGAAATTTTATCTTCTAATTTGATTAATTTATTAACAAAATTAAGAAATCAAACCACAATAAAAAACACTCAAGAATTACTCGGATTTTTTGAATTATTAGAAAAATTACAAATTGAAACTTTAATTTCAAAAGCTCAAGATATTTTTTATGAAATGTTTTGTTTGGATTTTGAAGAATTTTTTGAAGAAATTTCTAAAAAACATCCAAAAGACACAAGAAAATTATTCTTAAATCTCATAGAAATAGGTAAAAAACTTAATATAACAATGGATTTTTATAAAAATAAAATTGATATTTTAACAGGAAAAATATAATCTATTTCATAGTTCTTGCTAAGACAGGTACTTCATTAATTTCAAATATTTGAGTTGTTTCAATATTGTTAACATATTCCATTGCAAACATTGAACACAATATTGCTTCTAAACTTGATGCTGGAAGCATATTATCTGGCATTTGTGAAAATCCATATTTGATTTTTAAAGATATCTGAAGATTTTTACAATCAAGGCTTGTTCTTGATAAATAATGGGAATTAAGACCATACGCTTGTCTTAATTGGTTTATATCTGTTCTTATTATTTTATTTCCAGTTTGTTTTAATTTCAAAAAAGTCTCAACGCATCTTTTTGAAATTCTATTAGTCCAATCATCTTTATTAACTTTGAAATAATCGCCCAAGGCTTTATAATTTTTTGAATGAATTCTCCATTTTCCATCAAGCATTTTATTGTCATATGCAACAGAAGCGCATATAGCAGAATCTTTTACATAAGGAGATGTTTCAAAAAAATAGTCAATATCTTGAGTAAAGTAAAATTTATCAAGAAAAACAATATTTGAATTTCTATCTAAAACACAAATCGAACTATCATAATTTGAAGAATTAGATAAGGCTACTCCGATAAAAAAATTTTCTTTACTTGACAGACTTTGCATAATTAAGAGTATAATTAATTTAGACAGTTTTTTCAAGGAAATATTTTGAAAATAAGACCATTCCAAGAAATACTTAAAAGATTTTATTTTAACAAAAGATATAAATTTTATCTTTTGTTTATCTTTTCTGTTATAGCAGGTTTATTTGAATATATGGGACTTATTTTAATATTTCAATTTGTATTATTTTTATCTAATCCAAACACAATATATTCAAAAAAAATTATTCAATTTTTCGAAAACAACTTAAATATAATAGAAATTCCAAAAATCACACTATTTCTTGGTATTTCAATAGCTTGCATATATATTCTTAAAAATATTTATATGTTTATTTTTACAAAATTCAACCATAATGTTTTAGAAGATTTATCAATAGACATGACAACAAAAACAGTTAAAAATCTTCTTTATCAAGATTATGTAACCATTAATTCTATAAAATCAGAAGACAAATTAAATACAATTCAAAAAATCACAATTATTGTTTGGCAATATTGTTTAAAATATATTCATTTAACAATGAATTGCATTATTGTCGGAATCTTGGTTTTATATTTATTTATCAAATTCACAATTCCTGCAATCATAGCAATGATTTTCATCTCAATTTTATCGTTAATTGAATATAAATATCTTAAACTTTGCTCAGATTATCAAAATAAATATTTTTCAAAAACTTTTGATTCAATTAATTCATCATTATTAAAAATTATCAATTCTACAAAAGAAATAAAGCTAAACAACAAAGAAGAATATTTCATAGAAAATATAAAAAGCAATTGTCATAAATTTGCAAATTTAAACAAAGATAGATGTTATAACAATGTTTTTCATATATATTTTACAGAAATTTCAATAATGTTAGCTTTTATAGTTGTGTTATTTGCATTATTTTTAACAACAAATTTTGACAATCAACTTTTAATAACTTCTATTTCAACAATATGTGTTATTATCTTAAGATTAACTCCATCAATAAATAGGGCTCAAAGCTGTTTATATTTAATTAATTCAAACGAAAAAACAGCATTAGAAATAATAGAATTTGATAAACAATTTGATGAAAATATAACAATTGATAACACTGAAAATTCTCTTAAATTTAGCGAAAAAATTGAATTGAAAAATATTTATTTTAAATATCCTAATCAAACTAAAGGTCTCAATAATATCAATATAAAAATAAAAAAAGGTGATTTTATTGGCATAGTAGGAAAATCTGGATGCTACAAAACAACTTTATCGTTAATTATTGCAGGCTTAATTAAACCACAACAAGGCAATATTTTTATTGATGGAAACATTTTAAAAAAAGAAAATTTCAAAAAATGGCAGAATAATATCTCGTTATTAAGTCAAGATTTTTCAATTTTAGAAGAAATAAAAACAGATATAGATCAAAGTATCTTAGAAAAATTATCTCTTAATTCATCATTAATAGATAAAAACTTATCCCAAGGACAAAAACAAAGATTAGCATTAGCTAACATTTTAGAAAAAAATAAACCAATTTTAATCTTAGACGAAGCAACAAGTGCAATTGATGTTTTATCTGAAGAAAAAATAAACCAGTTATTAAATGAATTAAAAGGCAAAAAAACCATTATTTCTATAGCGCATAGATTTCAAATTTTAAAACATTGCACAAAAATTATCTACATGCAGGATGGCGAAATTATTGATATAGATACATTTAAAAATTTAAATGATAAGTACGACGATTTTAAAACAATGATTGAATTATCAAATTTTAATATCTAGCTTAATTTATTATAGACTTCCAATATTTTTTTAGCTTGTTTTTCTTTATTTAATTCTTTATAACAGTATGCTAAATTATAATAATAATCTTTATTATTGCTTTCCAATTCAATCGCCTTAATTAAATTTTTCTTAGCTGCTTCATAATTTTTCAATTTCATCTGACAGCAGGCCAAATTATAATATGCAGCAGAAAAATCTTTATTGTATTTTATTGCCAATTCAAAATTATTAGAAGCTAACAAATATGATTTTTTAGAAGCAAAAATACAACCCAAATTGTAATATGCTTTATAAAATGTATAATTTTTATCTAACGCCTTGTTTAAATATTTTATTGCCAAATTATCATCATTATTTTCTTGAGCAATGTTTGATAATAACAAAAATACTTCGTCATTTTTTTTATCAGTTGGAAGATTATCTAAAAGCTCAAAAGCTTCGTTAAAATTTTTTGTTGTATAAAGAGCAATCGCTTGTTGCTTTATTTCATCGGAATTCAAATTTGTTTGAGCAAAAGAAAAGCTAATTAAAGATAGAAAAACAAAAAACGAAAATAAAAATCTTCTTTTAGAAAAATACAACATTTTGCCCAACTAAAAATCCCCATTTGTTATACAATAGAATAATACACTAAAATATAACTTTTGTGTATAGTTTAAAAAAAGAAATTAATTTTTATTTTTCTTATAGTATAATAGCTATATAAACAACAACGGTATTAAAATGAACAGCAGCCTCGAAGACAGAACACAAATATATAGAATCCCTATAAGACCACAATATAAAAGAAGAAGACGTCCAAAAAAACGCAACAATTTCCCAAGATTTTTATTATTGTTGGCTTTAATTGTGTTCGGAATTTATCATTTAATCGATAACCAAGTTAAAACAGATTTTAAACCAAAAACAGTTAACACTAATCATCATACTGCTTTAGATTTACCGTTTAATTTCTCCCCAAAAAGACAAAATATTTTACTTTTAGGGGTTGATGCAACAAATTCTAATCCTGAAAATCCATTCAAAGGAAACCGTTCAGACACAATGCTTCTTATAAGCATTGCCCCATATGGAAAAAATATTAACGTAATTTCTGTTCCAAGAGATTCGAAAGTATATTTAGCAGGAAAAAATAGAACTGACAAAATCAACCACGCATTTGCATATGGCGGAGCAAGATTAGCAGTTAGAACCGTTGAAGAAACTTTTGGAGTAAAGGTTCATAATTATCTAGCCATTTCAAATGCCGGAGTTATAAAATTAATCGATACTTTAGGTGGTTTACCTATTTATGTTGAAAAAAATATGAAGTATGACGATTACACAGCAAAACTTCATATTAATTTAAAACAAGGTAACCACGTTCTAACAGGTAAAGAAACAGAAGGTTATTTAAGATTTAGACACGATTCTTTTGGTGATATCGGAAGAATAAGACGTCAACAATGGTTCTTTAATGCGCTTTTAGCAAGATTAAAAGACCCAACAGTTATAGTTAAATTGCCCGAATTATTAAAAATTATGCCTGAATACATCCAAACAGATTTATCAGGATATGATTTAGCAAAATATTTAGGAATAGCTAAAAATGTTGATACATCAACAATCCAAATCGCAACAATTCCAGGTGCCCCATCTACAAAAGGCATAATAAGCTACTGGATAATTGATCCAGAAAAAACTCAAGATTTAATTAATAAAATGGTATACAGAAACAAATCCGATATCGATACAAGAGATTTATCAATCGGAATTTTATATGCAAATTCAAAAACAGATAATGCAAATTCTCTAAAAGAAGAACTTGAAGCAAAGGGTATGGAAGTAAAAATGCAATCAAGTGATGCATTATCTAAAAACTACATAGCTGTTCACAATTTAGATATTGCAGGCGATACAATAACAGAGCTTAAAAAAACAATTCCATCCCTAAAAGATAATCACACTATATATGACCCAATAGGCATAAATAGAGCAGGAAAAGATATTACAATTGTAATTTCTGATTTATAAAAATACATTGTTTAGATTATATAAAATGTATTGAAACTGTTCTTACGGTTGATTTAATTAATGCTTTTATATAAGAGAATTATTCTATGATTGAAAATCAAAATGAAAAATATCTCTTAAAATTTATATCAAATTCAAGCAATAATGAATTGCTAGAATTAATTTATAAATTCGGAATTAAACTTAATTTTCAAAATACAAACCCCGTTTATCAAATTATAGATGAACTTAATTTTGCCGCTTACCAAAAAAACTAGGAAAATAATATGAAAAAAGATTACAAACAAAAATTATTCTATGCTTTGTATGGATTAATTATCGTACTTTTATTTGGGCTATTATTTTGGCTTGGACATTTTACGATTTTCAAAAATTTAATAGATAAAATTGAACAAAATTCTTTTGATATAAGACAAACTATTATTTCTTCAGGCAAAGAAAACAATAAAGACATTGTTATTCTAGCAATTGATGATGAAACATATGAATATATTATGGATAAATATGGTTCTTGGCCAATTTCAAGAAAAACTTGGAGCGATATAATAAATACAATAGAAATAGCAAACCCTAAATATATAGTATTTGATTTGTTATTTTTAAAACCAAATCTTAAAGATATAGAAGGAGATAAAGCCCTTATAAATTCTGTAAAAAAATATCAAAACGTCTTTTTATCTATGAATTTTGATAATTACAGTGAAGATATAAGAAAATCTCCCGAATACAAAGATTCTCTTAAATTAAAAATAAAAGAAGGTAAATTAATAGATAGCGAATATATAACTTTCAGAAATTCAAGAAGCGTTATGAAAGAATTATCTGATGTTACTAATAACATAGGGACAATAAATGTAACACGAGAAAAAGACGGAATAATTAGGAATATTACCCCAATTTTTAAATACAAAAACGATTATTATGGAAATTTAACTCTAAATGTAGCACTTGCCGCACTTAATAAAAAAGAAGTATCAATCGAAAACAACAAAATTATAATTGACGAAAAGCATAATATCCCATTAGGCACAACTCAAAGAGCAACATTAAATTGGTATGGAAAAAGCAAAACATATACACACATCCCAGCTTGGCAAGTTATAAAAGCACAAAAAAACAATGATACAGATTTTATTTTAGACAATTTTAAAAATAAAATTGTCTATATTGGGACAACCGCGACTAGCTTATCTGATATCAAAAGTGTTCCTGTAGAATCAAATCTGGCAGGAGTTGAAATACATGCAACATTTTTGAATAATATTTTAGATAACAATTTTATTCAAAAATTAGATACAAAAATAGACTTTTTAATCTCAATTTTAATATCACTAGTTGTCGGATATGTTGTATTAAATACTCAATCTGTTTTAAAAACAATAATCTTTTTAATTTCAACATTGGTTATGTATTCAATTGTTTCAACATATATTATGTCGCAATTTAATATATGGATAGGAATGGTTATACCATTTATTTCTTCAATAACAACATTTGTATTAATATATTGCGAAAAATATCTATTAAAATCAAAAGATTATGAACAAACATATAGACTAGCAGTAACTGATGGTTTAACGCAACTATATAACCATAGATATTTCCAAGAACAAATGAAAATTAATTTAAATAATTTCAAAAGATATAATCAAATATTCTCGTTAATACTAATTGATATTGATTTTTTCAAAAAATTTAACGACACATATGGGCATCAATCAGGAGATTGTGTTTTAAAACAAGTTGCAAATATCTTAAAAAAATATTCAAGAATATCTGATATCGCTTGTCGTTATGGTGGCGAAGAAATGTCTATCGTATTAACTAATACAAACAAAGAAGAAGCAACAATTACTGCTAATAAAATCTGCCAGGCGGTGAGAAACAATAAATTCATCCTTGCAAATAATGAAAAGGTTAATGTAACCATCAGTGTTGGCGTTGCAACAGCAGGAATTAACGGCGAAGAAGTACAAGAAATGATTGAATACGCAGACAAATGCCTGTATAAAGCTAAAGAATCAGGCAGAAATCAAGTTGTAGCAGAAATTGATTAATCTAATAATTGAAATGGACATTTGGAACATCTTGCTTTAGGATGCAAAACTAAATTATCTTCTAAATCATACAATTTCGCAATTCTTGTTATCAATTTCTCTCCGCACAAAGGACAATTTATAACAAAATTAGGATTTGTTGAATTTAATAAAATCTGTTCTCTTATAATATCCATTTGAGAACTTTTTGCTAAGGAAAAATCAGCTTTAGCTTCGTATTTTTTTATTTGCTTATTGTCAAGCCTTAATCCCTTCGCAAGTTTTTGTCTAATTGTGGAAGCTAAAAACAACTCTAAACCCTGCTCAATAGATTGAATCTCCTCTAAAGTTAAGCTTGATTTAAAAGCAAGCTCTTCTTGAGATAAGCCCAATTTTTCTCTTTGAGCCACAACAAATTCAGCAAGAGAAGTTTTATTGTGCATCTTTTTTTGCCATTTTTTCTTTAACAATTGACAGAATAGTTCCTGCAGTAAATATTGATGAATATGTACCGACAATAACACCAACAATAATTGCTAAAACAAAATCTTTAATTGTAGAACCGCCAAATAAATACAGCGCAAATAAAGTAAATAATGTTGTAGAAGATGTATTTATTGAACGAGCTAAAGTTTGATTAATTGATGCATTGATAATTTCACTAGATGAATGTTTTTTAGCTAAGAATCGCATATTTTCTCTTATTCTATCAAATACAACAATTGTATCGTTAATAGAATAACCAATAACAGTCAACATCGCAGTTATAAACAAACTATCAACAGCTGTATCGAAAAATATTCCCTTAATAGCAAAGAAACCAACCACAAATATTGCATTTTGAAATAAAGTTAATAAAGCAATCCAACCATATTCAACTTGAAATCTAAATGAAATATAAATAACCATTAATATAAAAGCCAAGCCTAAAGCCATTAATGTATTTTTCAATAACTCGGAACCTAAAGTTGGACCAACTGAATTAACTTGTACTAATTCAGCATTGCTAAAATCTTTTTTAAGCGCTTGAGTAATTTGGTTTGCTTTATCTTTACTTTCTTTATCACCCAAAAATGTTGTTCTTATTGAAACAAGATTTTTAACGTCACTATTATCAATTCCTGCTTGAGTTGTTGTTTGAATAACAGGATTTTTAACGCCAACAGCTTCAATATTTGTTCTTATTTTGCCAATATCTTCTGTTGCAACTTTTTTATCAACAGAATATTGCAAAATTGTACCACCAGTAAAATCAATTCCCAATTTTAATGGAGCATGATTTGCTTGCGTTGACATTAAATATATAATTGCCGCAATACAAGGAATTAATAAAATTCCTGTGAATGCTAAAAATAAATATCTGAATTTTATAATATCGATTTTATAGTTATTTTTTATTAAATTAGTGTTAGCCATTATACATTCTCCCGAGTATATTTATATAAATTTATTAATCCAAAACACCAAATTTTGCTTTTTCACGTTTTGTTTCTTTTGCAACGTAAGCATTTTGAATTTCTTCTTTTCTTAATCCGAACAATTGTGGATATTTCAACTCTTTAGAGCCAAATATCAAATGCATGAAGTTCTTAGTAACTGTAATAGCGCTGAACATTGACAAACAAACACCGATTATCAAAGTAAGAGCAAAACCTTTTACCAAAGAAGCTCCAAAATAATATAAAATCAAACAAGTCATAACAGTTGAAACGTTTGAATCGAAAATACTTGTAAATGCTCTATCAAAACCTGAATTAATTGCAGTAAACAATGTTCTACCCATTCTCAATTCTTCTTTTGTACGTTCAAAAATCAAGATATTAGCATCAATTGCCATACCAATAGATAAAATAAAACCTGCAATACCTGTTAATGTAAGAGTTACAGGAACTAATTTAAATATTGCAAAGTTGATAATTGCATAAATTATTAAAGCAAAGCATGACACCAAACCAAGAACTCTATAATAGGCAATCATAAATATCATAACAGCGCCAATACCAATAAGCCCTGCGATTTTTGATTTATTGATACTATCTTGTCCTAATGTTGGACCAACAGATTCTTCTTGAATAATTTCAGCACCAACAGGCAAGGCACCAGCATTCAATAAATCTACCATTTGTTTTGCTTCAGTATATTCAAATCCGCCTTCACCACCTGTAATTTGCGCTCTTCCGCCTGTAATTTGTTCATTAACACGAGGAGCTGATTGCAATTCACCATTAAAGAAAATTGCCATTTGTTTTCCTTGTAATTCTTTTGTTAAGTCAGAAAACTTTTTAGCACCTTCATTGTTAAATTCAAGCTCAACCATCCATTCGCCGGTTGTAGGAGCAGAGCCAACTAAAGATTTTCTTAAGTCCTTACCAGTTAAACCTGTTGATTCCCATGTAGTTGAACCATCAAATGCAATAGCTGGTCTTTTAAACTCTAATTGGGCAGTTTGACCAATAAATTCTTTGGCTTTTGCCGTATCTGTTATGTTAGGTATTTCTATTAATAATCTTTTTGTGCCAATTCTTTGAACAATAGTTTCGCCAACACCCATAGCATTAACTCTATTTTCAATAGCATATTGCAAACTATCCATTATTTCAGGAGTAATATTTGGAACAGCCTTAGATGTTTGCGCTTCAAGCATTAATCTAGAGCCGCCAACTAAATCTAAACCAAGGCTTGCTGGTTTTTTATATAGGACAAAAATACTGCTTACGGTAATTGCAATAATAATCCAAAACAAAATAAGTTTATTTTTCATTTGTTTTCCTCAACTCTGATATTTTCTAAATTATAACAAAAAAATAATTAAAAGTTAAATTATAAACAAGAGCTATATTTCATACTGCATATGTAAATTTTTGTTTCAAGACTTAAAGTTTTACATTAAAATGACGAAAACATGATTAAATATTTATTAACTTTTGTTAATAAAAAGTAAATTATTTCATTAATTTTGTTTTTATTAAGGTAGGACTCCTTAATAAGCAAAAGGAGACCAAATTGCAACAATCTATCAAAGCAAGTTTGAAAAGGTTAAAAACATTTTTAAATTATTCCAAAAACTATCTAAAAAGGAATAATCCGATAAAAGTGTTAAAAAAACAAATTGTTGCAGGCTTAAAAGATGCCCTCTCTATTAATAAAAAAAGAAAAATGGTAAAATACAAGTTAAAGTACCAAATGCATCAATTAAGCCAAATGGAAAAACTAATAGCTCAAAATAATGAGCACGTTTTTCTAAAAGGTAACAAATTTAATGAAATGAGGTAGTTTATGTCAACACCTATAACAAATTTATGTGCTAGAGCAGGATACACTTATCAGGCAGCAAATTTAGCAAACGCACAACGTGAATTGGACGCTTACAAAGTAAGCTTATCAGGTTTGGCATCAAAATTCGCACAAACGCAAGCGACTCTTGAACCAGGAAGCGCGGAATCTAAAGCTTTTATGAAAAAAATTAACGATATACAAGCCAGTGAAACAAGAGTAAATATAGCAATGGATGCCAACGATACTCAAGCACAACTTGTAGAACAAGCTAAAAGTCGTTTAAATTAATTTAAAATATAAACCGATAAAATTGCCGCTATAATTAGTGCAATATTAAAATGTAAAAAAGTTGGAATGCAGGTGTCTTTTATATGATTATGTTGATTATCGGCATTTAAACCTGCAGTTGGTCCTAAAGTTGTATCAGAAGCAGGAGAACCTGCATCACCTAATGCGGCTGCAGCGCACATTAAAATTATTGTAGATGGAAGAGAGAAACCTAGTTTAATACATATTGGAACAAATAAAACCGCCAATATCGGAATGGTGCCAAAAGATGAACCAATTCCAATTGTTACTATTAATCCTGTTAATAAAATTGCTATTGTTGCTAATATTTTTGAATGTTCGATATAAGGCAAAATAGAATTTACCATCGATTCCACTCCACCAGTTTCTTTTAAAACAAGAGCATAACCAGCGCAAACAAGCATCACAAAAGCAATGTATCCCATTAACCCAACACCTTCATCAACAAGAAAATCCATATTTTTACGAGATACCGCTCTAAATCCAAAAATTATTCCAAGTCCAACTAACGCTCCTAATGGCAATGAACCACTTATTAATTGAATAAATAGTGTAGCAAATGCGCCAATTAAAATAATGTAATGATTTTTATTTAATTTTTCATCAACTGCAATCTCGTAATTTAAATCTTGTTGATTATATTCTCTTGGTTTTCTATAAGTTATAAATATTGCAATTAAAAGAGCAATAAACATTGCAACACCCAATATCCAACTATATCTCCAAATTTGAAGAGTATCGACAGACATACCGTTATTTGTCATATTATCAGCAATTAAATCTTGAAATATTAAACCAAAGCCTGCAGGAATTGCAATGTATGGAGCCTTTAAACCAAAAGCCAATGAACAAGCTATAGAGCGCCTATCTATTTTTAATTTATTCATCAAACCAAGCAAAGGTGGTATCAAAATTGGTATAAATGCAATATGAACAGGGATTAGATTTTGAGATAATATCGAAATAAATACCAAAATTCCAATCAGTGCATATTTGTTATCTTTAATAAATCTAGATATTTTTATAGCTAATATTTTTGCCAAACCAGTATGTGTCATAGCAGCAGCTAATGTACCTAAAAGAATATAACTTAAGGCAGTTTCTGAATTTTGCCCCATGCCAGAAATAAAATAATCCATAATTTTAGATATTGGCATTTTAGCTAATAAACCCGCCACAATTGCACTTATCATTAATGAAAATAAAACATTAATTCTAAGTAAACATAAAACGCATAATATTAAAACAGATGTTATGACAGGGTTAAATTCCATAAGAAAATATTATCATAAAAATTAATATTTATAATTTATTCTGAGATATCCAAGCTAAAACTTCCCTTAGTGCTTTTGAACGATGAGAAACTTGAGCTTTTTCTTCTTTTTTTAATTCAGCCATAGAACAATTTCTTTCATCAACAAAGAATATTGGGTCATAACCAAAACCGCCATTACCTTTTTCTTCTTTTAAAATTGAACCAAGACATTCTTTTTGAACACTAAAAACAATTTTGCCATTTTTATCACAAATAACCATTGCGCAAACAAATTTTGCTTTACGATTATCTTTGTTTTGCATTGCATCTAATAATTTGTTAATTCTTTCCTTAGGAGTCGGAGCATAACGAGCGCTTCTTATTCCGGGTTCTCCATTTAAAGCTTCAACACACAAACCAGAATCATCCGCTAAAAATAGCTCTGTATCAGAAATTTCACTTGCACACTTTGCCTTACAATATGCATTTTCTAAAAAATTTGTTCCATCTTCTATAGGGTCAAATTTTCCATCAGGTAATACAAATTCAATATCGTAATCTTTTGCGATAACGTTTATTTCGTCAACCTTGTGCATATTTCCGCTTGCAAATGTAATTTTATACATTATTTTCCCCATCTTCTTTGTCTTTTTGCAAATTCTTTAATAGCAAGAGCTAAAGTGTCTTTATTAAATTCAGGCCAATATGTATCTGTAATATAAATTTCACTATACGCAATTTGCCATAGTAAATAGTTGCTTATTCTTTTTTCACCACTTGTTCTTATTAATAAATCCGGATCTGGAATATTTTTTGTATATAAGTAATTTGATACTAATTCTTGAGTTATTTCATCTTCATCTACTTTATCTTTAACAATATTTTTTATTGCGTTAACTATCTCATCTCTTGCGCCATAATTTATGGCAACAGTTAAAACCACGCCCGTATTATTTTTTGTAACCTCTTTTGATTCATTTAAAATGTTTTGCAAATTATCGTTTAATTGCGATAAATTTCCTATAAAATTCATTTTTACATTATTTTCATTTAATTCTTTTAATTCGTTTTTCAATGTAGTTGCCAATAAATCCATCAAAAAATCAACTTCTTCTTTTTTTCTATTCCAATTCTCAGTTGAAAAAGCATACAAAGTTAAATACTTAACCCCAAAATCATCGCAAGCTCTTGTGACTTTTTTTAGAGCATCAACTCCTTTTTTATGCCCCATCATAGAAGGCAATAAATGTTCTTTTGCCCAACGACGATTTCCATCCATAATTATCGCAATATGAGATAAACTAGTGTTTTTAATAGCTTCTTTTATATCTTTTTCAAGTAATGCTTCCATTTAAAACCTCTATTTTATTTTTTAATATTAATATATCAAAAACTATGTTAATATAAAACTATGATAGAAATAGCAATTTTATATGTTTTAAATAAATACGACTCAACAATTTATCGAATATCGAAAATTATAGATGAATTATTTTTTGCATATTTAAAATCAAGTTCTGGTACAATTAATCCTGCACTTAAAAGATTAGAAAAATTAGGTTGTGTCGAATATAATGAAAAAATGTCTGATGGTGGAATGTTATCAAAAATTTATTCAATAACCCCAACTGGCAAAAAACATCTTGTTGATTTACTTTTAAGCTTTAATTCAACAAATCCTTTTTATGTTGTTAACGATTCAAAAATCGCAATATTTTGTAGCGACATTTTAAGCATAAACGAAACAATAGAATTTAAAGAAAATATGCTTAACATACTGGAACTTCACAAAATAAAATTACAAAAAGGACTTAAAAATGAATATATAGATTTAAAAGATATTCAAAAAAAGACTGTAGAAATAACCCTTAAAGAATTGGAAGAATTAATTAAACTGCTATGAAAAAATGCGAATTATTAGTAGAAGATGTAATAAAAAATTCAATCGCAGACGAATTAAAAATTAAAAAAGGCGATAAAATTTTATCAATTAATAACACTATCCCTAAAGATATTATTGAATATAGCTATATTATCAATGATGAAGAATTAAATATTTTAGTTGAACATAAAAATAAAAAATTAGAGGAAATAGAAATTGAAAAAGATTTTGATGAGGACTTAGGAATAGTTTTTTCATCAGCAGTTTTTGATGGAGTTAAAAAATGCTGCAATCATTGCATTTTTTGCTTTGTTGATCAACAGCCAAAAGGGCTTAGGGATTCACTGTATGTAAAAGATGATGATTGGAGATTATCATACATTCAAGGAACATATGTCACTTTAACAAATTTAAAAGAAGAAGATTGGCAAAGAATAGAACAATATCATATTTCTCCTTTATTTATATCTGTTCACACAACAAATCCAGAATTAAGAGAAAAAATGACAAGAAATCCTAATGCAAAAAACATTATGGAGCAATTAAAAAGATTTAAAAAAATTAAAACAAAAATCCATGCACAAATTGTTTTATGCCCGGGATATAATGACGGCAAGGAATTAAAAAAAACTCTAGAAGATTTAAAAACAGTTAAATCAATTGTAAAATCAATTGCTGTGGTACCATTAGGAATTTCAAAATTTAGAAAAGAAAAATTTAAAAAGGTAGACAAAAAAATCGCTCTTGAAACTATAAAAATAATAGAAGAATTTAATAGTTCTATCAAAAAAAACATCGCCATGGCGTCAGATGAATTTTTTATATTAGCAGGATTAGATGTGCCAGATAAAAAATATTATGGCGATTTTTTACAAATTGAAGATGGAGTTGGCGCAATAAGATTATTAAAAGACAGCTTTAAAAAATGTCTTAAAAAAATGAAAAAGAAAATTAAAAGTAAATCAAAAATAACAATTGCGACAGCAAGCACTCCATATAAACTATTTAAAGAATTTCAAAAAGATATCAAAGTTGAAAATCTTGAATTTGAAGTTTTAGAAATTAAAAACAATTTCTTTGGCAAAGATATAAATATTGCAGGCTTAATAACAGGTGAAGATATAATCGAAACAATTAAAGATAAAAATATAGAAAACCTTGTTATTTCTTCTGTTATGTTAAAGAAAAATGGCGAAAATTACGAAGAAGTTTTTCTTGATGGCAAAACTATAAAAGATATTCAAAAAACAAATAAAAAGATGAAAATTCATATTCTGAAAAATCATTATAATTTTGATGAAATATTAAATATTATTAATAATTTATAAAAAACTAGCAAAAAGTTCCGAAAAAAATACTTAATATATCCATAGAGATTATTGGAGAGTAACTATGGCTATTATCAGATTTTTTTCAAACGTAATCACTAAAGTTAATGAATACGATAAAAAATATCGTTCTATTTAGTTAAATTACTTAACATAAAAGTCAAATTATACACGAAAAAAGTTTTTATTTATATATGAACAATAGTGTGTCTTTTAATGCTTTAAATAAGAAAATATCATTTGAAGCAAATCAAAAAAAAGAAAATTCTCAAGAAAATTTTACCGCTTTAGATAAAGAACAACTAAAGCAGGATACTGTTGAGCTTGCTAAAAAAACAGCAGAAGATAATTTTATAGTAAGAACTGTCAAAAAAGTTTTTGGAAATAAAGACGTTACAAAATGCATAAAATCAGTTCTCTTGACTATAATTTCAACAGTTGGGGTTGCATATTTAGGAAATAAAAGCCTTAAATTTATGACAAATGCAGGCTTAAAGCTAGATAGCAAACTTCTTAAAGATGGAAGTTTGTATAAAAAAATTGGCGATTTCTTCAAAGGCATTAAAACGCAAGCAGCAACAAAATTAAAAGATTCTAAACTTTTTGGCAAAACTTTCAAAGATATTACAGAAACATTCAAAAGCAACAAAGCAAAACCTAGATTCTCATTTGCAAAAGGTCAAGGTCGTGGTTTTGCAACTCAGTTTGCATATACAGTAGGAGATGTTGTTCATACTTCTCCATTTAAAGCAAACAGCAAATTTTTTGACAAAATTAAAAAAGCAATCGGCAGAGATGGCGCCGAAAAACTACTTGTTGAAGTAACAACAGATGAAGCCAGTGCATTAGAAAAATTAAGAAATTTATTTGCCGATGAAGCGGATGACATTTTAGCAAGTATCAAAAAAAATAATGAAACATTTAAAAAATCTCTTAAAGCCTTGGTGGGTGATGGAGTTGATATTGAAAAATACTTTAAAAAATTCATAGGCTCTGAAAATATTGACGATCAAAGAGAATTCGCTCAAGAATTAACAGAGTTAATTGCCAAAAAAGCAAGATTAGACAAAGCGCAACCTGATTACTATGAAAAATTAGCAAATATATTTGGAAAATTAAAAGCTGGTGATTTTACAGACGAGCTTGCTGACTTAAGCGAAGAAGTTGATGGTGTAAAATTAGGTGATTTCTTCACAAATATAACAATGAACAGAGAAGGTTTCATTGGCGGCTGGTGGCCATCAAATATTATAGACAAATTAGGTAAAAAACTCGGAATAATTAAAGAAGGCAAAAACTTCGGTAAAGGTAATCTTGGCGATGCATTATTAAAATTTAATATCGCTGATGGCAAGATGGCAAGAACAAAACTTGGTTCATTATTACAACAATCAGTTTTAATTCCAGCAGAATCTATTTCAAACTATAATTGCGACCATGCCGGAATGAACTTGTTCCTTGTTCCAATGATTTACAACTTGTTCAACACAGCACAAGATGCTCCAAAAGGACAAAAAGTTGCAACTGTTGCCGATGATTGGGTTGGCTCAATTGGTAATGTTGCAATAGCAATGCCTGCTTCTTTTGCTGCAACATATGGTCTTGCAACTTTAGGAAATCTAAAAGGTGATAGCTTATTAACAAAATATTTATTAAAACCTATCGGTAAATTTTTCAGCATGGGATTAGGAAAAACAAAAAATCCAATAGCAAGAGCTGGAGGATTATTCCTAAGATTTGCTATGATGATGGCTGTTTTCTCGCCAATTATTTCAAAACCGATAAACAAATTAATTCATAAAATTTTCGGAAAACCATATAACCCAGAAGAAGAAGCTCAAAAAGCCCAACTTGAAGCACAAAAAAATACAAAAATTCCAGGATTTGACATAACATATGGTGAATTAGAAGAAAAAATTCAAAATAATCCGCAAGTTTTTGAAAGACTTCAAACCGACCCAATGCTTGCAAGACAAGTAAACGCAAATCCACAGTTATTATTGGATTTACTAGACGGCAAAGAAATTACTCAAAAACCAAAAGATGCATTGGTGAGCCCATTAAATAAAGATTTGATTAATAAATATAGCAAAACTCCATCTTATCAGCCAATGCCTCAAGCACAACAAGCAATAGCAGGCAATGCTCAAATGTTAGATACAGCAACATATATCCCATCAAGTGGATATGTTGCAAAAAGTTCGGTTTCAAAAGAGCAAATTGAAGAATATAACAAACTTATGGCTGAAAGCGATAGATTATTAGCAAGTGTTAACAAATTTCTTGGTTAAATTTTAGCGCCAGTTGCCTTATATAGATTTATCAAACCAACATAACAATCTATTTTGGAATTTGCTGCTAATTTTTGCATATATAATAATGATTCTTTTTGTTGTAATAAATCAAGTTTTGATATAATACCTTCATCAAATTTCATTTGAGAATATTTATAATCTTGTTTTTGGATATTTAAAACTTTATTATTATTAACAAGCTTTTCATTATCAGATTTTAAATTATATAATGAATCATTAACTTCTTGGATTGCTACAAGATTTGTTTTTTGATATTGTTTCACAAGCTGTTCATATTTATTTTTATTTAATTTTAAATTTGCAGTTCTTTTAAAACCTGTGAAAATAGGCAAATTAACGCTACTACCAATTAATCCTAAAGCATTTTCAAAACTCATTGAACTTGCCATAGATGTAGCAACAAAAGCTAAGGCTCCTAAGATATTAATTGATGGTAAAAATTCTTTTTTTGCAGCTCTTATATCAAGTCCGGCTGCTTCAATTTGCTTTTCTATAGATTTATAGTCAGGACGATTTATAATAATTTCTGAATCAACTTCATTTGGAATAATAATTTCATTTGACAATTCATCTAAAGAAATTCTTTCATATTCAGCTATATTGTTAGGGCTATCACCAATCAATACAGCTAAAGCGTTCAAAGAATTTTCACGAGCTTTTTTATAATCAATTAAATCATTTTGTGACATTACAAATTGTTTTTCAGATAATATCAAATCAGAAGTAGAAACAATTCCTTCTTCATTTGATAATTTCATCAATCTATAAATCTCTTCTCTATCTTTTACTAAATCTTCTTGAATATTTATGATTTTGTCTAACTTAACAATATTGTAATAAATTGAACCAACATGAGAAATTATAGATATATCAGAAGCTTGAGCTTGATATTCAGCTCCCTCTAACATTTTTTTAGAGGATTTTGCCTTATCCCAATTTTTACCAAACAAATCTAGTTCATACTGAGCTATAATTGGCAAAGCAAAAGAACCCATGGTACTTGTCGTTTGAGGCATTTTAACTAAAAATGGAGAAGCCCCAACAGATAAAGTTGGCAATTGTCCAGCTCTAGTCATTGTAACATTTAATCTTGCTTGTTCTACTTTTAGCGCCGCTGATTTAATATCATGATTATTATTAATAGCAGTTACAATATATTTTTCTAAATGCGGATCGTTTTTCTTTTTCCACCAATCAAAATTCAAATATTCTAATATTTTTGTTTCCTGATTTTTCTTTTTATCATCCAATATTGCATATGTTGGATTTACAATAAAACCAAAAGCAAAAAATGCTAACAGGCTTGATGCGATTATCTTTTTCATATTATTTTTATTCCTTACTAAAAAATTATTGCATTTTTTATAATAGAATGCTAGCATATTAATGTTGCATTTGCAACATGTTATTTATGCAACATAGTGAATAGTATGAAAACCAGATACGAAGATTCTATAATATATCAAATCAATTCTAGTGCTAAGTATTTCGATAAACTATTTGAACAATTTTTCAAAGAAATAAATATCGGTGTAACTGCTGCGGAACACTTAGCGTTAATGGTTGTTCATGACAAAAAAGATTGCTGTCAAAGGGATTTAGCACGTGTTTTATTAAAAGATAGAGCAAACACGGGCAAACTTGCAAAATCTTTAGAAGAAAAAGGGCTAATTAAAATCGAAGCAACAATAAAAAATAATCGTGCCGTAAAAATATTGACAATCACAGAAAAAGGCAAAAAATTAGCAAAAAATTCAATGAATTTATTTGAACCAATTAAAGAACAAATTGAAAAAGAATTTTCAAAAGAAAAATTAAATGAAATGACCAAAACATTATATGAATTCACACAGTTAATATCAAAAACATTGAAAACAAAAATATAAAGGGAGAATAAAATGTCTGAAGAAAATAAAGTCGAAGCAAAACAAAAACAACAAAAAAGAAAAATTATTATTCCAATTGCAATAGGATTAGGTTTATTAGCAGGCGTATATTTAATACATGAAAGTCAATTTCAAACAACTGATGATGCTTATGTAGAAGCTGATATTATTCAAGTAACACCAAAAGTTTCAGGTCATATTACTGAAATTTTCATAGAAGATAATAAAGAAGTAAAAAAAGGCGACTTAGTTGCGAAAATAGACAACGAAGTTTATCAAGCAAGATATGATCAAGCTAAAGCAAATTATGAAAAAGCTTTATTGAATCAAAAAAATGCAAAAGCTAACTTAAAAGCAGCAGATTCAGAAATTAATCTTGCAAAAACAGATCTTGAAAGATATACAAAATTATATCAAGAAGGCGCTGTTTCAAAGCAACTTTTAGATAAAGCTCAAACAAATTATGATGCAGTTGTTGCAAGACAAACAAAAGCTAAAGAAGATATCTTCTCTAATGGAAATAATGTTGCTGATGCAGATTTAAAAGCATTAGAAGCAATGATGAAACAAGCAAAATTAAATCTTGAATATACAAATATAATCGCTCCAAACACAGGCGTAGTAACAAATAGAAGAATTGAAAAAGGAAGTTATGTTTCTGTTGGCGGACCAATTTTTGCAGTAGTTCCTGATAAAATTTGGGTTGTTGCAAACTTTAAAGAAAACCAAGTAGGCAACATGAAACCAGGACAAGAAGTAACAATCAAAGTAGACGCTTATAAAAACAAAAAATTCAAAGGTCATATTGATTCTATTCAAAGAGCATCAGGTGCAAAATCAAGCTTATTTCCACCTGAAAATGCTGTTGGCTCATTTGTAAAAATAGTTCAAAGAATACCTGTAAAAATTGTATTTGACGAAGAAATAGATAAAAGCAAATTTAATATAGTTTCAGGTATGAGTGTAGTTCCAAAGGTAAAAGTTAAATAGGCAAAATTATGACACAAGAACAAACTCAAGAATGGAAACCAAGTCACAATCCTTGGATTGTGTGCATTCCTATAATGCTTGCAGCTTTCATGTTTGTATTAGATGAAACAATTGCAAACGTGGCGCTACCTTATATGGCAGGTTCATTTTCTGTCTCAAGACAAGAAAGCACTTGGGTTTTAACAAGTTATCTGATTGCATCAGGTATCGTCATACCTTCTGTTGATTTCTTTTGCAAATTAATGGGAAGAAAAAACTTTTTCATTTTCAGCATAATTTTATTTACCGTTTCCTCATTTTTATGTGGAATCGCAAATAGTTTACCCATGATGGTTATAACAAGAATTTTGCAAGGTTTTGGTGGCGGGGCTGTTTTACCTTTATCTCAATCAATCACTCTTGAAATGTGGCCTGTTGAAAAAAGAGCACAATCAATGGCTTTATTTGGTATGGTTGTAGTAATAGCTCCAATTATTGGACCTGTTTTAGGCGGTTGGATAACAACCAATTGGTCTTGGCCTTTCATATATTTTATTAATATTCCCGTTGGAATATTGTGCGTATGCTTAGCTAAAAAACTAATAGAAGACCCACCATATGCACGCAAGCAAAAAAACGTAAAAATGGATGTTGCTGGTTTTTACCTGCTTATTGGCTGGCTAACTTGCATGCAAATTGTTCTTGACAAAGGAAATGATGCAGATTGGTTTGGCTCTGCCTGGGTATGTTGGCTAACATTCTTTGCTATATTATTTGCAGCATTATTTTTTGTAACCCAAGCAAAGAAAAAAGATTCATTAATCAATTTATCTGTTTTTAAAGATAGAAACTTTTTCTTTGGAACAATAGTACAAATTGTTATGATGGGTGTTTTATTGGCTTCACTAGCAATATTGCCACAATTTTTACAAGGTTTAATGGGTTATGATGCATATTTATCAGGACTTGCAATGATGCCAAGGGGTGTTGGTGCAATGATGACAATATTTTTCATAGGAAGTATCGGAAGTAAAATCAACGAAAAAATCCTTGTTGTAATTGGGCTTATTTTGTTGAGCTTTAGTGGATTTATGCTTTGTAATTTAAATCTTCATATTGCAACTGTTAATATTGCAATTCCAAACTTTATAATGGGTATAGGTATGGCAATGTGTATGATTCCAATTATTACATTATCAACAGCAACTCTTACTCAAGCACAAATGACAAATGCATCAGGTGTGCAAAACTTATTAAAAAACCTTGGAGGTGCAATTGGAACATCAATTGTTACAACATTAATCTCTAGAAAAGCACAAGCACATCAGTCCTATCTTGTTGATAATATGACAATGCTAAATGATAATTTCACTCAAAGATTACAGGCATACCAAGGAATGTTTTCACAATTTATGGATAACATCAATGCAAACTATATGTCACAAAATCTTTTATATAAACAAATGCTACAACAAGCAAATATGGGTGCATTTAGAGATACATTTGAAGTTTGTGCAATAGCTTGTGTTGTAATAATACCTTTGATATTTTTAATCAAAGGTATAGAAAAAAAGAAAGCTTAATTTTATCATATTCTGCAAGCTCGAAAAGCAAAGGCTGCTAAATAGCAGCCCTTTTATTTCTCTATATTGCCTTTATGTTAAAGATTTTTAATTTTTTTCAATTTAGTTTTTTGAAAAATCATAATATATTCATGTTCAAAAATATTGAACCCGCCAGATAATGCTCTATATCTCCAAAGATTTGCGGTTTTTCCTTTTGCTTTTTCATTACCTGTAATATTTTTTACAATAACAGCCTTGGTTACGAAACCAAGCTCTTCCATTCTTCTTTGACATTCAAATCCTAATGAAATATATCTGCTATTTGCATATTTATCGCCTATAATTAGAGCGGCAAAACGATTTTGCTCAAGCATATCATAACCATTTTTTGCAACTTGTTTAAATAATTCATAAAATTCTTCTGTTGTTGCACAATTTGATAAATCTTCTTTTTTATCGGAAAACTTAATAATATCATCGTATGGAGGATGCAAAATTAACAATTGAGCAGATTTTGCCCCCATAATTTCTAATCTATCTTGAATTTTGTTTTTAATATCAGGATTTGCACTATCTCCCTGAATAATGTTGACATCAACAACAAGTTCTTTCGGAGTGAATTTTTCGCTAACATAATCAACCATTTCTTGTTTTAATTCAACTCCAATACATCTTCTTTCCATGTTTTTTGCTTCAATTCCAGATGTGCCGGAGCCAAAAAACAAATCAAGAACGATATCGCCTTTTTTTGTATATCTTTCTAATAATTGAGTGGCAATTTGCGGAATATAATTTCCATGATAATCATAACTATGACCGTTTCTTTTTTCTCTTGATTGAAATTCCCACCAAGTGCCAGTCTTAACATTTTCATATAATTTCCAATTATTTAAATCTATGTCATTATATGGTTTAGTTTTAATCGGTTTAACAACCTCTAAGGCTGTTTTTTTGGATTCTTTTTTTACTTTTTTTGTATTTACGGACATTTTAAAACATCTTCCCCAATATTAATGTTTCAAGTATAATTAAATTAAGATATAATTAAATCAACCTAATATATTATTTAATAATCTTATATTAGAGCAATTTTTAATCTTCACAGGTTTTATGGAAGTATGCTAAGAGTAAATTCATACAGCATAAATAACTTCAAAAGCCAAACGACACAACAAAGGTCGACGGCATTCAACCCTGCGAAGCTGAGCATATATTATTACAACGATACACACGGCAACTCGGACCAAATCGCAGGAATAATGGAGAGTGCAAAACATTTTAGAAAACACAACAAGGATACCGTTAATTTTGTTTTATCAGCCGGAGACAATGTCTCAGGAGCAGATGCCCAAAAGAACGGTTTTATTTTTGATTTAATGCAAAACATGATGGGTGTTGATGTTTCGGCTATTGGAAACCATGAAATTGATGCTGGCAGCAAAGGGTTTCACCAAGCAGCAAAAGACAAAAAAATCCAATTTATTGCAACAAACATTGAATTAGACGACGATAACCCAATGAAAGAATTTGTTCGAAAATCAACAATTAAAGAACAAAATGGTGTTAGATATGGGTTTATCGGCGCAATGCCAATCGATTTTAAAACTTGCACCAAAAAACAAGTTCAAGAAGGCATCGAAGTCTTAGATTTTGAAGATACTGTTGAAGAATTGCAAGAAGAGATAGATGAATTACGTAAACAAAACATTGATAAAATCATTCTAGTATCACACGTTGGTTATGAAACAGATAAAAAATTAGCACAAAATCTTGATGGTGTAGATATTATCATAGGAGGACATTCTCATAGTGTTGTAAATGGTGCAAAACATGGTGAAAATATAATTTTATCAAAATCAAACGAGCCTGTTTTAATTGTGCAAGCAGGCGAAAATGGTAAATATTATGGGGTTTTAAATGCCGAATTTAATCAAAATGGAACATTAAAATCTGTCAATAATTCATTAGTACAAAGCCCTTTAAGCAAAAAAAGCCCGGTTGTAGAATTTATTAAGACAAAAAATCTTGGAGAATCTCCACAAATCGCTACAATTTCAGAAATTGACCCAATGGCAAAAAATCGACGTATAGCTCCAAGTGCTTGGGCAAATTTAATGGCTGATTCTATGCGAAATGAATTAAATACAGATATTGCCCTGTTGAATGCTGCAAATATTAGAAAAGTGCCCCAAGAAGGCATTTTAACACAAAGAGATGTATCTGAATCTGCCCCAATGAAAAACAACTTATTGAAAACAAAAATTACACAAAAACAATTAGTGGAAGCAATAAAAGCATCATTACAAAGAACATATTCATCACAAGAGGGTGAACCAGGTTTATTGCTAGTTAGCGGATTAACATATAAATTCACCGATAACGGTAAATTGCTAGAAATGAATTTTGTAGATAAAAAAGGCAAAAAAACTCCAATTGATATAAACAATCCATCAGATAATATCACATACAGTGCAGTCTATGATTCATTTGTAGCTCAACAAGGCGGAGAATATCCTGAATTATTCCCACAGTTCCCTACTCAAGAATTTAACTTCGACAAAGACAAAACCGCAGTTGACTATATTTCAAAAATGAAAAATAAAAACAGCCTTGTTATTGTTGATGATAAAAGAATTGAAATAATAAAAACATCACAATCGAAGCCACAAAGCAATAGTATGCGAAGCTTCTTAAACTTAACTTGCCCAATAGGCGCATAAAGTATTTAATACAAAAATATCCAACAACGAAAGAAGCAATAAAGCCACATATAATTGCTTTAAAATTAAATGTCATAATCTGAGAAAAATCAAGCTCGATTATTGGATAAACCAAAGAAGCTAAAAGTATTATAGGAATACTCATCAAAAAAGAAAATCTTGCTGCCTGGACTCTATCAAGCCCTTGAAATAAACCAGTTGCAATAGTTAAGCCACTTCTTGAAAAACCAGGAAATACTGCTAAACCCTGTGCGATAGAAATCAAAATTGCAGATTTTAAGGTTATTTTTTTATTTCCCTTATACATTCTTTCACTAAATAATAAAATTATTCCCGTAATGAACAATAAAATACATACAATTTGAGGGTTTGTAATTAAATTTTCAACTTTTTCTTTTAATACTAAACCAATAACACCTGTTATTATTGTGGAAAGGGCAATATAATTTACTAATTTAAAATTTTCATTTTTATATTCTTTTGTTTTAATAGATTTAAAAAAATCTAAAATTATAGTTTTTAAATCATTGAAAAAATATATTAAAACAGCAAACAACGTTGCTAAATGCACCATAATATCAAAAAAAACTTCTTCTTCATTAAGTGTGTTAGAAATATCAGTATTTGTAATTAATCCATATAATTCGTTTGAAAATACGATATGAGCAGAGCTTGATATAGGTAAAAATTCGCTCAAGCCTTGAATTGAGCCTGTTATAATCGCTTGCAAGGTATGCATATTAATCCTCTAATTCAAAATAACTCGCACGAGATGTTGGGGTTTCCCAAACATCTACACGATAGATTTCTTTTATTGTTTCTTTTGCTTTTTTGTAAATAAACTTCGCAATAAATTCAGAACTTGGACTTTCGTTTTTAAAATCTTCAAGCTCATTCAAATCCTTATGGTCAAGATAGTCCATAATTTCATTAACTAATTTTTTTAATACCTTAAAATCAATTAAAATATTTGATTTATCAAGCTCATTTCCACGAGCAGTGACCTCAACTTTCCAGTTATGCCCATGCATATTTTCGCATTTGCCTTTGTAATTAAGCAAATGATGAGCCGATGAAAAACTTGTTTCTACTTTAACTTCAAACATAAGTTTATTTTAACATGAAATAAAAAAGTTCAAATATGTATGTTTATGCTAAAATAGTCCTATGGAACATGCCTTTTCACAAAAAGTATTTTACCAAGACACAGATGCTTATGGTGTTGTATGGCATGGAAGCTATCTAAGATGGCTTGAAATGGGACGAGTATTATTATGCGAAAAAGCCGGTTTTAAGTTATCTGAACTTGAAAAAGAAGATATCGTATTGCCTGTTGCTGAAATTGATATTAAATACAAATTATCAGCAAAATTAGAAGACGAAATATTAATAGAAACAAAAATAAAAGAATGTGGAAAATTCTACGTAACTTTTCATCAAATAATAAAAGATGAAAAAACAAACAAGACGTATATCGATGCAATAGTCAAAGTTGTAGCGGTACACAAAGATGGAAAACTATATAGGAGTTTACCTGAACAGGTAATAAAAATTGTTCAGTAAGGTGGGATTTAATCCCACCTTTTAATTTTATTAGCCACCTAGTTTTATAATACCCTTGCCAAATTTTTCTTCCAACTTATCCCAAGATTTTGATAATTCTTGATTTTTTAAAGTTTTTTCTGTATCAAAAATTGAAATCTGTTGACTTTTAGATGTTGTTAATTTCATAGCACAAAAACCAACTGAGCGATAAATAACGTTTTTTTGATACATTTTATCTAAAATTTCTTTTGAAATATTTACCAATTCAAATTCCGTATTTGTTGGATTTATAAGATTTATTTTCATATTAAAAACTTGAAAATCTTTTGTACGAAGCATTACAGAAATGCAAGATGTAACTAAATTTTCATTTCTTAATTTCTTGCAAACTTTGTGAATGTGAGAATTTAATTGCTCTTGAATATAATTTTTATTGGTTTGAAATTCCTTAAAACTCTCACTCCTAGAAATTGACTTAGGTGCAACAGAACCTATCTGAACTGGATTAATTGAATTTCCCAATAACTCCTGTTTTAAATCTAGTCCAATTTTTCCTAAATTCTTTTTTATCCAAATATCATCTTGCGAAACAAAATCAAAACAAGTTTGAATTAAATATTTTTTTAATAATGCTGTTGTATTTTTCCCAACACCCCAAACATCAGATATTAAAGTATTTTTCAATTCATTTTGAATTTGTTTATAGCCAATTTTATATGTTTTTTTATCAATATTATTTTTTTGTAGATTTTTAGCTTTATCATTTGCAAGTTTCGCTAAAACTTTTGAATAAGATAACCCAACTGAAACATCAATTCCAACTTCTTCTTTAACTTCTCTAACAATACGCTCAATAATTTCTTCATACTGACAATTAAAAGTTTTTCTTAAACCCGTTAAATCTAAAAAAGCTTCATCAATCGAATAAACTTCAATATCAGGCGTAAAATCAAAAAGCTTATCCATAACTCTTTTTGATATTTCACAATAATAAGTTAAATTTCCTGATAAAAATGTCACATTTTTGAATTGATTTTTCGCAATAAAATACGGCGCTCCCATTTGAACTCCGAGTCTTTTTGCTTCATTAGAACGAGAAACAACACAACCATCATTATTTGATAAAACGCATACTGGCTTTCCGATTAATTCGGGTTTTAAAAGCCTTTCACAAGAAACAAAAAAATTATTACAATCAACCAATGCTATAACTTTTTTCATTTAAAACTTCCTTGTAATTCCAACAGCAACACCAAAAATTGTTAAACTGTTAATAGGGCGAATTATTGGATAAGAAGAATTTTCTGGTTTCAAATATGCTCCCAAATTATCCCTTTTATAGGTTTTCAAAGTAAATTCATTATCAACAATAGCTAAAACGATATCATTAATATTTGCATTAGGAGTTTTTTTGATTATTACATAATCGCCATCCAATATTCCAACCTCGCACATAGAATCTCCTGACACCTTGAAAACATACGTGGAGGGGGAATTAATATTTAAAATATCATCCATGGATATTCTTTTTTCGATTTTATCGTCCATAATTGATGCAAAGCCAGCTTTTACATAACTTGAAACCAATTTTGCGCCAAATTTATCAGGATTTATATATAAATTATCATCTATATTTAAAATGAAATTTTCTTTTTTTAGAGCTTCAACATATTGTTTAATAGAATTTTTTGATTTATAGCCAAGCTCTTTTTTAATTTTTTCATAACTTGCTAGTGCTCTATTTTGATAAAGCAATTGCAATTTGTCAAAGAACTCCTGCTGTTTTTGTGTTAAATTTATATCCATATTTATATTATGTACGATTGTACATAAATAATCAAGTAATGTTAATTTTTGTAAATTAATTTGACATGTTCAAACAAGTTTAGCAACAAAATTTCTTGAGGAACATTAAATAGCATGTAAACTCCTCTATAAACTCCGTAATACTAATTCTATCCATCACGGCTTAATTTGTTCACAAATTAGCCGTTTTTTTTATAGTTTGACTTCTAAAAAAATATCATTAAATTATCAATACCGATAATTTCAACAAAAAATCAACAAAATATATTATAGAAATTATTGAATGTATAGAATAAACTATATATTGAGGTAAATTATGTCTTACAAAAATGATCACGCACTTACAATTGCAAATAAATATGGCGGAGCAAGCTCTGCAGCTAAAGCCGAATTATATGAAACCTATGACAGATTAAGAGATTTAACCATCTCAGGTTCAACTGCAACAGGTTCCGGTTTTGGTTCTGCAGGCGGATTTTTGTGGCAATTAGCAAATTTATTCTCCCCATCAAGCTTTATGCCAACATTGGGCGGACAAGCAATGATGAATATACCTGGCACCTCATATTGGTCACCTAATTATGCAACAAATTCATATTTAGATTCAGGAACAAATTCTTTTGGTGTTTCTGGGTTATCAAGTTTTTCTGGCTTCCCATCAGGTGCAGCTGGAATTTCATTAGGTTTTGGCACAGATGGTGCACCAACAGGAGGTGCTGCAGGAATGGCAACAGGTTATGCAGTTTCTGCTGCAGGAATTGCGGCGTTAAATACAGCTTCAGCAGCCGCAGGAACAGGAGCTGGTTTTGGTTTTGGGCAAAATTTATTGTTACCAATTGCTGGCTTAGTATCAGGTTGGGGTGGAATTTTACAATCAATCGCACCATACGCAGGTTCTTTTGGACTTGGCGCAATCGTTGCAGGTAACTTGATGCAAGGAACGGGCTCTGCAGCTTTATCTGCTTATCAAAACATAACAGGAAACATTACAAATAATGCAGATGTTATCTTAGAAGATAAAGTCAGAAATATAGAAACTATATGCAAAATGCTTGATACGCAAGCAGATATCGTAAGACAAACATTAAAATCAGGTATGGAATCTGATTCTAAACTTGTTGATGATCTATAATTAGTTTTTCTCTTTTTTAAGAAAATTTTTCATTTTGTCGTAATCAAATTCATTTTCCCATCTTGCAACAACAGCAGTTGCAACACAATTGCCGATTAAATTAACTGTTGTTCTACCCATATCAAGAATTTGATCAATACCTAATAAAATAGCAACTCCGATTGTCGGCAATCCAAAACTTGTCAAAGTTCCTGTTAAAATAACCAAAGAAACCCTTGGAACACCAGCAATTCCCTTTGAGGTAAGCATCAATGTAAACATAATCATTAATTGTTGTTCAAGAGATAATTGAATACCTGCAATTTGGGCGCAAAATAGTGTTGCCAAAGTTAAATACAAAGTTGAACCATCCAGATTAAAAGTATAACCCATCGGCATAACAAAACTTACAACACTTTTTGGAACACCAAATTTTTCCATTAAACTCATTGCTTTTGGTAAAGCTGCTTCTGATGATGCTGTTGAAAAAGCAAGAATTGCAGGGTCTTTTATTGTTTTCAATAAGCCTCTAAATGGAACTTTAATAATTTTACAAGTAACGACCAAAACCAATAATACAAAAGCCGCAAGGGAAAAATATGTAATTCCAATTAATTTGACATAACTAAATAATATGCCAATGCCATTTTGCCCAATTGTTGCAGAAATTGCGCCAAAAACACCAATTGGAGCAAATTTCATAACATATTCTGTGAATTTAAACATTATTTCGCAAGTGCTTTGTAAAAAATCCAAAACAGGACGAGCTTTTTGCCCGACACCACATATTGCAAGAGCGAAAAATATGGCAAACACAACAATTTGTAACAAATTTCCTTGCGCCATAGAATCAACAACACTTGTTGGAATAGAATCAACAAGCATATCAACCATGCTATGTGCCTGAGGCGCAACTTTCATTTTTTCAACAAGTGCCAATGAAGCATCGCTCACATTTATATTAAAACCGACGCCAGGTTTTAATATATTTGCCATAACAAGCCCCAAAATAAGTGCAACTGTTGTTGCAATTTCAAAATATACGATAGTTTTTAAACCAATTTTGCCGAGATTTTTAACATCTCCATGTCCTGCAATTCCAACAACCAAAGTTGCAAAAATCAAAGGAGCGATAATCATTTTTACCATTCTTAAAAACATATCGCCTAAAGGTTGCATTTTTACAGCCCATTGAGGACACAACCAACCAAAAAATATGCCTAATATCAAGGCAAGGAATATATATAATGTCAGCCTTTGTGAACTTTTCAATTCATACTCCCAATTGATACCTCTGATTATATTATAAAAGAGCTAAATATTCTCATATTTAGCTCATCCTTTTATATATTCTTAATATTATGCTTCGTTCATTGCGTCAGCTAATCTTGAAATACCTTCTTTTATCGTTTCAGAATCAGCATTTGTATAATTTAAACGCAGCGTATTAACGTTTTGGGTATTAACATAGAACGGGTCACCTGGTACAAAAGCAACATTTTTTGCAATCGCTTTTTCGAATAATTTTATAGCTGATTTTTCTGCAGGTAATGTAACCCAAGTAAACATGCCACCCTTAGGATATGTGAATTTAACATTTTTAGGAAAAAATTCTTCCATTGCTAATATCATTGCATTTGCTTGAGTTTTGTATAATTTTTTTATTTTTTCAATGTGTTTATCTAAATCATTATTTTGTAAATAATCAGCTATTAAATATTGCCCGAAAATATTTGAATGCAAATCGGATGCTTGTTTTGCAGTTTCTAGCATTTTAATTATTTCTTTATCTGCTATTGCATAACCTAAACGCATTCCAGGAGTAACAATTTTTGAAAAAGAACCAAGATAAATATTTTTGTTTGTTTGATTTAAACCAATGTATGGAATTCTATCTCCCTCAAATCTCAATTCACCATAAGGATCATCTTGAATTAAAATCATATCTTCATCTTTTATAACTTCAAAAACAGCTTCTCTATTTTCTTTTGAATATGTTAATCCTGTTGGATTTTGAAAATTTGGAATTAAATACGCAAGTTTTGGTTTGTGTGTTTTTATTGTATTTTTTAATTCTTCAATATCTAAGCCATCTTCGTTTAATTTCGTTTGAATAAAATCTGCATCATACATGCAAAATGCTTGCAATAATCCAAGATAAGATGGTTTTTCAACCATAACTTTATCATTTTCATTTATAAAAACTTTTGCAATTAAATCAAGCGCTTGCTGAGAACCAGTTGTAATAATAACGTTATCTATTGTGATATCCATATTCCATAGTTTTTTGTATCTTTCGACTATATATTCCCTTAAAATATCTAGCCCTACTGTTGTAGAATATTGATAAATTTTTGCACCATATTTTTCTGCAATTCTATTCATAGAAACTTTTAATTCTTCTTGCGGAAAAGAAATAGGGTTTGGCAAACCACCTGCAAAAGAAATTATTTCAGGCTTTTGTGTAACTTTTAAAATTTCTCTTATAAAAGATGAGGGAGTTTTTTTAATTCTCTCCGAATACAATTTTTCAAACATTATTATTCCTCTTTTCCAAAACAATTTATGGCAATTTCATATTACAACGATTTTCAATCATTTGTATAAATACAAATGGACTATTCTTTAATTACCTCTAGCTTCTCATAAGTGAATAAATAAGGAAGATGTTCTTTTTTAATAATTTCACCTGGCAACAAAATAGAAATTCCAGGAGGGCACAAGGCAACTACTTCTGATGAAATTCTTCCAATAGCTTCAAATTTATCGATTGATTCTTTTGGTGCAAAATATGCTTCTCTTAAATTCATTACAATTTCAGGGTCGATAAGAGGCATTATTTTAACATTTTTTTGAGTTACATCATATTTTTTTGAAGAAATATCTTTCAATGAATTAATCAAATATTCAAATTCTTCACGAGTGTTTCCAATATTTGATAAAATCAATAAACCCTCATCGGATGCTGATTCAACTTCTATTTTATAATCTTGTTCTAAAATATATTCAAGCTGAAGTCCTGTCAATCCTTTCATTTTAATGAAAATCTTAGTAACATCAAAATCAACTTCGCTTAATACAGATAATTTTTCAATATTTTTTGCTTCTTTCCTGAAATATTGCGCATTTTCAATCGCACGATTTAACATTTCCTGCCCAAGGGCACTTGTTAAATTAGCCCTTGCTGCATCAAGGCTTGATAATAGCAATAAACTTGGACTTGTGGTATGCAAAAGCTTAAGTGCATGTTCGATTTTTTCAGCTTCAAACTTAGAATTTTTTGCTAAATGCAACATTGAAGCTTGCGTCATAGCACCGCCTGTTTTATGCAGAGAATGAACAACCGCATCCGCCCCTAAATGAAGTGCAGAAGTTGGGAGCTTAGAATTAAAATTCCATAAGCATCCATGAGCTTCATCTACAATTAAAGCCACTTTATATTGTTTGCAAATCTGAGCAATCTTTTTAATATCTGAATAAACACCTTCATATGTCGGGTTTGTAATCCAGACTAATTTTATATTTCTGTTATTTTTTAATTTGTTTTCAATTTCTTGAGCTTCAATGTTTCCAAATATTGCCCAATCTTTTAATTTTTTAGGGATAACCCAGTTAACTTTAGCACCAGAAATAATTAAACCAGTTAAAACTGAACGATGACAATTCCTTCCAATTAAAACCTCGTCTGTCGGACTTGTTAGGGCAAAAGCTAAAGCTAAATTAGCAATAGTTGAACCGCCTGTCACAAAAAAAGTTTTAGATGCGCCATATGCTAAAGCAGCAAGTTCTTGAGCTTTTGCAATAGCACCTGTTGCAGGATGCAAAGTTCCTAAATTATCAAATTCATCAGTCGTATCAATATTTAAAACATTTTGTCCAACAAGATCCATAAATTTTGGATTAACACCCATACCTCTATTATGACCAGGAATATGAAAACCTGTCATAGGCTGTTTTTTATAATTCATCATAGCGTCAAGCAATGGGGTTTCATTGCTATGTGAAAATCTATCTAAAATATTATCTTTTATAGATTTGAAAGAAATCTTATCATCCAGTATGTTTGACATAAAAACATTATTACATGATAAACTTTTTTTTGCTATTGAAGATTTAAAAATTTATGCGTTTGGCAAATTAATCTTGTATCTTTGTGCTTCGAATAAAATTTTTCAAAAATTTCATACAAATTGACATTATTATTTATTGGCATTTTTGGCTGTAAAATAATTCCTCTTTTATACGTTTTTGCCAATCTTGCAACTTCATCAATTTCAGCTTCATTAATATTTTCATCAAACACAACTTTGATAAAAAGTTCTTTTCTTTGGGCGAGATGTAAAAATTTTTCATTTTCAAAATAACGATTTCTTTGTCTTGTTGCGCTCTCTAATTTTATATCCATTGCCACAATATCAACAAAATCAATTATTTGAACAAAATTTTGATATAAAGTTCCGTTAGTTTCTAAATATATTTTTTTATTTAATTTATTTTTATATCTTTTTAAAAATTCAAGCAAAAACTCAATATCAGATAAAGGTTCCCCGCCAGTAAAACTGATGGTTTCACAATTTACATCTTTCAAACGCTCATATAATTCATCAATTGTATATTCTTTTGCGTTTGCATAACTAAAATCGGTATCACAATATGCGCATTTTAAATTACATTTGCAAAACCTAACAAAAATATGTTTTTCACCAACACAAACACCCTCGCCTTGAATTGAGGTAAAAATTTCCTTTATGTGTGTTTTAGGTGTATTTCGCATTTCTTTTTCTAGAGTTAATTTCTTTTAATTTTTCGTAAAGCAAATATTCTTCGTTTGTTATCTCTGTTGGAATTTGGATAACTATTTTGACAATTTCATCACCCTTTTTATTTGTTTTTTCATCCAATACCCCAACATCAATCAGTTTAAAGCTTTGATTTGATTTTGTCAAAGGTGGAATTTTTATAGTCGCTTCACCCCATAAAGTAGGAACTGTTACATTACCCCCTAAAACCGCTAGATATGGGCTAATATGAGCATCATAATAAACAATTCCATCTTTAACTTTTAAATCATCATTTGATTCAATCTTAACAATTATATATAGATTGCCGTTTTTACCTCCATTTTCCCCTAAACTGCCTTCATTTAATATTCTCAGTTTGGCATTATTTTTAATTTGAGGAGGAATTTTTACTGTTATTTTTTTATTAAATATTTTTTCCCCCAACCCATCACAATAAGGGCATTTTTGATTATTTGCAAATTTTTTTCCATTACACTTTGGACAAATTTTTGAATTTGTTATATTCACTGTTCTATTTGTGCCAATCAAAGCTTCACAAAAATCTATTACAACTTCCATTGTGATATCTTCACCATTTTTAGGTTTTTTGATTTTTTCCTCTTGAGTTTTTTTTGATTTATTTTCTTTTGAAAATAAATCATAAAAACTATACCCTGATTGCTTTTTACTTGTTTTTGGTTTTTCTTTAAAGTCTGTTTTTCTATATATATTTTTATTAACAGCTCTTAGTGCATCATAATTTTTTCTTTTTTCATCATCTAATAAAATTTCTGCTGCTTTATTGATTTCTTTAAAAATATATTCAGCTTCTAAAGATGAATTCACATCAGGATGATACATTCTAACTAATTTTCTATATTGGATTTTAATTTCTTGTTTTGTTGCATCATCCCTTATATTCAAAATTTCATAATAACTTTTAAGCATTTTTCACCATTTTTTATAAATTTAATGATTATTTTTAAAAAATCCAATAATAAACCAGCTATTTTTTGGAATAAAAAGAAAAATTTGATAAAATAAATATATGCGCTCATAGCTTAACCGAATAAAGCATTGGTCTCCGAAGCCAAAGAGTGTGGGTTTGAATCCCATTGGGCGCAATTTTTTATGACAGATAAAAATCCTAATAAAATTAAAAATATGTTTAATTTGATATCAAAAAATTATGACAAAATAAATGATATCATCTCTTTTTTTATGCACAGATATGCAAAATATAAAGCAATTAAGGATTTAAAAATTTTACCAAATTCAAAAGTTCTAGATTTATGCTCAGGTAGCGGAGATTTAGGAAAAATAACCAAAAAATTAAACAAAACAACAGAAATCATAGGTGTTGATTTTAGCGAAGAAATGATAAAATCTGCACGCAAGAAAAATAAAAATATAACATATGAATTACAAGATGCTACAAATCTTTCTTTTAAAGATAATAGCTTTGATTACATTGTTATGGGTTTTGGACTAAGAAATATAGAAGATGAACAAAAAGCGTTAAATGAAATTTATAGAACCCTAAAACCCAACGGTAAATTTTTGCATTTAGATTTCAACAATAAATCATATCTCAATAAAATTTATGACAAAATAATTATATTTATTTTAAAGTTTTTTATAAAAGAAATAGACGCATATAAATATCTAATTGAATCAAAAAATGAATTCTATAACAACAAAGAAATAATAAAAATTTTTGAAAAACACAATTTTAAAAAAGAAAAATCCAAAACAATTTTATTTAATATGATTGCATATCAAATTATGACAAAATAAAAACCCTCTATAATTAGAGGGCTTGAAAATCTTTTTGCTTGATTCTCGTGTGAAAAGGTTAGTGTGTTAAGTGTGTTGTTTTGTGTGTTTAAAAAGCTTTTGCTTTCAAGGGGAAGTATTTATGTCTTACATAT
>JAFTXY010000015.1 GCA_017461425.1 Candidatus Gastranaerophilales bacterium | reverse complement strand
TCGGGAGTTTGACACTTTCGAACCGCCAAAATCTTTAAAAGCATTGTAAATGCTTATTTTTTTTGTCAAATTTTTATTCTTCTCTTGACGTATTGTGTCGTATTGTTGTATAATTCAATTGTCACAAAGGAGGACTATAAAATGCGATTAAATTTAGTAAAATCAAAGAATACAACACAATTTTATGTTATAAAATCTTATAGAGATGAAAATGGAAAAAACACTTCAAAAATAATTGAGAAATTAGGTAACGAACAAGAAGTAATTGTAAAAGCCAATGGTGAAAATCCAATAACATGGGCCAAAAAATATGTTGATGAATTAAATCAAAAAGAAAAAAATAATAAAATAGATATTGTAGCCAAATTTTCTCAATTAAAACAAATTCCAGAAAATATACAAACAACATATAATGGTGGATATTTATTTTTACAAGATATTTATTATAGTTTAAAGATTGATAAAATATGTAAAGAAATTTCTGAAAAATATAGAATTAAATATGATTTGAATAATATATTATCAAATTTGATATACACAAGAATAATAGAGCCATCTTCAAAATTATCTTCATTCGAAGCATCAAGAAAGTTTATAGAACAACCCAATTTTGAATTGCAAAATATTTATAGAGCATTGGAAGTAATTTCCAAAGAAACAGAATTTATTGAAGCAGAAGTTTATAAAAACAGTTTAAATGTAATAAATAGAAATACAAAAATTTTATATTATGATTGTACAAATTATTTCTTTGAAATTGAGCAAGCAGAAGGATTAAAACAATATGGATTTTCAAAAGAAAACAGACCAAACCCAATAACACAAATGGGATTATTTATGGATGGAGATGGATTTCCATTAGCATTTAATATCAATAGCGGAAATACAAATGAACAAACAACATTAAAGCCATTAGAAAAGCAAATTATAAAAGATTTTGAGCTTTCAAAGTTTGTAGTATGTACAGATGCCGGACTTGCATCAAATGAAAATAGAAAATTCAACGCAATTCAAGACCGTTCATATATAGTAACACAATCATTAAAGAAAATTAAAGGACATTTAAAAGAATGGTCATTATGTTCAAATGGATGGCACACAATAAATTCAAACAAAGAAATAAATTTAGATAGTATAGAAAAATCAGGAGATAACGAAGAAATTTATTATAAAGAACGATGGATTAATGAAAATGGACTAGAACAAAGATTAATAGTTTCATATTCGCCCAAATATGCAGCATATCAAAAAAATGTAAGAAATAGACAAATAGAAATAGCAAAAAATTTAATAAGCAAACCAACCACATTAGGAAAAAACAGACAAGATGATCCGAAAAGATTCATAAAATCAACACTAATAACAAAAGAAGGAGAAATAGCAGATAAAAAAGTATATGCATTAAATCAGACAGCGATAGACAAAGAGGAAATTTATGACGGATTTTATGCAGTATGCACAACGCTTGAAGATGATATATCAGAAATAATAAGAATAAACAAAAGAAGATGGGAAATTGAAGAATCATTTAGAATATTAAAAACCGACTTCAAAGCCAGACCAGTATATTTAAAAAGAGATGATAGAATAAAAGCACACTTTACAACATGTTTTCTTTCACTTTTAATTTATAGAATATTAGAACATAAGTTAAACGAAGAATATACAAGTGAAAAAATAATTACAAAATTAAAAGAAATGAATTTTGCGAAAATAAAAGGAGATGGATATATACCAATATATACAAGAAATGCATTAACGGATAAGTTACACGAAGTATTCAATTTTAGAACAGATAATGAAATTACGAGCCTAAGCCAAATGAAAAAAATATGCAAACAAACAAAAAAAGATTAAACATTACGACATTTTTAACAAGTAACAAAAAGCCTATAACATGCTATTTTAGTATGTTATAGACTTTTCGCTTTCTCAAAAGTGTCAAACTTGAG
>JAFTXY010000006.1 GCA_017461425.1 Candidatus Gastranaerophilales bacterium | reverse complement strand
TGGCTTTATCTCCTAAAATATCAAGAAGTTTGGATTTTTCTTTTTGTGTTGTTTTTTCTAATTCTTTTTTAGCTTTTGATTTTCCATACAAAATATTTGCAGGACTTTCTTTTTTTGTATTATCACCTCCATTCTTAAAATTAAATTTACCATCATCATCTATTGGGTGTTTATTTTCATCCCAGCTCATTTTTTTAATCCTCCATTTTTAAAATAAAATATAGAGAGCCGATTAAATCATATTTTGATTTTAATCAACTCTCTATATTCTTTAATGTATTAACTTATATTTTTATTATAGTTTATTTTTATTTATTGTCAAGTTATTATGTATAAAATACATTATTAATTTACTAAATTGTTTATTTGTGATGAATATTATAAAATGCTGTGTTTGGAAATTGTTAAGAATTGTTTATAACTTTCTTCTTAATTACTTCCTTTATAGTAAAATGAGATAGGATATTTTCCCCGATAGTTATCACTAAAATAAAAAGGAAAAAAGAATGTTTGATGTTGCAATAGTTGGTGGTGGCCCTGCTGGTATTTTTACTGCTTTAGAACTTGCTAAGTTAAAACCTGAGTGGAAAATATTATTAATTGAAAAAGGTAGAAAAATCGAAAAAAGAATTTGTCCAATTAGAGAAGGACAAAAAAAATGTCTAAGCTGCAAAACTTGCGGACTTTTATGTGGTTGGGGTGGCGCAGGCGCATTTTCTGATGGGAAACTAACCTTGACACCTGAAGTTGGCGGACATTTGGTTGATTATATGCCATATTCAGATGTAGAAAATTTAATTGATTATTGCGATAATATTTATTTAGATCATGGCGCAACTCAAACAGTATTTGGTTCAAATAGAGCTGATTTTGCTGATATTGAAAGAGCGGCAACGCTTGCTGAATTAAAACTCGTTCATTCTCCTGTTCGCCATTTAGGAACAGAAAAATCTTTATCTGTTCTTAAATCAATGCAAGATTATTTAATGGAAAGAATTGAAATTATAAATAATGAATTTGTTGATGAATTAATTATTCAAGACGATACAATTAAAGGCTTCACAACTCGTGAGGGTAAAGAATATTTGGCAAAATACGTTGTTGTTGCGCCAGGCAGAGAAGGTGCTGATTGGTTATCAAATCAATTTTTAAAACATAAAATTGAAATGGTTAACAACGCGGTTGATGTTGGTGTTCGTGTAGAACTGCCTGCTCCTGTTATGGAACCTATTACATCTAGACTTTATGAATCAAAATTAATATACCATACGCCAACATTTGGAGATGAAGTTAGAACATTCTGCATGAATCCAAATGGTGAGGTTGTAAATGAAAACTATAATGGCATTTCAACAGTAAATGGACACTCATATGCAGATAAGAAAACACCAAATACAAATTTTGCATTATTAGTTTCTAAAAAATTCACAAGTCCATTCAAAGAACCAATTAAATATGGTCAACATATTGCATCATTAGCAAATATGTTGTCAGGTGGAATTTTAGTTCAAAGATTTGGAGATTTGATTGATGGACGCCGTTCAACTCCTCAAAGAATTAAAGAATCAATTATTCAACCAACTCTAGAATGTGCAACACCTGGCGATTTGAGTTTGGTTTTACCATATCGTCAATTATTAAGCATTATTGAAATGCTTTATGCACTAGACAAAATTGCTCCTGGTGTGGCTTCTAGATATACATTGTTATACGGTGTTGAAGTTAAATTCTATTCAGCTAGAGTTTTAATTTCAAATGAATTAGAAACTCTTGGTGTAAAAAATCTTTTTGCAATTGGCGATGGCGCTGGTGTTACTCGTGGTTTGATGCAAGCGAGTGCTTCAGGGGTTCATGTTGCAAGAGTTATTGCTTCAAGGGCATAATAAATTTAAAAGAAAACAACCGCTTCAAAAGAGCGGTTGTTTTTTAATGTAATTTTTTTATTATATTATCAATTCTATTTTTATAAATTTGTGTATCTGAAAATAAAACATCAACAAAGTTCAATTTTTCAATAGATAAATAGCGCATTTTGATTGTTGTTGTGTTAAAAATTTTATTTGCGCAATAAAGATAAACAACACTTTGCAAATCATCAGCTGGGTTTTTTGGTAAATTTAGTGTTTTCCAATCATAAATTATGTACTCATCATTTTCTTTGTAAATTGCATCAAATCTTCCTGTTAGAAAATAGTTTTTATTGTTTAAATCTTCTTTTATTAAAAAAGAATATTCGCATTTTATAAAATTATCTTTATTGTCATTTAAAATTGTTTTTAAATTTTGCCAGATGTTTTTTTCTTGCTCGTTTAATTCAAGCATGATTTTTGAAACATCAAAACCTTTTAAATAGGCGCAAATTAGATTGTGAAATTTTTGCCCTAAGTCTGCTCTTTTGTCCTTTTTGTTAATAAAGAGATTATAAATATATTTGTTTTT
Organism: Candidatus Gastranaerophilales bacterium; assembly: GCA_017461425.1. GTDB lineage: Bacteria > Cyanobacteriota > Vampirovibrionia > Gastranaerophilales > Gastranaerophilaceae > RUG14156. The sequence goes on along the minus strand of JAFTXY010000006.1, from coordinate 98,861 downwards.
AAATTCTTCTAAATCATTTTCTAAAATTTTTAGAGAATTTGCACTAAATGTATCAATTTTTTTCAATATATTCACCTAATCCTTCAAAAATTTCTGATTCGTTTGTTTCTCTCATTTTGCCAAAATATTTATAATTGTTTGCGCAAGAAAGATATAAGTATTTTTTTGCTCTTGTTATTCCAACATAAATTAATCTATAATTTTCTTCTATTATTTCTTTTTTTAGCTCTTCTTCTGTTTTTGGATATTTTTTCATTTTTTGTATAAATTTTGAATTTTCTTTTAATTTATATTTTTCAATATTGAAACAAAGATTATCTTGGCTTAATTCTGGTATAAATACATAATCAAATTCATCCCCTTTTGATTTATGTAAAGTCATAATTTGAACTGCGGCATTTTTTTTAGAATTGTCATTTGTTGCAAAAAATTTAATATTGGAAAAATTATTTTTGAATTGTATTTCTCTGAGTTTTGAAATTGTATTTTCAAATGTTTTTTGAGTTAGACTGATTTTTTGGGCTATTGTTGCAACTAAAGAGATGTTGTCTTTGTGAATTGAATTAGAAAAATAAAATGCGCCGATTTCATAAACTAAATCATAAATAGAGTAATGGTTTTTAAATAAGAAATAATTCATATCCCAATAAAATTGTTCTTCAAAATCCTCTTTTAAAAATATTGGTTCCGATAAATTATTTGCATATTTCACAGCATCATAATCATAATATCCAAATTCAAATAATTCTTGTGCTATTTCTTTTGTAATCTTTAATTCATAAGGATTTGAGATAAATTCTAATATCAATAAACAAATTCTATAAACCGGATTGTTTATTAAACTGTCTGAATTTTTGTATGTTTTTATGGAGTTTTCTTTAAATATTTTATCCCATTTATTTATTGCAAAATTGCTTCTTAAAAGAACTCCAAAAGTGGCTTTTGGGTCGTTTTTAAGAATTTTTTTGATTTCATTTATTATAAAATTAGTTTCTTCTTTTTCTTCTTTAAATAATTCTAGTTTAACCGAATTTTTATCGACTAGATTTACCCCATCAACAGGTTTCATTATTAAATCAGAAAATGCTTCATATTTTTCTTTATTAGACCATTTAACTGTATTGTTGGCACAATCTAATACTCCTGTTGAACATCTTTGACATCTATCCATAACAACATTTTTAGAGTTTTTCATAAATTCTCTAAAACCTTTCACATCAGAATTTGTAAATGTTGATGTGATGGCTTGATTTATATCTCCGCATCTAATAATGTTTTTATATTTTCCACCTAAAAGCGAGATTAAATTTTGTTGGATAAAACTTGAATCTTGTGCTTCATCTTCTATTATTATTTTTACTATGTTTTGATAATATTCTAAAATATCAGGATTTTCTTTTAATAGTTTTAAGCTTAGCAATAATAAATCGTCATAGTCGATTAAATTTTGTTCTTTTAATTTGTTTTGATAAGCATTGAAAACATTTAAAAATAGGCGATTTTGGCAATCAAATTCTCCGTAATTTGCAAGTTCATTTTTGTATGTTGAAATTGCGCTATCGTATAAATCAATTTTATCGCTTTGAATACCTAATGAATATATGATTTCATTTAAAATGGAAGTTCTTTTAATTTCATCAATTATTTCAAAATCAAAATCTAGTCCTAATCTTGAATAGTTATTATTTTCTTTTATTATTCTAAGCGCTAGTCCGTGAATTGTTGAAATGTTTGGTAATTCTTTTAAATCTGGGTATTTTGCTTTAATTCTTTCTTTGAAGTTTCTTGCCGCTGATTCCATGAAAGTTAAAACAAAAATATTTTTAGATTCTACACCATCTAAAATTTCTCCAGATAAAATTTTATCTACTAAAAGTAGCATAATTGTTGTTTTGCCGGAGCCTGCTGTGGCGCTAACAGACATTAATCCGCCTTTATAATTTAAAACTTCTTCTTGATCTTTTCTTGGAGTTATTGGTTTTTGTTCTTTTGTTTTTATTTCATTTTTAAATTTGAAATATTTATCAATGCCTGAAAAATTTTCCATTCCTAAACTATCATAAGCACTTGAATAAAGGGTTATTTCATCTCCTAATAAATATAATTTATAAAGAGTTCTTGCTGTTCTATCTTTTGTTAATTCTATGTTATCTTCAAGCTCGAAACTATCCTTATTCCAGCTTTTTTGCATAACCCAGGCATTATATAGTGGTCCAATATCTTGTTTTAGCCAATTTTCATTATTAACATCCAATAAAAATTGATATTTGGTTTTGTGGGAATAATCAATTATTTTTTGAGCAGATGAAACAACAATCGAATTTTCGTCAATTTCTTCATCAGATAAAGGATTTTCTGAAATAATTGTGTTTTCAAGCTGATTAATTAATTCTAAATTTGATACTTCGTCGTTAAAAACTTCTTCAAAGCCATAAATTTGTTTTAAAAGTTGGTTAATTTTATAGATATCTTTTGAGATTTCTTTTTCTAATTTTATAAAATTTTTTATAATTTCATATAATTGTGTTGATAATTTTTCAAATCTTATTTCTTCATAAATTTCAATTAATTTTATAAAGGCACTGAAATTTTTGTTTTTAATAAAATCAAATATATTAGAACCTTTAAAATCTCTTTTTAATTTGTATTCTTGAATTAATTTTAGGGTTTCTTTTTTGTCTAAATTTAATAATTCAATAAAAATACCTTTTAAAATATACGGCGAAATGTCTTTGTTTTGGGTGTCATTTATTATTTTTAAAAGTTCTAAAATATAGCCTATTAGCTTGTTTTGGTTTAATTTTTCATTTTTTGTTAAAAAATTAAATTCAAAACCAGATTTTAATAAAGACGTTTTTAAAAATTCATCTGAGATTGGTGTTATTATTGATATTTCTGATGGTTTTATTCCATTATTTATTAAAATTTTAATATCAGATAAAACTTCATCAATCATTTCGTTTCTTTTTAAAAATGTTTTTGAAGTTATGTTATCAAGCCCTATTTCTTCATTTTTTCTTATTGAATTTAATATGTTTTGAGCATTTTTGAATTTTTCTTCATTTGAAATAATTATTTGTTCTTTTTCGTTTAAAAATTTTTCAAAATCAATATTAATTGCACCCAAATAACCCAATCTTGAAGATCCTTGTTTGTCATATCCTATAAAAAATTCTTTAACCGTCGGTTTAATTTCTTCTAAAAATGCAACAACAGCTGGAGTTATTTCATCAGCATCATCTAAAAAAACATATTCAAATGAGTTTTTTGTTTTTTTGTATAAAAATTCAAAGATATTTAATTGGCGAATATAGTCAAAGGCTCTTTTTTCAATTGTTTTTAGTTTATATTTATTTATTGCTTGATTTGCTTCTTGGCTATAGCTTTCATTTAATATATCAACTCTTTTTTTTAGCTCTTCTTTTGATAAGTTATTCAAATTGATTAAAGAATTTCTTCTCAAAAGCTGATGTAACAAGCTTGTTTTAGAGTTGTAACCAGAAAAATCAATTTCTTTTATGCATTCTTTAAAAATATATTGACTAACTTCCATACCACAAAGATTGGGTGAAATTTTTCTATTTATATCGTCTTGGATAGAGTTTTCAACCAATGCCCAATTTTCTAAAATGTAATTATATGCAAGTCCATAAAAACTAAAGATTTTTAAGCATCCAATATTTCCAGTTTTAGAATATTTTTTTATTTTTTCTATAAATTCTTTTTTCTTTTTGGAATTTTGAACAATAACAAGAATATTTTCAGCCTCTATTCCTTTATTTAGAAGTTTTAAATATTCATTTATTAAAATATCTGTTCTGTTTGTATTTGATGCGGCATTGATTATCATATTTTTATAATATATCAGATGGGTCTATATCAACAACCATTTTAATATCGTTTGGCAATTTTATTGATTTAAGAAATCTTAAAACCGTTCTGTGTCCTAAATCTCCAATTTTATTTTTTATAATTATATTAAATCTATATTCTTCTTTTATTTTTTTAATAACGCATTCAGATGGTCCTAAGATAAGAATTGTTTCATCAAGAGTCAATTTTTTAATATAATCGCTGAGCGCAAGTTCAATTTCGGAGGCTGATTTTTGAGCTCTGAATTCATTTTTTGAAGATAAAATTATTCTAATCATTTTTGAAAATGGTGGATAATCAAGCATTTCCCTTAATTCAATTTCATTTTCATAAAAGTTTTCATAATCTTGTTCTTGTGCGTTTTGTAAGTATATGTTTTGTGTGTTGTAGGTTTGAAAAATTACTTTTCCTTCTTTATCTCCTCTACCAGAACGTCCTGCAACTTGGGTTAAAATAGAAAAACCACGTTCCGAGCTTCTGTAATCTGGCAAATTAAAGCTTAAATCTGCATTAATAACACCAACAAGAGTTACGTTTTTATTGTCTAGCCCTTTTGCTATCATTTGAGTTCCGATTAAAATATCGATTTCTTTATTTTGAAATCTTTTCAATATTTCAATATGCTCATTCTTTTTTGATAAGCTATCAGAATCTAATCTTTCTATTTTATATTCAGGGAAAATTGCTCGAGCCTGAATTTCAACCTTTTCGCTACCTAGTCCAAAATGTTCTAATGCTTCGCTATCGCATTTTGGACATTTGGCATTATGTAATTCTGAATTACAATAATGACATTTATGAGAATTTGTTTGTGCGTGATATATCATTGGAATTGCACATTTTTTGCATTCTATAACTTCTCCGCATTCCATACATTGCGTGTATGATGAAAAGCCTCTTCTATTGATAAGAAAAATTACTTGCTCGCCTCTTGCTATTGTTTCTTCGACATTTTTTTTCAGAGTTTTAGAAAAAAGAGTGTAATTTCTTTCAGCTCTTTCTGCTTTCATATCTATTACAACAACCTTTGGAAGAGTTGCGTTATTGTAGCGATTTTTTAAAGTAAATAATGAATTTGTGTTTATTGCTTCATAATAACTGTCAATTGATGGAGTTGCAGAGCCAAGAATTAATTTTGCATCATATAATTCGCATAATTTTTTGGCAACTTCTCGTGCGTTATATCTAGGGTTTGGCATTGTTTGTTTATAACTTGAATCGTGTTCTTCATCAATAATAATTAACCCCAAATCTTTGATTGGTGCAAAAACAGCACTTCTTGCGCCAAAAAGAATTTTTATTTCATTATTTCTTAGTTTTTTCCAAGTTTCATATTTTTGAGCTTCTGTAATAGAGCTATGCCATATTGCAACGCAATCTGCCCCAAATCTTTCTATGGTTCGCATTGTGAGCTGTGATACAAGAGCAATTTCAGGTGCTAAGAAAATTACATTTTTTCCTTCTTTTATAGTATCTTCGATTAGTTTAAAATAAATTTCTGTTTTGCCAGAACCTGTAATGCCATATAAAAGAGATGTTTTTGAGTTAACTTTTTTTATTTCTTTGTAGATTTTTTCTTGTTCATCTGAAAGGGTTTTTTCCTCATTTGTTTTTGCAATATCAAAAATAATATTTTTTATTTTAGGGGTTCTATATTTTTTGACATTCTTTTCAAAAAATTTTTGAGGTAAGGCTGTATTTAAAACTGCTTGAATGTCGCAAAAATAATAGTTTGAAACCCATTCCAATAACTTTAGATATTTAAGAGAAAATAACGGTTCATTATCTAGAATTTCAGATATTTCTTTTGGTTTAATATTTGCTTCTAGATAATCATTAAAGCCTACGATATAGGCTTTTAGGTTTTCTTTTCTATTTCCAAAAGGAATAGAAACAGCTTGTCCTATTTTTATTTTATTTTTTAAATTTTCAGGAATAAGATAGCTGAATGTTTTTGTTCCTAATTTATTAATATCAACCAAAACTTGGGCATATTTGGGCATTATTTAACTTGCTCCATTGGTTGAGTTCTTAATTGTATATCAATTGAGGCAAATATACTTTGGGCAACATCACTTCCAAGCGAATAGTCGCTATTTTGCGGTAGAATTTTTATTTCAGTTTGATTTTGATATCTTTTAGTTAAAGTTAAAAGATAATATTTTGAATTATACAAAAACAAAATATAACCATTTCGTGATTGGATTTCTGTTATTTCAAATCGAGGATTAGAGTTTATTGCACTTAGCGCACTCATAAATAATGTATCTGCATCTTTTGAATAGATTTTATAGCTATTATCTAAAATTGACGCAAAACATAATGAAGATAATAAAAATAAACTAAAAATTATACTTGAAATATTTTTTTTCATTTTATTTCTCCATCCAGGTTTTTCCATAACCAATTTCGACTTTTAAAGGCACTTTTAGAGGTTGATTTAATTCCATTGATTTAAGAGTTATTTTTTTAATTTCTTCAAGTTCATCTTTATGAACTTCTAAAACAAGTTCATCATGGATTTGTAAAATGATTTTTGATTTATAGTTTTTCAATTTTTGATGTAAATCAACCATTGCCATTTTTATAATATCAGCGCTTGTTCCTTGCAAAGGTGCATTAATTGCAGCACGAGTTGCAAATTCTCTTATGTTTGCATTTCTAGAGTTTAATTCTGCTCCTAGATATCTTTTTCTTCCGTATAAAGTTTCAACCCAGCCGTTAGTTTGAGCGCATTCAAGAGTTGAATTTATATAGCTTGAAATTTTTGGATAAGTTGCAAAATATTTGTTAATTAAATCCTGTGCTTCATAAGGAGTTATTCCCAATGTTTGGGATAAGCCATAACGAGTTTGTCCATATATTATTCCAAAATTGACAGTTTTGGCTTTTCTTCTCATATCCTTTGTAACTTCATCTATTGCTACATTAAATATTTTAGAGGCTGTAATTTTATGGACATCTATATCTTCGCAAAATGCGTGAATTAATCCTTCATCATTTGAATAATGAGCTAATAATCTTAGTTCAACTTGTGAATAATCAGCACTCATAATAACAAAATCTTCGCTTTCTGGAATAAATGCTGCTCTTATTCTATTTGAAAAATCTGTTTTGATTGGTATATTTTGTAAATTTGGATCAGATGAGGATAGTCTGCCTGTTGTGGTGATTGTTTGGTTGAAATGAGTATGAATTTTGCCATCATTTTTAACAAGTTTTGGTAGGGCATCAACATAAGTTGTTTTTAATTTCATTAATTGACGATGCTCTAGGATATCTCTTGCGATTTGATATTCAAAAGCTAATTCATCTAATATTTTAGCGCTTGTTGAATAATTTCCAGACTTTCCTTTTTTCTTTGGTTTTATTTGTAGTTTATCAAATAAAATTTCTGCAACTTGCTTAGGAGAATTTATATTAAAAGTACATCCTGCGGCAGAATATATTTTTTCTTCAAATTCTTTTACTTTAATATCTATTTCATCTCCAATAGATTTAAGATATGGAATATCTAATTTAACTCCTTTTGCTTCAATATCTTTTAAAACGAAAGCTAAAGGCAACTCTGTCTCATTTAAGAGCTTTAATTCCTTTTCGTTAAGGTTTTTATTATAAAATTCATATAAGTCTAATAAATAAGAAGCTAGAATGTAAAAATCATTTTCATCGGGAATAACTTCTAAACATTCATTAATTTGAGTTATTAAATCATGTTTTCTTGAAGAATCTTTTATATAGCTTGTTATTTCAACATCTGAAACAACACCTTTTATATTGGAAAGTATGTTTTTGACATCGTAAGTTATTTTTTTAATTAAAGAATTTTCAATAATTTCTTTAGCTTCTAATGTTGAAATCTTGCAAACAATATCGTCTTTTGCAATATAGCAAAAATCTTTGTCTATAAAATCTTGTAAAAAACCGATTGTGTCGTTATTTTGGATTGTTTTCAAAAATTCTTTCGCTTCATTGTTTTGTAATTTTTTGATTGTTTTTAATTCTTTTTTCTCAACTTCTCCAAATAACCCAAGTTGAATATTTTCTTCAATTGGTGCAAATTTAACTATATTTTCGCAATTTTTTGTGGAAGTAAACGGAGAAAGAAGTGTATCAATATTTTTAATAAATGAATAAAATTGCATTTTAGAAAAAAATGCTTTTACGGTTTCTTTGTTTGGAATTGTTAAACAAGCGCTATCAAAATCAAATTCTATATCTAAATCTTTTATTATTGTTGCTAAGAATTGTGATAAATAAGCATCTTCCTTGCCTTGAGTTAATTTTTCTTTTAGTGCTTTTTTGGTTATATTTTCAATATTTTCATAAACTCCATCAAGAGTTTTGTATTCATTTAATAAGGCACTTGCTGTTTTTGGTCCAATTCCTCGAATGCCGGGAATATTGTCTGATGTATCCCCGCATAATGCTTTGTAATCTACAACTTGGCAAGGGTAGATTTCCATTTTTTCGAAAACTTCTTGTTTGTTAAATTTTACAATTTCGCCTTTTGATGGAATTAAAACTGTTGTTAAACCTTCGTCATCAACAAGCTGGAAGCTATCTTTATCACCTGTCAGGATGTATGTTTTATGCCCTTTTTTTGATGCTTGAGATGCTATTGTCCCAATAACATCATCACCCTCATATCCCATTTTTGTATAAATTGGAATATCAAGAGCTTTTAAGCCCTCTTGAATAAGTTCTAGTTGTGTTCTTAGAGTATCTGGCATGGATAAACGATTTGCTTTGTATTCAGAATATTTTTCTACTCTGAATGTGGCTTTAGATACATCAAAAGCAACTGCTATGGAATTTGGATTAATGTTTAATTTTTTATCAGCCAATAAATCAAAAATAGCTTTAAAAAATCCATATACCGCCCAAGTAGGGATATGGTCTGTTGTTTGCATATTTGTGCGCTCGAGTGCAAAAAACATACGAAAAGCTAGTGCGTGACCATCAATTAAAATTAAAGTTTTTTTATCTTCCATAGCATCCTCAATAAACAACATTTTACACTAAAACGAGGTTGCTGAAAAGAAAAATTATAATGCGTTTGTACCTGAAATAATTTCTGTAATTTCTTGTGTAATTTTTGCTTGACGAGCTTTGTTGTATTCAACTGTTAATGTTGTAATCATATCCTGTGCATTATTTGTTGCAGCACTCATAGCTGTCATTCTTGAAGCTAGCTCACTTGCTTGTGCTTCTAATAAACTTTGATAGATTACATTTGTTATAAACATTGGAACAACTGCAGCCAAAACTACATCTAAGCAAGGAATATATTCACTTAATGGTTCTATTTTTTGCTCTTTATGGTTAATTCCAAGCTCTTTATCTAAATCTGTATCTCTAAAATCTTTGATTAGGTTTTCATCGGTAATGGCTGGCAGTAATTGCCATGATTCAGTTTTATATGTCATCATGTTTTTATATCTTGTTGTTACAAGCTCAATGCAATCAATATTGCCTTTAACATAATCATCAGCTAAAGCTGAAGCTACAACAAAAGCAGAGCCTGAATTTAAGTCATCCAGGATATTTACATATGTTTTTTTAATTTCAAAACCTAATTGTTTTTGTGCGTTTTTAATTGCGGGTGCTGCTTTTTGACCTACAAAATATACGCAAACTTTTTTGCCATCTTTAATTAATTGTTTAATTAAATTTAAGCTATGTCTAACAATATTAGCACAATATGCGCCAGCAAGACCTTTATTTGATGAAATAACAACCACTCCAACGGTTTTTACTTCCCTTTGTTCTAATAATGCAGGGAAGTTTTCAATTCCGCTTAGAGTTTTTATTTTTTCGTGTTTATTTCTCAAAGTTTCTTTATATAACCAACTGAACATTTTGTATAGCTCTAAAGTAAAAGGACGAGAAGATTTAACGGCATTTTCTGCTTTTTTAACTTTTGCAGCAGCAACCATTTTCATTGCCTTTGTAATTTTTTGAGTATTTTTAATACTGTTTATTCTGTCTTTAATGTTTCTAAGATTTGCCATAAATCTTCCCTATATTCTACTTTTATTCAGCTTTAAATATGTTTTCTTTGAAGTTTTTAATATGTTCTTTTAAAGATTCTTTATCAGCATCTTCAAGTTTTTCACCATTATTTAGTTTTACTTCTAAATCTGCACAATTTGATGTGAAATATTCAAAGAATTGTTTTTTGAATTCTTGAATGTCTTTGTTTTCAATATCATTTACAAAACCTTCATTTCCGCAGAATAGAATTGCTACTTGTTGCGCAACAGATAATGGATTGTATTGTGGTTGGATTAAAATTTGAGTTAATTTTTCACCTTTTAATAATTGCGCTTTTGTAGCTGCATCAAGGTCAGAAGCAAATTGAGCAAACGCAGCAAGTTCTCTATATTGTGCTAAATCAAGACGCAATTGACCTGCTACCTGTTTAATACCTTTTGTTTGAGCAGCGCCACCAACACGAGATACGGAAATACCTGCGTTGATTGCTGGTCTTTGACCAGAGTTAAATAAATTTGATTCTAAGAATATTTGACCATCTGTGATTGAAATAACATTTGTTGGAATGTATGCAGATACGTCACCTGCTTGTGTTTCGATGATTGGTAGTGCTGTGATTGAACCAGCGCCTCTTTCATCAGATAATTTACAAGCACGTTCTAATAATCTTGAGTGCAAGTAGAATACATCCCCTGGATATGCTTCACGTCCTGGTGGTCTTTTTAATAATAATGACATTGCACGATAAGCTTGTGCGTGTTTTGTAAGGTCATCATATATAATTAAAACGTGTTTACCTTGTTCTAAGAATTCTTCTGCAACAGCGCAACCAGCAAATGGTGCGATGTATTGTAAAGGTGCAGAGTTATCAGCAGTTGCTGATACGATAATTGAATACTCCATTGCGCCTTTTTCTTCTAAAGTTTTAGCTAAATGCGCAACGGTTGATGTTTTTTGTCCGATTGCAACATAAATACAAATTACTCCTTTGCCTTTTTGGTTGATGATTGTATCGATTGCAATAGCAGTTTTACCTGTTTGCCTATCTCCAATAATTAATTCACGTTGTCCACGACCAATTGGAGTTAGAGCATCAATTGCAGTTAAACCAGTTTGTAATGGTTCGTGAACTGATTTTCTTTCAATGATACCAGGAGCAATACGTTCAATTGGGCGAGTTTTTTCAGTATAAATATCACCTTTGCCATCAATCGGAACACCAGTTGGGTCGATAATTCTGCCGATTAAATTATCGCCAACAGGAATAGAAGCGATTTTGCCTGTTGCTTTAACACTCATTCCTTCTTTGATTTTTGTGTAATCACCCAAAATTACAACCCCAACGTTATCTTCTTCAAGGTTTAGAGTGATTCCTAGTGTTTTATCTTCATCGTCAAATTCAACAAGTTCTGATGACATTACATTTTTAAGTCCATAAATACGAGAAATACCATCAGAAATTTCAATTACACTTCCCACATTATCTACTTCTAATTTGTGAGAATAATTTTCAATTTTTGATTTAATAATTGCCGTAATTTCGGAGCTGTTTATTGTTGGTGACATATATTCGCCTTTCTACAATATTATTTTTTAATATGCTTTCTCAAATCATCAAATTTGGTTTTTAAGCTCAAATCAATGATTTTTCCTTCAAGTTTAACAACCAATCCGCCCAAAATACTCTCGTCTTTTTTTGGAGTTATGATTATTTCCTTGTTTATTTTTTGATTTAATTTTTCTTTTATTTTATTGATTTCTTCTTCATCTAAATCAATAACACTTAGGACTTCTACCCTTTGTTTGTTTTTGATTTCATCAACTTCTTTTTGGAAAACCGAGTAAATTGTTTTGAATATGTCAAATCTGCTTTCATCTAATAATGTATGCATAAAATTAAGTGCTTTTTCATTGACTTTGCCATTTAATGCTTCATCAATAGTTTCTTTTTTATCTTTTAGAGAAACTATTGGATGAGAGAAAAATGTCATAAAATCAGGATTTGCAAAAATAACCTCATCTATTAACGCAAGATTTTCATTTATTTCATCAATGTTATCTATTGCGCTTTCGCATAATGCTTGAGCATATCTTTTTGCAACTTTCATATTTTTTATATCAATGCATCTATTCAAGATAGGCTCCCTTCGATTTTTTCAAGTTCTTCAATAGAATTATCGATTAGTTTTTTGTGCGTATCATTGTCTAATCTTTTAATGACTTCATCTTGTGCGAGATTGATACTTGCTTGATAAATTTCATTTATGGTTAAATTTTTGAACTTTTCATTTTGATTTTTTGATAATTTCTCTAAATTTAATTTGATTTCTTCGCAAGCAACTAATGTTGTTTGTTCAATTTTTTCTTTTAAATTTTGCGCGTTGCTTTTGGCGCAAGAAAGAATTTCTTCTTGTAATTGCGGAGTATCTTTTACGGCTTTTTTGGTAGCTTTATATTCTGATATTGCATCTTGAGCTTTAAGAGCACTTGATTCAACAGAATCTTTAACTTCTTGTGCCATTTTTTCAATTAAATCGCCAAGATGCGCTTTTTTAAATATCAAAACCAAAGTTGATATTACGATTATAAAATTTATTATATTTGTTTGAAGTATTTGTTCAAATAAACTCATGATTTCTACCTATTATATTTTTAGATACTCGTTAATTTTTTCTTCTTCTAAATTAACTTCAATATCTTGAGATAAGATTTTTGATGCAATTTGTTTAACAATTCCATTCATTTCTGCTCTAAGAGCGCATTTTGCATCATGGGACTCTTTTTGAAGATTTTGTTTATTATTTTCAATTTCTTCTTGGGCTTGTTTTTTAGCTTCTTTAATTTTTTTCTCGCTTTGTTTTTTGGCTTCCCAAGATGTATTTTTTATTAATTCGCCAGCTTCTTTTTTAGCTTGTTGAAGAGTTTGTTCTTTTTCTTCAATTAATGCTTTAGATTTTTGTTTAGATTCAGATTCCATTTTAGAATTTTTTGCATAGTAGTTATCTCTTTCTTCCAAAACTTTTGATATTGGATGAAAAAGTATCGCTTTTATAATTACTAAGAATATTAAAAAGCTGATAACAACGAATATAAATGTTCCATCTATTTGCATTAACATTGTGAATAAACTCCGTTTTGAATTTTAGCATGCGGCATTATACCGCATGCTTTTTAATTCTATTTCAATACAAAACCAATTAAGATAACTACTAATAATGCATAAATCGCACAAGCTTCGATTAAACCAGCACCAATATAGAAGTATTTAGAAATTTGACCTTCAACTTCTGGTTGACGTGCGATACTTTCAATAATAGCTTTAGTAGCTAAGCCAAGACCGATACCAGGTCCTACTACACCAAAACCAATCGCTAAACCCATTGCGATGAATTTTAAAACTGATAAATCCATTTTATTCTCCTTTTCTTCTCGTTTTAATGTTTTGCTACCGCTCCTGAAATGTATGCACTTGTTAGAAGTGTGAATACAAGAGCTTGTATGAATGCTACAAATAATTCAAAAAACATAATAGGCAATGGTAATAACGAACCTAAGAATAAACCTAGGTTATATACCCAACTTGAAGGTAATATACCGCCTAATGTGTTTTGACAGAATGTATTAATGGCTATAGGGTCTAATAAAGATGCAATTAAACCTGCTAAAACCATAATCAAAATTTCGCCTGCTAAAATGTTTGCAAAAAGACGAAGAGCCAATGTTAGTGGTCTTACAATGTCTTCTAGCATATTGAATGGCGTCATAAACCATACAGGTTTGAAATAGTGTTTAAAATATGCTAAACCTTTTATTTTTACCCCTGAAATAATATAATAAACTAAAACGATAATTGCTAGAGCAGCAGTTACATTGATATCATTTGTAGGAGAAGCGAATTCCCCATGGGTTGCTTTTATTGCAGGGATAAAGTTTAAAATTTTCCAAGGTAATTGTCCGATTAAATTACCTGTGATTATAAATAAAAATAATGCAATTAAAATTGGGGTGTGCTTTTTACCTTCTTGACCCATATCTTTTGTAAGAGAAGAAAATATAGTAACTATATTTTCAAAAACAGCTTGGATTTTTGATGGAATTAGCTTTATATTTCCAACAGCTAAAAGTGCAAAGAATATAATAATTGCCATTGTTATCCATAGGGTTATAAGTGTATCCATATGCACACTCATACCTAAAACATTAACAGTCCAATGTTGACCTATATGAAATTCCATAAAATAATCCTATCAATTTTACATATTAATATTAGCTTAATTGCGCTTTTTCCATTTAGTCTATTTGGATGAAAAATATGAAAAAAATTATAAAAATACTAAATATTACCTATTTTTTTCTTGCTGGTCTTATAAAAGTATTGCAAAAATTGAAGCTCTCTTTATTAAAACCTTTTGACCTTTTTCTAAATCTAAAGATTTAGATATAAAGAAGCACTATATTTAGGTTAAATTTCAATCTTGCTATTGATGAATATATCGCCTTAAAGAAGTATATTTTAAAAATAAGATACACAAATAGAATTAAAATTAATAAACTTCGGAGGGGTAATGAGAAGAACGGTGGATTTTAAAAGAAAACAAAAAGTCATTGTTGTAGATGACAAGTATGAACATGCTTCTGGTGTTCGTGAATTGGTTAATCTTGAAAATGACTATGAAGTTATTGCAAATGCAGGAAATGCAAATGTTGCAATTTCATTAATTAAAAAATATCAACCTGATATTGTTTTAATGGATATTAATATGCCAGAAATGGATGGTATTAATGCAATTGCTGAAATCCAAAAATTAAACCTAAAAACAAGAATTATTGTTTTAACAGCTTATGATGATGCAGATTTAATCTATAGAGCAATGAAAGTTGGCGCTTGCGGATATGTTTTGAAAACAATGGTTTCTGCTCAATTAATCAAAGCTCTTGATGAAGTATCTATGGGTAAAATTTATCTTCCAAACATTTTATGCTCTAAATTCTTTGAATATTTCCAAGATTTTGAGAAAAATGGTGCTGCAAATAAAGAAGATGAAAATGAAGAAAACTTACTTCATTACTTAACAAACAGAGAAGAAGAAGTTCTTTCTTTATTGTTAGAAGGCGCTACATATAAAGATGTTGCAAAAGAATTGTTTATCTCTGAAACAACAGTTAAAACACATGTAAACAATATTTTCCAAAAATTGCAAGTTAGAGAAAAAACACAAGCTGTACTTTATGCAATTAATAAAGGATTTAAACCAAAAGCTAAAAAAATTGCAGTATAGTGCGGTACGGACTTCGTGCTCGGCACCAGCTCCACGCCGCTGCCGTCGCACTTCGCACACCTGCGCCCTCGTCTTCGCTCGTTAAGCTGTCGCTAAACTCGTTTGGCTCGGGATGGTAAGTTAAAAATATGAACAAAACAAAGAAAAACTTTAATATATACTTTGAGAACAAGGATTTAACACAAAACGAACTTTATTCGCCCTCGATTGTTAAATCCTTGGCTCGTAGTATTTTAGAGCCAATAGCCTCTAATAATTCAAAGGCTGTTGTCTTTGTGCGTTTGAAAGATATTCCGGAAGTTAATGGAATAATTAAAAGATTAGAATATTCAAATGATGTTATTTTAAAAGAGTTTAGCGATTTTGAATTTTCTAAATTCGACGTTGATGAAATTGGTTTTATAGTTTTAACTTCTCAAAGATATAATTGCGCATTTTTATTTAGAGAAGTTGAAAAAAATAAATTTGAAATTTATTTAAAATTCAATTCAGTGTTGGTTAGTGATGTTTATAAAACTTTGAAAACAACATTTTTAATTGATTATGATGAAAAATTTTATGAAAATAAACCAGAAAGACGTGAAAATCTTTTAATGAATAAAGCTGTTGAAAATATTTTAAAGCATTTTGAAGAAACTATTCAAGAGAATGAATATAATTCAAAAATTCAAGAAAATTATAAAACAGTTAATGAAACAAATACTACGTTAAGAAATGAAATTTATAATAACGTTAAACAAATTGCTCATGAAATAAAAAATCAATTAAGCATTTTAGATATTTATACTAGAATTTTTGAGAAAAAAACAGGTGATTTAGAAACTGTTGAGCCAATTAAAAAATCAATTCAATTAATAAAATCTCAAATAGAACAATTTAAAAATATTGATGTTGTTAATTTGCAAGAAAGAAATATCAAAGCAATTATTCAAGAGTCAATTAAAATGTATTCGGGTATTCTAAAAGAAAAAAATAATAAAATTATTTTGATTGATGAAATGCCTGGATTTGAAGCAAATTCCTTTGTTGATGAAGAAAAATTTGCAATTGTGATAAATAATATTATTAAAAATGCCCATGATTCAACAAATAATGATGAAATCATAGTAAAGCTTTCTCAAATAGAGGAAAAAATCAGAATTTCAATTATTAACCACGGGGAAATGATTGAAAAAGAAAATCAGGATAGAATTTTTGAAACAGGCTATACAACCAAAAAAGATGGATGGGGAGTTGGTTTGTCTGTATGCAAAAAATTCATAGGTTCTCAATTCGGTACTTTTGAATTGGCAAAAAGCGATGAAAATGAAACTATCTTTTCAATTACATTGCCTTTAGCTTAACAAAATAAGGAAAAAGAATATGGATTTAATTAACAATAGAACAAAAGAAATTGCCGCAATGGCGCTTGATGGTCTACATGAACGTTCAAAAGCAATTTCTGCAAATACGGTTAATGTTTTAACTCCAGGTTATCAAAGAAAAGAAGTTTCTTTTGAAAAAAGCTTAAGGGACATAATTCAGCGTGAAAATGAAAAAGAAGATATAAAAATTCAAAATTCAATTATGTATCAGCAAAATCCAAAAACTGTTTTGATGGGACAAAGCCCTGAGCAGATTGCTTTTTTGAATACGCAAGTTTCACAAGATTATTTAATTGATGTTACAACAGATAATTCAGACGCCAATGGATTAGATGGAAACAACGTTAATTTAGAATCAGAAATGATGGATGAAGCCAAAAATGGTATGCAATATCAAGTCGTGGCAAGTTTATTATCAAAATCATACGCACATTTGAATATGGTTATAAAAGGACAAAATCAATAATAAAGGATAGAATATGAGTTTCGATGTTTTTGACATAGCAGCAAGCGGAATGCATGCTCAAAGAATAAAAATGGATACCGTTTCATCAAACATTGCAAACGTTAATACAACTCGTGATGAATTTGGTAACAAAGCTGTTTATCATAAAAAACAAGTTACTTTCAAAGAAATGGCGCTAGAAAAAGGATATAGATTTCCAGAAGGCAATGTTAGTGTTGAATTTGATCCACCATCCGAACCTTATTTGGTTGGCGGAGTTTCAATGGGCGGAAATGTTATATCTAAAGGGGTTATGGTTGATGCGATTACAGATGCAAATAATCCAACAAAAATCATATATGACCCAAATCATCCAGATGCTGATGAAAAAGGTTTTGTTGAGCTTCCAAACGTAAATGTTGTTGAGGAAATGGTAAATATGGTTAACGCTTCTCGTGCATATGAGGCAAATGTTACTATTGCACAAACAACTAAAACAATGATACAGAGTGCATTAAATATATAGGATAAAAAATGGCAGGCGATTTTAATATAAATCCAAATTTCAAAATGGGAAATTTTGAAAATTCAATTCAAGATTTCAATAAAGTTTTTTCAAATTCTTTAAATGAAACAAATAAAGCTTTTGAAAATAATTCTGCTGAATTTGAAAAAATATTTAATTCAATGTCCCAAACCCAACAAATGCAGGCATTACAGGCTGATGCGCAATATTATGTTGGTATGGATTCAATTAATGCTCAAAAAATTGAAAATCTTTCTCCAACGGCAAAAATGGCGCAGGATATTGGTTCTGGATTTTCAAACAGTATCAAACAATTAAGCAGTGTTGAAAAACAAGCAGAACATGATTTTGAAACTTTTGCATCAGGAGGCGACATTAGCGTTCATGATGTTATGATTTCAGCTCAAAAATCAAATCTTGCAATGCAAATGGCAATTCAATTGAGAAATCAGATGTTAAATGCTTATAATGAGTTTAAAGGAATGCAAATATAAAAAAACGACCCAAATGGGTCGTTTTAATTATTTAAGAGCTTCTAATTGTTTATTGTAGAAGTTTATTTGACGTTCTAATGCTCTTGATTTGATTGTTTTTTCTGTGTTAGTCATGTTTTTGTTATTTTTAACAGCTTTTAATTCTTTTTCAAGAGATTTCACTTTTGCGTCTAATTCTTTTATTTTTGCTTGTTTTTTTGCAGCAGCTTCGTTTGATTTTGCTTTATTTTCAGCCGCTTTTGCTTCTATATCCTTTTTAATAGCTTCTTTGTAACTTGCTTTTGTAGCTTCAACATCTGATTTAACTGCTTGTTTTAAGGAATCACCAAAGCTTGCAGCAAATGAAATTCCGCAAGATAAAGCTAAAATCATTGATAAAGTAAGAATTTTTTTCATATTGTCCTCCTTTTGATATGTTAATTTTATAACTGTTTTGGATATTTTTCAATAATTCTTTTTTATATTTAAATTTTTTATAAAAAAAAGAGACACTCTATAAAAGAATGCCTCTTTAAACTTTATATTTTCAAAAAACTATTTTTTGTTTACTAATTCTTTGAATTTTTTACCAGCTGAGAATGCTGGAACAGTTTTAGCTGCGATTTTGATTTCTTTGCCAGTTTGTGGGTTTCTACCAGTTCTAGCAGCTCTTTTTCTTGATTCGAATGTACCGAAACCAACTAAAGTAACTTTTTCACCTTTAGCAACTGTTTTTTGTACTGTTTCAACTAAGCTTGTTAAAACTTCAGCAGCTTCTTTTTGAGTAACTTTAGCTTTTTTAGCAATTTCTTGTACTAATTCTTCTTTGTTCATTTATGAACCCCTTTCTATATCTCTGAATTGATTATATTTGAGATTTAAGGAAGTTGCAAGTACTTTTTTAAAAAATATACAAAAATTTTTCTGCTATAATCGTCATATGAAGAAGAATTTTACAAGATGGTATGAAAAAAGTGACAGTCTAAAGGCTTTTATGGGGCTTATGCAAGATTTATCACCCGAAATACAATGCGAAATAGCGATAGATATTATTATAAAAGCTTCTGAATTAATAGACAGGGATTATTCTAAAATAATCCAAGAAGTTGCTGAATTTAATCCAAAAGATTTTAAACGCTGGTATGATAAAAATCCAAGTATTCATGTTGCAATAGAAGCACTAAAAGATTTGGATGATATTCAAAGAGAAACGATTATTAAAGAATATTATGAAAAAATTTTGAATTCTTCCGAAATTAAAATTGAAGGAATTGATGAATAAATGAAAAATATACTAATAACAGGCGCTACATCAGGAATTGGTTATGCAATTATGAGTTTGTTATCTCATAATAGCGATAATGATATTTTTTTCACAGGAAGAAGAAAAATTAACAGAGTTAATTATTATCCTTGTGATTTGGTTGATATGTTTGAAATAGAGACTCTTTATAACAAAGCATGTGAATATTTTAATTCGCCAATAGATATTTTAATTAATTGCGCTGGGCAATATATGTATAAACCGATAGAAAAAATGTCTTTCGATGAAACATCTTATCTTTTAGATGTTAATTTTAAATCAGCTTATATTTTATCAAGTCTTGTTGTTTCTGGTATGAAAAAAAATAATTGGGGCAGAATAATAAATATTGGTTCAATTTCTGGGATGGTTGGCGAAGCTAACGCAACAATATATTCTGCAACAAAATCTGCTCTTTCGGGCTTAACAAAAGCTTTAGCCTTAGAGGTTGCTCAAAACAACATAACTGTTAACCAAATTAATCCTGGCTGGGTTGAAACTCCGCTAGCCGACGATGCACTTAGCGAAGATGAAAAACAAGAAGTAATTGATGTTACTCCGCAAAAAAGATTTATTAAGCCGATTGAAGTAGCTAAATTATGCGAATATTTAATATCTGACGATGCTAAAGGATTAACAGGACAAAATATTAACCTATGCGCAGGCTTATCAATAGGCTGTTAAACCTAGTTGTTGCTTGTTAAAATAGCCTTAAATGCTACTAAGCTTCTTGCTGAAATGCTTTTTGACGTTTCTTGTCGTTGTTTGTCTGCAATATTGAAAATTCTGACGATTCTGCGAATTTCTTCAACATTTTTTAATGAATTTGTTGCATAAACATTTTTTTCTCGCTCTGGAGTAATGTTAAATAATGCATTAAGTTCAACTTCGGTCATGGGTCTTCTCTCAATTGTCTTTTTAAAACGTATATATTAATAAAGTTTTAAAATTAGATTGGATTGCAGAAAAGTTTATATTCGTTACAATAATTAACAAATAAAAGTGTGTGTAACGAAATAAGATTGCGTTGAGCAATCTTATTGAGTGAGAACCGTTCTAAAGCGACGTGGGACAAAGTCCCTCAGGAGCCAAATAAAAGTGTGTGTAACGAAATAAGATTGCGTTGAGCAATCTTATTGAGTGAGAACCGTTCTAAAGCGACGTTGGGGTAAATTTATTTAAATATATGCAATAAAAAAGGGTCATACGACCCTTTTAGTTTAGATTGTGTTCTTTTCCACTTTATCTTTCCATAAATTAATCTACAGTTGTTTCTAGTTCTTCTGCTCTTTCTAATTCTGCTAATTCTTTTTTCAAAGATGCTAGTTTTTCATCAATATAAATTTGATAAGTATCAAGTCCTATTGGTGCTTCTGTTTCAGTGGTTTCAGGAACAGGAGAAGCTGTAGTAGCTGGATCAGGGGAAGCAGTTGTTTCTGCAGTAGGTGTAGCTTCTGGAGTTGTTGGTTTTAATCTTGCTTGTTCTGATTCAAACCATTTTATTTCTGCTTCTAAGCTTGTTTTATCTTCTTGCACTGTGCCACTAAAGTTTGTGAATCCTAAGATTCCTGTTGTGGATGAAATATCTGAATCAGATAAGTCTACAACTTTTCCAGAAGCGTCTTTCCATTCAAGACCTTTATCTGAATCTTGATTGCTCCAGCCTAAACCATCTGCGTATATTGCTGCTTCTTGTGATTTATCATCAAGTTGTAACATTTGAGTTTGTAGATACGTATTAACTATATTTTTTGTTTCAACAGGAGTGTTTTCATCTTCAAGTAAAGCTTCTATTTCTGCTCTAGACAGTTCAGTTAGATTTTTTTCACCAACTTTTACATCTGTGAATGCTTTATCGATGTCACCTGAAGTATAACCGTCTTTAAACATTTCTTTCCAGTTTGTGCTGAATGTATGTATAGCGCTTTCATCTTTTGCTTTATCTGTTTCGCCTGTTTCTTCCGTTTTGCCATAAATGCTTAGCATCACATAATAGTTATGTAAAGAACCATATTTTGCTATGATGTCTTCTTCGGCGCCTTCAGGGATGTATGGATTATTTTCTCCGCCGTCTTTAACTTGTTTTTTGATATAAGCATATCTATCCAAAGAATCGTAAGCTGACTCGTGCACTTTATAATTTTCTTGAATTTTTTTCTGTTCTTCAGTAGGTTTTTCTGCAACAATAGCTTCATTTATGCTTTTTTGTTTACCAGCTTCTGCTTCTTTTTCTGCTAATTCTTTTGCTCTTGCTTCTTTAAGTTTATTAGCAATATCTTCCATAACTGCTTTTTTAGCGGCAGTATATTCATCGCAAGCTGCTCTATATTTATCTACTGCTTCATGGTATTTTTTAAGTGTATCTTCTTGTCCAGCGCACAATCTATCAAGATAATCTTTTGCTGTAGTTGCATTGGTATTTGCTGCTTCAATATCTGTTGCAATATTTGTAACTTCTGTATCAATTCTATCTTTTTCTGCGCTAATTTTTTCAAATTCTTCTTGTAATTTTGCTTTTTGCGCCGTATATTCTTCAATTAATTTATCGATCTCTTGGTTTCTTGCGATTGCAGAATATACTGCATCGCCATTTTTTAATTTTCCTGTTTCTTCATCATATTCTTTTGCAGGTACAGATACATGTACTAATGAACCTAGCGTTGCATCAATTGCTTTAATAGATGAGTCAATCTGATTGTATTGATTTAAAGTTTCTTCTTGAAGTATTTTAAGTCCCATCTGTCTTTCTTCAAGCGCTTCTATTTTGTCAATAGAATCTAGATAAGCAGATGAAGCTTTTTTAATTTCCGGAATGTTTCCAGTAAAGTTTCCAGCTGCTGCATTCACAGCATCTTTTGCGCTTGATTTTTTAGTTGCAGCTTGTTCCATTTTGCTAACTAATGCAGGATCTGCAGATGTTACAGAATCGCCATAATCACTTGCTTCATATTTATCACCAACTTTTTTAACCATTGAATTTGAATCAGTATATAACAATGATGTTAATTGAACGTCAGCGGTTTGTATTGAAGAAGTTAATTCTGCTCCTGTTTTAGTTTTTAAACCGGTAGGATCTGTAGGGTCTGCTGGATCTGCAGGATCTTTTGGGTCTGATGGATTATTTGGAGGTGGGGTTGTAGAGTCATCATCTAACTCGACACCTTTATCGTATAGATATCTTGCAAAGTCATCAATAGAAATATCGTTAGTATTTCCATCAGTTCCTGCAAGATTGTCTTTAACAAATGTTTCTAATTCATCAGAGTCTAATTTACCATTTTTATTTTTATCAAACTCTTTCATGTCTGTAACAGAACAAAGTTTAATTAGGAATTGTAAAAAGCCTTTTTCCTCTTCTTCAAGTTTCTTTTCCTCTTCTTTGGTAATTTTGTTGTCTGAAATTATTTCAGCAAAATCTTTCCAATCGCCTTTTTCAAACTTATCGAGTTCAATATCTTTAAAAAGCTCGGTTTTGTTTCCATTTTCTTTATTTACGATATCTTTTAATTTGCTTTTGTATTCTTTGTAATCGCCTAATCCGTTTACACCGTCTGTCATATTGTCACCCATTTTTCCATATAACTGTTACAAGATGATATTTCGACAGTTTTAGAGCCAAACTTTAGAAAAAAAGATGTTTTGTTACAATATGTTAACAAAAAGCGCTTAATTTTAAGCGCTTTTTTTCTTATTTACAACAATCTGTGCAAGGAAATTTATATACAGCCGAGTATTTTACAATTTTTTTCATTTTTCTTTTTTCGTGTCTTAAAAATTTTCTGTAATCTTTGTATTGATTTTTGCAGAGCTGTTCTTTGATGTCTTCTTTGTAATCTTTTAGTTTTTCTTTTGTTTCTTTTTTAAGTTCTTTAAGAGCTTTTATTTGCTCTTTATAACAGTCATTTTCGCATTCAAGCATATCAAGAAGCTTGTTTTTAGTAATTCTATATTTTAGATGCTGGTTTTCCATATCTGTTTTAAAGCATTTATAGATTTTATCGATATTATTTTCTTGTTTTGCACTTAAACAAAGCGC
Organism: Candidatus Gastranaerophilales bacterium; assembly: GCA_017461425.1. GTDB lineage: Bacteria > Cyanobacteriota > Vampirovibrionia > Gastranaerophilales > Gastranaerophilaceae > RUG14156. The sequence continues at coordinate 75,565 of JAFTXY010000006.1, read as the reverse complement.
TTTTTTCATTCTTTTGTAATGTTTATCGAAGAAACATTGATTATAAATGCAATATTCATCGTCTTCTATTGTACATTTATCGCATTTTTTTTGAATTTGCGTGGTATTTTCTTGACAATCTGAAACAAAATATATATCATCTTTTGCAAAACAATTAAGAGATAGTGAAAATAATATAAGAAGCCCTAGTAAAATTTTTTTCATTTTCAACCTTTCTGATGTCTATAATTAAAAATTAACAGGATGTTTTTTCTTTTAAATTCGACATTTGGAGATATTCTTTTGGGTAATGTTAAAAAATTGTAAAAAAATGTTTGACGTAAAAATTTGTTCTTGTTATAGTTAATAAGCAATCGGAAAGATTGTTGAAAATTGAATGTTTTGAAAACTAAATAAAGTTTAAAATTTGCGTCTGTAGCTCAGCACACGGTGAAGCTCGCTGAAACGAAGATATAGCACGGTGCTCTACCTGCTGAGGAAGACAGTGACAATTAAATAAAGTTTAAAATTTGCGTCTGTAGCTCAGCAGGTAGAGCACTCCCCTTTTAAGGGATAGGTCGCGCGTTCGAATCGCGCCAGACGCAAATTTTTTATTGTTTTATAATCCTCAAATGTTCGCAAAATGTTCACAGTTTTTTCAAGAATATTTATTGCGTTTTCGTTGACGTCTTTAATTAATTTCGAGTAGGCATTCATCGTAGTATTAAAATTGGAATGTCCAACCTGTTTTTGTATATATTTAATTGGGATGCCTTGAGATAATAAAATATCTACGTAAGTACCTCTTAAGTCGTAGAATCTCATATATTTTTTGTCGTTAAACATTATTTGCAATAAAGGTTCAAACCGCCTTTGTATTAAATTTCTCGGATTGTGTAAATTTCCGTTAGAATTTACAAATACAAAACCGCTTTTTCTTCATGTTTTTTAATAATGGGGTTTAAATTGGTTTGTTAAAGTGGCATAATAAATGTATGAAAATACCTCAAGAAGTTTTAGATTTTGCAAAGAAGGATGGGTTTAAAAAAGTAATCTTGCACCCTATTTTTAATGAACCATACAAAGGTTATACTGTATATTTGGCAGTTGAAAATAAAGAAAGAGTTGGAGCTTCTGAAATTTTAGTGAAAGACGATGAAATTCGATACGCAACCAAAGAAGAATATCTTAATGACTTAATTGCCTATTGGTAATTATATTTTTGTTGATATTTTATTAAATAAGTCCAAATCTAACTCTAAATTATCTGTTCTAAATATTCTAGGCGGTATATTAATTTTTTCACCTTTGTATAATTTTTCATAAATAACACCATTTAATATCTTACTAGTTTTTGTTTCCCCGCTTTGTGGATCATATAATTTTAACTTACCGCTTTTTGTTTTTGTCGCTATTGAAATATGACCGCCGTATTGATTTATATGTGCAAAGGCATATCTTTCGTTTGGCTTTATTATAGAGTTTAACCAATCAATACATTCTTTTTTACTATTTGCATTGCTGTCTATTATTTTTGCATTTTTGAAAGCTAAAGTAGGATTTAGAGATAATTCTTGCATTGCTTGATTGTTTTTACTATATGGTAATGCTGAAATATTGTAGCCTCTTAAGCGAGCTTCGAAACACGCAACACAAGATTGGCAATTATAATTATAACCACCACCTTTTAAATAGTTTGGATTTACATTACCACTATTTGCCTCTTTCCAAGACATTGGTTTTCCTTGTTTAACTCCCGATATTCTAGGTGCTTCTTTTTCTTCTAATTTTGGTGCTTCTTCTTTTGAATTGCCATAGTATTTAGTTTCTTGTGAGTAATCCTCATCTAGCACTAATTGCGTAGTCGAACGACAGTTCGGATGCATCGGAGGATAGTTTATACCGACTTCTGCCTCTGATACTTTGAATCTTTTTTATCTAAATCACGGCAAAGAGTTGAAGTTCTGCTATCTAAAAACGCATCATATTCATAATATTCAAGTCCTAATTCTTCTCCTGCTTGTTTATAGCCTTCTAGTGTTACTTGCCCGTTAATATGACTTGTTTCTGTTCTTATAAGCCTAAAAGCATTGTTAAAACTTCACAAAAACTTTAAGTCTGCCGTCGTTTCCTCTGAAATTAATCCATCCTGTTTTAAATTGGTTGTTAATATCATGCACTTTAACCAAAATCCAATTTCCTCTGACTAACCAAGGGGAAATATGTTTTGGAAGTTCGATAGAACCAACAGAATTTGATTGTTTCATTGGTGCAGAATACAAAATTTTATCGTTTTTTTGCATATCTTTGAATAAATATATGCCATATTTTTTACCAAAAATGCTATAAAAATCATTCCAATTATAGTATTTGTTTTCTTCTTTTACCCATCCGCAAATAGGTGTTGTTGCTTGGTTAAAACAAACCAAAGACCAGCCTTGTGATTCATCAAGAGTTGTTAAAAGGGCAATTTTTTTCTCACGAGAATAAACTGAAAAAATTTCTTCAATTGGGCATCTGTCTTTATTGATTGAACAAGTTGCATTGCCTTTGTAATCAAAAAGGAGTTTTTCTAAAAGTTCGCCATCTTCTTTTGCTTCTCTTCTCATTTCCAGAGGGCTTTCAACTTTTGTATAGCCAATTCCATATCTTCTTAAGCCATTACTGTAGTGTGGCAAAATATTGGCATTTGTCGCTATATAGATATTAAAAAATATAATAAGTAATAAAATAAGTTTTTTCATAATTATAATTCTAGCCATTTTTTGAAAAATTTAATACCCGCATCTGAGCTTTTTTCTGGATGAAATTGTACAGCACTAAGATTATTTTTTTGAATAGATGAACAAAATTCTATTTCATAATTACATGTTGAAGAAATAATTTTTTCATCATCAGGAACGACATAATATGAATTAACAAAATAAAAATAATCATCTTCAAGATATGAATTATTTTTTGTTGTTTGAATTTTGTTCCAACCTATTTGAGGAGTTTTTCCTTTTTGGAATTTTTTAACTTCGCCTTTTAAAATTCCTAGTCCCTCAACTCCTGGGGCTTCTTCGCTTTTTTCAAATAATATTTGTAATCCTAGGCAAATTCCTAAAAAATCAACTCCTTTATCAATGCTTTCCTTGATTGTATCGATTAAATCTGTTTTTTTAAGATTGTCCATTGCTTGTGCAAATTGTCCTTGTCCAGGGAAGAGAAGTTTTTTTGCGTTTAAGATTTCTTCTTTTTTTGAAGATAATACATAGTCGCATCCTAAAAATGAAAGCATATTTCCAAGGCTTTTTATGTTTCCTGAATTATAATCTATAATTACAATTTTATTTTTCAAAATAGAAGCCATCTTCTTTCATGCGTTTAATTACTTCTTTTGAATCATCATCAGAAGCCACAACAGATAATCTAACATATCTTGTTGCATTTTTATCAAAAGCAGTTCCAGGAACTATAACAATGCCTGATGTTTCAAGCATATCTTTTGCAAATTCGGAACAATCATTATATCTTTTTGGAATTTCCATCCATAAATAGAATGTTGCTTTAGGCATTTCAACTTTGTAGCCCAATGAATTTAAACCATCAACAAACTTTTGTAACTTATTTTTGAATTTTATGTTTTGTTTGTCGATATATTCTTGTCCTTCTTGACTTTCTAATAAATCTGCGGCAGCATATTGAAGAACTTTGAATATACCTGTATCAACTGTTGATTTTTGTCTTGATAGCATAGTTATAAGTTTTTTATTTCCAACAGCATAGCCTATTCTCCAACCTGTCATTGCATAAGATTTAGAAAAACTATACATTTCAATACAGCAATCCATTGCTCCTTTGCATTCTAGTGCTGAATGAGGTTTGTATTTTTCATCGTAATACATTTCACAATATGCGTTATCAGAAATCAAAATTATGTTGTGCTTATTACAAAAATCAACGCAATGTTGTAAATATTCAAAATCACATGTGCAACCCAATGGATTATTTGGATAATTTACAACAATAGCTTTAATTTTGCTTGGGTCGTTACCTTCTTTTATGTATTTAGATAAAACCTCTTCTAAATTAGGTTGATAATTATTTTCTTTATTTAAATCAATTCCATAAAATTTTGCATTAGCAACGTTAATCATTTGAGAATAAGACGCATATCCGGGGTTTGGAACCATAATTACATCTTGTTCTTTTTCATTTTCTTTTGGATTAACCAAAGCTTTTACAAGGTTTGATATACCTTCTTTTGAGCCGATTAGGGAAAATATTTCGCTTTTTGAATCTAAATCTACATTAAAGCGAGCTTTCATTCTGTTTTTAACAGCTTCTAAAAATTTAGCTTCCCCTTTTGGAGTTGAATATGTGTGAAGTGAATCAACATTCATATATTCAATTGATTTTTTTATTACATATTCAGGAACTTTTTCAACAGGAGCGCCCATTGATAATGCGATTGGGGCTCTGTTTTTTGCCTTTAATTCGGGAGTTAATTCCATTTGTCGAGCTTTAATTGTGAACATTATATAATTGCTCATATTTGCTATTTTGTTATTACATAAATTAAATAAATCTTTTTCCATTATTACCTCAAAAGCTTTCGCAAGTTACATTATAAAGCTTCATAAAAATTAAGTAAAGTAATTTAACTTTTAAATCAAACTCCTTTTAAAAAACTTTAAAATAGGGTATAATATATAAATGCAAAGATGGAGATTATCTTGCTAGAAACGGAGAAAACTATGCACATCCACGTTAATGGACGTAACATCGAAATCACAGATGCAATCAAAGCTTACGTCAAAGAAAAAGCCGGAAAAGTTGCAGCTCACTATGAACAAATTGATGCAATTGATGCAATTTTATCGGTTATTAAAAATCCCTCCGTTAACGACTCTCACATAGCAGAGATTAATTGCAAAATTGGCGGCGAAACAATTAGAGTTGAAGAACAAGCCGAAAGTATGTATGCCTCAATTGATCTTGTATGTGACAAATTGGAAAGACAAGTTAAAAAACACAAAGAAAAAGGTTTGTCTAAATCCAAAGGCGGTGTTGAATCAATTAGAACTACAAATCCGGAAGTTGAGGTATAATTTCAAATAATTAGTTATAAAAAAAACGAGGCTTCAAGCCTCGTTTTTTAGTGTTTAATATGCATTTAAATAAGAATCTAATTCCCATTGAGTTACATAAGTTCTATATCTATCCCATTCTATTTCTTTTGCAGTTATAAATTCATTTAAAATATGCTCTCCTAAAGATTCTTTTATAACATCATCTTTTTTAAGAAGGAAAACAGCTTCTAGTAATGTTCCAGGCAATGATTCAATATTTGCTTGTTTAAGTTCTTTTTTGCTCATTTCATAGATATTTTCTTCAACTTGCATTGGTGGTTCGATTTTATTTTCGATACCATCTAAAATTGCACCTAAAATAACAGATAAGGCTAAATATGGGTTACAAGATGGGTCCGGAGAGCGAAGCTCTATTCTTGTAGCGCTTCCACGCTTCGCTGGTACTCTTATTAATGCAGAACGATTTGCAATGCTCCAAGCTTTGTAAACAGGAGCTTCATAACCAGGTACTAATCTTTTATAGCTGTTTACCAAAGGATTTGTGATTGCAGTAAATGCATTAACGTGTTTTAAAACGCCTCCTATTGAATAGATTGCTTCTTTTGAAAGCTGATATTCTTCATCTGGAGCATAGAATGAATTTTGCCCATCTTTAAATAAAGACAAGTTGCAATGCATGCCAGAACCTGCTATGCCATAGATTGGTTTTGGCATAAATGTTGCATGTACTCCGTATTCATTTGCAATGCTTTTAACTGCATACTTAAAAGTGATTATATTATCTGCTGCAGTTAATGCGTCTGCATATTTAAAATCTATTTCATGTTGACCATCAGCACCCTCGTGATGAGATGCTTCAATTTCAAAATTCATAGATTCTAATGTTCTTACGATATCTCGTCTTATATCTTCTGCCATATCAGCAGGAGCAGCATCATAATAACCACCTTTATCGTTTGGAATTGTTGTTGCTTCGCCTTTTTCATCACGTTCAAAGATGAAAAATTCTGCTTCTGGTCCAACATTCATTTTGAAACCAAGTTTTTCTGCTCTTGCTATCATTCTTTTTAAATTACATCTTGGGCAACCCTCAAAAGGAGTTCCGTCTGAATTATGAATATCACAGATTATTCTTGCAACATTTTCGCCATCTCTTTCACACCATGGAAGAATAACGAAAGTATCTAAATCAGGGAAGAAATACATATCAGATGTTTCAATGCTTCTAAAACCTTTTATAGAAGAACCATCTAACATGATTTCATTATTTAAAACTTTGTTTAGTTGGCTTATTGGTAATGATAAATTTTTCATTGCCCCATTAATGTCGCAAAATTGTAGTCTTATGAATCTGACATTATTTTCCTCGCATTGTTTTATAATATGCTCTCTTTTTTCTTGAGTGTTTGTCATGCTTCCTCCTAAATTTTGACATTAATTAAGTAAACTCTAATTAAATACTATACGAATTTTTTAAAATTTGCAAAAATACTATAAAATTTCATTGATTTAATAAACTATTGCTAGTTTATGTTTTTATAGTGATGTGGCATTAATAACAATAGTTTTTGTAACTTTTTAAAACGCCAAAAAAGAGCCTCTTTTGAAGACTCTTTTTCAGTTGTTCTCTTTGTTTGTCTAGTAGCTTTCGCCTTTTTGTTAATAGCCAACCCGTATGCACTATTAATAAATCTTTTTTAATGGGGGTTATTTTATGTGGTTATGCATTAAATGCTGAAATTGCGGTTGGTATTTGAGAGTTGTTTGATGCGCTTATATAATTCATTGTCCAGATAAACATTGTGCAAGAAATTAAAACTAGGGCACCAAGTAAAAAATTGTTTAACTTGAAATCTGCCATTTTAAATTCCTTTATATTATGCAACCCAACCTGAGCTTGGTGCTGGTGCTGATGATGATGTAAAAATGCTTTCGCTTGATGAGCCTGCATTTGCAATTGTTCCTGCCACTTCTGGTGCTGGTTGAGTATTTGTTGTGGATGATACACTGTTTACTGCTGACATTTTATAGCTCCTTTAAAATTGTTTGTTTCGTGCTTACATTTATATAAAAACGATATACAAAGTATGATTTCAGGAGATACTTTTTTTGTTACATAACTTAATAAAAATCTCTAAAACCCTTGCTATATTTGAAATTTAAATTATAGAGAAGTTGCTTCCATTAAAAAATCTTCTTCGGAAATATTTCCTAATTCAAAGTTTAATAAAAGTTTTTCTTTGCATGCTATTTCATCTTCAAGAGAAGAAATCATAAATTCAGAAGTTGCTGCATTGAATAATTTTTTTGTTTCTTCAAGTTTTTTGGATAGTTCTTCTATTTCTGTATTTAATGTAGTGATTTCAGCCTCATATTGTTCCAATTTTGTTAATAATGCTTTTTGTTGTATGCTTTGTTCTCTTGTTCTTTCCAAATTTTCATATGCTTTTTGAATCGTTGCGCTTATATCGGCAATCTTATCAAGATTTCTTTGATATTGAACACTTGGATTGTGAGTAATTAGCATATCTAAATTTTCTTCAATTTTTTGTGTAGCAAGTTCTAATATTTCAGCATCTTCTGGAAGAGTTTTAGTTCTTGGATTTTCATTTGCTGCTTTCATTGTTTTAGTTCTTTCAAGAAGAGCTAAGAAGTGTCTATATTCAACAACTTCTTTGCCAGTAGAAGCCGATGTGTCTAGTGATGCATTTGCTTGAATTAATAATTGTAATTCTTCTTCAAGTTGAGCGATATCTTTAATCATTGTTTCTTGAGAAGAGATTTTGGCAGGTTTTTCTCTTTTAACTTTTTCTGTCAAATCGCTAAGTCGTGCTTTTTTTTCATTGATAATATCTTGAAATTGTTGTGGAAAATCTATTTTCTTTTCAATATTTGTAATATCGCTATTTAATCTTGATAATCTTCCTTTTATTTCTTCAAGTTTTGATTTTGCTTCATTGTATTGAGTTTCAATTTCAGGTATATCTTTTGTTTCTAAAAATGCTTCAATTTTTCTTATTTGGGTTCTTGCATCATTATATTGTTTGTCTGTTGGTTTCATTTCAGCAAATTTTGCTCGTCTTGCAGATAATTCATTAATTTTTTTATAACAGCTGTCTAAAATATCTTTTTTTGTTGAGGTTGTTTTTTCTTGCTCTTTTAATTTTCTATAAAGCCCAGTTCTTTCTCGAACCATTTTGTTGTATTCAACAATTAAATGAAACTGTGGGTTTATTTCATATCCACTTGCTTCACGTTTCATACTTTTAAGTTCGCCTTTTTGCATTCTAAGTTTTGCCTTAAAAGTAGAAAGATATTCTTCTATGCTCAATTCGCCATCCACTGCTTCGAATGCTCTTTTTATTTTTGGCGCTTCTATTCTAACTCTTCCGTTTGTTTCTTTTGCAACTGTTGTTGTAACATCTTCCAAATAAGAATCATATTTTGAAGATAGTTCGCCGTTTTCAAGTTTTTGTAATATCGCATCGATATACATTCTGAAATTTCTTGGGAATAAAGGAAAAGAATTAATCCATTCCATAAACGGTTTGTTATTTCTTTTAGAATTACAATCTTCGCATTGAGCAAGATAGTTTGCTGTATTATTTGCGCCACCATTTGATTTTGGTTTTATATGTTCGCAAGTTATGTATGATGGAGTAACCAATCTTGATGCTATTTCTGCTTGGCTTTTGCCCATATTTCTTTTAAAGAATTTTGCAGAACCTTCGCTTTCAGATGGAAGTCTTTTAACGGTTTTTTCTATTCTTTTTCTAACATTTTGTTGATTTTTTATAACCGATAATAATTTTACACATAATTCATCTGGGCTCATTGTTTTTTCGTCATGAGTTATGCAAGCAGCATATTCATCAAGTATTATATTGTACGATTTTTGTTCTTGCTGAGTTAGACTGTTTGCAATTCTGCGCATTTTATCAATTTCATCTAATATTCTATCTTTTTGTGCAGCTTCATTGTTTTGAGCTAATCTATCAACAATTTGTTTAATATTTTCGCCTGTATTTTTACCTGCCTCAAGAATGATGTCAGATGCAGCAAGAGCTTCTGTTTCGTGGTAATATTTTTGATATTTTTGAAGTTCTTGGATTAAATCGTTTCCTGTTTTATCTTGTACGCTTGCGACAAATTTATCAATTTGATTTCTTCTAATCATTGGGATTGAACAAATAGGACAAGGGATATTATATAAATTTTTTAATTCAAAGCTATCTTGAGGGCAATCAAAACCTTTGAAAAATAAAGGGTTTGATGCCTTTTTGTCTTTATTTATATTATTTTTTGCAATTAATGTGTTAAATAGTATTTTCATTTTAGTATATTAGGCTCAGAAGTCTTCTGAATTCTTCGTTGGTCATTGTTTTGTAGTGTTTTAATTTGCTTAAGATTTCGCTATTATATGCAATAGTATCTTCTATTGTTTTGATTTCATTTCTTAATTCTGAAATATTTTTAATTTTTTCTATTAAAATTTTATCTTTTAATTTTTCAATTTTATCTTTTGTTTGCGGAATTTCTTGTAATCTTTCGTGAATGATTTCTTGTTCTTCTTTATTATTTTCAATTGTCTCAAGATTTATAAAGTATTTTACATCATCGTGTTGCGAAAGTTCAAAAATAATATCTTTCATTAATATTTGAGCTTCAGATAGAACTTCGAGATATTTTGATTTGCTAGATTGTTCCTGCTCTATTGCTTCTGCTTGTTCACATAATCTTATGTATTTTTTGTATTTTTCAAAATCGGTTTTATCTTGCGGGATTGAACCTAATCTTGCAATGATTTGTTCATTTTCTTGATTTAATTCTTTGTTTTCTATTTCAATATCTATGAGCCTATCAAGAATATATCTTTCATCAGTTACTGATTTTTCTAGTGCTTCTATTTGTTGAGTAATTATAGCTTCAATTTCTGCTATTTTGAGATTTTCTCCAATCGAAGATTCAATTTCTTCAATAGATGGAAGAATTTCTGATAACATTCTTCTTTTTTCGTTTAATTCTGATAATCTTTGCCTTGTTTCTATTAATCGAATATTTAGAGAGCTTTCTCTTCTATCAAGGTTTTTAAGTTCTTCTTGCGCTTCTTCTATGAGTTCATCTTCTGTATGCTGTTTTTCTGCTATTTCTATTTTTGTTTTTAGTTCTTGTTTTTCTTCTGAAATATCAGTTAGTCTTCTTTCTATTGTTGATATCTCATCTTGCGTTGATTTAATGTTGTTTTGCATAATTTGATATTGGACAATGCTTAAATAATTTTCATGTCCTTCTAATTTTGCAACTTCTTTTTTAAGATCTCTTTTTCTTAAGAATAATTTAGATATTTTTTGTTTTATTTTGTCAACTTCAATTCTTCTTTTTTGCATTGTGGCTTTGTATTGAACATCTGTCGTGGATTTTGGAACTTGAAGCTTTATTTTGCCATTACTTAAATCTTTGATGACTTCTATGATTTCTTCTATATATAAATCATAATCAGATGATAATTCGCCAGCATCAATTGCTCTTTGTACATCTTCTAAATAAAATTGCAGATTTGTTTTTAATTGTGGTTTTTCTTCTATCCATTTATCAAAATCCGTATTGCTTCTTGCAGAATTACAATCTGCGCAATCGCAGATATAATTTGTTGTCATATTTTTGCCGCCTTTTGACTTTGGAATTAAGTGTTCAGCCGTTGGAATGCTTTGGGCGACAAATTTACTTGCAATTTCTTTTGAAGTTCTTCCTTTTTTAGAATATTTAACAAAGAATGAATCAATTCTTGTATCTGAAGTTGGTAGTTTTGAAACTATTTCTGTTATTTTTTGTTGTTTTTGTGTGTCATTTGTTACGTTTTCAAGAGCAGAAATAAAAGCTCTTCTTCTGAATTCAACTTCGTTTTCGCCTTTTATTTGGCTTGTGTATTCATTAATTATTGTTTTTGCGTTTTTATATTCTTCGTCTTTTAATTCCTGTTGAATATATTGTTCTAATTCTCCTACAATTATTAATTGTTCTTTTATAAGACTTTGTAGGTATTCATCAGCTTTTAATTGAACTAATTGAACCAAAGAAAGACTAGGATTTTCAATTGCTAATTTTTTAATTATATTAACGATTTCTTGTTTTTGAGGTCTATAGATTGATTTTCTTTGATTTTTCTTTTCGTCTTTTACAAAAACAGATTCGTCTTCATATTTTTCAAGCGCAGCTGCTAAATCTGGACCTTTTCTTCCGCAAACATCAGAAACAAAAGCCTTGACTTGTGCTTTTGTTAACATTAATAATCCGCAAGCAGGACAATGCATGTATTCAATATCTCTAATCATAAATCTGCTTTCGGCACATTTTACACCTTGAAAGTTTATTTGACTTTTTTCAAAGCTATCAGTCGTTTTAGGAAATGAACAATAATTGTTGATATTGTTTTTTGCTTGTTTTTTATATGTATTTAGTATATTCAGAGTTATTCTCATAAGGATAATTCGTCATTAAATGGTATTTGTTCTAACAGTTCTCTTGAGATAAGAGCGTTTTCTTTTAAATCTTCATAGTAGCTTTGGTTTGGATATAAAGATTTATTTTCTAAAGCAAAGTCACATATTTTGTCGATTTGTTTTAATGTAGAAATTGTTTGGGCGATTATTTTATAGATGTTTCCTTCGCCTGATTTTCTGATTAATTCTTTTTGTGATGGCGAAATTTCTTTTATTTTGCCTTTTTCGCTTTCTTTTGGTTTAACTTTAACAGCAACAGATGGAATGCTTCCTGTTATTTTTCTAAAGTTTTCAATTGAATCTTTAGGATTTTTATTACTTATATTTAATCTTGAAAATAAAAATGCTGCAAATCCTGAGAAACTATCAGCAATAGCAATATCATCAGGGGAAACTCTTCCTTCTGTTTGGCTTCTTAAAATTGGAGCTTGCGCTTCTAAAAATGCACTTTGAGTTTTTCTATATTCTTCTTTAATGTCGTTTTCCCAAGCTTCTTCACCAAAAATGGAGATTAATTTTTTCTCTATTTCTTCTGTCATGCCTTCTTCTTCAATTTGGTTTGAAGAACCTGCAATATAAGCTGCCATTTGACATAAGTTTTCCATCATAACTCCGTCAAATTTTTCATTGTAGATTAAATCAGCTAAAACTAATGGATTTAATCCTTGGCACATTTTTAAAATTCTTCCTTTTGGAGTTAGATGCATATTGCCTTTGTTATCTTTTTCTATAAAGCCATTTTTTAATAGAACAACTTCATAGTTGTGGAATTTGTTTAAAAGTTTATTTGCGTCTTTTTGAGGTTCTTTTGAACTATGAATTTTAAACGATAAATCGATTAAATCTTTTAATTTATCGTTTGTTGGATTTTCTTCAATATATTGAGCTAATAAGCACCAATCTGGCTTATAGTAACTTCTTAAGTTGTTGGCGTCTGAATCTAATAATTCATAAGCTAAGGCTAATTCGTCAGGTAATTTATCAAAGTTTTTAGATGTTTTAACTTTTTCTCCTGCTTGTTTTTTCTTCATTAAGTCTGTTTTAAAACCGTCTTGCGGGGTATCAAGATTATAAAAAACAACATGACCTAATTTATCAATTCCTCTTCTGCCTGCTCTTCCGGCCATTTGATGAAAATCATTTGCGCTTAGCGGAGTGAATTCTATTTCACCTGATTTAGGATTATATTTTTTGTAGAAAGTATCTGAAATAACAACTGTTCTTGCTGGCATGTTGATGCCTGCAGATAGCGTTGATGTTGCTATAACAGTTTTTAAAAGTTTTTTAGAGAATAATTCTTCAATTAATTTTTTGTAATGAGGCAAAATGTCTGAATGATGGTATGCATAGCCATTTAAAACCATTTCCATATCAAAAGAATTTCCAAGATAAATATCGTTATTTCTATATTCATCAATAATTCTTTTAATTTCTTCTTTTTCTTCTTGTGTTGTTAAATCAACTTTTTGTTCCTTTAAACTCATTGCAATATTGAAACAAGCATTTTTTGAAAGCTTAAATATCAACGCCGGAAGCATATCTTCTTTGTTTAAGTCGGTAATTAAAGTGGCATAATCATCATCTAGATGCATTGTATGAATTGCGTCGATTTCTTGAGTTTCTTCAGAAGCCAAAAATTGTGCAACTTCTTTGATTTGCGTTTCTGGCATGTTAGGATAAAGAGCTTTTAATCTTTCTTCTAAACTAGAAAGCTTCATTTCGTCGTCTTTTATATCTTCAAATTTTGCAAGAAAATCATATGCTGCTTGTTGGTATTCTTCACTTGTTAATTCGTAATATCCTTGAATATTATTTTGATTTCTGAATAAAATTTCACAAGCTCTTTTTTGTCTTTGAGTTAAATTATCTGGATTAATATCGTTTAAGTTTATTTGTTTTTTTATAATTGGTTTAATGGAGGCTGCATGTTGCTTTGTTTTTGGTTTATAAAGATGCCAAATCAAAGGAACATGGCGATTTTGGGATGGTAATTCAACTTTTGAAACGTTTCTGTTTGGATTTAGTTTTTGTATCCAATTGCGTAAATCATCGCTGTTGCCAATTGTTGCCGATAGGCAAAGAATTTGAATATCATCAGATGGCGTGTTTATGATTGAATTTTCCCAAACATTTCCTCGTTCTTTATCTCCTAAATAATGAGCTTCGTCAAAAATTACCGTTGCAATATTTCTTGGATTTTTTGATAGTTGAAGAGTTTGGTTGTTATAAATTTCGCAAGTCATAATTTGAATTGGCGCTGTTGTATTGATTTTTATATCGCCTGTCAATAAACCTACGTTTTCTTCTCCGTAAATTTTTCTAAATTCTCTTAATTTATCGTTTGCTAGGGCTTTTAGAGGAGTTGTATATATTGTTTTTTTGCCTTCGTTAAGGTTTTTTGTCATTATATAATGAGCAACTGCGGTTTTTCCTGTTCCCGTTGGTGCACAGAAAACAACATCATCGCCCTCATATAGTTTTTTAGCACATTCTAATTGACATTCGTCAGGTCTTAATTGATATTTTGTACCATTTTCAAATTCTATTTGAGGTAATTGAAAATAATTTTTATCTAAAGTTGAAAAGAATGATTCTTTTCCTAAAAATGGCATGTAATATGCATTATTTAAGAATGTTTGGTTAATTGTATTGGTTTGGTTTTGTGGTTTATTTTGTTTTGTACGTTGGTTTTTGTAGATTTTTGTGAATGTTATATTTCTTATTGGGGATAGCATGTTTTTTCCTCGTCCTAGCTTATTTTTAAGAAACTTCTAAATATTTTTTTTTGCTTTTTTGATAAAAAATGTTACACTAAGCTTTATGCAAGAAATAACAATAGGAAAAACCTATAAACATTACAAGGGAAATGTTTATAAAATAATTGCTTTTGCAAAACACTCGGAAACTGATGAAGAAATGATTGTTTATCAGGCAATTAAAGATGGACAGACTTGGGTGCGTCCAAAAAATATGTGGAATGAAATAATTGATGATAAAGGTACTTTGCGCTTTAGTTTGATTGAAGAGTAACTATTTTTTTGGCTTATAGTTAACATTTAAATTTAAATTGTTTATTTGCATTAAATATTTTTTTAAATCGCCAATATTTTCATTTTCTTGCAGTAAATCTTTTGTTGGTTCGCTTGTTTTTAAGATTTCTTCTTTTGTTTTTTCAAAATCGGATTTATATCCTTCTTTGTTGATTTTGTAAACTAATTCATCTAAACTTTTGGCGTTATAATTTGCATATTGTGCTAAAATTTCACCCTCGGTTTTTCCAACAGGAAATTTATAAAGCCATTTCAGGGTTTCAAGGTCATTATCAGAAATATTAACGACTCCATATTCATGTGGAACATACATGATATCGCCTTTTGTTTTAGAATGTCCCAAACCAATCGAGTGTCCAATTTCATGGATTATTGTGTGAAAAACTTCGTTTTCATCCATATATTGGTGATGAATAATTCCATCAGATAATCCGATTGATAGTTCTGCTGAATAATATCTTCCTTGTTTATCGAAATTAAATGTGCAAGAGCCAAGCGATTTTCTTTCTACTCTTTTCCATTCAATATTTATATTTGAATCATATAAATTCATTGTGCGTTCAAATGAAACCAATCCGCCAGATAAACTTTCCCAAAGATTAAATCCATCAATAATCATTTGAGTGTATTTATATTCATCAGATGCGCCTGCAGATTTGTACCAATTAAATTTACCTATGAAAACTTTTAAAGGCATGACATTATCTGCCCATCTGGACAATTTTCCTTTATTAAAACAGTCATCTAGATAAGTAATTGTTTGCATATAAAAATATAATAGCATATAATGTATAAAGATATAAACTAGATACCAGGGAGAAACATAAAATTATGATGAATATGATGCAAATTATGCAACAAGCTCAAAAAATGCAAAAAAAATTCAAAGAAACACAAGGCGAGCTTGAGAATATAGAGGTTATTTCAACATCTGGAAATGGCGCTGTTACTGCCGTTTTGAATGGACAAGGAAAATTTAAATCAATAAAATTAACTCCTGAAGCAATTAATCCATCAAACCCTGCTTCAGTTGATGCTGATACAATTGAAATGTTGGAAGATTTATTAACAGAAGCTTTATCTGATGCTACAAACAAAGCAACAAATCAAATGGAAGCTAAAATGAAATCAATTACAGGTGGTATTTCTATTCCTGGATTATTCTAGGATATAGTCGGTGTATGGATTGATATGGAATACACAAAACCGCTTGCAAGATTAATAGAATATTTTCAAAAGCTACCCTCAATAGGTCCTAAAACGGCTATGAGGTTAGCTTTGCATATTATTAAAATGAGCGAAAACGAAGTTCAAAATTTTTCTAATGCCTTAATTGATGCAAAAACAAAAATCGCTTATTGTCAAAATTGTTTTAACATGTCTTGTTCTAACCCTTGTGAAATATGTTCTGACCCAACAAGAAATAAATCTGTAATTTGCGTTGTTGGCGAAACAAAAGATTTGATGGCAATAGAAAAAACAAACGAATACCATGGGCAATATCATGTCTTACAAGGTTTAATTTCTCCCATTGATGGTATTGGACCAGATGATATTAGAATAAAAGAACTTTTATATAGAATTAATCAAAATGATATAAAAGAAGTTATTTTAGCATTAAATCCATCTGTTGAGGGTGAGGCGACAAGTTTATATCTTAATAAATTATTAAAACCTTTTAATATAAAGATTACAAGAATTGCTTTTGGAATTCCAATTGGTTCCGAGCTTGAATATGCTGATGAAATTACTCTTGCAAGGGCCTTAGAGGGAAGAATAGAAATTTAAAATTTTTATTTTAAATTTTTGATAATTTTATTATATTAAAAGAACGATTTTGTTTGCGTTATCGACTTTTTGGGCATATAATAACAATGGGATATTGTTAACGGATAGCCAAGAGGTCTCGTGAAATTTTTAAAAGCTTTTTCATTAGTTGAAGTTCTCATATCTTTAATAATTGTTTCAGTTATAATAACTGCGTTTGCGCCTTCTATGACAAAAAAACATCAAAAAAAGGCAATAGCGCAAAATTCAATTAAGACAGATTGTGGTGCAATTAATGCCTTTTGTACTTTATGCAAGGGGAATACTTGTTACCATTGCAAAATAGACTGCGGAATTAACCAGTATAAAGATACGGTTAATTGCAAATGCGTAGATTGTTCAGAAGGTTGTTTAGAATGCGGTGCTGGTGGTGTTTGTCAAAGATGTGATGTTGGATATAAAAAATCCGGAAATAATTGTGTTGCTTGCACAATGTCGGCTAACAGCGCAACAGCAACAGGTGGAACATATCAAGATGCTCCCGGTCAAACTACTTGTAAATCTTGTGATGAGGGGCATTCTTGTACAACAAAAGAAAAAATTCTTTGTGGCTTAGGTTATGGTTCAAACGCAGGTAATAGCTATTGCCATCCTTGTAATAGTCAAAAAACAAATTGTATTGAATGTAAAAGCACGTCCGCTTGTACTAAATGCATAAGTACGCATTATGTCAGCAGTGGAAGTTGTGTTGAATGCACAGCAGAATATTGGTGTAATGGAGTTAGTCGAACTAAATGTTCTGGCGGTACAACTTCGCTTGCTGGAAGTACATCTTGCACTGCATGTAATATTTTAATTCCGTATTGCACCGCATGTTCTAGTCCAACAAGCTGTACTGCTTGTGAAAGTGGTTATACGTTAACTAATGGAAAATGTAAAAAAAATGTTCCAACAACATGTCCAGCAGGACAATATAAACAAACTGATGGTGCTTGTAAACAATGTGAAATTGGAACATATTGTCCTGATGGAAAAGATATGTATTCATGCTCTTCTGGTTATAGTTCAGATGCAGGTGCAACTGTTTGTTCAAAATGTAATACTAGACTTGAAAATTGTGAAAAATGTTCTAGTTTAAATTGCTGTACATCATGCAACTCAGTATCCTATTTAAATGGTTGTAATTGTGATGCTTGTTCAAACATTGCAAATTGCAGTGTTTGTTCTAGTTCATCAACTTGTACTCGTTGTAATTCAGGGTATTATAAAAATGGAACAGGTTGTACAATATGTCCTGCTGGATATTATTGTGATGGTATATCAAAAACAGCTTGCAGCATTGGTACATATCAACCAAATACTGGTCAAACAAGCTGCATAGCTTGCGCTAATGCAGAAACTGTTGCAATGACAACATGTCCAGAATGCCCATCAGGACAATATAAGAGTGGGACCTCTTGTTTAAGTTGTACAAAATTTGGAAAATATTGCACAAAATGTGATGCAACCAATGGTTGTAGTAAATCAGGTTGTGATGTAACTGATGATAAATATACGATTGTGTATGGTATTGCAACTGTAACAAATAGCAATGCAACAGCAGGTAAGTGGTCTTGTGATTATTGCCCTTCTTATTGGAAGCAATGTGGTAAATGTGGGGCAAATGGAGAAAATGGTGCATATGAATGTGATGATTGTTGGGAAACAAACGGTTGGTATAAATGCACTGGCAATAGGGGTTGCAAACAAGGAGGATGCAGCTAGATGTTTAATAAAATAAAAAATATATTAAATAAAATAAAAGATTCAAAAGCTTTTTCTTTAATGGAAATAGTGTTGTCTTTAATGGTCGTTGGTGGTATTATGGCTGCTTTTACCCCAGTTTTAACAAAAAAATTAACTACAACAAATAAAATTAATGTTAAAGTAACAACAAATTGTGAACATATAAGTTCAGCTTGTGCTTTATGTAAAAAAGATACTTGTTATGCTTGCACAAATGAATGCAAACCCCCAGAAATTAATGATACGGAAATATGTAGATGTGAAGATTGCGGTATTGAGGCTTGTAAAGCTTGTGCTAGTAAAAATACTTGTGCAAAATGTGCTGCTGGATATTATTTAAACGCTGATAAAACTTGTACAAAATGCGCAGCTGGTACATATCAAAATTTAGAAGGACAATTATCTTGTATTAAATGTCCTGAAGATTATGAATGTCAGGCTGTAGATGGTTCAGAAAATAAACCTTGCCTTGCAGGGAAAGGTTCAGATGAGGGCGCTGCTACATGCGAATTTTGCTCCGTAAAGATTCATGAGCAATGCAAAGAATGTTCAAATACAAGTGTATGTACAAAATGTGCAGCAGGTTATTATATTACAGGTGGCAAATGTCAGAAATGTGGCGAGGATCAAAAATCTTCCGATGGTGTTGCTTGTGAAAATTGTCCAGCTGGAACCGGTGCAGATGCCGGAAGCGCTAAATGTGATATTTGTAGAACGGCTGATGGTTTAGGTCGTTGTCTTGAATGTACAAATTTATCAACATGTGTTGATTGCGAAGAGGGTACATATAAAAGTAATGGCAAATGTATAGAATGTCCTGTTGGGCATAAATGTCCACAAGGGGCTACAACTCCAACAAAATGTCCTGCAGGATATATACAACCAAATACTGGACAAGCAACTTGTGAACCTTGTCCATCAGGAACAGAGGCAAATGAGTCAAGAACAGCATGTAATGATTTAGGATGTGATTGTGGCAGATATTATAATGGCGGACTTTGCGAACTATGTCCAGCAGGAAGTAAATGTATTGGCGGAACTGCTGGTCCCGCAATTTGTGCTTCTGATGAGTATGCTCCAGCTGGTTCATGCGCTTGTCAGAAATGTACGATTTCAGCCTGCACCAAATGCAATAATAATGGTGCATGTATAGCTTGCCAAAGTGGATATTATTTAAGTGGTGGTCAGTGCTATGGTTGCGGTGCTGGTAAGTATTTAAGTGGTGGTACTTGCTATGCTTGTCCAAAAGATACATATAATTCTTCATATGCTGCAACATCTTGTACAAATTGTCCAAGTGGTGCTACAACAACAGGAACAGGCGCAACAAGTTCAAGCGAATGCCAAACATGTACTGCTGGTCAATCATATATTAATGGAGAATGTGTAACATGTAGCGAAGTATATGGTGAAAAATGTACAGCATGTGATAGTAATGGATGTACATCAGCCGGATGTAATGCTGTTGCGCAAGGTGGTACTGGTTGGTATGGTGGAACAGTTTATGCAATAGCTACATATACAAGTACCAATAATCATCTTACAGATGATAAATGGGCGTGTGCACCATGTTGGGATTGGTGGACATGGTGTTTGTGGTGCACTCCTAAAACGGACGGGGTTAAATGTAAAAAATGTTATGATGGACATGATTGTCACTTGTAGTAAGTATAAATTAAAAGATATGGAAGTATTAAATGCAATTAATTAAGAAAATAAATGCAAAAATGAAATTTTCAAAAGCTTTTTCGATGTTTGAAATGCTAGGGATGCTTATAATCGTATCTATAGCTACAGCAGCGTTTGCTCCTGTTATGACAAAGAGGTTAAAAAACCCTGCTTTAACTACAAACACAATTAAAACAAGTTGCGATCATATTGATGAAGATTGTTCTTTATGCAAGAAAAACACATGTTATTCTTGTAATAAAAATTGTAAACCAACAGAATATAAAGACACAGCTTCTTGTAAATGTATAGATTGTTCAGCATCAGTTGGTGCAGGTTGTATTTTATGCGAAAAAGATAAATGTAAAAAATGTACTGTTGGTTACAAATTAAATACGACAACAAATAAATGTGAACCATGCCCTGCAACAAGTTATCAAGATATTGAAGGACAAACAACTTGTAAACTATGCCCATTAGATCACAGTTGCACCTTAACCAGTAAGGAACATTGCCCTGAACAACAAGGCTCTAATTTAGGTTCAAATTACTGTGCCGTATGTAGAAATGTTCCGGCTTTAGTACATTGTTATGAATGTATTGATTTTAAAGACCAAAAATGTATACAATGTGATGCTGGATATTATTTAAATTCAAATAATGAATGTTCAGGATGTGCAATTGATAATTATTGTGATGGCAAATCTCAAATTCAATGTGGTGGTGGACAAGGTGCTAATGCTAATTCTGCGTCTTGTACTGTATGTTCTACAGTTTCTGCCCTTACTTCAAATTGTTTAGAATGCACTGATTTAAGTACTTGTATACAATGTAAAGCTGGATATTATTTATCAAGCGGTAAATGTGTTGCTTGTGAGGCAGGATATAAGTGTGATGGTAAAAATAGAGTTGCATGTTCCGGTGCAGATGAATTTCAAGATGCAACTGCGCAATCTGAATGTAAACTATGTAAGGCTGTATATGGTGATATGTATCAAAAAGCATCTAATACGGGTTGTAAACAAATAAAATGTCCTGATAATGGTCAATATATATTAAACAAAGTATGTACGGATTGCCCTATAGATACAAAATGCGATGGTATGAATAAATATAGCTGCGAAACAGGTTATGGCGCTAATAAAAAATCAACATCATGCACAAAATGTTCAAGTGTGTTAACAGCTTGTGCTGAATGCACAGATTTGAATACTTGCACCGCTTGTCAAAGCGGATATTATTTAAGTGGTGGTAAATGCTATACTTGTGGCGCTGGTACGTATATAAATGGAACTACTTGTACTCCATGTCCAAAAGATACATATAACCCATGGTCTGGTCAATATTCTTGTACTCCTTGTCCAACAGGTGCTACAACAACAGGAACAGGCGCAACAAGTTCAAGCGAATGCCAAACATGTACTGCTGGTCAATCATATATTAACGGACAATGTGTATCTTGTAGCGAAGTATATGGTTCAAAATGTACAGCATGTGATGCTAATGGATGCACATCAGCAGGATGCGCAGCAACACCTGCTTGGGGTACTACTTATGGTGGAACCGTTTATTCAAAAGCTACTTTTGACGGTGGTAGCGGTAATTTTACAAGTGGCAAATGGGCATGTGCATCATGTTGGGATTGGTGGTCTTGGTGTTTATGGTGCACACCAAAATCAGATGGTAGCGGAGTTAAATGCACAGGATGTTATGATGGTTATACGTTAAACAGTAGCTGGTGCAAAAAGAATAGTTAAAAATATTTTAAATCTTGCGCTCCATCAAATAAACAAATTGAAAATTATCAGACCCAAGGTATATCGCCATGGGTTTGATTTTTTTGAAACCAAAATGTTTAAATATTTCAATTGAATTTTTATGGTCTTGATTTACATAAGAGATTATTTTATCTATATTATTTTCTTTTGCTTGGGCTTTTATTTTTTCAAAAATAGTTTTTCCATACTTTTTATTTCTATATTTTTCATAAATAAAGAAATAGCCTATTTTTAAGGTATTTTCTTGTGTTTTAGTTTGATAAAAACCAACAATTTTTTCATCTTTTTCAATGAAAAAATATTCTTTATTATCTAGTTTTATTTCAATTTTTATAGTTTCAGGAGAAATGAATTTTAAAATATATTTTAACTGGTTTCTTGGCGATGTATTTTTATAGTATTCAACCCAGAAATATTTAATCATTTTGCATAAATCAATAAGTTTATAAGAGTCTTTCGGTTTAATTTTAATGGTTTTTATCATAGCAAAATCTCGGCAGGTAAATTGAGTTACAAAATAAAAAACGTTTGTTTAAAAATGGAAATAGCATAAAATGTCCGCGAGAGGATTCGAACCTCCGACATCAGCCTTAGGAGGGCTGCGTTCTATCCAGCTGAACTACGTGGACATTTGTTATTATTTTATCACAAAGTTTATAAGAATTAAGTTATTTAGCTAGTTGAATTTCTTTTTTAAATTTTGCAATATAAAAACATGTTTGATTCAATATGGTATCAAAGTCTTATAAAACCACCCTTATCTCCGCCAAATTGGGTTTTTGCTCCAGTATGGGTCGGATTGTATCTTTTGATTTTTCTTTCTTTAGCTATTTATATTTTAAAAATAGATGAAGATAAAGAAATGGGCTATATGTATTTTATCATTCAGATGGCTTTAAATCTTATTTGGAGTCCTGTTTTCTTTGCTTCAAGAAATATTTTAGCTGCGCTTATTTTGATAATTTTATTGGATATTTTTGTTTTATTAACTATTTGGAAGTTCTTTTCTGTTTCTAAATGGTCTGGAATTTTATTAATTCCATATTTAGTTTGGATTTTATTTGCAACATATTTGAATTTCGGGTATTTGATTTTAAATAGGTAAAAATCAAATATCTTTAAATGCAAAAAAATTAATATTTTGTTCATCAAAAGGCAATTTTTATAGTTATGATTTCTTTATTTATATAATTAGTGTGTTGATAAAGAAAGGAATATTTATGAAACCTGTTCATGTTGCTAGTATTGCTGGAGCGGCTGCTGCATTAGCATTAGAAAACAAGATATTAGATGGCATTACTTATAAAATGCTTAAAAAAACTGGTGAAAATGCAAAATACACCACTGGAATTCCTGGGGATGTATATCATATAACTACAAACAAAAAATTATCATCTCAAGAAAAAGATGAAGTTGTAAAAGAAATTAAAAAAGATAGATACAAGCAAATTGGCGAAGTAGTATTTGATTCAGGCGTTGTAGGCACGGGAGTTGGTTTGGTTACATTATGCTCTAAGAATGCTAAAAAATTCTTTGCTGGTGTCAAAAATAATATTGCAGATTTTGCCGGTAAAATTAAATATGATGATAAAACATTAAGAGAAACCATTGCGCAATCAGGAATTTATAAAAAATTCAAGGCTCTTCCTGCTCCTGTGAAAGTAGGTGCTACGGTTGCAGCTTCTTTAATTGGATTGTGCTCTATGGCGTTGCCAAAAACCATAAGTGCAAATGCTGCATATATTGAAGCTAAGCACGAGCAATAGTAAATCGTAAATTTTAAAAAATAAAAAGGCTTAAGATTGTAACTTGAGCCTTTTTTAAATTAAAAAGCCTTATCAGTATTGATAAGGCTGTTGTTTTGTTGTTTATGCTTCGAGATTGTGTTGTTAGGTGTTGATAATGCTTTTTTACGCAATTGCGTTAATTTTATTTTGTTCCGCTTCTAATCCTTTTTCGATGCTTGCTTGTCTTTGCATAAATGTTTCATAGAATAGCGGAGATTGTTTTATTGTTCCAAGGAAATCCCCTAGGAAACTTCCTTCTTTTCTAACGTCGGTTGTATTGTTGATAACATTAGCACCGTAGTTAGAACGAACACCAGCTTTGAAGCTTATGTTGTTATTAATTGTACTTTGTACATTTTTTATCGGACTAATTGTTAACATTTTGGTTGTCTCACCTCTTGTTTTTATTTAGTAATTAGTGTTTGATTAACACTTTATCTTTATATTTTTATTATGCACCTAAAAATATTTTTTGTCAACCCCTATATTTAAAATATTTTTTTCTTAATATATTTGCATTTTAGCTAATTGTGTATAAAAAATACGAATAACTGTCAAATATACACTTATTCCTCCATGAGGAGTATTTTTTAAATAATCCTAAAATATTACCCATGTGAGTAATTGTATTAGGCATATAAATATAGAATTATATAATTAATCTTTTTCATACTTCCAGCTATTCTTAATTCCAGACAGTTTGGGGCTTTGGCCCCTTTTTTTTATTAAAAAATATCTATGGTACAATAAAAACCATGAATAAAGATATCATAGGTTTTTGGGGTTATCCTCATATAGATGTAATTAATAAATATAAAAAGCTATTTCCATGCGCAACATGGATTGATTTAGATATTGATTACAACTATCCTGATGTTAAATTTACCCCAGACGCCTATTGCGTTATTATAAAAAATATATGTAATAATGCTTTTTATTTAAAAGATAGATTAATTACGATTTTAGCTCCAATTGGTAAAGATAAATGCGACAGCGCTTATTTTGTGTCTGAAATATTAAAAGAACATGGATTTAATATTGTTCAAACAGTATTTGAAGATAAATGCCATGATAAAAGCCTTCTAAAGTTTCCTATTTCAAAAAGTAAATTGCCCTTAAGAGAGAAAATTGAATTAATTACAAAAAATATTGTTGAACAAAAAGATTATTCTAATCTAGAGGCATGTGAAGCCAAATTTGGCTTTTGGGGCGTTCCACCAAATGATTTATCAATATTAGAATTATTTCCAAATACTACAGAAGTTTTTGGTTGGACAAGGGCAGTCGAAGCAGGATTTCCTGGTGATTTTGAAATAGAAACTTATGTTGATGAAAATTTACCAACAATCTTTTTTACTCAGGCATTTTGTTCAAAAACAAATTTGGCAAAATATCTTGCAAATAAATATCAAGGTCTTTATATTGACATTGATGCAATTCCATCTAATAGCGCAAAAGCAAAAATTGAGGCATTTTTAAAATTAAGGTAAGTTATGAAAATATATATTGATGCAGGCACAACTTGGACTAAAATTTTAAAAATTGAAAATGATATTCGAGATTATAGCGTTATATCGACTCGTCAATTGAAAGATTTAGATTTAATTTATAATAAATCGACTGGTCATAGTTTAAATAAATCAAAAGAAACATATGAAAATGAAGTAGTTGCATTGGCGTATGGTGCAAAAAAATACTTAGAAGATAATTTTATTGCCTTAGATTTAGGTTCACGAGATATTAAATATGTTCAATATCAAAATAAAAAATTTAAAGATATGGATTGGAATTGTTCTTGTGCTTCTGCTACGGGGGCAACGATTGAAATGCTTTTAAAATTTTATAATGTAAAAATTGAAGACTTAAAATATACTCAGGAAAAATATGCAATTACTTGTGGAATTTTTGGTTTAGAAAAAATTATGGATGATGTTGCAATGGGTTTAGAGCCTAGCATTGCTATTTCTAAATTTATTCATGGGATTGCATTTAACGCATATAATTTTACAAAAAATCCTCAAAAAATCTGTATTTCTGGTGGTTTTTGTGAAAACAAATGTTTTTTAGATAGCTTAAATCAATATTGCGAAGTTGTTCCTTTGGGGAGATTTGTTTTGGTTGATGGCTTAGCTTTAATGGATAATTAATATCCTTCTCCAATTGTATCAATTGCTTCAACTCTGATGTCAGTAATTAATTCAGAATAAGATATAACAACTATTGTTGGAATATGTCTTTCAAGCATTTGATATAAAGGCAAGCGAATTCTAGGCGAACATAAAATAACAGGTTGAGCGCCAACTGCTGCTTGTGCACGCATTAGGGTATTTGCTGTTGATTCAATCAATTCTTGAACTTGCATTGGATTTAACAAGAACATTGTTCCCAATTCTGTTCTTTGACAGCTATCATCTAATATTTTTTCCCATTCAGATGATAAAGTTAGCGCATATAGAACCTTTTCTTTATTAGCATTTGATAAGCATATTTGTCTACCTAAAGCTGCTCTTAAACGTTCTGATAAGATATCAGGTTCTTTAGAAAATCTTGCATAATCACATAATCTTTCAAATATAAAGATAACGTCTTTTATAGAAACTTTTTCTCTAATTAGATTTACGAAGATTTTTCTTAAATCTGAGGTAGAAATGATTGTTGGAACAAGGTCGTTAACTAATGTTGGGTCTTGTGATTTTACAAGTTCCATTAATTTTAAGACATCTGTTTTTGTCATAACTTCATCAACATATTTACGTACGCATTCTTGTAAATGCGTTACGATAACATCAACCGCATCAACCGCTTGAAGTTTATCATTTTTATTAATATGTTGTGGATTTAACCAATATGCTTGCGATTGGAATGTTGGTTCAACTGATACAATAGCTGTTTCAGGTAAAGTTTTACCTAAAGCTTCATATTGATCAGCAATAACCATTAATTTACCAGGATAAACTGTTCCTGTTGCAACTGGGTTGCCACGAATAGAAATCAAATATTCATTATCGCCGATTGCTGACGAATCCATAATTCTTATGTTTGGAATAATATAACCAAGGTCATCAGTAACTCTTTGTCTTAAAGCTGCAATTTTAGCTAACAATTGTCCATCTTGTTCAGGGTCTGCAATAACTAATAATCCTGCACCAACTTGTAAAGATAAAACGTCAACACCAAGTCTTTCATACATTTTGTTTGGATTAACTAAATCTTGCATATTTTGTTTAACAGCGTCTAATTGACCCAATTGTTGTTGAACATCTTGGTTTACCAAAACCGATAAACCACCCATAATAAGAACTGCTGCAAATATTACAAATGGGAACCAAGGTAGTCCTGTTATTCCTGAAGTAACTGCAATTAATAATAGGAACCCTGCTGCTAAAAATAAACTTGTTGGTTTAGATAAAATTTGAACAGCTAAATCAGAACCCAATGCAACGCCACCGCCTGTTGCACGAGTCATAACGATACCTGATGAAATTGCCATTAATAACGATGGAACTTGTGCTGCAAGACCATCACCAATTGTTAAAATAGTGTATTTTTGAACAGCATCTGCTGGTTGCATTCCATTTAATAAAATACCAATGATTAAACCGCCAATGATATTAATTAAAGTAATAATGATACCTGCAATGGTATCACC
Source organism: Candidatus Gastranaerophilales bacterium (assembly GCA_017461425.1). Classification (GTDB taxonomy): domain Bacteria; phylum Cyanobacteriota; class Vampirovibrionia; order Gastranaerophilales; family Gastranaerophilaceae; genus RUG14156. The sequence continues at coordinate 48,527 of JAFTXY010000006.1, read as the reverse complement.
TTTAACGAATTTCATCGCACCATCCATAGAACCATATAAACTTGATTCTCTTTGCAAGTCTTCACGACGTTTGACAGCTTCTTCTGGAGAAATTAAACCTGCGTTAAAGTCAGCATCAATTGTCATCTGCTTACCAGGCATAGCGTCCAGTGCAAAACGAGCAGAAACTTCGGCGATACGTTCAGCACCTTTTGTGATTACCATAAATTGTACAACGGTGATAATTAAGAAAATTACACCACCAACAACCATATTTCCGCCTGTTACGAAGTTTCCGAACGCTTCTACAACTTCGCCGGCATCACCTTTTGCCAAAATTAAACGGGTTGATGCAATTGATAAAACTAATCTAAAAACTGTACCAATAAGCAAAATTGATGGGAATGCAGCAAGTTCTAATGGTTTGTTAACGTATAATGATATCATTAAAAGTACGATACCAAGAGTGATATTAAAACTTATTGAAAAGTTTACAACCCAAGTAGGCATTTCTAAAAGCAAAATTAAAATTGCTATTATGACAAATGTGGCTAAAGCTATCTCTGATAATGGATTAGATTGCTCTCTTGGGCCCATTTATTAAACCCCTCCTTTGTATATTCCAAAGGCATTTTGCAATACTGCAAGTTGGGTTTTGAAATTAGCATCAATAACTCCATTATTTGCTATAACTATACAACTGCCTGTTTCAATTGTTCCATCTTGTCCAATTGAAACTTTAGCTGTTAATCTTTTTGATTCTATGATTTCAGGCAACGAAACTTTGGCAAACTCATAATCATCTGGGTTTACTTTTATTTCTATTTTTTGAGCATCTGAATTAATTTCATCTAGAACTGACATGATTGTATTTTTTAGCACATCTTGTGACATTTCTACTTCTTTTTTAATGATTTTTTTTGCAATTTCTAGTGAAATTTCCATAATATGTGGATAAAAGTTTTCATACATATTATCTTTTAATGCTAAAAATTCACATAATGATTCTTTTAGATTTTCAACTTCTTTTTCGGCTTTTTTTAGTCCGTTTTGATAGCCTTCTCTTGCTGCAAGTTCTTTAATTGTATGAGCTTCTTGCTGCGCACGAGTGACAAGCGATCTTTCGTCAATTCTTCTGTAGCCCCTTCTTCTATCTCCTCTTCTTCTTTCAACCCTTTCTTTAAATTCAATAGATGAAATATCAATTTTTTCAAAAGTTTCTGCCATCATAGGTTCGCTATTTTCTGGCTTTATTGGTTCTTTTGAAAGAGGTACTTTTTTTTCAGAATTGGTGTCTTTTATATTTTTATTGTCCAAAATAACATCTTCTTTTTTTATAATGTTTCCTTTGGAAACCGCTTTTTGCGGATTTGAAGATGATTGTTTTTTAGATTGAGAATTTTTTTTTCTTATTATCATGAAGCGTTTTCTTCTAAATATTTAGATATAACATCTGCGATGTGCGGCGGTATGTTTTTTCTTCTTCTTTCGTAACAAGAAAGAACATAATCATGCACAACAGGTCTTTCTTTTTCTATGATATTCAAAATTTTGGTTTTGTCCGAATTTTTTACAATTTTACACATTTTTTTGAATATTTTTTCGTTGCTAACAACAACTGTTTCAGGTAATGTGTTTTTCATTTCTTCAAAACATCTAATCATAGCTTTTGCATCCAATTTTTCTTCTAAATCAGGTAATTTAAGATACTTTATTAAAACATCTCTTTCTGGTTTTTCGAATTTTTGCAAGATGTTTTTCATTTTTTCGCTTGTGAAGCCTTTCATTAAAACAGCCAAGGATGCCAATTTAATCATTTTTTCGTCACTTATACAAGCGGATTCTTGTTCTATTTCTTCTTGCACTTGTTCTTGAGCCATTGCATCAATGTTTGATTGCAACAGAGCATTTTTTGCAACTTCTTCGGTTAGAATTCCTTTTTCTTTTAATTCATCCATTGTTTTTGCAAAACATTTTTTAACTTGCGCTTCAACCAAGTTAATCAATTGCTCTTGTGGCATTTGTTTTTCAACGGCTTTTTTTGCAATATCAAAGACCGTGAAAGCAACTTTTTGCAAAATTCCTTCACGATATTTTATATCTATATTTGCTCTTGTAACGTCAACCGACTTATGAAAAATCCATTCGCCTATGAATTGCGTAATAAGACCTGCTTCGTCAGCATTAAGCTTTGAATTTTCTTCTTTTGTTAAGGCTTCTCCTGCCATTTTGCAAAAACGATAAATAATATCAATAATAAAAGCTTTGTCTTGTGGTTTTAAATCTGCAGGTATAACTTGTCCAGCTTGTCCAGACAAGTCTTTGGCAAAGCCATCAAAATCAAAACTTTTTATATCGTTTTCCGCCATTTTCCCCTATTAATTGTGCGCTATGCGCTTTCAATCCAGTTTTTAATTTTTTCTATTGCTTCATTTTCATCTAATGAATTAAAATCTGATTCTAATTCATCTATCGCTTCTGATAAATTATATTTATCATTTGAGCTAGGTGCACTTGCCATTGATTTTGCTTGTTCTAGAGCAAGAGCATATTGATTTTTTTGTTCTATAAAACTTTGAGCCATTTGTTCTTGTTGTGCAATTAATGTTGATGCTTGTTTTGTAACATCTTTTAATTGTTGTTCTTGGCTTGCTGCAATTTGTCTTAGGTATTCAAGTTCTTCTTCTTGTTTTTTAGCTTCTTTTTTAACTTTTTTACCTATGTGTGTTAAGCCAAATATCAATCCACCAAGAAGTAATGCGCCAACAACCCACCAAGGATTTCCTGATTCTTCTGGTTTCGGAAGTTCATTTTCTTTATCTGGAGCTAATATCAAGCTATTTGATTCAACAAATGCAATTGAAACGTTTTCGGGCTCAACTTTTGGACTTGCCGCATGAGCAATTAATGTTTTTAGTTCATATAAGCTCATATTCGCAGGAATTGCACTTTCTTCAATAGATACAGCGATTGATATTTCTTCAATAATGCCTGCTGACATATATTCGTTTATTTGTGTTTTTGAAACTCCAAATTGTGTTTCTGTTGCTGTTCTAGAATATTGTCTATCTTGTGAAGATGAGCCAGCTGAAACTGATGTTTTAATGCCATTTGGAACATACATGCTAACAGGATTTATGCCTGTTGAAGATGTATCATTATGATTATCTCCAAGATTTTCTCTGAATTTTTGTTCGCTAACTGAAGTTTTTTGGTTAGGGTCGTATAAAATGCTTGATTTTTCAACAGGGGCTTGTGTTAAAAATGTTGAAACTGTTGCAATATAATTGCCTTTACCAAGAAGTTTATCAAGTTGGGCATTAACTTTGGATTGCATGTATTTATCGTTTTCTTCGATTTTTGCAATTGCATCATCAGATGCGCCAATGATTGAATTATATACTGTTCCATTAGTATCTGTAATTGAGATATTATCTGCTTCAAGACCATGAACCGCACCAAGTAAAAGATTTGAGATTGCTTTTACTTTCATATTATCTAATCTATCGCCTGAAGGCATTGTGATTTGTACTGTTGCAGTAATTGGTTTTTGATTTTGAGCAAAGAATGTTTGTTCTGGAATTGAAATAAATACTTGAGCATTTTCAATTGGAGGAATTTTTCTAATTAATCTTGCTAATTCTCCGTTGATTGCTCTAATTAATCTGATTTTTTTATCATCTTTGGTTGATGTAAAATCGCCTTTGTCAAAAATTTCTAAGCCTGTGTGTTCATCTAATAATCCACTTTTAACAATTGCCAAAAGTGCTCTATCTCTTTGATCTTGGGTATATTCTTTTAAGATAACACTTGTTTTTGAACCTGTATCAACTCTTGAAGCAACAATTTGTTCACGAGCCAAAAGAGCTTGTACCTCAATAGCTTTACCTGTGTTTTCTGTTGTGAACAATGTAACAGGATCGTTTTTAATGATTTTTTCAGAAGCTTTTAATTGTTTTTGAGGATTGTTGCTTGTTGAATTATTAACACTTGCTAATGTTGCAATCATTATAATAAACATAATTGCAGCAATACTTACACAACATATAATTGTGTAAAATAATGGTTTGTTTTCTGTGATTTGTTTTAGGTCAAATTTTTGCATAGGCTTATTCTTTAATTAAAATTATACTATTATAATTTCTGAAAGTTAAGATTAGATTTGTATTTGCATGATTTTCTCATATGTTTGTAGGATTTTTCCAGTGATGGTTGATGCTGCTTGTACAGTTAATTCGCTTTGCGCAATTGCTGCCATAACATCATGAATATCAGCTTTTCCTTGCATAGCATCTTTTGTTAATTGTTCTGGTTTGTTTGTGATTTCATTGATTTCGCCCATCATGTCACATACAACATCTTTAAAACTTTTAACATTTGTATCTTGTGCATTTATAGAAATATTTCCATTTAAATGCATTGGTTCGATATTATTCATTTGATAAAAATTAACTTTGTTTATTTTGTTCATTTTTTATTCCTTTATAGGTAATTTGCCAAAATTGATTTAACATAATTTTGAGTTTCTTTATATGGAGGAACTCCATCATATTTATCTACTGCTCCTGGTCCTGCATTATAAGCAGCAAGTGCAAGTATTTTGTTTCCGTGATATTTATCTAACATCTGTTTCAAGTATTTAACCCCACCTTCAATATTTTGTTGTGGGTTCATTGCATCTTTAACTCCTAAAGATTTTGCAGTTGCTGGCATTAATTGCATTAAACCTTGAGCACCTGCTTTTGAAATTGCGTTTGGATTAAAACCAGATTCCTGTTTAATCAATGCTTTGATTAGTTTTTCTTCTACTCCATATTTTTCACAAGCATTTTTTACATATCCTAAGATTGCTTCTTTTGTGCTTGATGGTTTTTCGTTTGTGCTTATCTTGGATAATGAACCAAAAGGAAGATTTAGAGATGTTTTTTTAACGTTTGGCGGAGAATCGAGCTTGAAAATACTATTTGATTGAACATCTTGTTTTGATTCAGCTAATATTTCTTCAAAAGCACTTAATTTATTATTTTCCTGAACATTTGTTTGAGGGTAAATTGAATTTATGTAGTTGTTAATCTCTTGCGCACGATTTAATGCCGACGCATGAGAAGATGTATTTATATAATTTTGAATTTGTGGACTGAACATAATTTACCCGTTTCCCCTGTAATTAATGTCGTCTTTGATTTTTTAAGATTAAATTTAATTTTAAAAAATCATACAATTGATGTAGTTAGTTTTTTATTTTTAAGGGAATTCATATTTTTTATAATGATTTTTTTAAAAAAGTCCAAAAAAAAGACCTCTTTTTAGAGGCCTTTTTTATATTAAATATTTTATTAATCTTTTGTGATAATTTTATCAATTAAGCCATATTCAAGTGCTTCTTGGGCAGTCATAAAGTTATCACGTTCTGTATCTTTTGCTATTTTTTCGATTTTTTGTCCAGTATGTTCTGCTAAAAGACCATTTAACATAGATTTCATTCTTAGAATTTCTTTTGCTTCAATTTCAATATCAGTTGCTTGACCTTTAGCACCGCCTAATGGTTGGTGAATCATTATTCTTGAATTAGGTAATGCTAATCTTTTCCCTTTTGTTCCGCCTGACAACAAAAATGCGCCCATAGAAGCAGCATCGCCAAGACAAATTGTAGAAACATCAGCTTTAATCAGTTTCATTGTGTCATATATTGCCATACCAGCAGTAATAACTCCGCCTGGAGAATTAATATACAACATAATATCTTTTTCTGAATTTTCACTATCTAATAGTAATAATTGTGCAACGATTGAATTTGCAGCATCATCATCAATTTCAGAACCTAAGAAAATAATTCTTTCTCTTAATAATCTTGAGAAAATATCAAATGATCTTTCTCCTCTGCTTGAAGCTTCAACAACTGTTGGCACATAGTCTAAAATTTTATACTCGTTGATTCCGTACATAGTTTATCCTTTTTTTCTTTATTATATATCAAATTTTTCTTTTAAAAAGGTTAATTCTATATTTTCATTTAATTATTGTATAATAAATTTAATGGCAAAAGTTGTTATAGTAGGATACGATAAAATGCTTTATTCTTTGATTGAGGGTGTTCAATCAAGGGGTGATGAAATTCTTGGAGTTTTTAGACTAGATAGAATTAGAAATTCTAGATTTAAATTGTTCTTTAAGGATATTTTTAATCCTTCAAAAGACTATACAGTTATAAAATCTAAAAAGCTATATGACATTAAAGGAAATAGTGTTAATGGGGCTAAATTTTATCAAGAAATTGAAAAATTAAACCCTGATATGATAATTGTTGGTTCTTGGAGTGAAAAATTTAAATCTGATATTTTAAATTTGGTGCCTTGTATAAATTTTCATCCAGCACTTTTGCCAAAAAATAGAGGAGCAAATCCATATTTTTGGTCCATATATTTAAATCAAAAAGTATCAGGACTTACAATTCATTTTATGAATGAGAAATTCGATAGAGGCGATATTATTCTTCAAGAAGCAATAACGATTGATGAAAATGAAACAGGAGCAAGCTTAAAAGAGAAAACCACAAGGCTTGCAAAAGTAATGGTAAAAGAATTATTAGATTTGTTTGAAACAAAACAAATACAACCAATTAAGCAAAACGAAGATTTTGCCACTTATGAAAAACAAATAAGCGCAAAAGAAATGGTTATCGATTTAAATAAATCAAAAGAAGACGTGTATCGCCATTTAAGAGCATTGTACCCTTGGTGCAATCCTTTTGTAAAAGTTTTTAGATATTATTTCGAATTTTCAAAGTATGAGTTTATTGAATTAGATGAAAAAACAAAAAATCGAAAAACATATGAAATAGTTGAAAAAAATAAAAAATACCTAATTCTAAAAGGAAGCGACTTTTTAATAAAAATATATAAATAATATTTTAAAAATTAATTTTATAATATAATTGTTTATATCTATAAAAGAGAGTAAATATGAGAATAATAACTAAAAATCTTGTTAAAATTTACGGAGATAGATCGGTTGTTAATGATGTATCTTTCGATGTTAATAAAGGGGAAGTTGTTGGTCTTTTAGGTCCAAATGGCGCTGGTAAAACAACAACATTTTATATGGTTGTTGGTCTTGTCAGGGCTAATAGTGGGCAAGTTTTAATAGAAGAAGATAATGGAAATATAATTGATATTACAAATCTTCCGATGAATGAAAGAGCAAAACTTGGAATAGGTTATCTTCCGCAAGAAACTTCGATTTTTAGAAAATTAAATGTTGAAGATAATTTAAAACTTGTTCTTGAAATGAATGATAAATTAAATCAAGAACAAAAAGATGAATTATTAGAAAATTTATTAACAGAATTTGGTGTTGCAAAATTAAGAAAAGCATCTTCTGTTGCTTTATCTGGAGGAGAAAGAAGAAGGGTTGAAATCGCTAGAGCATTAGCTGCGACACCTTCATTTATTCTTTTAGATGAACCTTTTACGGGAATTGACCCTATTGCAATAGGCGAAATTAAAGAAAATATTTATAAATTAGCAAAAGAAAAAGGTATTGGTATATTAATTACTGACCATAACCCAAAAGCAACATTGTCGATTACAGATAGAGCAAATGTTATATTTGATGGAAAAATTAAAATTTCAGGCAAAAGTACTGATGTTGCTGTTGATCCTGTTGCAAAAGAGTTTTATTTAGGAAAAGATTTTGTTCTATAAGTTATGATTTTGATAGATAAAATAAAAAACTTTAAATTAACCTTACTAGATAAATTTATTTTATCTCAAGTTTTTGGTGCAACAATGGTATGCTTAATTTTATTTATCATTGTTTGGATAGCGCCTGAAACATTATTTAAAATTATCAAAAAAATTCTTACAGATGTTATGACTTTTGAGCAAGGAATTAAAAAGTTAATTCTTGAAATTCCAAAAGTTTTAGCAAAAGCTATTCCTGTTGGAATTTTATTGGGTTCTATTTTTACTTTTGATAGGCTTTCAAAAAATTCCGAACTTGCAATTTTAAGAGGAATTGGACTTTCTTTTAATAGAATTATGCTTCCAGTTATTTGTTTTGGATGTGTTTTATCGTTTTTTTGTTACGGAGTAAATGATAAATTAGTTCCTGTCGCAAGCCAAAAACTTGGTGAATCAAGAGGTGGTGGAAGTCATTTTGTTTATATTGTTGAAAATCCTGATAAAACTCCAAAACAAAACATAATTGTATCAAGATTTGATACAGAAGTTATTGAAAATATAACGGTTATGAATTTTGCAAGCGAAAAATATTCAGATGCTGTTATGTTCAAAAGTATAGTTTTTGCACCAATAACTAAAAAAGAAGAAAATTGCTGGATGCTGTATGACGCTTTGATATATGAAATTGATGATGATGGCATATATAGAAAAACAAAAAGAGTAGATAAATACCCAATTTTAGAAGAAAAAAATAAAGCAAAAGAAGTTTATGATTTAATGCTTAATGCAACAAGAAAAGAAAGAGTTTTCACTAATCATCAAATAAAAACGTATACAAAATTATTGAAAAAAGCCAATTTTTCTGATGATTATAGATATTTTAAAGCAAAGCTTTATCAAAGATATCTTCATCCATTTACTTGTATTTTGTTTGCAATAATTGGATGTTTATTAGGATTTGCTCCTCCTCGTTCTCAAAGACTTGTTGGATTTACAATTGCTGTTGGAATGATTTTTGGATATTATATAACGCTTCCATTTTTTGATTTGTTGGCCCAAAAGGGTGTATTAACTCCATTTTTGGCTGCAAGCTTCCCAATGATTTTATTTATAATATCTATTTTTATAATTAAAAAAGTGAAGGATTTATAATGAAAAAGAAAATATTAACCATAATTTTTTTATTGATTTTTAGTTTTTGTCCAGTTTTAGCAAAAGAAAAAATCGAAGTTATAAACGACGATTTTGGAATATGGGTATTCAAAATTGATACAAAAAAATATGGCAATAAAATAAAACCATTTATAACAAAAAGACTTACAACTCCAAAAAAAGTATATGACGACAATTGTTTTGATTTAGTTGTTAATGGCGGTTTTTTTGATGTAAAAAATGGCAAAAGCGTTTCTTATGTAACTATTGATAATGAATTAAAAGCAGATGTTGAAAAACATTTTCAATTAGCTCAAAGCTTAAAAGAAGAAGGGCGTTTAGAAAATGTTTTGTTGCGTAGCGAATTAAGAATTTTAGAAAATAAAAATCATAAATTAAAATTTGATATTGCATATCATAATGACCCAATTAAAAAAGGATATCAAATCAAGCATTCCCTGCAGGCTGGTCCAATGTTATATCCAACAATGGATTTAGTTAAGGAGGGGTTTGTTGTATATGATGGCGATATGGTAAAATCTCAAAGTGTTGATATTTTAAAAAGAAGAGAAAGAACCGCAATTGGGCTAAAAGGAAAATATCTATACATAGTATTATTTACAAAAGACTATAAAGTTGATGCCCATGAAATGGCTCAATATATGAAAGAAAACTTAAAAGTTAAAAAAGCAATGGCTTTTGATGGTGGTTTATCAACTGCAATAAACTATAAAGATGTTTCAATTGGTTCTTTAGGTAAATATCAAAGAAGAGTTAAATCATTCCTAGTTGTTGAAAGGTAATATATGAAATTATTAGATAATATCAATTTCTGCAAAATTAAAAAAATAACAGCAATTGAACTAAGTGTTATACTTTTAGCACTTGTTGGTATTGGAATATATTATTCTCCTAATTTCATGAATAAACAAGAAGTGATGATGGCGGCAAAAATTAAGGCGGATGGTGCTATATTTACATCTAAAGCGCTAGAAGAATTTGCGGCAAATTCTAATATAAAACCATCACAAGTGGCTCAAAAAGTTGCTGGCGAATTAAATTTAACAACACAAAATCCATATAATAAAAAAGCCCAGGCATATACATTTGAAACAACTTGCAAGGGTTGCAATAGTGTGGAATTTGATGATAAGGCAAATATGATTATTTTGACAACATATAATAATAAAGGCGAATTAATGGCTAGGACTGTTATTAAACCACCTTCTTTTGTTGTTTATTCAAAAGGCGAATAAAATATTTTAATTTTCTTTTCATTTGCTAAAATATAATTATGTTAATAGACACACATGCACATATAAATATGCTTGAAAATCCGGAATTAGGGATTAAAGAGGCAAGACAAGCTGGAGTTAAAGAAATTATTATCCCTGCTGCAAGTGAGGATGATTTTGAAAAAATACTTGAAATTTGTCATAAATTTGAAGATGTTTATGCACTTTTAGGAGTGCATCCAGAGGATTGTGAAAAATTTAATGACAACACTGCAAAAAAAATAATTGAATTATCGAAAGACAAAAAGGTAATTGGAATTGGCGAATGCGGCTTAGATTATCACTATACAAAAGAAAATAAAGATATTCAAAAAAGATGTTTTCAAACACAAATTGAAATAGCCAAAATGCTAAATTTGCCTTTGGTCGTGCATGATAGGGATGCGCATTATGATGTTTTGGAGATTTTAAAATCAAATAAGCTTCAAAAAGTTTTATTGCATTGTTTTTCTGGCAGTGTTGAATTTATGAAAGAATGCTGTTCTTTGGGTTATAAAATCGCTCTTGGCGGGGTTGTAACATTTAAAAATGCAAAAGTTCCAAAAGAAGTTGCGCAAGAAATTAAAATGGAAGATTTAATGCTTGAAACAGATTGTCCATATTTAACACCGCATCCTTTTAGAGGGTATGAAAATTCCCCAAAATATATAGGATTTACAGCAAAAGAAATTGCTAAATTGAGAAATATACCTTATGATAGTGTTGTAGTACAAACTACAAAAAATGCTAAGGAATTTTTTAATATATAAGGAGTTTTAATATGTCACAACAACAAATTCAAGGACAAATTCAAATCAGAACAGCGCTTTTAGTATTTTGCAAAGATATGACAAGTCCTATGGTTTTATATTTTGATAATGCTCAAAAAGTTTATGATGACTTAAAAAACCTAATTAATTCAACAGAAGTGAAAATGGTTGAATTTGAACCATTAGGACCAATTAAAAAAGCTGCAGTTTTATCAGATAGAATTATTGGAGTTGCGCTTCAAGAAGAACAATATTTAGTTCAAGGTTAATTGTTGTGGCAAAAAAAAGATTGGACTTAATTTTATTTGAACACGGATATTTTGATACAAAATCGTCTGCAAGTGCAAATATTATTGCACATAATGTTAAAATAAATGGAAATGTTGTTTCAAAAGCCGGTGAAATGTTTGATGAAAAAGTTCTTTTTGATAAAAAAAATCCTGCATTAATTGAAATAGATTCAATTCCATATGTTTCAAGAGGTGGCTTAAAATTAGAACATGCGCTAAAAACATTTAATATAGATTTAAAAGACAAAATCTGTATTGATATGGGAGCATCTACTGGCGGGTTTGTTGATTGTATGTTGCAATTTGGCGCAAAGTTTGTCTATGCGCTTGATTGCGGGTATAATCAATTAGCTTGGAAATTAAGAAATGAGCCAAAAGTTAAATCTATTGAAAAAATAAATGTTAAAAACTGTACTTTTGAAGATGTTTATCAAGTGCAAACATTGCCTGATGAAGAACTCCCAAGTTTTATGAGTATGGATTTATCTTTTATATCAATCAAAAAAGTTCTTGAAAATTGCAAAAATTTGATTTCAAAAAATGCAACTTGTGTTTTGTTGATTAAGCCACAATTTGAAGCAGGAAAAGATGAAATAGAAAAAGGTGGAGTCGTCAAAGACGAAAAAGTCAGAAAAAAAATAATAGAAGATGTAAAACAATATGCTCAAAGTATTGGTTTTACATCGCTTGGTGTGATAGAAAGTCCTATTCAGGGTGCTAAAAGCAAAAATACTGAATATTTAATTTATTTAAAAAGGGGAGAATAATGGCAAGCGTTGTTGAAAGCTTAAGTTATATAAGTAAAACGATGGAAGATATTTTAGATTTTGTTGCTCAAGATGAAACATTATCAAATGATTTTCGACAATATTTAGAAATAAATGAAATAGAAATTGAAACAGAACGAGAATTTAATAATGTAATAATTCAATATATGCTCGATATGAAAATGCAAAATGGGCTCAGAGTTTTAGAATATTATAGACGAAATAATAAATCATATGATGAAATAATTGACGCCTTGCAAAATTCTTTTTGTGGAGTGTTTAAGGTTGAAAAAGTTTTATCTAATGCTTTTGAAGTTAAATGTTTAACATCAAATGTTGATTTGACTTTAATTCCAATGGTTAAAATGAGCCATTTAAAACAAATTGGCAAGTATGATTATATTCAAGCAAGAATATTTGAATTAAATAATACTCAATATATTTTAGAAATTTATGATGTGATTTCTGAATTTAATGTTTACAAAGCAACTGCAAATGCTATCAGATATATGCTTCAAAATCCAAAAAGCGCGTATTATAAAAATGACGAGAAAAAACAAATTCTGGAAAAAAGTGCTAATGAATTTTGGGAAAAATTCAACGATTGCTTTGGTGCAAATTTTGTTGTAACAACTAATAAAAAAGTAGATAAATTAATAGAATATTTTAATAATTTTAGACTTGATGGACAAAAAAAATCTTATGAAGATTTAATTGAAAAAGTCGAAGTTAACAGATTTTTAAAGATAGATGAGTTTGAATCAGATGAAGAAAACTTTATGCAAAATGCAATAGGTGGCTTTTCTTCTCATAAAGAAACATATGATGTTGCTCTATGGGTTGATAAAAAACGTGGATTGTATATTATTCCGTTTTTTGAATCGTTTGTTAAATCATTTAAAGAAGATATTGATGGAAAAAATGAATGTATAAAAGAATTTCTAACAAGCGATAAGATACCACCAAGCGTTATTAAATATGTTTGTGAAAATAATGAAAATTTCTTTGATATAGTAAATGAAATTTTAAAAACTGACTTTTCAACTTTGGAAGAGCTTTTATTTAATACAAAAGCGGTTTTTGTTGATAGTGGAGTATTTTCTCCTGTTGTAGTTTTATTTAATTCTGAATTATTTTCAACATTGATTGGCATTGAAGAAAAAGAAGAAAAAAAATCTGAAGAAAAACCAGTGGTTGCCGGAAGAAATGACCTTTGTCCATGTGGCTCTGGTTTAAAATATAAAAAATGTTGTGGTAAGAATTAATCTTTTAAAAAATAGAAATTTATGTTATATGTAATTTGTAATTAAAAGGAGTTTAAAAATGTCAGAAGAACAAAAAATCGAAAACCAACCATCTGAAAAATGTTGTTCAAAAAAACTTTCAGTTTTGGCTTTAATTGTTTCAATAGTTGCACTAGGTTTTTCTCTATGCGCATATTTTGGTGACAAAGCACCATCACAAGGCGGAAATAAACCTGTTGTAATTTCAAAACAATACGATAAAGGAAGAAGTCTTGAAAAAGCAATTAAAACAGAAAAACCAATGATTATTTTCTTCTATACAGATTGGTGCGGTTTCTGTCAAAGATTTGTTCCAACTTTTGATAAAGTATCAAAAGATAGAAAATTCAAAAAAGATTTCGCTGTTGCATATGTAAATTGTGAAAATCAGGATAATGCGAAATATGCTCAAGAATATGGAGTAGATGGATATCCTACAGTTTATGTTGTAAAAGGAGATAAAAAAGTTCATCTGGATAATGGCATGTTATTCTCTCCAAACGCTAAAGATGCAATCATTGAAGAAGCATATAAAGTAATTGAATAGTTCTTATAAGAATATAAAAATAAAGGCTCCCAATAGGGAGCCTTTAAAATATTTTGTTTAGTATATTAAACTGTTGTTGCCATGCTTTTTTCTGTGCATTCTATTAATGCACGAGCAACTTCTCTTTGTTCTTCTTCTGTAATTTCAGCAAACATTGGTAGAGAAAGAACAAGTTTTGTATTTTCTTCTGTAATTGGAAGCATACCTTCTTTAAAGTTGTATTTATCATGAACTTTTTGCAAATGTAATGGAATTGGATAATAAATCATTGCGCCAATTCCAGCTTCTGCTAACATTTTATGTACTTCGTCTCTGTTTGGAATTTTAACAGTGTATTGATGATATACACAATATGTTGAATCTAATTCTTTTGGAGTTTCGATTAAGTCGCAATTTGCAAATAATTCATTATATAATTTTGCATGCTCTCTTCTTGCTTGGTTCCATTTATCAATATATGGAAGTTTAACTCTTAAGATAGCTGCTTGAATTTCATCTAATCTTGAGTTTACGCCGATTTCATCGTGATGATATCTAATTGCGCCACCATGGTTTCTTAGAGCAATTACTCTATCTTTAATATATTGACTATTAGTTGATAACAAACCACCATCACCCATTGTGCCAAGATTTTTAGTTGGATAGAAGCTAAAGCAACCAACATCTCCAATTGTGCCTACTTTTTTGCCTTTATATTCAGCACCAATTGCTTGGCAAGCATCTTCGATTACAAATAAATTATGACGTTTTGCAATGTCCATAATTGGGTCCATATCGCAAGGTTGACCATATAAATGTACAGGGATGATTGCTTTTGTTTTTGGTGTTATTGCAGCTTCGATTTTTGCTGGGTCAATGTTAAATGTATCTGGGTCAATATCAACAAAAACAGGTTTTGCGCCAACAATTCCTATTGATTCAGATGTTGCAACAAAAGTGAAAGCTGTTGATATTACTTCATCGCCTTCGCCTATATCTAGGGCTCTTAAAGCCAAATGAAGTGCGTCAGTTCCTGAGTTTAGTGCTACTGAGTATTTGCAATCTAAATAATTACACATTTCATTTTCAAATTCTTTATTGTTAGCACCAAGAATATAAGAACCTGATCTCATAACTTCTAGAACAGCGCTTTCTGCTTTTGTGGCAATGGTTTCGTATTGTCTTTTCGAATTAATAATAGGAATTTTCATTTTTTTCTCCTCAAAACTATTTTGGTATATGTTAATACTACCATAATTTTAAGGATATGCTTATTAAGATTAAATAAAGATTTTATTCTTCTTCTTTTGTTCTAAATTTTTCAAGCGATTTTTCTCTCTTTTTTTGTAATTCTTGTTGCGCTTGTGTATCGCCTTTTTCTTGCGCAGCTTTTTGTATACGCTCTTGTTCTTTTGTGGTTGTTTTTTTGAGTTTGTATACAAAAATAAGGATTTCAGCTATCGCTTTGTACAAATCTGGTGGAATTTGTCTATTGATTTCAACTAATCTAAACAACGCTCTTGCAACTGGTGGATTTTCAATAACGGGGATATTGTGTTCACGTGCGATTTCTTTAATTTTTTGTGCAAATAATTCTGTTCCTTTTGCGACAAGCATTGGGGATTCCATTTTTTGTGCATCATATTTAATGGCACATGCCACATGTGTAGGGTTTGTGACCACGAAATCACATGTCGTAACAGCATCCATCATTTTTTGCTGCAAAAGTTGTTGTCTTCTTTGACGAAGTGCCGCTTTAACGTTCGGATCGCCTTCTGAGTTTTTATATTCATCTTTTACTTCTTTAAAAGACATTTTTTGGTCTTGTAAAAATTTCCATTTTGTTACGCCATAGTCTGCTGCTGCAATAATTAAGAATGCAATTCCTGCTTTAATAATAAAATCAAGCACTAAAGAACCAAATTGTATCAATATTGCAAAATGATTATCAATTGCAGCAAGCATCAAAATATCTTCAAAATGGCTTGAATATACCATCCAGCCAATTATGCCAAGAACTATAACTTTTGCTATGTTTTTGAATAAATCAAATAATGTTTTAGGGCTTGCAAGATTTTTAAAATATTTTGTTGGATTAAATTTTTCTGCGTTAAATTCCATTGGTTTTGTTGTGAATAACGGACCAATTTGAATCATATCTCCTAAAATTCCAACAAATGAAGCTAAAACTAAAATAGGAAGAACAATAAGGGCTGATGGAATTATTGTTTTTGTAAATAAATAAGCATAACCTATTTCGTCTAAGTGTTTGTTTGGAATTTGTTCATAAATAATTGTGAATAATGCGCTTAATTGCCCCCAAATTATTGGAGAAATGAGGTAAATAAAACTAAACATTACGATAATCGCAATAGCTGTTGATAAATCTTTGGATTTTACAACTTGACCTTGCTCTCTTGCTTTTCTGAGCTTTTGTTGGCTCGCTTCAAATTGTTTATTTTCGTCACCCATTTAGTATTATTCTAATATAAGGTTTGCTATTTCGGGGTCTAATAGTTTTTTGCCTATTTCTTCAAATTCAATTTGTAGTAATTGTCTTTTTTCATATGGATGCATTTTTATGCTGACAATTCTACCTCTTCCGTATGTTTGATGAATTACAACATCTCCCATAGCATATTGTTGAATTTCTTCTTCGTTTTCTTCTTTAAATATTGGCAATTCTTCGCTTGATGATGTTTCTAGTTTGTCTAGATTTATTTTAGTATTTTCATCAATAGTTATTGTTTGAGATGTTTGTTGTGGTTTTGAATTAATAATTTCATTAAAATTATTGTCTATAGAATTTGTTGCAGCTTCTGATAGATTAATATCTTCATCATCTTCTGTGTTGGAAGTTTTATATTCGATATCATCTACAATAATATTTTCTTCCTCTTTTTTTTCAGTCTCTTTTTTAGAAGTAGTTTCTTCTTTATTTTCTTCTGGTTCTTTTTCTTCTTCTTGTATTTCTTCTTCTGAGCTTGTTATTTCTTGTGGTTGTTCAGAAGTTTCTTCTTCAAAAGAACTATCTTTTGCTAATTGGAAGAAATCAAGTTCTTCATCTGAGATATCAATTTCTTCTTCTTGTATTTCTTCTTTTGTTATTTCAGTTTCTTTGTTTTCTTCTATTTCAATTTTTTCTTCAATTTCTTCTTGTAATTGTTCAGAAGTTTCTTCTTCATCTTCTTCTTCAAAAATCTCAGCAAAAGTTAAAGGTTCTTCATGCATATCTCTAGCAGGTTTTTCTTCTTTAACTTCTGTTTTTTCTTCTTCTTTAACATCGAAAATTTCATTAACGTTTTGTTGAATTTCTTCAGGAGTTAATTCAGAAACGTCTTTAACTTCTTCTTGAGTTTCCTCTATAGTTTCTTCTTGAACTTCACTTATAGGTTCTTCTTTGATTTCTTCTTTAACTTCTTCTTTTGTTTCTGTTAATTCTTGGAAATCATCTTGAGCTTCTTTTTTTATTTCTTGTTCTTTAGTTTCTTCTTGTGTTTTTTCATCTAAAACATCAAATTCATCCGTTGAAACATTTTCTTCAGGTTTTTTGATTTCTTCAGGGTTTTTAATTTCTTCAAAAACTTCCTCAGAATCTTTTTTGCTATTTTCTAATTGTTCTTTTTCAAAATTAGATAGCTCTTCAATTAATTTTTGAGAATGAGTTTGTTCTTGTTTTTGTTGAGCTTCAAAATAATCACCCTTTTCGCCAAGATTTTGTTTTGCGATTTCTTCATCTTTTTCAACTAAAGTTAGAGCAATTTTTCTGTAATTTTTTCTTTGTTCTTGCATTGCAAGTTCATAATCTCTTGCAAGATACAAGAAGTTGTCTGTATCTTGTCCAAATATTACACAGCCATCTGAAATAAGATTTGATAGTGCAAAATTTGCATCTAGGAAATCTGCTCTTTGGAATAGGCTTGGTAATAAAATATAGTTTTTACAATATTGGATTATTGTAGGTAATTTTTTGTAGTTGTATGAAACACTAGGTATGAACTTAATGTTTTCTTTTTGACAATATATTTGATTTAGCATGTCAACATCGCAATTATCATCGTTGACTCTTGCTAATAAATATATGTTTTGCTGAATGTCGTTGATGAAATATTTTAAATATGCTTTTTGCCAAGAAATATCAACACTTGATAAATCAAGAATTGTTATAGGGTTTTTTTCAATGTTTTTAAATAAAACATCAACATCCTTTTTATTTCTTGCAAAAATTTCATCCATTTGATATTTTTTAAGTCTTGATAATAAAAGTTTTAACTCAACATAAGGAGTAACTTTGTATTGCTCTAATAAAACTCTTGTGAATGCATTAAATGGAATAAATTCACCTTCTTGTTTTCTTGCGAATTTTTTAATTTCATTTAATATTTCACCGCCAATTGCTTGAAATTCTAGACTTGCATCTGCTAGGCATCTTTGGAAAACATAATTGATAGTTGTATAGTTTAGCGGAAGTTTGAAGTTTTTTGATGCTTTTATTTTTTTTGCACCATCAAAATCAATTATTCCTGTAGAATCTATAACAACTACGTTTTTTTCACTTGATAAGTTTTTAGCTAAATTATGAGAAACTAAATTAGCTTGTTCAACTTTATCGGCCATGATTATACAATTATTTTCAAATAAATCGTATTTTAAATTTAATGATGTTGAGCTTTTTGCATTTGTTCCGAAAATAAAAGTTTTTTTATTGTTATTGATAAAAGTTTCAACTTCTTCTTGTTTTATTTTGATAATTTCACATTCTCTATTTGGAGTGAAATTATCATAAGGCATTACTTCGTTGTTTTCTGCGATTTTGTAGAATAATTTTATTTTGGCAACATTTTGAGATGAATCAAATTTGTCATCATAAATTTCTATAATTTGTGCCATGTATCTATCGCTGTCAGATTTAACAATTAAAAAATCAAACAGTTTAAAAGCCTCAACTCGGGGGTTAAAAAGAATTCTTATACTATTGTTTAGTGCATTAGCTACTTGCATTAAATAAACTTTCTACAAATCTCAATTAATTATAACAATAAATCTATTTTAATCCAATATTTTCGGTAGAATATTAGTATTTTTATATTACAAAAAAAATATATTTCATGCAATTAAATAAATTTTTTGATGGAATTTTATTATTTTAGAATTTAATGCTTGACAGTTTAATATGTCCTTTATAATATAAAAATATAAAATTGCCGATGTAGCTCAATGGTAGAGCAACGGTTTTGTAAACCGTAGGTTGCGGGTTCGAGTCCCATCATCGGCTTTTTTTAATAAGATTGCACCTTAGATTTGATTATAGAGTTGTGCTATTGTGGCGCAAGAATACTGCAAAAAAGATTGATATCTTTTTAACACTTATTGTGCAGCAGATAAAATGACGCCCTCGTGGCGCAGGGGTAGCGCACTCCCTTGGTAAGGGAGAGGCCGTGAGTTCAAATCTCATCGAGGGCAATTTATACATTGTAAATTGACAATTAAATATTCAATAATTTATCTAATAAAAATTTTAGATATGGGTAGATGGCCGAGTGGCTAAAGGCGACAGACTGTAAATCTGTTCCCGCGAGGGTACGGTGGTTCGAATCCACCTCTGCCCATATCTTTTAAAATTTTGCCATAGTTCTTTGAACTTGGCCAAAATTATAAAAGCAGGAACATTACATGTTCCATTCAACCCTCAAAACAAGAATAAAAATTAAACAAAAAATAAGAAAAAAGGAGAATTTATCTTATGGCTAGAGAAAAATACGAAAGAACCAAGCCACACGTTAACGTTGGTACTATTGGTCACGTTGACCACGGTAAAACAACTTTAACAGCTGCTATTACAGGTTGTATGGCTGCTGCTGGTCAAGCTGAAGCAAAAAAATTCGATGAAATCGATGCTGCTCCAGAAGAAAAAGCACGTGGTATCACCATTTCAACTGCTCACGTTGAATATGAAACTGAAACACGTCACTATGCTCACGTTGACTGCCCAGGCCACGCTGACTATGTTAAAAATATGATTACTGGTGCTGCTCAAATGGACGGTGCTATTCTTGTAATCGCAGGTACTGATGGTCCTATGCCTCAAACTCGTGAACACATCCTTCTTGCTCGCCAAGTTGGTGTTCCAAACTTAGTTGTATTCTTAAACAAATGCGACATGGTTGATGACGAAGAATTATTAGACTTAGTTGAAATGGAAGCTAGAGAATTATTATCTTCTTATGAATTCGACGGTGACAACATTCCTTTCATCAGAGGTTCAGCTTTAAAAGCATTAGAAGCAGTTCAAGCTAATGGTTCAGTTACTCGTGGTCAAGATAAATGGGTTGATAAAATTTGGGAACTTATGGATGCTATCGATTCTTACTTCCCAGAACCTGTTCGTGACTTAGACAAACCATTCTTAATGCCTGTTGAAGACGTATTCTCAATCACAGGTCGTGGTACAGTTGCTACTGGTAGAGTAGAACGTGGTATCGTTAAAGTTGGTGACGAAGTTGAATTAGTTGGTTTAGGCGAAACTAAAAAAACAACTGTTACTGGTGTAGAAATGTTCAGAAAATCTCTTGACCAAGGTCAAGCAGGTGACAACGTAGGTGCTTTACTACGTGGTGTTGATAAAACTGAAATCCAACGTGGTCAAGTTTTAGCAAAACCTGGTTCAATTACACCTCACAAAAAATTCACTGCTAACGTTTATGTATTGAAAAAAGAAGAAGGTGGACGTCACACTCCATTCTTCCCAGGATACCGTCCTCAATTCTATATCAGAACAACTGACGTAACTGGTTCAATCAAATTCGACGGCGAAATGGTAATGCCTGGTGATAACGTAGTAATGGAAGTTGAATTAATCAACCCAGTTGCTATCGAACAAGGTATGAGATTCGCTATTCGTGAAGGCGGAAGAACAGTTGGTGCTGGTGTTGTAGATAAAATTATTGAATAGTCTACAAACTGCATAAATATTTAAAAACGTCGAAGATTTTTCTTCGACGTTTTTTTGTGCAAAAAATTTTATTTTCATACGTTCTATAAATGCTAAATAAAGGAAAAGTTATGAGAATAAATTCTATATCTAATCAACATTTTAAAGCTGACTATAAAACCGCTTCTCGAGTTACTCCCGCTCAAGTTGAAGAATATTATCAAGGAGCATTGTTTAATCAGCGATATCATATTAATAAACAAATTTCAATATGCGAGCAAGAAGCTAAAAAACTTCAATCACTTCAGCAAGGTTATGAAATGTTAGATAACGCAAGAGTAATGACTCTTGATTTAATGAAGTATATGCATAGAAATGATGTTCAAAAAACCATATCAAAACTTCCAAAACATGATACAGTTACATTACACACTCCTGCAATTTTTTCTTCAAATTGCGGTGCAATGCCATATTTAGAATATGAAAGTAATTCCAAAAATAATTCTTCGTATATGAGTAATATTCCGCAATGCCATATTGATATTGATGATAAAAAATTTAATCCGCAAACCGTTGATATGTGGTTGCAATTTTTAACTTCATTTAAAAAGTAAAAAAGCCCCAAATGGGGCTTTTTTAATAATTGCAACTTGAACATTCCATATTATCTCTAATTTGAAAAATTAAATATCCAATTGCTGATAAACCAACAATTGTATAAATTATTCTTGTCATAGATGTCATATCGCCAAAAATAAAGCTAACTAAATCAAAATCAAATGCTCCAATTAAGCCCCAATTTAGTGCTCCAATTAATACTAATGAGAATGTTAACCATTTTAAAAAATTCATAATAAATTTCTCCTTTAAATAACTTTGTTATTATAGAGGTAAATTTATTATTTAAAATTCAGCATTTAGGCTATATCCTATAGTGCTTTTGTCTAATTATCCAATAGCACTAAATCCGCCGCTTGCGCCTGCGCTTCCGCCACCAGAATTGCTACTATTGTTACAGGCGATTGTTCCTGCTGTTTCTGCAACAGGTTCAAACAGAGCAATAGTTCCTATAGTTTCTGCATTTTGAGAATTTACGTTATTGTTATTGGATTCAACCTCTTTGGTTTTTTGAGTTTGATTTTGTCCATTTGGTTTAAAATGTAGTCCCATTTTCTCTTTCCAATAATTATCTATTCCTTAGCTTATATATTCCACGATAGATAATTTTTTAACATGTTATTTATTTTTTTCTGGAAAAACAAAATATTTTCTTAACAAGAAATTTCCTATTATTCCAACGAAATTTGAACATGTTTTTGCCCAAAATGCACTTAAGCCAAACAAAAGAAGCCCATGTGTGCAATAATAATCAACAAAACCCATTATGCAAAGAGTAATTACATAAGTCAAAATTTCACCAAAAGAGTTCCATCGAGCTTTATGTCTAAATAAAATCGATATACATAACAAATAGTTTACTAAAGCAGAGACTATAAATGCGAGTGCAACATTTAAAATTAAGTTTGAATTGAATTTTGCGAAAATTAAAAATGCTAAAATATTTATTATTGCGCTTAATCCGCCAATAAAAATATATAAGAGAAATTGCATAGGTAAAGGTGCAGTATTAGCGCCATAATGGAAAATGCAATAAAGAGCTCTTAGACCATCTTTTGCTTTTATTTTTTTACCTTCTTCATATGTTCTTGGATTATAGCTTATAGCGCATTCATAAAGACTGTATTTTCCTTTTGCAACGTGAATTGTAATTTCAGGCTCGAAACCAAAACGATTTTCTTTTAATTTTGGCGCTATATATTTAATAACATCTTTTTTAAACAATTTATAACAAGTTTCCATATCTGTGATATCTAGATTTGTATACATATTTGTTAATAAAGTCAGCCCTTTATTCATAAATGTATGCCAAAAATATAAAACACGTCTGTTATCTTGTTTTAAATATCTTGAGCCATAACAAACATCAGCGTTATTTTCGATTAATGTTTTTAATAATTTAGAATATTCTAATGGGTTATATTCATCATCAGCATCTTGTATGCCTATAAAATCCCCTGTTGCATAATTAAAACCAGTCTTTAGAGCAGCTCCTTTGCCTTGATTTTTTTGGTGTTTAAATGCCTTTATTCTATTATCTTTTATGGCTATTTTCTGTGCTATTTCAAAACTTCCATCACTTGAAGCATCATCAACCAATAAAAGCTCTAATTTTATATCATTAGCCTTTATGTATTCGTCATTTTCTAGTAATAAAATTTTTTGAACAATATTGTCTAAAGTTTTGGCTTCATTATATATGGGTATTATAAGGCTCAATGTTTTCATATTTTTATTATAGAAAAATATTTTTAAAAGGCTATTTTGTTAAAAAAATTTACCCACCGGTATTCGTATTGTTTTTTAAATCAATAGCTTGTATTATTAAATTATGGATAAAAAATATAATGCGGATGTTATAGTTGTTGGCGCAGGTCCAAGTGGAATTAGTGCAGCATTAGAAGTTGCTCGCTCAGGAAAAAAAGTTGTTCTTGTTGAAAGAGCACAATATCCTGGCTCTAAAAACATGTATGGCGGAGCGGTTTATACAACCGCCTTAAAAGAAGTTTTTAGAGAAGATTTTGATGCAATTCCTTATGAAAGAGTAATCAACTCTCATACTTGGGCATTTTTGAGTGATAATGGCTCATTTAATATTACAAATAATGACTACAATACAAAAGATGCTTTAGCAATTAAAAGATTTAATCTTGAAAAATGGATGATTGATGTTGTTAAAAGGCATGGAGTTTATTATATTCCAAATACTTTAGTTAAAAATTTAATTCAAGAAAACGGAATAGTTTATGGAATAAAAACAGAATTAGAAGATTACTATGCACCAATTACAATTATTGCAGATGGCGCTAATTCTTTATTAGCAAAAGAAATTGGTTTAAGAAATAAATTTGATTCAAAAGATATTATTTTATCAGTAAAAGAAGTTATTAAGCTTGATAAAAAAACCATAGAAGAAAGATTCCATCTATCTGATGACGGCTCTATGGGTGTTAATAAACAGTATTTTGGTACAGATTTTGGTTCAATAAAGGGCATTAGAAATCTTTTTATGATGACTTATTTGTATACATTTAAAGATACTTTAATGCTTGGCGTTGGCGTAAATCTTGCTGACTTAACTAGAAATAAATTAAATATTAATCAAATTTTAGACGAAGTTAAAAAACATCCTGATATCTCACCTTTAATTAAAGATGGTGAAATAATTGAATATAGCGCACATTTAATTCCTGAGGGTGGTTATAAAAAAATTCCTAAATTAACTTCAAATGGGGTTATTGTTGTTGGAGATGCAGCAGGATTTGTTAACGGAGTTCATTTTGAAGGTACAAATTTTGCTTTAATATCTGGAAAATTAGCGGGCGAATCTGCAATAAACGCTCTAAATAATAATGATTTTAGCGAAAGAAGTTTATCGGTTTATAGAAAAAAACTAGAAAAATCATTTATTTTAAAAGATTTATATTCGTATAGAAATGTAATAGAACGCTTGTACTCTCGTTCAGATTCTATTGCAATATATTATCCTAAAAAAATAAAGCAATTTTTTGAAATAATTACAAGTGCTAATTGCGTTTCAAAAAGTGTTCAAATAAGAAAATTTGTTTTCAGTATTTTTAAAGATAGAAAATTTTCAGATTTGTTTAAAGATTTTTCTTCAATTTTTAAATGTGTTATGGATGTATTTTTTGGAAAATAATAATGCAAGATAAAGAAAATAAAAAATCAATACAAGACAAATTGGCGACATTGAAATACAATTGTTCAGAAAAATCGCATTTGGAAGTAA
This sequence comes from Candidatus Gastranaerophilales bacterium, assembly GCA_017461425.1. Taxonomy (GTDB): domain Bacteria; phylum Cyanobacteriota; class Vampirovibrionia; order Gastranaerophilales; family Gastranaerophilaceae; genus RUG14156. Next base: position 24,005 of record JAFTXY010000006.1, on the reverse strand, counting down.
ATCAAAAAAAATGTTTAAAATGTAAAGAAAAAACCTGTACTATAATATGTCCTGCGGGGGTTTATAGTGTTGATGAAGTTAGTGGCGAAACAATTGTTCAATATGAGAATTGTTTAGAATGTGGCGCATGTAGAATTGCTTGTCCTTATGGTACAATAAAATGGGAATACCCAGAGTCCGGAAGCGGAGTAGTATTTAAACACAGTTAAATTATTCAAGGAGCAAATATGGATAATCAATATTATTCAAGATGGTATGATAAAGATCCTGTTTTATCGATGTCAATGAGAACATTGGCTAATTCTTCTGATGAAAGACAGATTGCAGTTGCTCTTAATTTAATTAAAGTTATTATTGAACATAATATTCAAGATAATAAATATGAAAATGTTGAAGATATTATGTCTGCTGTTGAGGATGGCAGAATTCAAAGAGGGCATTCAAGATGGTATGATATTGATTCGACGGTTAGAACAGCAATACAAATGCTTGAAAAATGCTCTCCTGAAACAAAGAAAAAAGTTGCTCTAGATATGGCTCAGATTGTTATCGAAAAAATTATCCAAGATGAAGATAAGGATGAAATTGAACAAGAAGAGCAAGAAAATGAAATTGATGGAAAAATCATTGATTTAGATTTAGATAAGATTTTAAGCGAAGAAGATGAATGATATTGAAAAGTTTGAAAATCTTCAAACTACAATAAAATTAAATCCAAAAAATTTCCAAGCAAGACGTGAATTAATTATGCTTTGCTTGGATTTAGGTTTTGAGAGCGCCGCATTATCCCATATAAAATATCTTTTGAATATTTTTCCTGATGATGCTAATTTATATTTTAATACTGGCATTTGTTGGGAAAAATTGAAAAATATTGATAACGCTTTAATTGCCTATGAAAAAGCGGTTGAATTAAAGCCAGATGACCCTGATTTTTTGTATAATTTAGCATTATGTTATGAGCAAAAAGGCGAAATAGATTTAGCAATGGATAATTTGAAAAAAGTTATCTATTATAAAAATGAAGATTCTAATGCGTTTTTCTCGATAGGTTTATTGTATTCTAAGAAAAACGAACCGTATACTGCTATAAAATGTTTTAAAAAGGCAATTGAATATAATTATAGTGATTATTTTTCACATTTTTATTTGGCTGGTGAATATAAAAAAATTAAAGAGTATGATTTTGCTCTTGCTGAATATCGAAAAGTAATAGAATTATCTAGTGATTATTCATGGGCTTATTTTAATATTGCTCAGATTTATTTTGAATTAAATAGAGTTGATGATGCGATTGTTATGCTTCAAAAAACAATTGAAAAAAATCCTAATGATATCGAAGCATATAAAATTTTGGCTCAAATTATGATAAATAATAACAAACAAGATGATGCTATGGAAATGTTGAGCGAATTATCAGAAAAACAAGAAAATGGCGATATTTATTATTTAATGTCTAAAATATTTGAACTTAATGATGATATTGATTCAAGAAGAGATTGTCTTGAATTTGCAATTGAAAATCAAAAAACTTTAACTTTTGATATTAATTTGGTTAAAAATGAATACAAAGAAATGCAAAAAGGTTAACCTCTTTTAAACTATATGAAGTTATTTGCCATGACTATTTTAAAAGAGTAAAATCATGCTTATAAATAAGGGGAGTAGAAATGAATTATCATAATATTACAAAAGACGACATGTTAAACGGAGATGGTTTAAGGGTTGTTCTTTGGACTGCAGGTTGTACACATTGTTGTGATGGGTGTCATAATCCTGAAACTTGGGATGTGGCAAGTGGTATAGAATTTGATAATGCTGCAGAAGAAGAATTGTTTGAGGCATTATCTCAAGAGCATATTTCAGGTATAACATTCTCAGGCGGTGACCCATTACATCCATTTAATAGAGAAACTGTCTTAAGATTGGCAAAAAAAGTTAAAGAAACATATCCTAATAAAACTGTTTGGTTGTATACTGGTTTTCTTTGGGAAGAAGTTAAGGATAAAATCGAACTAGACTATATTGATGTATTAATCGATGGTGAATTTAAAAAAGAATTAAATGATAATAATTTGTTATGGGTTGGAAGTTCTAATCAAAGAATCATTGATGTTAAAAAGACATTAGAACAAGGCAATATTGTTTTGCATAAAAGTTAATTAAAATTACATTGATAAATAAAAAACTCTTGAATAATTTCAAGAGTTTTTTATTATATTAAACTTTTTCATACTAATCGTGTTGGAACATCGCACGTTGACCAACTACACCATATGGATATGCGTTGATATCTGTGATGATAATTGGGAATACGTCAAGAATTCTTGAACGACCTGAAGCTTTTGGAACTTTGTATGATTTACCATCTTCTCTTGGGTTTGGTTTTCTTTGTCCGTTTACATCAACAATGATTAAACAAGGTGTGCTTTTGTCTACACCAAGTTCGTTTTGAACTTTTACACCAGGTCTTGCGCATTCAAAGTTGCCATCAACAAAAGTTCCGCCTGTCACAGTTGGAGTTTTAGGAAATTCAAATCTCATACCGTCTGCTGTAAAGAATGCGTAATTATCAGTACCGCCACGACCGTATTTATTTGATGTTGAAATAACGTTCATTCTGTTTTTAAACATTGAAAATAAACTGTTTTCATCTTCAGGGGTAGCCATACTAACAGTTTCCAATGGACCATATGAGTCCAAAGCGATGTTTAATTCGATTACTTGGTTTAAAACAGAAAGAGCCTTTTTAAGAGCAGATTTATATTCGTGTTGTTCTGTATTTACCAAGATACCAGGAATTGTCAAAGCTGCAATAACACCAATGATAACCAAAGTTACCAACGCTTCGGCTAATGTAAAACCTCTTCTTTTGAAATCTCTTGTGCTACTAATCATCTTTTACTATTCTACTATAACATCTATCACTAATTTATATTAAAACATAATTATTGTACAGGAATTTTTAAAAAAATACTACTTTTTAATGATAATTTATTAAAAATTCTTCTAAAACTGCAATTTTTAAATTTTTAAAATCTGGTTTTTTGCCTGTCCATATTTCAAAAGCGCAACATGCTTGATGTACAAGCATATCCAGACCGCAAATATATCTTTTATTATTTTTTATTGCTTTTGAAATTAATGGTGTTCTTAAAGGATTGTAAACAATATCGTAAACTAAAGCATCTTCTTTTAGGGTTTCAAATTTCTCATCATCAATTGGAGAATTTTGCTCGTCGTAATTTTTCATGCCAACAGGAGTTGTGTTAACTAAAATGTCGATATCATTCAATGAATTCATCAGTGAATTTTGAATTGCATTGATTTTTATTTTGTCAAATCTATTTCTTAAAGTATCAATTACTTCTTTTGAATTGATAACGTTACGAGTATAGATATCTATCTCGCTAATTCCTGCTTTGTATAACCCAGCACACACAGCTCTTGCTGCGCCGCCTGTACCTAAAACTGCTGCTTTTTTATTTTTCAAATCGACATCCTTGGGTATTGCTTCATAGAAGCCCATAACATCCGTATTATATCCAGATAACGATAAATCTTCTTCAATCTTTATCGTGTTAACTGACCCAGTCATATTAACGTATTCATCATATTTTGATAAGAATAACGTTAGGGGAACTTTATGGGGAATTGTTACATTAAAACCATAGTAACCGTGTGTTCTTAGGTGTTTGATTTGAGAGATTAAATCTTCGCTTTTTGTGGCAAGAAGCTCGTAAGTTCCTTGAATATTAAATTCCCTAAAAGCTGTTTTGTATAACGTTGGGCTTAAGGAATGTCCTAAAGGATAGCCAATTAAAGCTAATTTGTAGTTTTCCATAATTATTCTTCTTCCATCGGTCTTGAATATTTGCAGTTTTTGTTTGAACAGTCTATTTTATTTCCTCTTTTTAGGAATTTTTTAACTAATAAACTTTTACATTCAGGGCATTTTTCGCCAGTTGGTTCTGCCCAAAGCGCAAAAGAGCAATCTGGATATTTAGAACACCCCCAGAAAAATGTTCCATATCTTGATTTTCTTTTTACCAATTCTCCATCTTTTCCTGCTTTTTCACATTCAGGACATTTGACACCTGACGATTCAACAATTGAAAAACGTTTTTTACATTTATCATTTAAACATTGGTAATATTTTCCGTATGGACCTGTTTTAATAACCATATCACCATTGCATTTTTCACATTTTTTATCTGTTGGTTCATCTTCAGGAATTTCAACTTTTTTTGCTTCACCTTCCATAGGCAATGCAGTTTTACATTCTGGATATCCACTGCAGGCTAGGAATTGTTTTCCATAACGAGATAATTTTACTACCATTTTTTTGCCGCAATTTGGACAAGTTTTATCGGTTTCAACATCTACTCGTTTCATATTTTTTTGAGCTTCATCTAATGTTTTTGAAAAAGGTTTCCAAAAACCATTTAAAAATTTAACTCCATCTTGCTTATCTTCTGCGATATCATCAAGACTAGCTTCCATTTTTGCCGTGAATTTATAATCCATAATATCAATAAAATTGTCGTTCAATTGTTTGCAGACAGCTCTTCCTAATGGAGTTGGTTTTAGTGCTTTATTATCAATTTTTTCAACATAATTTCTTTGTTGAATTTTTGTAATAATTGGAGCATATGTAGATGGACGACCGATTCCATATTCTTCAAGTTGTTTTACTAAGCTTGCTTCAGAAAATCTTGAAGGAGGTTGTGTAAAATGTTGCTCAGGATTTAATTTAATTAAATCTAATTCATCACCAACTGATAAATCAGGGAATTTTTGAATAATTTCTTCTTCTTCATCACGATAAATTTTTGTAAAACCATCAAATACAATTTTTGATGAACCCATTTTGAAAATATATTTGTCTGCTGTGATATCAACAGTTAGATTTTTAACTTTTGCATTAGACATTTGAGAAGCCATAAATCTATCCCAAATTAATTTATAAAGTTTGTATTGTTCAGCAGTTAAATATTTTTTTATACTTTCAGGAGTTTTTTCAATATAAGATGGACGAATTGCTTCGTGAGCATCTTGTGTATTTTGTTTTTTCTTTGCGTAAATGTTTGGAGTTTTTGGATAATATTCTTCTCCAAAATTTTGGGTAATAAATTCTTTTGCAGCTATTTGAGCATCATCTGATATACGAGTTGAATCTGTTCTCATGTATGTTATTAAACCAACAGAACCATCACCCAAATCAATACCTTCATATAGTTTTTGCGCTATTTGCATTGTTTTTGATACGCCATAGCCTAATTTTGAGCTTGCTTCCCTTTGAAGAGTTGAAGTAATAAAAGGAGGTTGCGCTTTTCTGGTTGTATCTCTTGGTGTAATTTTAGAAACTGTATATTTTGCTTTTTCAAGATTTTTTAATACTTCTTGTACTTCTTTTTCATCATGAAGTTCAAGTTTTTCATCTTTTGAACCATTGATTATTCTTGATAATTCAGCAGAGAATTCAAATTTATTTTTATTTAATAAAGCTTCAACGCTCCAATATTCTTGTGGAACAAAAGCTTCTATTTCGTCTTCTCTTTCGCAAATCATCTTAAGAGCAACAGATTGCACGCGACCTGCTGAAAGTTTATAGTTTTTCATTGTTTCCCAAAGAATAGGGGAGATTTTAAAACCTACAAGTTTATCTAGGATTTGTCTTGTTTTTTGAGCTTCAACCTTTAACATATCAATTTGATGATAGTTCGCAACCGCTTCTTTAATTGCATTTGGTGTGATTTCGTTAAAAACAATTCTGAAAATTTTGTCTTCTGGAAATTTGAGGCATTCTTTAACATGCCATGCGATAGCTTCCCCCTCACGGTCAGGGTCCGATGCAAGATAGATTCTGTCTACGGTTTTTGCTATTTTATTTAATTCCGTAATAACTTTTTTCTTTTCGGGAATAACTTCAAAAGTTGGTTTAAAATTATTTTCTATGTCAAAGCCAAGTCCTTTGGAAGCTAAATCCCTAACATGTCCCATAGAAGCTTGGATTATATAATTACTTCCTAAGATTTTTCCTATTGTTTTAGATTTTGCAGGAGACTCAACTATAACCAGAGTTTTTTCACCTGTTTTATTATTCTCTTTTTTATCCGTAGTTTTGCTTGCCATATCAACCTATTTGCACTTGTAATATTTATTATTTGATTGCTTGATTAAGCCTTTTAACTCTAATTCTGTTAATGTAATCATTATTTGAGATGTATCTGAGTTTGTTATATTTATTATTTCATCAAAACTTTTATCTTCAAGAGCTAATATATCTAAGATTTCTTTTTGTAAACCATCAAGATTGTTGTCTTTGAATTTTTCTTCATTCAGTATAATATCCCAATCCATGTAATTTAACAAATCTTTTGCATCAGAAACAATTCCTGCGCCATTTTTTATCAGATGATATATGCCTGATGTATTTGGATTTAATATGTTTCCAGGTATGCACATTAATTCTCTATTATAATCAAGAGTTAAATTTGCGCTTATCATTGCTCCTGATTTTATTTGAGCTTCGGCAACTAAGGTTCCTTTACTCATGCCAACAACAATTCTATTTCTTTGTGGAAAATTGTATGATAAGGGTTGGGTTTTTAATGGATATTCACTAAAAATAATTCCATAGGTATTTTTTATATCTTCAAATAATTTTTTATTTTGAGATGGATAAACTATATCTAATCCACAGCCAACAACAGCTATTGTCTTAAGATTATTTTCAATAGCGCTTTTATGTGCTTGCGTATCAATTCCATATGCAAGACCCGAAACTATTGTTATATTTGAATTTTTAAAATTTGAAATTATGCTATCAAGAGCTAAGAGCGCATTTTGCGACGCATTTCTTGAGCCTACAACTGCAAGATTAAAATCGGGTTCTAATAAGTCTAGATTTCCTTTATAAAATAAAGATAAAGGAAAATCTGGAATTTCTTTTAAATATTGTGGATATTTTTCATCTTCATATGTTAAAAGTTTAACTTCTTTATCTAGAAATGCATCTGTATAACATTTTTCGATATTTAATTTATCTCTTTTTTCTAAGAAATCTTTCGGAATTGTGATGTCATAATATTCTCTTAGATTAGTTAAATCGTTTTTATCTGCATTAAATGCTCTTTTTATATCGTAATCAAAAAATTCAAATAATTTTGCTTTAAATAATGGGCGAACATTCAAATATGAAAAAGCTGTGTAATATTTTGCTTTTTCTATATTATTTGTAATATCAAATTTCATTTGATTTGTTTTCATAAAACAAGTTTAGCATAAGAAATTAAATTATTTTTCTTTTTCAGTTTTATAATAGATTTTTATAAATTCTTGAATAATTGTTTTATAGTATGGGATGATATCGTAGACTATATTATTAAAATTTAGTGCATAAATTTGCATTAAATTATTTTCCCCATATAAATTGTTTTTTATTTTATCCATTAATTTATATAATTCTAAATGCAAATATTCTAACTCATTAAAAAGATATTTAATGTATCTTATTTCTTTTTTTGAAGCTTTACACTTGTTTTTCATTATATACAAATAACCTTACAATGTAATATTAGAAATCAATATATACAAGTTATATTATATTGTCAAGGACATAGTAATGGTATTTGTATGACAGTCGATAGAAAATTAATTAGAAATGGAAACGGTTGGGCGCTAAGTATAAATTCAACAATACTTGGCTTTTTAGATGTAAATCCTGAAGTCGATATGGTTAATTATGTTATTGAAAATAATAAATTGATTATTACAAAGAGCGATAAAAAGGTTGAAAAGAAAAAGTCATAAAATAAAAAACCCTTGCCTAGATGCAAGGGTTTTTAAATATTTTATTATTTCTTACATTGAAACTCTATCTTTAATTTCTTCCATTTTGTGATCTGCTAAACGAGAATCACCTTTTACTCTTGAATATGCAAGATAGCCGTTCATTCTATCGATTTTTGTAAGATTTTTAGAGCCACATTTTGGACAAACATCCATATTTAATTCTTGGTGTCCGCAATCATCACAATATGATAATGAAAGGTTAACTCCTTCGTAAAAGCCCATTTTCATAGCACGTCTGATTAATGTTTCAACAGCTTTTGTGTTGTATGAAATTGGATATTTAACATATTGGATTTTTCCGCCATTCATTAAGTTCCAAAATCTTCCTTCGCAATTTTGTTTTTCGATTGGGCTGATTTGCTCTGAAACATGGCAGTGGAAAGAATTTGAAACATATGGTTTATCAGAAACATTTCCAATAATTCCATATTTTTTTCTAAATTGTTTTACTTGAAGCCCGCAAAGATTTTCAGCAGGTGTGCCATATAGAGCATATAACCAGCCATCTTCTTTTTTGAATTCTTCAACTTTTTTGTTGATATATTCCATAACTTCAATAGCAAAATCACCATCTTCTACTAATGATTTACCATTGTATAATTCTTGTAATTCATTTAGAGCAGTAATACCAAAAGAAGCAGTAGCAGCTTTTAATAGTGGTTTTATTTTGTCATGTAATTGCAAATGACCACCATAGAAACCACCTTCACAATAAGCTAAAGGATTAACAGAAGCTCTCATTTCTCCAAGATATTCATAAGTTCTGATATGAATTTTTCTAATTAAATTCATATAATAATCTAGAACTTCGTAGAAATCTTTGCTTTCTTGTTGTGCTTTTGCATATATCATTGGTAAATGTAAGCTTATTGCACCAATATTGAATCTTCCAACGAAAATTGGTTTATCATTTTCATCAGCAGGTTCCATACCACCTTTTTCAAACCAAGGAGAAAGGAAAGCTCTGCAGCCCATTGGCGAAATTACTCTTTTGTATTTTTTATACATAGAAGCAACATAACCATCTCCAGATAAACTTAACCAATCTGGATACATTGTTTTCTTAGAACATTCAACGCCAGCTTGGAATAATTTTTCTAATGGTTTTCCTTCGCCATGCAATTCTTCGTCATACAAGAAAACAATTTTTGGGAATAATACAGGTTTTTTGCAATCTTTTTTACCTTGACCACCTTGGCGAGTTTTCAAACAAGCCATTGAAGCCATTACTTCAAATTCGCTTTGACCCAAACCAGTTGTAACAGTTATGAATGGATAATCTCCACGAGATGAAGCTACTGTATTAAATTTGTATTCCCAACCTTGGAAACCTTGTTCATAATCATTTTGAACATCCTTCATTGCTTCTTCTCTAGCTTTTTCAAAAGAAAGCCCCATACAGATATATCTGTCATATTGTCTTTCATATGTTTTTTGAGCATAAGGAGCAAGAATTTTGTCTACTTCTGGAACAGTAAAACCACCATATTGTTGACTTGCTGCTGCCATAACGATGTCACCGATAACATCGAATGCAACATCAAGGCTTTTTGGTTCATTATACCAAATGTTGCCCATTTCAAAGCCACCTTTTAAAACTGTTGCAACATCAAATAAACAACAGTTCATTGTGTCACGACGAGCAGACATGTCATGGATATAAATATAGCCTTCTTTTATGGCTTGTTTATCTTCTACTGTTAAGAAGAATTTTTTGTATAATTCTTTGTTTAATTCATTAAAAATTAATGAACGTTTTGTAGAAACTAATGTAGAATCTGCATTAGCATTTTCTTTGTCGCCAATGTACATGATTCTTTGAGATTCTTGATAAACTTTATCAAGCATATGTACAAAATCAGTTTTATAGTTTCTATAGTTTCTATAGCTTTCAGCAACTTGTGGACTTAATGCTTGTAGGGCTGCTTCTACAATATTATGCATTTGAGCTATTTGAACATTATCAGTGTTCATATCTAATACGGATTTATTAACAAAATTGCAAATATCTTTAATTTCTTTTTCTGTGAAATCAACAAGCATTCTTGTAGCAGATTTTTTGATGGCATCTACAACTTTTTCTATGTTGTATTTTTCTTTTGTACCATCTTTTTTAATGATTGTAATATTACTTAAATTTCTTCTTGAAAAATTAAGAATATTACTTAAAGTTTCATGATTATTTTTGATAGCATCAGTTACTGGTGCATGAGATGTGCTCGATGCTACACTATCTATATTTATATCGTTTGAAACCTTTTGCATTAATTCCTCCTAAATGCATTTGATGAAAATGCTTCCCGTATTTTTTCTAGCTCACCGATGATATTTCTGCTTCGGTTAAATAAGTCTTTATCTTATTTTTATTATTTTACTATAAATTTTAAGGCATGGGCACAATTATTTAGATGATAACATTATTTATTTTTTAAAAGATAAAAACCACTCATATGGGGAGTGATTTTTACCTTTTTATTTTAAATTTTCAAAAATTAACTTTACAAATTTATTTTACTAAGGGCAAAATCGAACTTGTAATATCTGTGCCTCCAAAAAGTAGTGCATCGCTTCTAAATACTAAATCGTAGCCCATGGCTTTAGCTTTAGTTTTGATAGCATTATCTAATTGTGTGTCAACTTCGTTGATTTTTTTTGCGTAAGCATCTTTAATAGATTTCTTTTTAGCAGTTAATTGTGCTTCATATTTTTTAATTAAAGCTTGTTTACCAGCAGCACTTTGTTGTTTTGCAATGTCAGCACTAGCTGTATCATACCATTTGAGCATGTCTTGCGTTTGTTTTGCTCTAGCATCTTCTGCTGCTTTGATTGATTTTGAAGAAGCTAATAATTTTCCAACATTTACATAAGCAACTTTTGAAGCTTGAACATCAGAAAAAGCTATGTTATTAATTCCGAAACCTAGTCCAAAAGCGAATGAGCATAGAACTAATGTTAATAAACTTTTTTTCATAAGATACTCCTTTATTTTGAATAATTTATGTTTGAAGTAATAGCTTGTTTAAATTCTATCGAGTTTATTGATTTTGAATCAATGATTGGTGAAGGTGGGACAATATGCCATTTATATAATGCCGTATTTAACCTTCTGAAGAATTTTTCTAGCCAAGCTTTTTTAGTTTCCTTGTCTAATATATTCTTTTTCTCATATAAGAATTCAAATTTCATCATATTATCGATTGATTGGTTGAAATTTTCTATTCTCCAGATGACTTCATCTAAAAATTCATACGGCATAAGAGCCTCTTCTGCTAACAAAGTTTTTCCTGTTTCAGGGTTAATTGCTAATTCAGCTCCTGGTCTTTTTAGGATTATCGATTTTGGAATAGCGTTTTTATTTGGGCGATTTTCATTCATCCAATTGGCAAGAGCAAATAATTTTGTTTTAACGACATCTAATATTGGCGCAAATCCGCCTGACATATCGCCATTTATTGTCGCATAACCCATATATGCTTCTGATTTATCAGAAGTTGCGATAGGCAAGGCTTTAGAGTATTCATTTGCAACCCCCCAAATTATTGTAGCTCTAGTCCTTGCTTGAATATTATCTTGCGTGTATGATTGATGGGATTCGTTTTCCCAAAAATTAGAAATTTCTTTAAAATTTTTATTAAATTTTTCACCTAAAATATCTTGCATATCTTTAATTGGGGTTTCAATAAAGTTTATTTTTAAATTTTGAGCAAGTTCTTTTGCGTCATTTTTACTTTCAGGAGATGTTAATTTTGACGGCATAGAAATTCCTAAAACATTTTCACTGCCAAGTGCGTCAGCTAATAAAACAGCACAAATTGTACTGTCTAGACCGCCTGATAAACCTAAAACAGCTCTTTTAAAGCCATTTTTTGAAAAGTAATCTTTAATAGATAAAACCAAGGAATTATATGTTCTTTTTAAATCATTTTTGTAGTCTAGAGAAAAATTTTCTTGAATTGGAATGGTTAACTCTTCTATAAAATCAATTGTGTTTGTGGGATTAAAATCTATAAATAATAAATCTTCTTCAAAATTTTTAGCACAAGCAGTGATTTTAGAATTTTTGTTGTATATTCTTGAAAAACCATTGAAAACCAATTCGTCATTTGCGCCGATTTGATTAACATAAATAAAATCGATATTATTTTTTTGAATGTTTGAAATAATAGCATTATGAATTTTTTGTTCGCTATTTAATCTTGAAATAAATGAAGATGGGCATATGATTGCGTCTATATTAGAGTTTAGAGTTTTTTCTAAAAATAATTCTTCGCCAATTAAAATTTCATAGTTTGTATTATTTATTGAAATTTTTCTATCGCTAAAATCATCTTTTTTTATAATTTTATTTATTTCATTATTCTTTAAATATGCGATTGATGAAATATTATTTTTATCAATATATCCAATTAAAATTTCAATTTCTGAAGAATATTCTTTTATTTCATTAATTGCTTCTTGAATTTGATTTGAGATAAATGAATATCTTTCGATAATATTACCAACAGGATTTCCAACTAAATATAACTCAGGAAAAACAATTAAATCCATATTATTTTCAATAGCTTTTTTGATATTTTCTATTGCTTTATTTTTGTTGTATTCAATGTTACCTATAATTGTATTTGTTTGTGCTATTGCGATTTTATTTTGGCTATTTTTCATGATTTTTTACCTCAAGATTTTCTTCTATAAAATCTCTTAATTCCATAGTTTTTTTGAAATTATGTGAGATTAGTTGATTATATCTTAGTCCAATAGTGCAAGAAGGACATGTTGTTAAAATTAAATCCGCGTTTGAATTTTTAATAGTTTTTGCTTTTTTAAGAGCGATTTTTGTTGAAATAATTGGATGAAAAATAAAATAACTTCCACCAAAACCACAACAGGATTCAATATCTTCTAGTCTTTTGTAGTTTAAATTTTCGATATTTGATAGGAAATTTTCAATATTTTCAAAATCGTTTTTATTAAGATGGCAAGGTTTGTGAAAGGTTATTGTTTTATTTTTGAATTTTGAATTATTTTTTAATTTATATTTATTTTTATTTAAAATATCACTAAAGAATACAAGCTTTTCTTTATCTATTTTTTCTAATTCAATATATTCTTCAATAGCGCTTTTACAGCTTGCGCAATCAAAAATTACTTGATTTGCGGATTTTATAATTTCTATATTTTTTGATTTAACTTTATTATAGTTTTTTAAATCTCCGCTTGATAAATAAGGTAATCCGCAGCATAAAAATTCTGGGGTTTGGAAATTGTCTAGAAATGTTTTTTTATGTTGAGCACGAGCTATACAACCTTTGAAATAAATTATTTTTGAAGAATTTTTATTTATGTGTTTTCTTTTGAAAAAGTTTAAAAAATATAATATTTTTATTGGCAATAATTTAATTGATAAAAATATTCTTTGGCTAATTTTTGATGGGCTTAATTTTGCATTTTTATATGCAAAAACTAAAGATGTATCTATTTTTGATGGGCAATTTGTTTTACATTTTGAACAATTAAGACATATTTTTAAGTCTTTTTTAATTTCTTTTTCTTGGAGTTGTTTGTTTTCAAACCCTAATAATTTGCAAATCAGTCCTCTGCTTGTATTGTTTTCATCTTTTGTTATTTCATAAATTGGACAGTTTTGCACGCATAGCGCACATCTTGAACATTTAATAATATTTTTTTTAATTTCTTCATCAAGCATAGTTTATAGTATAATTTAAAAGCTGATAATTTAAAACTTGGATATAGAAATGAAAAGTGCAAAATTAATTGATGGCAAAGTAAAAATTATTGATGTTAACAAGCCTGTTCTTAATGCAAAAGGTGCAATTATCAAGGTAATAGGTTGCGGATTGTGTGGGTCAGATTTGGTTAAAATTAAACATGCGACCAAAGAAAATGAACAAAATATTATTTTAGGGCACGAAGTTGTTGGAAGAATTGAGGAGATAAATACGGATATAAAAAATTATAAAATAGGAGATATTGTTGCGCTTGGACATCATTATCCTTGTTTGGATACAAAAAATTGTGATTTTTGTAAAAATAAGTCGTATTCAATGTGTCCAACATTTAAAAAATCAAATATTTTTCCATCAGGTTTTAGTGAATATATAAAAGTTGATGAAAATCATTTAAAATACACTGTTTATAAAATGAATAGTTCTTTAAAAGAAGACGAAAAAGCATTTTTAGAGCCTCTATCTTGTTGCATCAGAGCAATTAAAAGAGCGGGTTTTGAATACGGAATTGATAATAAAAAATACAACACATTAACAATTGGACTTGGTTCAATTGGGCTCTTGATGATGAAAGCGCTAAAAGCATTTGATGTTAATGCATATGGTTTTGATATATCGCAAGATAGAATGAATTTAGCGCTAGAACATGGTTTCAAATTTGATGAAAATAAAAAATACGATTGCATATTTTTAACTGCAGGTAATTCTAAAGCCATTAAAACAGCTTTAGATTGTGTGATTAATGGCGGAAAAATTATTGTATTTTCATCTGTTGAATTAGATGAAGCAGGTTTTTCAAATAACGATATATATTATAGGGAATTATCTATAATATCAAGTTATTCGCCTGGAGTTGAAGATATTGAGTTATCATCAATTTTGTTAAACGAAAAAAAAGTTGATGTAGCAAAATTGAGCACTTATTATTCTCTTGACAATTTAGAACAAGCGGTAAATGATAGTTTTAACAATAAAGTTTTTAAGGCATATATAAAAATATGAAAATGAAAGCTATTCGCTATTATGCGCCAAATGATATAAGATATGAAGAAATTAAAATCCCTGAACTTCAAGAGGGAGAAATTCTTGTTAAAGTTGAAGCAGCTCTTACATGTGGAACCGATGTTAAAACATTTAGGCGTGGACATCCCGTTTTAATTAAAAAAACTCCGTCTGGTTTTGGACATGAGTTTTCTGGAATTGTTTCTAAAATTGGCGAAAATGTTGAAAAATTCAATATTGGAGATAGAGTAGTTTGCGCAAATAGTGCGCCATGTGGTGAATGTTTTTATTGCAAACGTGAAGAATATGAACTTTGTGAAAATCTTGATTTATTAAACGGTGCGTATGCAGAATATATTGTTGTGCCGCAAAGGATTGTAGAAAAAAATACTTTGATAATTCCTGATAATCTTTCTTTTGCACAAGCAGCTTTTTCGGAACCATTGTCAAATGTTGTGCATGGAATAGCCAAAACTCCAATTAAAAAAGGTGATGTAGTTGGCGTTATGGGAATTGGTCCGATTGGATTAATGTTTGCGAAATTAGCAAAATTAAAAGGCGCAAAGGTCATCGCAATGGGAAGAAATCCTTTAAAATTAAAACTTGCAAAAGAATTTGCGCAAGCCGATATTGTAATAGACATTACAAAACACCAAGATCCAACACAATTGATTATGAGTTATACAAACGAAGGAAGAGGATTGGATGTTGCAATAGAATGTGTTGGATTGCCATCTATGTGGGAAAAAATGTTTTCTCTGGTTAGAAAAGGTGGATATGTGCATTTCTTTGGCGGATGTGCTTCTGGAAGTAGTGTTAGTCTTGATACTAAAAGGCTTCATTATGATGAAGTAAAGATTATTAGTTCGTTCCATCATACTCCAAAATATTTTAAAGAGGCTTTGGATATAATTTCTAAAGGTGAAATGGATATAGAAAAATTAATTACCAAGAAAATGGATATGAAATATGCTAAAAAAGCAATTGAAATGCATAGGGATGGTGAAGCTATAAAAATATTGCTTGAAAATTAACTTGACTAATCATGTTGATTTGCTATTATTAATTTTGCAGATGTAGATTTGCCGCGTTAGCTCTCAAAGTGGAGCAAAGCGGAACGGATAAAGAAACGTAGAGCATGGCTCTGCCAGCTGAGTCCATAAGTTTGAAAATTAAATAGATTTGCCGCGTTAGCTCAGTTGGTAGAGCAAGGGACTGAAAATCCCTGTGTCCTTGGTTCGATTCCGAGACGCGGCAAATTTTTTGTTTTTAATTAAAGTAGATTTATAAGACAGGCGTCTCGGAGCAACCGCTTTTCTTGGATTATTGCTTCACAAAAACAAGCCACTCGTCAATTTGACTCGTTTTTTGTTTTTGCTACTTCGGCATTTCGCTTCGCTTCTGTATTTTTTCAGGACAGTGTATCTGTACAGTTAAATACTATTTTTGCCTTTTTGCCCGTTGTGTAAAGGTTTCTGCCGTTGGAAGTAACCAACGAATAGTAACATAGCTCAGTCCTGAAAGTCCATTTTTTGAACCAACGAGTCCGATAGGTTAGAACTTGTGTCCTAATTCTGTCCGCAAAAGAGTTTTTGCGATTTTGAACCTTTCCGGCATTTTGTACGCTTGAAAGTACTATTCGTTGGTTTTGTTGTATTAAAATTTTATTGTTTTTTAAGTTCAAATTTTTCTTGGTCGGAAATTTTTTGCAAAAGGTCTGAAGTCGAAATTATTTTTCGTTATCAATAAAAACGCATTTAATAAATCTGCGTTATCTCTTAAAGTTTTAATAACAGGCGTGAGGTTGTAACATTCTTCTATTTCAGGTTGATTGCTTACGAAATAATAAACAATAACGGATATATTATAAATGTTTTCTGCCCATTTGCTAATTTGCTTAAATTCTTTATTTGTAATATTGTATCCAACTTCTTGCATAATCCCTTCCTAACATCACGAAACACAATACATGAAAGGAATCAGAAAAGCGAAAAAGCAGGAAAGATTTTACAAAAAGACACGTATTGCATAAAAAAGATATAAATATTCATGTTAAAATAGGCATAAAGGAAGAATGAAAGATGTGTAGCGCTTTTTATAGTAATGATATTAAAACATTTTTAAATCAAAATGAAGATGAAATATTTGGCATTATTGCTAAAAATGATGAGTTTGATTCTGCTTGTAAGCAGAAAGATGCATGGATTGCTCAAATTAGATTACTAAAAAATGTGTTAAATAGATATTCTTACGGCAGTGTTATTTTTGAATACACCATTCCACGCGTTGGCGGCCGAATAGATAATGTTGTTCTACTTGATGGTACAATTTTTGTTTTAGAATTTAAGGTTGGGAATGAAGTTTATGCGGGATCTGCAGCTACACAAGCAAGAACTTATGCAATAGACTTGGCAAATTTTCATGAAGAAAGCCACAATAAAACAATTGTTCCAATACTTATTGCAACAGACGCTTCAGAATGCGATTTGCAGATTAATAAATATAAAAACAATGTTTATGATGTAATCTATACAAATGGCAATAATTTAATTAAAATTTTTGATAAATTCAAAAAATTATTTAGTAGTCAAATTCAACTTGATAAGTGGCTAAATTCCCGTTATGTTCCGATTCCTACAATTATTGAAGCGGCTGAGATTTTATATAATAATCATTCAGTTGATGATATTTCCAAAAATGAAGCGGCAGAAAATTTAACAAAAACATCTACTGCAGTGCAAAAAATAATTGAATATTCAAAACAAAATCATCAAAAGTCTATTTGCTTTATCACAGGAGTTCCTGGCGCTGGCAAAACATTAGCAGGCTTGAATATCGCAATAGAGAATCAAAAAACGACAGGTAAAAATTATTCTTGTTTTTTAACAGGAAATCAACCGCTTGTTTCAGTTTTAAGAGAAGCTTTAGCTCGTGATGATAATAAAAGAACGGGTATTCCTATTGGCGAAGCAAGGGACAATGTAAAATCTTTTATTCAAATAATTCACCATTTTAGGGACGAATCACTTAAAAATTTAGACATTCCGCCGGTTGACAACGTTGTAATTTTTGACGAAGCACAAAGAGCTTGGCAGCAAGCGCAACTTTCAAATTTTATGAATGAAAAGAAAGCCGCAATACTTAATAAATTACCAGATGATAAACGACATAAAATTCTTTCAATGAGTGAACCTGAATTGCTTATTGAATATATGAATAGACATCAGGATTGGGCCGTTATAGTTTGTCTTGTTGGCGGTGGGCAAGATATAAACACAGGTGAAGCAGGTATTCAAGAATGGTTTGATTCTTTGCGCCGTTCATATCCTGATTGGAAAGTTTATGTATCAAATAAGATTATAGAAGAAGAGTATGTTGGCAATAACTCTTTTGATGCATTAATTGAGGGCTTAAATTGTAAAACCGTTGGAGAACTACATTTATCTATTTCTTTAAGATCATTTAGAAGTGAAAAAGTCGCTAATTTTGTTCATCATTTGTTGAATAATGAAAAAGAACAAGCTGCAGCGATATACCAAGAAATTAAAAAGGTTTATCCAATCTGTATGACAAGAGATTTGAATACCGCTAAAGAATGGATTAAAAAACAGACAGAAGGTAAAAATTGCAGGTATGGTCTTATTGCAAGTTCACAAGCTAAACGTCTCCGTGCCGAAGGCATTTGGGTGGAATATAAATGCAAACCAGAAAAATGGTTTTTAGAAGAAAAAAACGATATAAAATCCTCGTATTTTATGGAAGAAGTTGCAACAGAATTTGATATTCAAGGTTTAGAAATAGATTATGCGCTTGTTGGTTGGGATGCAGATTATCGTTATGAAAACGGGCATTTTGAATGTTATAAACCAAGTGGCTCAAAATGGCAAACTATAAATAAAGAGGATAACAGGCGTTATCTCAAAAATGCATATCGTGTATTATTAACCCGCGCACGCGAAGGTTTTATTATTTTTGTTCCTAAGGGTGATAATTCTGATAATACAAGGCTGTGCAAGTATTATGATGAATTATGGGAATATTTGATTGATATAGGTTTGTATAAAATCGACAAAAATCATCACCAAAATTTGACTCATGATGATTTTTAATGTAAAATCATCATGAAAACTTTTCTGATGATGATTTTTCATGAGGAATAATATATGTACGGAGAATTAAAAAAAGCACAAGAATTATTTAAAAACGAAAACGGTGAATATGAGAATGTCTCTTATGAATATTTTATGCCAAACATTTTAAATAAAGGATTTATTATACATGACCCTGAAATATACGTTTTATCGGAAAAAGTAATAAAGGCTATTGCTGAATTAAATGCAGATTCAAGAAATTTAAAAAATATTGATATATTTATTAGAATGTTAATAAATCAAGAAGCTGTTAAATCTTCTTCTATTGAAGGAACACGAACAACATTTAGTGATATCCTACTTCCAGAAGATTCAAGTGCAGATTTTTCACAAAAGCAAGATAGAGCAGAAGTTATTAATTATGTTAATGCGACCTTTCAACTAAAAGAAAATTTACAAAAATTGCCTATAAGTGAGAGATTTATATCAAATCTTCATTCGATATTACTAGATAGTGTAAGAGGAGCTGATAAAAATCCTGGAGAAATAAGAAAAGTTCAAAACTGGATTGGAGGTCATACAATAAAAAGTGCAAAATTTATTCCTCCTCACTGGAATGAACTCCCACTATTGTTAAAGGATTTATGCGAATTTTGGAGTAATGATGAGCTAAAATTGCCAATACTGGTTAAGATTGCTTTATTTCACTACCAATTTGAAACTATTCATCCATTTAAAGATGGTAATGGTAGGATTGGAAGATTATTAATTCTGGCACAATTATTAGATTCTGGCTTATTAGAAAAACCTTGGTTCAACGTTTCTTATATATTTGAAAGAAATAAAGATAATTATACGGAAGCTCTAAAAAATGCTAATAGCTCCGGTGATTTAGAATTATGGATTAAATTTTTCTTAGATTCTTTAAATAGTGCAGCACAAAATACTTATAAAATTTACCACGAGTTTAATAAATTACAAAATGAGTGTAGTGAAAAAATAATAAATTTAGGTGCAAAAGCGGCTAATGCACAAAATTTATTACACGTTTTATATGATCATCCATATATGTCATTAAATTATATTTCTAAAAAATTAGATATAACAAGACAAACTGCTAAAAATTTAGCTGATGACTTAGTTAAATTGGGCATTGTAAAACCTTGTATATTAAAAGTAAAAGCAGAAAAATTAACAAGAAATCAGCAAGGAATAAAGTTTGAAAAATACATAAAATTATTCGAATAATTAATGTTTTAACATTCCTTCGTAATAATTATGCAGATTTTAAACGAAAAATTTAGCTCTCAAATTTTTCAAAAATTAGCCTATAATATAGTGAGTGTTTGACAAACTGCCTTTTGCATAATTATTATTAAATGATATTAAGAAGATGTTCAGGGACTTGAAATATGATTAAAACAGAGTTAATGCGTATATGTAAAAAATATTTTTTGAAAGTTGCAAATTTTAAAAAATCATAATTTTAAAAATGAGTTAGAATCCCTCCTTCCCCACTATAAATCACATTGGTTCGTTTCCGACTTGGGGGAGATTCTCATGAATACTGATATTTATACTCAAACTGCAAGACAATATACAGCTTCAGCCTACGCAAAATCCGCCGCTTTTGCCCTCTCGAAAAATGCTCAACGGTTCGCATTTTTCTTCGGTAGAGTGTTTATTTGGGATTAAATTGCAAAGATTGCGCTTTAAAGTAACCTAAAGGGTTGTTTTTAAAATATCTAGTTTGGCAAAGTAGCGCAAAAAAAATTTTTTATAATCCTTGTATAATCATAAGGAGAAAGCCATGCAAATATCACCAGTAAGATTATCAAACTATAAAAATGTAAAACAAAATAATACCCCATCATTTAAAGGCGAACAAAGCGAAAAAACTTACGATATTGTTATAGAACGATTAAAAAAAGTTCAACCAGAAGTACATGAGAGATTTTCTATTGCTGAATTAGAAAGTACAATGTCTAGAATGATTGAAAAATATCAATCTTTAGGTGTTAGGTCTGTTGGTTTGCAAGTGGTTAATCAAAAAGATTTACCTAAATTTTTGGGAGATAAAGTAAATACTTACAATCTTCAAAACAAGGTTGGTATTTGTGTAGTTGTTGGGGATAGATTTGGCTCTGTTGAAAATATGACAAATATTTATGAGGCACATTTGTTTATTGCAACTGATGAAGATTTAAATAAATAATCAAAAGCGGGTACTTAACCCGCTTTTGATTTAAAAATGAATTATTATGTCATACATTTCATTTATCTATTTGATGCGGATTTTAGCTAAAAAAGATATATTGAAAATGGTGATGGAAATGAAAAATTTAAATATTTTATATATTTTTCCTCCTCAATGGATGCCAATAAGCCCTCATTATGCAATTCCATCTTTAATGGGGCAATTTGTTGATAGTCCTCATAAGTTAGATGTTTTGGATATTAATCTTGAATTTTATTGCCATGTTTTAAAAAGAAAATATATAAGTGATTCGCTAAAAAAAGCTCGTGAATTAGAAAAATCACTTTATGAAGAAATTGTTGGATTTTATGATAGAACAAAGGATTTTAATACATACACTTTGCCTCAAAAAAACAAATTAGCAAAACATGTTATGATAAAATCTTTTTTTGCAAAATATGAAAAAGATGCTTCTGCAATCCCTGTTTTGATTGAAGACATGGTAAAAATGATTAGGGAAGAAAAGCATTTTTATAATCCAAAAATTCTTGCTCAAATTTTAAATATCATTAATATTGCACTCGATATTGCTTCGATGCCTTATTATCCTTCGGTTTTAACAATTGGAAGTTATCATAACCAGCATCTTGAAATGAATTGGGAAAGCATTAAATATCATGTTTTTGATAAAGAAACAAATATGTTTATCGATTTTTATCGAGAAATGCTTCCAAAAATAAAAGAAAAAAACCCCGATAGCATTGGTATTTCTATAAATTCATATTGCCAAGTTGTTCCTGGATTAACATTGGCAAATATGTTAAAAAAAGAAACCGATGCCCATATAAGTATTGGTGGTAATTATTTTACAAGATTAACTGATACGATTAAAAATATTCCAGAATTTTTTGAATTATTTTGCGATACGTTGCTTGTAAAAGAGGGTGAAAGACCAGTCATAGAACTTACTGATTATTTGGCAGGTAATCGAAAAATAGAAGATGTTTCTAATTTAATGTATTTAAAAGGCGGAAAAGTTGTTTCAAATGAAAATAAAGAGCCAATTAAATTAGACGATATGAAACCAATATCTTTGGAGGGGTTTAATTTAAAAAAATATTTTATGCCAGAAATCGTAATGCCTTTTCAGGCTTCAAGAGGTTGTTATTGGGGCAAATGTAGTTTTTGTGATCATGATTTTGGTATGAAATACAATATCAAAAATGTCGATAAATTAATTGAACAGCTTAAATATATAAAAGAAAAATATGGCATCACAAAATTTGAATTTATTGATGAAGCCATAAGTCCAAAATACTTAGAATTGATGTCAGAAAAAATTCTTGAAAATAATCTAGACATTTCGTTTTTCTGCGATGCTAGATTGGAAAGTGGTTTTTCAAAAGATATTCTTGAAAAAGCAAAAAAAGCTGGCTTAAAAATGGTGCTTTGGGGATTAGAATCAGGCTCTAAAAAAATTATGGACTTAATTAATAAAGGGGTCGATTTCGAAGATAGAATGAATGTTTTAAGAAGAGCGCATGAGGCTGATATATTCAATTTTGCTTTTATATTTTTCGGTTTTCCTGCAGAAACAAAAGAAGATGCAAAACAAACAATAGATTTAATCTGCAAAAACACTGATATAATAAATGTTTATGGAAAATCTGTGTTTTCGATGGGAAAACATACGAAATTAAGAGAAAACCCGGAATTTTATGGTGTTAAAGGTAATACGTATCAAGAAGAAGAATTTTCGCCAACATTTAGATATGAAGCTGTTGGTATGACAAAGCAAGAATTGAATGAAATGGTAAATTTGTGTGAAAAAGAATGTCTTGCTGCTTATGGTAAATCTTTGGTGTTTCAATTAATTACAAGAGAGCTTTTATTGCTTTATTTATGCAAATATGGAACATCTTGGGTTTCAAATTATAAATTAGGCTAGGTTGAAATAGTTATCAAAATTTTAAAAAAACAAAAAAGGAGATAAAAGATTTAATAGATTAATAGTTAATTTTAGATTATTTTGTGGCATATAAATAACGATATTGTTGGTTTTTAGGGTGTTTTTATGAAAAGAATATTTTTTATTATAGCAATATTAATAGGAATGCAGAGTGCAAATTGCACAATGTATGAATGTACTTATAAAAATAATCAAAAAGTCATTGTGACTTCTTCTTTTAATTCTTTAATTAAAGATAAACCGAATTATCAAAAGCTTTCTTTGGCTTTAAAAAGCGGGAATTGCAAGGAATTAATTGTAAAAAAATATTTTTTAGAGGGGACTAGTTGCAATATACAGCTTTATAAGCATAATAAAACAGTTTGCAATCTGGCATGTGCTGGTAATAATCAAAAAGCCATGAAAAAATTAAAAGCAATTGCTATTAAAGAATATGGTTATTTTGGTAAATTATAGGCTATTTTGTTTGATTTTTCTTGCATAAATTGAAAAAAAAGTTTAAAATGATGTAAATCAACTATTTGTGCCTGAATTTTTAAAATTTTTTGCACCGGTGGTCTGATAAATTACAAAATTAAACAAGGAGACCCAGAAATGTTTGAAGATCAAACCCTGATTTGCGAAGATTGTTCAAAAGAATTTGTCTTTAGCGCAGGAGAACAAGAGTTTTACTCTCAAAAAGGTTTGGTAAACACACCAAAAAGATGCCCGGAATGTAGAAAAGCAAGAAGACACAAATCGAGAAAAAAAATGTATGATGCAGTTTGTTCTCAATGCGGAGCAGAAACGAAAGTTCCTTTTAAACCAATGGAAGGTAAAGAAATTTTCTGTAAAGAATGCTTCCAAAAAAGAAAAGAACAAGAATAAGTTTTAAAACCGCCTTTTAGGCGGTTTTATTTTGCGCAAATAAAGTCAGATAGGAACTTAAGCAAACAATTTAGTAAATTAATAATGTATTTTATACATAATAACTTGACAATAAAATAAAAAAGACTATAATAAAAATATAAGTTAATACATTAAAGAATATAGAGAGTTGATTAAAATCAAAATATGATTTAATCGGCTCTCTATATTTTATTTTAAAAATGGAGGATTAAAAAAATGAGCTGGGATGAAAATAAACACCCAAGAGATGATGATGG
>JAFTXY010000005.1 GCA_017461425.1 Candidatus Gastranaerophilales bacterium | reverse complement strand
ATTATATCCATTCATACCATTTGGATATTGTCCATTAGCTAAACCATTATTATATCCATTCATACCATTTGGATATTGTCCATTAGCTAAACCATTATTATATCCATTCATACCATTTGGATAAGTGCTTGCTATTGGATTAGTTGTAAAATTGTTTGGGGTAAATCCATTAATGTAATTTTGTGGATAAGGCATGTAACTATGACCTGCGCTATAATCATACACAGGGTTGTAAGAAGGGTAAATTGTGTGCGTGTAATTAGATGCTTGATTTAATCTACTTGTTAAAGAATTGCTATTTGTATTGCCATAAGCTTGGGGTGTAAAAATATTAATGCTTACAGCATTTGCGCCATTTTGTGGTGCAGCATAATTTTTGCTTGGATATAAATTACTATTTAAATAGCTTTGTTGCATAGTTACCCCTTATATATTTAAAAAATAAAAGATGATAAAAATTGCCTTGTGGTTGTAAAAAATATTAAGCATTATTAAACAATACCATATTGTTTATGATAGAATAAAAAATAAAAAATTATTAAGGAGATAAAATGTCAGATTACAAAGACAAATATGAGATGGTCATCGGATTAGAAGTTCATGCTCAATTAAAAACTAATACCAAAATATTTGCTCGTGAGGGTTGTGAATTTGGGCGTGAACCAAATACTGAAACTTCTGCGGTTACTTTGGGCATGCCTGGTGTTTTGCCTGTTTTGAATAAAGAATGTGTAAACATGGCGATTTTAACAGGTTTGGCTCTAAACTCAAATATTCCAAGTCGTTGTAAATTTGATAGAAAACAATATTTTTATCCAGATCTTCCAAAAGGATATCAAATTTCTCAATATGATGAGCCGATTTGCGAAGGTGGTTGGGTTCAAATTTCAAATAAAAAAGTTGGTGTTACAAGAGCTCATTTGGAAGAAGATGCTGGAAAATTAGTTCATGCTGGGGCTGCTGGTTTGTATGGCTCAAGCTATTCACTGGTTGATTTAAATAGAGCAGGTACTCCATTATTAGAAATTGTTTCAGAGCCTGATATGAGAAGCTCAGAAGAAGCAAGAGAATATGTTGAAAATCTGAGAAATATCTTAAAATATATTGGTGTTTGTGATGGAAACCTTGAAGAAGGTTCTATGAGAGCAGACTGTAATATATCAATTCGTCCTATTGGACAAAAAGAATTTGGCACACGTGCTGAAATTAAAAATGTAAACAGTTTCCGTTCGTTGGTTCGTGCTATTGAATATGAATTCATCCGTCAAGCAGAAATTCTTGAAGAAGGTGGACAAGTTGTTCAAGAAACAAGACTTTGGGATGATAATGCTGGCATTACATCTTCTATGCGTGGCAAAGAAGATGCGCATGATTATAGATATTTTCCAGAACCAGACTTAATGCCTTTAGAAATTTCTAGAGAATGGGTCGAAAAAATTAGAGCAACAATGCCTGAATTACCTGCTCAAAAGTTAGAAAGATATCAAGCTGTTGGTTTAAGCGAGTATGACGCAAATGTTTTGGTTAATCAAATTGATATGGCGTTATATTTTGACAAACTTCTTCAAGCTGGTGCAGATGCTAAAACGGCTTCCAATTTCTTAATGGGTGAAGTTGCTGCTTATTTAAAAGAAGAAAAAATATCTATTGATGAATCTAAATTAACAGTTGAAAACTTTGCAAAATTGCTAGATTTGTTGAAAAAAGGCACTATTTCAAACAATATTGCAAAAGGACTGATTGTTGATATTTTAAATACTGGCGAAGATGCTCAAAGTTTAGTTGATAAAAAAGGTTTATCTGTAATTTCTGATGAATCAAGCATACTTCCTATTGTTCAAAAAATTGTTGCCGATAATCCTGAACAAGTTGCTGCATATAAAGGCGGAAGAGATAAATTATTTGGCTTCTTTGTTGGTCAAGCAATGAAAGAAACTAAAGGAAGAGCTAATCCTCAACTTTTAAATAAACTATTAAAAGAAGAGTTAGACAAATAAAATATTTGATAGTAAAATTATTATATTGATAATTAAATAAAATTATTTGCCGATGTGAAATGCGGCAGCCGATGCGACAATCGGCAAATCGTGGAGATTTGACGATTAAGCATGATGATGGCGACGTGGAAATCTTGGATTTCCTCAGGAGCTATAAGAGATAATTGATAATTGAATAGAAATAATTTGCCGATGTGGCGAAATTGGTAGACGCACCAGACTCAAAATCTGGCGTGGTTCACCCCACGTGCCGGTTCGACTCCGGCCATCGGCAAATATATAAAATATAAGACTTCCATCGTGAAGTCTTTTTTATTTGCCTCTGGCAAGCCACACCCCAAGGGTGCTTCCATTTTCTATGACTCATTCTTCGTCTAGAAAATTTAGGGCGTCGGCAAATATATTGTAGTTTAACGAGTAATTTGATTTGTACGGGTAAAGTTATTTTTTTAGCAAAGCTCACTTGTTAAGCAGGTTTTAGGGGTCGGAAGTAATCGTTTTACCTGTGACAAAAATGGACAAAAACGGTCTTTTAATGGTTGTACGGGTAAAACGATTATTAAAAACAAAATGTTCTTTTTGTTTTTGTAGCCTATGTTTTGCGATTTTTAGGCTTGTCACAGATAAAACGAGTATTTTGCGCAAAAGTCCTATTTGAGGTTTTTGAAATTTTTTAAATTTCATTCAAATATATGTACAAAAAAGAAATAAAATAACTTATAAATATATACAATAAGGGTAGGATTATATGGTACAAGGTATTGCATCAAGTCAGTCTATATATTCAATAGAGAATATATTAAACGATTTTGCTTTAAGCATAAAAAATGTGTCATCTTTTACAGATAAAGACATGGAAAGTATTAATGCAGAATTTATGGATAAATATAATGAGTATAATTTAACTTTTCACAAAATATATTCAAAAGAGGAATTTAAAAGTACCATAGAAGGAATGTATCAAAGAACTGTTTGTGGTACAACATTGCATAATCCGGACGATCCTCGACTTAAAGAAATCGATATGAATTCAATACCTGTTGATATAGAAATTGAATTCAACAAATACCTAGAATCTCGTGGTTGTGCTAACGAGCAAGAACTTCAAGCACTCAATAAAACTCCATTTAGAACGGTTTACGAATTAAGACGAAGCGCAGAAGCTCGCATGATGTGTAGTTTATCAAATCTCAATAAAGATAAAGTTCCATATGCTATGTCAATGTCAAAAGAATTGGTTAGCGGTGTTAATATAGATAATCTTGGAAAATATGTAAAAGCAAATGTATATGAAGCAGCTAAAATGGCTCAAGGTTTTATGCAAAATTATTCAGGCGGGTCTTTAAACCCTCAAGAATTATTGGCGGTTCAAAGAGAATTTAGTGCATATATGAATATTCTTGAAAACCAAGAAAAAGAAGCACAAAAACACATTAATCCACAAGATCAATTAAAGCGAGTAGATTATTCTCAATATGACGATAAATATGGTGAAAAATATGCTCAAAATTTGGCGATAAATTACGAAACAACAAAGTGCCTGTAATAGTTTCACTTATGGGAGGGTTATAAATGATTAATAATGTTTTAAATAATAAATTACAAATTATAAACTTAACGGATACTAATATGGATATTAAAATTAGTGATGTTCCAGGTGAAACTTCTTTTGCTAGTGCGATGGGCGAAGAAACTTTTAAGCAATTTATGGGTTTAGAGCTGACGGCATATTCGACTTGTAGAGCTTCATTTACTAATGAAATTTTAAATAATGCAAGCATAGAAGATTTAAACGCTTTTAGAGATGGTTACAGTGGTAGAATATTTGATATGCCTTTAGCTGCAAGAGAACTTTTGCAAAAAATAGATTTGCAAAATAGTGAAAATGAGCAACTTTTTTTAAATGGAATTGATAAAAAACTAGATGAAATAGCAAAGAAAAATCTTGAATATTTGAGATAAAATGATGAATTTAATATATTTATTAATGACGATGAAGCTACAGAACGTAAAATATTTTAAACAAAAATAATCTTGTAATTGAAAATTACTAGCAAGAATATTTTCCGAGCTCATATTGTTATATATTTGACTTATAAATGGTTGACTATCAAGTTGAATATTTATAAAATATTTATGAATAAATAGGGGAAGAATATGACAGAAATTGTTTTTAAACGAAGCATGAGTTTGGGTACAATATGTGCAGAAAACGATGATGAATTTTTAAAATCTTGTTTTTTGGAAACCCCCGAGTATAATGAATTATGCGATTTTAAAAACAGAAAAATGATTTTACTAGGAAGAACTGGTACTGGTAAAACCGCTTTATTGAATGAAATAAAAAATAAAGTTGATTATTATATACCAATCAAACCAGATATGTTTGCTATGCAGTATATTGCTTCAGTCCCTTTTGTTAAGAGACTTGTAGATGAAGGAATTAATCTTGATATTTTATACAAATTTTTATGGTTACATGAAATTATTTCTCAAATAATAAAAAATTATTTTTCATATCAAAAGAAAAAATTTTTAGATGAATTAATAAAAATGGTAAAAGATGTCGGCAGGTTAAATCAATTAAAAAAGTATGTTGATGAATATGATGGCGTCTTTTTTGACGAAGGTATATCTGAAAAAATTACAAACGAATTACAGAGCCATGTGGCAACGGTTGTAGGTAGTGATATTGCAAAACTTGAAGGTAAATTATCTGATACTCAAAGACAAGAGATACAGATTAAAGCAAGTCAATACATTAACAAAAAACAAATAAGCCAACTAAAAAATATTATTTCGATATTTAAAGAATACTTTTCAAACAATAGACAGAAAAAAATAGTCGTAGTTATTGATAATTTGGATGACAAATGGGTGGAAAGTAATTCAAAATATAAATTAATTGACGCTTTATTAACTGCAATGAAAGAGTTTTCAGATATTATTAATTTGAAAATTTTAATTGCTATGCGCGCAGATTTATTAGCCAAAACTTGCGAAGTTACAAAAAGACAAAATGAAAAAGATGGTTCTTTTACTTTAAAATTAGACTGGAATCCTCAAATGCTAGAAGAACTACTTAACAAGAGAGTTGCGCATTTATTTGCATATAAATACAAAAAACAAACCAATCTTACATTTAAGGATATTTTTAAAATTAATGTTAAAGGCACAACTGCACTAAACTATATTGTTGATCGTTCCATGATGCGACCTCGTGATTTAATAAGTTTTGTTAATCTATGTTTAATAGAAGCTGATGGTAAAACTACAATTACCGAAGAAAATATCTTATCAGCAGAATTAAATTACAAAAAAGAGCGTTTACAGGCATTAGATCATGAGTGGTCAAATATTTATGGAAATATAGAAGGATACATAAATATTTTATATCATTTAGGAAATAAATTTAAATATATGGATCTTATAAACAATAAATACAATGAGATTAGCGAGATGATTTTTGAATATTTTAAAGATTGTGACATGCAACTTAAAAATGATTTTAAGTATTCTGAATCTCAAACTTCATATGCTCGTGAACAAAATATTAGAAAACTGCTTAACGTCATGTATACTATTGGTTTAATAGGAATAAAAACTAAAAATTCAGATATTGTAAAATACGCCACTCCATTTGCAGCATCATTAACTGCTTTGGATTATAATGAAAATATTGAATTCTGTATATATCCTTTGTTTGCAAAATAATAAAAAATGCGTTGCATTGAATAATTGATATATTTTGAATTCCGTTTTGCAGCCAGAAATTCTTAACCCGAATAATTATGTTAAATATTTTAGACAATTATTTGACCAAATTGTAACGAAAAAATAGCATTTTTGAGCTTATATTTTTTGAAAATTGGCTCAAAGCTAGATGTTGCTTGAGTTTGAAAATTAACAAATATTTGACTTGAATTTTAAATTAACAAGAGTTAGAATAAAATTGCGATAGTGATCCAAGCAAAATCCTTTTGTAACAAGATGGACAGACGATTTGCGGTTTGGAACCAGTCATCGCCGTAATTGTCAAACTAAGTGTTAAAAATAATCAAATTAGCTGTTAAAATACATATATAAAATAAATAAATTCCATTATTAATTTGTATGTTTCAAAATTTGCAAGATGCAAAAATAATGTGAAATTGCACCCATAATTACAAAAATATGCCAAATGCAATG
The DNA here is from genome assembly GCA_017461425.1 of Candidatus Gastranaerophilales bacterium. Taxonomy (GTDB): domain Bacteria; phylum Cyanobacteriota; class Vampirovibrionia; order Gastranaerophilales; family Gastranaerophilaceae; genus RUG14156. Next base: position 88,059 of record JAFTXY010000005.1, on the reverse strand, counting down.
CATATATTTTTTCTTTAATAAATAAAATATGCATCCTGAAGAATAAAATAAACCACCTAAAAGCAGTAACCAAACAGTATTCAAACCTGCGTTTTGCCAAATTGAGTACACTAAAAATATAGATAACCAGCCCATTACCAAGTATAAACCAGTTGAAAGATATTTAAATTTCAAAGTTAAACAAGAATATACAATGCCTGTAATCGCTAAATACCAAGTCATTGCAAGCAAAGCGACTGATAATGGAAAATCGACTGTTAAAAGTAAAATTGGGGTGTACGTGCCTGCAATAAGCATAAAAATTGCACTATGATCGATTTTTCTAAAAACTTTTTTCGCTGTTTCGTTAACCATAGCATGATAAAGCGCTGATGATTGAAACAATATAAATAACATTGAACCAAATATCGCTGTTGAAGCAGTCTGAACAGCAGTTTTGGAATTTACAGCAAGCATAACTATTGCATAAATTGCAAACATTGCACCTAGTGAATGAGAAAAAGCGTTTAAAAATTCTTCTTGCGGTGTATATTTGGTATCTGTGTGCATAGTTTGCCTCTTTTCTTTATTACTACAATTATAAAACATTTTTAATCTTTGTAAATAAAGTTTTTTAAAACAAGGCAATTTTTATTGTTATTTCGTTTTTATATATATAGTATATACTAATCGCAAGAGAAAAAAATTGATAAAATTAAAAAAGACACAGCAATATATACTTTCTGATAACTTTGATATCAAAAAGCAAACTGATTCTTTAGGGGATGATACATCTGATAAAGATGATACTTCGATATTTTTTGACCCAGCAACTTTGTTTAAAGAGGGAATTACAGAAGAAGATTTTATAAAAAAATATCAAGAAGTGATGGCATATTTAATGTCAGATGATAAAAATATGGATTTAGATAATAATGATGAGTTATTTGATTTATCTTCTTTTACTCAAGAACAATTAGATGAGATTAAAGAAGTCGCAAAAACGTATTTTGAAGCGGTTGATATTGATAATAATGGTGTTTTATCACAAGAAGAAATCCAAGATATCGCAAACAATGATGATGATTCTGAACTATTTTCATATGACGATATTTTGTTGTTAACTGAGGAATTATTCCCAGAAGAAAATGAAAAAGAAATTCAAGAAAGTGAAATTCCGCCTACAGTAAAAACTCCATCATCACCATCTGGTGGCGGAGCAAGAATGAATAATAATTCTTCTAATACTGATAGTAGTTCAGTTAGTACAAAAGCAAATAGTCCTCAAGAAACTCCAAAAATGATTTCTAAGGATGAATTAAATAAGCAACTTGAAGAAGCAAAAGCTGATTTAGAAACTAAACAACAAGAACTTGATGCGGTAAACAATGAAACTGATCCCGAATTAGTGTCTTTAAAGGAAAAAGAACAAAAAGCATATGAAGCTCATCAACAAGAGACAATTAATCTTGAAAATATGACTCAAGAATTAACTAATTTAACGACTCAAATTACACAACTTGATTCTGATATTCTAAATTTAGAAAATTCAATAGCAACCATTGAACAAACAATAGCAAATTTAAATGCTCAAGCTGGCGCTAGTGAAGATGCAGAAGCATTTCAAAGCCAAATTCAAGCAGAGCAAGATAAACTTGAAACAGCTAAAATTAATTTAGAAAATTTAAAATCTCAAAAAGAAACGCTTGAAGCACAAAAAGAAACACTTGAAATACAAATAGCTGAAAAAAATACTCAAATAGCAACGCTTTTGGAAGAATATAATAATGCAAAAGCTGAATTTGAAGCAAAAAAAGCAGAATTGATTGATACTAAAACAAAAAGTGTTAATGATGCCACTAAAAAAGTTGAAGACCTTGAAAAACAAATTGCTGAATTTGAAGCAGAAGAAGCAAAGCTTGATGAAATTTTTGATGGTACAGTAACTGGCTATGAAATGCGAAAATATAGTTGCAATGGTCAAAGTTATTATGCGTATGTGCCAGAAGGCATTGATATGAATGATGAAATTCCTATGGCCGTTTATTTCCATGGTTATGGAGAGCGTGGAAATGCTAATAATCTAAAAAATGACAATATGTATGAAGCCTTAAAAGAGATGGCAGCTGATCCAAATTATAAAAACTTTAAAGGTGCATTTTTATTTGTGCATTCTACTTCAAATGCTTGTTGGGATGATGAAAATGCTTTAGCTTCTGCTGATATGATGATTAATGATTTTATTGATAATTCTGGATATAATATTGATACAGATAATGTTTCCTTGATTGGATTTAGCAACGGTGGTGGCGGTGTTGGCTTGTATTACAACTATTATAGTAAATTAAAGAATAAAAAATTCAAAATTAATAAAGCGGTTGTAATGGCTGGATACTTTGCAGACAGAGGCTTACCTTTAATGAGCAGTCAAATTCCTGTCAGAGTATACACAGGCGATAAAGATGGCTGCAAAAATCCTCATAAGTATAGAGCGCTTGCACGAGAAGTAAACATTTCTGATACTGATAATATTTTATTAGAAGGTGCAGGACATGGGGATACTCCAGAGCGTGCATTATTCAGAGATGGACTTGATGGTGATGCTAATGGATGTTCTGATTTACTAGAATATTTATTTGGCTAGTTTGTTATCATAACAAAAAAAATATTTTAGAGTTTTTAAATCATTATGAATTTAACCGCTTTAAAAATTTCCCCATTGCAAAATTTTAAAGGACATGAGGCAAGAAAGCTTGATGCAATTTATGTGCATCAAAATAAACATTTTGGCTCAGATGCTTTAATGAACCAATTGCAAGCGATTGCTTCATTATATAGAATTGATGTAATTAGAGACAAATATTATTCAACTCCTTGGATACAAGATTGTTTTTGCTTTACGCCAGATGGCAAAGTATTGGCTGATAACCATTTTTATGGGCAAGAATATGCAGATATCCATGGCTTAGAATATAAATACATTGATCATAAAGAATCTCAGTTTATACAAAAATTTGTTGCTGGCGGAAATTTATTATTTGTTACTGATAAAGACGGAAAAAAGGTTGCCATTACTGCTCGAAATCTTGAAGGTTTATCTGAAGTTGAGGGATATGAAGAAGAATTTGGAGTAGACAAGGTAATATCATTGCCACATGTGGATTATCATGCTGATTTATTTGTCACTCCAATAGGCGATAATAAAATTTTAATAGCTAACGATGATTTGATGCTTAAACAGCTTGATGAAATGCTTGATAAAGCATTGGACTATATGCATAAACATCCTAATGATGAAGATATTGAGCAAATTGAATTGTTTACAACTTGTTTAATTGAATCTTTATATGATTTTAGAGAAGTTGTTGGTAAATATTATTATAAAGGTGCTGATGAAAAAGCCGCAAAGCAGCTTGAGAATGAGGGTTTTGAAGTAATTAGAATTCCATCTCGTATTTATAATTTTAATGATTGGAATGATAATTCTTATTATGAAAAAATAAGTCATCAATTAAATTATTCCAATGCTATAACTTTTAAAAATAGAAAAAACGAGCCTGTTTTAATAATAGGCAAATCGGATTTTCCAAGAAAATGTGGATTAACTCCCGAAATTTCCAAAAAATTAGGAATTGATTTTGAAGATGCATTTAAAAAATCTGTATATCCGCATGTAAAACCAGAAAACATCCATTTTATTACTGGGGATAAAAAAATGCCAATAAGTAATATTTTGGAAAATTTCAAAGGTGGTTTGCATTGCATGTGTGTAGAATTGCCAGAATATAATTTGCCTATAAAAGTAGATTTAGTGTAGTTTTTACTCTTTATTTCTATGTAAAATTATTGTAACAAAAGCTTTTAAAATATCTTTATAAGGTCAATTTTTGAGTATCATTGTTATTATAATATTATGAAGTTGTTAAGGACGTTGAATATAACATCACCGTTAATGAAAACGGAAAGATTGTGCACGAATAAAAAAGAATTTTGTGCAGATAATTCGTCTATAAAAAACACAACCTGTTCTGCACTTGATTGTCTTAGTGTATACAATAAAGCAAATATTAATTTTACTGGATATTTTGGTGATAAAAATCCATCTAAAAAACTCTTTTGGATAGTTTCTGGTCGCAATGAAATATATAGAGATGAAGAAACTGAAAAAAACGCCTGGAGAGTAAATGGCAAAAAAAGATGGAGTACAATGCTCCCAGCTGATTTATTAAAAAGAACACCTGAACAAGCCATTCAAAGTATATGCACATTGAACGACACATATTATCTTCCAGATTACATTGGAACGCCGAATTATGGTGATAACTGGGGCAGAAGAGCTAATTATATTGAATTTAACCCTAGATTATTAGCAAAAGCTGAAGGAAATCAAAAGTCTGAGGGGCTTTTGAATATGATAAAGTTATTACCTGCAATCCCTCCATCATCTAGAAGCTATCCAAATTGTATAATTTTATCTCAATTATATCCAACATATGGAAGCTATAATGATGGCTATACTGGCGATCAATCTTTATATAGTGTAAATTTAAATGCTGGAATTTCTCGTAATTTAACTTCAAGAAATCTTGAAAGATTTGGCGAGAGAATGGGTGACGATGAATTAGTTAGAGCATTTAATGACCTTGCGCATTTTCGTGGTTTAAAAACAGGCTTTAGAATTCCAATTTCCGAAGGACAAATGTCGATTGAAGGTCGTCCTTTTAGTTGGGAATATGATACAGAAGCATTTATCAATGCTTGTTGCTGGGCTGTTGACTTGGGATTTGATTCAATATTTATTGATAGCGCAAAGCATGTAGGTGATTTTGATATGGGTCATTATTGCGGAATAGGAAAAATTCCTGATTATCAAAAAATGCAATATATAACACAACAAATTAGACAAAGAACGGGTCGTGGCGATATTGCAATATTAGCTGAAAAAGCTGATATTGACCCTCGTTATCAAAATTTAGGCTATAGCGCTGGAAATGATTTTAGCTTGTGTGATGATTTTGGAAATATTATGTACGAATACAGACAACAAGCTGGCAATCCTAATTATGCAGCAGGACCAGTTATATCGGATGATAATGATAATGGTTCAATGCCTTATGAAAGAAGATTACAGAGAATAAAAAATGCTTTCCATGCGTTTGAAGATCCAAATAGAAGATTGCCTACATACATGCAAATGCATGATTTGTTTCCTTTGTCTGAATATACTGACACGCATTATGTAATGGAACATAGCGATAATAGATCAGCTTATGGGGATGTTGAAAGTCATTATAATAATATCTTTTCTCAAAGTGATGCAGCGCATCAACATACAACGAATGTTTATCACGAATTTGCAAGTGTGATAGATTGTTAAATGCGCAAAAATATTTTTTTTTCACGTTTTAAATAATTGTTAAATATAGAAGGAAAAAATATGATACCTGCAATTTCATTTGGTTCAGTGTATAAAATAAATCAAAGCGAGGCACAAGCTAGAAAAACACATCAGTATATTTGGCAAAATTTATCAAGTAATCCTCTTGGCTATGTTGCAATTAATAAACCCGTTTCACTTTTTGATGAAATAAGGGATTATAATGACTCAAAATTTGTTTCTTTTGGTGAAGATAAAAACTATATTTTAACTGAAGAAGATGCTGATAAATATCATGAGTTAAGAACTGAATTAGAAGAAGATTGGGAAAGATATCATGATTATTATAAAGGTGATGATTTGTGCGATATAATGTGCGAGGAAGCAAATGAAAGATTTAATAATAAATTAAGAAAACTTATTAGAAATTCTTCAGTTTATGAACTAGATGTTTCTTATGATAAAAATGCACCCGATGTACCAAAATTTACGGTTTTGGGTTAAACATGATTAATTCAATACAACCACAACCATTCATATATAACGGAATTCCTCTGAATTTAAAAAATGAAAATTTCGTTGATTTAACTCCAAGTAATGCTGTTAAGATAAATGTCTATAATTATCCAAATGATACTTTTATTAAAAACAGCCAAAATGAAAAGCCTGAAACAAATTAGCCAAAGGCTTTTTTAGTATCTTTGGCTTGACAAGACTCTTGATTTCTGGATACACTTATTTATATAAAGGAATGACAATGAGTCTTAAAAAGTTATTTGAAAAAGGTTACGATAAACAATCTCAAAATTTATATTTAGAAGCTATTGAAGAATACAATAAAGTTTTGAAAATTGATGAAAAATTTGAACGTGCCTATGTTCAAAGGGCATATTGCAAGACGCAATTAAGAGATTATTTGCCAGCAATTGAGGATTACAAAATTGCTTTATCAATAAATCCTGATGATGCAATTACATATTTAAATTTAGGTGTTGCAAATTATTATTCTGGAGATAAAAATAATACGTTGTATTTTGATAAAGCTATTGAAATGGAGCCAAAAAATATGGCTGAAGCTTACTTTATGAAAGGTCTTGTTTTAATAAATAATGATTTATATTCTGAAGCAATTAATGAATTATCAAAAGCAATTGAAATAAAATCGGATTGGTCTGCTTTTTATTTTTCTAGAGCGACTTGTTATTCTAATATAAATGAATTTCAAAAGGCAATTGACGATTATACTAGGGCAGGGCAGCTGGATTTTAGTCGGTCTGAAATTGATGAAAATATTGCTTATTGCAAAGAAGAGATGAAAAAATTGTTGGCTGTTAAATAATAAGGTTTTAAGCATTGGATTTTGTTGTTTTAATTTCAATAATTTTTGTTTTGGCTGTTTTATTTTTAATAAATCATATTTGCGTGCAATTTGTAAAAGAAAAGAGCATTTATTTAAAAGAATTTTATAAATTAAACGGTCAAATAAAAGCAAAATTTAACATTTTCCAAATGAAACAAAATTATCATAAATCCTGCAATAGTAAACAACAATTTGATAATTTTAGTCAACAAAATTATATAATGGCACTAGTTGATGAAAATCTAGATAAATATGTTGATATATTGGATAAAATTAAACATAATCAACAGATGTTTACTGGTTATTTGCATCAAATACATAATCTATCAAAAATCAATTATGATTATAAAGAGCTGACTAAAAAATCGATTATTTCTGTTTCTTTGTTTAAAAAAATTGAGCTTAATCAAATTGAAAAAGATAAACTTAAACCCCCCATGGAATTATATATTGAAGTATTTGTTAGCTATATAAGTCCTCAGGGAAGAAATAGGTATTCTAAAAAATATTCATATACAGAAAAAAATATTAAATATTATATAGATGAATGTTTGAAATCAAGAGAATATAAGCAATCTGTAAAATATCAACGCTCATTAATGACAGATAAATTGCGCTATCAGGTTTTAACTAGAGATAAGCATAGATGTACAATTTGTGGTGCAACACAGCAAGATGGTGTTAAGCTTCATGTTGATCATATATGCCCAGTTTCTAAAGGTGGAAAAACCGAGTTATCAAATCTTAGAACATTATGTGATAGATGTAATTTAGGAAAAGGCGCATCTTACAATCCAAATGGCTATAATTAGAAAAGTTAGGAATTGAGTAATGGAAGAATATATTAAATTATTAGATTTACCAGAAGAATTTGATTTAAATATTTTAAAAAAAGCTTATCGAGAAAAAGTTAAACAATATCATCCTGACAAAGCAAGTAATGAAGCTGAAAGAATAGGCTTTGAAGCTACTATGAAAAAGCTTAATGAAGCCAATGACTATTTAAAAGAATATCTTGAAAATCATGATGGAAAATATTCTTCAAGTTATCAAGAACAATCATACGATAATTCATATGATGAATCTGAATATGAATCAGAAAATCAAGAATATGGGGAGTATGAATCTGATTCGACCGATGTTGAAGATTATGATGATGAAGCCGATGAAGTACAAGAATACGAGCAAGAGACAGAAAATCAAGAAGAATTAATACATAAAAATTGGGCATATGTATACATAGATAAGAAATCTTTTGGTGGTCATTTGTATTTTTATCGAGACAAATTATATTTTGTAACTGATGAATATAATAATGAACAGTTTGATTTAAGAATAGAAATATCTAAAATTAGCGATATTGAAAAACTGTCTTTTGATGGATTGCTGATAAAAGAAAAAAATGGCGATACTACTGAATTTTCATTTTTTAATAGAGGTTATGTGGTTAAACTTCTTTTTCAAATGTTTATGGAAGATGGTAATTCTTTAGCAAGAAATTGTTCTGCATTTGATAATATGAATAGACAATATGATGAATCAGTAGAACAACCGCCAAATATTGAACATATTTTCGATATGTCTAAAAAAATAGAAGCTTTAGGGTGGACTAAAACTTTTGCAATTTGGTGTTGGGAATTAAGCAAAAAGAATTTTTCTATTATACCTAGTATAATCAAAGGCTTAATTAAGGCAATTTTCAGGGTATATGTAATTCCTTTTATTCTAGCTAATCTTATATATTTATTAATGATTGAGATTAATCCTAATATAGAATGGAATCTTGATTTAGTTCTTTTCTGCATCTTTGCTTTTGCTGCGATATTTCCTAATAAACTTTTGTTTAATAAAAAGTCGATATTATCTTTAGTTTGCTTGCTTTCAATAACAGTATTTGTTTTTGGTATGGATTGCGCTGATAATTTTATTGAAAAAATAGAACAAGAGCAAAAAACAAAAGTTCAAAATGAGCAAACAAACCCTGTTGATTCTACAGGTCAAAATCAAATTCCTGTTCAAAAACAAGAAACGCAAAATCAACAAACTCAAAATCAGCCTCAAACTGAACAATCGTTAAAAATTAATCAGATAAGAACTGATTATTTAAATAGCGTCATAATCAAAGCTAAAAAAGAATTTGCTTCTTGGCAGTTTCCTGATACTGGATATGTTAAAATAAAATTTAAAGTAAGTAATACAGGGCAATTGTTATCATATGAAATAGTGGAATCTTCTGGTTATAAAATAATGGATGATTTTGCAATTAAATCATTAAAGGCTGCAGCTCCATTTAAACCTTTCCCATCAGAGATATCTAATGCTTTTGTAAATATCACATATACTTTTGAAATTAAACCAAATAATTAGGAGGTAAAATAATGACGCATCATACAAGTTATACAAATAATATAGAATACAAAAGAGGTGTGTATGATGCAGTTCATTTTGGCACCTATGATAATAACAGACCTCATGGTCCAGAGTATGATGCTGGATTTATGGCTGCATATTTTGAAAGATTTGGACGTGCATATGAAGGTAAAACTTATTCGCAAGTTCAAGCAGAAAAAGAGGCGCAACAAGCTCAAGATGAGTTTCGAGAAAAATGCGAAGTCCATAGAACTTTTCTTGGCTCAGTAAATTTCGGTGATACCTTATTTGCTAGATTGTGTGCAATGCTTGTAGAGTTGCTAAGAGCGGCTTTTATGATGCTTATACAATCTAATGCGCAAAATGCGCAAGATATATTTGGTACTGTTAATGATTTCACAATGAATGTTGCAAAAATATTAAAAGCGCTAGTTGTTGTTGGTTGCATATGGCTTGTTTTATTTATCCATAATGGTTTTGAAAGTAATGATGGTATTAAATATAATCAAGGGTCTTCAAGTTTTCAAAAACAAGAGCAGGTTTCAAATTCTCAAACGCAACCGCAAGCTTCCACGCCAGCACCAATTGCTAAAAGTCAAGAAATTCAAGCAGAATTTGATGGTGAAAACGATAGTATGACATCTCAAAATTATAAAGATACCTCAAATTTAAATATTAAATTAAATAAATTTGTGAATGAAGCCAGTGCTAAAATTGAAAGAAATTGGAAAGTTCCGATCGAAGCTTCAAATATGGGAATTGATAAAATTTATGCTGAAGTTTTATTTAAAGTAGGAAGAAATGGTTATTTGCCAGAAAACCCTACTATTATTAAATCTTCTGGATTAAAAAGTATTGATGATGCCTGCATAGAGGCTATTGGGCATTCAACACCTTTTATTGGCTATCCTCCTGAATACGATAAAGATTTTATAGAAATTAAATTTACCTTTGATGCTAACCGTAGATAGGTTATAGTTTCATTGCGCAATTAATCTTGATTTTGTGTCTTATATGAATATCATGCGAATTAGCGAGATATTTTTATGAAATTAAAAACAAGGTTTCATGTATTAAATCAAACTCAGAAATATACATCTGGGCATATGTTGCATAAAATATATTCTGCTAAAAATAAAAGTGTTGATACGATTAGTTTTTCAGGAGAAGCCTGGCGCAAATTACTTTCTGGGCTTCAAGATAAAGTAGACCCTCAAAATATTATAGGTAGCGGTGCTGAAGCAAATGTATATCTAATTAATGAAAGTTATGTATTAAGAATGCCAATAAGAATGAAAGCAATTGATTCAGAATTTCATCCTGTTAAAGATGATTTTGAGGGTAGAAATTTTGGTCAAGCTGTTGCAAAAACAAAAAATGGCATTTCTATTAATAAAAGAGTTTTGGGAGCTAACTTGTATGAATGTGGCGATACAAATCCTCAAAGGTATATGGAAAATTTGAGAAAATATGCGAATTTATCAGATGATATATTAGATTCTTTTGTTTCTGACGTTGCTTTTATTAATTCTAAAGGTTGGAGAATTGATCAAACAAATCCTGAAAATTTTCTATTCAATGAAAAAAGCGGAAAAATACATATTATTGATTTATGCAAGAAAAATGCAAGTTCGCTTGATTATTTTGAACCTTATGGTCATGATTGGATTTTAAATCCTTTGGTGAATGGGCATGATGTAATAAGTGTATACCAAAAACTTTCTATAGAAGAAAGAAAAGAAATGTTTGAGCTTATCGGAAAATTAGAGAAAAGAATATTGTCAATTTGTCGTAAATATGGCATTCCAAAAGCAAAATGGAACAAGAAACATTATAGCGTTGATTCTTTGATTAATTTGTTGGATTTAAGAAAGAAAATCAACGTTAGCACTTGTGATAATTTGCATGATTATATTTTTCACAAAAGATATACAAGTCTTTTGGAAAAATATGAATTGTATAAAATTAAATTTTTTAAATAATTTTTTAGTTTGTATTTAACTAACTTTTAAAATGTATTTAGGTTTATAATATCGAATTCGTTCAGTATTATTGTCAATTTAATTTTGTTTTTTGTTTTTATTTTTGTATGAAATAAGTTTAGATTTAAAAAAGGAAAGTTAAATGAAAGTTGTTGGGAAAATTATACCTGCATTTAGCCAAACAATGCAAAAAGTTAAAAATGGCGCAACTAATTTATTAACAAAAGGAAAGTCAATTGTAAAAAAGGCTCCTAATTATGCTGCAGTAAAATTAAATGGAATTGTTATGTATGTGCCTGCAGAAAAGATTCCAAAAGGTGCAGAAATTTTAACTACATCACTTACATCAGGTGCGGATATCATTGCTCAAATGAATAAAGGCTTGATAAATAAATTATAAAATTATTAAAACAATATTTTGAAATAAAGTAGTGCGTTAGCTGAGACGTAGTCTCGGAGGGCAACAAAAAAAGAGTCTTTCGACTCTTTTAAAATGGTGGGCCCGGAGAGACTCGAACTCTCACACCGAAGGCGCTAGATCCTAAATCTAGTGCGTCTACCAATTTCGCCACAGGCCCATTAGTTATATTTAATTTTCAATTTGTTTTGGGTATCGTGGCGAAGGAATCGCTTCGCTTTTCCCTTCTCGAAAAATGCTCAATGGTTCACATTTTTCTTCGGTAGAGTGCCACAGACCCATTTGGTTTGCTTATTTATATTACAATAAGCAAAAAATATAGTCAAGAAAAAAGAGAGCTAAACTCTCTTTTTTCTTGAAAAAATTATTTTGAAATTTGTCTCATTGTAGGGAATGCTATTACATCTCTAATTGATGGAGAATCAGTTAATAACATAACTAATCTATCAATTCCCATACCCATACCGCCTGTTGGAGGCATACCGTATTCTAGTGATGTAATGAAATCTTCATCAATTTCCATTGCTTCTTCATCACCATTAGCCTTAGCCAAAGCTTGAGCTTCAAATCTTTGACGTTGATCAATTGGGTCAGATAATTCTGAAAATGCATTTGCAATTTCCCAACCATTAACTCTAGTTTCAAAACGTTCTGTTAATCTATCATTATCTCTATGAACTTTTGCAAGTGGTGAAATTTCACGTGGATAATCAATAATATGACAAGGTTGAATTAAGCTTGGTTCGATTTTTTCTTCAAATACAGCTTCAACAACTTGACCCCAGTTCATATTATCATCCACATGAACATTTATGCTGCGAGCAAGTTCTCTAGCCTCGTCTGCTGTATATACTTGTAAGAAATCTACACCAGTTTCATCTTTAATTGAACCTAACATAGTTTTTCTATCCCAAGGTGGAGTTAAGTCGATTTCATGTTCGCCATATTTGATTTTTGTTGTACCAAGAACTTCTTGAGCAACATATGCAACCATGTTTTCAGTTAATGTCATCATATCATTATAATCAGCATAAGCTTGATATAATTCTATCATTGTAAATTCTGGGTTATGACGAGTATCAATACCTTCGTTTCTGAAACATTTTCCAATTTCATATACACGTTCTGATACACCACCAACAATTAATCTTTTCAGATATAATTCAAGAGCAATTCTTAAAGTTAAATCTATTTCAAGAGCGTTGTGGTGCGTATTGAATGGTCTTGCATTTGCGCCTGATGCTGTTGTTTGTAATGTTGGTGTTTCAACTTCCATGAAACCATCTTTTGCTAAAAATTCTCTAATTTTTTGAATAATTAAACTTCTTTTTTTGAAAGTATCTCTTACTTCAGGGTTAACAATCATATCTAAATATCTTTGACGATATCTAATTTCAACATCAGATAAACCATGGAATTTTTCTGGAAGTGGAAGTAAAGATTTTGATAATAATTTTATATCAGTAGCTTTAATCGATAATTCACCACGAGGTGTTCTTCTTATTGTTCCTTTAAATCCAACAATATCTCCCATATCTATTAATTTTAATAGTTTTAATTTTTCTTCTGGAAGATTTTGTTTGTGAGAAAAAATTTGAATTTTTCCTGTTGAATCCATTAAATCAATAAACATACCAGTGTTGCGCATTGCCATAACACGTCCTGCAACAGAGTATACATCTTCTGTTTCAACACCAGCTTCAAGGTCTTTGTATTTTTCTTGAAGAGTTTTAGCATTTGCTGTTTTATCAAACGTGTATGGGTATGGATTAACTCCCATATCGATTAAATCTGTTAGTTTTTGGATTCTTCCTTCTCTAATTCCTTGTGCGGAACTGTTGTTGATTGTTTCCATTTATATCTCCTTTTGGTAATTAAAAAACATAGTTTGGAATTTTGAATTCACGTTTATCTTCATCTTTTGTAGAAAATTTATCATAAACTTTAAATGAATTTTCTTTACAGCTTTCTACGTATTCTTTTTCAATATATTTTGTATAAGTTTCATTTAATTCGCCTGAGTAATTTCCGAGCGTATCTGCGAAATTAATCAATAATTCTTTATCGAAGCCACCAGCATATGCTTTTGTTTTGGCGTCGGTTCCAGATGGTCTAATTTCAACAAATTTATCTTCAAAATCAAGATATGTTCCATCGCCTACAAATAAAACATCGTTTAGTTTTGAAAAATCAAGTTGAGAGAATGTCGTTGAAAGAATTTCTTTAATATTTTCTAGAGTTACTTTGTTATCTAGTTTTGCCATAGCTAAAGCAAGATAGAAAATATCATTTTGAGTTCTTTTGGCTTCACCAAGAACTTTTGCTTCTTTTAATTTATCAATATCGGGTTCCGATTCGTTATAGTATGCGATATCCACCCTTGTGTCATATCTTGAAATGATATTATTTTCGTCATAAATTTTTTGCAAATGTTCAACTAATGTTGTATTAATTGAAGAAATTAATGCGCTTGCGACGATTATTGCTTCTGTTGCTGATTTTTCTCTCATAGCAAGAGCTATTCTACCATTTAATGATTTAATTGGTTCAATTGCGCCAATAATCATACCTCCTGATTCTTCTCCACCAAATATCATTCTTGGGTTTGAACCAAGTTCAACTTTTTTATTAAATACATCATATATTGTTATATTTTCAGTATTTTTCTCGTATTGAGCTTCAATTTTTTTAACTGCTCCTGCAATTTCTTTAAAGCCAACAGGAGTGTTGATTATTTCTATATTTTTTGATTTTGCCCATTCATCCCATGATTTTGAACTTGCAGTAGTTTTAATCATGAAATATTTGCTTGAAGCATTTTTTTCTAATGATTCATTCCAAAAATCCATAATCATTAAGAATGATTGATTTGCGCTGAATACACATAAGATTCTTTCGTTGTCTAATTCAACAAAATCAACCCCTGCTTTTTTAATCGCTTCTTTTTTGCTTGATGAAACGATTTGAACGATATTTAATCTGTCATGGTCTGGATCTGTTATTAACACAACTGTGTTTATTGGATATGATTTTAGTTTTTCGCCGTAATCAAGTGATTTTACAACTGGAAAATATTCTTTTCCATCTTTATCTTTTGCCAAAACAGTAACGTCTAAAGACCAATCATAGAAAGAATTATTTTTAATATCTTTTCCTATCGAATGGAAAAATGGGTCTTCTTCTTTGTTTAACCAAACAAAATTATCGTCAATGTTTAATTTTTCAAGAATTTTAGATAATGAATTATAAGCGCATCCGCCAACAGAATCAATTACAATTTTGTTTTTGAAGCTTTTGATGGCTTCAATATTTTTTTTGTTTGCTACTCCGCTTTGAAGATATTCGCAATATAAATCAATACCATTGTTTAATTTTTCCATTGCTTTTTCATCAATTAATTCATTATCAGATGAAGAAAAATTGATTTCATAGAAGCCTTTTTCATCAACTATAGATAATATTTCTTCTATTTTATTTACAAATTCAACACTTTCATTTGGAAGAAATTGAGAACCTTGATTATTTAAGTCTTTAGTTGCATTTTTAACTGAAATACCATGTGAACTTGTGATGTATTCTGCTCCAACTAAATCTAATTTGAAAGCTAAAAATGAAGCAAGCCATATAGGAATAGTTTGGCGATTTGTTGGAGTAAGTGTTCTTATTCCAAGTGCTGCTTGAATTCTTGCTATAATGTCAAGGTATGTTTTTGAATTGTATCTTACTTCGCATCCAACTAATTTAACTAAATTTTGATTAGGATATTTTTCTTTTAAAACCAATGCTTTTGCTAGAGTTGCCAATGTAATACCGATTGTATTAATTGGAAATCTTGTATCATGGGGATATAGGATATTTTGTGGTCCTCTAATGCCTGCTGTTGACACCATTGCTTCTTTTTTGTATCCTGCGAACCAAGATTTAAGGTTTAATTTTTCTACTAGCTCTTTTGTTAGTTTGAATGTAAAACTGTTTTTATCGTTATAATTAAAAATTTTATCTTCTTTAATTGAATTAGGTGTGTTGTTTTCGACACTATCCATTAACATTTTTTCTAAATTCATAAAAAATACTCTCTCTTTTGATACTGTGCTTAAATTTTACCATGAAGATAACAATTAGCTAATCTTTTTATCTTCTTTTTGGTTGTTTGAATTGGTTGTTGTATTAATGCCTGCTTTTTGAGTTAAAGTTTTCTTGCCTGTAATTTTTCTGAAAAATCTTGACCAAGCTCCAAATGGGCCCTTTTTACTAATTTGCTTTTCTTCGTAGTCAAGAATTTCTTTTTTAGATGATTTTGGTAGAATTGGTTGACAGATTGATTTTCTAACCATGAATTCATTTGTAACTTCAGTCGAAGCTGCAATTATTGTTGCCCCTACAAGACTCTTATTTAATTGTGTTTTAAATACAGAATTAAATAGATTCATTAATGTTCCATTTATAACAAAGTTTGCTGCTTTATGTGCAATTCTGTCATTAGTTTCTTCTTTGGCTTTTTGAATATCTTTACCGCCAGATTCTATTAAAACTTTGTTTCTGTAGTCATTTACGAAGAAATATGTCGAAATAGCAGTTACCATTGTTCTTGATAAATTAGCAAGCTCTCCTGTTTCTGCTTTTGTTTCAATATTTCTTACATTTTTAAATATTTGTTCTATTGCTGCATTTTTATCTGTGTTTGATTGAATAATTCTGTTAAGTTCAGCTAATGTATCTTTTGGTTTACCTCTTCCCATTAAAGAAAGTTTTTTTTCAAGTTCTTTGAATGCCTTATCTGCTTTACCAAATTTTATTCTGTTATATATGCTATTTAAACTTATTGCAGGTATTGTTAGAATTTGATAAATTGTGTTAATAATTCTTGTTACGCCTTCATATACGCCTGAACCTATATTTCTTCTAACTTCAACAGACAGCATTTTTGCTGCATTTTTGGCATCTTCTTCTGACATTGTTTCTTTTAATTTTTCGACTGCCTTTTCTATTTCTGTTTCAATATCTTTAATATATTGATTTAATAGAGGTTTTCTATCGTCTGATGCTTTATTTCTTAACTCTTTTACATTTTCAAGAAGTTCTTCAAGATTAATGGTTTCTTTTCTTTTTGTAATTAAAGTTTTAATAGATTTAAGGAATTTAAAGTTGCCATCTATTTTTTCTTTTTGGTCGTCACTTATTTTTTGAAGTGCTGTTGCTACATCTCCTTTAAGTTCAGGCACGTTTCCAGCTAAGAATTCTTCAATTGCTTCTTTACCTTTTATACCATTTTTACCAAAATATAAATCTTTTTTTGCCATTTTTGCGGCAAATTCTCCATTTTTACCTTTTAAGGCAAAATATAGTATATTTGCTGCCAATGCGATTGCTCCAAAGATTTTTAATCCTGTATTGCTTTTTTTAGGCTTTTCTTTAGTACTGTTAAGTTGCGCTTCTTTAATAGTTTGCTCTTTAAGAGTGTTTAAGCTGGCTATGGTGCCATCTTTTTGAGCGAAATTTTTGTATAAATTTTCTGGATTTATATTACCTTTAAAATTAACGTTGTTTTTTTGTTGTTCTTTTGAATTGTCTTGAACCTTATCGTTTTTATTTTCAGCTATTTTTGCTGCTTCTTTTGGGCTTAGCGGTCTTAGAGGTGTTTTGTTTAATATTCTTGAAGTAATTTCTGAAATTAAAGCACTAGCTGCAATTATGCCTGCGTTAATTTTTATATCCTTTTTAGCATATTTATCAAGAGCACCCAAAGTAAAGAATGTTAGACCTGCGCTTATAGCCATTCTTGTCATTTCTTGTTTAAAACGACCAGAACTAGCTTTTCTGGATTCCTTTTTGTCATCTTTTTGCAACATTGTTATGTTATAAAAATCACCTGCAGAATATAGAGCAGATACTGTTGAAGTTGCTATTCTATTAAGAGTTCTTTCATCTCTTGTTGCGTAGTTTTTTGCAAATTTTGTTATGCCATCAGCACTTTTTTGCATGAAGTTTTTTGTTGTTCTTTCGATATCTCCATCTGTCGAACAATTGGCAAATGTTTCAAGGATGTTTCTTACTATTTGTAAGGAGTCTTCTCTTTTTGTTGCTGCGTTTCTGTCACGAATCAACTTAGAATTTTGCACATCTGTGCATAATTTTTTTAGTTTTGGGAATTTTTTAAAATAATTTGTGGCGCCATTAATCATATCTAGCCACATTTCAAAAAATGGATATCTTAAAGTTTTAATAATATCATTGAATAGACTAGAATCTTTTAATTCAAGAGCTCCGTCTTTTATACTGCTTTTTAATTTTGCATCTACAATTGCACGTGAAAAGAAACCTTCTCCTAATACTCCATCTATAGCACTTTGGATTTTATCAAAATTTGTGTAAGTTGTAACATGTTTAGCATGCTTTGCGATAAATTTTTCTGCACCTGTAAAAGAGACGTTAGTGCTGTGGGGTGTTTTTTGGCTATTTTCCCCTATTTTTTTTACTGTATCGTATTTTCGCAAGTAGCGCGAATTGTTGTTTTTGTTCAGCACTAAATTCATATAAATCTTAAAATTAGTTTTTAGCTATTTTAACCTTACAGTCTTACACTAACATAAGAAAACTTCTGAATAAAATTTTTTGCCGTAATTTTTAAGTTTTTTATATTTTTGTTAATAATTTGTATTATCACTGAAAATAAATTATCTTTTTATTATGGAAAAAATGGGGAGAATTTTAATAGTTGACGATGAGGAAATGGTCACAAAGACACTTTCTATGCTTTTAGGTTTAGAAGGTTTTTCAAATGTTGTCACTTTTAACAACCCAATAGATGCTCTTAAGCATATTCAAAAAAACGAAATCGACCTTATTATAAGTGATTTTATAATGCCACAAATGAACGGTATTGATTTTTTAGAAAAAGCCAAAAAGGTTCAAGGTGACATATCTTCAATTCTTTTGACAGGTTATGCGGATAAAGAAAATGCAATAAGAGCAATTAATGAGATTGGCATATTCAAATATATTGAAAAACCTTGGGATAATAACAACTTAATTATCAATATTAATAATGCTTTAATTCAAACAAGGCTTAAAAAAGAGCTTGATAAAAAAATACAAGAATTAGAAGTTGCAAATAAAAAACTTGAAGATTATTCTAAAAATCTCGAAGATATTGTAAATAAAAGAACACAAGAATTATCTTTAGCTAATTCAAAATTAAACGCAATTATTACAAATTGTGCTGATGGAATCATCTTATTTAATAATGATTTAAAAATAACAGACTTGAATAAAGCTTCATTAGAGCTATTTGGTCAAAGCAAAAAAGAACTAATTTCAAAAAATTTATTTGAACTTGTGGTAAACGAGAAAAAGCAATTCTCGTTGGTTGATTTGAAAGAAAAACAAAATCTATTTTTGCGAGGATATAGTTTAATAAATTATACAAAAGATATAAAAATCCCTGTGGAGATTAGTATTGCTCGTGCTATTGATGACGTTAATAATTTTTACGTAGCAGTCATCAGAGATGTTACTTATCAAAAAGAAACAGAACGTTTAAGAGATGATTTTATCGCAACATTAACACATGACTTAAGAACACCATTATTGGCGACTATATCTGGATTGGATTTTGTTTTAGATAAATCCTTAGGAGAGATTACAAGTCAGCAAGATAACTTATTTCAAGCTATGAAAAAAAGCTCTGAAGATATGCTTGGTTTAGTTAATGCATTATTAGAAGTTTATCGATATGAAGCAGGTAAAACATATTTATGTAAAACAAGATTCGATATTTTAAAATTAACAAACGAGTGCATAAATGAGTTATCTCCATTAGCTAAGAAAGCTTCAATTGAACTAATCTTAAAAGTTCAAGATGAAGAATTATTTATTAACGCAGATAAAAATGAGATAAGACGAGTTATAACAAATTTAATCGGAAATGCGATAAAACATTCACAAAATGGATCAAAAGTTTTAGTTGAAATCGATAAAGAAAATCAAGATTTAAAATTGAGTGTAATAGATGATGGCATTGGATTATCTCAAGATGATTGCGACAAACTTTTTAATCGTTTTTCACAAGGAACTAATCAAAAACGTTCAAGTTCTACTGGGTTGGGTTTATATTTATCAAGGCAAATAATTGAAGCACATGGTGGCAAAATATATGTTGAATCAAAATTAAATGAGGGTTCCAAGTTTACTTTTGAATTAAAAAATTCTATTAATGATTGTAAGGTAATGTTATGACGGATAAGAAAATTTCTATTTTATTGGTTGAAGATCATGAGTTTACAAGAATTGGACTTGAGATGAAAATAAAAAATGCTCCAAATCTTAACCTTGTAGCTCAAGCACAAGACGGTATTGAAGGTGTATATCTTGCACAACAATATAATCCTGATGTAATTTTGATGGACATCGGATTGCCGAAAATGGATGGTATAACCGCTACAAGAAAAATAAAAGAGGAATTAAAACTTGATTGTGCTGTATTAATGTTTACATCAAGGGATAGTAAAGATGATATCTTCGCTGCATTTAAGGCTGGTGCTGATGGGTATATAATGAAAGGTTGTACAGCACAAACCTTATTTAATGCTATTGATACAGTATCAGAACATGCAGCATGGATTGATTCGCAAATTGCAAGAGTCGTGTTATCAAGTATACAAAGTGATGAAGAAATTGCCCAAAAAGCAACTGTAAATACTCAAAAAGAAGCTAATAAAAAATATGGCTTAACTAAAAAAGAATTAGAAGTTTTAGCTTTAATTGTAGATGGATTATCTAATCAAGAAATTTCTCAAAAACTTGTAGTTTCAATATCTACAACAAAAGCCCATGTGCATAACATTTTGCAAAAATTGTATTTAAGAGATAGAACAAAAGCTGCTATTGTTGCCCTTAAAGAGGGTTTAATTGAAAAATGAAAATAATAGTTAAATTATTTTTAGTATTTTTTTTATTTCTGGCATGTATTAATCAGGGATTTTGTTTTGATATAAAAAAATTAAATCCTTTTAAGAAAAAGCCACCACAAGAAAAACCAAAAATGGTTGAAACAAAACAAGAATGGGAACAAGAAGCTCAAAATATTCCTTTAAATCAAAGAATTATCGAAGATAAAAAACCAGAAATTGATGAAAAAAAATATTATGTTCCTGAGCAAAAGTATGTTTTTGAAAAATACAATTATCCTCAAGGAAAAAGAGAATTAAATATTGAAGATATAAAAAAGAAAACATACAGCTATCCTTATTTGATTTGTGATTTAAAGTGTCATTATGTTGCATATCCACGCTATTATTTTTCTTATGAATCAAATCAAATCTCGTCTAATTTTTATGTAGAAAAACTTGATGTAGCAAAAAATAAAACAAGAAGAATACTTGATTATAAACATATTCAAGAAGAAAGAATTCCAATTATTGAAGCCGGAGTTAAAGAAGTTTATCCAAATTTATTTAGAGGGTTAAGTTTGGTTGATTGGAGTCATGACTCTAAAAAACTTTTAATTAAAGAAAAAGTCGGCTCATTGAATAATGGAATTTATAAAACGTATTTATATGTTCATTTTATGGGTGAAAATGGTAATGATGGATATACTATTAAGTTATTGGATTTTGATGAAATAATTAAAAAATATTTTCTTGATTATCAAAATATTCAGATAATTAAATATAAATACGATATTGAACCTCTTGGATTTTCAGAGGGTAATGATGATGTAATAATTGTTCTTTGTTATGCCTATGACAAAGAAAATAATAAGATTTTTCTTGGCACTTGGGGATATGATGTTGTTAAAGAAAGAGCCTATTTATTTTCAAAAACAAGCCCTGTTGCTGATGTTTCAGTAAATGGCTTAATTTTAAAAGAAGTAATAGAATAGCAATTCTTGGCTGATTTTTACAATTAAGTAATACAAAAACCCTTCTTGTTAAAGAAGGGTTTCACTCCATAAATCCGCCAATATTCTCTCTCTATATCATTAAATCCGAAGATTTTTCAATTCTTTATTATCTAGCAATTCTAAAATTTATCATTGCTTTATGATTAACTGCGATTAATTCCATTGAGTTCCAGATTTGGTTTGGGTCGATGTTTGATTTAGTATCTAGATTTACTGTTACTTTAGATGAATAAAGTTCTGCAAGTTTTTGATCGAAATTTTCTGTGATTTGAAGTTTCATCTTTATTTATCCTTAGTAACTGCTTACATATATATAAAGTATATACTAAGTATTGAATTTCAAATTTTAATTATTCTGTTACAAAACTTAATAAACTATGCTAATCTTCTTCTGATATCTTCATCTAGGGCAAATATTTCGTCTAATGTTGGGTTTTTAATGTTGGTTGTTTTTTCTATTTCTTTAAATATTATTTTTTCAATATCTAAGAAATTAATTTCACCTTTTATAAATTTATATACAGCAACTTCATTTGCAGCATTTAGCACAACAGGCATTATTCCACCTTGTTTTCCGCATTCAATTGTCAATTTTAATAGCGGAAATTTTTTAAAATCTGGTTCTAAGAATTGCAAATTTTGATTATAAATATTAAAACTATTTGTTTTAATTCCATTAAATCTTTCTGGATAAGTTAGAGCATATTGTATAGGAATATGCATTGACGGCACCCCCATTTGTGCTAGAAATGAGCCATCTATAAATTCAACAAAAGAATGAACAATGCTTTGCGGATGTATTACCACTTTTATATTGTTGTAATCAAAATTATACAAATGATGCGCTTCGATAACTTCTAAGCCCTTATTTACCAATGTTGCACAATCTATAGTGATTTTTTTACCCATTGCCCATCTTGGGTGATTTAATGCATCTTTGGCATTGAAGTTTTCCATTTCTTCTCTTGTGTTATTTAAAAACGGACCGCCTGAAGCTGTAATCCAAAGCCTTTGGGCAAGCTTATTGTCTTGGGTTTGCATACATTGCAAAATTGCTGAATGTTCTGAATCGATTGGTATGATATTTACATTATTTTCTTTTGCTTTTTTCATAACAATATCACCTGCCATGACAAGAGTTTCTTTGTTTGCAAGTGCTATTGTTTTTTTATTTTCAATTGCCTTTAAGACTGCCTTAACTGAAACTATTCCACTTGTGGCAACAACAAAAATATCGCATTCTTTAATGCTTGCAAGTTCCAATAACCCATCACTACCTGATAAAACTTTAATATTGGGAAAATCTTGTTTGATATTGTTTTTATGTTCTGGATTTTCTATACAAACATATTTTGGATTAAATTTTTTAATTTGTTCTTTTAATAGGCTGATATTATTGCCGCAAGCTAAAGCTAATACATTAAAATTATCAAGTTTTTCTATAACTTCAAGAGTTTGTGTTCCGATTGAACCTGTGGAACCTAGAATTATTACATTTTTCATTGTTAATTATTCTCTTTTAAGTTTTCGTGTTTAATAAAATCACACATTGCTTCAAGACGAGTATCTTCTGTTTTTGACATATATTCTTCAATATTTTGAACTTTGCCTAGCTTAAGAGCAAGTTCGTACAACAATACGCAATCATTGCATAGTCTGTATTTTGAATATTGTATTGAGCCTGCTAATGGGCTATCTTTTGTACAAGCACTGCAAGTAAATAAATCAAATTCCGAATCAGGATTTTCTTCAATATCATCAATTTTCATTTGATGAATAACTGCTTGCATATCTTCTATAATTTGTTGTTGATTATTGTTCATTTTCATCTTTCAAACTTGTAAACATACCTTGCATTATATTTTGAAAATCTTCGTCTTGCAAGCTTGAAGCGCTTTTAAAAATTCTATTTATAGGAAGATTTTTGTCGTACCATCTTCTTTTGTAATTTTGAGAAAATAATCCAAAAACTCTTTCTGCTCCAAGACTCAATGGTGGTTCATCAAGTTCTCTTGAGTTTATTTTGATAGCCTCTATTATTTTTAACACTTCTCTTGCTATATCGTAATGGGATTGCAAAGATAAGTTTTTCAAAATTTCTAAAACCCCATTTGCATAAGGCTTTGTGTCGTACCATCTTTTGTATAGAATTTGTTTATTATTTTCCATATTAAAATTTTAATTCTTATCAATGCTTATGGCAATTTTGTTACAATCATACATCTATAAATTCACATAAAATTTCATTTGAAAGCAATATGCCTTTTTGAGTTAATCTAACACCTTTTTCAGTTTTTTCCATGAGCTTGTTGGATATATATTTTTCAAAAATATTTCCATATTTTTTTATAATATCTATGTCGTATTTGGTATTAATTAAATTAAAATTAATACCCTCTATTAATCTTAAACCTAGAAATATTTCTTCTTCTATTGCATTTTTTATTGTTAAGATTTCATATTCTTTTTCTGTCGGATTTTTTATATATTGCGAAAAATTAAAAGTATTTGTATATCTTTTATTATTTATAAATCCGCTTGCTGACAAGCCAAAACCATAATATTCTTCTCTATTCCAATATGCAAGATTGTGTTTTGAAAAATATTTTTCAGATGTTGCAAAATTAGAAAATTCATAATGAATATAGTTTTTTTTCAGTTTTTCTATTGCTAGCTCATACATATCTGCTTGTTCATCTAGTGTTGCGATATTTTTTGGTGGATATTTATAAAAATATGTGCCTTCTTCTATTTTTAAACCATATAATGAAATATGTTTTGGTCTTAGTATTATCGCCTTATCTAAATTGTTTTCCCAATTTTTTATGTTTTGATTGGGTATTCCATACATTAAATCAATGCTATAATTTTCAATATTATTTTCTTCTAATAAATCAATTGTTTCGTATATTTTTTGAGTATTATGCAATCTGCCTAAAAGTCTTAGCTCTTCATCATTAAAACTTTGTATTCCAATGCTAAATCTATTTATTCCAAGATTTTTATATTCGTCAATTTTTTTATTGTTTAATGAATTAGGATTGCATTCAATTGTTATTTGGGTGTTTGAATTATAATTTAATAGGCTTAAAATTTCTTTTATTTCTTCTGATTCTAATAAAGACGGGGTTCCTCCGCCAAAATAAATTGTTTTTAATATTTCGTTTTTGTAATGAAACTTAATTTCTTTTTTTAAAGCATTAAGATATTTTTCTTTAGCGCCAAGCGCACTATAAGAGCAAAATGCACAATAGTTACATTTTTTTTCGCAAAACGGAATATGAATGTAGACACAATTTATCATTTTTAAATTATAATATGAATATGAGTTATGTGATGGAAACGGAGATTAATTCTCAAGGGCAAGTTATTGATAATTTAACAACTAAGTATATTGTAAATTATTGCGTTTTAATGGATATTCCTTTGCAAGTTAATCAAATTGTTATTATTGCAAGCGGTTCTTCGTATAATGCAGCAATGTATGGTAAGAATTTCTTTGAAGGAATTTCGAAAGTTCAAACTTCTGTTGAATATGCATCAGAAGTGGCAAATAATGATTTTTATAATTTTAGAGAAGATGTTCTTTATGTATTTTTAAGCCAATCAGGTAATAGTGCTGATACTGTTGCAGCAATAAAAAAAGTTAAAAATGCTAATGCGCAAACTCTTTCTATAACAAATAATAAAGAATCTACTTTATTTGAGCTATCAGATTATAAGTTTGACATAGAGACTGGTAGAGAATTTGCAATTGCAGCAACAAAAACATTTAGTGCAACAGTTTTAATGCTATGGTTAATTGCACTAAAAGTTGCTCAAAATAAGCAAATTGATATCTCTGAAGAAACAAAAAATGTTTATTCTGTTAAACATAATATCGAAGCCGTTTTAAACAATATTGATAACATTGATTTGGCGGTTAAATTTTTAGCAAAACAAAAAGATTTTTCTATTTGCGGATTTAATACAAATTATGCTTTAACAAGAGAGGCTGCTTTAAAAATTAAAGAAACTTGTTATATAAATACAAGTTTTTATCCAATGGGAGAATTTATCCACGGACATTTTGCGTTATTAAATAAATCAAACGTCTTATTAACTTTTGCACTAAATGAGTTATCTGATTTCGAGAAAGAAATTTTGGAAAAAATTCAACAAACATATAGACCTAAAATTGTTTTAATATCTGACGAATACGAAGATTATAATTGCGATATACTTGTAAAATTCCCCAAAGGGCAATCTAGAATTGCAAATATTATAAATTCAATTATTACTGTGCAAATGATTGCTCTAAAAATGGCAATCAAATTAAAAAGAAATGTGGACAAACCAAAAGGCCTACAAAAAGTTGTAGGCAAATAAGGAAAATAAATGAATATAGTTGTTTGTATTAAGCAAGTTCCGGATGTTGATGATATTAAATGGACTAAAGAGAATAATTTAGATAGAAGTTTAATGTTATCTAAAATCAATCCGTATGATAATTGGGCGATTGATTATGCAATGAAAATTAAATCCCAATTTAAAGATGTTAAAATAACAGCTATTTCAATGGGTCCCGCTCAATCCAAGGAAGTTTTACAGCTGGCATTAGCAAAAGGTGCTGATAGAGCTATTCTGTTATCCGATAAAGCCTTTTCTGGCTCTGATACATTGATTACTGCAAAAATATTATCAGCAGCAATTTTAAAATATGTTCCTGATTTTAATTTAATTTTAACTGGGAATATTGCTCAAGATGGCGATACTGCACAGGTACCTGTCAGCATGGCGCAATTATTGTCAATTCCTGATGTAACAAATGTTGTTGAAATTTTCAATGCTGATAAAAAAATGGCAATTGTGGCTCAAAAATTAGATGACGAGATAAATATGTATGAGGTTTTAACCCCTTGTCTTATTGCGGTTAAAAAAGAATGTGATGTTAAAATTCAACCAAAAATCGATGATTATATAAAGGCACAAAATACATTGATAGAATTGTATGGAGCTATTGATTTGGGCGTTGAAAAAGATAAAGTTGGAATAATTGGTTCGCCTACAATAGTGCATAAAGCATATAGACCTGAAATAAATAAAAATACTCAAGAAATTAAAGAAAATTTTTCTAGAACAATAATAGATTTAATTTTGAAAGCAAAATAAAATGAAAAAAATTACGGTATATTGTGAATTAAATTTAAAAAATTATACAATGCTTCCTGTTTCATATGAATTAATTTCAAAAGCTGTGGAGCTATCCAGACAAGCGTTTGAATTAAAAAAAGAACAATATAGTGTCGAAGCTGTGGCGCTTGGGTCAAATCTTGATGAGGATTCATTGAAAAAAGCGTTAAATGCTGGTGCTAATAGAGTAGTTTTAGTTAAAAATAAAACTCTTAGCGCATTTTCGCAAACTATTTTTGCGCAATCTTTTATTGAATATTATCTAAAAAATAAATCTGAGGTTATATTATTCCCGGCAACCCCTTATGGAAGAATACTTGCACCTAGAATAACAACAATTTTAAATACAGGTTTAGTTGCAGATTGTACGGGTTTAGATTTTATTTTAAAAAATGATGAATTAAAATTAGCACCTACTCGTCCAACTTTTGGATCTGAATTAATGGCAACAATTTTATCGAAAAAATTTCCGCAATGTGCAACTGTTAGACCAAATACTTTTGTTGCAAATTTTGGCTTAAATGCAGATGGTCAATATTGCGAGTTTGAACCTTGTGAATATTCCGAAACTCGAGTTAAATTGTTAAGAACCATGCTTGAAAAAAATACAACAGATGTTAATTTTGATAATGCTAAAGTCGTCTTAGCTGCTGGATTTGGCTTGTCAGAAGGTAAGGATAAAAAATATTATTTAAGATTAGAAGAGCTTGCAAAAAAAATCAATGCAAAACTAGCTTGTACAAGAAAAGTTGCAGATTTTGATTTATTGCCAAGAGAATTTCAAATTGGACAAACTGGTTCAAATGTCGTTGCTGACGTATATATTGCATTTGGTATTTCAGGTGCCATTCAACATGTTTCTGGCATGAAAAATTCAAAAACAATCATTGCAATAAATACTGACGAAAATGCCGATATATTTAAATATTCTGATTATAAAATAACTGCTGACGCAAAAAAAATCATTGATGAAATGTTAGAAATTTTATCTTGAAATAAAAAAAAGCCGTCATAAGGCGGCTACTAGACTTGGGGAGGAGGTTTTGAATAAGAGCATAGCTCTTAAACAAATTCTGTATATTTGTATATACGACACTAATAATTCAAGACTTTAATTTATTTATTCTTTTTTCATCCAAAAGGTGTAAATTTTAAAAAACAGCCAAAAAATATGCCAGATTTGTTAAAATTAATATATGAGAAAATTTTTTGGATATTTAGTAATTAGTGTTTTATTCTTTTCTCTTGTATGCGCAAGTGATGCTGCGCCTAAAAAGAAGGTGCCAAAAACACCTCCTGAAAAGCATAAAATAGAATTTACAACAAGAGATAAGTTTATATTAGTCGGAGATTTATATTTCGCAAAAAATCCAAGCAATAAACCTCTTGTTGTTTGTTTACATTCTTTTTCATTGAATTCTCAAGTATGGAAGGATTTTGCAAAAGAATTAAGATTAAAAGATTATAACGTTTTAGCCATGGATTTAAGAGGGCATGGCAGAAGTGTTTACAATGAAAATCTTAAATTAAAATCACGTTTTTACTATAAAGCTGAAGATTGGCAAAAATTGCCAAAAGATGTTGTAGATTCTGTTAAATATGTTAGAGCGAATTATCCAAAAATAAATACTGATAAAGTTATTATAATTGGTGCGGATATTGGTGCTTCTGCGGGTGCTATTGCTTCTATGTCTTTAAAATATCCGCCTGAAAAATTAATTTTAATATCTCC
The DNA here is from genome assembly GCA_017461425.1 of Candidatus Gastranaerophilales bacterium. GTDB lineage: Bacteria > Cyanobacteriota > Vampirovibrionia > Gastranaerophilales > Gastranaerophilaceae > RUG14156. The sequence goes on along the minus strand of JAFTXY010000005.1, from coordinate 59,768 downwards.
AATGTTTGAATTTAAAGGTCTTAGAATGCCTGTATCTTCACCAAAATTTAATGATACAAAAATATTAATGCTTTTATCGAAAGCAAATAGGGTCTTTATGAATTTTGATACCAAGACTCCTGTTATTGTTCGACAATATGCCAATGGCGGTCCAGGAAATAACCTTTTAAGGGTTAATAAAGAAGCCAACATAGAAATTATGAATTTTATTGAAAAATAGTGTAAAAAATACAATAAAAATTAAATGCACTTCTTTTTAATGGGGAAGTGCATTTTTTTTGGCATACAGTGGATTTCCTTATGTATTATTCCACTGTTTTATTTTTTATAACGTTTTCCGTACACTTCATGTACATTTTCTATAGAAAGAAAAGCATCTTTATCAATTGAAATTACTAATTCTTTTAATTTATATAATTCAATACGAGGTACTATACAATACACCATTGTCTTATTGGCTTTTGAATATCCACCTTGCGCTTCAATATAAGTTACAGTTTTATTTAGATTTTCAATAATAGCTTGACCTAACTCTTGACCTTTGTCTGATATTATTCTGATAGATTTTTCTTCGCTTAAACCTTGAACAATCATATCGATTGCCCTATAAGCAATTATATATGTTAATGTTGAATACATTGCTTGTTCCCAGCCATATAAAAAGCCTGCGCAGGTGAATATGAATATATTGATAAACATTATTATTTCACCAACGGAATATGGATATTTTTTTGAAATTTTCATAGCTAAAATTTCTGTTCCATCCATACAAGCATTGTTTTTTAATACCAAACCAACCCCTGTACCTAATATACCACCACCAAATAATGCTGATAATAATAAATCTTTTGTAATTACAGGAATATGATGTGTAACGTTAACAAATATTGCTAGCATTGCAACGCTATATAGTGCCAAAAATATGAATTTTTTGCCGAATTCATTCCAAGCCATAAATAAAAATGGGAGATTTAATGCAACCAAAAATATGCCAAGATTTATTTTTGTTATGTAACTTGCCATAATTGATATGCCGACAACTCCACCGTCAATTATTTGGTTTGGAACTAAAAAGCATTCCAATGCAAATGCTGCTAAAAATGCTCCGAGTGTGCAAAAAACTAAATTCAATATTATTTCTTTCATAATTTTATGATAGAATAAATTTATGAAAAAGTATATTATTTTTACATTTTTTATAATTTTATCTTTGTTTTTGTTTTGTGGATGTTCTAAAAAAGAAAAAGAACTTAATGATCTTGAAACAATTAAAAAAAGAGGACATATAATTGTTGGTGTTAAAACAGATTCTCCTCCTTTTGGATTTTATAAAGATAAAAAATTATCTGGCGTTGATATTGATATTGCAAATGAAATTGCTCAAAATATATTTAAAAGCAATTCTATGGGTTTGGTTAAATTTGTTGCAGTTAATCCTCAAAATAGAATTTCTAAATTAAATTCAAAAGAAGTTGATATTCTTGTTGCTACTATGAGTATTAATGAAAAAAGAAAGCTAATTCTTGATTTTTCTGCTCCATATTTTATTGCAAATCAAAAAATAATGATTAGAAAAACTTCTAAAATTTCAAGTCTGCAATATTTTAATAAAAATGGAAGGTTAGCTGTTATTTTAGGTACAACTGGAGAAAAGATTTCACGTTTGGTTGTTCCGAATGCTCATATTATTGGTGCAAAATCTTATGTTGAAGCATACAATCTATTAGTAAATAAGCAGGTGGATGCAATTTTAGGTGATGACTGTATTCTTGCTGGATTTAAAAATAATGATTTAAGAATAATAAATAAAGCGTATTCTAGAGAATATTACGCAGTTGCTGTTCGTAAATCTGAAAAATCTAAAGAATTGTTAAATGCCATTAATGCAGCAATAGTCCAAATTTCAGACGAAAAAAGATTAAATCTTATTAAGAAAAGATGGATTATTAACTAAAAAACCTTTTTTCTATTATAATAGACTTAAAAGCTAGTAAATGGAAGTTATATGGATAGAAATCAGATTAAAAAAAGGTTATTTTTTTGGTATTTTATTTTATGGGTTTTTATTTTTCTGTCAGCTTATGTTGCATATGGAATATATTTTGTAAACACAAAATCAACAATTTCTAAATGGGTTGGGGTTTGTGCAGGTTCTGTTGCAATATTGCTTGCTGTTTGCAAAAACCTTGAAATATCATTTCATGATGCTAATAACAATTTTTTAAAAAGAATTGTTTCCTATTTTTATAATGGTGTAAAAGTATTTTTAAATAGGCAAAATAAAATTATTTTCGGATTATCTTTAATATTATTATTTTTCTTTGTTAAATTTATTAGTATTCAATTTAGTATTGCATATATATGCGGGGTTTTAATTGCTTGCGCTTGTTCGTATGTTGCAAGCAGTGTATGCATTAGAACTAATACAAGAATTTCTCATAGTGCACTTGAAACCTTGAATTTTGGTTTAAAGATTGCTCTTAATTCTGGTATTGTTACTTCGATGTTTACATCCGGCATTTCTTTGATTGTATTAGTAATTCTTTTTCATAATTTTAAAGATTACCAGTTAATTAATGGGTTTGCTTTGGGGATTTCATTAGTTGCTTTATTTTCTGTTATAAGTGGAGCAGCATCAAAACTAGCTTGTTCAAATGCAAAAAATGTTATTTTAAATTTCTTTGATGAAATACAGGAAGATGATAGAAGAAACCCATTATTATTGTTAAATGGCATTTCTAATAGTGCTTTTTCTTTGGTTGGAATGTCTAGTGAATTATTAGAATCGTTTATTGCAATTATTATTGCAGCAATGACAATTGGAAACGAATGTTATGCACTAATGGGTATGTTTTTACCTATTATTATCGCTTCTAGCGGCTTATTTTCTTCTGTATTTGTTATTTTATTAACTAAAATATCTAAAGACATTAACCCTATAAGAACCTTATTTATTTCAAGTTTAGTTGCTATTGTTTTATTTAACATAATTTCATTTAAAGTCATTGCTTCTTGGATGCCAGATGCATTATGTTTAGCATTTTCTATAATACTTGGTTCTATTGCTGGTTTTGGTATTTGTTTTGTTAATGCAAATAATATATTTTCAAAATTTAAACCAGCAAGAAGTATTGCAAATGCTGCAATAGCCGGAACTATTCCTGCTATGATTCAAACAATGAAAGAATCTTTTTTAACTTCATCTTTTCCTTGTGCAATTTTGGCTTTGTTAATTCCAATTTCATTTTTTGTTTCTGAGGGAGCTACATCACCTGAATTTGGAATTTTTGGAATTGTTTTGTCTGTTTTAGGAATGCTTTCCACTGTTGGTATGATGGTATCAATTAATGCGTTTGCACATATTTCAAATAGCGTTAATATTATTTCTAAAACTTATGAAGAAGACTATGAAACTTTATCTGAAGACAAAGTTGGGGTATTAAAAGGTATTGGTGAAAATGTTTTTGCTCTGGGTAAAAACTTTGTTAATTTTACGTCAGTCCTTGCTTCTTTGGCTGTACTTGTTGCGTTTATTACAATTGCGCAAATTTTTCAAATTGATATATTAAATCCATATTTAATAACATCTTTATTATTAGGCACATTTATTCCGTTTTTATATTGCGGTTTAATTTTGGGTGGAATATCAAAAACTGCATCAAAATTAGTTTTGCAAGTTAAATATCAATTCAGAAATTTTCCACAAATCTTAAGATTTGAAATGCGTCCAGATTATGAAAAATGCGTTGATGTGGCAGCATTAAATTCTTCTATACAAGTGATAATATATACATTGATTGTAAGTATAATATTATTAGCAATTGGCTTCAAATTTGGACTTGCTGCAATGGCTTGTTTTGTATTTGGTGTAATTATTGCATCTTGCGGATTGATTTTTGTAAGCACAAACTCTTCTTTTGTTGCTCGTGCTGCAAAAAAATATTTTGAACATGAATTTATTAATGCTCAATATTCAAATGAATATGGCGCAATTAAGACAGCAGATTCATATTATGCGGTTTCAAGAGATATTATTGCTCCTTCTTTGAATTCATTAATTAAATTTTTAGCAATATTATCATTAGCATTAATCCCAATGTTTACAAAAATGATTTAGGTTAATTTATTGTATGACCGTTTTAACTGAAAAATTTACTATTACAACAAAAGGATTTGATGATGTAATTGATATTACATCAAGAGTTCAAAGCATAGTTTCAAATTCTCAAGAAAAAAATGCAATAGTTAATATTTCAACTACATCTTCAACTGCTTCTATTTTAACATTAGAATATGAGCCAGGACTTGTTGTTGATTTGCCAAAATTATTAGAAAATATTGTTCCAATTAATAAAGTATATCAACATGATAATACTTGGCATGATGGTAATGCATATGCTCATTTAAGAGCAACATTACTTGGAAATAATATAACTTTAAGTGTTGAAAATGGGGAAATAATTTTAAACACTTGGCAAAAAATAGTTTTAATTGATTTTGATAATAAGCAAAGAACAAGACAAATTGTTGTTTCTGTGATGTATTAGGAAATGTATGAATAAGGCCTCTCAAATTAAATTTTATAAGTCAATTTTAAAAGATAATGAAATTCTTTTATTAAAATCAAGCGATTCTTTTTTTGGTTGTCATTATAGTTCTTCACCATTGAATGTTTTGACAAATTTTTCTGGAACATCAGGAGAAGCGGTTATTGATAAAAGCGGTAATATAAAATTATTTGTTGACACAAGATATCATCTTTTAGCGGATAAAATAACAAACAAAGATGTTCAAATTTATAAAATGCAACTTGCTGAAACTTTTTTTGATTCTTTAAAAAAAATCTACAAGAAAAATACAGTTTTACACGTTCCTTGTGATATTTTACTTAAAGATTATTTAAAATATGATTCTTATTTTGATGTTAGAAAATATACTTTAAAAGATAATTTTGCTAAAAATAATGATATAAACTTAAAAAATTCCATATTTATAGTTGATAAAGATATTGAGCGACAAGATTTCTCGTTTAAAATAAATAAATTAAAGAAGAATAATTCCAATATCGATAAAATGCTTGTTTTTGATTTGGATGAAATTGCGTATTTAACTAATCTAAGAAGTTTTCAAATGCAAAACAGTTCTTTATTTTCTTCGATTTTGTATTTAGATTTTAAAAATTCCAATTATGTATTATTTGCTGATGGTTGTGAAAAAATTAAAATTGAAAATCTTAATATTTTAAAATTGTCTGAATTCAATAACTACATTCAATCGATTCAAGATGAAATACATGTTGATGTAGAAAAAATCAATGTTAAAAATTATCTTTTAATTAAAAAACCAAAAGAAATTAAAAATAATAATTTATCTTTGTATTCATCTGTTAAATCAATTAGTGTTATTAAGGAATTAGAAAAATCTTTTTCAAAATTAGATAAAGCTATTTTTAATTTTAAAAATCAACTAAAAGCTGGTTTATCTGAATATGATTTGAAAAATATTTTTGAAAAAGAATTGTTAAAACAGGGTGCCAAAACAACTTCGTTTAAAACAATAATGGCTTTAGATAGCAATAGTGCATCAATTCATTATACTGATTATGATAAAAATAAAATCTTGCAAGATGAGATGCTTTTTTTGCTTGATTGTGGCGGATATTGGGATGGTGGTTATGCAACAGATATTACAAGAACTTTTTATTTTGGTTCAAGACCAAGTTTGTTGTATAAAAAAATCTATACTAATGTTTTAAAAGCATTTATTAATTGTTTTTTATCCAAAGAAACAAATGCTTCAAAAGTTGATTATATTGCAAGAAAAATACTTAAACCTTTTGAGAAATGTGGATTTAAATTTAATCACGGTTTAGGACATGGAATAGGAACCTCTGTTCATCAAAATCCTCCAAGACTTTCAATCTCATCAGATGACATTATTAAGCCATATCAAGTCCATTCTATTGAACCTGGCTTGTACGGAAAAGATATTGAAATTGGTCTTGAATTTGGTGTAAGAATTGAAAATTGCGTGTATTGGGATGTTGAATACAATAGATATTCTTTGTCAAAATTTCCTTTTGAGGAGGTTTTAATTGATTATGGTATGCTTAATGAAATTGAAGCAGATTTTGTTAAAAAATGGCAAGAAAGTTTTTAAATGAATATTGTTGAAATATCTAGTACTCAAAATGATTTAGTGAAATATTGTGTAAAATTACAAACTCCTAAAACAAGAAAAAATGAAAAATTAATTTTTGTTGATGGCGAGCAAACAATTTTGGGTTTAATTGAGGATAATATTCAATTTGAATATTTCTTTTGTTTGAAAAATTCTGAAGTTTCAAAAAAAGTTAAAACTAATAATTTAGTTTATGTTAATAATGAAATTTTAAAGAAAATCTCAACAACAAAAAGCCCTGTCGATATGGCAGGAATTATTAAAGAGCCTATTATAGATATTAATATCTTCAATTCATTAAACAAGATTGTTTTAATTGATGGTATTAAAGATGCAGGCAATTTAGGAACAATCATTAGAAGCGCTTGTGCTTTTTCTATGGATGGAATAATTTTAATCAATGATTGTGTTGATATTTATAATTCAAAAACAATAAGAGCTGCTGCTCAAAATATGTTTAAATTACCTATTATCCATATTGGCGAAATCGAATTAATAAAAAAATTATCCAAAACCCATCAAATAATTTCAACAGTTGTAAATTCTGATACAGAATTTAAAGATTTAAAAATCCCTGAAAAATTTATTCTTGCTTTTGGTTCAGAAGCCGATGGATTATCTGATGAAATAATTAATATTTCTGATAAAACAGTTACATTTAAAATGGCAAATAATGTTGAATCTTTAAATCTAGGAGTTTGCGCTTCTATTTCTTTTGCTTTAATTGATTATTTAAAATAAACCAAAAGTTTAATACAATTGGGCGAAATATTTATTGCTTCAAACCTTTAATCATGATAATATTAAGTAACAAAGACAAATTGCTCGAGGTTATGATGCGTGTACTACCTGTTATTCAAAAATATAATGACAGTATAAATAAAACAAAATATACAAAATTTGAAAGCAATAATACATCAAATTCTAAAAATGAATTTAAGCATCAGTATTGCGGTATAGCGAGTGTTGATTTAGCTTATGTTAGCATGTTTGATAATGCTATAGCTAAAGATTTGAAATTAATGGGCTTGATATAATTAAGCCTTTTTTAATATAAGGAGTTATTGTGAAAAAAGCATTTACTTTGGCGGAATTATTAATCGTACTTGTAGTCCTTGGAATACTTGCAGCTGTATTAATGCCAGTTGCTTTTCAAAGTGCGCCGGATGAGAATGTTTTGAAATTTAAAAAAGCAAATAATACATTAGGTGCAGCAGTGCATCAATTAGTTAGTTCTGAACAATATTCATTGAATGGAAATTTGCGTTTTAAAGCAGATGGAACAGAACATGCTAATGCAAAATTTTTCTGCGAATCTTTTGCTGATGTAATATCAACTAAATCTGTAAACTGTTCTGATACAACAAGTTCTCCCTCAATAGAAGCAAGCGGAGATTTTGATACGCCTTGTAAAAATAAACAATTATCTCAAATAGTTGCATCTGATAACGTTACTTATTGGGTGTATGCAACGGGCACAGCATTTGATGATAATAAAAATACAAATAATTTTTACGATAAATACAAGGTGTTTTGTTTTGATGTTGATGGTATAAATAAAGGTGAGGCTCCATTTGGATATGGCATAAGAATTGATGGAAAAGTTATTCCTGGTGCTCGTGCGAAAGAATGGGCATTAAAATCTGTTCAAAAAGGTAGTTAATTTAAATAGGGTAATAAAATGGAAAACAAAAATTTAGCAACAATAGGTATTTTTGGCGGTTCTGGATTTTATAAATTTTTAGATGATATTCAAGAAGTTTATATTGATACTCCATATGGTAAAACTTCAGATGCACTTATGATAGGCTCTATTGCTGGTAAAAAAGTTGCTTTTATGCCTCGTCATGGTAGAAATCATTCGATTGCGCCTCATAAAGTTAATTATCGTGCAAATGTTTGGGCTATGAAAGAAATCGGTTGTAAAAGAGTAATTTCTCCTTGTGCTGCAGGTTCTTTACAAGAACATGTTAAACCTGGTGATATTGTATTTTGCGATCAATATGTTGATAAAACACATGGTAGACTTGATACATTTTTTGACAAAGAAGATATTCAACATATCTCTGCTGCTGAGCCTTATTGTCCACAATTAAGAAAAGTTGCCATTGACTGCGCAGAGAAATTAGGCTTTTCTCATCATAAAAAAGGAACTGTTGTTGTAATTCAAGGTCCAAGATTTAATACAAAAGCTGAAAGCGCTTTTTTAACACGTCAAGGTTGGGAAGTTATTAATATGACACAATATCCAGAAGCACATCTTGTAAAAGAAATGAATATGTGTCCTTTAAATATTTCTTTGATAACCGATTATGATGCTGGATTGGTTGCGGATTGCGAACCAGTATCACATGAAGCCGTTATGAAAGTTTTTGAAGAAAATATCGCTAAATTGCAAAAATTGTTATTTGCAATTGTTGAAAATATTGATGAAGAAAAAACTTGCGATTGCGATAATGTAGCAAGATGGTAAAATAAGGAGAAGTTATGTTATCGGTTGCTGTTGCAAGAACTTTTGATTTGATATTTTTAATATTGTTTATCGCAATTGTTTTGACTTGGGTTCCTAATTTAAACTGGAATAATGAGCCATTTAAGACACTAAGAGCTTTTAGTGAATTCTTTTTTGCGCCATTTAGAAAATTTATTCCTCCGATTGGGATGATTGACTTGTCGCCAATTGTTGCATTTTTTATGCTTCAATTATTATCGTACTTGCTTGTTAAAATGCTTGTATATTTTGGTTTATAATTTTAAATTTATAAAAAATAGCTCCCTTTTTGGGAGCTATTTTATTTTGTTTATGGTTTTATTTTTTGAAAACTAAAACAGCATTATGCCCGCCAAATCCAAATGAATTTGATAATGCAGCTTTAATTTCTTTTTGTTTTGCTTTGTGCGGTGTATAGTCTAGATTTGCAACTTCTGGGTCTTGTTCATCAAGATTTATTGTTGGAGGAACAATTCCTTCTAGCATGGCTTTGATTGATATAATTGCTTCAACTGCACCGGCACCACCAAGCATATGACCCGTCATTGATTTTGTTGATGATACAGATAGATTTGGATTTTGTTCTTTATCTCCAAATAATTTTGCAATTGCGTTTGATTCTGCAATATCGCCAACATGTGTAGAAGTTCCGTGTGCATTAATGTAATCAATATCTTTTGCTTCTAAATTCGCCTCTTTCATTGCTAATTGCATTGCAAGCATTGCACCTTTTCCTTCTGGATCTGGAGCAACCATATCATATGCATCCGAAGATTGTCCATAACCAACAACTTCTGCATAAATTTTAGCACCACGTTTAATAGCGTGTTCTCTTTCTTCTAGAACTAAAATGCCAGCACCTTCTGACATAATAAAACCATCTCTTTTTATGTCGTATGGTCTTGAAGCTTTTGTTGGTTCATCGTTTGAGCGAGATAATGTTTTTGCAGATGTGAATGCTCCGATACCTAAATCACAAATGCCAGCTTCAGCACCACCTGCAATCATTACATCTGCATCACCATATTGGATAGCTCTTGTTGCATCACCAATTGAATGAGCACCTGTTGCACATGCGGTTACAATTGTTTTGGACATTCCACGAATACCATACTTGATAGAAATTTTGCCTGCTGCCATATTTGTAATCATCATTGGAACCATAAATGGAGAACATTTATGGTAGCCTCTTGCTTGCATTACTTCATGATTTTTTTGAATTGTATCAAGTCCACCTGCCGCAGAACCTGCAATAACACCAAATCTTGTCATATCTTCTTTTTCTAAATCAAAATTTGCATCTTGCATTGCTAAATCAGCAGCAACAACTGAACATAAAATAAATTTATCCATACGACGAGCATCTTTTGCATCAACAAAAGGAGTTGAATCAAATTCCGGAACATGTCCGCCTATATGTACCAAATGTTTTTCTAAATCTAAATTTAATTTCCCAATTCCGCTTTTACCTTCTTTAAGGTTATTCCATAAAGTGTCTACACCGACTCCAAATGGGGTAACGCAGCCCATGCCGGTTACTACTACTCTTCTTTTCATACTTATATCTCCTATACGTTTTTATCCAGACTTATAATTGCATTAGCACCTGTCATACCTGCGCCAAATGCACTTATTAAAACTTTTGCAGGTAATTTTATTTTGCCATTGTTAATTTCTTCTCTTATTGCAACAAGAATTGATGCAGCAGACATATTTCCATAATGTTCTATATTAGAAACTACTTTTGAATCATCCAACTCAAGTCTTTGAGCTAACGCTTCAATCATTCTTTGATTAGATTGATGCGGAACAAAATAATCAATATCATTACTAGTATAATTTGCATTTTCCATTAATTCTGCAATTTTTGGCGGAATTTTTGTCATAACAAATTTATAAACATCTTTACCTTTCATTTGAATGAAAGTATTTGAATTATCTTTACTATTATTAACTAATGGGCAATTTTTACCATGTGTTTTTAATGTTATATAATCGCCACAGCTTCCATCTGCTAGCGCATTTATTCCGATAATATCATCTTCTTTTTCTTCTGTTGCACTAACAAGCATTGCACCTGCTCCGTCCCCAAATAAAACACAAGTTGATCTATCTTCCCAATCTGTGAATTTAGTTGTTGTATCGGTTGCAACAATAAGAATATTTTTGTATACACCTGATTTGATAAATGCTTTTGCTGTGTTTAAGCTATATATGAAGCCTGCGCAAGCTGCTCTTAAATCAAAACAAACTGCGTTTTTCGCATTGATTGCACTTTGTATTAAACAAGAAACAGACGGGTAAATATCTTCTGGTGCAGAACAAGCGGCAATAATTAAATCTATTTTTTCAACATCAAAGTTATATCTTTTAATAACTTTTTGCGCTGCTTTAATTCCAAGAGTTGTTGAGGTTTCTTCTCCTGAAATTACTCTTCTTTTTTTGATGCCAGTTCTTGTGGAAATCCATTCATCTGAAGTATCAAGTATATTTGATAAATCATCATTTGTTATTATATTTTGTGCAACTTCGTAATCTAATCCTATGATTTTAGTGTTTATATTCATAAAACCTCTCTTTTAAATTGAATTAAAACCAAAAAGATATGCTTCTATGTTTTTTTGGATTAACTCTGTTTTATTTTTAAGAATTCTTTCGTATGCTTTTTTAATATTGTCTATTGATAATTCCCCAATTAATTTTGATAAAATTCCTAGTGCGATTGAATTCGTCATTTTAATATTGCCAAGTTTTATTGCTTCTTGGGTTATAGGGGCGAAAATATATTTTATATCATTTCTTGTTTTGTTTATTTTCGCAAGAGATGAATTAACTATAATTGTGCCATTTTCTTTTACTTTTGATAAAAATTTATCAAAAGACGCTTGATTTAGAGCTATAACAAAATCTACCTTTTCATTTTGCAAACAAAGCAATTCGCTATCAGACGTGTTGATTTCACAATTGACTGCTCCACCTCTCATTTCGGCACCATAACAAGGACAAAATGATACAAATTTATTGCTTAACATAAAAATATTAGCCAAAATTTGTCCTATTGAAATAACTCCTTGTCCACCAGAACCTGAGATTATGAAACTTTTATTCATTTTTTATATCCTTAAATATTCCAAGTTTATAAGTTTTGCTTAATTCTTCTTCTATTTTTTTGTGCGAATCTTGAGGTGATAATTTCCAATTCGTAGGGCAAGAAGAAAGAATTTCTACAAAACTAAACCCAAGACCCTCTTTTTGATATTCGAAAGCCTTTTTGATTGTATTTTTTGCATTTATGATATTTTTAACATCATATAAAGCAACTCTTGCGCTGAAGCTTGCTCCATCGCAAAGAGCTATATGTTCTGCTGTTTTAATTGGAAAACCATGGTATTCTTTATTTCTACCTAATGGGCTGGTTGATGTTATTTGTCCAAGTGTACTTGTTGGACCCATTTGTCCGCCAGTCATTCCGTAATTTGTATTATTAATACAAATAGCAGTTATATTTTCTCCTCTTAAGGCGCTATGTAATGATTCTGAAATACCAATGGATGCAAAATCGCCATCACCTTGATATGTAAAAACAAACTTATTGTTGCCTTGTGCCTTATGTGCTCTTTTAATGCCTGTTGCAACAGCGCAAGCTCTTCCATGTGGTGATTCAATGCAATCGACATCTAAAAAGTCATACAATAATACAGAACATCCTGATGAAGCTACTGCGATAGTTTGTTCTTGTAAATTTAGCTCATCTAAAACCATTGCTACAAGTTTTAATGCAACTCCATGGTCACATCCTGGACAGAATGTGAAAGATGAATTTTCTTTTATTGTTTTTGGAGTGCTAAATACTTGCATATTGCTCCTTTGCTATATTGTCGATTGCATTTATTAATTCTTCTTTTTTTAGCCAATCGCCAACAGGTTTTCCGATAAATGAAACTTGCGCATTAGATAATATTGAAAGTCTGACATCCCTAAGCATTTGTCCTAGATTCATTTCGATATCTATAAATAATTTTGTTTTTTTAGATAATTCATTTAATCTTTTGTATGGGAATGGATAAAGAGTTTTAGGTCTAAATAGTCCCATTTTAATCCCTTTTTCTCTGTAATGATTGCATACCGCTTTGGAGTGTCTTGCTAATGAGCCAAAAGAAGTTATAATTATATCTGCATCATCACATAGGTACTCTTCATAATCTACTTCATTTTGTTCGATTGCTTGATATTTTTTATGTAGGTTAAAAATGTGTTGATTTAATTTTAATTGACTTGGCTCTAACGAATGAATGCTTCTGGATTTTCTGCCATTTGAACCATTAAGTATCCAAGATGTATTATCTATATTTGGATATGGATTATCGAATAATTTGGCAGGCTCTGCCATTTGACCTAATAAACCATCAGCTAATAAAATAACAGGATTTCTGTATTTTTGCGCAAGATAAAATGCTTTGTATGTTAATTCTATACATTCTTGAACATTGCTTGGTGAAAGAACAATTATTTTATAATCTCCATTACCGCCACCAATAGTTGATTGATTGTAATCTCCTTGAGATGGGAAAATATAACCTTGGCCTGGGCCTGCTCTCATAACATTAACAAGAACAATTGGTAATTCATCACTGCAAGCATATGACAAAGCTTCTTGCATTAAACTTACAGCACATGAAGAGCTGGATGTCATAACTTTTGCGCCAGTTGAAGCAGCACCTAATGCCATATTTATTGCACCAATTTCTGATTCGGCGCAAACATAAGCAAGATTTCTTTCTTGCATTTCAAGACTTAAAAATTCACCAATTTCAGTTTGCGGAGTGATGGGATAACCAAAATAACAGCTACATCCACAGTTAAGTGCAGCTTTTGCTATTGCTATATTTCCTTTTAATAGTTGTTTTTCGCTCATTCTTTCACTACTTCTGTTATGGCAATATCTGGACAAACAAGAGCGCATTGAGAACATCCAAGACATTCATTATTTGTGTCTATAAATTCAGCAACATTTTGTCCTGTTTTACCGATTTTTTCGCTTTTTTTGATTAATTTTTTAGGGCATACATCCATACATAAATAACAAGATTTGCATTTATCTTGGTTTATTTTGATGTATGACATAACTCGCTCCCTTTTTGTCTTTATACTATTTTCTCACAAAAATAACAAAAGTACAAAAATGCAAAACATGTTAAAAGTTTGATATAATTTTTTTATGAAAAAGTATTTTTATTTGTATGTTTCGTCTATCATAGCTGCTTTTGGTGGTTTTTTAGTTGGTTTTGATACTGGCGTTATATCTGGTGCATTGTTATTTATTAAGCAATCTTTTCAGGTAAATTCTATGACGCTTGGCATGAGCGTGAGCGCTATTTCGTTTGGTGCCGTAATTGGCGCATTTATAAATGGATTTTTTATAGATAAAATTGGACGCAAAAAGATGCTCATATTGGTTGCAATTATATTTCTTTCGGGCTCTTTGTTTTGTTGCTTTTCTCAAAATATTTATCAATTAATTATTTCAAGAACTTTTTTAGGGTTTGCGGTCGGAATTGTTAGTTTTGCGGGACCATTATATTTAAGTGAAATCTCATTTAAAGAAAAACGTGGTCAAATGGTATCGTTGTATCAATTAGCTATTACATTTGGGATATTATTTTCGTATTTAATTAATTTTTTCTGTGCCGATTTTCAATATAATTGGCGATTAATGTTTTTATTTGGCGCTATTCCATCATTTTTATTGCTAATTAGCATATTTTATCTTTCTGATTCTCCAAGATGGCTTGTTTTAAAAGGAGATATAGATAAAGCAAAAAATATTTTAGCTAAACTAAATCCAAACATGGATACAAATTGTCAAATTGACGAAATTAAAGATACTTTAAAAGTTCAAAATAATACTTTTAAGCTTTCAAAAGCTATTATAAAACCATTTATAATAGGTATTGGCATTATGTTTTGTCAAATTGCAACTGGAATTAATGCAATCATATATTACGCACCGTCAATATTTAAACAAGTTGGTTTTGAATTTAATAATGATGCATTATATGTAACTATTTTTATTGGACTTATTAATTTTTTAATGACTTTTGTTGCTATCTATTTTATAGATAGACTAGGTAGAAAACCTTTATTATATATCGGTTTAACTGGCATGTTGATTGGTATGATAGGCTTAAGTGTTTCTTATTTTTCAATATTTTCTTTATTTGGGATTATACCAATTTTATCAACTGCTCTTTATATTGTTTCTTTTTCAATTTCATTGGGTCCAATTGCACTTTTGTTAATTTCAGAAATTTTTCCTTTAAAATACCGTGGCTTTGCAATGAGTTCTGCTATTGTTGCAAATTTTATTTTTAATTTTATAGTTACAGGAATATTTCCAATTGCCCTAGAAAAAGTCGGTGGTGCAATAACATTTGGTATTTTTGCATTAATAATTGTTTTTGCTTTTATTTTTGTATATTTTATTGTTCCTGAAACAAAAAATAGAAGTTTGGAAGAAATTGAAAAAACTATTCATCAAATATAACTCCCCCAATATCAATAATTTTTCCATGGATGGCATTACAATTTCTTGGATCGCAGTATTTTATTTTGTTGTCTTGGTTTGATATTAATTCATTTTCTTCTGGAGTTATTGTGTCTGATAAAAATTGCGTCACCATAAAACCATCTCGTCTTTTTTCGTCGCAAATTTTACCAAAATATGTTTTAACAAATTTATTACTATGTTTATTTAAGAATAAGCCCGTTTGTGGTTCTATATTTCTGCCATGTATTTCTGCGCAAAAAGTATCTTCTGAACCTTTAAATATTTTAATGCAAGTTTCTTTAGCGTTTTCAATTTCTATTTTATATACATCTCCATAAGAGCCTCTTCCAACCCATCTGATTTTTGTTTTCTTATTTAAAGTGTTAGTTAAGTTTTTAGCGAAGATTTCTTCATTTTTATCATTTTGAAATCTTTGTATTGCTTTATAAATTTCTTTTTTTGCTTTTGTTTTATCTTCTGCTTTATCAAGCCAATCTTGTGGAATTTCTCCAACTTCTCTTGGGGTAAGTGGATATGCCATTAAAATATCGTCTAATTTTTCTGCAGATATATAATTATTTTCTAAATATTCTGTCATGTCATCTCTGAATGTTAGAGTTTCTTTATTAAATTCTTTTGTCTGTTTAAGATAATGAAAATATATAAAATCAATAAACTGTCGTGCATCATACGATTTCATGCTAGGAACGGTTTTATATAATTTTTTGTAATCTATATTTGCTGCATAGTCTGCAATTGATTCAATATCTAGTTTTGAAATATCCAAAATTGATAATTTTGAAGATAATGCATATGATAGTGATTTTGTATCTTTTAGGTTTGCTTTTAGGGTTTCAATAAAACGTGCTAGATGTTTTTTCTGGTTTGAATTTAGAGTGTCTAATAATTGAAAGCCTGCCATTGTTGCTGCTATAAATGGCGAGAAGTTTTCTTTTTTTAATGATTCAAATTTTTCTTTTCTTGGTGGAATAAATGCAAAAGTATGCGCATCGCATATGCTTATTCCTTGTTTGAGTAATTCTTTAAATTCATTATATTTTTCATCACTGCATCTGCCTAATGAGATTGCCGTTTCGTCATTTGCTCCTTTTTTTAATAAATCAAGTATTCTTTGGCGTTGTTTTTCATCACATCTAGATAATTCATAGGCTACAGAAATACTTATGCCTTGTTTTGTGTATTTGTATAATTTTGCAAATTGTTCATCCGATAAAACGCTAATTGGATCTATCAGAATTGGTTCTTTTTTTCTTATGGCAAATGTGGCTTTTTGATAGTTTCTTTTTGGTATGGTTGTTAATCTTTTAGCTCCTCTTAAAGACATACCATTTTTTGTTAATTCCAAGGCTCTTTGATATGCCTCATCTCCTTGGTTTACAATTTCAATTGCATGTTTTACTATATCGTCATATTTTGTTAATTCTATTAATTTATCAAGATAATCTTCATTTTGTTTTTTAATAAATGCTAAATCTTTATCGTTTATTGGATTTCTTGTTAATATTTCAAGTTTTTTTGATTTCTCATTTTTCTTTTTGCCGCTAAAACAAACTATATCTTTTTCTGGGGTTTTATTTAAAAAATTTATAACACAATAGTTTGGCTCTTTTTGATATACTTTGCCAAGTGGTTTTAAATTATAAAGTTTTATCACATTAATTTTCATTATTCAATTTGATAAAACTTGTGAAAATATTGTTTTGTTATGATTTTTTTAGGTGTTTCACGTGATTATAGATATATATTCCACCCAAGATTAGACAAATTATTATGATTAAAGCATCAAATTTGTGCCAGATATGTTTTAGAGTTTCTGTGTTTTCGCCAACTTTTACGCCAACCCATACTAATAAATAACTCCAAACCAATGAACCTATAAATGTAAAAATGAAAAATGTTCTTTTTCTTGCTTTTAAAATTCCTGCTGGTAGCGAAATAAATGTTCTAACTACAGGCAACATTCTGCATATAAAAAACGACCAATCGCCGTATTTATCAACCCATTTGTCTGCAACTTCAAGATCATGGTGTGATATTAAAAAATATTTTCCGTATTTTTCAATAAATTTTCTTCCACCAAAATATCCAAGATAATATGATGGAATAGAGCCTAAAACGCATCCTAATGCACCAAAAAATGCTGCTGTATGAATAGAAAATACTCCTTTTGTAACTAAATATCCTGCAAAAGGTAAAATTGCTTCTGATGGCAGTGGGATATTACATGATTCTATTGCCATTAACAAAGCAACACCCCAAGGCCCCATATTTGTTACTACATCTTGTATCCAGTGTATCATTATAGATAAAATATTATTAATCATATTAACTCCTCGTCTATATATTTATCTTACAATAAACATTAAATAAGGAATTAACTTTAAAATTATTTAATAAAATTGCTGAAAATTTTAATTTCTTGAGCCTTTATGTTTCTATCAACTAGTGGATTAAAAGCAAGCATTGTTTCTTGTTGCGGATTTGTTTTATTATCTTTTAAATATTTTCTTTCTAAACGTTTTTGATTTAATGCAGGTAGGCCAAAACCAAGGAATGATGCTTCAATTGCTAATGCTCCAGTTTTTAATGCGCCATCTAATCTTAGTGCATCATTTACGATTGCATTTTTATCGTCAGCAAAGAAATCAACTAATTGTCTTGAAATTTTAGAATCAATAGCAACTTGTGCATCAGTTTTTCCTTCTTTAGAAATTAACGCTTGTAAGCCATCAAGTCCTTTTTCTTTTAATTCTTTTAATCTTGCAAGAATTTTAGTAGCTTCGTTTTCGTCTGCAACTTGCGAAATGCCTGCGTTAGTAAGTTTGCCTTGATGTAAAATTAATTCTTCTTGATTTTTTATTAAATTTTTCATTAATTTATTATAAACTTTTTTAGCACCTTTTTGGTTAACACCTTCGCCACCTTGATTTGCAATATCTTGGAAAAGTTTTTGTATTTCATCGGCTGATGCATAATTTGCATATCTTGATGTGAATTGCTCTTTAGATAAACTAGCTACGCCACCTAATGGATTTAAGGTGTCAACAATGTTTTTGCTTATTATTTTAATTTTATCAATTGGATGTTGTATAAATTCTTGTGCTTTTTCTTGAATTCCTTTAAAACCTGTCGTCTGAGTTTGGAATAATTTTTGGTATGGTTTATTTGTCATAGGCAAACCATTTAATTTGCTTGTTATTCCAGAAATACCAGCTTTCAGAGCTTTTAAACCAAATAACATTGTTAAAATTGTTGTAACATCTCTGAATAAGATTTCCATCATTTCATCTTTTGTTGCTTCTTTGTTGTCTGGATTTCTTTTTGCGGCAGTTACTATTCTGGGGGCTAATACTGCACCCAACATTAATGTTGCCATACCGAAAAATGAGTTATCAACTCCATTTGGCTCGTATGCTTTTATAATTTTTTTCCAGAAATTATCTTTTTTTGCTGTTCCTGAAACTACTACATCTACTTTATCGCCAATATTTTCTGTTATGCGTGTTGCACCTTTTTTTATTCTTTGCATTGCAGAGCTAGAGGCTATTTTGTTGGCGCCTTTTTTTGCTTGTTGAATTACAGGAGTAACTATTTTGTTCAATGACATTATTTAGCCTCCTTTTTGTTGTTTGCTGCATCGTAAATTGCAGAAGCGTTTGGATTTATTTTACCAGAGGCTTTTGTATATATTTTAGGAACGGTTGTCATAATGGCTGCTGTAATACCAATCATTGATGCTATTACGCCAATACGTTTACCATACCAAGAATTTCTGAATGATTTAATACTATCTTTTGCAACAATTCCTGCGCTATCTGCTTTTTTGAACAGGTCTTGAGCATATGATGAAATGTATCCAACATAATTTTTAAATCCAGTTGAACCAATTTCTGTTGTTTTTCCTGCGCTTTTAGCTACTGAATAACTAGCTGTTAAGAAATCATCACCATTATATTGAGTTTTTGATTGTTTAACTATTCTAGAGAAAGTTTGTTGCATATTATCAATAATGTTTGCTTTTGCTTTTTTAATTTCTTTTTTAGTGCCTTTAAGATTAGCTAGTTCTTCTAAGCTATCAGTCAATGCTTTAACATCTTTTGAATTTGCTTTATAGCCATCTTGTGCAACTGTTCTTTCTAACATATCTTCAACTGTAGCTTTGTAGAATGATGCTTTTGTTAAATCACCATCAACGTTTTGCGCAATAGTTGATAGATTTTTTATGTTTTCAATATGAGTATCTGAAGTTCCGCCCATATTTGATTTAGCTGTTTTTAAAACTACAATTGGTACTAAACACATTAATGGTCCTGTTAAAAATTCTCTAATTGCTTCTTGAATTAAAGCAGGAACATTAATTTTTCCTGTATATTTATAGCCCGCTGTGGCACCTTTGTATGTTCTTGGCAAGTTTGTACCACACATGTCTTCAACAGTAAAAGATAAAGCTCTTCCACCATTATCAACAAACTCCCAAAATTTTACTAATCCATCAGCAACGCCTTTGAAAGATGTGTTTTGTTTTTTGTTGTTATATGCTTTATTTTGATTGTTTTCAACGTTTTTAACAGAAGATATTTTCAAGCTAGTCCCCTTTTAAACACAAGTTAATAAAAACTTGTAAAAGTATTTATTTGCTATTTTTTAAAGCATTTGTTTAAATTCTTTACAATACAGTGTTACTCTAAAAAACGAGCAAGTGTAATTCTAACACAAAATAATTTTTTGTTGAATATTTGATGTTAAATATTTTTACAAATTTAGTCTACTGGATAATTTATTAGCCAAATGATTATCCTAACATTTAATAATGATTAAAATTAGAAAAGTATTATTATTTATGATTTTAATATATTTTATGGTTATATTTAGTGTAATGGTTTTATTTCATTAATCTTGCCCATTTTTCAAAAGCAGTAAAATCTTTTTGAAGCTGTGTTTTTAAAACCAAAATATTGCCAAAATTTTCTTCATCTCTAACTTTTTTAGCAAAGATTACTTTAATTATTTTTCCATATAAGTTTTCATTAAAATCATATAAATGCGCTTCAAGAATTTCATTTTTTCCATTCGTTAAGGTTGGTTTTGTTCCCCAGGAAATTAACGCAGGATATAGCTTCCCTCCAACTTGTGCAAAGCCATAATAAACACCGTATGGAAGTTTTATCATGCTATTTGGCCAAACAAGATTTGCTGTTGGATAACCAAGAGTTCGTGCAACTTTGTTTCCTTTTATAACGGAATTTCTAACAGAAAAATATCTTCCAAGTAAGGCTTTTACCGCATTTAAGTGTCCATATTGAATTCTTTTTCTAATTTCAGATGAGCTGACTTCTTCTTTATCTTGATATTTTTGTTCTGGAATTATAATACATTCGTAATTATAGTTTGTTGAATAATCCTTTAATATTCCAGCATTTCCACTTTTTTCTTTTCCAAATGTATGGTTATATCCAACAACAATTATTTGTGGTTCAAAATTTTTAATTAATACATTTTGAAGATATTCTGTTGCTGTCAAATCTTTGTATTCTTCAAAATTTAGTTCATAAAGATAGTCAATCCCCATCGATTCGAGAATTAATTGCCTGTCTTTAAATGTTTGAATATTTGGAGTTGCTTCGTTATTAAAATAATCTGCTGGATTTTTGTCAAATGTAATAACCGCAGTTTTAATTCCTTTTGCTCTTGCTTGTTGAATTAATGTTGTTAAAAGTTTTTTATGTCCAATGTGAATTCCATCAAAATACCCTAAGGCAATTGCTAAATTTTTATTTGGTTTTATTTCGTGCAATACTTCCATTTATTGTTTGGCTTCCTTATTATTTGGAGTTTTGTATTTATTTTTTCTTTTTTGTGGCTTTGGTTGGTTTAGATTTTCTTTTTGTTGCAATCTTCTAACAGAATAAACGTCACTTATTGCTTGAATTCCTAAAATCGCTTTTTTTAATGTATCGATACTGTCGAGTTCTATTCCCAAATCAATTATACCAAATTTTCTTCCTTTTAAATAGGTATTTGAATATATTATATTAATGCCTAAATCACCCGTTTTCATTAATATATCTCTTAAAATACCAACTCTATCTTGACATTCTATTCTTATATGAGCAGTGTAAGAGGCTTTTGTTGTTTCATTTGCCCAAGATATATCAATCATTCTTTCCGTTTCAATATTGCATAAACATTTGCAATCAAGCCTGTGGACACTGACACCTTTTGATTTTGTAACTACACCTATAATTGGTTCTCCTGGTATAGGTGAACAACATTTTGCTAATGACCACAGTAGTCCTTCTAGACCAATGATATCGTTTTTCTTATTCTTGCTTTTTTTAGTTGTTTGATTTTTTTGGCCTGCAATTTCTTCATCGGTTTTTGGGGCTTCATATTTTTTTAGAACATTTAAAACTTTATGAATAGTTGTTTCGCCATAACCAATTGCTGCAAATAAATCTTCGCCAGTTTTATAATTCATTTCTTTTGCGGCTTTATCCAAAATGCCGTTTTTAAGAAATTCATCAAAGCATGCTTTGGTTAATTCTATTTCTAGATTTGTTTTTCCAATTTGAATATTATCTTCACGATTGAATTTTTTAAACCACTGACGAATTTTAGAACTTGCGTTTTTTGTTACAACAAAATTTAACCAATCTATTTTTGGCATGTATTGTTTTGAAGTTAGGATTTCAACAATATCACCATTTTTTAATTTTGTATCTAGTTGTGCAATTCTTCCATTGATTAATGCACCAACGGTTTTGTGTCCTACTTCTGTGTGAATTCTGTACGCAAAATCAACAGGAGTTGAATTTTGAGGCAAATCAAAAACATCGCCATTTGGCGTAAAAGCAAAAACTTGATCATTAAATAAATCTAATTTAACACTTTCTACAAAGTCTTGCGAATTAGTAGATTCTCTATCAAGTTCCATAACTTTTCTCATCCAAGAAAATTGCATATCTTGTTTATTTGTTGCTTTGATTGAACCTGATTCTTTGTATCTCCAGTGTGCTGCAACCCCATATTCTGCAATTTCATGCATTTTATGGGTTCTGATTTGTATTTCTACAGGTTTATTTTTTGCGCCAATAACAGAAGTATGTAAAGAACGATACATATTGCCTTTTGGCATAGCGATATAGTCTTTAAATCTTCCTGGGATTGGTTTGAATAATTGGTGAATTACTCCTAAAACTTGGTAACATTCTGCTTCTGTTTCAACTATTACCCTAACTGCCGTAACATCATATAATTGGTCAAAGGTAACATTTAATCTTTTCATTTTGTTATAGATTGAATAATAATGTTTTGCTCTACCTTTGATTATTGCTTCAATTTTATTTTTGTCTAATTCTTTTTTTATTGTTTCTATTAAAGAGTTAACAGTTGAATCTCTCATTGCTTTTGTTTCGGCAACAAGCTTTGCAATTTCATAATATTTTTCAGGATTAATGTATCTTAGGGATAAATCCTCTAATTCTGCTTTTATTTTTCCCATCCCTAATCTGTTTGCAAGCGGAGCAAAAATATCAAGAGTTTCTTGTGCAATTTTTTTCTGTTTAACTGATGCCATAAAAGACAAGGTGCGCATATTGTGTAATCTATCTGCAAGTTTAAGTACAACAACTCTTATATCTTGAGCCATTGCAATAAACATTCTGCGAAAATTTTCAGCTTGACGCTCTTCTTTTGATTTAAACTGGAATTTTCCTAATTTTGTAACGCCTTGAACTAAATTAACAACATTTTTGCTGAATTTTTCTTCCATTTCTTCTGGAGTTGTTTCAGTGTCTTCTAAAATATCATGTAAAAATGCTGCAATTATTGTATCTTTATCTAATTTTAAATCCACAAGAATTTTTGCAACTTCAACAGGATGCATAATGTATGGCTCTTGAGAAATTCTATATTGTCCCTCATGGAGTTTTTGAGCCCATTTATAAGCTTCTTCAATTTGCTTGATGTCCTGAAGAGGTCTTTTTTGTTTATGTAATTCGTCTTTTATTTCTTCAAATGTTTTTTGATAAGTCATATTTACACCAATATTTATTACATTATACTATTTATCTTGTTTTTGCGATATATTATTTGTTGTATTTTCAAAATAAATGGTGTTTATGGCTAATATTCCTAAAAATTTAGATGAATTAATTAAATTAACGCAAAATAATGATAAATTTAAATTTAAAATCAAAGTTGTTGCTAATTCAAAAAATGATTCAATAGAATTTTGTGAAGAGTTTATAAAATTAAAAATTAAACAACCTGCTATTGAAGGCAAAGCAAATAAGGCTATAATAGAATATTTAAGCAAAATTTTACCTTATTCAAAATCTAAAATTGTAATTTTAAATGGCGAAAAATCTTCTATAAAAACAATTCAAATTTTAAGTTAATTAAATAAAACTTGCGAATATGTTAAATGAATTGTAAAGATGTGTTATAATTTTTATAAATTTTAGCACTTTTTTTATTTAGCCGATTTAAAAGTAATATCATAAAAAAGGCGAAAGGTTAAAAGTGGATTCGGAAAAAATCAAAAATAATCAATCCCCTTCTGTTTCAAACGACATTTACATCAATCAAAAAACTTCAAATCCGATTGATGGAAATCGTATTATGCCTTTAAATACTAGAACTTCCGCTAATAGATTATATGGCGGTTATAATAGTTCTTTTTCAAAAGCTCAGGATATAAATTATTCTGAAATTCTTGCTTCGATTAATAATTCTTTTGTTAATCAAACAGATGCTGTTAAATTGTTTTATGAAATTCATGATAAAATTTCGTCAAAACTTAGTTTGAATTTTTCTGCTCTTGGGGTTTTTAACAATAATTATATAAATATCAAACTAATTGATAAAACAGGCTCTTCGTATAATTCCAAGATATTGATTACAGAAGATGAAAATGAAATTATAAAAGCATTTAAATCAAAGCAAATCTTGTTAACTACTGACAGTTCGTATTTGAAATTAAATTATTTATCTAATTCTCCAACGCAAATAATTCCATTGATTGCTTTTGGTGAATGTCTAGGTGTTATTATATTTTCAGATAATTCTAATTCTCAATTTTTAGAATTGTATAAACTTGTTTCTAATTATTTTGCAGTTTTCTATAAAAATAGACTTTTATCTGATTTGGTTGATAGAAACACTGATACAGACTCTTTGACTGGTTTATCAAATCATAAAAAACTTCAAGAAGATTTAGCAAAAGAAATAATGAATTCAAATCAAACTGAAAAAGAAATGGCATTTTGCATTATTGATATTGCAAATATTTCAGAAATTAATTCGGAACTTGGACATGCGAAGGGTGATTCAGTTATCAAAGAAGTTGCTAATAAAATCAAAAAGAATGCTAGAAATACTGATGTTTTAGGAAGATATGCAGGTGATAAAATTGCAATTATTATGCCTGATACATCTGTTGACGATGCTAAATATATATGTGAATTTTTACTATACAATCTTTCTTGTACAATGTTTGATGATTTAGGACAACTGAAATTCTCTTGTGGTATTTCAATGTATCCTCAAACAACAAATAAACAAGACAAGCTTACAATCTTAGCGGAACAAGCATTGTATATTGCAAAAAGCGCAAGAAGTAAAACGGGTCAATCTGAAATTGTTTCAACAATGGATTTTAATTTCTGGGATGATGAATCTTTGAAATGTTTTGCGCAAGTATTATCTAAAAAACATGCAACTGTTGGTATAAATATTGAAGAAGAATTAATTAATCAATTCCATGGTGAAAAAATTACCTCAAATGAACATTTAATGGATGTTGTATCTTCTTTGGCAAGCACAATAGATGCAAAAGATACATATACAAAAGGTCATAGTGCTGCAGTTTCTAGATATTCTGAAGCTTTGGCAAGAGCTATTAATCTTCCTGAAAATGAAGTTGAACGTATAAAATTAGGTGCTCTCTTACATGACATTGGAAAAATTGGCATACCTGAGGATGTTTTAAGAAAACCAACAATGCTTTCTGATGAAGAATGGGCAATCATGAAACAGCATCCAGCTATTGGTGCTGATAAAGTGTTAAAACCTAATAAATCATTGCATGATTTAATTCCAATGGTTAAATATCATCATGAGCATATTGACGGTTCTGGTTATCCTTGCGGATTAAAAGGTGATGAAATACCTTTATCTGCTAGAATTGTTGCAGTTGCTGATGCATATCATGCACTAATTTCCGATAGACCATATAGAAAAGGTTTATCAGTTTCAAAAGCTTGCGAAATTTTAAAAATGGGTTCAAATATTCAATGGGATAGAGAACTTGTTAGACAATTTATTATTATCGCTCCAAGTTTAGCAACAAATATTTAATTTATTAGCAAAATCTTTTATGTTTAAGTTTTTTATGTTCAAACATAAAAGAAAGTTGTTATCATGAATAAAATATCATTAGTTAATAATATCTCTTTTAAAGCTTCTAAAACACAAACTTATAAAAGCCAACCAAAAGTAAAAGAAATAAGACCAGAATATGAATTACAAGACAAGTTATTTTATTCTGTATTATCAATGATTTCTCCGATGGCAAAATCATTTGTAGCTAAAAACCCTGAGTTATCTGAAGAAGACTATAAGGATATTGTCCAAGATTTATATTTATTAGCATTAGAAGAAAGTTCCTCTTATGCTTATGTGTTTGGACACGAAAATATAGCAAAAGCTTTTCAAACTACTTTTTTAATAAATGCGCAAGATTATTTAGATAAATATTCTTCTAAAACTAAATTAGATTCAATTCCATATCATAACTTGCCAAAAAATTTAATTGATACGTTTACAGCAAAACAAATATCTGCCAATGCCGCTTGTGATGCTATTTTGGATACTATTCATGATTTAAATAGATATGAAGGTGGTAAAAGTTCTCCGACTGGTGATATTGTTGAAAAACACATTGGACTTACTGGAGAGCCAGAAGTTTTTAGTCAAATTGCAAAAGAAGTTGGTACAACTACAACAAATGCTAGAAATTTATATCATTGGGGCATTAAAAATTTAGGTTTTCCACATAGAGCAATATTTTTAAAAGAAGCTCAACAAGCTTTTGAATGTGATGATTTAGAAGATGCTATCATTTATTCTATTGATAAACCTAATGGTTTAGACCATAAAAAAATTACAATAAGAGAAAATGGACAAATTTATACTACCTATACTTCAAAAGACGATAGTCTAGTTTAAAATTATAAGGTTATTAATTAAATAATTTATTTTTAAATTTTAATTTTGCTAATCTATATAAAATGCTAACTTTTAGAACTCCAAGCCCATATTTACATGAGCGCATGAAATTGATTGAACTTGCTCCATCAAAATATTTTGTTGGACAAGAAATTTCGCCAATTGAAAAATCATTATAATAAATTAAAGCGATCATTTGATTATCAAATATAAAATCGTCACTTAATTTTTCAAGAGGTATTTTTTCTAATACTTTGCTATTAAATGCTCTATATCCTGTATGATATTCGGATAAATTTTTATTTAAAAAGAAATTTTGGAATGCAGTTAAAAATTTGTTTGCAAAATATTTATATTTTGGCATTTTAGAATTTTTTGCACTTCCAACAAGCATTCTTGAAGCCAATACACAATCATAATTATTGTAAGCTATCATTGAAGCTAATGATGGGATTAATCTTGGGTCGTATTGAAAATCTGGATGAAGCATAATTATTATGTCCGCATTTTGATTTAAGGCTTCTTTATAGCAAGTTTTTTGATTTGCCCCATACCCAAGATTTTTCTCATGTTTAATAACTTTGATTCCAAGTGACTGAGCAATTTCTACGGTTTTATCACTTGAATTATCATCAACCAAAATAATATCATCGACAACATCTTTTGGGATATTGTCGTATGTTTCTTTTAAAGTAGCCTGCGCATTATACGCAGGCATTACTATTATTATTTTTTTGTTATTTATCATTTATACCTTTGGTAGGTTTCTTAACTTTAGATGAAGTTCTCTTAACTGCTCTTCAGATGCGCTTGATGGTGCATTTGTCATTAAGTCTTTGGCTTGAGAGTTTTTAGGGAATGCTATAACTTCTCTGATTGAATTTGCCCTTAATAATAATGCTACAAGTCTATCTAGACCAATTGCTAAACCGCCATGTGGAGGAGTTCCGTATTTGAATGCATCAATCATAAATTCAAATTTTTCTTCTATATCTTCTTGAGTTAAACCAAGAGCATGGAAAACTTTTTCTTGAATTTGTGCGTCATGGATTCTTATTGAACCACCGCCAAGCTCATTGCCATTATAGATAATATCGTAAGCAATTGATTTAACATTGCCTTTATCATTTTCAAGTTTATCAATATCTTCTAAAGCAGGCATGGTAAATGGATGGTGAACTGATTTAAATGAGCCGTCTTCTAAATCTTGTTCGAATAATGGGAAATCTACAACCCATAATAAATCGTGTTTTGCTTCATCAATCATATTTAGTTTTTGACCAAAATATAATCTAAATCTGCCTAGAACATCTAGAACAATTTTTGGATGATCGGCAACAAAGAATACTATATCGCCATTTTGAGCTTGTGCTCTTGTTTGAATTTCATTAATTTGTTTTTCATCCAAGAATTTCAATACAGGCGATTTAACCTCACCATTTTCCATATATGTAATCCAAGCAAGTCCTTTTGCACCAAATGAAATAGCAAGATTTCTTACGTCATCCATTTCTTTTCTTGAGTAATTAGCAATTCCAGGGATTTTGATAGCTCTTACTGTTCCGCCATTATTTATAACATTTTTAAATGCTTCAAATGTTGATTCTTGCATAATATCTGAAACATCAAATAATTCTAAACCAAAGCGAGTATCAGGTTTATCGGAACCATATTTATCCATTGCTTCTTTGTATGTAATTCTTTTGAATGGCGCCTTAACTTCTACTCCTGCTGCTTCGAATGCTTTTTCAATTAAGCCTTCTGTCATTTTTATAACGTCGTCTTGATTAACAAAAGACATTTCCATATCAACTTGAGTAAATTCAGGTTGTCTATCTGCTCTTAAGTCTTCATCTCTGAAACATTTTGCAATTTGATAGTATTTTTCAAAGCCTGAAACCATTAACAATTGTTTGAAAATTTGTGGTGATTGAGGAAGGGCATAAAATTTTCCGTCATGAATTCTTGATGGAACTAAATAATCACGAGCACCTTCCGGAGTTGCTTTGATTAAAATTGGAGTTTCAACTTCCATAAAATCTAAATCGTTTAAATAATTTCTAATTGCTTTAACAATATTGTGTCTTAATTGGAAATTGTTCATCATTTTTTCACGACGTAAGTCTAAATAGCGATATTTCAAACGAACATCTTCTGAAACATTATCATCATCTAAAACAAATGGAAGTGTTTGCGCTGCAGATAAAACAGTAACTTTTGTTGGATACATTTCAATAGTTCCTGTTTTCAATTTTGAATTAATTGTTTCATCTGGTCTTTTTGAAATTTTACCTGTAACTTGGATAACATATTCTGATTTTATTTTTGATAAAACAGCATGAACCTCAGGGTTGATTTGAGGATCTGCGACAAGCTGGAATAAACCAGTTTTATCTCTTAATTCAACAAAAATAATTCCGCCTAAGTCACGAATTGTGCTTGCCCAACCAGCAAGAGTTGTTTCTTGTCCAATATGACTTTCATTAAGACATGTACAGCTTTGTTTTTTATATGCTAGTTCCATAATTTTCCTCTCGATTTTTTGTGTTTGTAGGTAAATTATAAAACAAACATAAGTTTTAAGGCAATTTTTTTATATGTATTCTTTTCAATAAAATATATTATTTTACTTAATCGATTTATTTATCTTCTTGTCTTTTCTTTCTTTTTCCTTCAAGCGCCAGAATGAAAAGAAAGAAAAGACAAACAAAAGAAAGAAACTTCGGCTTGAATTAATGATTAATGCTTTCGTTCAAAATTAATTCCTCAATAAAACAGTCGAGGTTTTGAACACCTTAAAAAATAATTTCTTTATTTTTTTAATTAAATTAGTTTTCCGTTCAAAATCCTCTCCGGATTTATTGTTTTGTGGAATTAATTTTTCACTGATTTAATATAAAATTTTAGTTTTGCTTTGCAAAACTATTAGCTTGAGGCTAGCCGCCTTTCTTTTTCTTTTGGTTCTGTTTTCTTTTTCTTTGATCGGCGATTGAACAAAGAAAAAGAAAATGAACAAAAGCTTTAGCTTTTTATAGATATTTATTAATGTTTTCAATAAATAATATATTTTATTGAACAAAAATATTTATATATTATAATCCCTATTACAAGGGCTGGGTCGGAATTAAAAACCTTACCAGCGGTTATAAAAATTAAGGAGAAAAAGATGACATTAATGAATTTTTTATTCACATCTGAATCTGTTACAGAAGGACATCCTGACAAGGTATGTGACCAAATTTCAGATGCGATTTTAGATGAATTTTTAACAAAAGATTCTAAATCAAGAGTAGCTGCTGAAACTACTGTTACAACAGGTATGGCATTAGTTTGTGGTGAAATCACTTCAAATTGTTATGTAGATATTCCAACGGTTGTTAGAAACACAATTAAATCAATAGGTTATAATGGTGAAGAAGGTGGCGGTTTTGATTATAAAACCTGTGCTGTTTTAACTTCAATTGATGAACAATCAACAGATATTGCTGGCGGTGTAAATAAAGCTTTAGAAGCTCGTTCTGATAATGCTGATACATCAAAAGACGAAACACTTGATATTGGAGCTGGCGATCAAGGTATTATGTTTGGTTATGCTTGTAATGAAACGCCTGAATTAATGCCACTTCCAATTGCCCTTGCTCATAAATTAGCATATCGATTAGCTGAAATTAGAAAACAAAAATTAGTAGATTATTTAAGACCAGATGGTAAATCACAAGTTACTGTTGAGTATGTTGATGGTAAACCAAAAAGAATCGATACAATCGTTATTTCAACTCAACATGACCCATCAATAAATGGAATTGAAGATAATCAAAAAATCCAAGAAATCATTAGAAAAGATATGATTGAACTTGTAATTAAACCTGTTTTTGAAAACTATGAAGTAAAACCAGATGAAACAACAAAATATTTAATCAATCCATCAGGAAGATTTGTAATTGGCGGACCTCAAGGCGATGCTGGTTTAACTGGTAGAAAAATTATTGTTGATACATATGGTGGTTATGCTCGTCATGGTGGTGGTGCATTTTCTGGTAAAGATCCAACCAAAGTTGATAGATCTGCTGCTTATGCTGCTCGTTGGGTTGCAAAAAATATTGTTAAAGCAGGACTTGCTGAAAAATGTGAAATAGAATTAGCTTATGCTATTGGTCGTGCTCAACCAGTTTCTGTTTTAGTTGATACTTTTGACACTGGTAAATTATCCGATGAAGCTTTATCTCAAATTGTTTCAGAAACATTTGATTTAAGACCAGCAGCAATTATTAAACAATTCGATTTAAGAAATTTACCAGCTAAAAATGGTGGTAAATTCTATCAAAAACTTGCAGCGTATGGACATGTTGGCAGAGAAGATTTCCCTATTCCTTGGGAAGAAGTTCAAATGGTTGACATTCTTACTCAAAAAGCAAGCGTTTTAGCTGCAAAATAAAATATTTGAAAATATTTAATCGCCTTGATTAAACAAGGCGATTTTTTTATACTATTTTTATGAAGAAAAACAATGAAACAACTTCAATTGGCGATTTATTAAATTCAACCATTTTTGGTGAAATTGCAAAAAGTGACAAAATGAATGTGATTATCAAACAATCGACTTTATTCTCTTTTTGGGAAGATATTGTTGGTGCAAAATTTGCCAAATTTACAAAACCAGTTTCAATAAAAGGCCACAAAATATATGTAAGTGCTAAAAGCCCTGCATTAATTCAAGAATTAACCCTTTTTAAACAAAAGCTTATTAAAAAAATAAATTCTTACGCACTTCCATTAGGAATTGAAATAAAAGATTTTGTTTTTGATTATAAAAATTATAATAATGAAAATGAAACACAAGATAATTTTATTGAAGATAAACCAATTCAAATTTCTCAAGAACAAATTAATGAAGTTGAAATCGATTCTTTAACTGAAGCTAAAATTATCGAAAATGTATCTAAAATCAAGTTTTTAAATGATGAGCAAAAAAATGTTTTTTCAAAAAAACTTATTAACACATATAAAGTAAAACACTTGCAAAATAAAAAATAGTGCAATTTTTTTATTTACATGTTTTGTATGCGCAGGAGGTCTAATGAAAATATCTGGACACTTGAGCAAAATTACTAGCGATTTATTAAATTTTAAAAATCAAAACAAGGTTAATAATCATTCTTTTTTAAATTCTTATCAATCAACAGTTCTACCTATGTATCCTTGTGCGCCATATGGAATTACGCCCAAGGGTTATGTGAAAATTGGAACTGATGTATCACCTGATGGCAAAGAAGTACATGTTTATAAATTATCAAATGGTCAAACTGTAAAAATTCTTCAGCAACCCGGAAATAGTGTTATTACAACTAAAGTTGGAGTTGGTTCGTTTGATGAAACTGGATATCCGCAAGGTATTTCTCATTTTTTAGAGCATTCAATTTTTCATTCTTCTGCAAAATATCATACTGATTTATTTGATAAGTTTAATGAAATTTCTACTGATGTTAATGCTTTAACTTCAAATTTTGAAACAAGGTATTATGCCGTTCTTTCGTCTGATTCTATAGATGTTTTAAAAGATGCTATTGATATCCAGGCAGATATGTTAATTAATCCTAGATTTGATAAACTTGAAAAAGAGAAAAAAATTGTCACAGCTGAATTAAGCCATGTAAAATTAGCGGATGCAGGTACACATGCTAATGCTATTTCTTTAGCATTGTCTATGCCAGATAGTTCTTATATTGAAACAGCCGGAACTGTAGAATCTGTTAATATGATAACAAGAGATGTTTTGCTTGATTATCATCAAAAATTTTATCAGCCATCAAATTTTGAAACAATTGTTGTTTCAAAACATAATCCTGATGAAGTTATTAAAACTGTAAGCAATGCTTTTCTTTCAAGATCATCTGAACCGAAAAGTTTGCCCACTAGATTAAATTTACCAGTTTCTACTAAACAAACAAGATTAGACACATATTCTGATAATATATCGAATGATGAATATACCTTTGTTTTCGCTAACAAGGTTTGTTTAAATTCTTTTGAAAAGGCAAAAATTGATGCGCTATTCGAACTTTTGTCTTCAAAATATGGACTCGATTCACCTAGTTTTAAAACTTATGCTGATACCCAAATTATCAAACTCGGTGTTTCAAAAGATAAATTTCCTGTTGATCAGTATTTTAATTTTTTAAGTTATGCGCTTGAAGATATAAAAGCTAATCCATTATCGGAATTTGAATTGTCTGAACTAAAAAATAAACTATTAAAACCACAAACAAGTCTATCTGATTCCAATTTGCAAACTGCTATGCAAATTTTTGATTATGATGCAACTATACCTAATTCAAAATACTCGGAATATATAAATGCAATTAACAGCCTTTCTAGTTTTGATATAATGGATGCCCTTAAATATATTGATTTATCAAGAACCTCTATTGCTGTTGCTCATCCTTCAAATACTAAACAAGAAGATGTTCAAAGAAAGCATTCTGCATCTTTAAATCAAGTTTCTCCTTTAATATTTAATACGGTTCATCAAAATAAGATTTATCCTTTTAAAAGTAATGTAAATCAAATCACTGGGCAAAAATTTTATACTACTTGTTTGGATAATAATACTCAAATTGTTGCTTTTGATGATGAATCTGAAGAAAATTCAATACAATGGATATTTAATTGTGAGGGAAATTACGAATTTAATCCTGCCGCTTGGTATATGCTAAATGAATCTTTCGTATTGGGTTTTAGCGGAATTTTCTTTGATAAAATTACTAATACAATACAAAAGAAAGGTTACGGTATATCAGATAATTTAGATGAGGGATTGTTTGATTTAAAATCCTTTTACCATGCTTTTTCTCATATGTCTGAAGAAGTTTTTGAAAAAGAAAAAACAAGCATACTTGAACAACTAGAATCTATGGAATATGAAACAGATGATAAATTTAATGAATTTTTAATTGGGCAAGATGGTTTCGGAGATAAAGATGCAATTAAAGAGGGCATTAAAAATCTTACTTTGTCAGAATGTCTAAATTCATTTAAGCAAGCAATTTTAAATTCTAAATCAATGCTTTATATTACAGGTCCAATAGTTAATGATATAAATGCCTTGAATAAAGTTGCAAATTATATGGATACCCCTGGTTTTAAATTTGTTCCCCAAGGGACACTTACTACAATTCAAAAACCTTTGAAGTCATCAAAAATTGTTATAGATAATGCATATGAAAATAGGTTTGATAAAATCTATGATTTTCCTATTAGTGGAAATGTTAAGGATGATTACTGTTTCCATGTGTTAGCAAGTGTGTTAAGTCAAAAAAATAAAAATTTAATCAGAGAACAATACGGACTTTCTTATTCGTCTGGCGCTACATATATTCCAACCCAAACAAATAATTCAGGACATATTAGTTTAGAAGCTGAGACGGCTTGCAATTCTCAACAAGAAATTGAACAAGTTTTTAATGCTTACGATAAAAATGTTTCAGAAGTTCTTCGGGGAAATATTTCTGAAACTGAATTATTAATTGCTAAAAATAAAGTTAAAGGAATGATTGCTCAAAACTTTCAATCATTGAATGCTTCTATGGCGACTTTTATTGAAGATGTTGTTGTGACAGGAAAAACGGAATCATATAATTACGCTAATTCAATGGTTGATTCGATAAAAATAGAAGATATTATAAAAGCCGCAAACCATGTTTTTGCTTCAAAACCACGTTATTTTGCAAACGTAAAGCAAAATGTGTATGATAATTATCAAGAATTTTTTAATACCCTAAAATAATGAATTGTAAAAATTACACTAGACAAAAATATAAAAACAGGCTAATATATATTTGTCATAAATTTGAGGAAAAACATGTTTAAATTTTTATTAGAATTAATCCGACGTATCAGCCCTTTTCAAGAAAAAGGTCTTGTTTATGTTCCGATTAAAAAAGATTAATTTAAATACTTTTAGGATATAATAAAAGACCTTTTTAAAAGGTCTTTTTTATTGTAAAAAATTGTATAAATAATGGCAATTATTTTTATTTAAATACGTTAATAGAAAAGTAAAGGTTAGTTATGAATAAATTAAGTCAAAATTTCCAATTAAATCGACGAGTTCAAAGATTAATGAACTTAATTTGGGGACTGTAATTTTAATTGGAAGGAAGTAAAATGAATATATCAGGCATTACAACAAATATAGCAAATAAATCAATAAAATTATTATCAGGGTTAGGTGACAATGATAATTCGATTGAGGCAATGGTTGTTAAGGATTGGATAGGTGATGCTGCAACCGTATACACATATAAAAAAGATGGCGGAAAAGATGACGCTAGAGAGAAAGCAATAGAAGAATTTGGAACAGGGGCGGTTTGGCTTTTTGGTATTCCTTTGTTAAAACAAGGAATTGATGCCTCTTTATATAAAGCTTTTAAATTAAATCCAAAATTCGATGCAAGATTATTAGAAAAAAAATCTGCTGATGCACTAAATCAAATGAAAACATATGCAAAAGGTGTTGAGAAGACTTTATATGATACTTTGGATGATATAAATCCTGTTATTCAAAAATTCTTTAAAAATGCAAAAGAAAATAAATTTTTATCTAAATTTACTAATGCTAACTTGTATAAAAATTTTGCTAAAGGCAAATTTTTAGTTGCTACTGCAATCAGTGCAGTAGCATTAAATAAAATTATTAAATATAAGCAAAGAACGACTATGGATAGAATTAATGCTGACAATGCTTCGCATAGCGATAATTTAAATTCTATGCTTGTTATGAATAGTGTTAAAAATAACAAAAATTTTACTGCTTTTACAAGTAACAAAAATAAATCAAACGATATATCCTTTACTGGTTTTGGGTTATCAGATTTTATGTATAATCCAATTTTGAATACATCGCTACTAGATTGTGTTATTGCTGGAACAAGATTAAAAGAAGCAAGAAAAGGTGAGAGATTGGAAATTGGCTTTAAAGAATTGTGCCAAGTTGTTTTCACATATGGTTTAGCTAAGCCAATTCAAATAGGTTTTGAAAAAAGAGCAAGTAAAAAAGGTTTGCCGATTGAACTTGACCCACAAGTTTTATTTACAAAAGATATTGCTAAACAAATTGCTGATTCTAAGTCAACTATTGAAATGTTGAAAAAATCCGACGATGTTATTGCGGACTTAATGAAATTAAATGTCGATGATACTTTAGTTTCATTGCTTGTTAAGGATAATGTTATTTCTTTAAGTAAAGATAAACAATCAATTAGTTGTCTTAAAGGAATTGATGCCGATGCAATTAAAAAGACACTTTCAAAATTGACAGATTTAGAAGACCATATTGGTAATTTAAGTAAAATAAAAGCTTATAAGACATTTGCTGTTATTGCAAACGTTTTAATAGCGGCTGGTGCTCTTGGTATTGTTCAACCAAAAGTTAACATTGCAATAAGAAAGTTATTACATAATGGTGATAATAGAAATCCAGCAATTGTTGCACAAGAAGAAAAAATTAAAAACGATAAAAAATTGGTGCAACAAGCTTAAACTTCAATGAATAATTTTCTTCCAACTATATTTGGTTTGCCGTTATAATATCCAGCAAAATAACCACCTGCAACGGGCTGATTTTTGCCATAATAAGAGCTGGAGCCAAATGTTGTT
The DNA here is from genome assembly GCA_017461425.1 of Candidatus Gastranaerophilales bacterium. Classification (GTDB taxonomy): domain Bacteria; phylum Cyanobacteriota; class Vampirovibrionia; order Gastranaerophilales; family Gastranaerophilaceae; genus RUG14156. Next base: position 23,646 of record JAFTXY010000005.1, on the reverse strand, counting down.
GAAAGAAATGGATTTTCATTTTGTTGAGCAAAAGGATTATTGGTTTGCAATGGTTTTTTTGAAACTGTTGCAATGCTTGATGTTGAAGATAGTGATTTTGTAATTAATGAAACTAGATTTGATAGCATATTTAATCCTTTTTTAGAATTTTAATTATTTTTTTAAAATAGTCAACAAATAAATATTATCATTTTTAAATTTTAAATTAATCAAACATTTGGTTGGAAATTTAAATAATTGTTAATATGTGTTCAAAATTTCATTCTTGTGTTAAAATTGAATTATTAAGATGGCTTTTATCATTTTTTATATATACAATCGAATACAAATGATTAGTCTATCAGGTTATTAGAATATGAGAGGACCGGGACAATTAATACAGTTTTATATATCGTATTAGCAATATTGGTGTTAGTATGTGCGGTATTAACTTTACTTTTTGTTCGTCAAAAAGCGAAAGTTGAAGTTTTAGAAAAAAATGAACAAAAATACATTGAAGACTTTAAAGAAAAAGAACAATTTCTTAAAAAGGAAGCTTTGATTTCAGCTAAAGAACAACTTCATCAAGAAAGAATGGAACTTGATGAAATGAGTCGTGAAAAGAAATTGCAATTTGAGAAAATTCAACAAGACTTATCTAAAAAAGAAGATGAGCTTGATTCAAAATATCAATCAATAAATGATAAACAAGCATTTTTAGATAGAAAACAAGATGAATTAGAAAAAAAAGAAGATTATCTTGCTGACACTATTGCAAAACAAATCACAGAACTTGAACGTGTTGCGCAAATGTCTCGTGACGAAGCAAAAACAATGCTTTTAAATCAATTAAAAGACGAGCTAGCAGCAGAACAAGTTCAATTAATTCGTGAGAATGAAGCAAAAATAAAAGAAACTGCAGAAGAACAGGCGAGAGAAATTCTTAGCCAAACTATGCAAAAATGTGCAATTGAACAAGTTATTGAAACAAGTGTATCTGTTGTGTCATTGCCATCTGATGAAATGAAAGGCAGAATCATTGGTCGTGAAGGTAGAAATATCAGAACACTTGAAACTTTAACTGGAGTTGATTTAATTATTGATGATACTCCAGAAGCGGTCGTATTATCATCGTTTGACCCTGTTAGACGTGAAATTGCAAAATTAACAATTGAAAAATTAATACAAGATGGAAGAATACACCCTGTTAGAATTGAAGAGGTGTATGAAAAATCCGTCAAAGAAATTGAAAATAAAATAAAACAAGAAGGTGAACGCGCAGCTGTTGACCTTGGAATTATGAACCTTAACAAAGAGCTTTCAAAAACACTTGGACGCTTATATTATAGAACAAGTTATGGACAGAATGTTTTAAAACATTCAATCGAAGTTGGGCAAATAGCAGGAATGCTTGCTGCAGAACTTGGTTCTGACGTAAAAAGCGCTAAGAGGGCTGGGCTTTTACATGATATTGGTAAAGCGGTTGATCAAGAGCAAGAGGGAACGCATGTTCAGCTTGGCGTGGATTTATGCAGACGTTTCGGTGAAAAGGAAAATATTATCCATGCCATAGAAGCGCACCATGATGATGTTCCATGCAATACTTTAACTGATGCTTTGGTTAAAATCGCAGATACGATATCAGCTGGACGTCCTGGTGCTCGTCGTGACACACTTGAAATCTATATTAAACGCCTTAAAAAGCTGGAAGAAATTGCTAACAGCTATGAAGGTATTAAGCAGTCCTTTGCAGTGTCGGCTGGTCGAGAGGTTAGGGTTGTTGTTCAGCCTAATGTGTTTGATGATGTTGCGAGTGCAAAATTAGCTCGTGATATTGCAAAACGAATAGAGGATGAGCTTGAGTACCCTGGACAAATTCGTGTAACAGTTGTTAGAGAAGCAAGAGTTACCGAAATTGCCAAATAACCTTGAGCAATTAGGAAATGCAAGACACTTTTAAATTATTGTTTATAGGTGATATCGTTGGAAGAAGCGGTCGAAGAGTTGTTGAAAAATTCTTGGTCGAAGATGGTAATGCAAAAAATTACGATTTTATTATTGCAAATGTTGAAAATGCTAGCCATGGCTTTGGTTTAACTAAAAAAAATCATGACGAGCTATTGTCTTATGGAATTAATGCGATGACATCAGGCAATCACATTTGGGACAAGAAAGATGTTTTCTCATATATTGATGAGTCTCCTGCGTTAATAAGACCATATAATTATCATAGCTCTACTCCTGGAGTGGGTTATAAAATTTTTAACGACAAAATTATAATTATAAATCTTTTAGGTAAAACATTTATGCCTCCCATAGATTGTCCTTTTGTATCGTTAGATAAAATTTTTGATGAATTAAAACAAAATGATATTCTGCAGGATAAAATTGTTTTTGTTGATTTTCATGCGGAAGCAACAGCAGAAAAACAATGCTTGGCAAAATATGCCGCCTCATTGGGTGCAAGTGCTGTTATTGGAACTCATACACATGTTCCGACTGCTGATGAAACAATTTTTGAAAATCATTGCGCTTATTTAACTGATGTTGGTTATTGCGGAAGTGCAAATGGTATTATTGGTATGGAATATCAGGCATCTTTAAAGCGATTAATTACTTCCATGAATGAAAGATTTGAAGTTGAAACTACGATGCCATATATACTTAATGCTTGCGAAATAGAGTTTAGCGGAAATTGCGCAACAAGCATTATGAGAAAAAAGTTTGAATTTAGTGATGACAAGGAGCAGGAAATTGAAAATTGATTTACATATCCATACGACATATTCGGATGGTATGCTTAGTCCGATTGAAATAGTTGACACGGCTCTTAGTGTTGGGTTAGATGTTATTGCATTGACTGATCATGATAACGTTTTATCTCATAATATTGCGCAAGATTATATTAATCAAAAAGGATATAATCTTGAAGTTATTCCTGGTGTTGAAATAAATACAATTTATAAAGGCTACGAAGTCCATATTTTAGGTTATTTTATGGATAAAAACAACAAAGCTTTTAATGAATTGTTAGTATATCAGCAAAAAGCCAGAATTGAACAAACGCATAAAATTATAGAACTTCTAAATAAAAAAGAAGGTTTAAGAATAAAATTTGAAGACATTCAAAAACTTGTTGCGCCTAGAGGTTCTATTGGTAGACCTCATATCGCTAGAGCAATTACTTCATGTGGTGGAAGTGCAAATATTATGGAAGCATATGCAAAGTTTATTAATAATAATTCTGAGGTATATGTTGAAAGAAAAACAGTTTCTCCTCATGATGCTGTGGAAATTATAAATGAAGCGGGTGGCATTCCTGTTTTTGCCCACCCTATTGATGTTGATATTGCAGATTCTTTGGCTAAAGAACTTGCTAACTATGGATTAAGAGGGATTGAAGCATACCATAGAAAACATTCTCCTGCAGCAGTTGAGCATTTTTCAACTTTGGCCGAAGAATATGGTTTAATTGTAACTGGTGGTTCCGATTTTCATGTGCCATCATTAAACCATGGAACAATTCTTATGGGTAAGAATTTTGTCCCTGAATGGATTTATGATAAATTAATTCAAGAAAAAAGAAGAATCGAACTGGCTAACTAGCAAATAATTATTTTTCCATGTTTTATAGGGACATCCCTGTTATGATAATGAGGTAAAATATGAAATTAAGCTCTGTTAATTTAGTTAATCCTTATATTAAAAATAATCAAAATTATAAAACTCAAAATAGCTCTCAAGCTTTTACAGGTGAAAGCATAGATAGAGTTACTTATCGCAGACATGCAAATGATTTGTACGCTGCGACTGATAGAGCAAAAAGTGAAGCAAGAATTAGATATTCTCAATATGAAAAAATTGCGCAGGATGGTTGGCAAGATAGTAATCACCCTGATGGAACCCCTAAAATTAGATGTTTTCGAGATGGAAATAATACAGGGGAAATAAGACGTTTTGATTCAAAAGGAAATTTAGTTGAAACTTGCCATATGGAACAATTTGGCAGATTGGTAACTACTAAAATTACTTCTTTTAATTTAAAACAAGGGCATTTTGATGAATTTTTATTTGATAATCATTTTGTTATAAAAATGAATATCGGTAAAACAAAAAATAATAGCAGACCTTATTATCATATTTCGTATGATACAAACTATCCATATTCTCTAGGAAGCGATACAATAAATATTTCAAGAGTTTTGAAGGGACCGCAAAAAGATCCAAAATTCCCTGAAGTTGATAGAATATATACATACAGAGGTTTTGGAACATTAGAAAGCGTTCAAATCGCTAACGGAAAAAAACGCACATTGTTTGGCGGTGAAATTCCGGTTTATCGTACAATTAAATTTTAATTAATATTCATTTTCAAGATAATTAAACAATTTTGAAAATTTCGAATTCAATGTTTCCATATTTTCTTCTTCGTCAATTTCAATTGTTATTGTTGGTATGCATCGTTCTTTTCCGCAATATGTCCCAAAGCTTCCAGGTGTTGCATAACCAATATCGGATGATGTAGGATAGCCCAATATATTAGAAATTTTTTCTGCTAAATTTTCAGCCGGTCCATCAAAATTGATTGTTTTATAAGGCGAATGGATTGTTATTATTGCATCAAAATCGTTTTCTTTTATTAAATTAACAAGAAATTTTGTCTCCTCTTCGCTATTTGGTTTATAACCGCCAAAATAATTATTATTTTCTCCTAAAACCCAGTTTTTGGTTGGAAAATTTCTGTTAAGGTCGACTCCGTTATTATTTTTTCTTGTATTTGAGTTATTTAATTTTGGAATGTAAAAAATTGAATTTTTTCCTGCTTTAGGATTGTTGTTCAAATATGAATTTATAAAATATTCACCTTGCGGCTCATCACCATGAAAAACTCCAATTATAAGCAGTTTTTTGCTACAATTGGAGTTTTCTTTTTTAATTAATTTAATTTCGCTCACTATTAACCTATTCTTTGAAACATATAACCTATTCCACGAGCAGTTAAGATTAGCTCTGGATTAGCTGGGTCTGTTTCAAGTTTTGAACGAAGTCTTGAAATGTGTACGTCAACAACACGTGTATCAATTCTATGATCTGGTGGGTAAGCCCAAACGTGTTGTAGGATTTCATTTCTAGAATATGCTGTACCAGAATTATTAACTAATAATTCTAATAAGCTAAATTCCATACCTGTTAGACGAATTCTTTCGTTTTTGCGATAAACTTGACGTCTAGCTGTGTCAATTTTGATATTTCCTGTAGTAATAACATTTTTAGTTGTTTTGCCTGTAGGAACTGTAATATCTTTGCTAACGGTTCTTCTTAAAACCGCTTTAACACGAGCTTCAAGTTCTTTTGGGCTGAATGGTTTGATAACATAATCATCAGCACCTAATTCTAAGCCTGTAATTCTTTCTGAAACGTCACCTAGGGCTGTTAAAATGATGATTGGAACATCTGAAACTCTTCTGATTTCTCTTGTTACTCCATAACCATCCATTTTTGGCATCATAACGTCAAGAATGACAATATCAGGATTTGTTTTGTTGAATAAATCAACTGCTTCTTCGCCGTCTTCTGCTGTAACTACATTGTAACCAGCCATTTTAAGACGAGTTTCCAAAATTCTTCTAATACTAGCTTCATCATCAACAACTAATATTTTTTGCTTAGAATCTGCTTGTTCGTTTTGAACGTCTTTGCTCATTTCTCTTCCTTACTTATTCATATAAATTAATAACATTACAAAATATTTATTTTTTTAAACTTATATTAACATAAATTAATTTTTTTTGCAAAATATTGTTAAAAACACCCGATTAATCGGGTGTTTTTATTGGTTGGTATAGTTTAGGTTAGGCTTTTTATGCTGACGCAAAGAATTTAGGTGCATCCTGTGCGGCATTACTTACTGCTTGTTGTGCAAAATCTTCCATACCTTTTAATTGTTCTTGTTCTAGTTCAATTTGAGCCTGATCGTTTTCTAATTTTGCTTCCATCTCAGACATTTCTTGCAAGAATACGTTATTAAGATATGCTAACAAACCTTCTTGATAAAGTTCCATTTCTAAGGCTTCTTCATTTAAATTGCCCATTTCATCCATATATCCACTAAAGGCACTATCAGATAATTCGCCACTAGCCATCATATCTTCAATTTGTGCTCGATTATAATCTACATATCCATTTGCATATTCTACGGAGGCCATTGCAAATCCACTTGCAATACCAGAAACAGAACTATCTAGTTTTGCAAACTCATCCGCTGTTATTATTCCGTCACTAACCGCAGAGGATAAGCCTGTTAATGCTATTTTGAATTTATTAAGCTGTTGAGTCTTTCTTGTGAGTTCCGCCTGAGCTCGTTTACACTCCAGAACGGTCGACAAGCAATACATGCCTACTGCCATCTGTAACACTCCTAACCTAATTAAATTTTAAAACTAACCTTACAATTAAATAAAGTTTTTCTCTAATTAAAAATTGCTTTTTTGATAAAAATTGTTAATATTTCTTAACATTATTTTTGTCACTTTTATAGTTTAATAAAAATATGATTGATGATAATTTTTTAAATGAATACGGGAATATATTATATCAAACCGAAAAACCATCTCGTTATATTGGGGATGAATTTGGTTCTTATGACAAAGATTTTAATTTGGTTGATGGAAAGTTTTTATTTGTTTTTCCTGATAAATATGAAATTGGTATAAGTAATTTTGGACATAAAATAATTTATGATTTAATTAATAAAAAGCAAAATCTTTTATGTGATAGATTATATGCGCCTGATAAAGATTTTATTGAACTTTTAGATAAAAACAATAAAAAAATATATGCTCTTGAATCAAAAAGACAGCCAAAAGAATTCGATATAATTGGATTTGGTTTGCAATATGAAATGTCTTATACAACTGTATTAAAGCTATTGGAGTTATCGGATATTCCTGTTTTATCAAAAGAAAGAAACGATAATCATCCTTTGATTTTAGCAGGCGGTCCTAGTTGTGCTAATCCTAAACCAATGAATAAATTTATAGATATATTTATAATTGGTGATGGTGAAGATGTTAATATTGAAGTTTTGGAAAAATATCTTGAATTAAAAAATAAATTATCTAGAAATGAAATTTTAAAAGAATTGTCTAAAATTCAAGGTGTTTATGTTCCGCTTGTAGATAATGTTGCAACAAAAAGAATTGCGCAATTAACCTATGAAAATCATCCCGTTAATTCTCCAATTCCACATTTCCCATCCGTTCATGATAGAGCAATTGTTGAACTAAGAAGAGGATGTGGTAGATTGTGCCGTTTTTGTCAAGCTTCTCATATTAATCTTCCTATTAGGGAAAGAAAAAAAGAAGATGTTGTAAAACTTGCAAAAGAATATGTTAAAAATACAGGATACGATGAATATTCATTGTTGTCGTTATCTTCTAATGATCATTCTCAAATTGAAGATATTTTAAAAGATTTATCTTGTCATTTTAGAGGTAGTGGAATAAATGTGTCTTTGCCTTCTCAAAGAGCAGATAAATTTTCTTTAGAAATTGCAAATTTAGCCCAATCTGAAAGAAAGGCAACAGTTACAATTGCGCCTGAAGCCGGAACGCAGAGAATGAGAGATATTATAAATAAAAATCTTTCTCAGGAACAAATAATTAATGCGACAATTTCTTGTGTTAAAAATGGATGGAACAAAATTAAATATTATTTTGTTATAGGATTACCTTTTGAAACTTATGATGATTTAAAAGGAATTCCTGAATTAATAGAAGAAGTTAACAAGGCTTGTCGAGAAAATGGTTTAAAGTACCCACAAATTACGTGTTCCATTTCTGTTTTTGTTCCAAAACCTCACACACCTTTTCAATGGGCTAGACAAAATACCATTGAAGAAGTTCAAGAAAAAATTAAATTTTTGCGTGAATTAAAAGATAAAATTAAAAACGTCAAATTTAATTTTCATAATCCAAAAATGTCTCAATTAGAAGCATTTTTCTCAAGAGGTGATGAAAAACTAAGTGATTTTATTTATGAATTGTATAAAAACGGCGCATATTTAGAATCTTGGGATGAAAATTTGGATTTGGATTTATATTCAAAAATCGCAGATAAGCTAGGAATAAATATTGAAAAAACTGCATCAAGAGAATATTTGGATGATGAAATCTTGCCTTGGGATAATATTCATTATGGAGTTAATAAGACTTGGCTTTTAGATGAGTATAAAAAAGCGCAAAGTGCTATTTCAACAATTCCATGTGAAGTTAAATGTAATAATTGCGGCGTTTGTTCTAATTTAAAAACAAGAAAAGTAATTTGCGATTAATTATAATAAATGGAATTTTGGTTGCATTTTATCAAATGTGCAAAAATATTTATAGCCAATTGATTTTAGATATTCTCGCATTTCGCCTATTTTATAGCCAAAATGTTCAATATAATGTGAATCAGAGCCAATTGTTATAATTTCGCCATTTAATTCTTTGTAAAATTTTAAAATATCTTTTGATGGCATTAAATCTTTTAAACCGTATCTAAAAGATGATGTATTTAGTTCTATTCCTTTGTTGTTTTCAATTACATGAATTAATATTTTTTCTATTATTTCTTTTGATTCTCTAAATGGAAATTCTCCAAAGTCATCATATCTTCTAATTAAATCCAGATGTCCAAGAACACTATAATCATTGTAAATTTTTATTGTTTCATAAATTTCTTCATAGTATTGCTGATTAAATTCTTTTTGCGTTTTTCCTCTTTGAAATTCCCTGTTCCATAAATCTTTATCGTCAATCATATGAAAAGAAAGTATTATAAAATCGAATGGATAGTTGTTAAAAACTTTTTGGAAATATTTTTTATGTCTTGCTTGTGCACCAAATTCCATTCCGAATTTAATTTTTATTTGCGGAAATTTATTTTGGTAAAATAAAATATCTTTTAAATAATTTTCTGTATCACAGCAATAGCAATATGGAGTTCCGTAGTCAATATGATCAGTAAATCATATTTCATCATAATTTTGAGAAATTGCTTGCTTGATATACGTTTCCATTTTTGTTGGTGAATCTTCGCTATAGTTTGTATGAATGTGATAATCTGCTCGCATTAAATTTCACCTAATCTTTGTTTTACTGTTTTAATAAAATTATTTATATCAATTGGTTTTGTAATATAATCTTCTATTTTAAATTCTTTTGCTTTTTGTTTGTCTGAATCCATTGCGCAAGCACTTACAATTATAATTGGAGGTAAATTAATATTTTCTTTTTTAAGTTTTTCTAGTAATTCGAAACCATTCAACTTTGGTAATTGTACATCAAGAATAATTAAATCAAGTTCTTCTTCTTTTATTACTTTGTATGCTTCTAAACCATTAATAGCTTTTATTGGGGTATATTTTTGGTACTCTAAAATATCAAAAAATAATTTCATATTTAATTCATTATCTTCAACTATAAGAATTTTTTTCATATGATTATGTTTTTAAACTCCATAGTAAAAGTCGTACCTTTGTTTAATTCGCTTTCGAGGATTATTTTGCCATTATGAAGTTTGACAAGTTCTTTTGTTATAGTTAAACCAAGACCTGTTGAATGTTGTCCGTGAGAGGATTCATTATTTATGTGAACAAATTTTTTAAATATTTTATTATGATATTTTTTGTCAATTCCAATGCCGTTATCTTTTATTTTCAAGGTGTAATCTTTTTTGTTTTCAGATTGTATTATCTCTATTTTTCCGTCTTTTGGAGTGAATTTAATAGCATTTGATAAAAGATTGTATAAAATTTGTTGAAATTTTTGATAGTCTGCTTTTATATTGAAATTGAAATTATTATTAAAAACAATTTCAATATTTTTATTTTTATACAAAGGTTCTAAAATATTAATAACTTCTTGAATTATTAAAGTTGAATTTAATTCTGTTGGATTGAATTTCATTGCATTTGCTTCAAGTTTTGATATATCAAGAATTTCGTTAATCATTCCCAATAAATGCAAACTTGATATTTGAATATCTTTTATGTATTCTGCTTGTTTTTCGTTTAATTCTCCAAAAATTTTACTATCGAGTGCTTGTGAAAAGCCAATAATAGCATTTAATGGAGTTCTTAATTCATGAGAAATATTAGCTATGAATAAATTTTTTGTTTTATCAAGTTCTTGAAGTTTTTTATGTTGTTTTTTTATAACTTCATAAGCACCTTCTTTTTCAATAATTGCTTCTTGCATTGCTTTAACTTGTATCTTAAAAACTTCATTTAATTCAAAGTCTTTTATTTTATAACTTAATAAATTAACTAATGCTTCAAAAGCAGTTTCCTCATCTTTTACGATACTGTCTTTGCTTAAAATGCAAAATCCAAAAACAGAATTTCTTATAGCTAGTTTTACTAAAATATTGTTTTTGAATAAGTAATCATTATTTTTAGTTTGCAATTTTAGTGCTTTTTTGTCGTTTGCTAGTAATTTTTCAATAAATTCTGTTGGAATTTTGCAATCTTTTTTAGATAGGATATTATTTTTTATGGCTGCTTTTAAAATATAATCAGTGTTTTCTAAAAAATATATGCCAATAAAACTGTTATTAAATAAAGATGACATCATTGTTAACATATTTTCGTAAAAATCTAGATTTTTTACTTCTTTGTCATTAATGATGTCATCTATTAAATTTAAACTTTTTTCTAAGATATCCATACATAAATTATAAAATATTTATTACTTGAGGCAAATATTTAATATATTTTATAAATTGAATGTATAGCCGCCTTTAGTAGCGTTATGAAGAATATCTTCAGATATTTTTGTTCTTAAATTTTTAATGTATTTATAAACATAATCTGTTGGTAAATCTAAAATTGCAGCTAAGTCTTTTGCAAAAACAATTTTTCCTTTGTTTTCAACAAAATGCGCTAAAACAGCATCTTCTCTTTGGGTTAATGGTTTTTTGCAAGTGATTTTAGATTTTACGTATGCAAGTGTACCTTCTTGCATAGTTTTTAATATATTATTTTGAACATCTTGTGATTTTTTTGCTACTTTTAAAACCGTTTGTTTTGCAGAAGAATTTTCTCTTGACGTGTATAATCTTTTTTCGTTCTGCATAACAATATCGATGATATCGCTAGTTTGCTTATCTTCTTCTAAAATTTTTCCGAGTTTTCTTGCGTATTCTTCAAGAGTGATTTTTTCTAAAGAGCTTCTCCATTGTTTGATTTCTTCTTTACTTAGATACTGGCTCATTTATTTCCCCCATAAATATCAATCTCGTTTTGTTATTATTGTTATAGCATAAGCTAAATAAAAAATACGCAAATGTTGCATAACGTAAAATTTTTATTACAAACTTTAAAATTAGTAATAACACACTTGACAAGTTTCTTTTTATTAGTATTGATTTTGCAAAAAAAAGTCGGAACAAATGTTCCGACTTTTAAATTTGTATTTCAGAAAAATTAGTCTTGTGCGTGACCTGCTGTTCCTAAAACGTCAACCATTTTATGTTTAACCATTTCTTTAACAGCTGTTCTTCCTGGTCCCATGTATTCACGTGGGTCAAATTTTTCTGGAGATTCTACAAAGAATTCTCTAATTGTAGAAGTCATTGCTAATCTTAAATCTGTATCGATGTTAATTTTAGCAACACCATGTTTAGAAGCAAATGCTAACATTTCTTCTGGAACACCTTGTGCGTTTGGTAATTTGCCGCCGTATTTGTTACATTTAGCAACGAATTCAGCAGGAACTGAAGATGAACCGTGAAGAACTAGAGGGAAATCATATCCAACAGCTTCGTTAACTGCTTTTTTAATTTCTTCTAAACGTTTGAAGTCTAATTTAGCTTCGCCAGAGAATTTGTAAGCACCGTGTGAAGTACCGATAGCAACAGCTAATGAATCACAACCAGTTTCTTTAACAAATCTAGCAGCTTCTTGTGGATCTGTATATGTAGAATCAGCAGCAGATACTTTAACGTCATCTTCTACACCTGCTAATTTACCTAATTCAGCTTCAACTGAAACTCCTCTTTCATGAGCATAATCTACAACTTTTTTAGTTAAAGCAATATTTTCTTCTAGTGGGAATCTAGAACCATCAATCATAACTGATGAGAAGCCGCCGTCGATACATGCTTTACAAATTTCAAAGTCAGCACCGTGGTCTAAGTGAAGAGCAATAGGTACAGTTGTTGTAGCTAATGCAGCTTCAACTAATTTAATTAAATATGTTTGGTTAGCATATTTTCTAGCACCTGCAGATACTTGAAGAATGATTGGAGATTGTGTTTCTTCAGCAGCTTCTGCGATACCTTGAAGAATTTCCATGTTGTTAACATTGTATGCGCCAATTGCATAACCGCCTTTTAAGGCTTTTTGGAACATTTCATTAGTTCCAACTAATTTTCTTTCTGTCATAAGTTTTTATCCTTTAAATAAAATACCTCTACAAGACTAATTTAACGCAAAAATGTTTTTTGGACAAGAAAAATGTTGTATAATAAATTACATACATAAGGAGAAAACATTTGAAAATAGCAATTGCATCAGACCATGGCGGATATAATTTAAAAAATATAATATATAATCATTTAGTTTCTAATGGTTATGAAGTTGTTGATTTTGGTACTGATTCTTTGAAATCTTGTGACTATCCAATTTATGCAAAAAAAGTTTGTAATGCTATTTTAAATACAGAATTTGATAAAGGTATTCTTGTCTGCGGCACAGGAATTGGGATGTCAATTTGCGCCAATCGATTTAAAGGTATTAGAGCTGCTTGTGTATCGGATACATTTAGTGCAAAAATGACAAGAGCGCATAATAATTCTAATGTTTTATGTCTTGGCGAAAGAGTTGTTGGACAAGGATTAGCTCTTGAAATATTAAAAGCATGGTTAAATACAGAATATGAAGCTGGCAGACATCAAAAAAGACTCGATTTAATTGAAGAATAATATATATATTATATTTTCGCTTTTTTATCCTTGTATAAATAAATATTTCATTGTAGAATTTTATTGTGGATAATTAACTTTTTAATAAGGAAGTTTACATGTTTGAAAGATTTACGGAAAAAGCAATCCGAGTTATAATGCTAGCTCAAGAAGAATCTAGAAGGCTTGGGCATAATTTTGTTGGTACTGAACAGCTCTTATTGGGTTTAATTGCAGAGGGTACCGGCATTGCTTCTAAAACACTTAAATCAATGGGTGTCAATATCAAGGAAGCAAGAGAAGAGGTTGAAAAAATAATCGGAAGAGGCTGTGGCTTTGTTGCAGTTGAAATTCCTTTTACGCCTCGAGCAAAAAAAGTTTTAGAATTATCTTGGGATGAAGCAAGACAATTAGGACATAATTATATTGGTACAGAACATCTTTTGCTTGGTTTAATTAGAGAAGGTGAAGGTGTTGCTGCTAAGGTTTTGGAAAATCTTGGTGTAGATTTAAACAAATGCCGCTCAAATATCATTAAAATGCTAGGAGAAACAAAAACTACTTCTTCTGGTTCTTCATCAGGTTCTGCTATGGCAGCAGCTGGTGTTAGTTCAAAATCTGCTAAAACTCCATCTTTAGATGAGTTTGGTACTGATTTAACTCTTGCCGCTCAAGAGCAAAGATTAGATCCTGTTGTTGGAAGAGAAAAAGAAGTTGAACGTGTAATTCAAATTCTAGCGAGAAGAACTAAAAATAACCCAGTTTTAATCGGTGAACCTGGTGTAGGTAAAACTGCAATTGCACATGGTTTAGCTCAAAAAATTGTCGATTGCGAAGTTCCTGATATCTTAGAAGATAAAAAAATTATCCAACTTGATATGGGTCTTTTAATTGCAGGTACAAAATATAGAGGTGAGTTTGAAGAACGTCTTAAAAAGATAATGGATGAAATCAGACAAGCTGGAAATATTATTCTTGTAATTGATGAGATGCATACATTAATTGGTGCGGGCGCTGCAGAGGGTGCTATTGATGCTGCAAATATTTTAAAACCTGCATTATCACGTGGCGAAATTCAAGTAATCGGTGCTACTACATTAGATGAATATAGAAAATATATTGAAAAAGATTCTGCATTAGAAAGACGTTTTCAAACAGTTATTGTTGATCAACCGTCTATTGAAGAAACTATTCAAATTATTAAAGGTTTAAAACCAAAATATGAAGAGCATCATAAATTAATAATTTCTGATGAAGCAATTGTTGCTGCAACTGAACTATCTTCTAAATTTATAACAGAAAGATTTTTACCTGATAAAGCAATTGATATTATTGATGAAGCAGCTTCAAAAGTTCGCTTAAATGTTTCAGCATTGCCTCCTGAAGGTAAAGAGCTTGATAAAGAGTTAAAAGCAATAATCAAAGAAAAAGAAGATGCTATCAGAAACCAAGAATTTGAAAGAGCATCTGATCTTCGTGATGATGAAGCTGCTTTGAAAGATAAAATCCATGAGATCTCTGAAAAATGGAAAGAAACTCAAGATGAAAATAAACCAACAGTTGGTGTAGAGGAAGTTGCACAAGTTATTGCAACAATAACAGGCATTCCTGTTACAAAAATTACAGAAGCTGAATCTGAAAGATTATTAAAGCTTGAAGAAACACTTCATAATCGTGTAATTGGTCAATCAGATGCGGTTGTTTCATTATCTAAATCAATAAGACGTGCTCGTGTTGGCTTAAAAGCTCCAAACAGACCAATCGGAAGCTTTATTTTCTCTGGTCCAACTGGGGTTGGTAAAACTGAATTAGCCAAAGCATTAGCAGAAGCCGTATTTGGTTCTGAAGATAATATGGTTAGAATCGATATGTCGGAATTCATGGAAAAACATGCGACATCAAAATTAATCGGTTCTCCTCCAGGTTATGTTGGTTATGATGATGGCGGAAATATGTGTGAAATCATTAGAAAAAAACCATATTCTGTTGTGTTATTTGATGAAATTGAAAAAGCGCACCCTGATACATTTAATATCATGTTGCAAATACTTGATGATGGTCGTTTAACTGATTCTAAAGGACGTCATATCAACTTTAAAAATACAATTATCATTATGACATCAAACGTTGGTGCATCAATGATTACAAATACACAAAAACTTGGCTTCTCTGTTTCTGGAGATGATAAAAAAGATAGATATGAAAAATTAAAAGACACTGTAAATGAAGAGATGAAAAAAGCATTTAGACCTGAATTTTTAAATAGGGTTGATGATATTATTGTCTTTGCTCATTTAAGCCAAGAAGAAATCAGACAAATTGTAGATTTAATGTTGAAAGATTTATTTAAACGTCTTTCAGAACGTGAATTAACAATTGATGTTACTGATGCCGCAAAAGATTATCTTGCTAAAGAGGGATATTCTGAAACATACGGTGCTCGTCCATTAAGACGTGTTATTCAAAAGAAAGTTGAAGATGTCCTTGCTGAAGAAATCTTAAGCGGCAACTATAAACCAAATGATAAACTATCAATGGATTATAGAGATGATAAAATAATAATTGAAAAAGTAGAAGGTTAGTGAAAAAAGGCTCAGAAATGAGCCTTTTTTATTATTTTTATTTTATTTGTTTAATTAATAATCCTCGTTTTGACCCTCTTCATCATCTCTTAGAGTTGATAAATCATAATTATATGTGCAATCAAAATCTTCTGGCAATTTTTCTTCGTCTGGCCAGATTGTACTTTCATCAAATCTGCAAGAGTCTAAATTTTCGCTTGTTGAAAAATCACTATCTGATAAGTCTGCTTCAGAAAAATTTGCCCCTGCCATATCTGCATCAGAGAAATTTGAATAATTTACTGCTGCGTAATTAAAACTTGTACCATTTAATATTGCTCCAGAAAAATCACACTCAGAAACATTTGCTCTTGAAAAATCAACACTTGTTAAATCGCAATCAATAAATTTTACATTAACAAGGTTTGCTTCTTGAAAAGTTGAGCCTGTAAAATCTATATTTGTAAAATCTGCATTTTCAATATTTGCATGAGAAAAATCTGATTCTGATATTTCTATATTATTGTCTTCGTCGTGTTGTGCTTTGAAAGTTTCATAATCATTCAAAATTAAGTTAACCAAATCTTCTCTAGACATTTATTTTTTCCTTTTTATATTATTTCAGTTTGTTGTGCCAATAAAACCGCTTGTGTGCGATTAGCTACATTTAATTTTCTAAAAATGCTGTTAAGATGAGTTTTGACAGTAACTTCTCTTACAAAAAGTTTTTCTGCAATTTTAGAATTTGTTTCTCCTTTTGCAACAAGAGATAAAATTTCTTTTTCTCTTTGAGTTAGTGGAGAAATTTTCCCCTCTTTAACGAAAGGAAGTGCTTTAACATGTTTTTCTTCTTTATTCCAAGTGGAACGACGCAATAATGCCTCAATCCTTGCTAATAGGTTTGGTAAAACAAATGGTTTTACAATATAATCATCAGCGCCAAATTTTAGACCTGAAATTTGTTTATTTGCATCAGAAACAGATGTAAGCATTATTATCGGAATTTTAGAAATTTTAGGATTTTGTCTTATTGCTTTTAATGTTTCCCAACCATCAAAATTAGGCATAACGACATCTAAAAGAATTAAGTCAAAATTTGAATTTTCATCCAAAATCTTTAATCCGCATAAGCCATCTTGTGCAACGCTAACCTCATAACCATACATGGGAAGTGCATCTTGCAATAGTTTTGCATTATCATCTATGATTAAAATTTTGGCTAAAGTGCTATTCATAATTTCCTATACGATTAAATTTTCCCTGATGGCTTTAATTGCCGCTTGTGTTCTATCTTCAACTCCCATTTTTTGCAAAATTGAACATACATGAACTTTTGTGGTATTGATTGAAATTTGTAGTTTGTTTGCGATTTGAGAGTTGTTATTTCCGCTTGATAATAATATTAACACCCTTTTTTCTTGCTGGGTCAAATTGTAACAATCTTTTACGGATATGTTTGCGAATTTGTCATTTTGATTGCTTTTAGATGTTGTTTGCATAACATATTTTGATACATTTGAATCAAAATACATTGAGCCAGATAAAACATCTTTTATGACATCTGCCAGTTTATCTGGTTTTATATCTTTTGAACAATATGCACTAATTCCAGCTTCTAAGCATGCTAAAACTTCATCTTTTTCACAATGAGAAGTTAAAACTATTATTTTAACGGAATTATTAGTTTTTCTTATTTCATGAATTGCACTAACGCCATCAATTTCATCTAGACCTAAATCCATTAATATTAAATCTATTTTTTGATTTTCTAAAATATCATATGCATCTTTTGCACAATTTACATCATAAACTTCATCTATATATTCTAATGTTGATAATGATGCTTTTAGCGCAAAAGAGGTTAGCGCATGGTCCTCTACTATTAATATATTATTCTTATCCATAAGTTAAATTATAAATTAACTTAATAATAAATTGCAATATCTTTTCATTTTTGTTAAGTTATAAACAAGGGGAAAATTATGATTACAATAAAAGATGTTGAACATGTTGCAAAATTGGCTAGATTAGAACTTACAGAAGCTGAAAAGGAAACTTTCACACATCAGCTTGGTGATGTTTTAGCACATGTTGAAAAAATGAACGAAGTAGATACAACTGGGGTTGAACCAATGAATCACCCTATAGATTTCTCAAATGTCATGAGAGAAGATGTTAAGATTTACGAAAATACAAGAGAAGAACTTATGAGTAATGCTCCAGATATTGAGGGCGATTTCTTTAAAGTTCCTAAAATAAATTAGAGAGGTTAAATGACAAAATATATTTTTATCACAGGCGGTGTAGTTAGTTCTTTAGGAAAAGGGATAGTAGCCGCCTCTTTAGGTAGGCTTTTAGTCGAACGTGGATATAGTGTTTCTGTTCAAAAGTTTGATCCATATATAAATGTTGATCCTGGTACAATGAGTCCATTTCAGCATGGGGAAGTTTTTGTATGCGAAGATGGCGCAGAAACAGATTTGGATTTAGGACATTATGAAAGATTTATAGACACGTATTTGTCTCAAATAAACAATGTAACATCAGGTTCTGTTTATCAAACAGTTATTAATAAAGAGCGAAAAGGTGAATATCTTGGTGCTACTGTTCAAATGATTCCTCATATTACAGGTGAAATCAAATCAAGATTAACTCTGGCTTCAAAAAGAAATAATCCTGATATTTTAATTGTGGAAATTGGGGGTACTGTTGGGGATATTGAGGGTCTGCCTTTTATTGAATCAATTCGACAATTCCGCTCTGAAATTCCAAGAGAAGATTCAATGTCTATCCATGTGACGTTATTACCATATCTTCCTACATCAGGAGAGCTTAAAACAAAACCATCGCAACATAGTGTTAATGTTTTAAGAAGTTATGGTATACAACCAGAAATGCTTGTATTAAGAACGCAAGTTCCAATAGGAAAATCAGAAAAAGATAAACTTGCACTATTCTGTTCTGTGCATAGGGATAATGTAATAGAATGCAAAGATATGGATTCAATTTATGAAGTGCCATTGTATCTTGAAAAACAAGGAATTACAAAACAAGTTTTAAAAACACTATGTCTTGAAGAAAAACAAGCAGATTTAACCAAATGGGAAGAGCTTGTATATAATATAAAAAATCCAAAAAAAGAAATAACAATTGCATTAGCAGGTAAATATACAGAATTAAATGATGCATATATTTCTGTTGTAGAAAGTTTAAAACATGCCGGATTTAAAAACTCAACTAAAATTAATATAAAATGGATTGCTTCTGAAGACATTATATCTGGCGAAGATGTTAAAATGCATTTAAATGATGTTGATGGAGTTGTAGTTCCAGGTGGATTTGGAGTAAGGGGTATTGAAGGAAAATTAAAAGTTGTTCAATACGCAAGAGAAAATAATATTCCATATCTTGGTTTATGTCTTGGAATGCAATGCGCTGTTATTGAATACGCAAGAAATGTTGCTGGTTTAAAAGACGCTAATTCAACAGAATTTGATAAAAATGCTCCATATAAAGTTGTTGATTTAATGGAAGAACAAAAAAATATAGCTGGCTATGGTGCAACAATGCGTTTAGGTTCATACCCTTGTAAAATTTTACCAAATACTAAAGCGTATAGTGCTTATGGAAGCGAATTAATTTTAGAACGTCATAGACATAGGTTTGAATTTAATAATGAATACAAAGATATCTTACAACAAAATGGATTAGTGATATCCGGAACAAGTCCTGATGGATTATTAGCAGAAATTGTTGAATATCCAGAAAACGATTGGTTTGTTGCTTGTCAATTCCATCCTGAATTCAAATCTCGTCCACAAAATCCTCACCCTTTATTTTTGGGGCTTGTTAATGCAGCAATTAAAAGAAATGAGAATGAGTAATTAAATTTTATTTATATTTTCTAAGAAATCCTCGTTTAAAAGATGATAATATTTCATCAATTCGAGGATTTCTTTTGTGTTTTTTGTGGTTATTTTTTTATTTGCCAATTTCGAAAGTATGAAATGCAACTTTTCCAAATCCAGAGAATATATTTTATTTTGAAATTCTAACTCTATAAATACTTCTATATTCATATATGCTTTCTGTTTATTATTCTTATTCTAATAATATAGCACATTAGAATATTAATTGTTTATAATAATGTATTAATGTTTAAAATATAAATAAAATATAACTCAATAATATTAATAATTCTACACTGTATTAGGTTCGCTTAAATCTGGCATGGATTTAATATAAAATAAAAGCTCCTTTTGAAGGGAGCTTTGAAAATCTTGTTTTGATTCTCTATAGAACTGGTTAGTGTGTAAATAAAAAAACTAACTTATGTAGGGGGGAAGGAAGGTTATTTATGTCTTACATATATATAAAGTATATATCGAAACAAAAATTGCTTAACCTGCTAAGTTTGTTACAAATCTTAATAATTTAATCTATGTCTATAGAAAGCTCGTAGTTATTTGCACCAACAATTCTTGTAGAATCTTCGTTTGTTTTATAACTTCCTGGTTTAATCATAAAGACTTTTGTATCGTCATAAAAGAAGATATTATGTCCACCTTTGTAGATTATGATTATATCTCCTTGAAATATTTCACAACTTTTTATATAAGAGCCTTTATCATTATAAAAATCAACTCTGGCTGAACCTGATTGAACCATTAATATTTCATCTGTCTGAGTTGTTTTGCGTTTTAGATGATTATGATAATGAGCGCCTGTTTTATAATTTTTCTCATAATTTACAACACCAAATTGAACCTCATCTGATTCTCTTGTAAAAAATTCTGTTTTATCAGAGGGTTTATATGTTGCTCTTATTATCTTTGCATAAGCGATATCGTTATCTATAATTTCTTTAATCATTATTTGATTAATCTATTGTTTTCATCAACATGAGCTATTTTAGGGGTGAATGTTTGTTGTTCTTTTTCATCTAAAAGCGCATAAGCAACAATAATAACTTTGTCTTTAACTTGAACTTTTCTAGCAGCGGCGCCATTAAGACAAATTATTCCTGAATTTTCTTCTCCCTCAATAACGTATGTTGAAAATCTTTCCCCGTTATTAATATCTAAAATTTCTACTTTTTGGTTAACTTTTATATTTGTAGCTTTTAATAAAGCTTTATCAATAGTAATAGAGCCAACATAATCCAAGTTTGCCTCCGTAACTGTTGCTCTATGTATTTTTGCATATAGAAATTCGTTTAACATAATACAATTATTTTATCATAAAAAATAATTGCAAGTGATTTCTTTTTTATCTTTGCCAATTGTGCATAATTTAATGCCGCATTCGCCATCTTTGCATTTTAATTTATGCGTATCGTATGTCATTAAAGTTGCATTATTGCCAAATTTATCTATAATTCCGCAATGGCCTTTATCGATACAAGCTCTTGTATAATATTTGAAAAATGGGCATAAATAGTCGTATTTTGGCTCTATTACCCAATTTCCTTTAATATCTATTGTTCCGTATTTTTTTTCGCCATTCACCATTACAGCAACAACAGCATAATCATTAACAAATTCTTCTGCTTCAATAAATTGGTGTTTGATAACTATGTTTTCATTATTATCTTTATAGCCGTAGGTTTTTGTTTCTTCGTTATAATCTTTTGTTAAAGTTTTATCGTTAAAATATGCATAAGCTAAAGCAAAAGGTAATGCTAATTGTGCTTTTGCTCTTGTATCGAATTTATCTAATTCTATTATTGTTTTACCTGATTCTTTTGCAACATAACCATAGCTTGTTGCATTTTTAATAGGAAAAACAATTTCTGTGGAATAATAATTTACTCCAAGTTCAATAACAGCTATAAAGCAGAATAGATAAATAAATCCAACTGCTAATCTTTTTAAAAACTTTTTCATATGCTTATATTATAAAATGCCCATTTAGGTAAAATCTATACCGTAAATGGGCTAATTTTAAGACATGTTAAGGCGGAAATTAAATGTTTAGTTGAATGGATTCATGATTTTTAAGAATGTTTGATGATAGTTTTTAGGAATATTAAATGGCCAAACCACTGTATACATTTTATCTAAATCATCTATTAAATTTTCTGGGTCATATATTTTATCATTACTTGGATTTTCTCTAGAATATAGATTTATTATATATTGTCTAATTTCCTCGTCTGTATATTTGCCTTTATATAAACCTTTTTCATATGCTTCTAATACATATTGTAATTTTGGTCTATTGTTTATGTCGCCACATTCACATGTTGTTTTGGCAATATTCCATATTCCAGCTTCGTTGGTTGAATTTTTTTCATAAAAGTCATTTCTCGAAAATAATTTAATAAATGCTTCAGATATTTCTATTCCTGCAAGATTATCTCTATTGTAATAAGTGAATAATTTTTCAAATGGTACTATCTTGTTAAATTCTTTAAGCTCTTCAGCGGTGGCATTATTACTTAATGCATTTATTAAATTTATGCAATTTTCTTGGCTATAAGTTAGAGCATATATAATTGTTGAATTTGTACCGGCCATATTGCTATATGTTTTGGTGAATTGTATAATTTCTTCTACTGAAATAGGGTCATTACTAATCATTATGTTGAGTTGATCTGTATACCAAGATTGCGGACAAGACTGACCTGAGCCTATACTATTGACGTAATTTATGCCAAGCAGATTTTCCATATCATTGTAATCAACTAATTTCATTTTAACATTCCAGGGAATCTCTTTGTTTGCAAATAAATTATCAAGATCATATGAGCCGGCACTACAATTCCAATGACGTTCTCTGCTTAGATCGCTACTTTGATTGTCTGGATAAATTAAGTCTATGTGTTCGAGATTTATATTTTCAATATAATACAACGTATCATCACCTGCACCAAAGCCCAAAACTATTGTTGCATCGTTTCCTTGGTCATCTATTACACCAGTAACTTCAATTTCATATTCATCAAGATGAGTGCTTGAATCATTATCTGAATTTTGGCTTAATGTCGCGCCTTCAGGAAGAGTATAAGTATAATCTTTTCCATTGATTTTAATTTCGCCTTCGTTCACTTTCCAGGAGATAATCGTGCCATCTTCTTGATTGCTAGTAAGAGAGAATTTTACATTTTCATTTGTCTTGTCTAAAATTTGTGCCATTTTAGGATCTTTTTTAACGGCACCGGCTGCAGTGTATCCATTATCATCTCTTAGTTTTCTGAATTCAAATGTTTTATTATCTGTATTTTCGTATATATCTCCTAAATCATAGACTACATCTCCAATTTGAATTGTATTAGTTTCAAAGCCTTTTTCTGTTGGGAAGCTGAATTCAACATTTGAGCCAACTACTATGTATGATATAATTTCTTTTTCATTTTTTGTTTCTTGCACATCTTTTGCGTCTTTACTAGCTTCGTCATTTTTATTGTTTTTTAGGGGCTCGATGCGTAAATTATCTAAATCATCAACATTTATACCTAATTTTTTTGCAAGTACCGCTTTTTGCTCATCAGTTCCATATGTAATAATGTCATATATTTTACTTTGTCCAAGGTCAACTTTTAATCCAAGCGCAGTTAAGCCATGCTCGTCTTCTAGTAAATTTTCAGGTTTTATATCATCACTGATGTTATCAGGATTAAATTCAGTAGATGTATTTGATGGCAATTGATATCTTGTTGCAATTTCTCCATTTCCATCAAGTGCACCAATTTGCCATACGTTATTGTAAGCATTATTATCTTCTGTATTTGGTTTTACAAGGCGAATTTGCCCGCCTTGTGTATTAGGGTCGAGTCCAAATGTGTTGCAAATTGCGTCATATTTATCGTCAGTTACATTTGGGTTATTTATTATTCCGACACCTTCAAGTGTTAAACCATATTTATCTTCCAATAAAGTTGCGTTGCCATTTTCGTCATAGCCAATTCTTTTATACAATTTGCCATTTTTATATATAGTCGCTTCTTTCGGTTCTTTATTTTCATTGAATTCAACAAAATAATCTGCAGAACCATTTGTGATTTCATTTTCTATATTAGTTGCAATTTTGTCATATGTGTCATTTAAATCATTCGGATCACCTAAAGCTCTTATACCTTCTGTTGTATAAGTAGTTCTATCTCCAACCGTTTTAGACAACACAATACCACGTTCGTCAAATACATATGTTTCATTGTTGT